>CBDCBW010000018.1:0-128722 GCA_965214485.1 Rhodothermales bacterium | reverse complement strand
GGACTGAGTGAGAGTCATGATGCCGGCACTCGACCTTCGACGCTCGCCGTTCGTCACGCGGTGGTATTTGTGGGGCCCGGTGGCGCTCGTCGTGCTCGGCGTGGTGGTGCCGCTGGGGTATCTGGTGGTGCGGGCCTTCGGAGCCGAGGCGGGCGAGCTGGCCTCGCTGGTGTTTCGGGCGCGGAACCTCCGGCTGCTCGGCAACACGCTGGGGCTGGGCGCGGCGGTGCTCGCGCTGGCGGCGGCGCTGGCGTTTCCGCTCGCGTGGCTCGTCGCCCGGACGGACGTGTGGGGGCGGCGCGTCGTGACCCTGCTCGGGGTGCTGCCCCTCGCGGTGCCGGGCTACGTGATGGCCTACGCGCTCCTCGCCACGGGGGGGCCGAACGGGACGCTCGCGGGCCTGACCGGCGTCGTCGTCCCCCGGCCTTCGTCGTTCGTCGGGGCGTGGCTGGCGCTGAGCCTGTACACGTTTCCGTACCTCTTTCTGAACCTCCGGGCGGCGCTGCTCGGGCTGGACCCGGCGCTGGAGGAGTCGGCGCGGTCGCTCGGGGCGAGCCGGCGGGAGGTGGTGTGGAAGGTGGTGCTGCCGCAGCTCCGGCCGGCGCTGGGGGCCGGCGGCCTGCTCGTCCTCCTTCACGTGCTGGGGGACTTCGGGGTGGTGTCTCTCATGCGGTTCGAGACGTTCAGCTACGCGGTGTACCTGCAGTACGCGGCGTCGTACGACCGGGTGTACGCGGCGTGGCTGGCGCTGATGCTGCTGGCGCTGGCGGGCGCGCTGGTGTGGGGCGAGGCGCGGCTGCTGCGCGGGCGGCGGTTCCACCGGGCGGGCAGCGGGGCGGCGCGCCGCCGGAGGCGCTCGGCGCTCGGCGCGTGGCAGGGGCCGGCGCTCGGGTTCGCGGGCGGCGTCGGGCTGGCGTCGGTCGGGCTGCCGCTCGTGACGGTGCTCTACTGGCTCGGGCGGAGCCCGGCACGCGGGACGCGGGCGCACCTGGGCGAGGCGCTCGCGGATTCGGCGACGGCGAGCGCGGGGGCTGCCCTGCTGGCGGCGGCGCTGGCCGTGCCGGTGGCGTACCTCGGCGTGCGGCGGACCTCGCGGCGGACGCGGCTCCTGGAGCGCGTCGCGTACCTGGGCTACGCGACGCCGCCGCTCGCCTTCGCCCTCGCGCTCGTGTTCTTCTCGCTGCGGGTGGTGCCGTGGGCGTACCAGACGCTCGGGCTGCTGGTCGTCGCCTACGCGCTGCACTTCCTCGCCGAGGCGCTGGGGCCGGTGCGGAGCGCGCTCTACCAGGCCCCGCCGCAGGTGCAGGAGGCCGCGCGCGCGCTCGGGCGCTCGCCGCTGCGGGCGTTCTTCGCGGCGACGTTCCCCCTCCTCCGGCGGGGCGTCGGGGTGAGCGTGGCGTTCGTGTTCCTCTCGGCGCTGAAGGAACTCCCGATCACGTTTCTGCTTTCCCCGCTCGGCTTCGACTCGCTCGCGATGCGGCTGTGGAGCGCGGCGAGCGAGTCGCTCTTCAGCGTCGCCGCCCCCTACGCCCTCGCGCTGATCCTGACCTCGACGCTCCTCGTCGGCCTGCTCTTGCAACGCGACGGGTGATGCTGCCACGCGGCGGGTGATGCCGGTCCCGACGAGGACGACCACGCGGGGTCGCCCCTACGGACGCGCTGCGCAACGGACTCGGTAAATTGGTCGGTTTCCTTCCTCACACCCTCACACCCTCACACCCTCATACCTTCGTGCCCCTCCTCACCGTCTCCTGCCTCTCCAAGCGGTTCGCCGACGGCGCGCTGCCGGTGGTCAACGGCCTCTCGTTCGAGGTCGCCGAGGGCGAGACGTTTGCGCTCCTCGGGCCGAGCGGCTGCGGGAAGACCACCGCGCTCCGCTGCATCGCCGGCTTCGAGCGGCCCGACGGCGGGACGGTCACGCTCGGCGGGGTGCGGCTCACGGGCGACGGGGCGTTGGTGCCGCCGGAGCGGCGCGGGATCGGGTTCGTGTTCCAGGACTACGCGCTCTTCCCCCACCTCTCGGTGCGCGACAACGTGCTCTTCGGCCTCGGCGGGCTGCCACGCGCGGAGCGCGGACCACGCGCCGACGAGGTGCTCCGGCTCGTCGGCCTCGGCGGGCTCGAAGGCCGCAAGCCCCACGCGCTCTCGGGCGGGCAGCAGCAGCGCGTCGCGCTCGCCCGCGCCGTAGCCCCGCGCCCGGGCGTGCTCCTGCTCGACGAGCCCTTCTCGAACCTCGACGCGCTGCTCCGGCAGGAGCTGCGCGAGCGCGTCCGCGCCCTGCTCAAGCGCGAGGGCATGACCGCGCTGCTCGTCACCCACGACCAGGAGGAGGCGCTCTCGTTCGCCGACCGCGTGGCGGTGATGCAGAACGGGCGGATCGACCAGACGGGCACGCCGGAGGAGATTTACGCGACGCCGCGCACGCTCTTCGTCGCCCAGTTCCTCGGGCGGACGAACCTCCTGCTGACGCAGGCCAGCGGCGACGAGGCCGACACCGTGCTCGGCCGCCTCCGGCTGAACCGCCCCGCCGAGGGGACGGTGCTCCTCTCGATCCGCCCGGAGCACCTCGCGCTCGCGGCCTCCCCCGAGGCCGGGCAGAGCCTCGAAGGCACCGTCCTCGTCCGCGAGTACCGCGGCCACGACGTCACGTACCGCGTCCAGCTCGGCGGCATCGACTGCCTCGTCCACACCGACAACCGGACCCGCTTCGCCCCGGGCGATACCGTTTGGGTGCGGGCTCTCGAGCCGGCGGTCGTGCTGGACAAAGTGGGCGCGGCCCCCTCGTAACCCGACCTCTCCACCTCAACCTCTCCAACCCGACTCCTCCCATGCGTGCCCTCCCCCTTCTCCTGCTCGCCCTCGCCTTGGCCGCGTGCGACGCCACCTCAGAGACCGACGAGGTGATCGACCTGATGACGCGCGCGCCGTGGGTCCCTGTCGATCCGCCGGCCGAGGTTCAGCTCGCCGAACGGTACGACTTCCGCGACAACGGCCGGCTCGTCCTCACCTTCCCCGGCGGCTCGACCCACCGCACCGAGTGGGCGCTCGACGAGAACGCTACGGTCGTCGTCGTGCGCGACCTCGACGGCGGCCGGCTCGACCTCCCGCTCGTCACGCTGACCGAGGACGACTTGGTGCTCGACTACGCCGGGGTCGAAGTCGCCTTCGTCCACCCCTAGCGCGGCGCGTCGCGGGGCAGCCGGAGGTCGGCGGCGCGGACGGCCTCGGTCCAGAGGAGCGTGCCCACGTCGTCGTAGGCCCGCATCGTGAGCGTGCGGTCGGTGCGCGGCCCGGTGAAGGTGAGCGTGCCGAAGTTGCGCGTCCCGGCGACGAGCGTGCCCGGCACGCGGGCCGGGTTCTCGAGCTCCTGCCGGGGGGTGGCGGCCCCGGCGGTGAGCGGCGAGCTCGTGAAGTCGTAGAGCGGGTAGAACCCCTCGGGCTGGAGGCGGATCAGCTCGGTGTGGTGCCGGTCGCCGGAGAGGAACACGACGCCCTCGACCCGGCGCTCGACGATCCCGTCGATGAGGGCTTTGCGCTCCTCGGGGGCGACGTTCGTGTAGGTCTCGTAGAACGGCATCGGGTTGAGGACTTGCCCGCCCATCACGACGACCTTGAACGGCGCGTAGCTCGCCGCGAGCGCATCGAGCAGCCACCGGAGCTGAGCCTCGCCGAGGACGCGGCGCGGCTCGGTCTCGACGAGGTTGCTCGGCGTGCGGTGGTAGCGGTCGTCGAGGAGGAAGAACTCGACGTCGGCCCACTGGAAGTGCCCGAAGACGCCGGGGAGCTCGGGCAGGCCGTAGGTCGGGTTCGCCCAGTAGTCGGTGAACACGTCGAGGGCCGCGCCCTTGAGCACGTAGGACCGGTCCGAGTTGTTCGGGCCGAAGTCGTGGTCGTCCCACGTCGCGTAGTTCGGCTGGCCCGCGAGCAGGCCCTGCATCTCGGCGAGGCCCCGGGTGTGCGCGTAGCGGGTGCGCATCCCGGCGGGGCTCCACCAGTCCACCTCGCGGAGGTAGACGTTGTCGCCGGTCCAGAGCATCAGGTCCGGGCCGAGGGCGCGGATCGCGTCGAAGATGTGGTAGTCGCCGCCGTAGCCGTCTCCGGGGCGGTCGTAGGGCGGGTCGTTGACGTAGGCGCACGAGCCGACGGCGGCGGTGAAGGCCGGCGGGTCGGTCCGCCACTGCCACAGCGGCTGCGTCTCGAAGGCGAGCGGCACCGTCGCGGCGATGGGGACGCCGCCGACGAGCACGTCGTAGCCGTAGCGCGTGCCCGGTTCGAGGCCCGCGATGCGGAAGAGGGCGATGTGGTCGCCCGCGTCGGTCGTCTCCACGGTCGGCGTTTCACCTGCTCGCGGAGGGACCCCCGCCGAGTCGCCCGAGGCCCGGACCGGTGTGTAGCGGATTCGCACGCTCGCCGGCGCGGCGGTCTGCACCCAGACCGTGGCCTCGCGGTGCGTCGCGTAGCCGAGCATCGGCCCGGCCTGGAGCAGGGCGACGCCGCTCGCCGCTGCCGCCGGGTCCGCCGGAGCTGGACCGGCCCCCGGCACCGGCCCGACGACCGTCACGGAACCGGGGCCGCAGGCGGCGAGGGCGAGGAGCAGAAGCAGCGAGAGCAAGCGTAGCATTGGAGGCGAGGGTTGGGCGAACCGCAAAATACCGGAGTGGGGCGCGGTGAGAGGATGCGGCACCGTCCGCCTTCGTGCGTCTTTAGGCCGTGCCTGAGCGGCAACGCTACGGACGGACTACCCAACGCGTGACCGAACGTCCGGCGGACACGGCCCGGACGGCGTACGCGCCGCTTGCCAACCTGCCGAGATCGAACTCGACGTGTACGCCCGACGCGAGCGGTCCGTCGTGGAGCACGGCCACGCGGCGGCCAAGCCGGTCGAACGCTTCGACGCGGACCGACGCACCCTGCGGTGCCGAGACCGGGAGGCGCGCCACGTCCCGCGCCGGGTTCGGGTACGGCGCGCCGAGGCGAAACGCCGAGAGCGCCTCGCCCGTGGGCTCGGCCGAGACCGGCGGGGCCGTGAACCGAGCGGCCTCGATACCAGCGAAGCCGCCCACGCCGGTCGCCTCGTAGCCCACCACCACGATGTCGCCGTCCGGCTCCACGGCCAGCGCGCCGGCTACGTCCACGGGACGCACGTCGGCAGCGGCAACACCGTTCGTGCCGAAGCTCGCATCGAGCGCGCCGTCCGGCAGGAAGCGCGCCACGGTGAGATCGGCGCTGAGTCCGTCGGGGCCGGCCGGGCCGGCGGTGAGGAGCGCGCCGTCTTCCAGCTCGGTCACGTCGACGCCTTGGGCGATGTTCGTGCCTAGCGTGGTGAAGACCAGCCCACCCTCCCCAAACGACGAGTCGAGCGTGCCCGTGTCCGCGTTGAGACGAGCCAGCACGAGTGACGAGGCCCCGGCGAAGAGGTCAACCGCCGACCCTACAAGCACCGCGCGCCCGGCCTCGTCGACGATCACGCCACTCGCCAGGCTGAAGTCCTCGCCGAAGTCGAACGTGCGCACGCCGAACGACGCGTCGAGCGCACCCTCGGCGGTGAGGCGGGCGGCGAACGGCTCGACGCTGAAGGTGCCGGATGAGGCGAACCCGCCGACTACGATGTCCCCGTCGTCCTCCAGCGCGAGGTCTTGGCCGACGAGCGAGAGGCTCCCCGGAGACGTAAGCTGCGCGATTCCGTCCGTCCCGAACGACGAATCGAGCGCGCCGTCCGCCGAGAACTGGGCCACAATCGCAGCCGTCTGGCTCGCCCCGCTCGCGAAGCCGGTTCCCGTCACGATGAGCCTACCGTCCGGCCGCTCGGCGAGCCGAAGGAACTCGAGGCGCTCAAAGCCCTCGCTGACCGACACCGTCCCCGCATCGCCGAACGACGGGTCGAGCACACCGTCGGGAGTGAACGCAGCGAGCACGTTGATACCGTCGCCCTCTCCATCGAGGGCGAGGCCGGAGGCGACGACCGAGCCGTCGGCGCGCACGACGAGGCCGGCGAACTGCTGCTCCTCCTCGCCGCCGAAATCGAGCCGGGCATAGCCCTCTTCGCCGAACGAAGAGTCGAGGCTGCCGTCCGTGTTGAGGCGCAGGAGAGCCGCATCGCCCCCGACGCGCCCCGCAAGGACGAGTTTGCCGTCGGCCGTGAGAACGACAGCGCTGGCTCCGGCTACCGGGTCCGGCGTAAGGAAGACCGTGCCGCCGCTCCCGAATGACGGGTCGAGCGTGCCAGGTTGCGCGAGGGCGGCCAGAGGTAGGAGCAGCAGCGGAAGGAGACGAGTCATGAGAGCCGACCATGTTTGAAGTGACGGAGCCCGAACATAACGAGCGGAGCCCCCCTTCCGCTGGAGCGCTCCGCTCGACCTCCGTGAACGAACGGTTATTCTTCCGCGAACGGCTACGCCTCGGCCGCCGGGGCCGTCACGGCGTCCTCGCTCGGCGCGGCGGCATCGGTCGAGAGCGTGACGCCGGAGCCGTCGGGGAGCGCGTCCACCTCGACCGTGGCTCCCTCCGCCGCGAAGCCGGCGAGGATCTGCTCGGCGAGGTGGCTGGCGATTCGAGTTAGTCTCTGCGCTTTCTCGTGTCTATCTTCCGGCATGGATACATTCACGGTTCAAACAGCAGGAAACATCCTCGGAAGTGGAGATGGGGTCAGCGCGGACCCGCTCTCGGCTATCGTGCCACGGAGCGCCGCAGAGAGACTGTCAGAAGAAGGTCAGCGTGCTCTCCCGAGCCTTGCGAAAGACGGTGCCGCCGTAGCCGAGATCGAGCGCGCCATCCAGCAGGTCCCGACGACCCACACGCTCTTACTCGGCGACGCGCGTGGGCCTCTCCCGATCCCGGACCAAAGCGTCCATCTCGCTGTCACGTCGCCGCCGTACTGGACGCTGAAGAAGTACGAACCCCACCAACAGCAGCTCGGCGAGGTCGAGGACTACGAAGACTTCCTCGACCAGCTCGACGCGGTCTGGTCCGAGGTATACCGGGTCCTCGTGCCTGGTGGCCGCCTCGTCGTCGTCGTGGGCGACGTGTGCCTGTCGCGGCGGCAGTTCGGCCGCCACGTTGTCTTCCCGCTGCACGCGAGCATTCAGGAGCGCTGCCGGCGGCTCGGCTTCGACAACCTCGCCCCGATCATCTGGCACAAAATCGCAAATGCGAAGACGGAGGCATCTGGGAATGGGACCTCCTTTCTGGGGAAGCCTTACGAGCCGAACGCCGTCATCAAGCACGACATCGAGTACGTCCTCTTCCAGCGCAAGCCCGGCGGCTACCGCAGCCCGACGCCCGCCATGCGCGCGCTCTCGGTGATCCCCGAGGACCGGCACCGGGAGTGGTTTCAGCAAATCTGGACCCTCGGCGGAGCCTCGACCCGGAACCACCCCGCGCCGTATCCGCTCGCCCTCGCCGAGCGGCTCGTGCGGATGTTCTCGTTCGTGGGCGACACGGTGCTCGATCCGTTCCTGGGCACCGGGACGACCTCGCTGGCCGCCGGTCGGTGGGGGCGCAACAGCGTCGGCGTCGAGGTGGAACCGTCCTACATGGACATGGCGCTCGAACGGTTGCAGCGCGAGCTGCCCACGCCCACGCCGCTGTTCTCCGCCGCTCCGCCCTCACCGAAGAAGACGAGTGAGCAATGCGCCTCCTGACCGAGTTCGAGCAGGTGTTCTCGGAGCAGAAATACCGGCACCGAAGCTCGGCCATCGGGGACCGGCTGTGCCTCGCCGTGTTCGAGGACCTCTACGCGCTCGGCCGGTCCGCGGCGCTCGTCCAGGGCGTCGAGGCCAATGATTTGGTGCTGACCACGACCAACCGCGTCACCGGCAAGGCGATGCGGCGGGGCGACGGCACCTTCGGAGAGCGCGTCGTCAGCAGCACACCTCGGACGCAGCCCGGGTTCAACGTGGCGCGCGGAAGTACCGCTGATGTTCGCATTGGCGCAGAGGTCAAAATCTTGGCGACGGCCATGATCAAGCAGATCGACCGGGTGATCAGCGACCTCCGCAAACAGGCCCGACAGTTCGGAGACGTGACCCCAGACGCCATCTCGCTCGCCATCGTCGGCGTCAACCACGCGGAGACCTACCGCTCCTACGAGGGCGAACGGTTCTATGACAAGCCGGGGAAGACGGGACCGGCCCCGTCCACCGAAGCCGAGACCGCGACCCAGCGCCTCACCGACGGCTCGCATGGAGCGACGACCGCCTTCGACGAGTTCGTGGTCCTGGACTTCAGCGCGACGAACCGCCCGCCCTATCCGTTCGCCTGGGTCGACAGAAAGAGGGCTGCAGACGAGTACGCGGCAGCCCTCCAACGGATCAGCAGACTTTACGAGCAACGGTTCTAGAAACGTCCATCACGCCTCGGCCGCCGGCGCGGTCACGGCGTCCTCGCTCGGCGCGGCGGCATCGGTCGAGAGCGTGACGCCGGAGCCGTCGGGGAGCGCGTCCACCTCGACCGTGGCTCCCTCCGCCGCGAAGCCGGCCAGCATCTGCTCGGCGAGGCGGCCCGCGACCTCGCGCTGGAGCACACAATCACCCCACCTAGTCCCGCGTCCTGTCACCGCAGAAAGCTTGCACGTCCGCTTCGAGCCGTTGAAAGGAGTGAACGACCACCCCCAGAGGGGGTGGCTTCTGTATTCCTCACGGCGACCCCTGAAAGGGGATCGCGCGCTCACGAGAACAGATCGTAGTTGGCCTGCTGCCGCTCCTGTTTCTTCTCCTCCTGCTCCTGATACTGAACGTAGCGCCGGATCAGATCCTCGTTCAAACCCACCGTGTTCACAAAGTACCCTCGCGACCAGAAATGATTGCCCCAATACGGCTTCTTCCGCAGACGGGGGTAGCTCTTGAACAGCTTGATCGCCAGCTTCCCCTTCAGAAAGCCCATGAACTGCGAGACCGCCAGCTTCGGTGGGATCGAGCAGAGCAGGTGGATGTGGTCGGGCTGCACGCTTAGCTCCATCACCTCGACCTGCTTCCACGCACACAGCACCCGGATGTCGTGCTCGACGGCCTCTTTGATAGCCCCTTCGAGCACACGGTAGCGGTACTTCGGCGTCCAGACGATGTGGTAGTTGCACTGGTAGACCGTGTGCGTGAGCTTTCGATACTTCGCGTTGCGCTCTGCCATGCTGCCAGTTTACGGCATAGCCGAACACACATCACCACCGTCAAAGACGGTGGGTTGCTACGCTAAACTCAAAGCGTCGGAGCGGGGTGAAGTCCTCGATCAGGTCTGCGAGACGCGCCCTTCGCTTCGCTGGCGAGAATCGCTGGACCCGGCGTCCCTTCAGAGCCGCCGCCGTTCTCAACAGACCGAAAAGCTTGTCTTTAGCCTGAATGCGCTCGAGTTGAGAGCGTGAAGGCCAGTCGAGCGGCGTGTCTCCGCCCGGTCGGTCCGCTGCGCGCCGGAGAGCCGCTTCGTCAATGAGCAGCCACGCTTCGGTCATCCGGACCGGCACGACGGGAATGCAGGGCACGTCTACGCCTGCACTCTCTACGGCATGCTCGATCTCGCGTCGCCGCTCGTCGTAGCCGTCACGCCGCTCGGCATCGCGGTGTACGAACAGCACGTCGCAGGGATAGAACTCCAGCGCCACCCGGATTCTGGCAGCTAGATCGTCGAGGGGAGGCGGGCGACGCAGCCGACCCAGTTCCGCCACCTGGCCCTGCTCGATGCCGTCCCCCTCCGCGAGGTGCAAGCGGAGCAGCCAGTCGAGAACGGGAACGAGAGCACGGTCCGAAGAACCGTCGCCGAGCAGGGTGTACTGCATGGAGCGCGTCACCCGTCGTCGGAAAAGAGGAGCAGCTGCCGGATCTCCGGCCGGTCGATCACGCGGTGAGCGACCGGCTCTGCAGCTCCGTCCCCCATGCTCCGATTCCACGACGAGCCGTTGAGGTAGTCCATCAGCCATCCCTTCGCAATCGGCTCGGCGGCCGGTGACGCGAGTGCCGTCCGCCACGTCCGCTCGAGCGCTTTGAAGCGGACGGTCTGTACCGCTTGCCCGTTGATCGTGGCTTCGGAGGAGATGGCGGCGATGAGGCTGTCGTCCGGCACTTCTTGCACGACGCCCGGTGAGTGCGTGTTGACGATGACCTGCCGCAGCGGGTTGTCCGACCCCACCGGGAACTCCGTGTCCACGGCGATGTCTTGGAGAAGCGAGATCATGGCCGGCACGCGAGCCGGATAAAGCCCGTTCTCCGGCTCCTCCAGACACCAGACACCGCTCGCCTCCGGGTCCTCTCGCAGGATCGTAAGCGCGAGAAAGCGCAGCGTACCGTCCGAGAGTGCACGCGCCGCATGGTCGGTGCCTTCACGATCCTCGACCTGAAGCGTGAGCAACTCGCGGCGTTCGTCCCGCTCCACCTCTACGGTCCGCACGTCTGCGATGAGGTCGGCGAGTCGGTTGGCTACACTCGCGTAGACGGCCTCGGCTCCGGCCTGGCTCTGGTGAGCGAGCCGGTACAGCGTGGCCGGGAGGTGCCCGCCGTCCACGGACATCCGCGCAGGGTCGCGGAAGTCGTCGGGGCGACGTAGGGCGGTCGGCTCAAAGTGGAGGAGCGACCACGATTGCAACTCCCGCCGGGCGATGAGCGCCGTCGGGCTTTCCCGTGCGTTCAGCGTGGACAGGACCGTGCGAGGCAGGTTCGTGGCATCGAACTGCTGGGTGCGCCCCGCATTGCCTTCCTGATGTCGCTGGACGAGTAGGCTCCCCGACCCCTCCGAAATCGTCGAGATGAACGGCGAGTTGCGCTTGCCAGAGACCGCGCTGCTCCGCCAGTCCTGGCTCCGGTCCCACCCCGTCGAGCGGCCTTTCGCGGAGGGGTCGAGCAGGAAAGGCAGAACCTCCTTAGCCTGGCCTCGCTTGAGGGGGAGCAGCGCTTCGTGGCGCACCGCGAGCCGGTCCGGGTGGTTCACCTGATCGCCCTCCTCATAGACCAGCGCGATCTCATAGCGCAGCAGCGTGATGCTCGCCTCGGCCGGCTGGTTGAGATCGTCCGTCGCGGTCGGCGAGACGAGCATCTCCACCTCGAAGCGCATCTCCTCGGCGTAGGTCTCGCCGCTGTGCGTGAAGAGAGAACGGATCTCGCTGGCGCGCCCATCGGGGTCACGGACACGGGAGGCGGCCGTTATCAGATTGTGATCGGCGAGCGCGCTCAGGAAGGTGATGGCGTCGAACAGGTTCGACTTGCCCACCCCGTTCGCTCCAGCGATACAAGTGAACGGTCCGAACCTCACGTCCACATCCACGAGATTCTTGAAACCGGTGACGCGGAGGCGTGTGATCATCGCTGAATCTCGGTAGGGAGCATCGTGCTCAGAAGTTACGATGCCCCCCTGCTAAGGTTCATGAGAAGAGGCCGCCCCGGCGGTGCGGAGCGGCCTCGGCAAGTGGCAGAACGGTCGCCTTAGGCCTCGGCCGCCGGCGCGGTCACGGCGTCCTGGCTCGGCGCGGCGGCATCGGTCGAGAGCGTGACGCCGGAGCCGTCGGGGAGCGCGTCCACCTCGACCGTGGCCCCCTCCGCCGCGAAGCCGGCGAGCATCTGCTCGGCGAGCTGGTTGGCGATCTCGCGCTGGAGCACCCGCTTCAAGGGGCGCGCCCCGAAAACCGGGTCGTAGCCCTTGCGCGCGAGGTAGTCCCGCGCCGCATCGGTCAGCGTAAGCTCGATCCCGCTCTTGGCGGCGAGGCGGCGGATGTTCTCGAACTGGATGCCGACGATGCGGCCGATCTGCTCGCGCCCGAGCGGGCGGAAGACGATCACCTCGTCGATCCGGTTGAGGAACTCCGGGCGGAGCGTCTGCTTCATCAGATTCATCATGTCGGCCTCCAGCCCTTCGAGCTGCTCCTCGGTGAACGGCTCGTCGCCGGCCAGCTCCATCCGGCGCTTGATGAGGTCGCTTCCGAGGTTGCTCGTCATAATCACGATCGTGTTCGTGAAGTCTACGGTGCGGCCCTGGTTGTCGGTCAGCCGCCCGTCGTCGAGGACCTGGAGGAGGACGTTGAAGACCTCGGGGTGCGCCTTCTCGAACTCGTCGAGGAGCACGACCGAGTACGGGCGGCGGCGGACGGCCTCGGTGAGCTGCCCGCCCTCGTCATACCCCACGTACCCTGGAGGCGCGCCGATGAGCCGCGAGACGGCGTGGCGCTCCTGGTACTCCGACATGTCGATCCGGACGACCGCGTCCTCGTCGTCGAAGAGCTGCTCGGCGAGGGCCTTCGCGAGCTCGGTCTTGCCGACGCCGGTGGTGCCGAGGAAGATGAACGAGCCGATGGGCCGGCTCGCCTCTTGGAGCCCGGCCCGCCCGCGGCGGACGGCGTTCGAGACGGCTTCCACCGCGTCGGGCTGGCCGATCACGCGGCGCTCGAGCTCCCGCTCCATCCCGAGCAGCTTCTCCTTCTCGGCCTCGAGCATCTTGCTCACCGGGATCCCCGTCGCGCGGCTGATGACCTCGGCGATGTCCTCGGCGGAGACCTCTTCTTTGAGGAGGGCCCCACCCGCCTGCAGCGCGGCGAGGCGCTGGTTCGTCTCTTCGATCTGCGCTTCCAGACCTGGAATCTGGCCGTAGCGGATTTCGGCGACGCGCCCGAAGTCGCCCTGGCGCTCGAGCTCCTCGGCCTCGACGCGGAGCGCGTCGATGGCCTCCTTCGCGGCCTGGACCTCGTGGATGAGCGCCTTCTCCTGCTCCCACCGCGCCCGCAGCCGGTCGCGCTCCTCTTCGAGGCCCGCGAGCTCCTCGGTGATGGCCTCGACCTGGGCGTCGTCGCCCTCGCGCTTGACGGCCTCGCGGGCGATCTCGCGCTGGCGGATCTCGCGCTCGAGCTGGTCGAGCTCCTCGGGCATCGAGTCGATCTCGATGCGGAGGCGGGAGGCGGCCTCGTCGATCAGGTCGATGGCCTTGTCGGGCAAGAAGCGGTTGGTGACGTAGCGGTCCGAGAGCTCGGCGGCGGCGACGATCGCGCCGTCGGTGATGCGGACGCCGTGGTGCATCTCGTAGCGGTCCTTGATCCCGCGCAGAATCCCGACGGTGTCCTCGACGGAGGGCTCGCCGACGAGCACGGGCTGGAAGCGCCGTTCGAGGGCCTTGTCCTTCTCGAAGTACTTCCGGAACTCGTCGAGCGTCGTCGCGCCGATCGCGCGGAGCTCGCCGCGCGCGAGGGCGGGCTTGAGGATGTTGGCGGCGTCCATCGCGCCCTCGGCCGCGCCGGCCCCGACGAGCGTGTGGATCTCGTCGATGAACAGAATCACCTCGCCCTCGCTGTCGGCGACCTCTTTGACGACGGCCTTGAGGCGGTCCTCGAACTCGCCGCGGTACTTCGCGCCGGCGATGAGCGCGCCCATGTCGAGCGCGAGCAAGCGCTTGGTCTTGAGGCCCTCGGGCACGTCGCCCTGGACGATGCGGATCGCCAAGCCCTCGGCAATCGCCGTCTTGCCGACGCCCGGCTCGCCGACGAGCACGGGGTTGTTCTTGGTCCGCCGCGAGAGGATCTGGAGGACGCGGCGGATCTCCTCGTCGCGCCCGATCACGGGATCGACTTTGCCTTTGCGGGCGAGCTCGCCCAGGTCGCGGGCGTAGCGGCTGAGGGCCTCGTACTTGGCCTCGGCGTAGGGGTCGGTGACGCGCTGGCCGCCGCGCATCTGCCGCATCGCGTCGAGCACGCGCTCCTTCGCGACGTTCTGCTCGCGGAGCGTGTCGCCCATCGCCCCGCCGCTCTCGGCGAGGGCGAGGAGCAGGTGCTCGGTGGCGACGTATTCGTCCCCGAGCGCTTCGGCCTCTCTGAGGGCTTGGTCGAAGACCTTGTTCAGGTCGCTCCCGACGTACTGCCCGCTGACGCTCGCGCCGGACACTTTGGGGAGCTTGCCGAGCGCCTGCTCCGCCTTGGCGGCGACGAAGTCGAGGTTGGCGCCCAGGCGGGAGAGGAGGGTCCGCACGACGGAGCCTTCGTCGGCGAGGAAGGCCTTCACGAGGTGCGGCGGCTCGACGCCCTGGTGGTTCAGCCCCTGGGCGATTTCGAGCGCGGCCTGCACCGCCTCCTGGGCCTTGACGGTAAACTTCTGGAGGTTCATTTCGACGGGGGAGTTGCGATTTGGAGGGGTTACCCTGCACCCTGTCGAAATCTGTACCACAGGCTGGCGGTGTGTCAGGATGACAGGCCGCCGCGGGGTGACATCGGAGCGGCGAGCGACGGCCGGATGCTCCTCCGACCATCGCCGCTCGAAATCCGACTGTCGCCGCTCGAAACCGCCCCCCCGGCTTCGCCATTGAACCGTCACTTCTCCCTCTCACCCTCTCCTCTCCCCTCATGTCCGACACCTCCGTCAAGAAAATCGACTCCGCCCACTCGCCCACCGGCGAGCTAGGCCAGACCTACCTCGTCTCCGGCACCCGCATGGCGATGCGCCTGTGGGAGATCGGCCCGACCGACGGGCTGGGCTCGCACACCCGTCCGTACGAGACCGTGGGCTACGTGATCCAAGGCAAGGCCGAGCTCCACCTCGGCGACCAAGTGGTGACGCTCTCGCCGGGCGATTCGTGGCTCGTGCCCGAGGGTGCGGAGCACCACTACGTGGTCCGCGAGCCGTTCAAGGCCGTCGAAGCCACCGCTCCGCCCGCCCGCGTCAACGACCGCGACGACGGCTAGTGCTGCGACACGAGCAGAATGACGGGTAGATCGGCGTGTTCGGGTGCTGCGAGTCAAGGCGACCGAGGAGCTAGATGCACCGCATCGGGCGACGAGGTCAACGCTGACGCGCGGCGCACGGGCTGCCGAGAGCCTGTCAGAATCGAGTTGTCGTAGCACTAGGCTGTGTGGGCCTACACCTAGATCGGCTTGCACGGCCCAGAGTCCGCCCGGGCCGCGTTGCACTCGTCGCTCGATCCAATGGCCTCGCTGTGGCATCTGGGCGGAGCCGTCTCGCTGCTCGACGTCTCGCTGTTCGATGCCTCGCATTCTCGCCCTCCTTGCGAGGCCGACAACGTGGTCTCGTGCGAGCGTGACTCCGTGCGAGCGTGACCTCGCGGTTGTCCACACGGTCCGAGCCTCGCCAGGCTCGCCGTCCCCCGGCTGCGCTGCCTCTGCGGCGGGACCTTGGGGGGTCCGCGTCTCCGGGGAGGATTCTGAGGGTTCTTAGGTGCTAGGTGCCGGTGCCGATAACCGTCCTGCGCTGCGCCCGGTATCGGTAACCCCCCACCATGCTCAGGTCCCCCCAGCACGAGACCGAGGAACGCACCCACGCCCTTCAATCGTTCCGGCTTCTGATGGGGGTCGGGGCCGTGACGATCCCCGTCTACGGGCTGCTGTCCCGGCTGCACGGCTACGCCTACTACGACCCGATGGCGCTCCGGCTGGCGGTCTCGGGTGCGTTCCTCGGTGCCCTCGCCCTTACCTACTTCAGCGCCGCGGTCCGCCGCCACGTCGACCGCGTGACGGCGGGGCTGGTGCTGACCAGCACGGCGTACCTCGCCTGGCTCGCTACTGCTAACGGGCTCGACGGGCCGTGGGCGCTCGGCCTTCTCGTTACGGTCGTCGTTTCGAGCCTCGTGCTGGCACTCTACGCACCGCGGCGGCGCGACGTGGGCGTGTCGCTGGCCGTTCTCAGCGTCATCGTCACTGCGATCACGTTGCAGGAGCCTGCCCCTCTCGTACCGCACGACATGCTCCTCGGCTATGTGTTCATCGTCACCGGGACGGCCTACGTCGCGGGTGCCTTCCGCCTGCGCGTCACCGGGCGTCTCCGCGCGAGCGAGGCTGAGCGTGCCGAGCAGCAGGCTTTGCTCCGTACGGTCATCGACACCATCCCCGACGCCATCCTCGCGCTCGATCTCGACGGGCGGATCATCCTGGCCAACCGAGCCGTCCTCGCTAATGCGCTCCCCGACTCCACCGACGCGCTCGAAGGGCACCTCGCGGCGGAGGTCTTTTCTCCGACGCTGAGCGACCGCATCAGACGCGGACAGGACCCTGTGCTTGACTCAGGCGAGTCCATCCTCCACCGCGAGCACCCGATGCCGGTGGCTGGAGAGATGGGCTTTGGGTTGACCTCGCGGGTCGCGCTCCGCGACGCGCGCGGGGCCGCCATCGGGGTGGTCGGTATCACCCGTGACATCACCGAGCAGAAGCGTGCCGAGGCCGAGCTGCGCCGGGCGAAGGACGCAGCCGAGGCGGCGACGCGCGCCAAGAGCGAGTTCCTCGCCAACATGAGCCACGAGATTCGCACCCCGATGAACGGCGTCATCGGGATGACCTCCCTCCTGCTCGACACCCGGCTCGACGCCGAGCAGCGCGACTTCGTCGAGACCATCCGCACCTCCGGCGACGCCCTGCTCACGCTGATCAACGACATCCTCGACTTCTCGAAGGTCGAGGCCGGGCACCTCGATCTCGAGGTCCACCCGTTTGAGCTGCGCGCCGTCGTCGAGGACGCGCTCGACCTGGTCGCCCCGAAGGCGGCGGACAAGGGCATCGAGCTGGCCTACCTCGTCGAGGACGGGACGCCGCGCACCATCGAAGGCGACGCGGCGCGGCTGCGCCAGATCCTGGTCAACCTCCTCAGCAACGCGGTCAAGTTCACCGAGACGGGGAGCGTCTGCGTTACCGTCTCGGCCGACCCGCCGGAGGCCGCGCCCCGGTCGCGCTGTGCGGTGCGCTTCGCCGTCGAGGACACCGGCATCGGGATCCCGCAGGACAAGCTCTCGACCATCTTCGAGAGCTTCAAGCAAGCCGACTCCTCGACGACGCGCAGGTACGGCGGCACCGGTCTCGGGCTGGCGATCTCGGAGCGGCTGGTCGGGCTGATGGGCGGTGCCCTCGGCGTCGAGAGCGCGGAGGGCGTCGGCTCTACCTTCGCGTTCCACATCGACGTGGGGGTCACCGCAAGCGCGAAGCACGTCTTCCTCCGGCCCAACCCGCCGGGGCTGGCCGGGCGGCGCGTGCTGGTCGTCGACGACAACGAGGTCAACCGGCGCATCCTCCACCGTTTCGCCGAGCGCTGGGGGATGGAGGTCACGCTCACGGCCTCAGGCGCAGACGGCCTCGCCGAGGCCGCCAAGCAGCGGTTCGACCTCGCCCTACTCGACATGCAGATGCCTGAGATGGACGGCCTCGAAGTCGCCGAGGCGCTCGCTCGGACGGGGCACCCGCCGGCACTGGTCATGCTGAGCTCGATCCACCGCGACGGGCCGCTCAGCACGGCGCGGGCGCACGGCCTCGATGCGGTCCTCTACAAGCCCATCAAACCGGCCAGGCTCTACGACACCCTCATCGACGTCCTCAGTGCCGTTGAGGCGACGGGGACGACACCGAACCTGGGCTCGGCCTCGCCCGCACCGGCACCGGCCGAGCCGGACGCTGGTCCCGCCCGCATCCTGCTGGCCGAGGACAACGCCGTCAACCAGAAGGTGGCCCTGCGGATGTTGGAGCGCCTCGGCCACCGCGCCGACGTGGCGGCCAACGGCCTCGAGGCGCTCGACGCGCTCCGGCGGCAGGCGTACGACGTCGTGCTGATGGACATGCTGATGCCCGAGATGGACGGCCTCGAGGCCACGCGGCGCATCCGGGCCGAGGTGGCTCCGGCGGCGCAGCCCTACATCATCGCCCTCACGGCCAACGCCATGCAGGGTGACCGCGAACGGTGCCTCAACGCCGGGACAGACGCCTACCTCGCCAAGCCGGTCGACGTCCACGCGCTGAAGGACGCCCTGGCGCAGCGGACCACCGCCCCGGCGAGGGCTGCCGCGCTCGGCCCGGCGGTCTCCCGCGACGAGGTGACCAGGGTGCGCGCCGCGGTCGCCGCCCAGATCGGAGAGAACGATTCGGCTTTCGTCCGCGAGCTCGCCAGCAGCTACCTCGAGAGCACGGAGTCGCTGCTGAACCTGGCGCGCGAGGGCCTCTACACCAACGACATCGAGCAGGCCGTCCGGGCGTCGCACACGCTGAAGTCGAGCAGCGGCCAGCTCGGCTTCGACGCGCTGGCCGAACTCTCGGCGACGCTCGAGGCCGACCTCCAGGGGGCCCGCCTCGCCGAGGCGGCCGACGGGCTGCGCGCCGTAGAGCGGGAGTTCGCCCGGGTGCGGCCCGTCGTGCTCGCGCTGCTCCACGAGCTGCCGGGCGACGGCGCGCCGGGGCCGCCGCCCGGCGGTGCTCACTTCCCGAACTGGATCACGAGGCCGAGCTGAGGCCGGAGCAGGTTCGTCTCCGACTCCTCGACGAGCGCCACCCGGCCGCCCTCGAGGGTGCCGCCGTCGCGGACGTACTGCGCGCGCTCGCCGAGAAGGTAGCGCGCCCCGACTTCGAGAAACGCCTCGAACGGCGTCCCGTCGTCGTCACCCGAGGCGAGGCGGACGAGGACACCCGCGCCGGCACCGTAGCTGAGGGCGAAGTCCTCGAGGACCGTCGAGGTCGTCACCTCGCGCCCGACGAAGGCGTCGCTGCCGAGGTCGAGGAAGTCGTCGCCGTCGACGAGGTAGACCTCCTGCTCGAAGCGCATCCGGGTGTGGAAGTAGTTGAAGCCGCCGAGCGCGTCGAGGTAGGGCCGGACGGCCCCGCCGTTCGGGGTCAGCCGGAGCACCGCGAAGAGGTGCGATATCCGGTTCGTCGTCTCGACCTCGCCGAGGAACGCGCTCTGCCCGCCGAGCTGCGCGGCGAGCGGCTGCGCCTGCCGCCCGTAGGAGAGGACGCCGCCGTCGAGCCCAACGGCGACCGGCACGGCTCCGGCGTGGACGAGCACCTGCCCCGAGACGCCGACGCCGACGTCGTCGAGCTGCTCTTCGAAATCGTCGAACGGGATGCCGCCCTCCGCGGAGAGGCCGAGGTACAGGGACTGCGCGGCGACGGGCGCGGCGAGAGCGAGCAGCAGGCTCGCGGCGAAGAGTGGAAGGGCGCGCACCATGATTTCGGAAGGCTGAATGAACGGGAGTGAGGGAGACGCCCCGTTCCCGGCCCGGTTGCTGAACCGCGGCCCTGCCCCCGTCTTTGCGTCCAATCCGATCCGTCCGTGCGCCAGACCCCACCGTTTCGCCGCGCCGATTGTCTGTCCGGGGGCCGGGCAACGGCATTTCGCCGATCTTCCCCACGCGCGTCGCGCACGTTAGGATTATTCCGTATACTGCTCTCTCCTCGCCATTACCCAAGTCCTCGCACCATGTACGTATCCCTCCGCCATCCCCCGCTCCTCGTCCTCGCGGTGCTAGCCCCTCTCGCCGCGTTCCCGCTCGCCTGCACCGATCTCAGCGTCGACCCTGCCGAGGCTGACGGTGCGTCAGCCGTAGCGATGGCTGAAGCGGTAGAGCAGGCCTCCGAGGAGCCCTCGGTCCTTCCATTCAACACGGGGTTGGACGAGAGGCAGCAGCGGCTCCTCTTCGGAGTGCTCGCGGGCGTGACCACCCCGGACGAGCTCGATCCGGCGCAGCGCGAGGCCCTTGTTCGCGCCCTCACCGAGGCCCGGGCGCGCGCCGTCGCCGTTCAGGCCCGGCAGGCCGCCCGGCAGTCCGGGCTGCCGTCCCAGGAGCAGACCGACCGCGCCGAGCACGATGCCGCCTTTCACGACTTCGCCCTCTCCTTCCTCGACAAAGCGCTGGCCGCGCTGAACTGAGCCGGTCGCCCTCTTCGAGCCGCCCCTATCTAACCCCCAGCTTCCCCGTCGTCATGCGTCCCGTCCTTCTCCTCCTCGGCGTCTTTCTTCTCTTCCTTCCCCTCGCGGCGCAAAGCGGTCCGGCGGACGGCCCGCTCGCGGCGAACGCCTCGACCGCGCCCGACGACGTGACGATCTTCTGCGTCTACCCGCCGGACGCCCGGATCGGGGACCGGGTGATCATCTTCGGGACCAACTTCGACACGGGCGCGATCGCGCTCTTCGGCTCCACCCCGTCGGTACCGACCTTCATCTACTCGACGCCGGACCCGGTGCCGACCTACGGTCACCTCTCGATCATGGTGGCCCTGGTGCCTCCTGCTATTTTCGCGGGGAGCACGCCGATCAGGGTCCAGTTTCAGGGGGAGACTTCGAACCCGGAGCCTTTCCGCACGCGGCTCTTCGGGGGCAGCTATAACCAAGGCCCCGACCCCGAGCTGTGGTGCACCGAACCCGAGCAGGGGCGTTTCCTCCGGCCCGTAGCCCTGATCGGCTTCGACTTCACCGACGAGTCCGTCCCATTTTTCGGCGCCATTCCCTCGCTCAACCTGGGCACGGTCACGTTCCCGAACATCCCGCTGTTCGGGAGGTTCTCAGCGATGCTCACCTTCGTCCCCTCGTTCTTTCCGGGGACCGTGGACGTGACGGTGCGGCGCAACGGCGACGTGACCGAGAGCGTGCCGTTCCAGGTGCGGCGCCTCCGGGTCGAGCAGTAGGGACGGCGGGCGGTGTGGTCGCCTCGGACTTCCGTAGCTTCCCGCCGTGCGTACCGTCCACCCTGCCACCGTCGGATTCCATGCTGTGCTCGCTGCCGTCTTGGGCGGCGGGGTGGTGGCGGTCGCGCTCCTGGCCGACGGGCTTCCTCGCTGGACAGCGTGGTTCGGGCTCGCGCTCTTCGCCCTCGTGCTGTGGCGCGGGCTGCGCGGAACGCTCCGGCGCCGACGGGTGACGCGCGCTCCCCTCCCCCGCACCCAGCGCGACTGGCTAGCGGATCACGTTCCCCTGTACGCCCGCCTCGACCGAGGGGCCCGCGACCGGTTCGAGCGCGACGTGCAAATCGTTCTCGCCGAGGCGCAGTTCGAGGGTGTGGAGGGCGTCGAGGTGACGGACGAGCTCCGGCTCAGCGTGGCAGCGGGGGCGGCCCTGCTGCTCCACGGGCGGCCCGCCTGGGAGCTACCGCTCGACCGCACGTTCCTGTTCTACCCCGGCCACTTCGGGGACGACTACACAGCGCTGGAGCCGGAGTACGACGGGATGGTGCATCCGCAGGGGCCGGTCATCCTCTCGGCCCCCGCCGTCCGCCGGAGCTGGGCCCGCGCCAACGGCTCGAACGTCGTCCTCCACGAGCTCGCCCACCTCTTCGACTTCGAAGACCTCGACGCCGACGGCGTCCCGTCGCTGCTCGACCCCGGCTCGGTCGAGGGCTGGACGGCCCTCGTGCGGCGCGAGACGGCGCGCATCCGGCGCGGGCAGTCGCTCCTGCGCGCCTACGCCGCGACGAACGCCGCCGAGTTCTTCGCCGTGGCGACCGAGGTGTTCTTCGAGCGGCCCGAGACTCTCGCGGAGCGCCACCCGGAGCTGTTCGAAACGCTCGTCGCGCTCTACGCCCTCGACCCACGCCCGCCCAATGGGGCCGAGCCGCCTCCGCCGCCCGACTCGCTCATGGCCCGCCGTTGGCGCTGAGGCCGCGTGCTACGCCGTGACTGCGACAGCCCCTAATTCCGTCGGCGCTCGAAGTTGGAGACTGCTTGCGCCGCAAGGCGCTTCCACAGACGGCTCCGCTCGGCGCGTCGGACGTCGGCGGCCGTGCCGCGGAGCCCCGCGTCGAGGGGATACTCGAAGATGGCCGGGGCGTGGCCTGTGCAGTCTTGCTCTCTGCGCACTCGGGCGCGGTGGTCGGTGCGTTTTGGTTTCATCGGTTTCCTGGTGTACGTTAGCTCCAGCGTTATCAGTACGTTCTGGATCAGTACGTTCTGGAGCCATTACGTTACACTAGGCGGCTGACACCCCCACGTCATCCGCTTTCAGCAGGCCCGTCGCCCCGCCGTCCCGGTGCCCTTTGCCACCCCCTGCGTTCCAATCCTCAGCCGACCCGGAGGCCGGCTGCTACTGCCCGGCGCGAGCGAGTGCCCGTCGCCGGTGGCGTTCCGCGTTTCAATCCTCAGCCGACCCGGAGGCCGGCTGCTACCTCCGGCACCTACGGGCGTACTCCCGTAGGTCGAAAGGTTTCAATCCTCAGCCGGCCCGGAGGCCGGCTGCTACTCGGTAGCCGAAAAACTGCCGCGTAGCGCCGCTGACGTTTCAATCCTCAGCCGGCCCGGAGGCCGGCTGCTACCCGCGCGCCCGCTGTGAGCGCGCCGGTCTCGAGCTCGTTTCAATCCTCAGCCGGCCCGGAGGCCGGCTGCTACGCTCGGCGTGCTCGCCCGCGCCGAGCGATCAGAGCGCGTTTCAATCCTCAGCCGGCCCGGAGGCCGGCTGCTACCCGGGGTCCCACGTCCACGTGCCTTGCGCCACCACCTCGTTTCAATCCTCAGCCGGCCCGGAGGCCGGCTGCTACTGGACGGCCACCTCGACGAGCGCCGAGGGATTCGTGTTTCAATCCTCAGCCGGCCCGGAGGCCGGCTGCTACCATGAACCCGGGCGCATCGCTCAATCTCTTACGCCAAGTTTCAATCCTCAGCCGGCCCGGAGGCCGGCTGCTACCTCGACAAAATACTCCCAATCACCTCTTCGGTACCTGCACCGACTTCCACTTCCCGTAGAGCAGCAGAAAACAGACCGTCCTAATCGGTCAAAGAACGGCAGACCTGCGCGAACCCCCCGGCCCTTCCGCGCCCACTCGGGGTTCGCGCAGGCCCCGCCTACAGAATCAGCGGATCGTCGAAATCCCGGTACGGGTCTACGCCGTGCGAGCGGAGAGAGCGCTCGCGCCCGCCGTGGAGCACGTAGATGTGCAGGCTGTCCGTCCGCTGGTTCATCTCCTCGAGCAGCCGCGCTTCCATCTCTTCGAGCTGCGCCCGGGTCACGGCACACGCGAACACCGAGTACTGCACGCGCTGCCCGAACGCCTCGCACACCTTCGCCACGCGCCGGAGCCGCCGCGCGCCCGCCTTCGTCGAGGTGTCCACGTCGTAGGTGACGAGCAGGTCGATCCGTTTCATCGGTCAGCGAGCGCGGAACGGTGGGTAGGTGTCGAGGTCGCCCCGGAGGTGACGGGCCAGCAGGCGCGCCTGCACGAACGGGAGGAGGCCGACGGGCACGGCCTCCTTGAAGAGCCGGTGGCGGACCGTCTCCTGCTTGCGCTTCTGGTACGCCGTGAGGACCTCCTTGCGCCCGGTCTCGCTGAGATAGACCGCCCCGCCGGGCCGCGCCTCGAAGTGCTGCAGCCCGAGCTGCTTCCGGTTGATGAGGGTGAGCACGAGCCGGTCGGCCCACCACGCGCGGAACTCCTCCATCAGGTCGAGCGCGAGCGCCGGGCGGCCGGGGCGGAGGACGTGGAGAAAGCCGACCTGCGGGTCGAGCCCGACGCTTTCGAGCGCCGCCGTGCAGTCGCCCCGGACGAGGGTGTAGACGAACGAGAGGAGGGCGTTGACCGGGTCGCGCGGGGGCCGGCGGTTGCGCCCCTCGAAGCGGAAGTCGAGCGGCCCGACGAGGCGGTCGAACACGGCGAAGTAGACCGCCGCCGCCTGCCCCTCCTCGCCGCGCACGGTCTCGACCGAGTCGGCGGCCCGGAGCCGGTGGACGGCTTGGTCGTGCGCGGCGACGGCGGCTTCGAGCGCGGCGGCGTCGCCCGTCCCCTCGCGGAGCGCCCGCTTGAGGACGGTCCGCGCCCCGCGCACCTTGCCCAGCACGCACTGCCGCGCCAGCTCCAGCGTCGCCTCGGGGTCGGAGAGCGCCGTGTGCTGGGCGCGGCGCAGGAGGACGTTCCCCGAGACCGGCCCGGCCAGCCGCCCCCGGAAGCGCCCGCTGCGCGAGCACCACACGACCTCGCGCCCGTCGCGCGCGCACTGCCCGATGAGGTACGGACTCAGCAGCACGTTCCCGAAGACGACCACCCCGCCGAGGTGGTGGAGCGGGATGCGGAACGGCTTCTGCTTCTCGCCGTCCTCGTCCCGCGTCTCGACCCGGAGCGTTGCGTGGTCGAGCCGGAGGTACGCGCCCTGCGTCTGGACGAAGAGGGTGTTGAGGAGCTGGGTCGTCATAGGTCTTCCTCGGGGTCGTCGTTGGCGAGGCGCTCGACGACGTAGGGCATACAGGTCTCGATGAGCGAGCAGCGCGGGCAGCGGGCGTCGGCGACGGGCGGCGGGAGCCGCCGTGACCGAAGCAGCGCTCGGACTTCGGCTACGATCTCGACTGTCTCCGTTCGTAGGGCGCTCGAAAACGTGACGGGGTGCCGGCGTCGGCTCCTGCGGTAGTAGAGCGCGCCGGCCGGCACCTCGCGCCCGAACATCTCCTCCAGGCAGAGCGCCTGCGCGCAGAGCTGCACCTCGTCGGCGCGGCGGGCGAGGGGCGACTTCTTCCGCCCGCCGACTTTGTGCTCGACGGGGAACGGCGTCCCGTCCGCCTCGAACTCGACCGCGTCGGCGCGGCCCGTCAGGCCGAGGGCATCGGAGAAAAGCGGGAGCGCGAGCTCGGTGCGGATGTCTGCGCGCGTCATGCCTTTCGGCGCGTCGACGCGCTCGTGGGCCCGCCGCCCGCGCAGCGTGTAGACGTTCTCGTCCCACACCTGCTCGACGTGGATGAGGGCACATTGCCGGGGGCAGTAGGCCCAGTGCTGGAGCGCCGAGAGCGGGACGATCTCCGCGTCGGCCCAACCGCCGGACCGGATCCGATGGTCAGTGGCACCGTTCACGACCCACACCCTCCGACTCCGATCATGCCCCAGGCCCTCCGCAAACTCGTCCGCGTCCAGCCCGGCGGCCGCATCGAGCTCCAGGACGACGCCCTCCCCGAGGGCACCGACGCCGAAGTCATCATCCTGCTCCCCGAGACCGCGGGGGACGGGGCTCCGCCGGACACCCCCCCCGCGCCGCCCTCGCTCGACGACCTCCCGGCCGCCGCCGAACTCGACGAGCCGCCCCCACTCCCCCTGACCGAAATCATCGGGAGCGGTAAGGGCCTGTTCGAGACCCCCGAGGAGGTGGACGCGTACATCCGAGCACTCCGCGACGAATGGGACTGATCGAGATCCTCAGCGGACGCACGACGTGCCTCGACGCGAACGTCTTCATCTACGCCATCGAGGGGCACGACCGCTTCGCGGAACCACTCGGTCGGCTCTTCGACGGCGTGGCGCGCCGCTCTCTCCGGGCTGTCACGAGCGAGATTACGCTCGCCGAGACGCTGGTGCGTCCGTTCCGCGAAGAGCGCATGGACCTCGTCAAGCGGTACCGCTCCGTCGTCCAGACGCGGGCCGGGCTGACCGTCGCGCCTGTTTCGCGCGCTGCTCTCATCGAGGCGGCTCGGCTGCGTGCCCTGTTCCCACCGCTCAAGCTGCCCGACGCCGTCCACGCCGCCACCGCCCGGCTCCACGGCTGCGCCGTGCTGCTCACGAACGACACCCGCCTCGGCGATGTGCCCGGCATCGAGGTAATCCAACTCAGTGAGGTTGTGTGAGACTGTCACGGCTCAGCCCACGACTTTCGTAAGGGTAACGCCGTCCGGCAACCCGTTCTCGTTCACGACGAGGCGGTCGCGGTAGTGCTCGAAGGAGCGCGGCACATCGCCGTTGTCGGAGTCCTCAAATCGGATGCGCTCGAAGAGGGTGTGCGCGGGGGCGTTGCCGAGCCGGTCGTCGTGGGAGAAGACGTAGAGGCCGCGCAGCGCCATCAGCCCGCGTGAGGCGGAGCGGTCCATCTCGAAGCCCATCTGCAGCGCGCGCCAGAAGAGCGCGAGGTCGTCCGCGTCGAATCCTGTGTCGGCGGCGAGGAGGGGGTTGACGAAGCCGTGGCCGCGGTAGAGGCCGTAGGGAATCATCGCCTTCCGCCCCATCTCCGTCTCCTTGCCCGTCGCCTCTTCTCCGTCCGCGCCTTCGGTGAACTTCACCGCGTCCTCCTCCTTCGTCACGGCCACGCGCGTGATCGAGACGTCCTGCGGCACCACGGGGTCGATGGAGCGCGAGAACGTGAGCTGGACCGGCCCGCGCACCTGACCGGCATTGACCTTCGTCGTCATCACGGCCCCGAAGGTGCGGATGTCGTAGAAGTTCTGGCACATCCACGCCCGCGCTTCATCAATCGTCTCACGCTTCTCCTTGCTGCCCTTCGAGGTCAGGTCGAGGGCGTCGTAGGCGCGCTGGTGCTGGCGGTTGAGGATACCCCGGTTCTCGACGTAGATTTTGAAGCGCTCCTCGTCGCCCTTCGCGGCGTCGACGAAGTTGCGGACCTTGCGCTTGATGCACACGTCGGTGACGAGGCCCTGCATGGTCTCGGGGTCCACGCGCGGGAGGTTGCCCGCGTCGGGGTCGCCGTTGGGGTTGCCGTCGGTGACGTCGAAGAGAAAGACGAAGTCGTGGCGCTTCGCCGGGTCGAGGTAAGTCTGGTCAGGCATGGTCGGGTTGGGTTGAGAGTGAGGCATTCCGTAGAAGGCGTCCTGCCCTCTTGGTCATTCCCGCGCAGGCGGGAATCCAGAGACAGGGTTAACGGCATCCTGCTGGTTCCCCGCCTTCGCGGGGATAACTACAGGGAGAGGGCCGGGTCAGGCGTCGGATGAATCGGTCCCGCTCTCGGCATTGTCGCTGTTGGTCTGATTCTTCTTCGGGCGGGGACGGTACTTCTCCTGGTAGTAGCCGAGGGCGAAGAGGCCCTGCTGCTCCGGGGTGAGCGTCTTGGGAAAGCCGGGAGTCGGAGGAATGCTGCGCGCTGCCTCCCCGAGCCGCCGCTCGAAGTAGTCCGCGAGCCAGGCCCGCCCCTTCTTGCCCCGAATCTTCGAGAGGTGAGGCTGCGACTTCCGCACGAGCGTGGCGAACACGAGCGCGGGCGTCGTCGAGGCCGCGCCGTAGAAACGGTCGACGATCGTTGCGTTCGCGTTCATCGCCTCGCTCTGGATGTCGTCGAGGATGGCGAGCATCCGGCCACAGTGATAGGCCGGCTCGGGGTGGTTGGAGTCGAGCACGTCGTCGGTCATGAGATCGGTGCGGTTGGGTTGGCGGTCGAGGAGGGACTGGAGGACGAGGCGGATGAGGGCGGCGCGGGGCCGGGTGACGGGGTGCTCCTTCTCGGCGTGGGCGCGGCGGAGCGCCTGGTGGAGGAGGTCGAGCGGGAGCGGCCGGCCGGTGAGCGCGTGCGCGACGAGCGCGTCTACCGTCTGCGGTGGGAGGTCTTTGAGGTCCCGGACCGTGGCCCCGGCGAGCGCGAACAGCTTCAGCGGCGGTGACTCCCCTTCGTAGTTCTGGATGCGCTGTCGCTCGAAGTAGCGCTTGAGGTTGGCCTCGGCCTCGGCCACCGGCAGCGTCAGCCAGTCGCGCACGACGAGCCGGCTCTTGTTGGCCGACACCACGAGGGCGTAGAACGTGTTGGGGGCATCGCTAGGCTGTTGCCCGGAGAACGGGGACCGCAGCAACCGCCGCACCTGCTCCGGCTTCGGGTCCGAGAGCAGCGTCCCGAACGGGACGTCGGCGACCGGCTCGCGCGTCCAGAACAGCCACGTCACCCCGCCGCCGACGTAGAGGTGGTGCTCGTCGGACTGGAGCAGGAATCGGAGCGCTTCGCCGTGTCCGCGAGCGCAGTCGCCGCAGAGTGGCGCGATCTCGCTCTGCTTCAATCCGTGCGAGAGGAACGCCGCCGCGTTCCCGGTGACGAGGCCGACGGTGTTCCCGCCGAGCACGAGAGGGACCGGGTGCGTCCGGGCGATGGGCTTCTCCTGGCCGCAGGCGAGGCACGAGGCCGTGAAGCTGCTTTTGTCGGCAGCCTTCGCGTCCTGCCGCTCGACCCAGAACTGCTGCACACTCCGCCGCCGGTGCGGGTAGGCCTCGCCCACGCGCGGGACGATGAGGTCGCCCGGCTTCCACGTCTCTTCGGCGAGCGCCGCGCGGGCGGCCTCGACCTGCTCTCCGTCGCGGAGTGCCTGGAGGAGCACGGCGAGGTCGGGGTCGTCGGTGGCCTCGGCGGCTTCAGCGAGGAGGGCGAGGTACGCCTCGTGCCGCTCGGCAGCGCGGGCCTCGTTCTTCTCCTCGTCGGCGAGGCCGAGCACGTAGTCCGGCTTGTCGACGAGGAGGAGGGAGCGCGTCGCCGAGGTCCGCTTGACGAAGGGCGCGACGAACTCTTTCCAGTCCTTTTTCTTCGCGCCGGTCTCGGTAGGCTTGGCGAGCCGGCCGTCGCGGCTGACGGGGAGCACCCAGCGGACGGTCTGGCGCTTGTGCGCTTCGGGCACGACCTCGATGTCATCGTCGGCGTCGAGGCGGTCGCGGAGGTCGAGGAGACGGTCGAGGATCATCAGGCTACCTCGGTCTCGGCATAGACCTTTTCATAGAGTTCGTCTTTGATGTGGAGCACACCGTTTTTCAACTCTGCGTTGAAGAACACCGGCACGTTCCGGCCGCCCTCGCCGTAACGAAGGTCAAAGAGCATCCGCCCGAGGGGTTCGGTCCGGTCGATGGCTTCCTCCGAGCCGTCCGGCGCGCCGAAGCTCGCGGCGAACTCGCGGCAGCCGAGGTACGGGCGGTGGAAGCACTGCCCGCGCCGGACGCGGCGGCGGAAGATGTCGCGGTGCTTGGCCGGGTCGTCGCCCGCGCCCCGGCCGTGCGGCTCCACGTCGGCTTCGATGAGGTAGCAGACGTCGCGGAGGGCGAGGGTGTGGCGCTGCGTCCGGTCGCCGTCGGCGAAGTAGGTGTAGCCGTCGCCCTTCTCGAAGGCGCTCCTGACCTTGCCTGCGGCAATCGTGCTGTTGACCTCGTTGCGGAGGATCGAAGCGCGGCGAATCGGCTTGAGGACGTGGATGCGGCGGACGCGCCACCGAAACTCGGGCTTCCAGTAGACTGCTTCGAGCACGCCGCGCGCAGCGCTCGGCGTCATCACCTCGTAGGAGACGCGCTCGACCTTCATCTCGGGCCGGGTAAAGCAGGCGTAGTCGCCCCAGACCTTGAGGCAGAGCGGGGGATGGTCGGACATAGGAGTTTTGGTTAGTCAGGCGCACGGAGGCAGCCGGTGAGAGGCTGACTATGAACGTGGGGCCAAGCGGTTGAGCAGGAGCCGCGTCAGCGCGAGGTAGATGAACGCCTCGACCGTCCGCGCGAGACGCTCGAAGTCGAGCACCAGCCGGCGGTACCGCTTCAGCCAGGCGAACGTCCGCTCGACGACCCACCGGCGCGGGATCGGCGCGAACGGCCCCTTCTGCTGGCTCACGACTTCGAAGTCGATCTCCTTCTCGGCGGCGTGGTCGGCGAGCGGGCCGCTCACATAGGCCCCGTCGGCCCACAGCTTCTTCAGCCGCGGGCTCCGCTCGGCCGCCGCGTCGATGAGGTCGTAGGCCGCTGCCTTGTCGTTGGCTGAGGCGACGGTGACCCTGACCGAGATCGGGAGCCCCTCGGTGTCGACGCACAGGTGCTGCTTGCGACCGACGACTTTCTTGTTCGGGTCCTTCCCCCGCTCGGCGGCCTCGGGCGCAGCCTGGACGCTCCGGCTGTCGACGGACCCGGCCGACGGGTCCTCGTCGCGCCCGTTCTCCCGACGCCACCGGCGGTGGAGCGCCTCGTAGACCGAGGCGAGGGTGCCGTCGTCGCGCCACCGCTCGAAATAGGCGTAGACCGTCTTGTGGTTGGGGAAGTCGCGCGGGAGGTCGCGCCATGTGCAGGCGTTCTTGGCTTGGTAGAAGATGGCGTCAAGGACGCGGCGGCGGTCGACGGTCGGTCGGCGACCGCGCGGGCGGGGCGGGGGCAGCAGCGGGGCGACGATGGCCCACTGGGCGTCGGTGAGGTCTGTCGAGTACGGCCTGTGTGCCATGCGTGCGATCGGTCGAGGGGGACGGGCTCAACGTCCCATCACACTCCATTCGTAGTCAGCCTCTGAGTGCTTGACCCGACTGCCTCCGTAGCACGCCGGCCTGTCACGAAGCTAATAGTACAACTTGCTTGAACAAAAAAGCAAGCAGGCGTGGCACTTTTCAGAGCCACGCCCGCTTTTGATGCCGAACAGGGTGCATAGCACGGCCTGCCTGTTTCAATCCTCGCCCCGTTTCCGAGAACGAACACTCAAGATACGGCACAAGATTGGGCATTGGGGGGCACGTTAGGCGAACGGCTAGACGCTAACGCCCTATTCCCGCGCAGGCGGGAATCCAGAGGTGAGGTTCTCGATCCGAGCGTGAGGCTGGGCGCTCAGCCCCTCGTACAGATCATCCCACGCGGGATTCACCTCCTCGATCATACGGAGCTTCCACCCACGGTCCCACTTCTTGAGGCGCTTCTCTCGAATGATCGCATCGCGGATGTCGTCACAGACCTCGTAGTAGACGAGGCGGTGGACGCCGTAGCGCTGAGTAAATCCCTCCACCGAGTCGTGCTTGTGCTCCCACACCCGTTTGACGAGGTCGCTGGTAACGCCGACGTAGAGCGTCCCATTCCGGCGGTTGGCGAGGAGGTAGATGAAGCCGCGTTTAGGCATCAGGCTGGCGTGTCGGTGTACCTTCTGGATTCCCGCCTGCGCGGGAATGACTGAAAAGGTGAGAATGACTGGAAAGGAAGGTGGTAGGAGAGAAAAGCATCATAAAACAGTGCCTTCGGCGCGGTCGGTGAGCAGGGGGATGCCGGCGTTCAGGCCGCGTCCGCTTCGGCCGTCGGGGCCGGCGTCGTAGCCGCCGGTCCAGCGCCAGACGCCGGGGACCACCTCGTAGCAGTCACCGATGCCGACGGCCTGCTGATGCTCGCGTTCGCGGAGGCCGACGGCGAAGGGCTGGAGGGCGCGGAAGTCGTCGCGGTCGGCGAACCCCTTGCGCTCGACCTCACGCAGCACGGCCTCCCGCCGCTCCGCCGCCTCTGCGTCGGCGTCGTAGCGAACGACCACGGGGACATCCTCTTCCCGGATGAGTCGGTACGCCCGCGCCGTCTGCTCGAACCGGAGGTGCCTACGGTGTCCCTGCACGTTGTCCTGATCGAGCTCGAGGACACCGTAGAGCCGGCGGAAGAACATGAGCGCCGTGTCGGGGTCGCCCAGGTCGAGGCGGACGAACTCCCGGATCAGCGTCAGCGCCTCGTCGGCTCCCGCCTTGTACGCCCCCGGCGGCAGCCCGCCCTCGGCGGGTCGGAAGACGACGACGCGGCCGAGCCGGGGCTGGCCGTTTTCATTCTTTAGCTTCCCCTCCCGGTTGCAGCGGCCAGCGGCCTGCACGATCCGGTCGAGCGGGCCGAGGGCGCGGAGGACGAGTGGGAAGTCAATGTCCACCCCGGCCTCGACGACCTGGGTGGCGACGAGCCGGATGGGTTTGTCCTCACCGAGGCGACGGTGAACCTCCTCCAGCACGGCTCGGCGGTGCGCGCCGCAGAGCCGCGTCGAGAGGTGCAGCGCGGCAGCGTCGGTGGGGAGCGCATCGAGCAACGCGAGCGCGTCCTTCTTCGTGTTGAGGACGGCCAGGGCCTGCGGCTCGGTCAGCATTTCAGCGGCTACACGCGGCCAGTCCCACGCCTCATCCTCCTCGACCTCATACTCGACCCGCCTCAGCCTCCGGGCCAGCGCCTTCGGGTCCGGCACGATCTCCGTCACGTCCTCGAAGCCGGGGAACCCGTCGCGCGCGCCGAGCGCCGGGGGCGTGGCGGTGCAGAGCACGAGCGTGACGCCGTAATCACGCACGAGCGCCCGGAGCATGTCGAGCGTGGGGTCGAGCAGGCGCGGCGGGAGCGTCTGCACCTCGTCGAGCACGATGACGCTCCGGGCGAGGCGGTGGAGCTTGCGGAGGCGGCGGTTCTGGCTCGCGAAGAGGCTTTCGAGAAGCTGCACCGTCGTCGTCACGACGACGGGCGCGTCCCAGTTCTCGGCGGCGAGCCGGGCGCGGCGCTCCGCTTCGGTCGGCTCCTCGTGCTCCTTGAACACGACGGCGCTGTGGTGCTCCAGCACGTGCTCGGCACCGAGGAGGTCGCGGTAGTCGGCCGCGTTCTGCTCGATGATGCTGGTGTAGGGGAGCGCGACGACGACGCGGCGCAGCTCGTGCTCGAAGGCGTGGCGGAGTGCGAACGCCATCACCGAGCGGGTCTTGCCGCCGCCGGTCGGGACGGTCAGGGAGTAGACGCCTTGCGGCTCTTCGGCTTGGCGGAGGCAGGCTTGGTAGACCTCGGCGCGGGCCGCGTTCACGTCGGTCGTTCCACGGTGCCGCTCGATCAGATCGTCCTGTTCCCTTTCGAGGCGGTCCCGTAGCGCCGTGCCCAGCGCGGTGAGGTCGCCCGCCGCCCGCTCCCGAGTTGCGGCCTTCTCCGGCTGCATGAACGCTTCGGTATCGAGCCAGTCGGCATCCACGAGCGCCGAGTGCAGCATCCGCAGCCACAGCTCCATCGCGTGCTTCGAGTGCTTGGCAAAGGCCGGCACGTCTTCGGCTCCGATCTCCGGCGCTTGTCCTGCCAGAAAGGGCCGAACGTCCTCCAGCGCCGCGACGACGCGCGGGTCCTCCCGCTTCCTCTCGATCCGCGCGCGGAGGTTGTTCGCGCCGTCGTTGGCCTCGTCCATCAACCCCCCGTGGTGGCCGGCGACGTTGAACGCGAGCGGCCAGAGGTGCCCGAGGTCGGCTGCGGCGAGCATCCCGGCGCTGGAATGGTCGGGGCCACGTTCCCGGTTCGTTTCTCCGCGCAGGTAACGCTGCACCTCCTCGTCTACCTTCCCTGCATCGTGCCACCAGCCGAGCCACTCCGCCACGACGCCCGAGTCGAAAGCGGCGGCGAACTCTCGGGCGCGCGCTGCCACACCCGGTGCGTGAGCGGGAACGTCCGCTGCATCGTCGAAAAGCGGCTGTGGCGGCGTCCCGGAATGGGCAATGAGATTCACAGAGAGAGGGATCGAGGAGAGGTGACTCGACGTTACGGCTTCGGGTTGACGACCGCCTGTCAGGTAGCCGGCCGCAACCCGGTCTACCCCTCAGACGGTTGGGCCACCTCAGATATAACCTCTCTATGGCATTTCTCTCGGGGGCTCTACGCCCTCGACCCGCGCTCGCCCCATCCCCGACGCCTGACTCGCTCATGGCCTGGCGCTGAGGCCTCCGGCGAGCACGGCCATAAAAGTAGGGGCGCACCGGCGGCGCGCCCCTACAGGTTGTGCGAATGAGAGAGCGGACTACGACACCAATTCGGCCTCGCGCTCCTCGCGGGCGAGCTTCTGCTTGACTTGGGCTTCAATCCAGCGGTACGTCCGGGCGAGGCCGTCTTCGAGCGCGATCTTCGGCTCCCAGCCGAGGACGGCCTTGAGCTTCTCGTTGTCCGAGTTCCGGCCACGAACCCCCATCGGCCCGTCGATGTGGACCTGCTCGACCTCGACCCCGGCGGCGTCGGCGGCGATCCGGGCGAGGTGGTTGATCGTCACCATCCGGTCGCGCCCGAGGTTGAGCGGCTCCGTGCAGTCGCTCATCATGAGGCGGTAGACGCCCTCGACGCAGTCGTCGACGTGCATGAACGACCTCGTTTGCTCGCCGTCGCCCCAGATCTCGATGCGGGGCGGGCCGCCCGGCTCGCCCTCTTTGCCGCCGAGGAGCTTGGCGTAGGCCGTCTTCCGGCACATCGCCGCCGGGGCCTTTTCGCGCCCGCCCTGCCACGTGCCGAGCTCGCCGTAGACGTTGTGGAAGCGGACGGTCCGGGTCTGGATGCCGTACTGCTTGTGGTAGTGGTAGGCGAGCTGCTCGGAGATGAGCTTCTCCCAGCCGTAGGCGTCCTGCGGCTGCGCCGGGTAGGCGTCGGCCTCCTTGAGCGGCTTGACCTCGGCCTCGGTCTGGAGGTACTCGGGGTAGATGCACGCGCTGGAGGTGTAGAGGTAGTGCGAGACGCCGGCGAGCCGGGCGGCCTCCATCGTGTGCGTGTTGATCAGGATGTTGTTGTGGAGAATCTCGGCGTGGTACTTCGAGATGAACCCCATCCCGCCCATGTCGGCCGCGAGGGCGTAGACGTGGTCGATGCCGCGCGTCGCCTGGAGGCCGTTCGCCCAGCGGCGGAGGTCGAGCAACTCGAACTCGTCGGCGCGCGTCGCCTCGAACTCCGGCTCTTTGATGTCGACGCCGCGGACCCAGTAGCCCTTGTCCTTGAGATAGCCCACGAGGTGGTGGCCGATGAAGCCGCCGGCTCCGGTGACGAGCACGCGGGTCTTCGAGTGGTCGGTGCCGTTCGCTGCGTTGGTCATTGCGTTCCTGCTGGGAAAGGAAAGGGTCGAAACGGAAAACGGCCCGCCGCCCGGGGGGACAGCGGGCCGCAGGGCTCAGTTCTGGGAGAGGTAGCCCATCTTGGTCAAGTCGGCGACGATCTTCTCGACGGCCTCTTCGACCGACATGTCCTGCGTCGGGATGTCGATCTCGGCGTCGGTCGGCTCCTCGTAGGGGTCCGAGATGCCGGTGAACTCCTTAATGATGCCGGCGCGGGCTTTGGCGTAGAGGCCCTTCACGTCGCGCGCCTCGCAGACCTCGAGGGGCGTCGAAACGAAGACCTCGATGTAGCCACCGCCGGCTTCGATGGCCTCGCGGTTGGCGCGGCGGTCGGCCTCGTAGGGTGCGATGGGGGCGCAGACGGCGATGCCGCCGTGCTTGGTGATCTCGCTGGCGACGTAGCCGATGCGCTGGACGTTCGTCGAGCGGTCCTCGCGCGAGAAGCCCAGGCCCTTGCCGAGGTGGGTCCGCACGACGTCGCCGTCGAGCAGCGTCACATTCCGGCCCGACTCCATCATGCGGTCGACGAGCGCATTCGCCACCGTGCTCTTGCCCGAGCCCGAGAGGCCGGTGAAGAAGACCGTGAAGCCCTGCTGGCTCTTGGGCGGGTGGCTCTGCTTGAGCTCCCGGACGACCTCGGGGTAGGTGAACCAGCCGGGGATGTCCTCGCCATTCGCGAGCATCTCGCGCTGCTGCGTGCCCGAGATGTTCTCGAACGCCTTGCCCTGCTCCTTCGCGTCGTCGATGGGCATGTAGGCGTCGTCCTCGGGGACGTAGACCATCAGCCGGAAGGGCACCATCTCGACGCCGATCTCGTCTTGGTACTCCTGGAACATCTCCTGAGCGTCGTAGGGGCCGTAGATCGGCTTGCCGTCGGAGCCGTCGCCCGGGCCGGCGTGGTCGCGCCCGACCACGAGGTGGGTGCAGCCGTAGTTCTTGCGGATGATCCCGTGCCAGACGGCCTCGCGCGGACCGGCCATGCGCATCGCGAGCGGGAGCAGGCTCAGCATCGCCTGGCCTGGGTCGTACTGCTTGAGGATCGCCTGGTAGCAGCGGACGCGCGTGTAGTGGTCCACGTCGCCCGGCTTCGTCATGCCGACGACCGGGTGGATCAGGAGCTTGCCGCCGATCTCCTCGGCGGCGCGGCTCGTCAGCTCGTAGTGCGCGCGGTGCATCGGGTTGCGCGTCTGGAAGGCGACGACCTTGTTCGAGTCCATCGACTCGATCTGGTCGCGCAGCTCGGCCGGGGTGTGGCGGAGGTCCTTGTAGTCGTAGTGGACCGGAAGCTGGACGCCTTCGAGGGTCCCTCCGAGGTAAACGTCGCCCGCCTGATCCATGAGGTAGGCCACGGCCGGGTGCTTCTTGTCGAGGGTCCCGAAGACCTCCTTCGCCTCACGCTCCTTGTCCGGGCTCCACCGGCTCTCGACCGTCATGATGGCGAGGAGCAGGCCGGTGTTGTCGCGGAGCGCGACGCGGTCGCCCTCCCCTAGCTCGCCCGCGGTGTCCTCGTCGACGTCGAGCGTGATCGGCATTGGCCAGAGCGTGCCGTCTTCAAGGCGCATGTTCTCGACGACGCCGTTGTAGTCGGCCTCGCTCATGAAGCCCTGGAGTGGGGAGAAGCCGCCGTTCAGGATCAGCTCGATGTCGCAGGTTTGGCGCGGGGAGAGCGCGATCGACGGGAGGTCGTGGGCGGCGTCGCGCGCGGCGTCCGGGTCGGCGTCGGCCACCAAGTCACAGAGGGTACCGCCGTGCGGCGCGATGAGAGACGTTTCGGTCATTATAAAACTGGGATTACGGGAGGGAGGGGGACGAGCTTTGGACAATGCCTCAAGAGGCCGCGAGGTTCAACCCGATGGGGATTCTCCTCGGAAACTGCTTACACGCCTGGGGCGGTGTCCACCGTGGATATCGGCCGCGCCCTGGATGGGCCTTAATCCGGGAACGATTTCTTCACGGATCGGCCGGGTAGAGTGGGCGCAGAGGGGAAGGAGGGTGGGACCCGTCCGCTCGCCGAGGGCCTCTACCGAACGACGGTGAGCCGCTGAGACACCGTGTCCCCGTCGGTCTCTCCGCGCAGCAGGTACACCCCGCTCGGCAGCTTCGCCGTGTCGAGAGAGAAGGCGTGCTCCCCCTCCGGTAAGGGTCCGTCCACGACCCTCGCGACCTCGCGCCCGAGCACGTCGAAGACCGCGAGCCGGAGGTGCGCGCGCTCCGGCAGCGCCACGGCGAGGGTCGCTGCGCCCACCGTCGGGTTCGGGAAGACGGCGAGCGACGCCTCTGCCGGAAGTGCCGCCGCATCGTCTTCCGCATTCGTCCCCGGCGCGACCTCGAACGACAGCGGCACCTCCAGCGCCTCGCCCGTCGCGGCGTCGAAGACCTGGAGCGCGGCGGCGTAGCTGTTGCCCACTGCCCGCGTGCCCGCCTCGAACGTCAGCGTGATCTCCGTGCTCTCGCCCGACCCGAGCGTCCCATTCCACGCGCTCACCGACAGCCACGACGGCGGCAGCGGGTGCGGGCGAATACCCACGATCCCAGCCGTGTCGAAGTTCACGAATGCGAAGTACAGCACGCCGTTCGGGTCGACCCGGCTACGGAGCAGCTCCCCCGTGATGCTGCCGAACTGCGTTCCCCCGCTCACGTCCGGCAGCGGCGTCTCCAGCCCCAGGTCCGCGCCCTCCGGCGTCACCACCACTAGGCGGGTGCTCCCGCCCGGCGGAGCCACGGCGAGCTCCAGGCGCACCGCTTCGGCCTCGCCTGGGCTGCCGTCATCAGCTAGACCGCCGTGGGCATCGGGGCCGGTAGCGATGCCGCCGGGGTAGGCTTGTTGCTCGACCGGGTAGCCCGAGACGAGTGCGCCGAGCGAGTCCACCGCCCAGATCAGCGAGCCGCCGTCGGCGGCGAGGCTGCTGAAGTAGTAGCGTTGGGTGGCGGGGTCGTAGCTGAGACGGCCGGGGGGGAAGGTCTCGGGCGGGGTGCCGTCGGTGAGCGGAGGAAGTTCGATGCGGCGTCCGGTCGGCGTCCCATTGAGGTCGCCCTCCAGCAGCAGTGCGCGGTGGAAGTCGAAGCCCTCCTGCTCGACGTTAAGCCACCACAGCGAGCCGGTGTCAGGATTGTAGGTCAAACCCAGCGTGACGGGATTACGGTCGAGTTCGTCGACGATGGGGTGCTCGAAATACCGTAAGACCTCTAACTCTGGCGTCAACTCGACGGTCCGATGACGACCGCTATAGTCCGCCGTGAAAAGCCGCCCGTCGGGTGTCATTGCCAGCCCATTGGGGTCCCAAGAGAATGCAACGTCCTCACGGTCAATCTCATGAAGCACCTCGCCGATCTCGCCGCAGGCTCCCCCAGTGGCCCGCTCGCTCAAGCACGCCGCACCGCGCTGCCGCTGGAGCGGGCGCGCGAAGCTCACACAGAACGAGACCGCCTCTCCTCCCGCGTTGCTCAGCGTGACGGTGCGCTCGGTCGTTTTGCTCTGCTGGAGCACAACACTCAACGCGGCGGGCTCCGCGCCGAGTTGCGCCTGCACCGCCGCGCTCCCCAGCAGCACGAGGCTACCGAGGAGCACGCCAGCAATCAGACGAGATGTAGTCTCTCTAAGCTTCTTCATAGCGCGGGATTGGCGTTAGCGCACGAGCGTGATCCGCTCGGTCAACGCCTCGGCCCCGCCGCCGGGTCCGCTGAACTCGGCGCGGATGAGGTACACGCCCGCCGGGAGGTGCTGCCCGTCGAAGGCGAAGCGGTGGTCTCCCGCTTCTGCCTGCCCGTCGGCAAGCTGCGCCACGCGCCGCCCGAGCACGTCGAAGACCGCGAGGCGGAGGTGCGCTCGCTCGGGCAGCGTCCCCGCCAGCGTCGCAGCCCCCGCCGCCGGGTTCGGGAAGACCGACAGCGACGCCTCCGTCGGCAGTGCCGCCGCATCGTCTTCCGCATTCGTCCCCGGCGCGACCTCGAACGTCAGCGGCACCTCGGTCGCCTCGCCCGTCGCGGCGTCGAAGGCTTGCAGCGCGGCGCTGTAGCTGTTGCCCACCGCGCGCGTGCCCGACGAGAACGTCAGCGTGATCTCCGTGCTCTCGCCCGGCCCGAGTGTCCCATCCCATTCGGAGAGCGCCAGCCACGACGGCGGCAGCGGGTGCGGGCGGATGCCGACGATGCCCTTCGTGTCGAAGTTCACGAATGGGAAATACAGCACGCCGTTCGGGTCCACCCGGCTGCGCAGTAGCTCGCCCGTGATGCTGCCGAAGCCCGTGCCCCCGCTCACGTCCGGCAACGGCGTCTCGATCTCTAGATCAGCACCGAGCGGGTCTACCACCACGAGGCGGTCAGCCCCGTCGTTACCGGAAGCCACGATCAACTCCAGGCGCACGGCCTCTGGCTCACCGCTCGCACCGCCATGCGCATCGGGCGAGGCGGCGATAGCGCCGGGGTAGGCTTGCTGCTCGACGGGGTAGCCGGGGATGACCGCGCCGAGGGTATCGGCCGCCCACACCAGCGAGTTGTTCGGGCCGTTGGCGCTGCTGAAGTAGTAACGCTGCGTGGCGGGGTCGTAGCTCAGGGCACCAGGAGGGACGGCTTCGGGTGGGTCGCCGACTTCGAGAGGGGCTAGCTCGATGCGGCGCCCGGTGGGGACGCCGTCGAGGTCGCCCTCCAAGAGCAGCGCTCGCCGCGTGACGACCTGCTGGTTCACCACGTCGCGCTCGATGTTGAGCCACCACAGCGAGCCGGTGTCGGCGTTGAAGGTCACTCCCTGCGTGACTGTACTGATGCCTAGCTCCTCCACAACGGGCTGCTCAAAGCTTCGCAGCAGTTCTAGCTCCAGTGTGAACTCATGCGTGCGCGGCGTGCTACGAAAGTATTCAGAGACGAAGAGCCGTCCATCGGGTGTCATCGCCAGCCCGTTGGGGTTCCAGAAGAACCCTGCGTCTTCCTCATCTATCTCGAAAAGGATCTCCCCGAGCGGGCCACATGCCGCACCCGGTGCCTGCTTGCTGAACTCAAGCTGTCCTGCGCCTCGCTGGAGCGGGCGCTCGAAGGACAGGCAGAACGAGGCCGCCTCGCTTCCGGTGTTGGTCAGCGTGACGGTGCGATCGGTCGTCTCCCTCTGCTGGAGCGAGACAGCTAGCTCCGTTGGCTCAGCGGTGAGCTGCGCCTGCACCGCCGCGCTCCCCAGCAGCACGAGGCCGCTGAGGAGCACGAGGACGAACAGGCGAGATGAGGTCCGTCTAGGCTTCTTCATAGCGCGAGTTCGGCGTTAGCGCACGAGCGTGATCCGCTCGGTAAACGCCTCGGCCCCCGACCCGCGTTCCGCCGTCACCTCGGCCCGGACGAGGTACACCCCCGCAGGTAGCACGGCCCCGTCGAAGGCGAAGCGGTGCGGGCCTGAATCCCTTAGCTCATCGCTGAGGAGCGCCACGCGACGCCCGAGCACGTCGAAGACCGACACCCGGAGATGCGAGGGCTCCGGCAGCGCCACCGCTAGTGTAGCATCCCCCACGGTCGGATTCGGGAAGACCGCCAGCGATGCTACGGCCTCGCTCGTGGCGCTCCGCGCGGCGTCCGGTCCTGCAAGCGGCGAGGTACCACGCCCGCCCGTGCCACCCGCCCGGTGCGCGTAGCCGCCCGCGACCATCCGCACGAGGTCTCGCCCTGTGGCCTCGGGCTCCAGCTCGGCCACGGCGTCCGCTAGCTCCGCCGCTTCGGCGTAGCGCCCGGCGCGGGCCGCGAGGTGCGCCTCGGCGAGCCCCAGCACCCGGACCACCGACGGCGCTTCGGCGTGTGATGCCCACTCGGCCACGAGGCGGTCGGCGGCGGCGTAGTCCTCGCGCATGAGCACGACGAGAGCCTCGACTTCGAGCGCAGCTTCGGCAGCGGCCCGCTGCGCCACTGGAAGCTCCGGCACGGCCAGCGTCGCCCGCAGCGCGCCGAGCACGGCCTGCGTCGCGGCCCATTCTCCGAGCGCGTCGCCGTTGTCGCGGCGGTGGAGCGCGCCGAGCGCGTAGACCTGAGCCGCAGCTTCCGCCGAGCCGGGGTCAGCGGCAATCGCCGCGCGCAGCGTCTGGAGCGGCCCGATCAGGCTCTCCAGCCCGCCGACGACCGTGGGGTCCCCACCGGACGGCAGATCGCCCCCGAGGGCACCGCGCTGCGCCGCCGTACGAGCGGCGAGTTGCGCGCCGCCGGGGCGTGCGAAGGGGCAGCCCCCGCTCTGGGTGTAGTCGCAGCTAAGCGGGTTGCTCGCATCGACCGGCCCCGAGAGGCGCGGGGCGGGGTTGAGCGTGTCCCAGAAGGTGTTGACGGCCTCGACGGTCGTGCTCGTGGTGTTCTTGACGAGCGTCGGAGTTCCGTTACCGGTGTCGTCGTAGACCGAGTTCCGGCCGTTGCCTTGATCGCCCGGGGTGTCGCCGAGGAAGGCAAAGGCACCCCCGCTGAGGTAGAGCTCGAAGCTATCGTTGTTCTTAACCCGGTTGAGCCCGAAGTCGTCCCCACTCCCGCTCGTTTGAGGGCTCATGAAGAGGTCGGCGCTGGAGACGGCAGCGACGCCGGTGGCCTCGTTGTGCTCGATGACGTTACGCTCGAATGGGTTCACGAACGCGTTCGAGGTCCCGAAGCCGATGCTCTCGTTCTGCGACATCACGGTCCTCTCGACACGCACCGTAGCATCGAGCGCGCGAATCCCCATCCCGTCGTTGGAGAAGATATCGGAGTCCTCTACCGTGAGGCCGCTGCGGCAGGCATTCCGGCAGGGGCACGCCGTGCCGTAGCAGTCGATGAACCCGGTCACGATCCCGTCGCCCGCGTTGTCGTAGATGTCCACGTTGTCGACGAGCGTGCCGGCCGCCGAGCGTACGTCGAGACCGGTCCCGTTCTCACGCAGCGTCGAGTTCTCCAGCGTCACCGTGCCGGGGCTGTAGACCGTCACCCCGGCCCCGGTGGCGTGCTCGACAAAGACGTCGTCGGTGGTGAAGGAGCCTGCGACCAAGACGCCGCCCCAGCCCTGCCCGGCGTCGCGCTCGGTGAGCCGCGCCCACCCGGCATCGACCGTGCCCTCGGCGACGAGCCGCGCACCCGGCGCGAAGCGGACCTCGTTCGGGAGCTGGTCGTCGATGATGATGTCGAGCACCCCGCCGCTCTCGACGGTGAGGTCGCCGCCGAGGTCGAGCGTCACGTCGTCTTCGACGCTCATCTGCCCGCCGCTCTCGACGGTGACGGGGGCGGTGACGGCGCTCGCCCCGCCAATGCTGAAGTCGCCGCCGCTCGCCACCTCGACGCCACCCCAGCCTTGCCCGGCGCTGGCCTCGGTGAACTCCACATCTTCCGCATCAAGGTCGCCCTCAACGATCAATTTGGTTCCAGTTGGAAACTCTAACCCTGCTTTCGATAACCCATATAGCAGTCCGGGGCCGTCCCAGTCATAAACCCAGCAATCATCAGCCCCAAAGACACAGGGGTCAGAAGCGTCGTAGAGGGTAACGTCGCTCTGCGATGCAAATGTGAAGGGAGGACCCGCTTGCCGTGCGAGAAAAAGTCGCGGGAGGCCGTCCGTACTAAAGGTGCAGCCAGCGCCCGTCTGGTCACAGAGATAGTCAGCGTTATATGGGAATACCCAGTCCTCGGTACCAAAAATATCTTCGTAGGCTATGCCCAAACTCACAGCCAGACGAAGTGGATCACGCCGATGGCAATCGCGGCGACGGTGAGCGAGACGGGCAGCCCGGCCTTCGCGTAGTCGGTGTAGCGGTAGCCGCCCGGCCCCATCACCATCAGGTTCGTCTGGTAGCCGATGGGCGTCAGGAAGCTCGCCGCCGCCGCGATCGTGATGGCCAAGGCGAAGGCTTTGGGCTCAGCCCCGAGTTCGTTCGCCACCGAGAGGGCGACGGGAAACATCAGCACGGCGGACGCCTTGTTGGTGATGAGCTCGGCCAGGATGTTGGCGGTGACGTAGACGAGCGCGAGGGCGGCGAGCGGGCCGGCGTCCGCGGCGAGGCTCGTGATGCCGTGCGCCGCCGCCGCCGCCAGGCCCGTCGCCTCGACGGCCTTGCCGATGCCGAGGGCGGCGGCGATCACGAGCAGCACCGACAGGTCGATGGCCTGGCGCGCGCCCGGCCCGCTGACGCAGCCGACGACGACCATCCCGAGCGCCGCGCAGAAGGCCGCCACCGTCAGCGGCAGCACTCCCACCGTCGCCGCCGCCACCATCCCGACCAGCAGGGCGAGCGCGATGGGTGCCCGCCGGCTCGCCTTCTCGACCCGCTGCTCAATGGGCGTAAGGTAGTAGAAGTCCTCGCGGGCCGGCCCGTCGAAGCGGTCGAAGTACGGCCCGGCCTCGACCAGGAGGAGGTCGCCGGCTTGGAGCGGCGTCTGCCCGAGCGAGCCGTCGATGCGCTCGCCCCGGCGGTGCACCGCGAGCACGACGCCCCGGTAGCGCTCGCGGAAGTCGGCCTCCTTGAGCGTCCGCCCGACGAGGAACGAGGAGGTCGCCACGACGGCCTCGTAGAGGATCAGGTCCTGCGGATTGCGCAGCCGGTCGCGCGTCTCGACGGCCTCGACCTTGCGCTCCAGGCCGGACCGCTTGAGGAGCCGGTCGAGGACGCTCACGTGCCCGACGAAGGTGAGCACGTCGCCGGGTTCGAGGAGGGCCTCGGGGCTCGCGGGGATCACGCGGTCGCCGCGCCGGAGGTGGGCGAGGTAGGCCTCGCCGAGCGTGCGCAGCCCGGCCTCCTCCACGGTCTGCCCGAGGAACGGCGCGTCTCGGGCGACGCGCACGTCGAAGTGGTAGTCGCGGAGCTGCGCGCGGCGCTCCTCTCCGCCCTCCGTCGCCGGCAGCAGCCGGTGGCCGACTGTGACGAAGTAGACCGCCACCAAGAGCGCCGCCGGGACGCCGACGTACGCGAAGTCAAACATGCTGAACCCCGGCAGGCCCTCGGCCAGGAGCAGCCCGTGGACGACGACGTTCGTCGAGGCCCCGACGAGCGTGAGCATCCCGCCGAGGATGGCCGCGTACGACAGCGGGATCAGCAGCTTCGAGGCGGGCACGCCGCGCTGCTGCCCCCACTCCTGCACGCGCGGGATGAGCATCGCCACGACCGGCGTGTTGTTCAGGAAGCCCGAGAGCACCGAGGTCATCGGCATGACGCGCGCGAGGATGCCGCCGGCCTTCGCCCGGCCCGGGGCCGAGAGCAGCCGGTCGAGGAAGGCGAGCGCCCGCGTCCGCTCGACGCCTGCGGCGACGACGAAGAGCGCGCCGACCGTCACCACCGCCGGGTTCGAGAGCCCGTAGAACGCGTCCGCCGGCGAGACCACGCCGCCGAGCAGCAGCAGCCCAAGCGTGCCGAGGAGGACGAGGTCGGGCCGGGCGAAATTCGCCACGAGACTCGCCGTCATCACCGCGAGCGCGGCGAGCGTGTACCACGCCTCCCAGCCGAGGGGGATCGAGTCAGGCGTCACGGGTCGGGAGTCGGGAGTCCGCAGGCATAGGTCGGATATCGGCACCTGCGGACGGAAAGGCAAGCGCCCGGCTCAAGCGCCCCGCCGAGGCACTGCTAGCCGAGGTGCTGCTAGCCGAGGTACTGCTGCCAGTCGAGCGACGGGTCGCCGGCGGTCATGATCGACGGGTTGCGGAGGCTCTCTTTGTTGTAGCCCAGCCGCGCCCCGTCGAGCGTGGTGACGGTGCCGCCGGCAGCCTCGACGACGCACTGCGCCGCGGCGGTGTCCCACTCCATCGTCGGGACCGTCCGCGGGTAGAGGTCGGCTGCGCCTTCGGCGACGAGGCAAAACTTGAGCGAGCTGCCCATCGACGCCGACTCGACCGCGACGCCCGCGTCGGCCATCTTCCCGAGGATCGCCGCGACCTCCGGCCCCGCGTGGTCCCGGCTCGCCACCACCGTCAGCCGCGCCGGGTCGGCGGCGCGGGCCTTGATGGGCTGCGGCTCGCCGTCACCGTCCTGCCGGAACGCGCCCGCGCCGCGCGCGGCGAAGTAGGTCACGCGCTGCGCCGGGACGTGGACCACGCCCGAGACCGGCTCGCCGACCTCGATGAGCGCGATGTTGACCGTGAACTGCCCCGTCCTCTTGATGAACTCCTTCGTCCCGTCGAGCGGGTCGACGAGCCAGAACCGGGTCCAGCTTCGGCGCTCGGCGACTTCGCCCTCGGGCGACTCCTCGGAGAGCACGGGGGTGTCCGGGAACGCCGCCCGCAGGCGGCCCACGATGAGGTGGTGCGCGGCGCGGTCGGCCTGCGTCAGCGGCGAGTCGTCGGCCTTGTAATCGACGGGGATTTCGTCGGCGTAGTGGTCGAGAATCTCGCGGCCCGCCTCGGCAGCGATCTGACGGACAGTGTCGAGCATGGGGCGATGAGAGTCGAGATGGAGAAGAGGAACCCGCCTGCTCTGCTAGCTTTCTCTCCGGTCATCCCGAGCGGAACGAAGCGGAGCCTAAGGCCTCCGCTCAGGATGACGTCGTGTGAGCTGTGCGGCAGCGTTAAGGCGACTAACAGAATAGCCCGCCCGGCCGATAGGGATGGGGTAAGTTCTCGCGAAAGCCTTCTCGGCCTGCCCCGCCCTATGCGCCCCCCCCTTCCCAGACTCGCCCTTCCCAGACTCGCCCTCGCCGGACTCGCTCTCGCCGGACTCTGGCTCCTCGCGCCGACCGGTGCCCTCGCGCAGCGCGACGGGTTGCTCCAGGTCGGCGACGAGGTCTCGGAGTTTCTGCTCCGCCAGCAAACCCTCGGCCGGCTCGGCGGGGTCTCGCTGCTCAGCCAGCCGCTCTCCGGCGGGGCCGCGCAGCGCGCCCTCGACTCGCTCGCCGCGCACGCGGGCGGCCTGAGCGCCGTGGACCGCGCGCTCCTCGCGCGCTTCCGCGGCGAGCGGCCCGGCCCCGGCGCGGAAACCGTGCGCGGCTGGACGGGGCTCTACCGCAACGGCGAGGACGTGCTCTTGGCCGCAGGCACCGACTACGCCTTCCAGCTCAACCCGGCGGCGTACCTGAGCGCCGGGCGCGCCCGGCAGACGGCGAGCGAGACGCGCCCCGGCTCGGTGCCGGTCTGGCAGAACACCCGGGCCGTCCGGGCGTCGGGGCACGTCGGCCCGGTCTTCTTCGAGTCGCGCATCGAGGAGACGCAGCAGCGGCCCGTCGCGCCCCAGATCGAGAACGGCACGCTCGCGCGCGAGCGCCGCGTCCGGTTCCTCCCGCTCGAGACCGGCACCCGCGACCGGGGCACCTACGACTTCGGGCGGGCGATGGGCGTCGTCGGGTTCCGGTCGAGGCACTTCGAGGTCCGCTTCGGGCGCGACCGCAACCGCTGGGGCGCGGGCACCAACAGCCTGTGGCTCTCGGACTTCGCCCCGGTCTACGACCAGCTCCAGGTCCGCACCACGGTGTGGCGGATCGAGTACGTCAACCTCTTCACCGCGATGGAGGCGCAGTCCGTCTTCCCCGACCGCGAGCGGGCGCTGCCGCGCAAGTTCGGGGCCTTCCACAAGCTCGCCCTCCACGTCACCGACCGGCTCCAGCTCGAGCTCTTCGAGAGCGCCATCTTCCTGCCTGACACCCTCAGCGGGCGCTCCGCCTACGACGTGTCGTTCCTCAACCCGGTCATTTTCTATCACCAGGTCGAGAAGGACTACAACTTCCGGGGCAACCTCGGCGTCGGGGCCGGGGTCGCGTGGACCGTCACGCCGGGCGTTCGGCCCTACGGGCAGGTGCTGCTGACGGAGTTCCAGGCGAAGGAGCTGTTTTCGAGCCGCCGCGCGTGGAGCACCAAGTGGGGCTTCCTCCTCGGCCTCCACCTCGCCGATCTAGGGGTCGAGAATCTCGACGTGCGCGCCGAGGTCGCCCGCATCCGGCCCTACACCTATAGCCACCACACCGACGGCAACTACACCCACTACAACGACCCGCTCGGGCACGCCGCCGGGCAGAACCTGTGGGACCTCGCGCTCTTCCTCCGCTACCGTCCGCACCCGCACCTCCGCCTCGCCGCGAGCGGCGCGTTCACCCGGCGCGGGCGCGACACCGAGACCGAGAACTTCGGCGGCGACCCCCGCCGCTCCTACGAGGACCGCGTGCGCGACCTCGGCGTCCGCCTCCTCCAGGGCGTCCGCCGCGACGAGCTGCTGCTAGAGCTTGAAGCGGGCTACGAGCTCCTCCCCAAGCTCTTTCTCTCCGCCGGCTTCCGCTTCGAATCCACCGACGACGAGGAGACCGGGCTGTACCGCTACGCCGCCCCGTTCGCGCTCCTCCGCTGGGGCCTCCCCTTCCGCAGCGCGCGGTACTGACAGATGGAGGAAGCCCTTCGAGCCGGTCGTGCTCACTTTCTCCTTCGGAGAAGTAGCCCAACAAAAAGAGGGAAGGGAGCAGCGCCCTTCCCTCTCGTCTCGTCATGCTGGGTGACCAGTAGCAGACCGCCGGTAGCGGACCGCCCAGGGCGTGGCCCGGGGCGGGCTACTGGCTGCGCGCGCGCTTGACGAAGATGTTGTACATCACCCGCCCGAAGTAGCGGAGGTTGGTCCGCAGCGGGGCGCGCTCGTAGGCCTCGAGGTAGGCGGCCTCGGAGTCGAGGACCTCCTCGAAGCCGTTTGGGAGGTCGGCGTAGAACGGCGGGACGAGGCCGGGCTTGTGGCGGCAGCGGCGCGCGGCGAGGTCGTCGGGGTAGAGGCTGAGGTAGTGCTCGCTGATCGGGCGGACGCCGACGAGCTGGAGGTCGCCGCGGAGCCAGTTGAGGAGCATCGGCAGCTCGTCGATCCAGAGCCTGCGAAAGGCCCGCCCCCAGGTCGTGATGCGGAAGTCGTCCTTGAATTTGCCCGAGGCGTCGAGGCTGTTGGTGGCGTAGAGGTACGCCTGGAGGTACTCCGAGTACGGGTGCATCGTGCGGAGCTTGTAGACCCAAACCGGGCGGCCGCCGCGCCCGACGCGCTTCATCTTGAAGACCGGCCCGTAGGACGGGCTCTCGTCGAAGACCGGCTCGCGCTCCTTGCGGACGACGAAGTGGAACAGCCCGTCGTCGCCCTCGTAGTGCTCGACGATCTCGAACCCGCACGAGACGAGGCGCCCAAGCACCTCGGCCTTCGAAAAGGCGCGGTTGCGGCCCTTCGTCAGCCAGAAGTAAAGGCGCTGCGTCGGCCTGAGCTTCGGCACCGCGCGGTGGAGGAGGAACGCGGCGGCGTAGGCCGGCCACGCGAGCCACGCCGGGCGCGAGGCGAAGACGCCCCGCTTGCGCTGCTCCGAGGTCTCGGCGCACCCGGCGAAGGTGCCGCCCATCGGCAGCGCCGCGTTGACGGCCTCGAAGAACTTGTTGAGGTAGCGGACGTCGTTGAGGCGGGTGCAGTTCACGATCGTCTCGGTCGTGGCCGGCAGGGCTTCGATCACCGCCTGATCGGTCGTCGCGACGACCTGCGTCGGGGCCGGGGCTCGGGCCGCCACCGGTGGGCCGACGAGGGGCGTGGGGGCCTTTCGCGCGCGCCGCGTCACGGTCACCGCCTGGGGCAGGCGAGCGCTGATCGGGGCGTTCATCTCTAGTGGCGGGTAGGCCATCGGTCTCTATCTGATCGGGGGAGGCTCGTCTGGGGTCCTGCCGTCTCTAGATAGCGTTTTCGGCAAACATCGGCCCACCCGTAGGCCCGGTGCCGGAAAATCCAAACCCGCGTTCCCACCGCGGATTTGGACCTGTAACGGCACCCGCAAGGCGGAGCATCCTTCCGCCGGCGCGGAGCATCATTCCCTCTCAGGGCTCTGCACACGCGGCGCGCGGGCCGTCGACGATCCGGTCGAGGCAGCGCACCATCTCCTCGGCCACGTCCTGCCCGAAGAGGTCCGGCTGTGCCCCGTCGGGCTGGAAGCTCGCCACGAGGCCGGCGAAGCCGTCGGCCTCGGGGTCGGCGAGGGTGTTCCAGCCGGCCTTGACGGTCTCGACCCACTCGGTCTCGGGGCGCAGGGTTACACAGGGTTTACCGAGAATGTACGCTTCCTTCTGGACTCCGCCCGAATCGGTCAGGATTTTGGCGGCTCCGTCCTCGAGCCGGACGAAGTCGAGGAAGCCCTGCGGCTCCAGCAGGTGAAAGGTCTCTGGTACGGCGAGGTCGTGACGCTCCAGGACCGCCCGGGTGCGCGGGTGGGCCGGGAAGACGACCGGCGCGCCGAGGCTGCCGAGGGCACCGAGGATGGCTCCGAGGCGCTGCGGATCGTCGACGTTGTAGGGCCGGTGGAGCGTAAGCAGGTAGTAGGCCCCGTCCTCGACTCCGGTCCGCTCCACGATGTCCGAGCGCTCGCGGGCGACGGCGAGCCGGTCCATCAGACTGTCGACCATGATGTCGCCGACGCGGTAGGTCCGGTGCGCCAGGCCCTCGCGGGCGAGGTTCTCGACGGCCGTGTCGGTCGGGGCGAAGAGGTAGTCGGAACAGTGGTCGGTGAGGACGCGGTTGATCTCCTCGGGCATCGCGCGGTTGAAGCTCCGCAGCCCGGCCTCGATGTGGAGCACCTTCTGGTGCAGCTTGGCCGCGGCGAGGGCGGCGGCGAGCGTCGTATTGGTGTCGCCGAAGACGACGACGAGGGCGGGCTGCTCGTCCACGAAGACGGCTTCGAGGGCGGCGAGCATGGTGCCGGTCTGCGCGCCGTGCGGGCCGGAGCGCACGTCGAGGTTGTAGTCCGGGTCCGGGATGTCGAGGTCGGCGAAGATCTGGTCGGACATCGCGGCGTCGTAGTGCTGCCCGGTGTGGACGATGACCTCGCGGTGGCCGGCCCGGCGGAGCGCCCGCGAGAGCGGGCCGAGCTTGACGAACTGGGGGCGCGCCCCGATGACGGAGATGATCTTCATGGGATCGGTGGGATGGGGTGGACGGTCAGGCGGGCGTGAGCTCGGTCGTGCAAAAGCGGGAGTCCGCGCCCGGATCGGTGCGGACGGTGTGGAGGCTCTCGGGGAAGGTCCCCATCAGCCAGATCAGGAAGGCCGAGAGGTCGATCTTGTCGGCGAGCATGGCGTCCCGGCGCTCGGCCCACGCGGCCTGGAGGTCGCCGTGGTCGAGGAGGCGCTGGATCGTCCCGAAGAGGCGCTCCGGCTCGCTCGTCGGGATGCCGACGGTGAGGCCGTAGGTGTGCTCCAGCTCTTCGAGGACGCTGATCCGCCCGGCGAAGTCGCTGAAGCGCACCGACGGCGTGCCGAGCATCGCGCTCTCGACCGTCATGCTCTGGCTGTCGCCGACGAAGAGCGTCGCAAACGAGAGCGCGTGGTGAATGTCGAGCGGGTTGAGCCTGATCTTGCGCCGGGCGAGGTCCTCGCCGAGCTCGCCTTCAGCGCTGATCCAGACGGCCCCGTGCGGCTCGAGGAGCCGGACCACGCGCCGCGCCATCTCGGGCGTGAACCCGCCGATGCCCACGTCGTGGTGCGCCGTCAGGCTGACGAACCGGAGCACGAAGTAGCGCTCGCGCCCGGCGAAGAGATGCTCGGCGCGGCTGCGCTCCGGCGTGAAGCGGTTCGGGTGGAGGTAGGCCAGCTTCTGGTAGCCGGGGTAGGTGATCCCCTTGCCCGCCCAACGCCCGAGGTCGGTCTGCTCCGGCGCGACGACCGCCGTGCAGAACGGGTACGCCGCCCTCGCAAACAGCGGCACGACGTTCACGTCGTCCTCGTTCAGCACGAGCGACGGGATGCCGAGGAGCCGCCCGACCTGCGCTACCTCAGGCGAGGTCCCGGCCATCAGGTCGGGGCGGTGGCGGAGGCAGTGGCGCAGGAGGCGGCCGTTGCGCGCGAGCAGGTCCGTCGCGAGGGCGAGACGCCCCTCGCCTTTGCCCTGCGGCAGAATGTTCGTGTAGGCCCACCCCGACGCCCGGAGGAGGTCTTCGAGCAGGTCCTTCGTCTTGCAGAACAGGTCCACCTCGTGCCCGTCGGCCTTGAGTGCGGCGACGGTGTGCTTGAACAGGTGGAAGTGGGCCGGGTGGCCGAAGTAGAACAGGTAGCGCATGGGGCTCAGGCGTCGGCGAGGTGGTGGGAGAGCGCGTTCATCATCCACGCCTGCCCCCATCGCATGTACGGAATGCGGTTGGTGAAGGCGGGGTATTTCAGGAAGTAGAAGTATCCCTGCGGGTCCCGCATGTGGCGAAGCGTCCACGCCAGGATCGTCCGGGCGAAGCCGGCGTGCTCGCCGCCGAGCCCGGTGCCGAAGCGGGCGGCGCGGACGAACGTGATGATGCCCTGCGCCTGGTTGTGGATGTTGGCAGGCCAGCGGCGGGGCCACCGGTAGAGGCCCTGACCCGCCGGGGTAAACTGCTCGCGGCGGTAGAACCGGAGGCCTCGGAGATAGGCGTCTCGGCCTTCGGCCTTGCCGGGGGCGAGGCCGAGGTACCCGAGGAGCGCGTCGAGCACGAAGCCCTGGTGGAAGTCGACCTGGTGGTTCTCGCGGCCCGCGCGGAGGTCGATGGCGTAGGCCCAGCGCCCGTCCTCGTGCTGGCGGCGCAGGACGTACCGGTAGGCCGCCTCGGCCTCGGCCTCGCCCTCGCCGTCTCCGAGAAACGCGTTGGCGGCGAGGACGTAGTCCGCCGCGACGAGAGAGGCGTTGTAGACGCAGGCGTGCGGCGGGGTGTGCGGCTTGTAGCGGAAGAACGCCGCCCCGTGGTACTCCTGGAACTGCTCGCGCACGAAGAAGTCGCGCGCCGACCGGACCACGGCGCGGAGGTCGTCGCGCTCGGGGTGGCGGCGGAGGTAGTCCAGCGCCGCTCGGGCACACGCGTCGGTCCCGATCACGCCCGGCATCTCCGGCGTCTGGTACGCGCCCCGGCCCTGGACGTACATGTCGTTGCCGTTCCAGCAGTGGTAGCCGTAGCGCCCGATGAGGCTCCGCGAGAGGACGTAGTCGAGGTGCTGCCCGGCGAGGGCGTCGGCGTCGACGCCGGGCGGCGCGTGGCGCAGCAGCGCGCTCGTGATCAGCGCGAGGCCTTGCACGTTCAGCCGCTTCCCGACCCCGAGGAGCGGGCGGAGGTTGACCGGCGAGAACTTGTGGAGATAGGTCAGCCCAAGCCGCGTCTCGCGGCGAGCGCGGAGCCAGCGGTAGCGTGTGTTGCAGCCGTCGTAGGGGTCGTAGCCTCGGTAGCCCTCCCCCTCGATCCAGCCAAAGAGCGCTCCGTAGGCGGCCTCTGCCGCAGCCTCGATGCTCCGGGCAGCGGGGTCTCGCTCGGTCGCCGCGTCGGTCGCTACCATGCCAGCCTCTCGGTCTCGGCGCGGAGGGCGTTCCAGTCCGCCCCGGTGAGTGCGCTCGGCCGGTCGGTGCGCGGGGCGGGGAGGAGCGCGCCTTCGCGCTCGCGCACCCGCACCCCGTTGCAGGCGAAGAAAGCGCGGAAACGGTCGAGGGCGGCGGGTACGTCGGCGCAGACCTCCTCGTGCCGCACCGTCAGGGTCTGGGCCTCGGGGAACGCCGCGAGGTCGGTTTCGATCTGCCGCTGGAGGTACCACACCTGCTTCACGACCTGTTCCGGGTAGGGCAACCCGCGCAGCGCCTCGACCTCCTGCGGCTCGACGCTCCACCATGCGGCTTTGTCTCCGAGCACCCGAGCGCGCCCATCGAGGATCGACGCGGCGGTGGCGAGCGGGTCGCGCTTGATGTAGACGACGAGCGCCTCAGGGAGGGCGCGGCGGAGCGGACGGAGCCGCTGCCCGTTGGTGAGGTTCTTCGCCACGAACGGCTTCCCCGTCAGGCGCGCCACCGCGGCGATCTCGCGGCGCAGCCGCCGCATCGCCTCGGGGTCCGCGCCGTGCTCGTCGACGAAGTGGCGGTCGCGCGGGAAGAACCGGTACCAGAACGCGTCCCCCTCGTTCGGCCCGTCGAGCCCGGGCGTCCAGCCGTTGGCCGAGCGGAAGGCGTTGTGCGGACGGGCACGGTGGACCGCCGCGTCGAGCTGCTGCCCGGTCAGGAGCGCGTGGCAGAAGAGCCGGCTCAGGTTCGAGACATAGGCCACGTCGAACGTATTCGTGAGCACCTGGTAGAGCAGCGTCGAGCCGGTTCGCGGCGCGCCGACGATCAGCACCGGTGGCGGGTCGATGGGTGCGGCCCCGCCGGCGAGGCGGGCCGTGGCGAGGCGGTCGTAAGGCCAGACCACGCGCGTAGCCTCGGAGAGCGCGCGGCGCCCGATCCGGAACAGCAGGTTGGGGAGGCTGGTCGCGAGGGAGGCAGGCATGGCGGGTGGCTAGACGCCGAGCGAGCGGACGAGGCGGCGGACCGGCTCGGCATCGAGCAGGGCGCGGGCGGCGCGGCCCCGCGTGGTGGCGCGCTCCAGCTCGAAGTAGAGCGCGAGGTCGGGGTTGTACTTGGCTTTGTGGCGGCACAGGTGCTCGGTGTTGGCCCCGACGAGCTCGTAGGTCTCGTAGCCCGCCTCGGCGTAGGCCTGCACCGTCTCCCAGTGCAGCAGCTCGTTCAGCCCGATGTAGTCGGCGTCGTAGCTCAGCCCGCCGATCCAGTGCTGCACGCGGTGGCCGTCGGCCAGGAGGACGAGGCCGGCGAGCACCTCCCCGTCGCGCACGACGGCCTTGGTGCGGATGTGCTCGTCGCCGAAGGCGTCGTAGAGCCGGTCGAGGTACTCTTCGCTCGGCCCCCAGCTCAGGCCCTGTTCGGCGTAGCGGGAGCGGACCATCCGGCAGACGGTGAGGAACGCGGCCCGGTCGCCGTCCGCCACCGCGAGGTCGTCGTAGCGCGTGGCGCGGCGGGCGTCGGTGCGGACCTGTTTTTTGAAGGCGGCGAAGACGGCCTCGGCACCGGGCCCGAGCGGGAGCGTGTAGGTGTAGCGCGGCGTCGTTTGGTAGCCGGCCCACACGAACGGGCGCGCGTCGGGCAGGTCCGTCGCCGTGATGACGCGCACCAAGTCCGGCGCGAGGTGCCCCTCGACGAACGCCTCGAACGCCTCGATGGCGGCGAAGTGCGTCTTCTCCGCCGCGCTGCGCGCCTCGTCCACCGGCACCACCGGTCCCAGGCCAGCCACGAGGCAGCCGGGCGGCGGCGAGAGCACCGCCGTCAGCCCGCGCCGCTTCACGAACACGGGGTAGCAGCCCACGACCTCGGCCTTCGCCCGGCAGACGAGCGGGACGAGGTCCGCGCCCGACTCCTCCGCCATCGCCTCCAGCCACGCGCGGCGATGGTAGAGCGAGGCCCGCGCCTGCGCCATCCAGGCATCCCACGGCCCCAGCAAAAAGGCGTTGTCTTCTGTGACCTCAAAGGTGCTCATGCGCTTACTCGCTCGGTGGACCGTTGGTATATCTCTTGGCAGGTCAAGAACTCCGCGCCGCGCGCCTGGCACTCCTGGATGAGCCGCTCGTAGAGCGCGGCATACCCTGGGAACTCGGCGGGGTTGAGCATCCGCTGGTGCCAGAGCACGGACAGCAGGGCTCCCTCCCGCTCGGCCTCGTCAATGAGCGCCAGCGTGCGCTGCCAGCGGCCCTCCCAGGTCTCGGCCGCAGCAAAGAGGTTCGTCTCCATCGCGGCGAGCGGGAGGACAACCACGCCGCTCGCCTCGTCCCGGAACGGATGGTAGCGGCCCTCGCGCCACCCCACGCCGCGCTTGTGGCCGAACGAGGCGTCGTACGCCAGGCCGACGGCTCGGTGGAGCTGCCACGTCTCGGGCACGTCCAGGTTGAGGTAGTGCTGCCGCCCGCCGACGACCGAGTGGCCGAGGACCTCTTCGAGCCGCGCCTTCTCGCGGCGCAGCAGCCCAAGGTCGCGGTACGAGTTGTAGCTCCCGTGGAGGCCGACCTCCCAGCCCTCGGCGTCGAGCCGCCGGATGACCTCGACCATGGCGGGGTCGTCGAACGAGTAGCGCCCGAAGGCCAGCATCCAGCTGTAGGGCGAGGTCCAGGTCGGAGAGATCGTTTCTTCGAGGAAGAAGAACGTCGAGCGCACCCCGTAGCGGTCCTCGACGGCCGTGATGTCGTCGAAGGCCCAGAACGGGTCGCGGCGCTGGACGAGGCCCTTGAGCTGGGCGAACTGGCCGCGCCGGAGGTCCGTGGCGTACTGGTACGTCTTGCGGACGCGGTCGACGTCGTGGCTCAGGTTGACGGTGAAAGCGGGCATCGCGGCAGAGCGGCGGCAGGGCCGTGGGGTCAGGCGGTGAGCGTGTCGGCGTAGATCGCCTCGAGGCGTTGGGCGACGCGGGAGGCGAGGAAGCGCTCGCGCGCGTAGGCGCGGTTGGTCGCCCTCATCGCGGCGGCCCGCTCCGGGTCGAGGATCAACTCTTCGAGGAGGCCCGCGTAGTCCGCCGGGTCGAGGCTTTCGGTGAGGAACCCCATCGCTCCGTCCTCCAGAAAGTCGGCGAGGCCGCCGACGGGCCGGGTCAGGATGGGCAGGCCGAAGGCCATGGCTTCGAGGACCGTAGTGGGCATCCCCTCGCCGTGCGTGGTCGGCAGGAGGTAGGCGTCGGCCTCGGCGAGCACGCGGGTCTTTTCCGCGCCGCGCACGTAGCCGAGGAAGGTTACGTTGTCCAGCCCGTGCCGGGCCGCAGAGGCTTCGGCGGCCTCGCGCTCGCTGCCGTCGCCGGCCACGACGAGCCGGGCCGCGTGGCCTCGCTCGCTGAGCATCCGCACCGCGTCGAGCGCGCAGTAGATGCCCTTATCCTCCTCCACGCGGGCGAGGAAGAGCACGGTGAACACGCCCTGCGAGGGCGCGGCCCCGTCGGCTCCCTCCAGGCTCGCGTCGTCGACGATCGTCGTCTCGACGTAGACCGGGCCGGTGTAGCCCCACCGCTGCACCTCGGCCTTGAACGACTCGGCCAGGACCACGACCGCGTCGGCGCTGAGGTAGAGCCGCCGGAGCGGGGCGTACTCGGGGCGGGTCATCTTGGCGGCGAGGCCGTCCTGCCAGCCGTGGAAGAAGACCACTAGGCGACGACGGAAGAGCTTCGTCAGCAGGATGACGATGGTGTCGCGGAGCATCCCGTCGAGGTCAAGCGAGGTGTTCTGGTGGACGACCTCGCAGCGGCTCTGGAGGAGCGCCCGGGCGAACGCGGCGTAGTCCCTCAGCATCCGCCCGATCATCCCGAGGCCGAGGTGCCCGGTGCGCCCCGGCGCGCGGTACGTCCGCGAGCCGCGCACGACGTACTCCACGTTCGCCGCGAAGCGTGGGCGCAGCACGTTGCAGTAGTTCGCGACGCCGCCTTTTTTGGAAGGCAGCGGCGCGGTCATCAGGACGTTCATGGCGGCAGGGATCGGAGAACAGGGTACTGAGAACAGGGGTACTGAGAACAGGGTACTGAGCGGACTAGGCTGTTACCAGGTCAGGAACCCAGTCGGCGTAGAGCCGGGGCATTGCGTTGATGGTCTCCACGACCTCGACGAAGCAGTCGCCGAGGCCGATCGTGTCGAGGTACCACTTGAGCGAGGCGTGGCGCGGCTGGTTGTCCCGGTCGACGAGCTCGAGGGCGCGGGCGCGCGTGATGTGTCCCTCGCGGACCTGGTTGCTGCGGAAGGTGTCGTTCTCGGTAAAGCCCGCGACGGTGTAGTAGATGTAGTTGTAGAACGGCGCGGTACCGTCGCCGATGCGCCACGTCGTCTCGGTGTCCGGGGCGGTCTCCCAGTCGTACGCGTCGCGGAGCAGGGCGTCCACCTCGTCCTCGCGCCAGGGCGCGTAATTGAAGAGGCGGAGGTAGTCGTGCTCGATCTGGTAGAACGAGGCGAAACCCGCGAGGTTGTCGAGCACCGAGCGGTTGAAATAGGCCGGGTTTTCGAGGAGGCGAGCCGCGTAGTAGCCCGCGATCCTGGCCTGATGGCCGAGGCCCGGTCGGTGCCCCGTGACGGGCGGCACGCCGCAGAAGCCGTGCTTGAAGTGCGTCTTCTCGTAGGGGTTGGCCGAGAGGATCGTCAGGCGGATGCCGAGCTGCTCTTTGAGCCTGTTGGCGAAGAAGAAGTACGGCTTGTCCCCGGCGGTAAAGAGCGGGACCATCCCCAGGTCGGGCTTGCGCAGCCACGCGAGGACGTTGGTGCGGATGTTGGCGCGCTTCTTCCGGATGTCTGCCGAGACGAGGACGTTCTCCAGCCCGAGGCGGCTGCACACGCGCGAGATGTTGCGCCGGGCGAGGTCGGTCACCATGCCCCAGTCGTAGGTGTAGGTGACCGGGTTGAGGCCGAGCTCCTTGACGACGTAGTGGACGGCGTAGCTGCTGTCGCGCCCGCCGCTGAACATCTTCAGGCAGTCCTGCTCGGTCCCGTTCGAGCGGTGCGCTTCCAGGATCGCCTCCAGCTCGGCGCGGGGCCGGAGCGCGGCCGGCTCGTAGGCGTGGCAGTAGCTGCACACGCCGGCGGCGTCGAAGGCGATGAAGGGGAACGTCTCGGGGAGGACGCAGCGCGTGCACCGGCGGAGCGCGCCGAGCTCCGGGCTGCCCCGGAAGAGGACCTGCTCCTCGGCGCGGAACGCCGCGTCCAGCACGGCCGGTGCCGGGCGCGGCCCCGCCTGACGCCGCTTCTCCGGCGGCGTCACGTCCTCGACCGCGCGCCGCACCGGGCGCGCGAGCCCGTTGACCGGCGGCCCAGCCGTGCCCTCCAGCGAAAAGCGCTCGGCCTCCAGCGTGCCGAGGCGGACGATCCGGCCCGTCCCCGGCTGCATCCGCTCCACGGCTCGCTCGCCGAACGTGTCGCGCCACGCCTTTTTCTCGGCCAGCGTGGTGAGGATGTTGCGCTCCGAAGCGAACACGAACGGCAGGCCGGGGCCCTCGGCATAGCTATAGAGCGAGCCGTTGTTCGTCGCCAGCAGGAGCGCGTCGAGGTCGGGGAAGAGGAGCGCGACAGAAGCGTTGCCGTAGATCGAGGCGAACGCCCGCCGCGCGGCCCCGACGAGCGACCCGGTCTCGGCGAAGAACTTCCGCACGAGCGCGAGTACGACCTCAGTGTCCACCTCGCTGTGGCGTTCCAGCTCCGGGTGGTCTTCCCAGAGCGCCTTGTCGTTGACGACGATCCCGTTGTGGACGCCGACGATCTCGCCGGCAATGACCGGCTGGTTGTTCTCGTGCCGCTCCTCGCTGCCGTTCGTCACCAAGCGCGAGTGCCCAATGAGCGCCTCGGCGCGGCGGGCCCGCGCGCCACTGAGTAGGCGGCGGAAGCCCTCGTCGCGCACCATCCGGCTGGCCGGGACGGGCCGCTTGTAGACGCTGATCCGCTCGGCGTCCAGCACGGCCACGCCCGCGGACTCCTTGCCGCGCGTTTCCGAGAGCCTGTACAGCTCCGTCGTCAGGTTCCGGAAGGATCGCGAGTCGCTGAGGTGGCCGTTCGCGCCGGGCACGATGCCGAAGATGCCGCACATAAGCAGAGAGTGATACGGGTTAGGTCGGAGGAGGTCTCGGCGCAGCCGCACGAGGCCGAGCGCCTAAGGCTTTCAGAGGCAAAACATCGGGCGACGGCCGGAAGAGCCAGCCCGTGATTCACGCTCTGAGTTTCGGCCTTTTGTTATCCAAACATTAGCGTTATTCCGAGATTTGCCCTGACCGGGATGCCGGCGTGCCGTCGGCTGCCAGGCGCTCAGCGCATGCGACGCTCCCCTCAGCCCCACCACACGGCCCGCCCGCCACCGCATGGTACTTCGTCACGCAGGCTGTGGCGTCCGGCGCTCGGCGTGGGGCCGCGCGGGCCGGCTTGGCCGTGGCAGAGGCGGAGCCTGCACGCGCAGGGCCTCGCGCCGGGTCAGGCTCGTCAGGGCCCCCATGCAGAGGAAGAAGAACGAGTACGGCGTGATGGCCCAGAGCTGGTTCGTCGCCGAGAGCAGGAGGCTCGCCAGCAGGATCGCCCAAAAGGCCCCCTTCAACTCGTCAGCCAGGGCCGAACGCGGCAGTCGGCGGTGCCACCGAGAAAAGCGCCACGCCATCGTGCCGTAGATCAGCAGGAACAGCGTCAGCCCGAGGAAGCCCGCGCCGTGGAGCAGGAGGAGGTAGTCGACGTGGAGGGTCCGCCGCCGGGTGAATTGGTACTTCCCGCGCGCGTTGAACAGCTCCTCCCCGAACAGATTCTGCACCAGCGACCGCTCGGCGACTTGCTCCCGCACGAAGTTCAGCTCGGCCACGCGCCCGCCGCGCGATTGCAGCTCGTAGGCCACCCCTTCGGCCACGCGCTTTTGGTAGAGCGCCGAGACCTTGCCCCAGAACACCGGCAGCACCAGCATCAGCACGGCCAGCAGCACGACCCCGTAGCGCACGACCTGCGCCTTGAGGGGAGCCCGGCCGAAGAAGAACATGACCATCCCGCCCAGCAGCAGGGCCACGATCGGGCCGCGCCGGAACAGCAGCAGCATCACCAGCACGCCCAGCCCGACCAACCCGATCGTCAGGCGGCGCGACCAGCGCGAGGGGGACACGCGCAGCAGCAGCGGCAGCATGAGCCCGGCGTAGGCGACGATGTACGCCGGATAGACCCCCGCCCCGCCGGTGAACGCCGCCTCGTCCAGGTGATACTCCTGGATGCCGACCTGGTACTGCTGGTTCAGGAAGAACGAGACGACGACGATGCCGAGCGAGACGCGGGCCGAGGTCGCCAGCTTGCTGTACGCCTCCCACGAGTCGATGAGGTAATAGGCCGCTGGGAACATCATCATCGAGATCACCAAGCGCAGGTAGACTTCCAGTGAACTCAGGGGGTCCGACGAGAACGCGACGATGACCATGAAGAGGTAGAGCAACGTCGTCAGAATCACCAGTGTCACCGGCTCAGCCCGGAGGCGCGGCAGGAGCACGAAGACGAAGGCCAGCAGCAGCAGCGCACGGAGAATCCCAGTGTGGACGCTGTCGGGGCCGAAGAAAGGCGTCAGCGAGTCGGCTACCAGGTTCAGCGGCAGCACGAGGTAGATGAAGTTCGCCCGCAGCCAGGGCGCAAACGACAGCGCCAGCACCAGCAGGCTGATCCCCATCAAGCCGAGCATGAATGCGTCCATCGGTTCTCCTGGCTATTGTGCGATGAGTGATTCCGACCCGGCGGGACGCGACGGGCCACCCGAACGCGCCTTGGGGGCACGGCCCGCGTGCCGCTCCACGCGTTTGGCGCGGAGCCGGTCACCGAGCTGCCCCGCTCTCGCCTGGGTCAGGGCGACGCGGAGCTTGCGGGCGGCCAAGGCGAGGCCGTAGCCTGCAGCCCGCGCCGCAACCCGAGCCAGGAAGCGCGCGCCGTGCGAAGCGTCCGCCTCGGCGAGTGCATAGCCGTGGCCCCGCAGGGCCGCGCCGTTCAGCCGCTCGTAGAGATAGACGTCCTCCCTCGGCAGCGACCGCCGCCACGCGCTTACGACCTCTTCCTTCACGTCGGCGGCGACGTTCGTGTGCAGCCCGCGGTAGTCGCCGCCGATCTCGCCCGCATAGGCGGCCTGCTCTTTCGTCTGCACCCGCTCCGAGGGCGGCACGCCGAGCGCGTCGAGAACCCGCGCCAGCGCCTGCTCCGTGCCGAGCACGACGTCTTCGTAGCGGACCGTCGTCACTCCGGGACCGAAGCGCTCAGCGAGGGCGAGCTTGGTGCGCCATCGCCGCGCCGCGTTGACGAGGTTGTCGTCCATCGCCTCGCCACTGAAGACCGAGCGCGAGCGCCGCTTCGAGGCGAACACCGCGCGCCCGTCTCGGACGACCTGGACGAAGCGGGCCGCCGGAAACAGCCGGTGCAGCGTCCCGAGGTGGAAGTAGAGCCGGGGGTCCTTGATGACCCAGCAGGACGCCGCCGGATCACGCTGTCCGAAATAGACCGAGGCCACGGCCTCGATCAGGGCCGCCCGACTCCCGGCTCCGGCCATCCGTCGGCGCAGCCCGTCGGCATCGAGACCCAGCTCGGGCAGGCGCGTCCGGGTGAGCAGGTAGGCCGCCAGCTCCGCCGCCGCCGCCGGGGTGCCGAGCGGGTGCGGGTATTCGAGAATCTGGTAAACGAAATCGCTCTCCTGGGCCACGGCTACCCCGCGGTAGCGGTTCATCAGCGCCGAGAGCAGCGTCGAGCCGGAGCGGTTGTCGTAGAGCAGGAAGGCGAGCGTAGGCATGGGGCGGGGCGTTTAAACGGGCAGCTCTCGGAGGCGGCGCGTCCAGTCGCCGACGTTCAGCCGAGCCGGGACGTAGCGGGCGAGCGTGCGGCACAGCCCCAGCCCGTCCGGCCCGACGAAATAGGCCGGGAGAGCGAGCACGAGCGCGGTGACGAGGACTCCCGCCGCCGCCATCCCGGCCCCGGCGATGACCGCCGAGGGGTAGAGCGCTCCGCGCATCAGCACCGCCAGGCCGTGCGCCACCCCGTAGGCGATTCCGGCCAGCATGAGCGGCGGGACGTGCATCCGCAGGAAGTAGCCCCACGTGACGGTCGTCAGCCGGAGGCTCAGCTCGGCCACGAGGAAAAAGTTGACCAGCAGTGCGCCGAGCACGCCGACGGCGACGCCCTCGATCCCCCACCCCGAACCGACGAAGGAGCCGGCGAGCACGCAGCCCGCATAGACGCCCTTGCGCCACGCCCGGTTGTAGACCGCGCCCGCCGCCCGCGCGAGGGCGTCGCCGATCTTGTAGCTCGTCCGGAGCATCATTCCGAGGGCGAGCACCTGGAACGGGACCACCGCGCTGTGCCACTCCGAACCGAGCAGGAAGTCGACGATCTCCGGCGCGAGCGCGACGCAGGCCGCGCTGAGTGGCAGCGTGAGCAGGTTGAGCACCGCCGTGCCTTCGAGGAAGATGCGTGAGCGCACGGCGGCGTCGTCCTGAATCTTCGCCATTGCCGGGAAGAGCACCTTGTCGAGTACGCCCCCGGCCAGGAGGACGGGCATCGTGGTGAGCTGGTAGGCGCGGCCGTAGAGCCCGAGCGCGCTCGCCCCGAGGAGCCGACCGATGATGAGATTGTTGCCCTGCTGCGCGACGTAGTTCGAGAGCCGCGCCAGCGTGAACCCACCGCCGTAGTAGACCAGCTCGCGCAGCGGCGTCGCCGCGAGCAGGGGCCGCTTCGGGTGAGGCCGCGCCGCCAGCAGCACCCCCGTCCGCACGAGCGTCTCGGCGAGGTGTGCCCAGACCAGCGCCCACACGCCGAAGCCTGCGAAGGCCAGCCCCAGCCCGACGATCCCGTACCCGACCAGGTACGCTAGCACGTCGCGCGTGGCGATCCAGCGGAACTGGAGCTCGCGGTAGAGCAGCGACTCGGCCACGAGGGCCAGCCCCTTGAGCGGGAAGACCCACGCCAGCACACGCAGAACCTCGGCCAGGACCGGCATCCGAAAGAACCCAGCCACGAGCGGAGCCGTGGCGAAGACGAGGACCGCCAGCCCGACCCCAAACAGCGTCGAGACCGTGAACCCCGTCCGGAGGTGCCCGCTGTGCAACGCCGGTCGCTGCACGAGCGCCGGTCCGATCCCGAGCTGGGAGAAGATTTCGGAGAAGTAGACCACCACGAGCGCCGCCGAGACGACGCCGAAGTCCGCCGGGGTCAGCAGGCGCGCCAGCACCAGCAGGACGCCGATGCGGAGCACGGCCTGCACGCCGGCTCCGGAGAAATTCCAGAGCAGCCCGGAGAGCGTGCTCTTTGTCAGGCTCGGTGTGGCTTTCTCGTGCTCCGGCTTCACCGCGTCCCTCCCACCGGCTCGTGCTCCGCCTCACGCTCCGCACGCTCCCAGCCATAGTCTTCGCCGAGCACCTCGTAGAGCGCCTCGTTGTGCGGGCGGAAGTAGCGCACCAGCCGCTCGCGCTCGGCGGGCTCCATCGCGCCATAGCGGAAGTCGTTGTGCGGGCGGGTCTCGGTGCCGGCGAACGGGTCGAGACCGAGGAAGTCGCAGACCTCGGCCAGCACGGCCTGCGGCTCGGCGTACATCCGCTTGCTCGGCAGCAGCAGCAGCCGTTCCCGGCCGAAGCGCTCGATCCACGGCGTGAGCTGTTCGAGGTAGCGGCCCCGCGCGAGGTAGGAGAACGAGCGGTGGGCCTGACTGTAGTAGCTTCCATCGGCGGTGAGCCGCTCGGTCTCCCCGCTCAGCCGCTCCTCCTCCCGGTCGATGGCCTCCAAGAAGGACAGCGTCTCCTCGCCCTTGCGCACCTCGTGCTGGTAGTGTGAGTACGCCCGGTCCACCGGGTTCCGCATTAGTACGATCAGCTTCGCGCCGGGTACGTCTTGGTGGACGCGCGCCGGAGCCTGGGGGTGGAAGAGGTAGTAGGGGCTTGCCTCGCCGGTGAGCGCCGCGTGCTCCTCCACCTCGCGCTGCGTCGGGAAGAAGGAGCGGTACCAGCCCGGGCCGCGCCGGTAGCCGATGTCGAAGTAGTGCACCTCCTTCCGGTAGACGGGGAAGACCCGGGGATGCTGGACGAGGTAATTGTAGAGCGAGGTCGTCCCCGCCTTCTGAGCCCCGATCAGCAGGAAGTCCGGCAGCACGCGCTGCGCGCTCGTCAAGCGGCGCGGGAGCATCAGGCCCTCTTTGATGATGCGCTTGGCCGTCCGCGTCAGCATCGTCTATCGGAGCGCCTGGGCCAGCGCATCAACTACGTGAGCGATTGTGGCTTCGCCGAGCTGCGGCCAGATGGGGAGACTGAGGACTTCGCCCGCGAGCCGGTCGCTGACGGGGCAGTGCGAATCGAGGTCGGCGTAGACGGGCAGGCGGTGCTGCGGCACCGGGTAGTAGACCATCGTCTGGATGCCCTGCTCGCCCAGCGCGGCGGCGACAGCGTCGCGCTTGCCCTCCAGGATGCGGACGGTGTACTGGTGGAAGACGTGCCCCGGCGCGGCGAGCGGCGTGACGACGCCCTCGACTCCGGCGAGCAGCCGGTTGTAGGCCTCGGCGGCGCGGCGGCGGCCCGCGTTCTGCCGCTCGATGTGCGGCAGCTTGACCCGGAGAAACGCCGCCTGAAGCGCGTCGAGGCGGGAGTTGTAGCCGACCTCTTCGTTGTGGTACTTCTTGAGCGAGCCGTGCGCCCGCAGCTTCCGCATGTGCTCGGCGAGGGCGTCGTCGTCCGTCACGATCAGCCCGGCATCGCCGAAGGCCCCGAGGTTCTTGGACGGGAAGAACGAGTAGGCCCCCACCGCGCCGACCGTGCCCGTCTGCTTGCCGTGCCATGCCAATGCCCCATCGCCGCTGCCAGCGCCGACGAACCGAGCGCCGAACGACTGCGCGCAGTCCTCGACGACGGCGAGGTCGTGCCGCTCGGCGATCTCCATGACTGGGCCGATCTCCGCCGGGCAGCCGTAGAGGTGGACCGGCATAATCGCGGCGGTCCGCTCGGTGACGAGCGGCCCCACGGTGTCGGGGTCGAGGTTGAAGGTCCGCTCGTCCACGTCGGCAAAGACGGGCGTCGCGCCGACGGCGCTGATGCTCTCGGCGGTGGCGAAGAACGAAAACGGCGTCGTGACGACCTCGTCCCCCTCGCCGATGCCGAGCGCCCGCAGCCCGATCACGAGGGCGTCGGTGCCGGAGTTGACGCCCACCGCGTGCGCGGTGCCGAGGGTGGCGGCGACCTCGCGCTCGAAGGCGTCGAGCTCGGGGCCTTTGATGAACTGCCCGGAGCGGAGGACGCGCTGGAAGGCGGCGTTGAGCTCGTCCCAGAGCGCGTCGATCTCCGGCTCCAAGTCGAGGATGGGAATGGCGGTGGCGGTCATGTCAGGCGGGTTGTTTGAAATCGTCGTAGGTGCGCTCGCCCTCGGTCATGCTGTCGGGCAGCGGCTCGTTCTCGCCCAGGTCGAGGCAGCGGAGCGTGCCGTTCTTCTCTTGGTAGCGGAGGCCCGATTCGGGGCACGCCGCGAGGCCGTCGGCGTCGGGCGAGAGGCGGTGCCCGTGGCGGCTCATCCAGCCGCGCTGCCGCGCCGGGTTGCCGGCGACGAGCGCGTAGTCCGGCACGTCCCGAGTCACCACGCTGCCGGCGGCGACGAACGAGTAGCGCCCGAGCGTGACGCCGCACACGATCGTCGCGTTCGCGCCCACCGTTGCGCCGCGGCGGAAGAGGGTCCGCTCGTAGAGCCCGTGGCGGTTGACCTGGGAGCGCGGGTTGGTCACGTTCGTCAGCACGCAGCTCGGGCCGAGGAACACCTCGTCTTCGATTTCGCAGCCGGTGTAGACCGAGACGTTGTTCTGGATTTTCACCCGGTCGCCGATGACGACGTCGCCGGCGACGTTGACGTTCTGCCCGAGCACGCAGCCGCGCCCGATGCGCGCGCCGGCCTGGACGTGGCAGAAGTGCCAAATCTTCGTCCCCTCGCCGATGGTGCACGGGGCGTCGACGTAGGCGCTCTCGTGGATGCGGACGCCGGGCAGCTCGCGGATACGCTCCATGTCAGTCAGGACCATGTCGGTCAGGCTACTTCGAGGCCGAGAAAGGGGTGGGGCAGCGTGGGCGCTGCCTCGACGTCTGCGGTGCGGATCGCGTGGACGAGCTCGATCGACGGGCGGGCGTCCTCGATGCCGAAGCCGTTGCCCGCGAGCGTCTGCTCGTAGACCACCGTGTGGAGGTCGCGGAAGCCGCCGGAGAACTCGACCTCCTCGCCGTCGACCGTGATCGAGCGGAAGGTCGGCTGCGTGCCCCTCACCGACTCGGGGAGGTCGTTGCCGTCGATCGAGAGGAACCACTGCACGTCGGCGTTCTTCAGTTCGAGGAAGCCGCCGGCGCGCTCGGCCTCGAGGAGGTGCACCTCGCTGGCCTGGACGCCGCCGAAGAGCCAGATCAGCAGGTCGAAAAAGTGGATGCCGATGTTGGTCGCGACGCCGCCGGACTTGTCGGCGTTGCCCTTCCACGAGTAGCGGTACCACTGCCCGCGCGAGGTGACGTAGCTCAGCCGGACCGCGTGGCGCTTGTCCGCGTGCCGGAGCCGTTCCCGCAAGGCGAGGAGCGCGGGGTGGACCCGGAGCTGGAAGATCGTGTGGACCGAGCAGCAGTCGTACTCGCGCTCGAGGTCGGCCAGCACGTCGAGGTTCCACGGGTTCATCACGAGCGGCTTCTCGCAGATCGCGTCGGCGCCGACGCGGAGGGCGAGGCGGATGTGGGCGTCGTGGAGGTGGTTCGGCGAGCAGATCGTGACGTAGTCGACGCGCTCACGCTGGGGGCCGCGCCGGAGCTTTTCGAGGTGCCGGTCGAAGCGCTCGAACTCGGTGAAGAACGCCGCCTGCGGGAAGTGCTGGTCGAGGATACCGACCGAGTCGTGCGGATCGACCGCCGCGACGAGGCGGTTGCCGGTCTCGGCGATGGCCTTGAGGTGGCGCGGCGCGATGTAGCCGGCGACGCCGGTGAGGGCAAAGTTCTTCATGAGATCGTGAGCTTCTGGGGTGGAGTTACTGGGTCAGCACAGGGCTGAGGTCCTCGGCCGGGCCCTCGCCCATCTCGCGGCCCGAGAGGCCGACGACGCGGGCCGGGCCGTCGCAGCAGGCGCGCATCGTCCCGCGCGTGTCGACGACGAGCGGCACCGAGTCGATGACGAGCTGGTAGTCCACGCCGTCGTGGTCGGTGATGAGGATGACCGCGTCGGTGTCGCCGAGCTCGGCGCGGGTGAGCGGGCGGCTGTGGAGCGGGAGGTCGCGGATCGCCGTGTGGCCGTCGTCGGCGATGGTCGGGCAGAAGGGGTCGTGGTACTGTACGTCGGCCCCCTTCTCCTGGAGGAGGCGGATGACCTCGAGGGCCGGGCTCTCGCGGAGGTCGTCGATGTTCTTCTTGTAGGCGATGCCGAGGACGAGCAGGCGGCTGCCGCGGACGGCCTTGCGGTCGTCGTTGAGCGCGTCGGCGACTTTCTGGACGACGTAGGCCGGCATCTCGGCGTTGATCTCGCTCGCGAGCTCGATCATGCGCGTCTTGTAGGCGAGCGTCCGCATCTTCCACGAGAGGTAGTGCGGGTCGAGCGGGATGCAGTGGCCGCCGAGGCCGGGGCCGGGGGTGAACTTCATGAAGCCGAACGGCTTGGTCGCCGCCGCCTCGATCACGTCCCACACGCTGACGTCGAGCTTGTCGCACGCCTGCGCGAGCTCGTTGGCGAGCGCGATGTTGATCATGCGGAAGGTGTTCTCGTAGACCTTGACGAGCTCCGCCGCGCGCGCGCTCTCGACCGGCACGAGCGCGTCGAAGACGCGGTTGTAGACCGCCTGCCCGACCTCCGAGCACGCCCCGGTCACGCCGCCGATGACCTTCGGGGTGTTCTTCGTGTGCCACGTCGGGTTGCCGGGGTCCACGCGCTCGGGCGAGAAGCAGAGGAAGAAGTCCTCGCCGACCTTCAGCCCGGTCTCTTCGAGGACCGGGAGGAGCACCTCGTCGGTGGTCCCCGGGTAGGTCGTGCTCTCGAGGATGACGAGCTGGCCGGGGCGCAGGCTGTCTTTGATGACGCCCCCCGCGCTGAGGACGTAGGCGAGGTCGGGGTCTTTGATCTTGTTGAGCGGCGTCGGGACGCAGATCGAGATCACGTCGCACTCGGCGAGGCGGCCCATGTCGGTCGTCGCCTCGATCTGCCCGCCCTCGGCGTGGGGCCGGAGCCGGTCCGACGGCACGTCGGCGATGTGGCTCTCGCCCCGGTTGACGCGCTCGACGACGGGGGCGCTCACGTCGAAGCCGACGACGCGGTAGCCCGCCCCCGCGCACTCGACGGCGAGCGGGAGGCCGACGTAGCCCAGGCCGATCACGCCGACGGTGGCGTCGCCGGAGGCGGCGAGGTCGAGCAGGCGGTCTTTGGAATCCTGATGGTTGGTGGTCACGGGGCAGAGGGTCTGGATTGGCGGGGAAAACAGGGGCGGCGCTGGCCGTCCTCCTCACTCCACGAGGCGCAGGATGACGAGGGCGAGGGTGCCGATGGACGAGGTGAACACGGCGAGGTCCCGGAGCTCGATGCCGGTCCTGACTTCGGTGCGGACGGTCATGAGGTCGCCGTCCTGGAGCTCGGGGTAGCCCTCGGCGAGCAGGTCGTCGAGCGTCTTCTCGAAGAGCACCTGCCGGGCTCCGCGCGTGAGCTGGACGTGGACGATCCGGTCCTCGTCGCCGCGCTGCGCGCCGGTCTGCGGGCCGCCGGCGTAGGAGAGCAGCTCCATCAGGTCCGTCCCGGTCTCGACCTGGTAGAGGCCCGGCGTCCGGACCGCGCCCCACACCTGCACGTCCATCGTCGGGCGGCCGGGCTCGGCGTAGCGGTAGACCGAGACGCCCGGCGTGGCGGTGACGATCTGGGCGTGGGCCGCCGGGGACGCGAGCGCCAGGCCCGCGAGCAGGCAGGCCGCGGACAGGCGGGCCGTGGAGGGGAAGCGCGTCATGAGGCGGAGGGCGAGCAAGGAGAGCGAGCAGGGGGTGAGAGGGGGCTACGCTTCGACAGAGCGCTCGGCGGCGGAGCCTCGGAGCAGCGGCTCGCCGTCCGGCACGGACGCGCTCGGCGCGACGGACGCGCTCGGCGCGAGCGTGAAGTCTTCGGTGCTGCCGTAGCCATAGCCGTAGCCGTAGCCGTAGCCGTCGACGCGCTCCTCGAAGCGGTTGAGCACGGTCCCGATGACGGGGGTGCCGGAGATGCTGATGCCGTCGCGCGTCCGGATCAGCGAGCGCCAGCTCGTCTGGCCGGCCACGCAGAGGAACATCACGGCGTCGCACAGGCGCGAGACGAGCACGGCGTCCGTCACGGCCATCACCGGCGGCGTGTCGATGACGACGACGTCGAAGGCCTCGCGCATCTCGGCGACGAGCTCGCCCATGCGCTGCGAGTTGAGCAGCTCGGCGGGGTTGGGGACGTGCTTGCCGGCGGGGAGCACGTAGAGCGTCTCGACGGCGTCGTCGAACTCGGCCCACGTCACGCGGAGCCCCTGCCGGTAGCTCTCCCAGTCGATCTCGCCGCGGCGGAAGAGCAGCTCGCTGAGGCCGTTGTAGCGGGTCAGCCCGAGGAGCGTGTGGCCCTTCGGCTTGCGGAGGTCGGCGTCGACGTAGAGCGTGCGGTGCCCGGCCTGGGCGAGCGAGACGGCGAGGTTCATCGCGGTCGTGCTCTTGCCCTCGCTCGGGCCGGAGGAGGTCACCATGAGCACCTCGACCGCCTGGTCCGGCAGGCTGAACTGGATGTTGGTCCGCAGGTGCCGGAAGGCCTCGGCCAGCGGCGAGAGCGGGTGGAGCACGGCGGCGACGGTGGTGCTGACCTCGTGCGAGTCGATGCGCACGGTCTCTTTCCCGCCGAAGTTGCGCTTGACGACGGGCCGCATGTCGGGGATCGCCCCGAGCATGGTGAAGCCGTGCGCCCGGAGGTCCTCCGGCGTCTTGATCCGGTGGTCGAGCGCGTTCCACAGCACCGCCAGCCCGACGCCGGCGGCGAGGCCGAAGAGCAGGCCGAGCACCAGGTTCATGAGAGGGCGCGGGCGCACCGGCTCGGCCGGCACGTCGGCCTGGCGGATGACCTCGACGTAGCCCAGCTCGGACTCCTCGGCCACGCGCGCCTCCTGGAGCTTCTCGACGAGGAAGAGGTAGGTCCGCTCGGTGGCCTGCTGCTGGCGCTGGAGCTGGGCGAGCTGGATCGTCTGGCGCGGGATGTCGCGCAGGCGCTCCTCGTACTCGCCGACCTGGGCGCGGAGCGCGGCGGCCTTGGCCTCCAAGCCCTGCGCGCGGATGCGCTTCTGGACCACGTCGCGCCGGAGCTGGGTGATGTAGCCCAGCCCGGAGGCCCCGCCGGCCGCGCCCGCGTCGAGGCCGCCGACGGCGAGGACCTCGTCGACGTACTGCTGCGCCTGCTCGTCGACCTGGCGGCGGAGGCGCTCGACGCGCGAGGTGATCTGGAGGAGCTCGGGGCTGCGCGCTTCGTTGCCCTGGAGCGTCGGATCGACCGAGTAGAAGTCGCTGGCCTGGAGCTCGAGCTCGGCGATGCGCTCCTGGAGGACGCGGAGCTCGTTCTCGACGCCCGAGGCGATGCGCCGCGTGAGGCCGGGCTCGACGCGCTCGACCTCGGCGTCGAGCGAGCGCAGCGCGGCCCGCTCCATCTCGAGCTCGACGAGCGCCTCCTCGAGCGCCGCGTCGAGCGCGGCGATCTGGGTGACGGCGTTCTGGCCCTCGGCGTCGAGCGCGACGGCCCCCTCCTGCGTCAGGAACGCCCCGAGCTGGTCCTCGAGGCGGCCCAGCTCCTGGCGCCGCTTCTCCTCCTGCCCCTCGAGAAACGCCCGCGAGCTCGAGATGCTGGCGCGGCTCGTCTCCTGGCTCCGCCGGACGTACTCCTCGGCGTAGAGGTTCGCCACGAGCGCGGCCTCGCCCGGGTCGGTGCTGTGGGCGGTGATGCGGATGAGGTCGGCGTAGTCGCTGACCGGGGCGAAGCGGACGCGCTCCTTGAGCATCAGGCGCGCCGCCTCGGCCACCGAGAGCGCCTCGCCCTCGACGACGAAGGTCGAGGCCGGGCCCGCGTCGGTGAGCCGGGCGGCCACGCGCTCGGCCAGCGGGACGGACTGCCGCAGAATCTCGACCTCGTTGTAGAGCGTGCGCGCGTCGCCCCCGAACGAGAGCAGGCTCTCGATCGAGTTCGCGTTCCACCCCTGGTTCTTGTTGGTGTCGACGAGGACGACGCTCTCGGTGCGGTAGAGCGGGGACTGCGTGAAGGTGTAGAGCGCCGTGACGGCGAGCACCGCGAGGCAGACGGCGAGGATGATCTTCCACCCGCGCCGGAAGGTCCCCACGATGCTCGCGAGCGACAGTTCGGCGAACGGCTCCTGCTCGGGGGCGAGGCCGGGGAGCGGGGCCCCGCTGGGGGCCGTGCTGCCGCGAGGCACGGCGGCCTGCCCCCTCGTCACGGTCGCCGCAGCGGGCAGGATCGGTCGGTCCATGTAGGTAGGTTCCACGGCGGGAAGGGCTGGGTCCAACGAAGAGGTTCGGACGTACAACGCTCGAATCAGGTAATCGCGGGTTCCATCGACGAACTTAAAAGGTGGCAAACATTTCCACGGGCGGGGGAAGGTCTTTCCCGGAGACGCGCGCACGCCCGGTCCCGGCGCGGCACCGCCCTCCTCCTGAAGGACCCCCTGAAGGGACCGTGCCGAAGGAGGCCGCTGCGCTCCTTTTTCACGCGAGGGCGCGAGGTCCGGCCCGGCGGTTCGGGAAGCCAATCGGGAAGCCGGTTCGCGCGGCCTAGTCGGACAACATACCCTCTTCCCCCTCTGCCGCCAACGCTTGACGGAAAACTACCACGCTCGGCGGCCCCCCCGCCGCCCTGCAGCGCTACTGCTCGATGCTGCGCGCCTCGAAGGCCGTCACGGTCTCCCCGTCGGTCGTGTAGCGGATGCGGACCGGGTTGCAGCAGACCTCGCAGTCCTCGATGTAGGTCTGCCCCTCGGAGAGGTCGAGCACGAAGGAGACCGTCTCGCCGCAGTAGGGGCAGGAGAAGAAGTGCTCGGTCACGGTCATTCGGTCACGGTCACGGTGGGCAGGGGTGCTACGTTCTCGGTCTCCGTTCTCCCTCTCCCTGCGAAGCGGGGGGAGGAGAGAAAGAACATAGCGACCCTAGGTCACGGTGGAGGCAGCGGGCACAACGGCTTGACACGGTGGGCTCACTGTCCATGCGGATGACTTTTCGGGCTTCGAGAGTTTATACCGAATCCGGTTACGGTGTGGTGGTTTGGCGTGGGGGGAACGGGAGGAGGGGGGAGCTGTCGTCTGCAGCCTCGCTCCAGAGTCGAGAGCACGACGGACCCCGAAGACCGCAGCCGGCCTCGGCATGGAGGGCAAGCTGCTAGGGTGCTACCGGGCTTGGTGTGATGGGGTAGATGCTGTTGCTCCATGCCGGATAGCCTGCCCGAATCCGCCGACGTGACGCTCGCCGTCTACGACGCGCTCGGTCGCCGCGTCGCCACGCTGGCCGACGGCCCGGCGGCGGCGGGCCCACACGAGGCGCGCTTCGATGCGGCAGGGCCGCACCGGGCGGCGCAGCGCCTCACGGTGGTACGCTGACGGGACTCCCAGGCCCTATTACTTTGTGTAGTTTAGAGCCTTCGGCGCACCGCGTCCGCGCCGGCGCGGACCCTCCGGCGGGCCGCGTCGGTTGTAGCTTCCGGTGTGCCCTTCCGTCCCCTCCACGATCCCGTCCTCCCCATGCCTGCTTCCCGCTTCGCCGCCTGCCTTGCGGCCCTTCTCCTGCTCGCCGCCCCGCCGGTGCTGGCGCAGATGCAAGGCACCCACGTCCTGAGGACGTGGAACGACCCCGTCAAGCTCGCCGACGGCACCGAGACCGTGTACCTCTACGAGGTCTCCTACGACTACGCCACGGGCGAGACGCTCCGCCGGGCCTACGACGGCAGCACGCTCGTCGAGACGGTCGAGCTCGCGCCGCCGGCGGCCCCGTTCCCCCTGGAGATCGAGGCCGCCCTCGACATCATCGCGGCGGACGAGGCGCTCTGGGCGCTCGTGAGCCGGTCGGACGCGCACGTCGAGGGGGGCTTCATCCTGTTCGGCGAGCGGTACCCGGCCTGCGCCAAGCCCGCGCGCTGCCTGCAGTTCGACGTGATGACGCCGGACCGCACCGAATCGCTCCAGTTCGTCGTCGTGGACCTGCACTCGGGGACGATCATCGAGCGCGACCTCTACCCCGACCTCTAGCCGCCGCGCCGCTTCCCTCCTCTCTCGCCGAGCCCTCCCTCCTTTGCCGAGCCGACCCATGCGAACCCTTTCTGCCCTGCTGCTGCTGGGCCTCCTCGCGGCCCCCGCGGCCCACGCGCAGTCCTGCAACCCCAATGACCTCGACGAGCCCGTCGCCATTTCCTGGCCCGAGGGCGACAACCCGGTCTGGGAGCTGTCGTTCCTTCCGCCCTCGAGCAGCACCGGCATCGTCGGCTCCGGGCTCGAGGTCCGCGACGTGCGCTTCAACGGGCGCGACGTGCTCCGGCGCGGCCACGTCCCGATCCTCAACGTGAAGTACGACAGCGAAAGCTGCGACTGCTACCGCGACTGGAACTACTCCGACCAGGTCTTCGAGGCCGACAACCCCGTCGGCTCGTGCTACGCCGACTCTACCCCCGGCACCGTCCAGACGATGTGCGACGCCGCCCCGGCCAACTGCCGCGACACCAACGGCGACGGCGAGCCGGACCGCTGCGACGACGTGGGCTCGTTCGAGGGCGTCGCCGTCGAGCGCTTCGACGACCGGTTGGTGCTGACGACGCAGTACAGCGCGGGGTGGTACCGCTACACGGCGCGCTGGACCTTTTTCGCCGACGGCACCATCCACCCCCGCTTCGGCTTCACCTCGACGGGGAGCTCTTGCACCCAGAACCCGCGCCGCCACCACGCCTACTGGCGCCTCGACTTCGACATCGAGGGCGGCGACCACGACTTCGTCACCGAGCAGAGACGCTCCGCCGAGAGCCTCGTCTTCCAGACCGAGACGACGCGGACCTGGGGCGACCCGGACGACGGCGTCGCCTGGACCATCGCCGACCTCGAGACCGAGCGCGGCTACACCGTCGCGCCGAGCCGCCAGGACTACCTCACCCCGGTCAACCCCGGCACCGGCATCCCGGCCATCGACGACTTCGCCCGCGAGGACGCCGTCATCGCCCGCTACAAGCCCGGCGAGCTCGACGACGGCATCGACTTCGAGGGCTCGACGCCCAACTGCGACGCCGAGTTCGAGGGCGGCGGCAACGCGACGCGGGCCATCGTCGACGGCGAGGACACCTACGACACCGACGTCGTCTTCTGGTACCGCTCCGGCGTCACCAAGCCGGACATCGACCCCGGCACGTGCTACGTCGTCGGCCCGGTGCTGACGCCCGTCGGCGACTGGAGCCAGAACCCCGTCGCCGCCGAGGACGGCACCACGCCGCAGGGCTATACGCTCGAAGACGCCTACCCGAACCCCTTCGACCAGACGACGACGATCCGCTTCTCGGTCGAGGACGCGCAGCCGGTGACCCTGGTGCTCTACGACGCCGGCGGCCGCCGCGTCCGCACGCTCTACGAAGGCACCCCCACGGCGGAGACCACGCAGTCCGTCGTGATGCAGGCGGCGGACCTGCCGTCGGGCGTCTACACCGTCCGGCTCGAAGGCGAGAAGTTCGTCGGCAGCACGCGGGTGGTCCTGCTGAAGTAGCACGCTGCTGAAACAACGTGCTGCCGAAACGGCGTGCTGCCGAAACAGCGCGGCCTCGCCCTACGCGACGAAGCGGCCCCGGAGCACCGCGCTCCGGGGCCGCTTCGTCGTGGTACCGCTTCGCGCTACCGAGCGACTGTGACGGGGCGGACGTCCGCGCCCTCCGCCGTCCGCACCTCGACGAAGTACACGCCCGAGGGCAGCCCGTCCGCCGCGACATCGACGGTGTGCGCTCCGGCGGCGCGCGCGCCGTCGGCGAGGACGCGCACGGTGCGCCCGAGGCCGTCGTAGAGCGTCACCGTGACCGGGCCGGGGCGATCGAGCGTGAACGCTGCCGTCGCGGCCCCGGCAGACGGGTTGGGGTAGACCGCGTCGAGGCGAGCCACGAGCGGGCCCGCCGCGTCCTCGCTAGCGACGGAGGCCCTCGCCACGGTCGCCGTCGTGGTGTAGATATAGTCGCCGTCGGGGCCCTCGTCCCCGTTGCCCGCGTTGCCGGCGACGTAGAACGTCACCGCGTCGGGGGCGTCCTCGGCCGGGGCCGTCCACTCGACGGTCCATTCGGTGAGCGTGTTGCCCGCCTCTTCGTGGGTGACGTATCGCCCTTCGCCATCGGCGAATTGCGTGACCGTGTCGTCCACGAGCCCGAGCGTGCCGACGTCGCTTTGGTCGGGGTCCTGCACCGACACCTCGAAGCCCTGCTGCCGCCCGACGCCGTCCGGGTCTGGCTCCGTCGTGTTGTCGACGGACACGGTGAAGGTGAGGGTGTCGCCGGGCGCGAACGTCGCCGGCACATCGATCATGACCGAGCCGGTGCCGCTGTTGAGGTCGAAGCTGCGGTGGCAGGCTCTGCAGTCCCCGTTGCCGCCGGGGGCCCCGTTGAACGCGGGCGGCGCACCGAAGGAGAACGAGACCGCCATCAGCGGATAGAGCACGAGGGCGAGCGCCAAGGCGACGCCGACGAATCCGTAGAGCAGACGCATGGGGGAGGGGAGGCTGGTGGGGCGGAGAGGCGCGGCAGGATACACCGGTTCGCTGCCCGGTGCAAGCCCTTCAGCGCCGCACTTCGGCAGGCACCCCCGGCAGCCAGCCTGCTCCGATCACGCCCCACAGCCCGACGAGGATCGCCTCGGCGGCGTCGTGCCGGAGCGAGGTCGGCCTCGCCGCGCCGGACCACTCGATCACGCGGCGGGCGAGGCGGTCGGCGTGGGCTTTGGCGTCGGCCCCGGCGCGGCGCTCGCGCGGGTAGAGGAGGACGCGCCGCCACGTCCCGGCGTCGACGCGCCGGACCTGGAGGCCGCGCCGCTCGCCCTCCTTCGTCCACAGGTCCGCGAGGTCGCCGCCGCCTTCGACGACGAGGTGCCGCACCTCGCCCAGCTCGCTCAGCAGCCCGTAGGCCCCGCGCTTCAGCCGGGCGTTCGAGCCGAAGTGCTGCGAGCGGTACCACCGCAGCCGCCCGTCCGCGCCGTAGAGCGCGAGGCCCGTCCGCAGCCCGAGGTCCACGGCGAGGAGCATTTCAGTGGGCAGAGGACAGAGGACAGAGGACAGAGGACAGAGGACAGAGGACAGAAAGCTAGGTGCTCAGCGCGAGGGGCGGGGTAACTTTCTGAGTTTTCCTATGCTCTTCCGCTCTTCCGCTCTTCCGCTCTTCCGCTCTTCCGCTCTTCCGCTCTTCCGCTCTTCCGCTCTTCCGCTCTTCACCGACTCAGAGCGCAATGACGCTGGCGGCGAGGACGTGGTCCTGCCCGCGGATAGCGTCGAGCGTGGCCTCGTCCTGCTCCCCGTCGAAGCGGATGCGGGCGCAGGCGGCCTCGGCCCCGGCGAAGATCAGGTTCTCCATCTCCTGCACGTTCCACCCCGCCTGCCTCGCCGCGTCGAGGACGCCGGCGAGGACGCCGACCCGGTCGCGGTGGCGGACCGTGAGCAGGTGCGTCGCGGGCGAGCGCTCGGCGAGGTTGACGCAGTTCGGGACGCGGCCCGTCTCGGCGTAGGTCGTCACGACGCGGACGGCCTCCTGCCCGATGGCCTCGGTCGCCTGCTCGGTCGAGGCCCCGATGTGGTGGGTGACGTAGAAGTTGGGGTGGCCCGCGAGCGGGTGCTCGAAGGCCCCCTCTTTCTCCTTCGGCTCGCCGGAGGGCACGTCGGTGGCGAAGCGGATGTTCTTCTCGTCCATCGCGCGCCGCGCCGCGCGCTCGTCCACGACCGCCGCCCGGCTCGTGTTGATGAGGAACGTGCCGGGGTCCATCGCCTCGAAGAACTCCGCGCCGATGAGCCCGATCGTCGCCGGCGTCGAGGCGACGTGCACCGAGACGATGTCGGACGCCGCCGCCACGGCCTCGGGCGATTCCATACGGGCCACGCCGAGCTCGGCGGCGGTCTCGTCGGTGAGCGAGCGGCTCCACGCGACGACCTCCATCCCAAACGCCTTCGCGCGCGGGATCATCTCCTGCCCGATGTTGCCCAGCCCGACGAGCCCGAGCGTGCAGCCCTTGATCCCGAACGCCTTCGAGAAGCCGCCCTTGTTCCACCGGCCCTGCCGCGCCTCGCTGACGTTATCGGGGATCCGCCGGTCGAGCCCGAGGATCAGCCCGAAGGCGAGCTCGGCGACGGCGGCGGCGTTCTTGCCGGGGCAGTTGGCGACGAAGATGCCGCGCTGCGACGCGCCCTCGACGTCGATCGTGTCGTAGCCCGCCCCGGCCCGGACGATCAGCTCGAGCTCCGCCGAGGCGTCGAGGTCGGCGGCGGCGACCTCGGTCGAGCGCACGACGAGGACGTGCGGCGCGTGCTCGGCGAGGGCGGCGGTGAGCGCCTCGCCCTTGAGGCCGGGCTCGGAGACGACGGTGTGCCCGGCAGCGCGGAAGTCTTCGATGCCGTCGTCGGAGAACGAGTCGGCGATGAGGATGGTCATGGCGAGAGGGTTGCGGGTGGAGGTCGGAGGGCTGGGCTGCGAACCCCTAACCTCCGACTCGGAACTCAGAACCGATGGACAAGCAGGCCGCTGCGCAGCTTGGGCTCGAACCACGTCGACTTGGGCGGCATGAGCTGCCCGGCGTCGGAGACGGCGAGGAGCTCGTCGGGGCGCGTGGCGGACATCGAGATCGCGAGCGCCGCCCGGCCGCTGTCCACCAAGCGTTCGAGTTCCTTCGTCCCCCGGATGCCCCCGACGAAGCCGATGTTGGTGTCGGTCCGGGGGTCCGTGATCCCGAAGAGCGGTTCGAGGAGGTGCTCGCCGAGGCGGGCCACGTCGAGCGTGTCGGCGACGGTGTCGCGCTCGGTCGCGGGGAGGCGCAGCCCGTACCAGCGGCCGCCGAGGTAGACCGAAATGTGCCCCGGCGCGGAGGGCTCGGGCGCGGCGTCGTCGGTGAGGTCGAATCGCTCGCGGAGCGTATTCAGAAAACGCTCCGGCGCGTCGGGGAGGCGGTAGATCACCCGGTTGTAGGGCAGGATCATCATCTGCTCGTAGGGGAAGAGGACGGCCATGAAGCCGCGGGCCTCGTCGCTGTCGGTCACCTGTCTCGCGGCGCGGCTCGCGGCGGCGGAGCGGTGGTGCCCGTCGGCGACATAGAGCTTCTCGACGTCCCGGAACGCCTCCTGCACCGCCGGGGCGTCGGGCATCCGCCAGACCTCGTGGCGCACCCCGTCGGTGGCGGTGAAGGCGTAGAGCGGCTCGCCCTGCATCGCCTCCATGACGAGCGCGCTGATCGTGGGCGTGCCCCGGTAGGTCAGCATCACCGGCTCGGCGTGGGCGCGCTGCGTGACGAGGTGGCGCGTGCGGTCGTCCTCCTTGTCGGGCCGCGTCTTCTCGTGCTTGAGGATCGTGTCGTCGTCGTACTCCTCGACGGTCACCAAGCCGAAGAGGCCCGCCTGCGCGCGCCCGTCCATCGTGAGGCGGTAGACGTAGAACGCCGGTTCGTTCTCCTCGACGAACGCGTCGCTCGCGGCGAAGCGGCGGAGCGCTTCGGCCCCCTGCTCGTAGACCTCGTCGGCGTGCTCGTCGGCGTGGGGCAGGTCGATCTCGGGCCGGATGACGTGGAGGAACGAATAGGGCTTGCCCTCGGCCAGGGCCCTCGCCTCCTCCGTGTTGACGACGTCGTAGGGGACCGAGGCGACTTCGCCGGCGCGGCCGGGCGCGGGGCGGAGGGCGCGAAACGGGAGGACCGTAGCCATACCGGAAGTGGGCAATCGATGGGAAGAGAGGAGACGGAAGGTAGCCCTCCCGCCGCGATCCGCGCCGGCGGGTGGGCGGCAAAAAAAGGTTAAGACAGAACACTCGTCCCGGTTCACCGAAGCTTCGCTGCCTGCACCGTGCTTTCGGGTTGCATCGCGCCCCGAGATTGCGTACTATGGGGGTTCCACTGCGGGGTGGAGAAGTGGTATCTCGTCGGGCTCGACCTCCGCAATCTGTTCTTTGAAGGAATGAATACGAAACTGAAAGGCGACCTCGCGGAACAAGCGGTCACCTTGAAGGCGCTCGAACTGGGCTGGGAAGTGCTCCGGCCTGTGGGAGACCGCCTTCCGTATGACCTCGTGCTCGATGTCAACGGCACGCTCGTCAAGGTTCAGGTCAAGGCTGCCTACTTCGAATCGAAGTCCGGCAACTACGTCGCCGATACGCGCCGCACGAAAACCAACCGTCGCCGGATGGTCCGTGCTCGCTACGCGGCGCATGACTTCGACTTTGCCCTGTGCTACATCGACACGCTCCGCGTCTTTTACGTCTTTCCGGTTTCTGTATTCGTCAGCTATGCCAGCGGGATCAGCATGGTCGAGGACGAGGACCGGCAACGGTCCGCTCGGTCACGCCCCCACCGCGAGGCATGGCACCAGATTGCGGATTGGGCACGCCGGCAGGAAACTGCCGGGCGGTCACCTGTCAAATTCGGGGAAGCCTCAGCACGTCGCGGTGGAGGTAATCCCGAGCCAAGCTCTGCCTCGTTCGATTCGAACGGAAGCAGAGAAGGTGTAGAGACTTGACGGCAGGCACCTACCCTCAGGCCCCGGCCTGGGCACGGTGAAGAGAAAGTCCAGACCCCAAACTCCGGCCTTCATCGGAGGCAGCGAAAGCTGTAGCTGGTACGCATAACCCGAAGATCGCAGGTTCGAATCCTGCCCCCGCTACTACGAACGCCCGCTCAGACTCCCTGGGCGGGCGTTCTGCGTTTCACGAGATCCGTTCGATACCCCATGTTCGAGCAAGCCTTCAAAAACATCGACGACGTGCTCCGCAAGGAGGCGGGCTGCACGACCGAACTCGACTACACGGAGCAGACCTCCTGGCTGCTGTTCCTGAAGTACCTCGACGGGCTGGAGCAGGACCTTGCCGATCAGGCAGTGCTCGAAGGGAAGATGTACTTCCACAAGCTCGACCCGGCGTACCGCTGGACGACCTGGGCCGCGCCGAAGACCGCCGACGGTACGCTCGACTACAATGCGGCGCGCACCGGCGACGACCTCATTGACTTCGTCGACGGCGAGCTCTTCCCCTACCTCGACGGCTTCACGCAGCGGGCGACCGGGCCGAAAACAATCGAGTACAAAATCGGCGAGATCTTCGGGGAGATCAAAAACCGGATCTCGAGTGGTTACAACCTGCGTGAGATCATTGACGAGGTCGACGGGCTGCGCTTCCGCTCGCAGACTGAGAAGCACGAGCTGTCGCACCTCTACGAGGCCAAGATCCAGAACATGGGCAACGCCGGGCGCAACGGCGGCGAGTACTACACCCCGCGCCCGCTCATCCGCGCCATCGTCCGGGTCGTAGACCCCCAGCTCGGCGAGACGGTCTACGACGGGGCGGTCGGCTCGGCGGGGTTTCTGTGCGAGGCCTACGACTACCTCCGGGCCCAGCACCCGGAGCGGACGACCGAGCAGGACCGGACGCTCCAGGAGCGGACGTTCTACGGCAAGGAGAAGAAGTCGCTGGCCTACGTCATCGCGATCATGAACACGATCCTCCACGGCATCGAAGCGCCGAACATACTGCACACGAATACGCTGACCGAGAACCTCGCCGACGTGCAGGAGAAGGACCGCTTCGACATCGTCCTGGCGAACCCGCCGTTCGGCGGCAAGGAGCGCAAGGAGGTCCAGCAAAACTTCCCCATCCGCACCGGCGAGACGGCGTTCCTCTTCCTCCAGCACTTCGTCAAGCACCTCAAGGCGGGCGGGCGCGGGGCCGTGGTCATCAAGAACACGTTCCTCTCGAACACCGACAACGCCTCGGTGGCGCTGCGGGAGATGCTGCTCGATAGCTGCACGCTCCACACCGTCCTCGACCTCCCCGGCGGGACGTTCCAGGGCGCGGGCGTCAAGACCGTCGTGCTGTTCTTCGAGAAGGGCGCGCCGACGCGGAAGACCTGGTTCTACCAGCTCGACCCCGGCCGCAACCTCGGCAAGACGAACCCGCTGAGCGACGCCGACCTCGCCGAGTTCGTGGCGCTCCAGAAGACCTTCGCCGACTCAGACCAGAGCTGGACCGTGCGTCGGGCGGACATCGACCCGGCGACGTTCGACCTCTCGGCGAAGAACCCGAACGGCGGCGAGGCGGTCGTCCACCGCAGCGTGGAGGAGATCATGGACGAGATCGTCGCCCTCAATGCCGAGAGCGCCGACGTGCTGGCGACGATCCGGGGGCTGCTGTGAACAACGGTTGGCACAAGGCAACGATAGGCGATGTCTGCGAAGTGATTGCAGGTCAATCGCCACGAAGCAAGCACTACAACGACAATGGAGACGGAATGCCTTTCTATCAGGGGAAAAAGGCATTTGGAGAGACGCACATCGGAGAGCCAGAAAAATGGACTACCCAGGTCACGAAGGTTGCTCAGAAGGGTGATGTCCTGATGTCCGTTCGAGCCCCCGTTGGCCCTGTCAATTTTGCAACGGGAGAATTGTGCATCGGGCGGGGGTTAGCCTCAATTCGTAGCGGTCGTGAGATAGACCGGCACTTCCTGTTTTACCAACTCAGACATCTGGAGCCTGAGATTTCCGGTAAAGAAGGGGCTGTATTCCCTTCGATCAACAAGTCCGAGATTCGGTCATTACCCATCGCGCTGCCCCCGCTCGCCGAGCAGCAGCGGATCGTCGGCCTCCTCGACGAAGCGTTCGATGGCCTCGCCACGGCCACGGCCCACGCCGAGCAGAACCTCGCTAACGCCCGCGCCCTGTTCGAAAGCCACCTCAACGCGGTGTTCAGTCGGCGAGGCGAGCGATGGGAAACGACACGTCTTGATGAACTTACTGAACCTGACGCTCCTATCACCTATGGTGTCGTGAAGCCGGGTGGCGAAGGTGAGATTCGGTTTGTTAGAGGTGGTGACTTAGTCCGAGGCACTGTGCAACTGGATCGGCTCAGAACTATAAGCCGTGCAGTTTCAGACCAATATGACCGGACCCTGTTGCGAGGTGGTGAACTCCTAATTTGTCTCGTCGGTCAGCCTGGACAGGTTGCTGTCGCTCCACCAACTCTTGCAGGAGCAAACATTGCCCGACAGGTAGGACGAATTCGACTCAAGGAGAGCATTGATACTCAGTACGTCCGGTATTTCCTGCAATCTCCGGTAGGGCAGCAAGCTCTTGGAGCAAGACAATCCGGAGCAGTTCAACAAGTCATCAACCTTAAAGAGCTTAGGCACCTACATATCGCCTATCCAAGCCTTAAGGAGCAGCAAAAGCTAGTCCGGTTTTTTGACATGATTGAGAGAGAAACCCAGCGCCTCGAAGTCCTGTACCGGCGGAAGCTCGACGCGCTCGCCGAGCTGAAACAGTCGCTCCTGCACCAGGCGTTCTCCGGGCAGCTCTAGCGGTGCAACCCCGTCTCCGCTGCTTGCCTCTTTCCCGTCCCGTCATCCCGGCCCCGAGCCGGGACCCACAGGATGAGCAACACGGTGGGTCCCCGCCTGCGCGGGGATGACATCGAGAAGAAAGAGGCTTTCATCGCGAGAGCCTGCCCTGAGCGCAGCCGAAGGGAGGCCGCTAGGCCGACGTGGCAACCCCGCAGGGCTCAGCGCAGCTAATCTCCCAGCGAAGGCTCAACCCTTCGGAGAGTGCTTCGCTCCGCTCGCAATGACAAGCTGTGGTCGGTGTCAGAGGCTTGGTCGTCGTAACCTCCGCCGTGCATTTCCTCCGTCCCGATAACGCCTTCCTCTTCCGCATCGCGCACGTGGCGAACGTCGCCGAGGTGCTGGCGCGCGGCGGACTCTACAGCCGGAACGCGGCCCAAGCGGACCCGAACTACGTCTCCATCGGCAGCGCCGAGTTAATCGACAAGCGGGCGCGCCGCGAAGTCCCGGTATCGCCGGGCGGGGTCCTCAACGACTACGTGCCGTTCTACTTCACCCCGCGCTCGATCATGATGCTGAACATCGTGACCGGCTACGGCGGCGTCACGAAGCGGGCACCGAGCGATCTCGTCCTCTTCACCTCGTCCCTCCACCTGTTGAGCGACCACGGTCTCCCCTTCGTCTTTACCAACCAGCACGCCTACCCTGTAGACACCGACTTCTTCAACGACCTCGGCGATCTCGACCGGATCGACTGGCCGCTCCTGCGAAGCCGCAACTTCAAGACCGACGACCGCGACCCTGGTAAGCAGGTGCGCTATCAAGCCGAAGCGCTCGTGCACCGGCACGTCCCGTTTGAAGCGTTGCGCAGTATCGTGTGTTACGACAACGCCATCCGGGAGCAGATTCAGGCACTTGCCGAGGCGAGTGGCGTAGAAATCGGCATCAAGGCAGCTCCCGCTTTGTATTTTCGACCATGATGCGATTCACCACAGGCAACCTGCTCGACGCCGACGTCGAGGCCCTCGTCAACACCGTCAACACGGTGGGCGTGATGGGCAAGGGCATCGCATTGATGTTCAAAGAACGCTTCCCTGGCAACTTCAAAGCCTACGCCGCCGCGTGCAAGAATGAAGAGGTGCACGTCGGCAAGATGTTCGTCGCACCCAGCAACGAGCTCTCCGGCCCGCGCTGGATCATCAACTTCCCGACGAAGCAGCACTGGCGGCAGCGCACCAAGCTGGAATGGATTCGCGACGGCCTGGAGGATCTGAGGCGGGTCGTCCAAGAGGAGCAGATCCGCTCCATCGCCGTCCCCCCGCTCGGCTGCGGCAACGGCGGGCTGGACTGGGCCGACGTGCGCCCCCTGATCGAATCGGCGCTCGGCGAACTCGAAGGCGTCGAGGTGATCGTCTACAAACCAACTGCCCAATACCAGAACGTCGCCAAGCGGAACGGGGTCGAGACCCTCACCCCGGCGCGCGCCCTCGTCGCCGAGATGATCCGGCGCTACTGGGTTCTCGGCATCGAATGCACGATCCTGGAAGCGCAAAAGCTCGCGTGGTTCCTGGAGCGCATGATCGTCAAGCAAGGGCTGGAGAACTCGCTCGACCTCCAGTTCAAGGCGAATCGCTACGGCCCCTACGCGGGTCGCTTGCGTCACCTGCTCGACCACCTCGACGGCAGCTACCTCCACTGCGACAAGCGCCTCGCCGACGCCGGAGCCTTCGATACCATCTGGTTCGAGAGCGCCAAGCGCGACTACGTCGATCTCTACCTGAAGACCGAGGCTAAAACGTACCTGCCCGCGCTCGAAGCGACCGACGAACTCATCGACGGCTTTCAGTCCCCCCTCGGCATGGAAGCCCTCGCAACGGTCGACTGGCTGATCGAGCGTGAAGGCGTCGAGGCCACGCTTCCCGCCATCAAGCAGGGCATTCAGCACTGGCCCGCCGGGCGTCAGCACGCCCGGCGCAAGGCAGATCTCTTCGGCGACCGTCTGCTCGACCTCACCCTGGAGCGGCTGGCCCCCCTCCACGCCGTCAGCGGTCTGCACACTGTCGGTGACCCACACGCCTCCGGTGGCTGAGCCTGTCGAAGCCATGAACGAGGCCGAGACCCGCGCCGAGCATGTCGACCCCGCGCTGCGAGCGGCAGGCTGGGGCGTGGTCGAGGGCAGCCGCGTCCGGCGCGAGTACCCGATCACGAAGGGCCGCATCCAGCCCAACGGCCGGCGCGCCACGCCGCTCTCGGCGGACTACGTGCTCGTCTACCGCAACACCAAGCTGGCTGTGATCGAGGCCAAGGCGTGGGACAAGCCGCTGACGGCGGGGCTGGGGCAGGCCAAGAACTACGCCGACATGATGGCCGTCCGCTTCGCCTACGCCACGAACGGGCAGGGCCTCTACGGCGTGGACATGGAAACCGGGCAGGAGGGCGAAGTCGCCGCCTACCCGACGCCGGAGGAACTGTGGAACCGGACGTTCGACGCGCCGAACGCGTGGCGCGACCGCTTCGCCGCCGTCCCGTTCGAGGACAAGGGCGGCTCGCACCCCGCCCGCTACTACCAGGACATCGCCGTCGAGCGTGTGCTGGAAGCGATTGCCAAGGGGCGGGAGCGCATCCTGCTCACCCTCGCCACCGGCACGGGCAAGACGTTCATCGCCTTCCAGATCGCGTGGAAGCTGTTCTACAGCCGCTGGAACCTGGACCGCGAGCCGACGCGCCGCCCGCGCATCCTCTTCCTCGCCGACCGGAATGTCCTCGCCAGCCAAGCTTACAACAATTTCTCCGCCTTCCCCGAGGACGCGCTTGTCCGCATCGACCCGAGCGAGATCCGCAAGCGCGACCGCGTGCCGACGAACGGCAGCTTGTTCTTCACCATCTTCCAGACCTTCATGGCTTCGGCAGGCTCAGCCACCGAGTCTACCGAGACCGCGGTCCCTGAGCTTGTCGACGGCTCAGCCACCGAGTCTACCGAGACCGCGGTCCCTGAGCTTGTCGACGGCGCAGCCACCGAGTCTACCGAGACCGCGGTCCCTGAGCTTGTCGACGGCGCAGCCACCGAGTCTATCGAGACCGCGGTCCCTGAGCTTGTCGAAGGGGCCAAACTCAGGCCTGCCTATGGATACATGTACATCCTCGGGTGCGCCGATGGCAGTTTCTACACCGGGAGCACGAGAGACCTGAACCGGCGACTGGAGCAACACAGAGCAGGCGACGCAGCCCGATATACTAGAACCCGCCTGCCCGTAAAGCTTCTCTATTACGAGGCCTTTGATCGAATCGATGCCGCCTTCGCCCGCGAGAAGCAGGTTCAGGGCTGGAGTCGAGCAAAGAAAGTCGCTTTGATCAGGGGTGACCTCACACAGCTTAAGCGGTTGTCACAAAGCAAGTCGCCCCCCTCGGCAGGCTCAGCTTCGGCAGGCTCAGCCACCGAGGGGCCGGCCACCGAGGGCGCGGCTCGACGTGGGGGCTCTCGTAGCCCCTCATTCCTGGGCTCAGCCACCGAGGGGCCGGCCACCGAGGGCGCGGCTCGACGTGGGGGCTCTCGTAGCCCCTCATTCCTGGGCTCAGCCACCGAGGGGCCGGCCACCGAGGGCGCGGCTCGACGTGGGGGCTCTCGTAGCCCCTCATTCCTGGGCTCAGCCACCGAGGGGCCGGCCACCGAGGGCGCGGTCCCTGAGCTTGTCGAAGGGTACTTCGGCGACTACCCGCCCGACTTCTTCGACTTCATCGTCGTCGACGAGTGCCACCGGGGCGGTGCGAACGACGAGAGTACCTGGCGCGACATCCTCGACTACTTCGCCCCCGCCGTCCAGCTCGGTCTCACCGCCACGCCCAAGCGCGACGACAACGTGGACACCTACGCCTACTTCGGCGAGCCGGTCTACGTCTACTCGCTGAAGGAGGGTATCAACGACGGCTTCCTCACGCCGTTCAAGGTCAAGCAGATATCCACGACGCTCGACGAGTACGTCTACACCGCCAACGACCGGGTGATGGAGGGTGAGGTCGAGTTCGGCAAGCGCTACACCGAGCGCGACTTCAACACCAAGATCGAGATCTCGGCGCGCGAGGCCGAGCGGGTGCGGATCTTCATGGACCAGATCGACCAGAGTGAGAAAACGCTCGTCTTCTGCGCCTCGCAGGACCACGCCTTGGCCGTGCGCGACTTGGTCAACCAACTCAAGACGAGCGCCGACCCGAACTACTGCCACCGTGTCACCGCCGACGACGGGATGCTGGGCGAGCAGTGGCTCCGCACGTTTCAGGACAACGAGAAGACGATCCCGACCGTCCTCACCACGTCGCACAAGCTCTCGACCGGCGTGGACGCCCGCAACATCCGCAACATCGTCCTGATGCGCCCGATCAATTCGATGATCGAGTTCAAGCAGATCGTCGGGCGCGGCACCCGCCTCTTCGAGGGCAAGGCCTACTTCACGATCTACGATTTCGTCAAGGCGCATCACCACTTCAACGACCCCGAGTGGGACGGCGAACCCCTGGAACCGGAACCTACCGAGCCCCGCCGCGCGACACCTCCTCCCCCGCCGCCGGACCCCAGTGTCCCCCGCCCCCCGCGTCCGCCCCGCGTCAAAGTCAAGCTCGCCGACGGCAAGGCGCGCACGATCCAGCACATGACCGCCACGACCTTCTGGCACCCCGACGGCACGCCGATGTCGGCCCAGCAGTTCATGGAGATGCTCTTCGGCAGACTGCCCGAGTTCTTCCAGGACGAGGCTGAGTTACGCAAGCTGTGGAGCGACCCAGAGACCCGCGGCAAGCTCTTGCAGGGCCTCACCGAGAAAGGCTTCGGCGGCGACCAGCTCGCCGAGATGCAGCGCATCATCGGCGCCGAGCAGAGCGACCTGTTCGACGTCCTCGCTCACGTCGCTTACGCCTTGCCGCCGGTTACGCGCGAGGAACGAGCCGCCCGCGCCAAGGTCATCATCAGCACACACTTCAACACCAAGCAGCAGGTCTTCCTCGATTTTGTCCTCTCGCACTACGTCTGCGTCGGCGTGGAAGAACTCGGCCAGGAAAAACTGCCGCCCCTACTCAAGTTGAAGTACGACGCCATCGCCGACGCCGTGGCGGACCTGGGAAAACCTGAGGACATCCGGGAGGTCTTCAGCGGCTTTCAGAAATACCTCTATCAGTTGCCAACTGCTGCATGACCGGTGAGGGGGCAAGGCGGGGTTTCTACGCCCGCTCGGCGACGTCGGCCCGGCGGTCTATGTCGCGCTTTAGTTGTGCCGAGAAGACTAGGTACGGCTGGATTCCGTCAACCACACGGCGCATGGTGGCATGGGTTCAAAACGGGTACTTCACGCCGCCATTCACGACGAACCCGTCCGTCGGAGCCCACACCTCGGCGAACGTCGGGGTCGCCCGAGGGCCGAGGGCGACCGGGTCGTAGTTCGTCTGCTGCGTATCGAGAAAGTTTTCGAAGTTGAGAAAGAGCCGCGCGGGCCCCACGCGCCACTCGGCCATGACGCCGGTGACCCAGTAGCCCGGCACGCGCCCGCCATCGGAGAGTCGCTGCGGACTTGTGTAGTATGCCTCCCAGCCCCACGCGCCCGCGCCCGTGCTGCTCCCACACGAGCACCGTGTAGGTCTTGTGCTCCGGCGTGAGCGCAAGCGGCGTCCGCTTGTCGTCGGCGTCTATTTCCCCACCCTCATCGGCTCGGCGGCTCACAGCGGATGCCAGCGAGGACGGCCTGATCGGGAGATCCAGCCTCGCCAGGAGCAAGAGGCGTTCGTGTGACCCGGTCCTAAGCCCCGTCCCGTGAATCCGGCTCCTGGCTCGGCGAGGCCCCTGAAGGGCGCTGCGGCGTTGTCCTCCTCGCCCGATGCTACGGCATCTGGCTTGTCAGACGCCTGGCCGGGTCCCTCCAGGGTCTCTCGCTCGCCGACGGACCGACTTGCGTGACAGAGCCTAAGACTTTACCGGGCGAGAAGCGCGGACGATAACTCGTCCTGAAAGGAGACTCCCGAACTCGTCTACTCGACCTGTGGGGGTCAGTGACCAGCGGCTAACCCACGCGTGAGAGGATCCGCAAGGGCATTTCACAGCAGCACCGAAGCCGCATTGAATCCGCCCGTATGCCTCTTCAACCTGCCACCAGTCTTCCGCCAGCGCCTCCTCCGCCAGCATGGGTCGTCCTCCGCTGGCTCGTGGCGATTGCGGCGTGTCTCGTCTTCGAGCGCCACCTCGACATAGCTTTCAGTGACAAGCCGCCCGTTCACGACGAAGTCATCTCCTACCTCGCTGCAACTGGTCACGAAGGAGCCTATGCTGCCCGGTTTCCCTCTGGACCGCCTGCGGACCGATGGGCCAAGGCCTCGGATTGGCAATCCTTTTGGAAGCCGGACACCTTCGGTACCTGGAAGACGATCCGCGACGATCTCAACCATTATGACATCCATCCCCCCCTTTACTTCTGGGTGCTCCACGCATGGACGTACCTCTTCGGTTCGGAAGAATGGAGCGGGCGGCTTTTGAATGTTCCCCTCCTCCTCCTCGGTGCCCTCCTTGTCTACGCTACATGCCGCGCTCTCTGCGCTCCTAGACTCGAATCATCCGCGACGGCGGTGCTGTGGGCGGGGAGTCTCCACGCTTTCGCTGCGCTAGGCGAAGCCCGGCAATATGTCCTGCTTGCCCTGGCCAGCGCTGCGCTCGTTCTTGCCACCGTCCGTCTCCTCAATGAGTGGTCGCTCCCACGCCTTTGCGCATTTGCAGCCGCTGCGCTCGTCGGAGTCTCCGTCCATTACCACTTCGTCCTGCTCGCGGCTCCCGCTGCCGTGTTCGTGCTCGCCTCTCTCGTCCGGCATGGTAGCGCGCGGAGGACTACGACGGCGACGGGTGCCGCCGTAGTCACCCTCGCCGCTTTTGTCCTAGTCGACCCCGAGTTCTACCTTCCACTCGTTCGCATACTAGGCGAGCGCGCGTGGACAGAGTCGGCACCGCGGGCGGGGCTCTCGGCTATCAATGTTCTCGCCTTCGTGCTCCCTTTCGATGTGGCCGAAGCACTGGTGAAAGGCATCGGCCCGACGAAGGTGTTCTCGGCAGTCGCTGGCCTTGCTCTGGTGGCCTTCGTCCTCGGAGTTCGGTGGGTGCGAAGAAGGTCTCCGCGAAGTGGAAACGTGCCCTTGGCCTCTCTGGCTCCCGTTGGCATCTCCCTCTTCGCCGGAGCAGCAGTGATCGGACTCTACCTGGGCGACTTCACGCCGCCGCACGCTATGCAGCCAAAGTACCTCCTGTTCGTGACGGCTGGCCTGTACGTTGGCTTTGCACAGGCCGTGTCCGCTCTGCGACGCCGCCGAAGCGCAGAGCCCTTCGCCCTCGCCGTGATCATCCTGTTGCTTGTCGTTCAGGGGGGGCTTGCCGCTTTTTCTGTTTTCGCCTCGGGTGAGGAGTGGCGCACGCCCCCTGCTGAGCACTTCGCCGGCCACCCGACGATCCTCGACACGGTAGCGCGCGGTCACCTTCCGCAAGTGCTCTGGTCCATTCCGGCAGATACGGACATCTACGCAGGCTCGCAAGAGCGACTTGCGCGCAGGCTCGCTGACCCTTCCTTCCTCCGTCATGTGAGAGACCTCACAGGGTTGGAGAACGACACCCTGATCTACGTGAGTTCGTTGAAGCACGGCAACACGTCGGATGGGCGTGCCCGGATCGTCGACCTCTTGCAGAGGGATGGTTTCGAGACCGTTGAGGCCCATCCCGTGGCGAGCGTGCTAGAGGAGAGGATTATGGTGCGACGTAGGTCCGACTCTCGTTAGGTCCGCAGATGGCGTGCCCAGACACGGCCCCGACCCTGCCGCCCGCATCACAATTTGCTCTCCGGTCGCAAAGCGACCCTGTGGCTTCCGACCCGTACGACCCATGGCCGCCTTGCGGGCGCGACGCGGGCTCATGCGCGCTCGGCGAGCTCGGCCCACCGGTCCACGTCGCGCTCCAGTTGTGTCGCGAGGGTTTGCAGTTCAGCGGAGAGCGCGGCCACCCGTTCGTAGTCGCTCGGCGACGAGGCAAGCTCGGCTTCGATCTCGGCCTGCCGGGCCTCGGCCTCGGCGATGCGGCCCTCGGTCTCTTCGAGCTCGTGTTTCTCCTTGAACGAGAGCTTCTTGGTCTGCGCCGCCGGTGGCTTCGGAGGCGGAGCCTCGGGAGGGGCCTCTCTCTTCCGGGCAGCGGCTTCGAGGCGCGCGGCCCGGGCGTCCTCGCCCTCTTTGATCTCCAGCCACGCGCTGTAGTTGCCGGGGATCTCGCGGAGGTGCCCGCCCTCTTCGAACCGGAACAGGTGCTCGGCCGTGCGGTCGAGGAAGTAGCGGTCGTGCGAGACCGTGACGACGCAGCCGGGGAACGTGTCGAGGTACTCCTCGAGCGCGACGAGCGTCGGGATGTCGAGGTCGTTCGTCGGCTCGTCGAGCAGGAGGACGTTGGGCGCGCCCATCAGCACGCGCAGCAGGTAGAGCCGCCGCCGCTCGCCGCCGGAGAGCAGCCCAACCGGCGTGTACTGCTGCTTCGGGGGGAAGAGGAAGCGGTCGAGCATCTGGCTCGCGGTGATGACCGACCCGTCGGCGGTCTTGACGTTTTCGGCGACCTCCTCGACGTAGTCGATCAGCCTTAGCTCGTCCTTGAGCGCGCGGCTCTCCTGGTCGTAATAGCCGACCGACACCGTGGGGCCGACCTCGACGCGCCCGGCGTCCGGGGCGAGGCGGCCCGCGATCATCTCCAGCAGCGTCGTCTTGCCCGAGCCGTTCGGGCCGATGATGCCGACGCGGTCGTCGCGGGTGAAGGCGTAGGTGAACCCGTCGATGAGGCGCACCCCGTCCCAGCCTTTCGTCACCCCGTCGAGCTCGATCACCTTCTTGCCGAGCCGGCTCGACGCGGCGGAGATCTCCGCCGTGCGGTCGGCCTCTTCCCGCGGCGCGTCGAGGAGGGCGTGGGCGCGGCTGACGCGGGCCTTCTGCTTCGTCGTCCGGGCCTTGGCACCGCGGCGGAGCCACGCTAGCTCGCGCCGGGCGAGGTTGTCGCGCGTCTGCTGCTCGGCCTCCCTCGCGGCGGCCTGCGCGGCCTTCGCTTCGAGGTACGCCGTGTAGTTGCCCTCGAACCGCTGCGCCGTGCCGCGCTCGAGCTCCAGCATCCAGTCCGCGACGCGGTCGAGGAAGTAGCGGTCGTGGGTGACGAGGAGGAGCGCGCCGGTGAAGCGGCGGAGGGTCGCTTCGAGCCAGCCGACGGTCTCGGCGTCGAGGTGGTTCGTCGGCTCGTCGAGGATGAGGAGGTCGGGGTGCTCGACGAGGGCACGGGCGAGGGCGACGCGCTTGCGCTGCCCGCCGGAGAGCGTATCGACGTCGGCACCGGTGTCCGTGACGCCGAGCCGGTCGAGCACGACGCGGGCGTTCGTCTCGAGGTCCCAGCCGCCGCTCGCGTCGAGCCGGTGGGCGAGGTCGGCCACGCGGACGGCGAGCGCCTCGTCCCCGTCCGAGGTTTCAAGCTGGTGGAGGGCGGCCTCGTAGTCGCGGAGGAGCCGCATCGCCGGACCGTCGCCCGCGAAGACGGCGTCGAGGACGCTCTGGCCGGGCGCGAACGCCGGCTCCTGCGACAGGTAACCGACGGTGTGCGCGCTCGGAATCTGGACCGTCCCGCCGTCGGGCGGCTCGACGCCCGCGATGATGCGCAGCAGCGTCGTCTTGCCCGAGCCGTTGGCCCCGATCACGCCCATCTTGCCGCCGTCCTCCAGGCTGAAGGAGACGTCGTCGAGCAGCGGCTTGACGCCGTAGCTCTTGCGGACCGAGTCGAGGACGAGCGCGGGCATACGGCACGGTACCACCGGCCGGCCTCGGCGGGGCCGGGGCCGCGCCCTATTCACCCGGACTCCGAAAACCTCAGCCCGAGGCGCGCGAAGCCCCCGCCTTCAGTCCGGCTTCCGGGCGATCATCAGCAGGCCCGTGCCGGTCGGGTTCGGCTCGCGGAGGTCGAGGGCGTTGAGCGCGAGGCCGGCCGGGAGCGCCGGGAGGTAGTAGAGCGGGAGCAGCGCCCCGAAGGCGAGGCTCCGGTTGAGCAGCCCGATGGGCCACTTGACGAGGAGCCGCCACCCCGCCGACCCGTAGCGCCCGTAGGTGTACATCCAGTCGACGACCTCCAGCCCCGCCGTTTCCAGCTTCTCCCGAAGCTCGGCCGGCGGGTAGCCGTCGCGGACGTGCTCGCCGATGAAGCTCTCGTCGCCCGCCTCGGCCACCCCGCTGCCGCCGGCGTCGCTCGGCGTGTTGACGACGACGTAGCCGCCGGGCCGGAGCACGCGGCGGAAGTTGCGGAAGACGGCCCGGTCGTCTTCGATGTGCTCCATCACGTCGACGCTGAGGCACACGTCGTAGAGCCCCTCCTCTTCCATCGGCTCGGTGAGGTCGAGCCGGCGGAACGCGATCCGGCCCGCGTGGGGCGTCCGGTCGAAGAAGGCCCGCGCCCTCGCGAGGTAGTCGTCCTTCACGTCCACGGCGGTGACCTCGACGTGCGGGAACGTGTCGAGGAGAAAGGAGGCGTACTGCCCGAACCCGGTCCCGGCGTCGAGCACGCGCACGGGCCGGCCCTCGGGCATCGACTCGATGAGCGCGCGCAGCTCGCGGCGGACGTACCACGAGCGGAGGAAGACCGCGTCGAGCAGGCGGTAGAAGACCTTGTTGAGCCCGGGCGAGCGACCGAAGGCGTCGCCGAGCCGGTCCTTGATCGGGTCGTAGTCCACCTAGCCTCCCTGCGCTTCGTAGTACGCAATTGCCCGTTCGATCCCGGTGCGCAAGTCGGTCTCGGCCTCGAAGCCGAGGGCGCGCTGCCGCGCGGTGTCGCCGCCGCGGGCGAAGACGCCGGAGGGCTTGTCGGACAGGCCGACGACTTCCGGTTCGTAGCCGCACGCTTCGGCGGCGAGCCGGGCGAACTGCTTGAAGGTGGTGTAGACGCCCGTCGAGAGGTTGACCGCGTCGCCGTTGTCGATCTGCTCGACGGTCTGGAGGATGCCGGTGACGCAGTCCTCGATGTGGATGAAGTCGCGCATCTGCTCCCCCGTGCCCCAGACGTTGAGCACGTCCGCGCCCCGGTTCGCAATCGCGCGCTTGCAGATGCTCGGGAAGGGGTAGGTGTCGTCCTGGTCCTCGCCGTAGCCGGAGAACGGGCGGTAGCAGACGGACTTCAGGCCGTGGCGCTCGTGCGCGAGCCGGGCGAGGTACTCGACCGTCAGCTTGCTCCAGCCGTAGGACAGGTCCGGCATCCCGATGTCGCCCTCGAACGAGATCATGTCCTCCTTCAGCAGCACGTAGTTGCCCTCTCGCTGGAGGTCCACGGGGTACGCGGCGCTCGACGAGAAGCACGCCGTCCGGCCCGGCTCCACCTTCGCCGCCCACTGCCAGTATTCGGCGTCGATCGACAGGTCGTCGGCGACGGCGAGGGGGTTGTTCTCGATCACGAGCCGCCCGCCGACGATGGCCGCGAGGTGGAAGACGGTGTCGAAGTCGCCGTCGTCGCGGCGGCGGAAGAAGGCGCGGCAGTCCTCCGGGTAGAAGTGGAAGCGCTCGTGGTCGCGCGGGTCGAAGAGCGGCCACCCAGCCTCGGGGTGGACGCCGCCGGTGAAGTCCACGACGGGATCGACGCAGTGGACCTCGTCGCCGCGCTCGAGCAGGCGGCGGACGAGGTGGCGACCGACGAACCCGGCCCCCCCAGTGACGAGGACTTTTTTCATGTCTCGCTTGGTTCGGCCTGTTCGGAGCGGGTGAGGAACGGCAGGAGCTCATCGACGAGCGCGTCCCACGAGTAGCGGTCACCCTGCGCCTTCGCGCCTTCGATGAGCGCAGCCTGGTCGTCCTCGAAGAAGCGGACGATCGTGTCGGCGAGCGCGTCGACATCATTGGGCGGTACGGTGTAGCCTGCCTCGCCGTCGGGCACCATCTCGGCGAGCACGCCGAGGTCCGAGACGACGAGCGGGACGCCGAAGTAGAACGCCGTCTGGACGACGCCGCTCGGGGTCGCCGTGCGGTAGGGCTGCACCGCGAGGTCCGAGGCCGAGAAGTGGAGGTGGACCTCCTCGTTTGGGACGTAGCCGGGGAAGAAGCGGACCGCAGGCTCCGGCCCGGCGTCGAGGCCGAGCGCGCGGACGCGGGCCTTGACGGCCTCCTCGTCCTCGTAGAACTCGCCCGCCACGATGAGCTGCACGTCGACCCGCTCGCGCACTTTGGGGAGCGCCTCGACGAGCAGGTCCAGCCCTTTGTAGCGCCGGATGACGCCGAAGAAGAGCAGCGTCGGCCGGTCCGGCAGGCCCAGCTCGCGCCGCGCCTCGGCGGCGGGGACGGCGTCCTCGAAGATGTCGTAGACCGGGTGGAACGCTTCGAGCACGCGCGCCTCCGGCTTGATCGCGCGGAGGTCGTCCGAGATGTGCCCGGAGAGCGTGAAGTACGAGTCCGCCGCGCCGATGAGCGCCCGCATGAGGGGCGTGGTAAAGGGGAAGGGCTTGTGCGGGTGGACGTTGTGGAGGAACAGCGTCACCTCGGGCTGCGGCGCGCCTTCGGCTCTGAGCACCTTTCGCATTCGGCGCAGCATCGCGAGGTAAGCGGGGACGAAGAACGGAATCCAGTGCGCGAGGACCACCACGTCCGGTCGCTGCGCCGCGAGCCAGTCGCCCGCCCGCCGCCACGCGAGCGGGTGGACCGAGTCCATGAGCCGCTCCGGCGTGCCGGGCAGGTCCCACGGGGTGTCCTCGTACTGCGTCTCGCCGGGAAACAGCAGCGAGGGGTACTGCCGGTGGAAGCTCAGCATCCGCACGTCGCACTGCTCACCGAGCGCTTGGGCGAGGCGGTTGTTGAAGTGCGCGATGCCGCCCCGATACGGGAAAAACGGTCCGGCGAGGACGACGCGGGGGCGGGGGGAAACGGACATCGACGGGCAGGAGCACAGCGGCACGAGGGCGCTGAAGATACCGCCGATCTGGACGGGGTTGTTGGGGAGGCCGGGGCAACGCAAAACAGGCTCCGAGAGCGAACTCTCGGAGCCTGCGCACGCTGCCTTCGGCAGCCGTGTCGGAATCGTCCGTTACGGAGCGCCGCCTTCGTTGAAGAAGCAGGTCTCTCCGTTCTGGGTCGGGCACTGGTTGATCGAGTTGATTCCTTCCTCGATCACGTTGCCGTCCAGGTCGAACGACTGGTCACCCGTGAAGGGGTTGCCCAGCGTTGCCGTGATCTCCGCCACGTCACCGTATTCGGTGACTTGGGGTGCGATGTAGGTCTTCATTTTGAATCTCCTAGCCGAGGGGTTGAAGTACGTGAGATAGTGTGAGCCGTGTGCAAATATACGACGCCAGCCAGCGAGTGCAAGTAACAAGCGGAGGGGCCGGCGTCTACCCAGAGGCGCACATCCCGCTGGGGAAAACCACTAGAGGCTGCACTTCTCGTGACCAAGAGCTTCGGTAGGACGCGCGGCCCGGACCCGGGCCACGACCGCTCGAGCCGGTCGTACCTTCGTCTGCCTGCGGGCCTGTAGCATAACGGTTAATGCATCCGACTCATAATCGGCAGACTCTGGGTTCAAATCCCAGCAGGCCCACCGCCGCTACTGCCTCGTCATACGCTGTATGGAAGCTCTCGACCGCGTCACCTTCGACCCCAGCGTACTCGGCGGGCGGGGCTGCATTCGGGGCCTCCGGGTGAGCGTGGCCCTCCTCGTCAACCTCGTCGCCAATGGTATGACGTCCGAGGAGATCGTGGAAGCTTATCCCTACGTCGAGCCGGACGACGTCCGGCAAGCGCTTCAGTACGCTGCGTGGCTAGCCGAGGAGAACGTGCATCCGCTCGGCCCGTTGCCGGCATGAGGCTTCTGGCCGACATGGGCATCTCCCCGGCGACCGTCGCGTTCCTCCATGAGTTCGGCTATGACGCTATGCACCTGCAGGCTCAGGGGTTGGACCGAATGTCAGACCTCCACATCCTGGCGAAGGCGCGCACCGAGAACCGCATCGTGCTCGCCACGATCTCGGCTTTAGCGACCTCATGGCTGCGAGCGGTGCCCGGCTTCCAAGTGTGGTCATTTTCCGCCTACGCGACATGCAGCCCGAGAATGTAAATCTGCACGTGCGCGAGCTCCTCGGCGCGCACCGCGGCATTCTGGAAGCAGGGCCATCCTGAGACGGAGGGCCGCGTCCAATGGCACACGCTGCCGGGCCGTCCGGAGTCGTAGCTCCTCCTCGGCGGCACATGTGGATTCTCGCCCTCCCCTTCGCCGCTGTCCTCGCCCTCTTTCTCGTGGCAGGCTACGCACTGACGCGGTCGCCGCAGCGCGGCTCTTCCGGCATCGCGGGCTTCTGCGCTCTTCTGGCCCTCAGCGCGCTCCCGCTCCTCTGGCACTATGCCGAGACCGTGCGGCTGGCAGGACACGCGCTGGACTACGTGAACGGGAATGCTGGACAGTACGGATCGGAGGACGTGCAAGCCCTCGACGAGGCGCTGCTGCGTTTCCGCTTGGGCGTGCCGGTGGGAGCCGCTGCCCTGTGGGCGCTCGCCTGCGGGGCGGCCTCCCGGCTCCCGCTGCTGAGCGCACTACTCCCGGCCGTGGCGTTCGTGCTATACAAAGAGGGTCCGCTCGACGCGCTCCACCGAGCGGTCTTCGAGCATGGCGGCGGCGATGCCATCATGCATCTGCCGGATGGGAAGCTGCTGGTGTGGACGTTCGTGCTCACTGCGGCGGCGCAGCTAGGGATTGCGCTCTATGCGGCGCTCCGGACATGGCAGCGTGCCTGACATCCCCGGCCCTCACCGCCACTGAACCCGCTCGACGCGGTGCCCGTCGGAGCGGAGCCAGACGGCCCCCTCGGCCCAGGTCTGGAGGACCGTCGCCCCGGCGGCCTGCCAGCGGCCCAGGACGGCGGCGTCCGGCAGGCCGTGGACGTTGCGCCGCGCCACCGAGACCACCGCCAGCGGCGCGGCTCCCCCCGGGACACGCTCGCCGGCGACGCGCTCGACGAACCCGGCGGTGCTGCTCGTCTCGCTGCCGTGGTGCCCGACCTTGACCACGTCGCTCGCAAGCAGGTCGCCGTAGTGCGCGACGAGGTCCGCCTCGGCGGCGTGCTCGGCGTCGCCGGTGAGGAGGAACGAGGTCGCGCCGTAGCTCACCCTCAGCACGACCGAGCCGTCGTTGGCCTCGGCCCCGGGGTGCGGCGCGGTGCCCGGCGCGAGGACCTGAAGGTGCACGGCCGGGTCGAGCCCCAGCGCGTCGCCCGCCGTGACGGCGCGGCTGTCCACCCCGAGCGAGTCGAGCAGCCCGAGCGTCTCGGCGTAGAGCGCGGACCCGTAAGGCTGCCCGTTGTGGAGCACCTGCCCGACCTCGACGGCGCGCAGCAGCGCCGGCAGCCCGCCGAGGTGGTCCGCGTGCGGGTGCGTCACCACGACCGCGTCGAGCCGGTCGATCCCGGCGCGGCGGAGGTGCGGAAGGACGGTCCGCGACCCGGCATCGGTGTACGGGTCGCGGACGCCGGCGTCGACGAGGAGGTGCCGCCCGTTCGGGAGCGAGACGAGCGCGGCATCGCCCTGCCCGACGTCGAAGAAGACGACCTCGAGGGCAGGCCGCGCCGCGCCGGTCCACACCGGTTGCCACACGCCCACACCGGCGAGGCATCCCGCCGCCGCGACGAGCCGCCACCGGGGCCGGGGACGGGGCCACAGCGCGAGCGCGACGAGGCCGACCGACAGCGCCCCGAGCCACCACCCGCTGCGGACGAACCCGCCGACGTTCGACCACGCGAGCCACTCGGCCCCGGTCCGGCTGGTCCAGAGGAGGGCCTGCGCCCCGGCCTCCGCCGAAGCCCCGGCGAGACCGGCGAGCGCGGGAACCGGCGCGAGCGCGACGGCGAACAGGCCGCCGGCCAGCGTCACGGTCGTCGCCGGGATCGCGGCGAGGTTGAGGACGAGGCCGGCGAGCGGGACCCGCCCGAAGTGGAACAGCAGCACCGGCATCGTCCCGAGCGTCGCGGCGAGCGAGACCAGCGTCATCCCGGTCGCCCACCGGCGGACGCGCCCGGCGGTCCACCACGCCGGGACGCCGCGCTCGAACACGGGCACGAGCGCGACGATCGCCCCGACGGCGGCGAAGGAAAGCTGAAAGCCCACGTCGAAGAGGAACGTCGGCCGCGCGGCGAGCAGGGCGAGCGCCGCCACGCCGAGGGCGTTGAGCGTGTTCGGGGCCCGCTCCGCCGCCGCGCCGACGATCAGGAGGGCCGCCATCACGAGCGCCCGCACAGCCGACGGCGGCGCGCCGGTGGCGACGACGTACAGCCCGAGGACCCCGAGGGTGGCCGCCGCCCGCACGACCTCGACCGTCCGCCACCGCCACCCGAGCCGGTGGAGCAGCGGCTTGAGGAGGCCGTACAAGGCCATCCCGACGAGCAGGACGTGCAGCCCGGAGATGGCGAGCAGGTGCATCAGCCCCGTCGCGGCGAAGGCGTCGCGCGTGCCGCGCTCGATCCGGCTGCGGTCGGCGAGCAGCAGCGCCGAAAGAACGGCGCGCGGCTCCTCGGCCCGGACGTGCGCCCGGAGCGCCCGGCGGGTGTGGGCGCGCACGGCGTTGGCGATCCGGTCCCTGACGCCGGCCTCCGTCCCGACGAGGGCGAGCGCGGTGGAGTCGTAGCCCGCGAGCGTCGCGTGCGTGCCGCGCCGGGCGAGGTACGCGCCGTAGTCGAAGTCCGCCGGGTTGCGGCGCGGCGCGAGCGGGCGCAGCGTCCCGGCGACCCGCACGCGGTCCCCGGCGCGGAGGCGGGGGTACGCGATGCGCGGTGCCTCACGGCTGCGGGGCTGCCAGAGGGCGACCTGCACGTCGCCCCGCACCGGCACGAACACGTCGCCCGGCGCGGCAGAGTCCGCCGCGAGCGTAAACCGGACGCCCCGCTCGGTCTCGACCGGGTGCCCCGCGACGGTCCCGGCGAGCTCGGCGGGAAACGTCACCTGCGACGCGAGGTGCGCGATGTGGTCCGCCGGGCGCTGCTGCCACCCGGCCAGGCGCGCCCCGCCGAGCGCGGTCAGGGCGACGCCCACCCCGAGCGTCACCGCCAGGGCCTTGAGGGAAACGAGGCGACGCCGCGCCCAGGCAGTGGCCGCCGCCGCGAAGAGCATGCCTCCCACCGCCACCCCCGCCCATCCCCAAAACCCCACCCCCGGCACAGCGTGCGCCCCGACGATCCCCAGCGCGAAGCAGACCGCCACGCCGAGGGCCGGGCGCGAGCGCCAGTCGATGGGCCGGTCGGGGGAGGCGGGCATGGCGGGCATGGTTGCGGCGAGGAGAGAGCCGGCAGGGACGAGAGAGAAGGAGGCCGGGATGGGGACGGGCACTCGCCACGGCCTTCTCTCTCCGCCTGCTCTTCTCGTAGGCCCTGTCCTCCTAGACACGGTGCCGCCTCAGACATAACCTCGGACGGACGTATGGAGCTTGCGCGAATCTGCCTCGCCTCCGGCACCGGCCTGTCGGCGCGCCGTAGGATGGGCTTGCCTCTCTTCGCCCGTTCTTTCTCTCTACCCATGAGCAGCAGCTAACCCATGAGCAGCAGTCGCCGCGACGTCCGCGCCCGTGTCGTGCAGGCTCTCTACGCCCGCGAGCTCAGCGGCGATGAGGTCGGGCACGTCATCAAGCACCTCCTCGCTCCCAAGTTTGAAGGGCCCGCGCTGCGCTTCGCCGAGCGCCTGTTCCTCGCCGCCCTCGACCACACGGACGAGACCGACGCCCTGATCGAGGCGCACGCGAAGAACTGGGACCTGGGCCGGATCGCCCTGGTGGACCGGCTGACGCTGCGCCTCGCGATCACCGAGCTGCTCCACTTCGAGGACATCCCGCCGAAGGTCTCGATCAACGAGGCCATCGAGCTCGCCAAGCGCTTCAGCACGCCCCAGAGCGGGACCTTCCTCAACGGCATCCTGGACGCCGTCCTCCGCACGCTCCGCAGCGAGGGCCGGGTCCGCAAAACGGGGCGCGGCCTGCTCGACGACTCGCTGCCGACGGCCCGCCCGGCGGGGCCCCCCGAGGCCCCGGTGCCCTCCGAGCCTTCGGAATAGCCCATCGCCCTTTCGCCCTCCGCTTGCGCCCCTCCCACTCCCCTTCTGCATGAGCCTCTTCGCCATCGGTGACGTCCACGGCTGCGCCCGCTCGCTCGACGCCCTGCTCGGCAAGCTCGCGCCGACGCCCGAGGACCACCTCGTCTTCGTCGGGGACTACACGGACCGAGGCCCGGACTCGAAGGGCGTCATCGACCGGTTGATCGGGCTCGAGGCTGACGGGGCGGCCGGGACCGGCCCGCGCTGCACCTTTCTGCGCGGCAACCACGACCAGATGATGCTCGACTACATCGAGCGCGGCGACATGAGCCTGTGGCGCGTCAACGGCGGCCTCGAGACGCTCGAGAGCTACGCCGCCAACGGGTCCACCGGGATCCCCGAGGCGCACCACGCCTTCCTGCGCCGCACCCGGCTCTACCTCGACACGCCGGACTTCTGCTTCGTCCACGCCGGCCTCAAGCCGTACTACCCGGTCGCGTACAACCTCCAGCACGAGACCGCCGAGACGTTCCTCTGGACCCGCGAGCACCTCGCCCTCCCGCAGCGGGCGTGGGAGAAGCCCGTCGTCTGTGGGCACACCCCGCAGCCGGTCCCCGTCAACCAGCCGGACCTGCTCTGCATCGACACCGGCTGCGTCTACGTCAGCCACCCCGAGTACGGCAAGCTGACCGCCGTCCGCCTCCCCGAGCGCGAGTTCATCCAGGTGGACTACGCCGGTTGAGCCGGGGGTCAGAGCTCAGGGGTCCTCTCGATCAGAGGCCGATCAGGAGGCCGGCGCGGAGGTGCGCCGGCTGCGCGCCGAGCTCGACGTAGGCCACGCGCTGCCCGAGGCGGACCGAGCCCCGCAGAAACGGGTCCCCGAAGAGCCGGAACGAGCGGGCTTTGCTCGCCGCCGTCTGCTCGAAGAACGAGAAGAAAAAGCTCGGCCCGAAGCGGTACCCCACGTCGAGGTCGTACGGGCCGGGGTCGACGTCGGCGAGCACGGTGAGCACCCGGAGCACGCGGACGCTCCCGCCGAGGCCGAGGCCGACGAGCAAGCGCCCGGCCTCCTCGTCGACGAAGCGGGGCTCGTAGTCGGCGTAGAGCGCGCCCTCGCGGGTGAGCACCGTGAAGGCCGGCGTCGCAAACCCGACCTGCACGCCGACGCCCGGCGTCCCTGCCGCCCCGAGTTGGACGAACGGCACCGAGGGCGTAGCGAACTGCGCCCGCGCCGGAAGGCACCCCGCGAGGCCCAGCACGGCGAACGCGGCAAGTACGACAGATCGGGCGAGCATCGAGGCGTAGAAGGATCGAGGCGTAGAAGGCGAGGGGTCGAGCGTATGGCCCCTCCCATACCCTCCTCCCCCACCCCCAGGCCGCGGCGTCTAGAGGAATGCTTGAAGATAGCCCCCGCCGGGACACGGACGAACGCGCCACCGTAGACTCGACCGCCTTAGGCCGCGTGGACCTTTACCCAGCTCGGCTCTCACCGGCCGGATTTCGACCTCGTGCGAGCCTGACCTCGCACGTGTCCACACGACCTAGCCCAATCACCCCTCCCAAATCCCCACTCGGCATGGCTCTTCGCGTCGGCATCGTCGGCCTCCCCAACGTCGGCAAGTCCACCCTCTTCAACGCCCTCAGCGAGGCGGGCGCGGAGGCGGCCAACTACCCCTTCTGCACGATCGAGCCGAACGTCGGCGTCGTCGGCGTGCCGGACCCCCGGCTGGACCGGCTGGCCGAGCTCGCGAAGTCGGCCAACGTGCTCCCGGCCACCATCGAGTTCGTGGACATCGCCGGCCTGGTGGCGGGCGCGTCGAAGGGCGAAGGCCTGGGCAACCAGTTTCTCGCGCACATCCGCGAGGTCGATGCCGTCGCCCACGTCGTCCGCTGCTTCGAGGACGAGAACGTCGTCCACGTCGAGGGCTCCGTCGACCCGGCGCGCGACATCGAGGTGATCGAGACTGAGCTGTTGCTCAAAGACCTCGACACCGCCGAGAAGCGCGTCGAGCGCGCGCAGAAGGGAGCCAAGACGGGCGACAAGGCGGCGAAGGCCGAGCTGGCGTTCCACGAGCGCCTCCACGCCCACATCGGCGACGGCCACCCGGCCCGCACGTTCCCCATCGCGAGCGACGACGAGGCGCGGCTGCTGCGCGACGCCTTCCTGCTGACGGCCAAGCCGGTGCTCTACGCCGCCAACGTCGCCGAGGGCGACCTCGGGGAGGGCAACGCCCACGTCGAGCAGGTCCGCCGGATCGCCGAGGCTGAGGGGGCCGGCGTGGTCGTGGTCTCCGCCGAGTTCGAGGCGCAGCTCGCCGAGCTCGAGCCCGAGGAGCGGGCCGAGTTCCTCGCCGAGGCCGGGCAGACCGAGCCGGGGCTGCACCGCCTCATCCAGGCGGCCTACGACCTCCTCGGCCTCGCCACCTACTTCACCGCCGGGCCGAAGGAGGCGCGGGCGTGGACCATCACCCACGGCACGAAGGCCCCCCAGGCCGCCGGCGTGATCCACACCGACTTCGAGCGCGGCTTCATCCGCGCCGAGACCATCGCCTTCGCCGACTACGACCGGCTCGGGAGCGAGGCTGCCGCGCGCGCCGCCGGGGCCCTCCGGAGCGAGGGCAAGGAGTACGTCGTGGCCGACGGCGACGTGCTGCTCTTCCGGTTCAACGTGTAGGCTCCGCCGGGGCGCGGTGGCGGTGCCCCGGCGGCGGCGGTGCTCGGGGGTCCACTGAAGATTCACGCTATCGCCGGCCGCACAGCGCCGCCTCTATTGATTCCCCTTCGGCCCGGGCGGTATCTTTCGCGTTCTCGCGCGCGCTTCGGCGGCCCGTCGCCGCGCAAGCCCGGGCTCTTAGCTCAGTTGGTTAGAGCGCTACGTTGACATCGTAGAGGTCACTGGTTCGAATCCAGTAGAGCCCACAGAAAGCCCCAGCAAACCAGGCGTTTGCTGAGGCTTTTGTATGTACGGGAGCAACATAGGTACAACACCTTCACTTCAGAGGCGACGGGCAGCGAATTTTACCACCTCCAGAGCGCGGCAACGGGCACGGCATGGAGACGCTCGCCGAACGTCACCACCTCACTCCCACCGTAAAGCACGATTCCCCGGTGGAACGTGTCCGGTCGTGCCTCCTGAAGCGTGCGGAGTCCCTTGAAGTCGCTCCCGCTGACGCTCGATGCCGTCTCCACTTCGACGCCGACGAGCACTCCGGCCGCGTCCTCGATCACGCCATCCACTTCCTGCCCAGCCGACGTGCGAAAGTGGTGGAGCGAGACGCGCCGCCTAGCCCACGCCCGCTGCTTCTCCAGCTCCATCGCCACGAACGTTTCGACGAGGCCACCCCTCGCCGCGCCGGCTGCACCACTGCCGCCCCCCTCCCCCGTTGCCCCTACGAGTTGGGACGCAAGACCGGTGTCGGTGACGAGGCCCTTGGGTGACTTCACAAGTCGCTTCGATAGGTTCGCGGACCATGCCGGAAGCTCCCGCACGAGGTACGTCGCCTGGAGCAGCGCGAGGTATCGCTTGAGCGTCGAGTTCGGAATCCCCGACGAGCGCGAGACCTCCGAGTAGTTCATGAGCGCACCCGTCCGGGCTGCCAGGAGTTGGAGGAGACGCGGCATCTGCGTCAGCCCTTCGATGCTTGCGAGGTCTCGGACGTCGCGCTGGAGAATCGTCGTCACGTACGCTTCGTACCACCGTGCCCGCCGCTTCGCCGAGGCACGCGTGAGGGCTTCAGGGTAGCCTCCGCGCACGACGCGTCCCCAGAGGTCCCCGGTGTCCACGGGCTCTCCCTCGACTGCCCTCGGGAGCTTGTCGCCGAAGAGCGCGTCGATGAATCCCTCGCGGTGTCCCTCGATCTCTCCCTGCGAGAACGGCCACAGCGTGAGCACCTCCATCCGCCCGGTGAGGGACTCCGACACGTCCGGCAGGAGGAACACATCAGCGCTGCCGGTAAGGAGAAGCCGCCCCGGTCGCCGGTCCGTGTCCACAACTGCTTTGATGGCTCGAAAGAGGCTAGGCGCACGCTGCACCTCGTCGATCACGGCGGGGCCATCCAGAGAACGAACAAACTCGTCTGGGTCGGACTCGGCGGCTGCGAGGACGGTGGCGTCGTCGAGCGTGAGATAACGTGCGGTTTCGGCACCTCCGAACCCCTCGGCTGCGAGACTCTGAGCGAGTGTACTCTTGCCTACCTGTCGCGCGCCGTTCAGCAGGACGACCGGAGTGTCAGCGAGGGCCTCGCGTACTTCCGAGGTGATGTGGCGCTGTATCATCCATGCAAATTAACCACACAGTGGTTAGATATCAACCGCTATGGCCAGGTTCCTTGACCTCGTACTGCTCGTGAGATGCTGCCTGGGAGTGGGTTCGGCGGTAGGCATCAATCTGCCGCTTCTCGACCTAGCCACGCATCTGGTAGTCTCCGGGATATTCCCGAGCTGCGCGAGCGCGGATCGAAGCGAACAGTTCGTCAGGAATGTCTGGCGGAGGCGCTCGTTTCAGTGCTTTGTCTTGACGTAGAGGCCGGTCGAGGTGAACCGACTCTTCCGGTTGGCAGCGGCGCGGAGGTATATTGGAGCAGTCCCGTCGGCGCGGGTCTTGGACTTGCGCAGGACGAGCCTGATCGAAGTGGACATGGCGAAGTTGGTTGATGCAATGGGCACAGCAACACAACAAGGCAGGTGCAGCAAACCGTGGATTTGGCTGCCCCTCGGTGTCGCCACGAATCACCTCAAATAGCCGCTTATGATGCTCTTTGCAGTGAACCGTTGCAAGGAGAAGCAGGAACTCGACTCCAGTAGAGCCCACCCCTTCCCGGCAATCCCGATTTGAATAGCGCTTCACCCTCGGGTGGGGCGCTATTCGTGTATCGTGGCTTCTCCCTCGCCTACGCCTCCCATGCAGATCACGCTTCCCGACGGCTCCGCCCGCGACCTCCCCGACGAGAGCACCGGCCACGACCTCGCCCAGGCCATCTCCTCCGGCCTCGCCCGCAACGCCCTCGCCGTCACCGTCGACGGTGCCGTGCGCGACCTGGGCCGCCCGCTCCCCGACGGCGCGACCGTCAGCATCCTGACCTGGGACGACGCCGAGGGCAAGTCTACCTTCTGGCACTCCTCGGCGCACCTCCTCGCCGAGGCGCTCGAAGCGCTCTACCCCGGCGTGCAGTTCGGCATCGGCCCGGCGATCGAGAACGGCTTCTACTACGACGTGGACCTCAGCCGGACCGACGTCGACACGCTCTCGCCCGACGACCTCGAAGCCATCGAGGCCAAGATGAAGGCCCTCGCGAAGGCCGACAGCCGCTACCAACGCCGCGAGGTCTCAAAGGCCGAGGCGCTCGCCTACTTCACCGAGAAGGGCGACGCCTACAAGCTTGAGCTGATCGAGGAGCTGGCCGATGGGACGATCACGTTCTACCAGCAGGGCGGCTTCGTGGACCTGTGCCGGGGGCCGCACATCCCGAGCACCAAGCCGATCAAGTACCCCAAGCTGCTCACCATCGCCGGGGCGTACTGGCGCGGCGACGAAACGAGGCCGCAGCTCACCCGCATCTACGGCGTCAGCTTCCCGAAGCAGTCCCTCCTCGAGGAGCACCTCGAGCGGCTCGAGCTCGCCCGGCAGCGCGACCACCGCAAGCTCGGGCGCGAGCTCGGCCTGTTCATGTTCTCGAACAAGGTCGGCCCCGGCCTGCCGATGTGGCTGCCGAAGGGCGCGGTCCTCCGCGAGACCCTCGTCGACTTCCTCAAAGCCGAGCAGCTCCGGCGCGGCTACCAGCCCGTCGTCACCCCGCACATCGGGCGGCTCGACCTGTACAAGACGAGCGGCCACTACCCGTACTACGCCGAGAGCCAGTTCCCGCCGATGTTCGAGCGGAGCCCCGGCGAAGCGCCCGTGCTCCGGCCCCAAGAGGCCAACGACGGCATCGTCGGCGACGACCGCGAGGGCTACCTCCTGAAGCCGATGAACTGCCCGCACCATACGCAGATCTACGACCACGCCCCGCACTCGTACCGCGACCTCCCGGTGCGCCTCGCCGAGTTCGGGCAGGTCTACCGCTTCGAGCAGTCCGGCGAGCTCGGCGGGCTGACGCGCGTGCGCGGCTTCACCGTCGACGACGCCCACATCTTCTGCACGCCCGAGCAGGTCAAGGACGAGTTCAAGGACGCCATCGACCTCACGATGACCGTCCTCCGCGCGCTCGACTTCGCCGACTTCACCGCGCAGGTCTCGCTCCGCGACCCGGGCAACACCGAGAAGTACATCGGCAGCGACGCGCAGTGGGAGACCGCCGAAGCGGCCGTCCGCGAGGCCGCCCGAGAGATGGAGCTCGAGACCGTCGAGGAGCTGGGCGAGGCCGCCTTCTACGGGCCCAAGCTCGACTTCATGGTCCGCGACGCCCTCGGGCGGCGGTGGCAACTCGGCACCGTGCAGGTGGACTACAACCTCCCCGAGCGTTTCGACCTGACCTACACCGACGAGCACGACGAGCGCGTCCGCCCGGTGATGATCCACCGCGCGCCGTTCGGGTCCCTGGAGCGGTTCATCGGCGTGATGATCGAGCACACCGGCGGCGACTTCCCGGTGTGGCTCGCGCCGGTGCAGGCTAAAGTCCTCCCCGTCTCGGACGCCTTCAACGGCTACGGGCGCGCCGTGCTCGATCAGCTCCGGGCCGCCGGCCTCCGCGCCGAGCTCGACGACCGGGGCGAGAAGGTCGGGCGCAAGATCCGCGACGCCGAGGTCGAGAAGACGCCCTACATGCTCGTCGTAGGCGCGAAGGAGCAAGAGGCCGGCACCGTCGCCGTCCGCCGACGGGGCGAGGGCGACCGCGGCGCGGTGCCGACGGCGGAGTTCGCCGAGCAGGTCAAAGCGGAGATCGCCGAGGCGCTTGGCCGGTGAGTACCCCCCGTCTCGTTTGCGGTCGCTGCGCTCCCTGCGGCACGAAGCTGTCCCCCTCGTCGAGGGGGACAGTCACGCGTAGCCTGAGCGCGTAGCGCGATGCAAGCGTGACGGGGGGTTCACGCCTCGAACTTCTTAAACACGAGTGTCGTGTTGTGGCCGCCGAAGCCGAAGGCGTTCGAGACGGCGACGTTGACCTCGCGCTCGACCGGCTCGTTGAAGGTGTAGTCGAGGTCGCACTGCTCGTCGGGCACCTCGAAGTTGATCGTCGGCGGGATGCGTCCGTGCTGGACGGCGTAGATCGACGCAATCGCCTCGATCGCGCCTGCGGCCCCGAGGAGGTGGCCGGTCATGCTCTTCGTCGACGAGAGGTTCATCGCGTAGGCGTGCTCGCCGAAGACCTTCTTGATGGCCTCGGTCTCGGCCACGTCGCCGAGCGGGGTCGAGGTGCCGTGCATGTTGAGGTAGTCCACGTCCTCGGGCGCGAGGCCGCTCGTGTCGAGGGCCATCCGCATGGCGAGGCGGGCCCCGGCCCCCTCGGGGTGCGGGGCCGAGATGTGGTAGGCGTCGGCGCTCATCCCGAAGCCCGTCAGCTCGGCGTAGACCTTCGCGCCGCGCTCCTGGGCGCGCTCGAGGCTTTCGAGCACGAGCGCCCCGGCCCCCTCGCCCATCACGAACCCGTCGCGCGTCGCGTCGAACGGGCGGCTGGCGGTGGCCGGCTCGTCGTTGCGCGTCGAGAGGGCGCGCATCGCGGCGAAGCCGCCGACGCCGATCCGGGTGATCGGGGCCTCGGTGCCGCCGCAGACCACCGTGTTGGCCATCCCGTTGCGGATCAGCATGAAGGCATCGCCGATGGCGTTGTTGCTGGTGGCGCACGCGCTGACGGTGGCGTAGTTCGGCCCCTGGAAGCCGTGACGCATCGCGATCAGGCCGGGGGCGATGTCGAGGATCATGTACGGGACGAAGAACGGCGAGAGGCGGCGCGGGCCGTTCTCGTGGAACTCGATCACCTGGTCCTGGAACAGCTTCATCCCCCCGATCCCGGAGCCGAAGACGACGCCGATCTTCTGCTTCTCCTGCTCGGAGAGCGCCGCCGAGTCGAGGCCGGCGTCGGCGAGGGCCTGGTCCGAGGCGACGAGGGCGTACTGCGAGAACGCGTCGAGGCGTCGGGCCTCCTTGCGGTCGAGGTAGTCCCCCGCGTCGAAGCCCTTGAGCTCGCAGGCGAAGGTCGCGGCGAACTCCGACGGGTCGAAGTAGGTGATCGGGGCCGCGCCGCTCTCGCCGCGCATCATGCCGTCCCAGAAGGTCTCGGCGGTGAGGCCGATGGGCGTGAGCGCGCCGAGGCCGGTGACGACGACGCGGCGGCCGGGGGGAAAGGGGTCCATAGCAAACGGGGGCGTGGGGAGCGACCGGCCGGGCGACCGGCTCCGGCGGTCTCGCGCGCCGGTGCTCCGTCGAAAAGGCGGGGACGGGAAGAGGCGGCGAGGGCGCAGCGCCCTCGTGGGACGCCGGGGCGCTCGTCACCCGCTCTTCCCGTCCCCGCAGGATGGGGCCCATCGACGGGCCGGCCCGTCGACGGGCCGGCCCGTCATCGGCCGGGCCGTGGCTCAGGCCGTGGTGCGGTTGGCCTCGACGTAGTCCACCGCGTTGCCGACGGTGGCGATCTTCTCGGCGTCCTCGTCGGGGATGGTCATGTCGAACTCCTTCTCGAACTCCATGATGAGTTCGACCGTGTCGAGGGAGTCGGCGCCGAGGTCGTCTTGGAAGGAGGCGTCGCGGGTGATCTCGCTTTCGTCGACGCCGAGCTTCTCGACGATGATGGAAATGACGCGGGCTTCGGTGTCAGCCATGTTGGGAGAGGGTGAGGTGGAAAAGGCGGGAGGGGCTGCGTCCGGGCTGCGCCGGGGCAGAGCGGGGAAAAGCTAGAACGGGAAAAGCTACGGTGGCGCGCATTTGAAAGCAATCCGCCCGGGCCGGCTCCGGCGCGCGCGCTGCGAAGTTCCGGTTAGAACGGGACGGGCGCACGCCGTGTTGCAGGCCGCCGGTTGGAGCCGCCCTCGGGATGGGCTATTTTCGTCCGCTCTTTACCAACTCCGATACAACCCCGACCCGCCCCCGACCCCGACGCGTATGGCCTACCTCTTCACCTCCGAGTCCGTCTCCGAGGGCCACCCGGACAAGGTCTCCGACCAGATTTCCGACGCCCTCCTCGACGCCTTCCTCACCGACGACCCCGCCAGCCGCTGCGCGATCGAGACGCTCTGCACGACCGGCCTCGTCGTCGTCTCGGGGGAGGTCACCTCGGAGACCTACGTGGACGTCCAGGAGGTCGCCCGCCGGACGATCGAGGAGATCGGCTACACCGACCCGCGCCTTCAGTTCGACGCCCGCTCCTGCGGAGTCCTCGTCACGATCCACGAGCAGAGCGGCGACATCGCGCAGGGCGTCGACGAGCACGCCGGCCTCTACGACGACCAGGGCGCGGGCGACCAGGGGATGATGTTCGGCTACGCCTCGAACGAGACCGACGAGATGATGCCGCTCGCGCTCGTCTGCGCCCACGGCCTCGTCAAGAAACTCGCCGACATCCGCAAGGCCGGCGAGATCATGACCTACCTCCGGCCCGACGCCAAGAGCCAGGTCACGGTCGAGTACGACGACGACCGCCGCACCGTGCGCCGCATCCACACCGTCGTCCTCTCGACGCAGCACGACGAGGACGTGACGCTTGCCGAGATCGAGGCCGCCGTCCGGGCGCACGTCCTCCCCGCCGTCCTCCCCGAGGCGCTGCTCGACGACGACCTCATCCTGCACGTCAACCCGACGGGCCGCTTCGTGGTCGGCGGGCCGCACGGGGACACGGGCCTGACCGGGCGCAAGATCATCGTCGACACCTACGGCGGCAAGGGAGCCCACGGCGGCGGCGCGTTCTCGGGCAAGGACCCCTCGAAGGTGGACCGCAGCGCGGCCTACGCCGCCCGCCACGTCGCCAAGAACATCGTCGGCGCGGAGCTCGCCGAGGAGGTCCTCGTGCAGGTCGCCTACGCCATCGGCGTCGCCGACCCGGTGAGCATCGACGTGACGACCTACGGCACCGGGACGATTCCGGACGAAGCCCTCGTCGCCGCCGTCCGCGAGACGTTCGACCTCCGCCCGCAGGCCCTCATCCGGCGGCTCGACCTGCTCCGCCCGATCTACCGCCCGACCGCCGCCTACGGGCACTTCGGGCGCTCCGGCGTCTCGTGGGAGCAGCTCGACGGCGTGGACGCGCTCAGGCAAGCCGCCGGAGCGCTCGCCTGATGGAGCGCTCGCCCCTCCTGCCCGCCGTCGTGCTCGCGCTCGGTCTCGTCGGGGCGGCGCTCGTCTTCGGGGCCTTCTTCTACCAGGCCCGCGACACGGGCGACACCGTGCAGACCGTCGGGGCCGCGACCGAGCAGTTCACCGCGGACGTGGCGAAGTGGCGGCTCGTGCTCGTCCGGCAGACCGGCCTCGACGACCAGCAAGCGGGCTACCGCGACCTCGCCGGGGACGTCCGCGCGCTCCGTGCGCAGCTCGGCGGCCTCGGTCTCGCCGACACCAGCATCACCGTGCAGCCGCCGAGCGCAAACCCGACCTACGGCTACAACGGCACCCCGGTCGGCTACCAGATCCAGCAGTCGCTCTACGTCGTCTCCGGCAACGTAACCGAGATCGAGGCGCTCGCCCTCGACCCGGCGTCGCTCGCGACCGGCGGGGCGTCGCTCCAGGCCTCGTCGCTCGAATACTTCTACTCCGACCTCGACCGGCTCAAGCGAAGCCTCCTCGCCCGTGCCACCGAGGATGCGCGGGGGCGGGCCGCCGAGATCACCGGTGCCGAGGCCCGGCACATGACCTCGGCGCGGGCGGGCGTCTTCCAGATCACCGAGCCCTACTCGACCGAGGTCAGCAGCTACGGGATGCACAACACCGCGACCCGCAAGCAGGAGATCACCGTCACCGTCCACGCGACGTTCGACGTGGACTGAGCGTGGCTCGACCCTGCCTTAGCTCGACCCCCGCGTTAAGAAGCAGCCAACCCCGAACCTGCGGCCTTGCGTCGCGTTTTTTCGAGTCTGACTCCGAACCTCAACCCCAGGAAGCTGATATGGACCACAAAGAAGGGCGTTACAAAGTCGCCGACCTTTCCCTTGCCGACGCAGGCCGCAAGCGCATCGAGTGGGCCGAGAGCCGGATGCCGGTGCTGATGCGCATCCGCGACGAGTTTTCCAAGACCAAGCCCTTCGAGGGCTATAAGATCACCGGCTGCCTCCACGTCACCAAGGAGACCGCGGTCCTGATCGAAACGTTGGCCGCGTGCGGGGCCGAGGTTGCGTGGAGCGGCTGCAACCCGCTGAGCACGAACGACGAGGTCGCCGCCGCCCTCGCCGCCGGGCCGAAGGGCGACGGCAACGGCGTCGAAATCTACGCGTGGTACGGCCAGGACACCGAGGGCTTCTATTGGTCCATCGACCGCACCATCGACAAGACCCCCGACACGACGCTCGACGACGGGGCCGACCTCATCTTCCGCGTCCACAGCCAGTTCCCCGAGAAGGCCGAGGACATCATCGGCGGCTCCGAGGAGACCACGACCGGCGTCCACCGCCTCCGCGCGATGGCCGACGACGGCAAGCTGCTCTACCCCGTCTACGCCGTCAACGACGCCGAGACCAAGTGGGACTTCGACAACGTCTACGGCACCGGGCAGTCCACGCTCGACGGCGTGCTGCGCGCCAGCTCGGTGCTCATCGCCGGCAAGAACTTCGTCGTCGCCGGCTACGGTCACTGCGGGCGCGGCGTCGCGATGCGCGCCAAAGGCATGGGCGCGAACGTCATCGTCACCGAGATCAAGGCGACGGCCGCGCTCAAGGCGACGCTCGACGGGATGCGGGTTATGACGATGGAGGAGGCCGCCAAGGTCGGCGACATCTTCGTCACCGCCACCGGCATGAAGGACGTCATCCGCGGCGACCACTTCGTCACCATGAAGGAGGGCGCGATCGTCTGCAACACCGGGCACTACGACGTCGAGCTGAACCTGAAAGAGCTCGCCGAAATCTCGCAGGACACCCGGATGATCCGGGAGGACAACCGCGAGTACACCCTCGACAACGGCCGCAAGATCTACGTCCTCGCCGACGGCCGGCTCGTGAACCTCGCCGCGGCCGAGGGGCACCCCTCCGAGGTGATGGACATGAGCTTCGCCAACCAGTTCCAGGCCCACCTCAACCTGATCCAGAAGCACGAGGCCGGGGAAGAGATGGAGAACACGGTGATGGACCTGCCCGAGGAGCTCGACCAGCAGATCGCGCGCGTGAAGCTCGAGACGATGGGGCTCGAGATCGACGCGCTGACCGACGAGCAGGTCGCCTACGCCACCGACTACTCGGCCGGTACCTGAGCCGATTTTAGATGGACGATCCGGAGTTTGGATGGTCCGAAGTCTGAAGACCGAGAGGGCTGTCTCGCAGCGCGCGGGGCGGCCCTCGCCTGTTGCCCTCGGGGCGCGCTGTATCTTGAGCGCCGTGCCTCCCGCCTCGCTATGCCTGCTGGAAAAACGGCCCTCAGCGTCAACCTCAACAAGGTGGCGCTCCTGCGCAACGCCCGCGACCTCGACCTGCCCAGCGTCGAGCACGCTGCCCGGCTGTGCCTCGACGCCGGAGCCGACGGGCTGACGGTGCATCCCCGGCCCGATGGGCGGCACACCAGGCCGCGCGATGTGACGGCACTGGCCCGGCTGCTCGCCGCCGGGGGCCTCGCCGAGCTCAACATCGAGGGCAACCCGTTTGCCGAGAGAGAAGAGCAGCCGTGGGGCACGTATCCCGGTTTCCTCGCGCTCGTCGAAGAAGCCTGCAAAGTCGGCGGTGTGGCGCAGGTCACGCTCGTGCCGGACGCGCCGGGGCAGCGGACCTCGGACCACGGCTGGGACCTCGCCCGCGACGCGGGGCGGCTGCGCCCCGTCATCGCACGGCTGCACGACCTCAGCTGCCGGGTCAGCCTGTTCATGGACGCCGACGCCGAAGCGATGGCGGAGGCCGCCGGCGTGGGCGCGGACCGGGTCGAGCTCTACACCGAACCGTACGCCGTCGCATTCACGGACGGCGATGCGTCCGCCGAGCTGGCCCGCTCCGCCGCTGCGGCTCGCGCCGCGCAGGCAGCGGGCCTCGGCGTCAACGCGGGGCACGACCTGAACCTCGACAACCTCGGGCCGTTCACCCGCGCCGTCCCCGGCGTGCTCGAAGTCTCCATCGGCCACGCCCTCACCGCCGACGCGCTGCGGCTCGGCCTCCCCGCCGCCGTGCGCGCCTACCAGCAGATTCTCTGCGCCGTCCATGCCTGACGACCTCCCCTCGCCCGAAGACTTCGCTTTCGACCCGACCCACCGGAGCGGGTACGTCGCGCTCGTCGGCCCGCCGAACGTCGGCAAGTCGACGCTGATGAACGCGCTCGTCGGGCGCAAGCTCTCGATCGTGACCGCCAAGCCGAGCACGACGCGGCACCGCGTCCTCGGCATCCTTTCGGGCGACGGAGACGGCGAGCAGCCGCCGTATCAAATCGTGTTTCTCGACACCCCCGGCATCGTCCGCCCGAAGTACCGCCTGCACGAGGCAATGATGCACGCGGTCGACTTCGCGGTGGGCGACGCCGACGTGCTCCTCTTCATGGTCGATGCCTCGCACGCGGGCACACCGGACGAGGCCATCCAGCGCATCGGCGACCGCCCGGCGATCCTGCTGCTCAACAAGATCGACCTGATCGCGCAGGAGGAGGCCCTCCCGCTCGTCTCGACGTACAACGCCCTCCGCGCCTTCGACGCCGTGATCCCGGTTTCGGCCAAGACGGGGTTCAACCTCGACACGGTGCGGAGTCAGATTCTCGAGCGCTTGCCGCTCGGGCCGCCCTACTACCCAAAGGACCAACTCTCCGAGCACCCCGAGCGCTTCTTCGTCGCCGAGATCATCCGCGAAAAGGTGTTCGAGCTGTACCGCGACGAGATCCCGTACTCGACGCAGGTCAACATCGTGGCCTACGAGGAGCGCCCCGGCGAGAAGGACTTCATCGACGCCGAGATCGTGGTCGAGCGCGACTCGCAGAAGGGCATCCTGATCGGCAAGGGCGGCAGCGGGCTGAAGCGGCTCGGGCAGTTCGCCCGGCGCGACATCGAGGCGTTCGTCGAGTCCGAGGTCTACCTCCAGCTCCACGTCAAGGCCCGCGCCGACTGGCGCAACCGCGAGGGCTTCCTCCGGTCCTACGGCTACGACGTGTGACGAGCGACGACTGGGTGCTCCCTGAACGCTCGTCGTTCGTCACTCGCCAATCATTGTGATTCCCAGGCCTTCGGCGACCCCCGTCTGGTACGCCTCCGGCACCTCGGCTTCGGCGACTCGGTGGCGCTCCCAGGCCCGGCGGCGCGGGTAGGTTTTGCGGAGCCGGTGGAACGCCGCTCCGCGCTCGTCGGCGGGCAACGTGAGCAGCTTGCGCATCCGGGCGTCGTCGGCGCGGACGTCGTAGGCTTGCCGGGCGAGGGCGTCGAGCCACGCCGGTTCGCCGAGCGCAGGGTCGGGCGCCTGGAGCGGCGGCAGGTCTTCGGCCAGCGCCGACTCGGGGTTCCACGCCGGCGGCACGCCGAGCCAGCGCGCGAGGGCTTGGTGGAGCATCGCCGTGCCGCGCACCTTGCCGTCGAACGAATACCCCGCGATGTGCGGCGTGGCGAGAGCGGTGAGGCGGACCAGGTCGGGGGCGGGCGTCGGCTCGTTCTCCCACACGTCGAGGACGGCCCCACCGATCTGCCCGGCACCGAGCGCGAGGCGTAGCGCGGCGTTGTCCACCACCGCGCCCCGCGAGGCGTTGACGAGGAGCGCGTCCGGCCGCATCGCCGCAAGCTCTCGCTCGCCGATGAGGTGGTGTGTAGCGTGGGGGCCGGAGCGCGCGAGCGGCGTGTGGAGCGTCACCACGTCAGCCTCGGCCAGAACCGTTTCCAGAGAGACGAAATCATGCGGCTGTCCCGCTGCCTCGGCGGCTTCAGCGAGGGGCGGATCGCACCGGAGCACCCGCGCGCCGAGGCCGGGCAGACGCCCCGCGAGCCGCCCACCGATGTGTCCACAACCGACGACGCCGACTGTCCTCTCCACCCACCCACTGTCCTGCCCAGCGTACACCGAAAGCAGGGCTGCCAGCACGTACTCGACGACCGACTGCGCGTTCGAGCCGGGCGCGTGGGCAAAGGCGATGCCCCGGTCTCGCAGATAGCCCCGATCCACGTGGTCGGTCCCGATCGTCGCGCTGCCGACGAAGCGGACCGGACTGCGGCCTAGCAGAGCCTCGTTTACGCGCGTCACGCTCCGCACGAGCAGCACCTCCGCTTCAGCGACTTCCAGCGGGCCGACATCCTGCCCCGCGATCAGTTGAACCTGACCGAACGGCTCAAACGCGTTCAGCGCAAAGGGAATGTTTGCATCGGCGATGATGCGGTGCGGAGAAGCGGTCACTGTTAGAACCCTTCACTGTTTAGAACCCTTCACTGTTAGGCCCCTGAGGCAGGTCGGTCCTACGTCGGGCGGGCAGTGTACGAGACGGCGACGAAAGGTGCCAGGGTCGCAGCGCCGTTGGGAAAAACACGCTATGGACAGGCCGCAAGACGGGTATAACGCGTTTTCTAGAGGTCTAAACCGTTTTCACACAGAAGCGCTGAACACATGGCCTACTTTCCTGTTTAGCAGTGCGTGCCTGTTTAGCGGCGCGTGACCCGGCGGGCTGGGGTCTTGCGTCTCTCCACTGTGATCCTACACCATGTCTCCACTGTGATCCTACACCATGCCTCCTCTCGACTAGAACGATCTGGCAGGAAATTAGCTACTCCTGCGCCCACAGGCATCCCATCCGGTATCCCAGACCGTACCGGACTTCCGACCTCAGGAACCAACCCTCTCTGCTCTATGAAGCTTTTCGCTAATAAGCGAGTGCTCGGCGCAGCCGGTGTCGTCCTCTCGGTGTTGCTACTCGCTCTTTCTCTCGTTTTTAACGCTGTGGACCGGGACACCCTGGCCGAGACGATGCCCGCCGTTGATGCGGCACCGCTCACCCAGGAGGTCTCCGTCAAGAACACGGAGTTCGCAAGCGAAGAGGTAAGGGACGACGTGCTGTGGCTGGCCCGCTGCATCTACTCCGAGACGAAGCGCCCCGACGAGCAGGAGCTCGTCGCGTGGGTCGTCCGCAACCGCGTCGAGACCGGCTACCGGAGCCGTTCGTCTTACCGCGACGCCGTCCTCGACCCGTGGCAGTTCAGTGCCTTCAACGCAGGCAGCCCGAAGCGCGGGTATTACTCGAGCCTCGACTTCGGCTCGAAGGCGAAGGGATGGCAGACGGCGCTGTTCATCGCCTACGACGTCCTGCACGCTCCGGCCTACGAGCGGCCCTTCGCCAAGACGACGCGCCACTTCTACAGCGAGCGCTCGATGCGGGGCAGCCTGAAGCCCGCTTGGGCCGGCGGCAAGCGCCCCGTCTCGCTAGACCGCGACATCGACCCCAAGCGCTTCCGCTTCTATTCCGGTGTTTCCTAGCCTGGCCTTCGTCGCTTCCCTTTCCGAAGGGCGTACCGGTTCCGGTGCGCCCTTCGCCGTTTTTATGCCCGGCGGGCGGCCTATCTTTGCAGCCCTCCTCTCCCCCGCCTGATGCCCCGCCGCCTCTTCGCGTTCGTCCTCGTCCTGTTTGTCGTCTCGCTCACGGTGGTGCTTGCGGGCGGATGCCTGCGCCGGGCTGCACAGCCGAGCGAGACCGTCGTGCTTGGACAGGGCAGGCACGAGCCGCCGAGCAGCGGGATCCGTCTCGCCACTTTCAACGCGGAGTTCCTCTTCGACGGCCTCGACGGCGAGGGGCAGGCAGACTTCGCGTGGAAGGGCGACCCGGCCCTGGCCCGGGCGCACCGCGACTCGGTCGCCCGCGTCATCCGTGCGCTCGGCGCGGACGTGCTGATGCTGCAAGAGGTCGAGAACCTGGAGACGCTGGAGATGCTCGTGGCGGAGAGCCTCGCCGGCCTGGGGTACACGACGTACCTCGTCCCGGGCCGGGACACCTTCACGGGTCAGGACGTGGGGCTGCTCTCGCGGATTCCGGTGGACGAGGTCGGGCGCACGGACGAGCGCGCGCCGGTGGGCACGACGCGGCAGGACTACGGCGTGAGCAAGAACCTGTGGGCGCGGCTCGACCTCGGCGGGATTCCGACGACGCTCATCGGGGTCCACTTCCTCGCGAGGCCCGACGACGTCGAGCGCAAGCCCCGGCGCGAGGCGCAGGCCGAGGTCATCCGCCGCCTCGTCGAGCGGGAGGTGGCGGCGGGCCGCGCCGTGGCCGTCCTCGGCGACCTGAACGACTTCGACGACGCCGTGCCGGACCGCGCCGGGAGCTTCCCCATCACCGAGGTCCTCGCCACGATCCGCCGGGCCGGGCCGGGGCCGGAGGACGACCTCCGCAACGTCGCCGCCGACGTGCCGCAGGCTGAGCGTTTCACGGCCTACTACGACCGCAACCGCAACGACGAGATCGACGCGGGCGAGCTGTCGTCGCTCGACCACGTCCTCCTCTCCCCTCGGCTCTACCGGGCGATCCGCGCCGTGGACTTCGTCCACCTCCACGACCCGCGTTCGGTCTCGGACCACTTCCCGGTCGTGGCGACACTCGGACTGCCGGCGGTTCAGTAGGTCGGTGGGCGGTAGGCGCAGGGCACGGCAGCCTCGGTAGCTCGTGAGGTACTCACCGACCCCGGGACCCATCCCGCCGCGCCGTCATTAAAAGTAGGGTACCACCGGTAAGACCACTTCTTTCTATTCGCTCCGCCCCTCTCATGCCTCCCACTCCCGACCCCGGCCTCTGGCAGCGCGCCCTCGACGGGGACCGCGACGCCTTCGAGGAAGCCCTCGCCCCCTACCAGGACACCCTCATGGACGCGGCCCGTCGCAAGGTTTCCGCTCGCCTCGCCGACGGCGACCTCCGCGGGCGGATGCTCACCCCCGAAGAGCTCGCCGGGGCTGCGCTCGTCCGCGCCTTCGACAACCGGGCGCGCTACGACCCCGAGCAGATGAGCCTGCGGGCGTGGCTGCTCGGGATTCAGTACCGCGAGCTCAACCGCATCGTCCGCAGCGAGAAGCAGTACGACACGCAGAAGGCGATCTCGCTCGACGCCGAGGTGCCGGTCCAGGAGGTCGATGGCGTCGAGGAAGGGCTCTACGAGTTCTACCAGCCCTTCGACGTGACGACCTACGAGGAGCTGATCCCGAGCCGGCAGCCCGCCGATGTCGAGGTCGACGCCTCGCGCGTGCTGACGCAGGACGAGTTGAACCACCTCGGAGCCAGTGGGCTGACCGGCGAGCGGCGGCAGATCATCGAGTTCCACGACGAGTTCGAGCTCTCGCTCCCCGAGATCGCGCAGATCATGGAATACTCGCTCCGGGACACCGCCGAGGCGCTCGGCGAGGCCCGCGTCCACCTGCGGCAGTACATCGGCTCGACCGACGTGAGCGAGGTCGCCGAGGACAACCCCATCGACAGCTACACCGGCGAGCCGGTCCGTGACAACCCGGCCTATCCCGGCGACTACCCTTCCCCTGACTCCGACACCGAAAACGCCCCGAACGCATGAGCAACGCCCTGACCCCGGACCTCCGCGACGCCCTCATCGCCGAGCTCGAAGAGCGCACGACCACCCCCGGATTCCACTACCTCGACGCCGACCACCTCACGGAGCTCGCCGCGATCGAGAGCGCCGACGCGCCGGTGCTCTCCCTCTTCATGAAGCTGACCCCCGAGATGCGCGTCGGCGACGCGTGGCAGATCGCGTTCAAAGACGTCGCCCGCCAGGCCCTCGACCACGCCGACGGGCAGTACGAGCCGGGGCAGGTGCAGAACGAGCTCAACCGGACCGAGGAAGCGCTGCGCCGGGGCATCCCCCGGACCGGGCGCGGGCTCGTGTTCTACGCCTGCGAAGCCATCGGGCTGTTCCGGCAGTTCGGCATCGCCATCGACATTCCGACGATGGCGTACGTGGACCGGCGGCCCTACGTCCGCCCGCTCGTCCGCGTCCGCGACGAGCACGACCGCTTCGGGATCGCGGTGCTGAGCCAGAAGCAGATGCGGTTCTTCTTCAGCCAGATCGGCCTCGTCGAGGAGGTCTTCGAGCTCGAGGGCCGCGAGATTCTGACGGACGACTTCCAGACGAAGGACCAGCGCCAGGACAAGCAGGCCGAGTACCGGAAGGAGCAGGCCAAGCGCGCCGCCCACGCCCTGCAGCTCCTCAGCAAGAAGCTCGGCGTGCGCCACCTCATCTACGCAGCCCCCACCGACATGGAGGCCCCCTTCCTCGACGCCCTCGAGCAGCACACCCGCGAGCGCGTCGCGGCGAGCTTCCAGTGCGACATCAACGCCTCGACCGCCGAGGTCGCCGAAAAGGCCGAGCCGATCCAGCGCGAGGTCGAGGAGCGCGAGGAGCTCGAAACGCTCGAGCAGGTGCAGGCGCTTCTCACGACGAAGGCCGTCGCCGGGCTCGAAGAGACGCTCGACATGCTCAACCAGCAGCGCGTGATGACCCTGCTCCTCGACGACGAGCAGCAAATTCCCGGAGGCATCGACCGCGAGACGGGGATGCTGACCTCCCAGACCTCCGGCGCGCACCCGATGACCGGCAACGAGGTCTTCCCCGAGAGCGACCTGTTCGAGCTGATGCTGGAGCGAGCCCTCGAGCAGGGCGCTTCGCTCGAGCTCGTCCGCAGCGACGCCGCCCGGGCTCGGATGCAGGACTTCGGCCCCGCCGCCGCCCTGCTGCGGTTCTAGCACCCTGCCTTGCTCGCAAACCCGTAGGGGCGGCGCATGCGTCGCCCCTACGTCGTTCACAGCCGCACGCTCGCGCCCAGCTTGGCGATGGTCTGCCGCTGCTCCTGGCCCGAGAGCAGGTGGCTGTCGGCGACGACGGCGTCGAAGCGGAGGCGGTCGAAGGTGAGCGCGCCGCCTGCCGTGAGGTAGATCGCCCGGCCGCTGTAGTCGACGATGTCCTCGAAGCCGTTGTCCCAGCGGTCGCGGTCCTGCCACCGCAAGCCGGCCGAGACGAGCGCGCGCTCCGAGAGGTCGAGCCGGCCCCAGAGGGCGGCCTCGGCGTTGTCCTCGAACTGCTCGTCGCTGTCCCACGCGCCCTTCCAAAACACCCAGGCGGCGTCGGCCCCGAGGCGGACGCGCGGGCGGACCTCGACCTCGGCGCTCGCCCCGAGGCGGGCCGGAATTGCATCTCCGAACTGGCCGAGGTTTCGTATCTCGCCGACGAGCTCGCCCTCTCCGGTTGGTCCGATCGTTGGGTCCGGCCCCTCACCCTCGAACGTCGCACTTCCCTCGACGCGCAGCGCGCTCTCGTAGTAGGCGGCCAGCCCGAACGCGCCCGGCTTCCGGTAGCGCACGCCGACGGCGACCTGCGCCCCCACGTCCGAGAACGAGCCCTCCAGGCTGTCGATGGTGGACGTAATCCGGGCATAGCCGATCCCGAGCCGGAGGCCGAACGTCAGTTCGCTGCCGGTCTGGAGCGCGGTCCGGTAAGCCACCTGCGGCGAGACCGTCTCCAGCCGGGCCGACTGTGTCGCGCAGAACGCAATCTCGTCGCTGTTGGGATCGGACTCCGTCATACGGGGGATGCAGCCGAAGTCCATCTCTGCTGCGTAACGCTGACTGTAGCTCGCACCGAGGGTCCACGCGCCGAGCGGCACCACGGCCGCCGCACTCTGCGGGCGCGCCCCGTTCATCGCTTGGTACTCGATCCCGGCGACGTAGCCGTCGGGGATGGACGTTTCGAACCGGTAGGCGAGGCCCACCTCAGGGCGTTCGAAGGCGCTGAGCGATGCCGGATTCGCACTGCCGACGTCTGCCACGCTCACCCCGAAGGCTGAGGAGAGACCGGCACCGCTGAGCGGGCCTTCCCGAAAGCCCTGCATCAGAATGAAGAACCGGTCGGGGTCGTCGCTTGAGACGACATCACCCTGGGCCAGGGCCGGCGTGCTCAGCAGCGCGAGGCCGAGCGCGAGGGCGCGGTTGAAGAAAGAAGTCATCTCAGACAGGTGCATGGATAGAAACAGGTGCATGGATGGAAAACGGGCCGATGATAGGATCACCGGCCCGCTCAGTCCAAACCAAATTCCGGTGCCCCGTCAGAGGCCGACGCCGACCCGGAGGTAGAACACGCTCACCTTGAACGAGTCGTCCGTCGGCACGCCGAACAGCTCATCGTCGGCGAAGCCCGTCACGTCGAGCGCGTAGCGCAGCTCGGCAAAGACGCTCGGCCCGACGATCGCGCTCAGCTCGGCCCCGATGCCCACGTTGACGGCGACGTTGACGCTGCGGGCATCGCTGTCGGCGAAGTCCCCGGCCGGGAACCGAAACTCGGGGCCGAGCAGGGCATAGGGCCGCAGAACCGGCAGCGGGAGGCCGTACTGGAAGTCTATCGGCAGCGCGACGAACGAGATGCCGTCGTCGCCCTCCGTGTCCCCGACCTGGACGTAGAGCACCGAGGCGCGAGCCGCAAGCGGTCCGAAGCCGGCGTCGGCGAAAATGCCGATGTGGTAGCCGGTGGACTGGTCGAGGTCGGCGGTTCCGGCGTCGGAGAGCGAGCCGAAGTTGAGGCCGCCGACGACGCCGAAGCTCGGGATGAGCTGGGCGTGGGCGAGCGGGGCGGCGGCGAAGAGCGCGGCGAGGAGGGCGAAGCGGAGAGAGCGCATGGGGCGTGGGGGTGAGCAGTCGAGGTGGAAAGGGAAAGATACGTGACCGCGTCGTTAAGCCTGCGCCGCGCTCGGCAACTTATCCTCCGGCGGCGGAGTTTCCCGCCCTCGCTCCTGCACGTCTCGAACACCGGTCTTCATGCGCATCGGCATCACCTGTTACCCGACCTACGGCGGCTCCGGCGTCGTCGCCACCGAGCTTGGCAAGGCGCTCGCCCGGCGCGGGCACGACATCCACTTCATCGCCTACGCCCCGCCGCAGCGCCTCGCCCACGTCACCGAGCGCATCACCTTCCACGAGGTCCGGGTCAACACCTACCCGCTCTTCGAGTACCCGCCCTACTCGCTCGCGCTCACCAGCAAGATGATCGACGTGGTGAAGCACGAGCGGCTCGACCTCTTGCACGTCCACTACGCGATCCCCCACGCCACGAGCGCGGTCCTCGCCCGCCAGATTCTCGCGTGCGAAGGCATCCGCGTCCCCGTCGTGACCACGCTCCACGGGACCGACATCACCCTCGTCGGGCAGGACCCGTCGTTCGCGCCCGTCGTGACGCACGCCATCAACGCCTCGGACGGCGTGACGGCCGTCTCGGACTGGCTCCGCAGCGAGACGCACGGCCACTTCGAGGTCGAGCGCGGCATCGAGGTGATCCCCAACTTCGTCGACACCGAACGCTTCACGCGGCAGCAGAAGGGGCACTTCAAGCAGGCCATCGCCCCGAACGGCGAGAAGCTGCTGATCCACGTCTCGAACTTCCGCGAAGTCAAGCGCGCCAGCGACGTGGTCCACGTCTTCCACCGACTCCACGAGGGCGGCCTCAACGGCAACGGCCCCGGCGTCAAGCTCCTGCTCGTCGGCGACGGGCCGGACCGCCCGGCGGCCGAGGCGCTCGCGCGCGACCTCGGGGTCTACGGCGACGTGCGCTTCCTCGGCAAGCAGGAGCCCATCGAGGAGATCCTCTCGGTGGCCGACGTGTTCCTGATGCCGTCGGGCTCGGAGACCTTCGGCCTCGCGGCGCTCGAGGCGATGGCCTGCGGCGTCCCCGTCGTCTCGACCGACATCGGCGGCCTGCCGGAGCTGAACCTCGACGGCGAGACCGGCTTCCTCTGCCCCCTCGCCGACGTGGGTTGCCTCACCGAGGCCACCCAGCGCATCCTCAGCGACGACGCCCTCCACGCCCGCATGGCCGACGCCGCCCGCCGCCGCGCCGTCGAGCAGTTCGACATCGACCGCATCGTGCCGCAGTACGAGGCCTTTTATACAGCCCTCGTTGAGCGCGTCGAGAACGCCGAGCCTGCCGTCGGCTGCTGAGGAGTCGGCTGCTGAGGAGCGGCGGTTGGAACCTGCTGCCCGGTCGTCGTATACTGAGCCTGTCCTTCGGGACCGCTCAACGAACGAGCGACACGAAATCCTTACTCACTGCTTGCACACCCCGCCGCTTCGGACCTCGTCCGGGGCGGCGGAGGTGTTTCACGCGGGTACGGGATTTTGCCTCCTTTGGCGATGGCGGATTTTCTTTCTTGTAGCACATTCACCTGACCGCTCCTGCTATGCGTCTATTCGCTACTGTTCTCGTCGCCCTCGTCTTCGCTGCTCCCGCCTTCGCTCAACCCTCCGGCACCTGCGAACTCGGCGACGCGCGCGCCCAACTCGGCTTCACCGACGTCCGCGCCCAACTCTATAACAAGGGCAACCAGTTTTTTAACGGTGGTGATCCACTTTACGAAGTGCCAAGGGGCAGCGGTATCTCGCCGATCTTCGCCGCCGGTATCTGGGTCGGTGGCCTCGTAGATGGCGAGATCCGCACCGCTGCTGCAACCTACGCCCAGGCATCAGAGGACTACGAGTACTACCCCGGCCCGCTCTCGCCCTCCGGCGAGCCGCCTGCCGACTGCGAACCCTTCGACCGCATCTGGCGCGTCGACGCGCTCGACGTGCAGCTCTACGACGACGAGGGCTTCGCCACCGCCGACCTCCGCGAGTGGCCCGTCGATCTGGGTGCCCCGTTCACCGACGCGAACGGCGACGGCGAGTACGACCTCGCCGACGGCGACCGCCCCGTGATCTTCGGGCACGAGACCGCCTTCTGGGTGATGAACGACGTAGCCGGGCCGCACGCTACGACGCTCTCTCAGCCGATTGGGCTGGAGGTCCGCGTGACAGCCTTCGTCGTGGCGAGCGCCGACCCGCGCTTCGACCGGGCGACGTACTACCGCTACGAACTCGACTACCGGGGCGACGCGCCGTTCGAAAACGCCTACTTCACATGGTGGATCGACCCCGACCTGGGCAACTTCACCGACGACTACATCGGCAGTGATTCGACGCGCAGCATGGGCTTCGTCTACAACGCCGACAACGACGATGAAGTCGGAGCCAGTGGCTACGGCCTCACCCCACCCGCCCTCGGCGTGGACTTCCTCACAGGAGCCGGCCATATTATGCATGGATTCTTCAGTGGCCCGCGCGCTGGCGATCCCGACACGAAAGAGGACTATTACAACTATATGCAGTCACAATGGCTTGACAGCACACCTCTGACCGAAGGAGGGGATGGACTAGACACGACGGCAACACCTATCGATTTCGTTTTCCCCGGCGACCCGACGGTGCCTGAGTTCTGGAGCGAGGTCTGCCCGCAGCCTGAGTGCAGCGCTCCCATCAACCCTGACGACCGGCGCTATATAATCTCCACACCCGCCTTCACGCTCCAACCTGGCGAGACGAAGACGGTCGACCTCGCCATCCTCTACGCACGGGGCAGCAGCAACTTCGACTCGGTGACGGAACTCAAAGCCGCCTCCGACCTGGTGCAGGCGCGCTACGACGCCGGCGACCTGTTCGCGCCCGGCCCCCCGGTCTCGCCGCCCGGCGACCTCGCCGCGCCTGCGCTCACCGGCCCCGCCGACGGAGCCACGATCGTCGACGAACCGGCGCGGCTCCGGTGGGACCCTGTGCCCGGAGCCGAGGGCTACCGCGTCGAAATAACCCCGACGGATGGCGAGCCTCTCGTGCGGTACACCGGTAATCCCTCGCTGGACTTCGTCGGCCCGGTCAACGTCGTGACCGACTACACGTGGCGGGTCCGCGCCATCGCCGGGCGCGAGTCGAGCTTCTACTCCGACAGCCGCTCGTTCACCCTCTACCGCTACGAGATCGACGACTTCATGGGAGGCATCGGCATCGTCGAGACCGCCAACCCCGACGCTGCGCCGTGCCCCGACCCCGGCGACCCCGGCTGCCCGATCTACGACGGCAACACCGTCTGGCTCGACCCCAACGTCACCGGCGACTACGTCGTCACCACCGAGGACAATGTTCTTCGGCAACTCCTCCGCAGCGCCGAGGTCATCAGCGGCGACAACCTCGAGATGCGCTTCACCGACGCCTGCTCGACCGTCGGCGCGTGCCTCGGCGTCTACGCCTCGGCGGCCCCGGGCGGCACCGACCTCATCGCGAGCGTCCCCTTCGAGCTGTGGAACGCCGGGGCCGAGAACGACGACGAGGACGACCTCCGCATGGTCCCGATCCTTCGCCCGCCCGACGTCGGTGCCGACGATCCGGTCGAGAACTGGGAGGACACCTTCTCGACGGAAACGCGACCTGTGATCGTCGGCGCGGACACGCTCGCGTTGCGCGCGACGCACCGGGTGCTGTGGACGATGCCCGACCGCCCGGACGGCTACGCGCTGTTCGAGGCCGCAGCCCTCGGCTTCGGCGGGGTCGGCGCGATCTACGATCCTGAAACCGACGGCGACGTGCAGATCGACCCGAACCCGCTCTCCGGCGAGGACTGCCGCACGCAGGGGTACTACGTCGCCTTCTGCTACCGGGGCGGCAACAGCCGCCTGACCTCGCTGCTCGGCGGGACGGGCGGTATCCAACTCGCGGACCTCGCCGAGGACGGGACGACGCCGGACGCTGGAACCGTGATTCGCTTCGACCCGAACGAGCGCCTGCTGACTGATGACGAGGGCGACGCACCGGTCCAGCCGACCGGCTTCGCCCTCGGGGCGGCGTACCCCAACCCGTTCGGCGGAAGCCTCGGAGCAAGCACGACGGTGCCGTTCGCGGTCGAGCGGCCCGGCCCCGTGCGGGTGTCGGTCTTCGACGTGCTCGGGCGCGAGGTGGCGGTGCTCGAAGACCGGGAGCTAGCGGCAGGGTCGCACCGTGCGACGCTGCGCGGTGCAGGGCTGTCGTCGGGGGTCTACCTCGTCGTGCTCGACGCCGGCGGCAGGCGGCAGGCGGCGAAGGTGCTGCTGCTTCGGTAGCGGGGGCAGCTAGCGGCAGAGGGGGCGCTCCACACACGGCGGAGCGCCCCCTCTGTTGTGCATCGTCCTGCCGGAGTTCAGCCCCGGCTGCTGCGCGGCTTGTGGATCGTCAGCCGCTGCCCGATGCGAATCACCGAGCCTCGGACCCCGTTCCACTCCCGAAGCTGCCGCACGCTGACGCCGTGCCGCCGGGCGATCTTGCCGAGCGTGTCGCCGCGCCGGACGCGGTAGCGGATGCGCTGCGTCTCGGAGCCGGCAGAGGCGGTGGAGGCGGTGCTCGCCGGGGCAACGGCGGGCCGCCGGGCCTTCGCCGCGACCTCGGCCACCGAGACGAGCGGAGCCGACGAGCTGCGGCTCAGGCGGGCGTTGTCCTGCGCCGAGGCGAAGCCGATGACGCGGCGGTTGCTGCCCCGGTAGACCACCGTGCGCGGCGCTTCGGTGGAGCGCGACGGGGCGAGGTCGGCCAGCCGCGAGGCGTAGCGGATGTAGTGCCCCGCCGGAATCCGGACCATCCGCATCGCCGCCGACGCCGGCACGCGGGAGCGGCGCAGCGACGGGTTCAGCGCCCGCAGCGTGCCCAGGTTCGTGCCCGCCCGCTCGGCGACCGCCGCCAGCGTCGTCCCCCCTTTGACCGGGACGAGGTCGAACTCGTAGCGCGGCGCGCCCTCGACCGGCGGCAGCTCGAACGCCTCGGGGTTGGACATCACGAGCGAGGTCGCGATGAACGCCGGGACGTAGCCCCGCGTCTCGCGCGGGATGTGGTTGTAGATGTCCCAGAACGTCGCCTTCCGGCCCAGCCGGGCCTCGGCGCGGCGCAGCTCGCGGCGGATCTTGGCCGGGTTGCAGTTGTAGCCGGAGATCGCGAGTTGCCAGTCGCCGAACATCGCGTACAGCTCGTTGAGGTGCCGGGAGGCGGCGCGGGTCGCGGCCTCCGGGTCGAGGCGCTCGTCGAGCTCGCGGGTCACGGTGAGCCCGGAGTGCCGGCCCGTCGCCGGGATGAACTGCCACATGCCCGACGCCCCGGCCCACGAGCGGGCGCGCGGGTTCAGCGCGCTCTCGACGACGGCGAGGTACTTCAGCTCGTCCGGCACGCCCTCCTCGGCGAGAATCTGCTCGATCATCGGGAAGTAGGTCTCGGCCCGGTGGCGGACCGTGCCGACGTGCCCGCGCTTGCGGAGCAGGAACCGGATGTAGCTCTCGACGGCGCGGTTGGTCTCCATCGGGAACGTCGCCACGACGGAGGCCGGGAGGTCCACGTCTTCGATCAGCGGCTCGTCCACGTTCGCCAGCTCGGCGAAGATGTCGGCCCGGAGCGCGAAGACGTCGCCGCGCTCGATCGCCAGGTCCGGGTCGGGGCCGTGGTACTGCTCGTACTCGGTGAGGACCGAGCGGTAGAGCTCGCGGAAGCGGGGCTGATCGAGCACGCCGGGCCGCTGCGCGAGGTCGCGCAAGTCCTGCATCGTCGCGTCGAGCGTGCGCTCGAACACCTCGGTGTCGCCCGCGACCTCGGCCAGGAGGAGGTTCGATTGGTTCGCATAGAGCCGGGCCACGCGGCGTGCCAGCTCCGGCGTCGAGAGCGAATCGGCCGCGCCGAGGCCGCTGTCGTCGGCCAGCTCGTCCTCGATCCACTGCGCCGTGGGCGACGCCAACGGCTCGGCCGGGCGGGCGGCGAGCTTCGAAAGGTCGGCGGAGTCGTCCTGCGCAGCAGCGGGCGGGACGAGCAGGCAGAGGACGGCGGCGAGGGCGAGGAGGCGTGGCATAGAGGGTGGGGTCGGGGCTAGAGGGCGATGTCTTAAACTAAAACTTTAAGAGCGCCCTTTCAAGCGGTGCGAGGTAAAAAGTTATGCTTTTCTTCTGAGAAGAAGCCCTAGCCCTCACCCGCTTCCCGTTTCCGCGCACGTTAGAGGGGGATGTTTCCGTGCTTCTTGCGAGGGTTAGTATCAACTTTGTCGCGCAGCATATTAAGCGCCCGGATCAGCGTTTTCCGCGTCTCCCGCGGCTCGATCACGTCGTCGACGAACCCGCGCCCGGCGGCGACGTAGGGGTTGGCGAAGGTCGAGCGGTACTCCTCGATGAACTCGGCTTCCACCGCCGCAGGGTCCTCGGCCTCGGCGATCTGCTTGCGGTAGATGATCTCGACAGCCCCCTTCGGCCCCATCACCGCGATCTCGGCGGTCGGCCACGCGAGGTTGAGGTCGGCGCGGATGTGCTTCGAGTTCATCACGTCGTAGGCCCCGCCGTAGGCCTTGCGCGTGATGACGGTGAGCTTGGGGACGGTCGCCTCGCAGAAGGCGTAGAGCAGCTTCGCGCCGTGCTTGATGATGCCGCGCCACTCCTGATCGGTCCCCGGCAGGAAGCCCGGCACGTCCTCGAACACGACGAGCGGAACCCCGAAGGCGTCGCAGAAGCGTACGAACCGCGCGCCTTTGAGCGACGCGTCGATGTCGAGCACGCCCGCGAGCACGGCGGGCTGATTCGCCACCACCCCGACGCTCCGCCCCCCGAGCCGGGCGAAGCCGACGACGAGGTTCGCCGCGTAGTCCGGGTGGATCTCGAAGAACCCGCCGTCGTCCACGACGCGCCGGATGACGTCGTGGATGTCGTAGGGCTTGTTCGGGTTGTCGGGGACGAGGGTGTCGAGCGCCGGGTCGGCGCGGTCCTCGGGGTCGTCGGTGGGGACGAGGGGTGGCGGGTCCTCGCAGTTTTGCGGGAGGTAGCCCATCAGCTCGCGGATGCCGAGCAGCAGCGCGGCCTCGTTCGGGAAGGCGCGGTGCGCGACGCCGGACTTCGAGGCGTGGGTCTCGGCCCCGCCGAGCGCCTCCTGCGTGACCTCTTCGTTCGTCACGGTCTTGACCACGTCGGGGCCGGTGACGAACATGTAGCTCGTGCCCTGCGCCATGAACACGAAGTCGGTGATGGCGGGGCTGTAGACCGCGCCGCCGGCGCACGGCCCGAGGATCGCGGAAATCTGCGGGACGACGCCGCTCGCGAGCGTGTTGAGCAGGAAGATGTCGGCGTAGCCGCCGAGCGAGTCCACGCCCTCCTGAATCCGCGCGCCGCCCGAGTCGTTCAGCCCGATGACGGGCGCGCCGTTCTCGAGCGCGAGGTTCATCACGTTCTCGATCTTCGCGGCGTGCGCCTCGGCGAGCGAGCCGCCGAAGACGGTGAAGTCCTGGCTGAAGACGTAGACCGTACGCCCGCCGATCGCCCCCCACCCGGTCACGACGCCGTCGCCGTAGGGCCGGTTCTTCTCGAGCCCGAAGTCGGTCCGCCGGTGGCGGACGAAGGTGCCGAGCTCCTGGAACGAGCCGGGGTCGAGGAGCAGGTCGAGCCGCTCGCGCGCGGTGAGCTTGCCCTTCTCGTGCTGCCGCGCGATGCGGGCTTCGCCGCCGCCGAGCGCGGCTTCGGCGCGGCGGCGGCGGAGGTCTTCGATCAGGTCGGTCGGGGCGTCGGGCATGGCGGGGCGATGGGGCGAGTTGAGGGGAGCGCGAAGATAGCCCTCACGCTCGGAAACGCGCCTCGACCGCATCGGTGAAGGCGACCGCGTGCTCGCCGTAGATGTTGACCCGGAACGGGCGGAAGACGTCGCGGGCGATGGTCTGAGACGCTTCCGTCCACGACGCGGCGGCGTCGAGGGCGTGCAGCACCGTGGCGTACTTCCCGGCGTCGCCCCGGAACAGGTGCTTGACGTAGAGCGACCGGCGCTCCGGCGGGGTCCGCCCGAGCACCCGTTCCTCGAGCGCGCTGAGTGCCTCCGAGCGAGCCGCCTCCGAGCGAGCCGCCTCTGCCGGAGTCGGGCGCGCCGGAGTCGGGCGCGCCGGAGTCGGGCCAGCGGGTGGACGGGCGAGCTGCTGCCAGAGCGGTACCGCTGCCTCGGACGCTGCCGGCGGGGGCACCGCCGCGCCGGCACCGCCCTCCGCCCCCGCGCTGTCCGCCCCGAAGCGCGCGTTGACGCTGCCGTCCCCGGCGGTCTCCTCGGCGAAGCGCTGCCACAGCGGGACCGCCGCGCCGTCGTCCTGCGCGCCGCTCGCCGGCTCCTCGCCCGCGGCAACGGCTTGTTCGACCCCGGTGTGCGTCCCCACCCTTGGGTCTCCGTTTTCCGTCTTCTG
>CBDCBW010000017.1:0-597474 GCA_965214485.1 Rhodothermales bacterium | reverse complement strand
CCGCTTCGACCGTCAGCGACACGTCGCGCAGCACGTCGAGCGTGCCCGCCGCCGTGGCGTAGCTCTTGCCCAAGCCTTCGGCTTGTAAGAGCGGAAGAGCGGACGAACGGACGGGCGGAAGACAGGCTCCCTCATCAGGCTGCCGTTGCTCCAGACTACCGACCTCCCCCTCTTCCGCTCTTCCCCTCTTCCGCTCTTCCGCTCCTAAATGCTCCTCCACGCTTTAGCCCTCCTCGCGCTCGATGCCGTACTTGTTGAGCTTATTGTAGAGGTGCGAGCGCTGGATACCGATCTCCTCGGCGGTGCGCGAGACGTTCCAGTCGAACTCCTCGAGCTTGCGCTCGATGAAGAGCTTCTCGGCCTGGTCGCGGAAGTCGGCGAACTGGTCGTACTGGTTCATCAGCCCGAGGAGCGGGTCCTGCCCCGCGCCGCCGGGGCGGACGTAGAGCTCGACGTCGCGCTCGGTCACCTCGTCGCCCTCGGAGAGGATGAGCAGGCGCTCGACGACGTTGTAGAGCTCGCGGACGTTGCCGCGCCACTCGTAGCCCTGGAGCCGGTCCAGGGCGGCGGCGGCGAAGGCCTTGTCGGGCAGGCCGTTGCGCCGCGTGACGTGGGCGAGGATGAACTGGGCGATCAGCGGGATGTCGCTCCGGCGCTCGCGCAGCGGCGGGACGTGGACCAGGATCACCGAGAGCCGGTGGTAGAGGTCCTCGCGGAAGCGCTTGGCCTCGACCTCCTCGAGGAGGTTCTTGTTCGTCGCCGCGACGATGCGCACGTTCACGTCGATCGCCCGGTCGCCGCCGACGCGCGTGATCTTGTTCTCCTGGAGCGCGCGCAGGACCTTCGCCTGGGCCGAGAGCGCCATGTCGCCGATCTCGTCGAGGAAGAGCGTCCCGCCGTCGGCCTGCTCGAACTTGCCGATGCGCTGCTTGGTGGCCCCGGTGAAGCTGCCCTTCTCGTGCCCGAAGAGCTCCGACTCGATCAGCTCCGACGGGATCGCGGCGCAGTTGACCTCGACGAGCGGGCCGTCGGCGCGGGGCGAGCGGTGGTGGACCCACCGGGCGACGAGCTCCTTGCCGGTCCCCGGCTCCCCCGTGATCAGCACCCGCGCCTCGGTCGGCGCGACGCGCTCGACCGTGGACTTGATCTTGCCGATGGCGGCGCTCTCGCCGACGATCGGCGTCAGGTCCGACTGCCCGACGTCGACGAGCACCTGGCGCATCCGCCGGTTCTCGGTCTGGAGCGAGCCGCGCGCGAGCGCCCCCCGGACCGAGACGAGCAGCCGGTTGAGGTCCGGCGGCTTCTCGATGAAGTCCGCCGCCCCGAGCCGCGTCGCCTCGACGGCGGTCTCGACCGTGCCGTGGCCGGAGATCATGATGATCGGGATCCCGACCTCGGCCTCGCCGAGCGCCTCGAGCACGTCGAGGCCGTCGCGCCCCGGCATCTTGATGTCGAGCAGCACGAGGTCGTGGGTGCCGCTCCGGGCCTGCTCGAAGGCGTCGTTGCCGTCGACGGCCTCCTCGATCTCGAACCCCTCGTACTCCAGAATCTCACGGATCGAGCGGCGGATGGCCGGCTCGTCGTCGGCGATGAGGATGGACGGCATAGGAGGTGTCGGGTTGCGAGTGTCGAGGGGCTCCTGAGTAACCAGGGCTTACGCACAGGTCACTTCGTCCCGAGCGGAGGTCCGAAGGGCCGTAGTCGAGGGGTCTTTCCGGGGAAACTCGCGCTAGCCTGCCGGACGCGATAGCCTGCTGGACCTGTGCCCGAAGAGCTCCCTCGACTGCGCTCGGGGTGAGACCGTTCGTGGATTTGCGTAAGCCCTGATGATAACCATTCGACGCTCGGCACTCGTCATCCGTCGTTCGAGAGGGCGTCGAGGCGGGCGGTGTAGACGGGGACGTTGGCGGCTTCCGGCGTGTCGGGGTAGGCCTCGGCGATGGCCTCGTAGGCGTCGCGGGCCGCGTCGTAGTCGGCGGCGGCTTCGAAGTTGCGCGCGGCGGCGAGGTAGTAGCCCGGCGCGGTCGCGGCGCTCTCGTAGGCGCGGGCCGCGCGGCGGTAGAGCGCGGCGGCCTCGGCGTGGTCGCCGCCGAGCTCGGCGACGGCGGCCTGCCCAGCCACGGCGCTCGCGCCGAGGAGGTCCTCGCCGCCGTCGTAGTCCTCGTACATCTCCCCCGCCTCGTCGTAGCGGCCCAGCTCGAAGAGCGCGCTCGCGGCGTAGAACCGGGCGAGGTTGCCCGCCTCGGTCGAGCCGTAATCGTCGGCGACGTCGAGCAGGCCGAGCGCCTCGGGCGTGCCGTCGAGGGCCTCCTGGTACGAGCCCTCCTCGTAGACCGGGAGGATCGCGCCGAGGGCATCGTCGGCGCGGTCGCTCTGGCCGGCCTGGTAGTAGAAGAAGCCCAGCACGCCGAGGAAGATCACGACGATCCCGGCACCGGCGGCGATCAGGGCCCCCTTGTTCTCCTCGGCCATCGTGATCGTCCGCGCGTAGGCGGTGACCACCTTGTCTTCGCGCAGCTCCTGGCGGCGGCTGACGGGCTTCGGGGGCTTGAGCATCGACGACATAGGGCGTGCAGGCTGGGCGCGGCGAGGCCGCGGGAGTGCGTGAGGGAGAGGCCGGGCGGGTGCGTGAGGGACGGCGGCTCCAGGCTCGGAGCGGGGCGCAAAGATAGGCTGCGCCCCGACCCGACGCCGACGCGCGGAGCGCCTTTTTGCGGCGTTTTCACTACGCCCCACAGACCCCGATGCTAGGTTTCTCGGTGCCCCTTTTCCACGGAACCGGAAGAGCTCTCCAAGGAACTGGCCGGAGCTTTCCACGGAACCGGAAGAGCGGGAAACGGAAGGGAGGCGGAGCGCCGGACGGCACAGCGGCAGCCCGTGCCCGACGGCGACCGGCGGCCCGGAGCGCTCCGCCTCGGCCCCGTCGCGGGGCGCAGCCCCCCACCGGCAGCCCCCACCGTGGGTCTCGCCCCACGCTCGCGGCTTCCACCCTCACTCTCACCCACGCACCCTCCCCTCCTATGGCGATCAAGATCGGAATCAACGGATTCGGCCGCATCGGCCGCCTCGTCTTTCGCTCCATCCTCGAGCGCACCCAGAGCGGCCGGCCCAGCTACGACATCGTCGCGGTCAACGACCTGACCGACGCCGAGACGCTCGCGCACCTCTTCAAGTACGACTCCGTCCACGGCGTCTATCCCGGCGAGGTCCGCGTCGAGAACGGCGACCTCGTCGTCGACGGCGACCGCTTCAAGGTCTTCGCCGAGCGCGACCCGTCGAACCTCCCGTGGGGCGACCTCGGGGCCGAGGTCGTGGTCGAGTCGACCGGCGTCTTCCGCAGCCGCGAGAAGGCCGCGCTCCACCTCGACGGCGGCGCGAAGAAGGTCGTCATCTCCGCCCCGGCGAAGGGCGACGTCGACGCGACCGTCGTGATCGGCGTCAACGACGACACGCTCACCGGCGACGAGGAGATCGTCTCGAACGCGAGCTGCACCACGAACTGCCTCGCCCCGATGGTCAAGGTCCTCGACGACGCCTTCGGCGTCGAGCAGGGCTTCATGACGACGATCCACGCCTACACCTCGGACCAGAACCTCCAGGACGCCCCGCACTCGGACCTCCGCCGCGCCCGCGCCGCCGCGCTCAACATGGTCCCGACGACGACCGGGGCCGCCAAGGCCGTCGGCCTCGTCCTGCCCGAGCTCGAAGGCAAGCTCGACGGCTTCGCCGTCCGCGTCCCGACGCCCGACGGCTCGCTGACCGACCTCTCGGCGATCCTCAAGACCGAGGCCTCGGCCGACGACATCAACGCGGCCTTCGAGTCCGCCGCGGCAGGGAGCCTCAGCGGCATCCTCGAATACTCGACCGCGCCGCTCGTCTCGTCCGACATCGTCCACAACCCGCACTCGTGCGTCTTCGACGCGCCCTCGACGATGGCGCACGGCAGGATGGCGAAGGTCGTCGGGTGGTACGACAACGAGTGGGGCTATTCGAGCCGGACCGTCGACCTGATCGGCAAGCTGATGAAGGTCTAGGCCGGGCCTCGACGACTGATTCACGCGTAAGCGATTGATTCACGCGTAACCGATGCACACGTAGGGGCGGGTTTGAAACCTGCCCCTACCCATTTCCTCTCTCCCGATGCCCAAACTCACCCTCGACGACCTCGACCTCGCCGGCCGCCGCGTGCTCGTCCGCGTGGACTTCAACGTCCCGCTCGACGAGGCCCCCGGCGGCCCCACCATCACCGACGACACCCGCATCCGCGCCGCGCTCCCGACGATCCGCAAGATCACGGGCGACGGCGGCACCGCCGTCCTGATGAGCCACCTCGGCCGGCCCAAAGGCGCGCCCGACCCGGCGTATTCGCTCCGGCCCGTCGCCGAGCACCTCGGCGGCCTCGTCGGCGTGCCCGTCGCTTTCTCCGAGGCCACCGTCGGCGAGGAGGCCGAGCAAGCGATCGCCGCCGCGCCGAAGGGGTCGGTGGTCGTGCTCGAAAACACGCGCTTCCACCCCGGCGAGACCCAGTGCGACGCTGAGTTTGCCAAGCAGCTCGCCGCGCTCGGCGAGGTCTACGTCAACGACGCCTTCGGCGCGGCGCACCGGGCACACGCCTCGACGGTCGGCGTGACGGAGCACGTCGGGCGCTCGGCGATGGGGTACCTGCTCCAGCGCGAGGTCGAGGTCCTCGGCGCGGCGCTCGACGCTCCGGCGCGCCCGTTCGTCGCGGTCCTCGGCGGGGCGAAGGTCTCGGACAAGCTCGGCGTGATCCGCGCCCTCCTCGGGACCGTGGACCGCCTCCTCGTCGGCGGCGCGATGAGCTACACCTTCCTCAAGAGCCTCGGCCACAACGTCGGCGGCTCCCTCGTCGAGGACGACCGGACGGACGAGGCCTTCGCGCTCTACGACACCGCCCGCGACCAGATCGTCCTCCCGACGGACCACGTCGTCGCCGACGCCCTCGACGACGACGCCGACCGGCGCATCGTCAGCGGCGAGATCGGCGACGGCCTCGCGCTCGACATCGGGCCGGCCACGCGCGACCAGTACCGCAGCATCCTGAGGGGCGCGCGGACGATCCTGTGGAACGGCCCGATGGGCGTCTTCGAGATGCCCAGCTTCGCCGCCGGCACGCTCGCCGTCGCCGAGGCCATCGTCGAGGCGACGCGCGACAACGACGCCCTCTCGCTCGTCGGCGGCGGCGACTCCGTGGCCGCCGTCACCCAGGCCGGCCTCGCCGACGCCGTCTCCCACGTCTCGACCGGCGGCGGCGCGATGCTCGAGTTCATCGAGGGCGACGAGCTGCCCGGCATCGCCGCGCTGACGCAAAAGTAGCTCCGCCCTGTCAACTTTGTTAAAGTCATCCCTGCGAAGGCGGGGACCCCCGGGCTTGCAAAACCTGCGGGTCCGCCCCCGCGAAGGCGGGGGTCAAGCCGGGGATGACTTGCAAAAGCGAGAAGGCAAGCCTCCTCAAGTACCCGCTCGTTTCCCAGCACTGAGATGTAGACCGTCTCGAACCTCTAACCCGCTATGCAAGCCGACACCACCACTGTCACTCCCGACGTGGGCGCGGACCTCACGCTCGCGGACCTCGCCGGGTGGGACTTCTGGATCGGCCTCGGGACCGTCGTGCTCCGCGTCGCCCTCATTCTCGCGCTCGCCCTCTTCGTCATCGGGCTGGTGCGGCGGCTGATGCTGCGGTGGCGCGCCGAGACCGAGGACCTCCCGGCCATTGACCCGCGCCGGCAGCGGGCGTTCACGGTCTCGAACCTCATCATGTCGGCGACGCGCTACGTCGTCTGGACCCTGTCGGTGATCACGGTCCTCGCCGAGATCGGGCTCGACATCGGGCCGCTCCTGGCCGGGGCCGGGATCGCGGGCCTCGCCATCGGCTTCGGCGCGCAGACGCTCGTCAAGGACGTCATCTCCGGCATCTTCCTCCTCTTCGACGACATCATCCACGTCGGCGACCTCGTCACGTACGGCTCGACGACCGGCACCGTCGAGGGCATCAGCCTCCGGCTCGTCAAGGTCCGCAAGTTCGACGGCGAGCTCGTGATGATCCCGGCGGGCGAGCTCCGGACGTTCGGCAACAAGAGCGTCGGCTTCGCCCGCGTCATCGTGCCCGTCGGCGTCTCCTACGAGCAGGACCTGGACGAGATTCTGGAGGTGCTGGCCGCGGTCGCCAGCGAGTGGGCGGCGGTGCCGGAGAACAAAGAGGTGATGCTCGAGCAAGCCCCCGCCGTGCAGGCCGTCACGAACCTCGGCGACTCCTCCGTCGAGGCGCGGATCGTCGTGCAGGTCATCCCCGGCGAGCAGTTCCCCGCCGAGCGCGCGCTCCGGGCGATGATCAAGCGGCGGTTCGACGCGGAGGGGATCGAGATTCCGTTCCCGCGCCGGACGGTCTACATGCGGCAGGAGACCGAGCTGCCGGCCCGCTCGATCAAGGCTTCGCCGCCCCCGCTGGGCGACGGCGAACCGGGGCAGGGGTAACTCCGGCGCGGCCTCGCCCGTTTCAGGGTGAGCACCCTCCCGACCGGAGCGCACTGCCTTGCGCCCCTACGATTAGGGCGCGACGGGTGGGTACCTTTGCGAGTTTATTCTGTCCTCTGTCCTCTGTCCTCTGTCCTCTGTCCTCTGTCCTCTGTCCTCTGTCCTCTGTCCTCCGAACGGTGTCCGCTCTCTCGACCCTCGGCCTCCACAAGACGTACCGCAGCCCCTTCGGCGCGAGCGTCGAGGCGCTGAAGCCGCTCGACCTGGAGGTGGCGCGCGGCGAGATTTTCGGCCTGCTCGGGCCGAACGGCGCGGGCAAGACGACGCTCGTCAAGCTCCTGCTTGGCATCGTCCGGCCGTCCGGCGGCGAGGGGCGGCTCCTCGGGCGTGACATCCGCGAGCCGGAGGCGCGCCGCGCCGTCGGGTTCCTCCCCGAGAGCCACCGCTTCCCGCCGTACCTCACCGCCGCGCAGACGCTCGGCCACTACGCCCGCGTGGCCGGCGTCGAGCCGGCCGAGCGGGCCCGGCGCATCCCCGAGCTCCTCGACCGCGTCCGCCTCGGCGACCGCGCCGACGCCCGCGTCCGCACCTTCTCGAAGGGCATGATGCAGCGCCTCGGCCTGGCGCAGGCGCTGATGAACACCCCCTCCCTCGTCTTCCTCGACGAGCCGACCGACGGCGTGGACCCGGTGGGCCGCCGCGAAATCCGCGACCTCCTCCTCGCCGTCAGTGCCGACGGGACGACGGTCTTCCTCAACTCGCACCTGCTGAGCGAGGTCGAGCAGGTCTGCACGCGCGTGGCGATTCTGAAGGACGGGCGGCTCGCTCGCCTCGGCTCGGTCGCGGAGCTGACCGCGCAGGACCGGGTCTACGAGCTACGGTGCGACGCGCTCCCGGCGACCCTTCACGGCGACCTCCGGGCCGTCCTCGGCGATGCCGCGGAGACCACCGGCGGCCCCGACGGCACGCCGCTCCTCCGCTACCGCCTCGCGGTGCAGGACCGCGCCCACCTCAACGCCGTGCTCGACGCGCTCCGCGCCGCGTCTGTCGAGATCGAGTCGGTGCAGCCGCTCCGGCGGAGCCTGGAGGACTTCTTCGTCGAGGTCTTCGCGCCGCAGGATACCCAGACCTAGTGCTGCGACACGAGCAGAATGACGGGTAGATCGGCGTGTTCGGGTGCTGCGAGTCAAGGCGACCGAGGAGCTAGATGCACCGCATCGGGCGACGAGGTCAACGCCGACGCGCGGCGCACGGGCTGCCGAGAGCCTGTCAGAATCGAGTTGTCGCAGCACTAGGCCCCGTCACGTTAATCCGGGTCCTGGCTCGGCGAGGCCCCGGAAGGGCCCTGCGGCGTTGTCCTCCTCGCCCGATGCTACGGCATCCGGCTCGTCGGACGCCTGGCCGGGTCCCTCCAGGGTCTCTCGCTCGCCGACGGACCGACTTGCGTGACAGAGCCTAACGCTGGTCTCGATCCGGGCGGAAGGCCTGGTGCCCCACGCGCAGAGCGCGACGGCCTCGGTAGCTTTGCAGGCTTCTCTTCGACTCACCGACTATGCTCGGCATCGTCCTGCTGACCCTCCGCGAGCTGCGCTCGAAGTTCATCATCGTCGGCCTCTTCGGGGTGGCGACGTTCGTGTGGCTGATGCTGACGTTTGCGCTGAACCTCGACGTCGTGGACGGAACGCTGGCGGGGCTGAAGATTTTCGGGCAGGAGGCCCCGCTGCAGGAGGAGGTTCGAGTCGAGAACCCCGAGACGGGCGAGGTCGAGACGGTCGAGGCCCTGCCGTTCGGCGAGAACCCGCTGGAGAACGTCGTCGTGACGGTCGAGCGGGTGGTCTCGGCGCTCACGTTCTGGGTGGTGCTCCTGCTCGGGCTGTTCGCCACCGGCTCGCTCGTGACGTCGCTGATGGAGCGCGGTCAGGTGGACCTGCTCCTCTCGAAGCCGGTCTCGCGCGCGGCGCTGCTCGGGGGCCGGCTCGCGGGCGTGCTGCTCGTGGTCGCCGCGCTCGTGGTCTACGTGCTCGGGGCGGTGTGGCTCGTGATGTCGCTCAAGAGCGGCATCTGGAACGGCTACTTCCTGCTCGGGGTCGGCGTGGTGCTCGCGTTCTTCGCGGTGCTCTACGGCGTCGTAGTGTTCGTCAGCGTGTGGACCGAGAGCAGCGCGCTCGCGCTCGTCGTGGCGCTCGGGTCCATCGTGGCGTCGCTCGTGCTCGTCGCCGCCGGGGCCAGCCCGGAGGCAACGACCCAGATCCGAGAGCCGTGGCGGCAGCTTTACGTCGGGCTCTACCACGTCTTGCCGAAGTTCCCCGAGGGGACGCAGATGACGTGGCTGCTGACGGGCGGCGACCCGATCACGTCGTGGTGGCCGCTCGTCTCGTCGGTGCTCTTCGGCGCGGCGTGCTATGCCGGGGCGTTCGCGCTCTTCCAGCGGAAGGATTTTTAGGAGCGGAGGCAGGGAAAAGCGGAAGACTTCCGCGCTCATCGCCAAGCTCCGCTTCCCCGCCTCCTCTCTTCCTTTCTTTTCAACCGCCGCCGCAACTTCCCTCCAGCGCAGAACGAACAACGGCGCTATACCTTCCAACCCAGCCCTCCCATGCGACGCTCCCTTGCCTGCCTGACCCTGTTCGCGCTTCTCGCCGCTGGCTGCGCGGACGTGCAGTCCCCCGGCGAACTCACGCTCCAGACCCGCAGCGCGCTCGACGTGCTCCCGGCGGGCGTCCAGACCGCGGGCATGATCAACCTCGACGAGGCCCGCGCCTCGGACGCCTTTGCGCTGGTCGGGGGCAGCGCGTTCTCGCTCAGCCGCATCCAGGGCGAGCACGGGGCCCGGTTCGAGGACTTCATCGCCGCCACCGGCTTCGACCCGGAGGAGGACCTGCACCGCGTCTACTTCGGCTTCTCCGAAGCGGACGCGCAGAAGGGCGTGCCCTACTTCGTCGCCTACGCCGACTACGACCGCGCCCGCCTCGACGCCTACATCGACGACCAGCCGGACCTCGAGCTCACCCGCTCGACCTACGCCGACGCGCCGGTCTACAGCGCTGAGGACGCCGACGGCGAGTTCGCCTTCGCGCTCGTCAACGACGACCTGCTCGTGGCCTCGTCCCCGGCGGGCGTCCGCGAGATGCTCGACCGGATCGAGGCCGGCACGGCCGGGCTGAGCGGCGACGCCGAGATGATGGCCCTCATCGAGCGCGCCGGCTTCCCCGACGACCTGTGGGTGGTCGTGCGCGACTTCGAGCGCTCCAGCCACGGCGGCGACCCCCTCGGCCAGGCCGGGCGCATGATGGACGACGTGGTGATGTCCGCCGGGTTCGAGGACGGCGGCGTCGGCCTCAAGGCCGTCGGCCTGACGCGGGCCGGCACCGACGCCGGCGACGTGGCCGACCTCGTGCGCGGCGCGGTGGCGACGATGAAGATGGCGACCAAGTCGGACCCGGCGATGCTCGACGCGCTCGACCGCGTCGAGGTCCGCGAGGTGCGCGGCGGCGTCGAGGTCGATGCGTTCCTGACGGAGGGCGCGCTCCGAGCCATGCGCTCCCAGGGCGACGCCTGACCCGGCAACGCCTGACCGGGCAACGCCTGACGGTTGCCCCCTGCCGGCCTCGGCTGGCAGGGGGTTTTTCGTTGAAGGCGGCAGCCCCTCGGCCAGCGCCTCGGCCGGCGTGCGTAGATTCCGCGCCGCCTTCCTAACCCCACTCGCATGGTCTACACGCACCTCACCGACGACCTCCCGCCGCTCGAAGCGCTCCCGGAAATCCCGCGCCCCAACCGGGTGCTGCTGACGACGCCGGCGCACTTCCGCGTCGCCTACGTCATCAACCCCCACATGGCCGGCAACATCGGCACCGTCGACGCGGACGAGGCCCGGACCGAGTGGACCGCGCTGCGCGACGCCTACGACGGCCTCGGCGTCGAGGTCAGCACGGTCGAGGGCGCAGCGGGCCTGCCGGACATGGTCTTCTGCGCGAACCAGACCTTGCCCTACCAGACGCCCGGCGGCGAGCGCGGCGTCATCCTCAGCCGGATGAACGCGCCGCAGCGCAAGCCCGAGGTAGAGCACTACGCCGACTTCTTCGAGGGCGAAGCCTACGAGGTGCGCAGCCTCGACGCCGACCTGCCGGGCGACTTCGAGGGCATGGGCGACGCCCTCTGGCACCCCGGCCGCTACCTCCTCTGGGGCGGCTACGGCTACCGCACCGACGCCGAGGTCTACGAGCGCCTCTCGAGCGCCCTCGGCTTCCCCATCGCCGCCCTCCGCCTCACCGACCCGGACTTCTACCACCTCGACACCTGCCTCTGCCCGCTCGACGAGCACACCGCGCTCGTCTACCCCGGCGCGTTCGACGACGACGGCCTCGCGCTCATCCACCACTACTTTGCCCACGTGATCGAGGCACCGGAGGACGAGGCGCGCGGCCTCTTCGCCTGCAATGCCCACTCGCCCGACGGCCGGCACGTCCTCATCCAGCGCGGCTGCACCGAGACCAACAGGCAGCTCCGCGAGGCCGCATACGAGGTCGTCCAAGTAGACACCGGTGAGTTCCTCAAGTCCGGCGGCTCGGTCTTCTGCATGAAGCTGATGTACTGGTGAAGCGAGCGCCGAACGACGAGGTAGGAACGACGACTTCTCTCCCCAGCGGCGATCCCCTGCTCGCTGCTCGGCGCTCGTCGCTCCTCGTTTCTATCATCATCCCTGCGCTCGACGAGGAGGAGGCGCTTCCGGCGACCCTGCGGGGCGCGCTCGGGCAGCCGGGGCCGAAGGAGGTGATCGTGGCCGACGGCGGCTCAGTCGATGCGACACACCAGATCGCTGAGGAGGCAGGAGTGGCGGTCGTGCGCGCGCCGCGCGGGCGGGCGCGGCAGATGAACGCCGCCGCCGCCGCTGCGACCGGCGAAGCCCTCCTCTTCCTCCACGCCGACACCCACCTCCCCGAGGACGCGCTCGACTGCGTCCGCCAGGCGCTCAGCGACGGCGCGGTGGCCGGCTGCTTCCGGCTGCGCTTCGACCGGGGCGGGTTCTGGCTGTGGCTCTGGACGCGCCCGCTGTGGATGCACTGGCACCGCTGGGCCTTCGGCGACCGCGCCCTCTTCGTCCGGCGAGCGGACTTCGAGGCCGTCGGCGGCTTCCCGGACCAGCCGGTCTTCGAGGAGCTCGACCTGGTGCAGGCGCTCCGGCGGCGGGGCCGGCTCGCGTTTCTGCCCGAGGCCGTCGTGACGAGCGCCCGCCGGTTCGAGGCCGTCGGGGCGCTCCGGCAGCAGCTTCGCAACTGGGCGCTGTGGGGCGCGTGGCTCGTCGGCGTCGCGCCCGAGCGGGTCGCCCGGTTCTACCCGGTCCACCGAGCGACGGGCGGCACCCCGTCCGAGCGTGTGCAGCCCACCGCCGGCGGTGACGCCGGTGGTGACACCAGGGACGCCGGTGACGCCGCCGGTGACGCCGCCGGCTGAGGATGGCCGTATCTTGAGCGCACGGAAGCCAGGGGTGCCGCCTTGCAACAACGGGCATAGCGGCTGAGACACACCCTCCGCACCTGATCCGGTTCGCACCGGCGTAGGGAGGCTTCTCCGGCCACGCGGCCCCCGCGCGCTCCGGCTTCCGCCCTGCCCTCCCCTTTCCGGAAGCCGCCATGTCTGACGCCCCCGCCGCCCTCCCCACGTCCGCCGCCGCCAAACGCGCCGCCGACGCCCGCACCCACGACCGCCTCGACGAGCTCTCCGCCGAGGTCCGCCGCCCGTTCCCCCGCTCCCGGAAGATCTACGTCGAAGGCTCGCGGCCGGACGTGCGTGTGCCGATGCGCGAGGTCGAACTCAGCGACTCGCCCGCCTCGCACGGCGGCACCCCGAACCCGGCGTTCCCGCTCTACGACACCTCCGGCCCCTACACTGACCCCGACGCCGCCATCGACCTGCGGCGCGGGCTCCCGTCCGTGCGCGGTGGGTGGATCGACGAGCGCGGCGACACCGAGCAGCTCCCCGCCCTGACCTCAGCCTTCGGCCGCGAGCGCGCCGGCGACGCCTCGACCGAGCACCTCCGGTTCGAGCACGTCCTGGCTCCCCGCCGGGCCAAGCCCGGGAAGTGCGTGACCCAGCTTCACTACGCCCGGCGCGGCGAGGTCACCCCCGAGATGGAGTACGTCGCCATCCGCGAAAACCAGAAGCTGGAGGCGCTGCGCGAAGCCGACCCCGGTATCTTCCACCAGCATCCCGGCCAGCCGTGGGGCGCGAAGATTCCCGACGTCATCACGCCCGAGTTCGTCCGCGACGAGGTCGCGCGCGGGCGGGCCATCATCCCGGCCAATATCAACCACCCCGAGCTCGAGCCGATGATCATCGGCCGGAACTTCCTCGTCAAGATCAACGCCAACATGGGCAACTCGGCGGTCACGAGCAGCATCGCCGAGGAGGTCGAGAAGCTCGTCTGGGCGATCCGCTGGGGGGCCGACACCGTGATGGACCTCTCGACCGGGGCCAACATCCACGAGACGCGCGAGTGGATGCTCCGCAACGCGCCCGTCCCGATCGGCACCGTCCCGATCTACCAAGCGCTCGAGAAAGTCGGCGGTGTGCCCGAGGACCTCACCTGGGACCTGTTCCGCGATACGCTCGTCGAGCAGGCCGAGCAGGGCGTCGACTACTTCACGATCCACGCGGGCGTCCTGCTCCGCTTCGTCCCCCTCACGGCGAACCGGCGGACCGGCATCGTCAGCCGCGGCGGCTCGATCATGGCCAAGTGGTGCCTCGCCCACCACCGCGAGAACTTCCTCTACACGCACTGGGACGACATCTGCGAGATCATGGCCGCCTACGACGTCAGCTTCTCGATCGGCGACGGCCTCCGCCCCGGCTCGATTGAGGACGCCAACGACGACGCCCAGTTCGCCGAGCTCTACGTCCAGGGCGAGCTCAACAAAAAGGCGTGGGCGCACGACGTGCAGACGATGAACGAGGGGCCGGGCCACGTCCCGATGCACCTCATCCAGGAGAACATGACCAAACAGCTCGACTGGTGCGGCGAGGCCCCGTTCTACACCCTCGGCCCGCTCACCACCGACATCGCGCCGGGCTACGACCACATCACGAGCGGCATCGGGGCTGCGATGATCGGGTGGTTCGGCTGCGCGATGCTGTGCTACGTCACCCCGAAGGAGCACCTCGGCCTCCCCGACCGCGACGACGTGCGCGAGGGCGTGATCACCTACAAGATCGCCGCCCACGCCGCCGACCTCGCCAAAGGCCACCCCGGCGCGCAGGCGCGGGACAACGCCTTGAGCAAGGCCCGCTTCGAGTTCCGCTGGGAGGACCAGTTCAACCTCGGCCTCGACCCCGAGAAGGCGTGCGCCTTCCACGACGAGACCCTCCCCAAAGACTCGGCGAAGGTGGCACACTTCTGCTCGATGTGCGGCCCGAAGTTCTGCTCGATGAAGATCACCCAGGACGTCCGCGACTACGCCGAGGCGCACGGCGTCGACGTCGAGGCGGCGATCCCCGAGGGGATGCGCGCCAAGGCCGAGCAGTTCCGCGAGGGAGGCAGCGAACTGTACCAGGAGGTCTAGCGTTCACGCCGAAAGACCGTGCCGCCCCATGCCGATGTCGAACCAACTCACGCTCACGCTCCCCCAAGGGATCGACGCCGAGGAAGCGCGCCTCCTCCTCGCCATCAAGCTCTACGAGGAGGAGCGGGTGTCGCTGGGTAAAGCCGCCGAACTCACCGGCTACTCGAAACGAACCTTCCTCGAGCTGCTGGGCCGGCGCGGCATCCCCGTCATCGACTACCCCCCCGACGACCTCGATGAGGAGCTGAACCTCGACCTCGGCGACGGACCGAAGCGCGAGGCGTGACCGTCACCGACAGCTCACCGCTGATCGCGCTCGAACGCATCAGTCGCCTCGACCTTCTGCCGACCGTGCTCGGTGTGGTCGTTGCTCCGACGGCCGTCGTGCGCGAGTTCGGCAGTCGTCCGGGCTGGCTGGAGGAGCGAGTCGTCCAGAACCAGGCTCTCGTGCGAGCGCTGCGCGAGCGCGTAGACGCGGGGGAAGCCGAAGCCATCGCGCTTGCAGCGGAGCTTTCCGCACCCGCTGTGCTGCTGGACGAACGGCGGGCCCGCCGCGTCGCCATCGAGGTCGGTGTGCCCGTGCTCGGGACCGTCGGGATGCTGCTGCGCGCGAAGCAACGGGGACACTTGCACGCCGTTCGCCCGGTGCTCGACGCCCTCGACGCCGCTGGCTTCCACCTCGCCAAGAGCCTCCGCACAGAAGCGCTGAACCGAGCAGGTGAGGCCGGATTGTGAGCCGGTGCAGGTGGCCGGGCTGCTCGATGTGCGGGCCGACGTGCTGCTCGATGAAGCTCACCGGGGTGCGCAACTGCGCGGCGGAGCACGGCGTCGAGGCGGCGATCCCCGAGGGGATGCGCGCCAAAGCCACGGAGTTCCGCGACGGCGGCGGCGAACTCTACCAGGAAGTCTAGCGTTCACCGGCTCTACCTTTCGTTCAGCATCGATCTGCTAAACCGCTATGGTCGCCATCTCCGAAGACACCCTCCGCGCCGCGCGAATCTCGGAGGACGAGTTCCGCCGGGAAGCGGCGCTTTTGCTCTTCCGGAAAGGGCTGCCGCTGATGAAAGCGGCAGCGGTCGCGCAGCTAGACCGGCTCGCGTTCCAGCACCTGCTGGCGAGCCGCCAGATTCCGGTCCACTACAACGCCGATGACTTCGACGCTGACCTCGATGCGCTGAACGCGCTCTGAGCGTGACGGTCGTCAGCGACACCTCGCCCATCGTCAATCTCGCAGCCATCGGCCACCTCCACCTGCTGCGCGATCTGTTCGGCTCCCTCACCATTCCTGAAGCGGTGTACCGGGAGATCGTGATCGAAGGGGCGGGTCGCCCTGGAGCCGAAGAGGTGGGGGCAGCGGACTGGATAGCCACCCGAGCCGTGCAGTCTCCCCATCTCGCCCGAGCCTTCGAGGCGGACGTTCACATCGGGGAAGCCGAAGCGCTGTCTCTCGCGATGGAAATGAGTGCCGACTGGGTGCTGCTCGATGAACAGGCGGCGCGACGGCTGGCTGCATCGCTCGGCCTCCGGCATACGGGACTGCTCGGCGTGCTGGCCAAGGCGAAAGAGCGCTCGCTGATTTCTGCGCTCCGGCCCCTGATGGACGCGCTGCGTCGGGACGCGGGCTTCTGGATCAGCCAAGCCCTCTACGACCATGTGCTGCAACGCACTCAGGAAACGTAAATGCTCCCGAAGGACTCGGCGAAGGTGGCGGGGCTGCTCGGTGTGCGGGCCGACGTGCTGCTCGATGAAGATCACCGGGGTCCGCGACTGCGCGGCGGAGCACGGCGTCGAGGCGGCGATCCCGGAGGGGATGTGCGCCAAGGCCGAGCCGTTCCGCGACGGCGGCGGCGAACTCTACCAGGAAGTCTAGCTTTCATTGACCATACTTTCTCGATAGACTAACCCATGAACTCTCCGACGACATCTTCTACTCTGTGGCACCGTGTGCTCAACGACCCCCAGCTACGCGATCTGCCCTTCAAGGTGGAAACCACCGAACTCGACCAGATCATCTTGAGTCCGCACAAACCCCGCCACAGCTTCCATCAGAGCCGCCTCATCCGGCTACTCCTCGAGCACGTCCGGGGTGAGGGCGAACCCACCGTCGAGTTCGCGGTCGAGACGCCCCAGGGGGTGAAGGTGCCGGACGTGGTCTGGATTTCTGATGAGCGGGCCGTGCAGATCCCAGACGACGCCGAGGCCAGTCCCGCGATGCCCGAATTGGTGATCGAGGTTCTCTCGCGGTCCAACCCGCAGCGGCAGATGGAGGAGAAAATCCAACTCTACCTCGACGGCGGTGCGCACGAGGTTTGGCTCTGCGATGCGGAAGGTCGCCTCTCGTTCTACGACGCTTCGGGAGAGCGCCCAGGCTCTGCGTTCGCGCCTTCGTTCCCGAAGACCGTACCCTCGTGAGTCCACCGCAATGCTGCTCGATGAAGGCCACGGGGTGGGCGGCTACGCCGAAGCGCACGGCGTCGACGCGGCCATCATCGAGGGGAGCGTGGTCTGCGAGGGCGGGGCCAACGCTTTGACCGAGGCGCAGCGGTGGCTTCGGTTCGCGGAGAAAGGCCTTCAGCTCGCGGTCAGCGCGAGGCCGAGCAGGGCGCGGCGCATCAGCAGTCCTGCTCCTTGCAGGGGTCATAGCCCCAGTTCATCAGCGAGTAGCGCCAGTCGCTTTCCTTCACGCCGGAGTCCGGCCCCTGCGCCGTGTGCCGCTTGATGTAGCCGACGACCTTCTGCATGTGGTCGAGGTCGGCGTCGGTCAGCGAGTCCTTGTTCTTCCGCTTGATCTCGACGATGCGGCGGCCCGAGCGGTGGCCGGTGGACTCGCCGCCGTCGCTGTCACCGACGGACTTCGACTCGTCGGTGTCGAGCCAGTCCTCCAGCTCGTGGGGTTGCATGTTGACGAGGTCGCGGAACTGCTCGTAGGTCTCTTGCTGGTCGTTGGTGAGGTCAGCCATGGGATGGGAGAGAAGAGAGAGGAGTTGGTGTGCCCTCTCTACCGCTCCGGTGGGTGGAGGTTCTGCCGTCGGAGCCTCGTCGCCTACGGCGCGACGAGGGTGTCGTCCTCGAGCGTGTCGTCCTCGCCGAAGAGACCGTCCCCGCCGACAAAGAGCACGGACAGGAACGGAACAAAGCGGAGGCGCAGCATCGGCTCAGTCCTCCGCCCGCTCCTCTAGCTCGACTACGCCGAAGTCGTACTCCTGCCCGGGCGTTGCTGCTCGCCTGAACACCGTGTAGCGGTCGCTGTAAGGCGCATGGTTGACCTCCACCAGGTAGCCGTAGTTGACGCCCGAGGAGCTGCGGCTGGGTAGCTCTACCTCGTAGCTCAGCGCGAAGCGGCCCTCGGCGTCGGTCCGCACCGTCTCGACGGCCTCGGAGCCCCCCCACGACGGCGGCACCTGGACGATAGCGACGCCGAGGCCCCGCACGGGCGCGCCGGTCTCGGCCAGCACGACGGTGCCCTCGGCGCGGATCGTCGGGTCGTCGTCGGTGAAGAGCCCGCACCCGCCGAGGCACAGCGCGGCGAGAAAGAGCAGCGGCAGGGTAGGGTACGAGCGTGATGTGGGTCTCATTCTCCTCGTGCCTCTAGCTCGATCACGCCAAGGTTGCGCCTTTCGCCAGGTTGAAAAACTTCCCGGAATCTAGAGTAGGCAGGATCGTAGGGGCTCTCGTTAACATTAATCCTATAGCCGAAGCTCTCGGTGGCCTCGTAGGCGAGCCGGAAGCGCCCCTCGCCGTCGGTGCGCACCGTCTCGACGTAGACGTGCGAGATGCCGACAATCTCGTCGAGCGCTACCGTGAGCCCCGCAATCGGGTCTCCGCTCTCGGCCGAGACCACGGTGCCCTCAGCGCGGATCGTCGGGTCGTCGTCGGTGAAGAGCCCGCAGCCGCCGAGGCACAGCGCGGCGAGAACGGTTAGGGGCGGGGCAACACGGAAGCGCGGCATGAACTCAGTCCTCAATGCGCGAGAGCTCAATTACACCGAGGTCTCTGTCGTCCCCTGGATTGACCCTGAAGGTACGTCCTGTGAGATTGAGAGTGGTGTTATTAGCGTTTATGACGACATTGTAGCCGAAGCTCTCGGTGGCCTCGTAGGCGAGCGAGAAGCGCCCCTCGCCGTCGGTGCGCACCGTCTCGACGTAGGCGTGCGAGATGCCGACGATCTCGTCAAGCGCTACCGTGAGCCCCGCAATCGGGTCTCCGGTCTTGGCCGAGACCACCGTACCCTCGCCCGGTCGAAGCTTCCCTCCGTCGGCAGTATATCGAGTATCGTGAGGCTCGGCGTTGATCGTGACGGATAACCCCGAGCGGTCACCCTCGGCATCGTAGTCGATGCGGAAGACCCCGTCGGCGTCGGTTTGGGCCACAGCCTGCAGTGAGTAAGCCGGACCTCCGCCCCCTTGCTTGAGCGCGACGCCCAGCCCCCGGATCGGCTCGCCGGTCTCGGCGAGCACGACGGTGCCGGTGATGGTGCCGGTCATCGGCTCGGGGTCGTCCGCGAGCAGGTCGCAGCCACCGAGGCACAGCGAGGCGGCGAGAACGGACGCGAATAGGGCAAAGTGGGAGCGTAGCATGAGCCTAATTCCCTTCCCGCTCCTCTAGCTCGACCACACCAAAGTCTATATCGACGGGGGGATTCACTCCGACTCGACCCGACTTCGAATATCGAGAGTCATAAGGCGCAGTGTTGATGATTACCGAGTACGCGTAGTTCACACCCGAGGAGCTGCGGCTCGGTAGCTCCACCTCGTAGCTCAGCGCGAAGCGGCCCTCGGCGTCGGTCCGCACCGTCTCGACGGCCTCGGAGCCCCCCCACGACGGCGGCACCCGCACAATCGCCACGCCGAGGCCGCGGACGGGCTCGCCAGTCTCGGCCAGCACGACGGTGCCCTCGGCGCGGATCGCCGGGTCGTCCTCGCCGGTGAGAAGGTTGCAGCCGCTGAGCGATGCGGCAGCGAGGAGGGCGAACCGAAGTAAGGCAAAGTGGGAGCGTAGCATCGGCTCAGTCCTCCGCCCGCTTCTCTAACTCGACCACACCGAAGTCTATATCAACGGGAGGGTTGACGCCCTCCCGCCCTGCTGTCGAGTAGTGTGAGTTATAAGGTGCAGTGTTGATAACTACCGAGTACGCGTAGTTGACGCCCGAGGAGCTGCGCCGGGGTAGCTCTACCTCGTAGCTCAGCGCGAAGCGGCCCTCGGCGTCGGTCCGCACGGTCTCGACAGCTTGGGAGCCCCCCCACGACGGCGGCACCTGGACGATAGCGACGCCGAGGCCCCGCACGGGCGCGCCGGTCTCGGCCAGCACCACGGTGCCCTCAGCGCGGATCGTCGTGTCGTCCTCGCCCGTGAGCAGGTCGCAGCCGCCCAGATAGAGGACCGCCATAGAGCATAGCAAAAGCAGAAGGGCAAGGCGCATGGACATAGCGTTTTGAGGAATCACGTATCCCAAGTATACGTACGTCGGTCGCGACGAATGGGAGCTATTACATATTTAACACACCTGAGCCAATGCTGCTCCTATCCTGTAGCTCGCTCACTTACCGCATACACCACCCGCTCCATGTTGCGATTGTTCACGGTGCTCTTTTTCCTGCTCTCTACAGCCTTCTGGGCTCACGCCGAAAGCCCACCTTCCGGTTGGTCGGAGGCCCCTTCGCTCCTGAATAGTTACCACATCGCCTACGCGCCGTACCGGGCGCTTTACGTCCAGCCCATCGCTATCCGACAAGGACAGCAGGACCTCAATTTCTCCTCGGCAGGCACCTCCTTCTTCCGCATGGAGGTCTGCGTCGTCACCCAGGCGGAGCCCTGCGAGGCGGACGGAGAAGGGTCGGGATGGAACATGCTCTATCAGGGTCCCCAGTCGGTTCAGCCCAAGCGGTGGGTCAGCGTACCGCAGACCGTCGGCCTCCACAGCGTAAAGCTGCGCTACCTCCGGCTCGCTGGCAGGAAGCAAGTTTCGAAGTTCTCGCTTTACGTCGCCCCGCCGGCCCAGCGCGCCTTCTCAGACGGCGAGGGTAACGCGATGGTGATGTGGGAAGGCGACACGGCCGAGCTCGACAGCCCGTTCCTCGTCGTCGAGGGGATCGACGCCGACAACGCCACGGGCGTAAACGACTACTACTTCATCGGAGATTTTCAGAACGACCTCTTTAAAGCGGGACGGGAGCGCGGAGCCGACGTGCTCATCCTGAACTTCAAATATGGCGGGCGTGACATGCGGCTGAACGCGGACGTGGTGCAAAGCGCGGTCCAGTACGTCAACGGGATCAAGACGGGAAGTCGGAAGATCGATGTAGCCGGGGTGAGCATGGGGGGCGTCGTCACCCGCTACGCCCTCGCGGACATGGAAGCAAACGGGCTAGCACACAACGTCGCCCGGTTCGTTTCCGTCGATGCCCCACAGCAGGGAGCCGTCTTGGACGCCGACCTGCTCGACTGGATGGAAGACCCGCCGCTCTACGCCTCCGGCTTCGAGCCGCCCGCAAACGTCACGAGTGTGGCCGGCAGGCAGCTCCTCCAGTACAACCCGTTCGACAACGCCTCGCCTACCCTGCACCAGCAGTTCTACAGCGAACTGAGCACGCTCAACGGCGACGGCTACCCACACCAGACGGTCGAGAACATTGGGGTCTCTTTTGGAACGGGCGCCCCCAACCCGCAGACAGGAGCCGAGTGGCTGGAGATCGCCATCGACGTTGCGCCCAACGATCACTTCTACATCGAGACCGGAAGCCCCGAGGCGGGCGCCGGGTCCTTGCTCCCCCTCGATGTATCGCAGGTCAGCGGGATAGAGAACGCGTCGATCCCCGTCTTGGCATTCGTGGATGTCTGGGCCTTCCTCGCTTTGAGCACGGTCGAGCTTTCCTACCAGCTCGAACGAAAAGCCCAGCCCACGTTCATCCCCTACGACAGCGCCCTCGACCGCGTCAACGGCACCTCCAAGTTCGATCACGAGATCGATGCTGAGGGTTTATCAGAGTTCCACAACCGGATACCTGAGGAGATCGTCGAGCCGCTGCTGAGCCGGCTGGGCTACCCCAAGCCGCCGCTCTACGTCGCCATCGATGGCCCCACGGCCGTCGACGCCGGCGAGACCCACACCTGAAGGGCCGACGCCTCCGGCGGCGACCCCGGCTACAACTATGCCTGGGACTACGTCTATCCCTGTCCCCCGCCGGCGTGCTCCGGCACCGTCTGCCCCTATGCCGGGAGCGGTCCGATGTGCGACGTGTGGACCCCCATCGGCACCACGCGCTCCGTCTCTTACTACTTCAACGCCCGCTACGGCGGGGCCTACCTCCGGGTCCGCGTCACCGACAGTGCCGGGACCGAGCGCTCGCGCTACCACGGGGTCGCGGTCTCCCCAGCGCGTCCGGCCGGAGGCGACGCGGAGGGCGCGGCGGCGCGCGGCGCGCTCCCCGAGGCGCTCACCGTCGAGGCGTTCCCGAACCCGCTCGCCGCCGCGGCCGAGGTGCGCTTCGGGCTGCCCGAGCCAGGCGCGGTCCGGCTCGCGGTCTTCGACGCGCTCGGGCGCGAGGTCGCGCGCCTCGCCGAGGGCGCGCACGCCGCCGGGTGGCACAGTGCATCGCTCGACGCGGCGGCCCTCCCGAGCGGGGCCTACGTCGTCCGCCTCACGGCAGGGACCCACGCTGAGGCCATTGCGGTGACGGTGCTCCGCTAGCCCGCCAGCCCCCTCGCCTACGGCCCGCCGAGGGTTTCGTCTCCGACGAACGTGTCGTCCTCGACGGTGACGGCCGGGAGGACGTAGACCGGCTCGGCGTGCTCGACCGGCACGATCCGCACCGTCTCGACCGGCTCCGGCCCCGGCAGGAGCGCCCCGACGGCGACGACGAGCGCGACGAGCGCGAGCGCGGTCCCGAGCGTCACCCGTCGGCGGAGCGCGCGAAAGGGCTGCCGGTCCCCCGCCCGGTCCCGCACCGGCCCCGACCGGAGGTCGTCGATCCGCTGGAAGAGCGCCTCGTCCACGGCGGGCGCGACGGGGTTGGCGTCGATGCGGGTGGCGAGGCGGAAGTCCATGAGGGCGCTGAACTGCACGCGCGCCGCCCGGTCCTCGGCGAGGCGGGCGAACAGCTCGCCCTGGCGGTCGAGCGGAAGCTCGCCGTCCACGTACAGGTTCAGCAGGTTTTCGGTGTGGTCGGTCATCGCGGGTAGCAAGCAGGAGGCAGAGGCCGGAGCAGCAGAGACGGAACTAGAGGGGGCGGGTGGCAGCCGGAGCCGGGTGCTCGCCGGGGTCAGGGTCGAGGATCGGGCGGAGGAAGGTCCCGAGCTTGCGGCGCGCCTTGAACAGGCGGCTCTTGACGGACGACACCGTGTTGCGCGTCACCGCCGCGATCTCCTCGTAGCTCAGGTTCTGGTACTCCCTGAGCACGAGCACCTCGCGGTACTCTGGGCTGAGGTGGCCGAGGTACTCGTTGACGAGCGCGACCTGCTCGCTCTTCATCAGGTTCGAGAACGGGGTCTCGCCGCGCGCCGGGAGCTCGGTCTCGCCGAGGGGCACGTGCCGCCCGCTGCGCCGGAGTTGGTTCAGGCACTGGTTGCGGGCGATCGTGAAGAGCCACGCCTTGAACGAGCCGGGGCGCGCGAGGCGCTCGCGGTTCTCGTAGACCCGGACGAAGGTCTCCTGGAGCACGTCCTCCGCCGCCGCCTGGTCGAGCAGCATCTTGGCGCAGAAGGCGTAGACCGGGGCCTTGTAGCGGTTGTAGAGCGTGACGAAGGCGAACTCGTCGCCCGCCTGAAACGCTTCGATGAGGGAGCGGTCGTCCGGCGTCATGAGCGGCTCGCGTGAGCAGGGGGGTTTCGGGATAGACACGCCGCCCCGGCGAAAGTTGCTCTTGCGCCTGCGGCGTACTGCGCCTGCGGCGCGGAGTGGGAGGAACGGGGAGAATGGGAGGGGAAAGGGCGTTTGTTTGGCGTGGGGGGAATGGAGAGAACGGGGGGAATGGGAAGAACGCGCGTCGGCGCGGAGCACCCCGGCCTGGTTACCTTGTCGGGTTTTATTGCTCCCACTCCTCCCACTCCTCCCACTCCTCCCACTCCTCCCACTCCTCCCACTCCTCCCACTCCTCCCACTCCTCCCACTCCTCCCACTCCTCCCACTTTTCGCCGACGCTTAAACCTCGGCGGGGCAGAGTTCGGGGCGGGGCGGCGTACTTTCGCACGCTTTCGACGCCTCCCCTCCCTTGCCTTCCACGCCCCAACCATGCAGCGACTTCGTTCTGCTCTCCTGCCCGCCCTCTTCACCGCCCTCGTCGGTGGGTTCGCCGCGGGGTGCTCCAGCGCCCGCGTGCCCGACGTGCCGGCCGACCCCGACGCGGCGGTCGTCGCCGAGTTCGCGGGCGAGACGCTGACGCTCGGCGAGTTCGAGGAGCGCTACGCCCGCACCGTCGGCGGGCGCGCCGAGGCCGCGGCGGACTCGCTCCCGGCCTACGAAGACTTCCTCGCGCGCTACGTCGACTTCCGCCTCAAGGTCCAGCAGGCGCGCGACCTCGGCCTCGACCGCGACTCCACGCTCGTGGCCGAGGTGAACGACTACCGCGCCCAGCTCGCCAAGCCCTACCTCGTCGAGCGCGAGGTGCTCGAAGACATCACGCGCGACCTCTACGAGAAGCAGCGCGAGGAGGTCCGCGCCGCCCACATCCTGCTCCGCGTCGACGAGAACGCCGCGCCCGAGGACACACTCGCGGCCTACACCAAGCTCTCCGCCGTCCGCGACTCGGTCCTGGCCGGGGCCGACTTCGAGGCCCTCGCCGCGCGCCACTCCGAGGACCCGTCGGTCGAGCGCAACCAGGGCGACCTGGGCTACTTCACCGGCGGGCGGATGATCCAGGCGTTCGAGGACCAGGCCTACGGTACGCCCGTCGGCGGGGTCTCGCCGGTGTTCCGCACGCGCTTCGGCTACCACGTCCTGAAGGTCAGCGACCGCCGCGCGGCGGAGCCGGAAATCCAGGCCTCGCACATCCTCATCCGCATCGCCCCCGAGGCCACCACAGCGGACTCCACCGAGGCGCGCGCGCTGGCCGAGTCGCTCCGCGAGCGCGTGCTCGCCGGCGAGGACTTCGCCACGCTCGCCCGCCAGTATTCCGACGACGAGGCTTCGGGCCGCGAGGGCGGCGACCTGGGCTTCTTCGCGCGCGCCCGCATGGTCGAGCCGTTCGCGAACGCAGCCTACGACCTCGAAAACGTCGGGGACGTGTCGGAGGTCGTCGAGACGCGCTTCGGGTACCACGTCATCCAGCTCACGGGTCGCAAGGACCGGGAGACCTACGACGAGGCCTACCCGCAGCTGAAGCAGACCGCCGAGCGCCTGCCGCGCACCACGGTCCGCCGCCAGGCCGTCGGGCGCGCGTTCCGCGACGAGGCCGGGAGCACGCTCGACGCGGCCGCCGTGCGCCGCGCCACGGCGGCCTACGCCCCGGACAGCCTCCTCTTCCTGGCCGCCACCGAGAGCTTCGGCGACGCCGCCGGCGAGGCCTTCGCCACGGTCGGCGACTCGACGTTCACGCTGGGCGACTTCGCGGACTACATCCGCCAGGCCCGCCCCGCCCCGGGCACCGACCAGCCGAGCCAGCTCCTCGCGCTCGCCGAGGACTTCCTCAACGAGGAGGCCGTCGAGCTCGCCGCGTTCCGGCTCGAGGAGCGCGACCCCGAGTTCCGCCGCATCATGGAGGACTACGCCGACGGCGTGCTGCTCTTCCGCATCTCCGAGGACTCCGTCTGGAACGCCGCCTCGCGCGACTCGCTCGCGCTCGCGCGCCACTACGAGGAGCACGCGGCGGACTACCGGTTCCCCGAGCGGCGGCGCGTCGTCGGCTTCTACAGCCGGAACGACTCGCTCCTCCAGGTCGTCGCCTCGGCGCTCGACGAGGGGCGCTCGCCCGACGCCATCGCGGGGCTCGTCGAGGGCGCGGCGCAGGCCGTGCAGATCGACACGGTCTACATCGACACCGAGCGCGAGGCGGGCCCCGGCGTGCCGGAGTCGATCTTCGACCAGGCCCGCGTGCTCAACGTCGGGCAGCGGACCTCGGTGCTCCCGTACCAGAGCCGCCGGGCGATCCTCTACCTCGACGCGGTCGAGCCGCCGCGGGCGATGGCGTTCCAGGAGGCCCGCGCCCAGGTCGTCGCCGACTACCAGGACGTGCTCGACGAGCGGCTGCGCGCCCGGCTGCGCCGGCAGTACGGGGCCGAGCTCCGGCCCGAGTTCCTCCGGTTCGCCTTCGAGGGCGAGCCGGCGAGCGGCGAGATGACGAGCGGTGCCTCGTCCGACGCCTCGATGCCCGAGACCGCGCCCGACGCCTCGGTGCCCGGGACCTCGGTGCAATAACGTCGCCCGCCGCTGCGTATCTGAGGAGGGGAGCCGCGGGCCGCGCCGGCTCCCCTCCCCGTTTCGTCCCGCCATGCCTCGCCTCGCGCTTCTTCTCGCCCTCCCGCTGCTCGCCGCGTGCGAGTCCGCCCCGGCCCCGCCGCCCGGCGAGTACGTCGCCCGGGTCGGGAGCGAGACGCTCACCGAGGCCGCGCTCGACGCCGCGCTCGGCGCGGTCCCGGCGGGGCTCGACAGCGTGACGGCGCGGCGGCAGGTGATCGAGCAGTGGGTGACGGCGGAACTGATGGCGCGCGAGGCCGAGGCGCAGGGCCTGCGCGAGCAGCCCGAGGTGCAGCGCCAGCTCGCCGAGAACGAGCGCGCCGTCCTCGCCGCCGCCCTGCTCGGCGCGCTCTACGACGAGGGGGCCGCCGCCTTCAGCCGCGCCGACCTCGACGCCTACTTCGAGCGCAACCGCGAGCGGCTCCGCCTGCGCGAGCCCTACGTCCGCGTCCGCTTCGTCGAGGCCCGCACCGAGGCCGAGGCCGAGGCGGCGCGCCGCGCGATGCAGCAGGCCATGCTCAGCGCGCAGCAGGACTCGCTGTGGGAGGCCGCCGCCCGGGCCTACGCCGTGGACACCACCGCCTCGCTCAGCCTCGCCCGCTCGTTCGTCCCCGAGAGCCGCCTGCTCGCCGACGAGAACGGCGTCTGGCAGGCGCTCCGCCCGCTCGGCCCCGGCCAGATCAGCGCCGTGCTCGACGGCGACAGCACCTTCCACGTCCTCCAGCTCCTCGACCGCGCCGCCGCCGGCAGCGAGCCCGAGCTCGCGTGGATCGAGCCCGAGGTCCGCCGCCAGCTCGCCATCGGGGCGCGGAAACAGATGGTCGCGCGCCAGGTGCAACGGCTCCGCAGCGAAGCCCTGTCGCGCGGCGAGCTCGACATCCGCGAGCCGGAGCCCGACCCCCTGCCGCCGCCCGACTCCGTCCGCGCCCCCATCGCCGGCGAGGCCGCGCCGTGACCGGTCCCCGCCTGGCCGCGCCCGGTCCCCGTCTGGCCGCGCCCAGTCCTCGCGGTGGCTCCCGCCTTTTTTCTCTGCCCTTACCTGCTTCGCTGATGCCTCCGTCCCGCGTGCTCGTCCTTCTCGGCCTCGCCCTCTTCGGGCCCGCCGCCGCCCTCGCCCAACCCGCCGGGCAGGTGGACGGCATCGTGGCCGTCGTCGGGTCGGGCGTGATCTTGCGCTCGGACGTCGAGGCGCTCGCGCTCCAGCTCGCGCGCGGCCAGGCCGTCACCGACGCCGTCCGCCGCCAGGCGCTCGGCGACCTCATCACGCAGGAGGTCCTCGTCGAGCACGCGGGCCGCGACACCACCGTCGTCGTCACGCCGGACGAGGTCAGCGAGGCCCTCGACCAGCGCACCGACGCGCTCGTCCGCCAGCTCGGCGGCGAGGACCAGGTGGTCGAGCTCTACGGGCGGAGCCTCAACCAGATCAGGGAGGACTTCCGCGAGCAGGTGCGCGACCAGCTCCTCGCCCAGACCTTCCAGCGCCGGAAGTACTTCCAGGTCCGCATCACCCCCCAGGAGGTCCGCGAGTGGTTCGGCCAGATCCCGGCGGACTCCCTCCCCGGGGTGCCCGAGCTCGTCCGCGTCGCCCACGTCGTGCGCTTCCCCGACGTGGACCCGCGCGCGCGCCGCGCCGCACGCGGCACCATCGACGCGGTCCGCGACTCGGTCGTCGCCGGGGCGGGCACGATCGAGGAGCTCGCCGAGCGCTTCTCCGAGGACCCCGGCAGCGCCCAGCGCGGCGGGCGCTACGAGCGCGTCAACATCCGCGACCTCGTCCCCGAGTTCGGGGCGGTCGCCTCGACGCTCGAGCCCGGCGCGCTGAGCCAGGTCTTCGAGACGCAGTTCGGCTTCCACGTCATGCGGCTCAACGACCGCCTCGGCGACGTCGTCGACTTCAACCACGTCCTGATCCGCATCGACGAGTCGCAGACGGACCCCGCCGAGGCGCTCGCCACGCTCGAGATGGTGCGCGACTCGGTCGTCGCCGGCGGCTCATTCGCGCTGCTCGCCAAGGCGTTCTCCGAGGACGAGGCCTCGGCGGCGCGCGGCGGCAACGTCACCGTCCCCCAAACCGGCGACCGCGACCTCCGCTACGAAGCCCTCAGCCCGAGCTGGCACGCCACGCTCGACACGCTCGCCGTCGGCGAGGTCAGCCACCCCGCGGAGGTGGACCTCCTCGACGGGCGCGCGGCGTACCACATCGCCCTCCTCCAGAAGCGCACGCCCGCGCACGACCTGACCCTGGCGACCGACTACCCGCTCATCGAGGAGTTCGCCCTCCAGGAGAAGCGGCAGCGCGAGCTCGCCGAGTGGATCGAGGAGCTCAAGGAGACCGTCTACATCGCCATCAAAGACGAGCAGTTTGCGAGTCTAGATTTGTGATCTCGGCTGACGCGCTCCCACGCCAACCCCCAGGCTCCCCCATCCAAACTCGACTCATGGCCGTTCCCGTCTCGTCCGACCCCGCCGCCGTCGACGCCCTCCACGACGCCTACGAGCGGCTGCGCGGCGAGGTCGGCCGCGTCATCGTCGGGCAGGACGAGGTGGTGCGCGGGGTGATCGTGTGCCTGCTCGCGCGCGGGCACTGCCTGCTCGTCGGCGTCCCCGGCCTCGCCAAGACGCTGCTCATCCAGACCCTGGCGCGGGCGCTCGACCTGAAGTTCAGCCGCATCCAGTTCACCCCGGACCTGATGCCGAGCGACATCACCGGCACCGAGATCATCGAGGAGGACCGCGAGACCGGGCGGCGCGTCTTCCGGTTCGTCCGCGGCCCTGTCTTCGCCAACGTCGTCCTCGCCGACGAGATCAACCGGACGCCGCCGAAGACGCAGGCCGCCCTGCTCGAGGCGATGCAGGAGCACCACGTCACCGCGAGCGGCGAGACCTTCGTGCTGGAGGAGCCGTTCTTCGTGCTCGCCACCCAGAACCCCATCGAGCAGGAGGGCACCTACCCCCTCCCCGAGGCGCAGCTCGACCGCTTCATGCTGAACCTGTGGCTGGACTATCCCAGCTTCGGCGAGGAGGTCGAGGTCGTCCGCTCGACGACCGGCGCGCGCGTGGCCGAGATCGAGCCCGTCGTCGGGCACGACGAGCTGCTGGCGTACCAGGACCTCGTCCGGCAGGTGCCGGTGGCGGACAGCGTGATCGAGCACGCCGTCCGGCTCGTGGCCCGCACGCGGCCCGGGCGCGACGGCACGCCGCAGGCCGTCGACGACTACCTCAGCTACGGGGCCGGGCCGCGCGCCTCGCAGTACCTCATCCTCGGCGCGAAGGCGAACGCGCTGCTCGACGGGCGGCTGACCCCGCTCGCCGAGGACGTCGACCGGATGGCGGTCCCGGTGCTGCGCCACCGCATCGTCCCCAACTTCAACGCCGAGGCCGAGGGCGTCTCGGCCGTGGACGTGATCCGTGGCCTCCTCGGCACCTAGCCCTCGCCTCGTCGTCGTCGGCGGGGGGCACGCCGCGCTGCCGCTCGTGCAGCGCGCCGGCGACTGGGTGCGCCGGGGCGTCGCCGTCACGCTCCTCGACGAGCACCCGACCCTGTTCTACTCGGGGATGGTGCCCGAATACCTCGGCGGGGTCTACGCCGCCGCCGAGGTGCAGATCGACCTGGGCGCGCTGTGCGCGGCGGCGGGCGTGAGGTTCCGGCAGGAGCGGGTCACGGCGGTCCTGCCCGAGGGCGGCGTCGAGACGGCGAGCGGCGAGACCGTCGCCTGCGACCTCGCCGTGTTCGACGTCGGGGCCGTCAACCCGGGCCGCGTGCGGGCGGGCGACGCCGTGCCGACGAAGCCGCTGCACCACGTCGAAGCGCTGGAGCGGTTCGTCGCGGCGGCGCTCGGCGGCTCGGGCGCGGCGCGGCACCTCGCGGTCGTCGGCGGCGGGGCGGCGGGCGTCGAGGTCGCGCTCAACCTCAGCGCGCGGGCGCTCGCCGCCCGGCCCGGAGCGCTCCGGCTCACGGTCCTCGAACCGTCCGGCGCGCTCCTGCCGGGCTTCCCGAGCGGGATGCAGGACGACGTGCAGCGGCGGCTGGAAGCGCGAGGCGTCGCCGTCCGCCTCCGGTCCCGCGTGGCGCGCGTCGAGGCCGGGGCCGTGCGGCTCGCCGGCGGCGCAGCGCTGCCCGCCGACCGCGTGCTCTGGGCGACGGGCAGCGCCGCGCCGCCCCTCTTCGCCGAGGCCGGGCTGCCGACGGACGAGCGCGGCTTCCTCCGGGTCGCCGACACGCTGCAGGTGCCGGCGGCCCCGTGGCTCTTCGCCGCCGGCGACTGCGCGGCCCTGGCAGGCTACCCCGCGCTCGAGCGGATCGGGGTCCACGCCGTCAAGCAGGGCCCGACGCTCCGCGCGAACGTCGGGCGCGCCCTGGGTGCGCTGCGCGCAGGCCGGGGCCTGGCCGGCCTCGACCTCGCCGCGTTCCGCCCCTACCCGGTCGCCCCGCTGATCCTCTCGACCGGCGAGCCGGTCGGGCTGGGCGTGGCCGGCGGGCTGTGGGTGCGCGGCGGGCCGGTGCTCCGGCTCAAGCACTTCGTCGACCGGCGCTGGATGAGGCACTACAGCGCGCGCTGGCAGCGTTCTCCGGGCAGGATGCTGGGCCGCGAAGCCGCCGTTTCGGAGCGCACGCTGCCCGTATCTTAACCGCCCCCGCCGACCGCCGCCCTTCCCTCCTCTATGACCGAAGCGATGCCGTCTCCCGCCCACGAAATCCTCGACCTCTCCGGCCTCACCGAGCGCCAGCAGCTCGCCTTCTACGGTGCCCTCTTCGCCCTCGCCGCCGCCGACAACCAGATCGACGAGCGCGAGTCCGACCTGATCCTCGAATCGCTCCACCTCGACGGGCTCTCCGAGGACGCCCGCCAGCGCGCCTTCGCCCTCAGCATCGCGCCGCCCGCGCTCGAGACCTGCCTCGAGATCCTCCGCGACACCGACGAGCCGATCCGCCGGGCGCTCATGCTGAACCTGGTCGACGTGGCCCTGGCCGACGACGAGATCGAGCCGGGCGAGCCGCAGACGCTGGAGCGCGTCCGCGCCGAGCTCGGCGTCTCCCCCGACGATGTGGCGGCGATGCACACCTACGCCTACCGCATCCGCCAGCAGACGAACGGGCAGGCCGTGCCGCGCCCCCTCGCCTGCCCGCCGGAGCTGGACTGCTGAGGCGCGCGGGCTTCGCACACGCTTCAACGGGAGCCGGAACAGCCCTCCGACTCTCGTTGTTATGCTGAATGCTTACGCCTCCGTAGCTCAGTTGGTAGAGCAGCTGACTCTTAATCAGCGGGTCCCAGGTTCGAGCCCTGGCGGGGGTACAGACTCAGACCGGCCTACCACCCTGGTCCCCGTGCGGTGCGTTTGCGATGACCATTCGCGCACCGCACGTCGCATTTCTGACCGCACGTCGCCTCAAGGTTTGCATTCGCTCCACAGACCATCGCAACGGGTCCCGGTTTTTACCGAACGCAGTACCCAGTGGCAAGTGGGCGCAGGTGCCCCAACGCTCCGCGTCCAGTCGCCGCGCCCGTACCGATTCTGGCCGCCCCATCCAGGTTTGTTCTTCCGAGCGTAGGCGAGGAACCCGAAGGCCTGGCGAAGCCCATCCAGGGCGGACAGGCACCCCTTCTGGATTCCCGCCTGTTCTGGATTCCCGCTTGCGCGGAAAGGACTGTAGCAGGCTGTAGCACACTATAGCAGAGGGTGGCGCATGAAACAGCGACTCGATATTACCTGCCGAACGCCGGAGGGCCGGCGTTGTGCTACGTCTCGTCTGCGCCTATATTCGCAGCATGGAGGGAACCATGCTGCAGGACCGTCTCCCGTAACCCTTAGCCCCACTCCCATGCCCGTTCCCTCTCGCGGCCTCGGCCGCGCCCTTGCCCTGCTCCTCGGCTGCTGCTTCCTCGGCACCGGAGCCTTCGCGCAGCCGGTCGAGTTCCGGAGCTGCGCCACGATGGAGTTCTACCCCGGCCTGCTCCCGGCGAACTACGCCCCGGACGCGAGCGTCCTCAAGCGCGACCGCGCGCTCGTCGGCCGGCAGCTCCGGCAGTTCCGCCAGGGGCCTGAGGAAGTCTACACGATTCCCGTCGTCATCCACGTCGTCCACCACGTCACGGACTTCGCGCCGGGCATGGGGTCGAACATCACCGACGCCCAGGCGGCCAGCCAGATTCAAGTCCTCAACGAGGACTTCCGCGCGATCCTCGGCTCGCCCGGCCAGAGCACCTTCCCCGACAGCATCGCCGCCGACCTCCGCGTCGAGTTCGTCCTCGCCACCGAGGACCCCGACGGCAACCCGACGACCGGCATCCTCCGCCACGCGCGCAACGACTACGTCCCCGGCGTCGGCTACGACCCCGCGCTGGGGATGCCCGGCCAGTTCGACCTCGTCGTGAAGCCCGAGACGATCTGGGACCCGGAGCGCTACATGAACATGTGGAGCGCCGACCTCGGCCCGCTCCTCCTGGGCTACGCGCAGTTCCCCGAGGGCTCCGGCCTCGCCGGGATGCCCAGCGAGCCGCAGGACCCGAACACCGACGGCGTCGTCCAGAACTACAGCGCCTTCGGCTCCTCGGACCTCGCGCCGGGCGGCACCTACAACCCGCCCTACGACAAGGGCCGCACGGCCACCCACGAGGTCGGCCACTTCCTCGGCCTCCGCCACATCTGGGGCGACGGCGACTGCACCGTCGACGACTTCGTGACCGACACGCCCCGCTCCGCCGACTCGAACGGTGGCTGCCCCGCCGTCAACACCTGCGACGACACCGCCTACGGCGCGCCGTTCGACGTCCCCGACATGGTCCAGAACTACATGGACTACACCGAGGACACGTGCATGAACACGTTCACCGAGGGCCAGAAGGCGCGCATCCGCCAGGTCCTCGAGGTCAGCCCGCGCCGCGCCGCGCTCGTCGGCAACACGCCGAACCAGGCGGGCCTCGCCGTCGCCAAGAGCGACGGCGGCGCGCCGGTGCGCGACGGCGAGACGATCACCTACACCCTCACCGTCACCAACGACTCGGACGACGACGCCACCGGGGTCGTCCTCACCGACGAAGTCCCGGCGCGGACGGTCTACGTCGCCGGCTCGGCGTCGGACGGCGGCAGCGAGGCGGCGGGCACGGTCACGTGGAGCCTCGGCACGCTCGCGCCGGGGGCGTCCGCGACGCGGAGCTTCCAGGTCGCCGTCGCTACGGGCGAGGGCTCGGCGTTCCTCTTCCAGGACGGGGTCGAGAGCGGCGGCGAGAACTGGACCGTCGGCGGCGTGCTCCCGACGTGGGCGATCACCACCGGCGACGCCCACCGGGGCGCGTCGAGCTGGTTCGCCGAGGACCCCGACAACGTGAGCGACCAGTGGCTCGACCTCGACGCCTCGGACCCGCTCCCGGCGGGCGCGCTCTTCCGCTTCTGGCACCGCTACAACACCGAGGCGGGCTTCGACGCGGGCGTCGTCGAGCTGTCCACCGACGGCGGGGCGACGTGGGAGGACGCCGGCCCGTTCTTCGTCCAGAACGGCTACAACGGCACGGTCGCCGCGGCCGATAACCCGACCCTCGCCGACCGCGACGTGTTCGACGGCGACAGCGGCGGCTTCGTCGAGACCGTCGCCGACCTGGGCAGCTTCGAGGGCGAGCGCGTCACGGTGCGCTTCCGCTTTGCCTCGGACGTGCTCACCCCGCAGGAGGGCTGGTACGTCGACGACGTGGCCTTCGCCACCCACCTCGTCAGCGTCTCCGGGACCGCGACCGTCGCCTCGGTCGAGGGCGAGGGCGACAGCGCTGCGCTCTCGACCGACGTGCTGCCGTCGCTCGCGCCGGCGGTGTCGATGAGCCTCGCGCCCCAGGGCGGCGACCCGTCGAGCGTCGCGGCCTCGGGCGGCCCGATGACCTTCACCGCGACGCTGACCAACCACACGAACACCGTCCAGCGCTTCCAGGCCTGGAGCGACGCCACGCTCCCGAACGGCGGCACGTTCGGCCCGCTCGTCGGCCCGGTGAGCGTGCGGCTCGGGGCCGGAGCCTCCGTCACCCGGACGCTCTCGCAGAACGTGCCGAGCAACGCGCCCGCCGGGACGTACTCGTACAACGGCTACGTCGGGACCTTCTCCAGCGAGGTCGTCGACGGCGACAGCTTCGGGGTGACGAAAGCCGCAGGCCGGAGCTTCGCCTCGGAGACCGGGCTGAGCGATTGGTCGGTGGTCGAGGCGGCGACGGGGGTACCGGTCGCGGCCGGCGATCAGTGGAGCGCCGACGGGGCACCGGAGGCGGCACGCTCGGCCTCCGCCTCGGCTGCGCTGGGTACGTTCGCCCTGGGTGCCGCGCGCCCGAACCCGTTCGAGGCCGCGACCTCGCTCGACCTCGCCGTGCCGGCAGCGGCCTGCGTGACGGTGACCGTCTACGACGTGCTCGGGCGAGCCGTGGCGACGCTCGTCGAGGGCACACTGGAGGCGGGGCAGCACACTGTGCGCTTCGACGCCTCGGGCCTGCCGAGCGGGACGTACCTGGTGCGCATGGAAGCCGAGGGGGCGGGCCGTTCGTTCGTCGAGACGCAGCGGGTCACGCGCCTGCGCTAGGCCTTGTGCGGAACCTCCGGCGTGTTGGGCGAGCAGGAGCCGACGGGGCTCGCGGCAAGGAGCGCGAAGCAGCCGTAGCGCAAGCTACGGCGATGCAGCGCGACGACGCAGCGGGAGCTGGCCGGCCCTGCGCAGCCCGCGAAGGGGCTTTCGCACAGGCCCTAGGGTCGCCGTCCTCCGCTCGTGAGCGGACCCCCCTGGCCGTCAGCCCCTCGCTGCGCTCACCGGGCGCACGGCCTGTCTCCCTCACACGAGGGGAACAGCTTCCGCTGCTCGGAGCGCAGCGAGGGCAGCGGAAGCGGGGGGGTCGGCCCACGAGCAACCGTCCCCAGGCACTCCCGGACGTGCTATTCCGGTAGCTCGCCGAACACGACGCGGACCAGGGGGAGCTCCTGCCGGAGGAAGCCCGTCGTGTGGGCGTAGGTGACGTACTGCACCCGCCCGCCGGCCTCGGCAAACTCCGGGTGGGCGTGCGCCGAGTAGTTCCCGAACGTGCCCTGCCCCGGCCGCATCGTGAACAGAGGCTGCGGCTCCGACCACGGCCCCCACGGCGTCCGCGAGACGCGGTAGCGCACCGTGTTGTCGAAGGCGGGGTTGTAGATCGCCAAGTAGCCGCCGTAGTGCGGGACGTAGAAGACGCTCGTGCCGGCCGCCCCCCCGTCGAAGACGCGCACCGCGTCGGTTGGGTCGGCGCTCCACGCGGTGCCGGTGTAGTAGCGCCACGCCGTCTTGTCGAGCACGTCGGCGAGCGGGACGCGAGCCACCCGGCACGCGTGGACGACGAAGTTCAGCTTGCAGCCGTAGGCGTAGAGCGTCTCCCCGTCAACGAGGGTAGCGTTGTCGTACCTCACCTCGTCGCGCTCCCACATCAGCGTGGGGGTCCGGCTGCCGGGGTTCTGGACGGGCCGCCGGACGCTCCCCGGCGCCATGCCCTCGTCCCACACCGCAAACCCGCCGCCGATGCTCCGCCAGCCCTCGAAGGTCGGCGAGCGCCAGAGCTGGTAGTAGGTCATGAGCACGCGGCGGCGTGCGGGGTCCGGGATGAGGTCGCCGGGCCAGAAGGCGATCTCTGCGCCGCACGGCTCCTCCTGGCAGGGGGTGCCGGCGTGGGCTTCGTTGTAGCGCTGTTCCCACGGGAGAAACGGGACGATCTCGGCCGGGGCCCCCACCGCGTCGACGTAGTTGCCCTCGAAGGCAATGCCGTCGGAGGCGTCGAGGTCGCTCGTCCACGAGAGCGAGTTGTCGACCCAGTTCCTGCCGTCGGCGTTAGGGCCGTTGAGCGGCGTGTCGCCGAAGGTCCACACGGAGCGGCCGTTGACGAGCGCGCTGATGGCCCCGTCGCGCCCCCGGATGATGGGGAGCTGCGCGACGACGCCGAGGTCGGTCGCCGAGAGGACGGGCGGGGGTGGCGGCGCGGCGCGGTCCCCGGAGACGGTCGCGGCGGCGGAGAGCCCCCCGGTGAGGGAAGCGTCGGAGGCGTCGGAGTCCGCCGCATCACAGCCGGCGAGGGCGGCGAGGGCGGCGAAGGACAGGGCGACGAGGGCAAGACGCAAGCGTAGCATGACGAACGGTTGGCGTGAGGGACAGGAGGTGGCCGAAGATACAGCGTCGACGAAGCGAGACCGTCGGACCGCTGAGCACAGCGAGAGGCGCACGGCCGGGGGTCCGCTCACGAACAAGAGGCTGCAACACTAGTACGGCACGACGAGCACCCTCGCGCTCGACACCGGCGTGAGCACCGCCGGGTGCGACATCGACCGCATCCGCTCCGGGACCGGCGGGCAAGAGCGAGGTTTGCAGTCTCACGACGGTTCACGGTGATGCGCTGAGGCATGACGGGCGGGCGCGCCACACGTACCTTGCCGCGCCTCCCACCTCGTCCGATCCGCCCCGCTCCCGCATGATCCAACTCGACCGCGCCGCGAGCACGCCGATCGCCGAGCAGCTCGCCGAGCCGCTCCGGTTCCACCTCGCGACCGGCCGCTTCTGGGAGAAGCCGAGCAGGCCGGACGTTTTGCAAAGGACTTGCGGAGCAGGGCACGACCCCTTATGTTCAAGGTGGTTCTTTCCACCACACCTAACCCGGAGGTCTATCATGCGTAATTTCTCCGCCTCTCCGCCCTCGCAGTGTGCCTCGTGACCGCACTCGCCACACCCGGCGCGGCCCAGCACTACTTCTCCGGCGGCGGGCAGATCGCCCTCACGCCCGTCGCCCAGCACTGGGTCGTCGAGGCCGCGCCCGGCGTCAGCGAAGCGGCGCTCGCGCAGTCGCTCAGCCCGGACTTCACGATTGCCGAGTCGCTCCCTCGTGACTTCTACGTCGTCGAAGAGGTCGCTAGCTTCACCGGCAACGGAGCCCGGACTGCGCTCGAAAGCGATGCCAACGTCGCGCGCGTCGAGCCGGACTACGTCATTGGGACGAGCACGATGGGCTTCACCGTCACCGACTACGTCCGCGCCGGGTTCGGCCCCGGCGTGACCGGCGCGCAGGTGGCGCAGCTCAACGCGCAGTACGGCGTGACGACGGTGGACTCCGAGACGTTCGCTGACGGCACGTCGGTCTACACGATCCGTGTGCCTGCCAGTGCCACCCTGTCTACGCTGGACGTAGCCAATGCGTACTACACCAACAGCTTGACCGATTGGGCGAAACCCGATGCCTTCGCGGACTTCGTGCTCCAAGGTGACACTCCGGTTGGAGGTCCGCCTACCCTGCTCACGGCGAGTGCGCTTCCTGGCGGCAGTATCGACGACCCGCTCTACGGCGAGCAGTGGCACCTGGAGAACAACGGACTCGACGGCTCGGTCCCCGACACCGACATCGACGCCGAGCGCGCCTGGGCGATCACGACCGGGAGCGCCTCGGTGATTGCGGGCGTCGTGGACACCGGCGTCGAAGACCACGAGGACTTCGCGCCCGGCCAGCGGCTTCCGGGCCATACCGCCCCATCCTACGGCGACGGCGACGGACAGCCGATATCCTCCCTCGTCATGCACGGGCAAGCCGTCGCAGGCCTGATTGCCGCTGACTTCAACGCCACCGGCGTGCGTGGCGTATCCGAGAACACCCGCATTATGTCCGCTCAGATCTTCGGTCGGGATAGCGAGGCACCCGCCCGCGAGATCGCAGCCTCTATCGACACGCTACGCCAACGCGGGGTCCACATCATGAACCACAGTTGGAACGCGGTCTCCCCGGACTACTCTGATGACGACATCGCGGCGGCCTTTGAGCGGGCTTCCGAGGCGGGGCGCGACAGCTTGGGGATCGTGATGGTCGTCTCGGCAGGCAATAACGGCAATTTTGTTGCCTTCCCGGCTACTCTGGACGGCGTGATCGCCGTGGGTGCTGTGACGAGCAACAACATCCGTCCATCGTACTCCCCGTTTGTGTCTCCTGGTGCGCGCCGGCCTGACGTGGTCGCCCCGAGCAGCGGCTCCCTGAGCTCGGGCCAACTCGAAATCGCGACGATGGACCGCATGGGCTCCCTGGGCCGCGTCCCCGGCAACTACCTCCCCTACAACACCTCGGATGGCTTCGGCATGACCTCGGCCGCGGCACCGCAGGTCACTGGGATCGCGGCGCTGATGCTGGCTATCAACCCCGAACCCACGTTCGAGCAAGTCAAGGACATTATCGAGCAGACGGCAGACTACGACACCGGGTGCAGCATACGGTGGGCCGGGAGCGGGCGCGTCAACGCCTATGAGGCGCTCAAACGGACTCTGACGACCTACGGCGGACGACCGCAGGCGGACCTGGTGATCCCCGAAGGAGAAACCTGGACCTTCGGAGCCGCCACGGTCACCTTCGCACCCGGTGCGCGGCTGATTGTCGATGGCACACTGAACGCCTTCGGCACGACCTTCACCGAGGGCGACGCGGCGCAGGGCTGGGGCGGCATCGCCGTCTTCGACACCGGCGTGCTCGACCTCGACGGGGCGACGGTCTCGCACGCCGACATTGGCGTCGAGGTCTTCAGCACCGACGTGACGATCACCGGCTCCGTCATCGAGCACAACCGCGTCGGCATCGAGACGGGCTTCGTCCAGGACTACTGCCCCACCAGCCCCGAGTGCACCGGCGGCGGGCGCAGCGCCTTCACGCTGACGCAGTCGGCCTCGGGCGACTCCACCAAGGTGGTGGGCAACGACAACGCCGGTGTCCGCGCGCTCAACACGGACGCCGACATCAGCTTCACCGTGATGTCGAGCAACGGGGACGGGACGAGCAACCAGCACGTCGGCCTCGGCGTCTCGAACGCTCTTGTGTTTCCGTTCGAGCGCAACGTCATCGAGGAGAACGGGAAGTTCGGCGTCGCCGTCATCACGGGTGGCGATATCGACATGAGACCACTAGCATTGGATTTCGGCGTCAACCGGGTAGCGGGCAACGACGGAGCTGAGATTTTCGTCTACAACGGTGGCCAGGCCTTCCTCGGGGACTCTGAGTTCAATGGGCGCAACTCGGTCTACGACGAGACCGGCGGCCTCCTGCTGCGCAACCTCACGAGCACTACCGTTCAGGCCGTCAACACGTACTGGGACACGCTCGATCCGGTGGCGGAGGGGGCCTTTGCTGGGCCGGTGGCCTTCACCCCGGTCTGGCGGTCTCGTTCTGCCTCAGCTTCGAGCGGCCGCTGCAGCGGGAAGCCGGGGCCGCGCGGCTGGCGGCGTCTGCCGTCGGGGCGGCGTGCGGCGAGATCGGCGAGGTCCTCTTTCAAGTAGACGAGCAGAGCGCGATGATCGGGTGGAGTCCTGACGGACTGACCATGACGCCTGACGGCCAGCTTTTCGCCGCCGACCGCTTACCACGGAGCCGAACGCACGAGTTGACGCCAGAATTGGAGATCATACGTTCGTTCGAGCACCCATTCGAGGACGAGCTTGACTTCGGCCCGGCCACGCCCGGCGTGGCTTTCAACTCCGACACTGGTACACTGTGGTGGCTCAATGTTGAGGAGACCGGCGATGAACTGCGCCGGGTGCTGCTGATCGAGGGGGACCTCAACGGAGTTCCGACGGGAGACCGCATTGAGCTTCCGCTCTTGGGCGGCGACCCACCCGAGGCCATCTACCCCGACGCCCTTAGCTACGACACTGCTACAGTGCGCTACTACGTCGGCGATGTCTTGGCGGGCACTGTCTGGGCCTTCGATACGCTTGGCACCCCTGCCGCTGGCTACCCAATCAGACCAGATGCTTATCCCGAGGTCGCCTTGCGTGGTCCCGATGCTCATGGCGGCTTGGGGTCAGGTGGCACGCCCGGCGAACCAGAAGCGGTACGGCTGGAGATAGCGGTGCTCCCACCCGGCGGAGGCCAGTTCGACCGTCTCATCGTCACGGACCCGCTCGGGCGGGACCTCAGCATTGAGACGCCGCTGCCGGACGTGAGTGGGGGGAGCGGCTTCGGCAGCATCACGGGCAACCCACTGCGCAGCCGCCTCGACCCCAACGGCCTGCTCTACTTCGCCTTCGTGAACCTCGCCACCGATGGCATCGTCGGCATCCGCCCGCACCCGCTGCCGCCGTCGTGGCTCGCGCTCTCGGCATGGGACGGCACGCTCGCCCCGGGCGAGTCGGTCGAGATCGCGCTCACGTTCTTGTCCGGCACGCGCGCGGTCGGGAGCACCTACACCGCCGCGCTCCAGGTGTTCGAGGCCGCCACGGGCACTGCCGTCGAGGTGCCCATCGCCTTCGCGGTCGTCCCGGAGACGGACAGCGAGGACAACGTGGAGCCAGCGTCGGAGGCGTCACTCTCGGTATACCCGAACCCGGCGACCGGGCGCGCCACGGTCACGGTCCTGCTAGCAAAGCGTACCGACCTTCGGGTCGAGGTCTTCGACGTGCTCGGGCGCCGCGTGACCGTGCTCCACGCGGGGCCGCTCACAGCGGGTATGAATGAGTTCATCGTAGACGAGCGCAGTCTCCCGGCTGGTATCTATCTCGTCCGCGTCGCCGGGGATGCGTTCGCAGCCTCACGGCGGTTCACCGTCGTGCACTGACCGACTGCTCTGTGACCTGACAGAAATTATAACCATGCTCCCTATGACCTTATCTCGCTACCTCACGCTCGCCTTCGCCGCCTTCTTCTCAGCAGCGGCTCTCGCGCAGGCACCGAGCGACAGTGTCGTCGTCCGTGGCCCGGGCATCGAGGCCCCCGGCCGCACGGCGCAGTTCGGCGCGCAGTTCGAAGAGGGCGTGCCGGTCGGGCCGCTCCCGCTCTCTATCGCAGACCCGATCGAGGCCTGTGACGGCCCGCTCACGAACGCCGACCAGGTCGCGGGCACAATTGTTCTGATCTTGCGCGGCGACTGTCCGTTCGTCGACAAGATCAGAAACGCGGCCGCGGCCGGCGCCACCGCCGCCATTGTTTCTAACTCCGACGGGGCCTTTGGCATCGCGCCCATGTTTGGGGATTGCACCGTGCAGGAGGGGTGCTCTATCCCCGGCGCTTTCGTGAGTGAGGCCGATGGAACCACACTTCTGTTTCTGGCCAAACTCGGCGAAGCCGAAGCTGTGATCGACCCCATCCGGATCACGCCGCCCCCGGTTGAGGCCGAGCCCACACCGGGCGAGCCCTCTGGAGCGCTCGCACTGGGCGCACCATACCCGAACCCCTCGTACGGTTCGGCGGTGCTACCGCTCAGCTTGCCCGCCGCAGCGGATGTGCAAGTGACCGTCTACGACGTGCTCGGGCGCGCGGTGGCTGCGGTGCACGAAGGGCCGCTCGCGGCTGGAACCCACACGCTCTCCCTCGACACAGCGGTCCTCACGGCGGGTATCTACCTCGTGCGCGCCACCGCCGACGGGTTCACCACCGCCCAGCGCTTTACCTCTCTGCACTGACGGTCCTTCGCCGGAAAGCACGAAGCCCCGGCCGTCGCATCGACAGCCGGGGCTTCGCCGATTCGTGCCGGACCGGAGCTAAACTTCGGCCTCGATGGGCGCCGTGCTGCCGTCGCCGGACATCGAGCCGGCGGTGCCGCTGGCGGCGGCTTGCAGCGCCTCCAGCTCTTTCTTCGAGCCGACCACCAGGTCGCGGTAGCGCCTCAGCCCGGTGCCCGCAGGGACGAGCTGCCCGACGATCACGTTCTCCTTCAGCCCGTAGAGCTCGTCGCTCTTGGCACCGATGGCACGCGCGCGGTCGGCAACAGCTACGCCGCCGCGCTCCAGGTGTTCGAGGCCGCGAGCGGCGCGGCCACCGAGGTGCCACTGACGTTTGAAGTCGTGCCGGAGACCGACGCCGAGGGCGCAGCGGAGCCGCCGGCGGAGGCGTCGCTAGCGATGTACCCGAACCCGACGGCCGGGCGCGCCACGGTCACGGTCCTGCTAGCAAAGCGTACCGACCTTCGGGTCGAGGTCTTCGACGTGCTCGGGCGCCGCGTGACCGTGCTCCACGACGCGGCGACGGAGGCTGGGCAACACCGCTTCGGGCTCGCCACGGCGGGCCTGCCGAGTGGCGTCTACCTCGTCCGGATGAGCGCTGCCGACGGCACGGCCCAAGCGCAGCGGGTCACGCTTCTGCGCTAGCAGGTCCTAACCCCTGGCTTAGCTTAGGGCACCGTGCCTCACGCGCGGTGCCCTTCTCCTATCGACTCCGCATGATCCAACTCGACCGCGCCGCGAGCACGCCGATCGCCGAGCAGCTCGCCGAGCAGCTCCGGTTCCACCTCGCCACCGGCCGCTTCCGCCCCGGCGAGCGCTTGCCCTCGACGCGCGCGTTCGGGCAGCAGCTCGGCGTCTCGTTCCACACCGTCCGCAAGGCGTACCAGCAGCTCGAGGCCGAGGGCCTGCTCGACGCCCGCCGGGGCAGCGGCTACACCGTCGTCGAGCGCGCCCCGGCCCCGGCGGCGGACCGGCTGGAGCGCGGTGCCGGGATCGTGCAGGACGCCATCCAGAAGCTGATCGGGCTGGGCCTCGACGACGGCGAGGTCGAGTACCTCTTCCAGGAGCAGCTCGCCTTCCTCGACGACCCCGGTGCCAGGCCGAAGGTGGTTTTCGCCGCCGCCTACCGCGAGCTCGCCGAGACGTGCGCCGAGCAGGTCAGCGCCGCCGTCCAGGAGCGCGTCGACGCCGTCCGCCTCGACGCCCTCGGGCAGCACGCCGACGCCGACCTCGTCGTGACGCCGCACGCGAGCGCGCAGGTCGCCGCCGCGTCCGTCCCGCGCGCCGAGACCGTCAGCGTCCTCGTCTACCCGCCGCCCGAGACCCTCGCCCGCGCCGCGCGGCTCCCCCCCACCGCCACGCTCGGCCTCGTCACGCGCTACGACGACGCGGTGGCGCCCCTCCTGGCCGAGGTGCGGGCGCTGACCGCCTTCGCCGGCCCCGCCCTCGCCCTCCCCGCCGACGCGGGCCGCGACCGCCTCGCGGAGCTGCTCGACGAGGTGGACCTGCTGCTGTTCACCCCGCAGGCGCGCCGCACGCTGCGCCCCTTGCTCGGCGAGACGGCCCACGCCCCGCTGCGCCACCTCGTCAACCCCGCCTCGCTCGACGGCGTCCGCGACGCCATGCGACGATAGGACAGAGGACAGAGGACAGAGGACAGAGGACAGAGGACAGAGGACAGAGGACAGAGAAGATGCTGCCTGTCGCGCAGCGGTGGGGTTAACTTTCGTGGTTTTTTTGGATTCCCTCCATTCCCTCCATTCCCTCCATTCCCTCCATTCCCTCCATTCCCTCCATTCCCTCCATTCCCTCCATTCCCTCTCACCCCAGCGAGGCGCGCTCCTCGGACGACGGGCCGTGCTCCCGGCGGGCCTTCCGCGCCTCCGGCGCGGGCGCGGGGACGTCCTGCGCACGTGGCGGGACCTCCACCTCCCCCGCCGGCCCCGGTGGGGCCGAGGCCGGCGGAGGTGCGGGCGGGGTCGGCGCGGGGACCGTCTCCTCCTTCTTCTCCCCCGTGATCTTCTCCTGGTCCGGGTACTTCACGCGGAGGTGATAGATGCCGTTGAGGATCGAGAGGAACGTCTCCTTGATCTGGTTGAGGTCGGCGAAGGTGAGGGCGCAGCCGTCGAGCTGCCCGTCCTCGATGCGGGCCTTGAAGATGGCGTCGACGAGGCCTTCGAGCCGCTTCGGCGTGGGCTTGTCGAGGCTCCGGCTGGCGGCCTCGACCGAGTCGGCGAGCATCACGATGCCCTGCTCGTTGGTCTGGGGGCGCGGGCCGGGGTAGCGGAACTCCATCTCGTCGACGGGCGGGTCGTCCGGGCCGCGGAGCTCCTCGGCCTTGCGGTAGAAGAACTCCATCAGCGTCGTCCCGTGGTGGGTCGGGATGAAGTTCTGGACGACCTCGGGGAGGTTCTCCTGCTGCGCCAGGTCGAGGCCGTCCTTGACGTGGCTGGCGATGACGAGCGCGCTCATGTAGGGCGTCACGCGGTCGTGGGGGTTCTCGCCGGCCTGCTGGTTCTCGATGTAGTACTCGGGCTTGATCATCTTGCCGATGTCGTGGTAGAGCGCGCCGACGCGGGCCTGGAGCGCGTTCGCCCCGACGGAGGCCGCCGCGGCCTCGGCGAGGTTGGCGACCTGCAGCACGTGGTTGAACGTGCCCGGTGCCCGCAGCGAGAGCTCCTTGAGGAGGGGCCGGTTCGTGTCCGAGAGCTCGAGCAGTGTCAGGTCCGTGGTCACCCCGAAGGTGCGCTCGAAGATCCAGAGCAGCGGGTACGCCAGCAGGAGCAGCCCGCTGTTGATGGCGACCAGGAGGAGCTCCGAGAAGAGGCGGTCCGTCCCGCCGGCGCGCAGCAGGAAGTAGCCCCCGAGGATGAGCGTGTAGGCCCCGAAGACGAGCGCGGCGGTGAGGATGATCTGGCTCCGGTTCTTGACGTCGCGCATGCTGAAGACGGCGAGCATCCCGGCGAAGATCGTCGCGAACGTGAACTCGTAGTTGAAGCCGAAGACGAGGCCGCCGATGCACGCCAGCGTGATCGTGGCGAACATCCCGACGCGCGAGTCGAAGATCACCGTCAAGAGGATCGAGGCGAGGCCGACGGGCACCGCGAGGTCGGCGATCTCGGGGAGCCGGACGGCGACGCCGAAGAAGCCGATGATGGTGCCGAAGATCAGCGCGATCAGCAGCAGGTACCGGACCTCGTAGAAGACCTGCCGCCGCATCAGGAACAGGTAGAGGAAGAAGATCAGGAACGCCGCCAGCGAGAGCAGCACCTCGCCGAGCACGATCTGGAACGGCCCGACGTTGCCCTGCTGCGTCGCCCGGATGCGCGCCAGCGAGCTGAGCTTGCGCTTGACCTCCTCGGTCACCTGGTCGCCGCGCCGGACGATGGACTCGCCCTCCTGCACGAAGCCGAACACCTCCGAGACGCCCTGCGCCTGCTCGGCCCACCGCGCCTCCGACTCCCCGGCCAGGTACCGGAGCGACGTCCGCACGGTCTGCCGGTACATCTCGACCCCGAGCGCGACGGCGTCGGGCCGGTCCGGGTACCGGAGGCTGAGCTCGTTGCGGATCGTCGTCAGGGCCTCGTTGCTGCCGTAGAGGTCGGCCTTGGGGATGAGCACCTCCGTCCGCTCCTCGGGGTTGACGACGGTGATCTGCTCGGTCAGGATGCTGTCCTTCGGCACGTCGAGCACGCCGAAGGGGAGCAGCCGCGTCGAGACCGTCCGCACCGAGCGCAGCAGGAGGTCGTGGAGCGCCGGGCCGGACGCCTCGTCGCGCGACGAGGTGGTGAGGCCCGCCCGCGCCGCGTACGAGGCGAGGAGCTGCTCGATCTGGGCCGTCGAGAGCCAGCCCTGCAAGGCTTCGAGCCGGCTGAAGTACTGCGCCGAGTCGCGGCGAGCCGCCTCGGCCCGCCCCCGCGCCCGGTTCTGCTGCCAGCCCACGTAGGTCTGGAAAAAGGTGCCCAAGCGCTGGTCGAGCGAGTCGAGCGCCACCTCGGTCTGCTCGGCGGCGTCCGGCACGCGCTCGAAGAGCGGCGGCTCCTCGTAGCGGACCGAGTCCCGCTCGGCGGCGATCTGCTCCTCGCTTTTGTAGACCGCGAACCGGAACGGGGCCATCACCTCTTGGCGCTGCCACACGTCGCCGGGCTGGATCTGGCTCGCCTGGTCGTAGCGCTCCAGGTCCGGGAAGGCCAGCGCCGTGAGCGCGAGCAGGGCCCCGAAGAGGGCGGCGCGCACGAGCACCTCACGGCGCGACAGGCGGCGGCCCGGCTTCGGCTTCACGGTCGAGAGGTGAAGCCCGACCCGGCTCGGGCGGCGGCCGGCCTTGCGGCCCAGCCCCAGTCGCTCCAGAATGCCCATGCGGTCTCGTGGTGGGTTGCGCGGCGAGCGGGGAAAGGTACGACAGGGAGACGGTGAGCCGGGGGCGAGGCTCGAAACGGCGGCCGGGGAATGGGGGCCGGGAGGGAACCCACACCGGCGCGCCCCACCCCGGTGTCTTCCCCGGCTTCGCCATGCTCGTGACGGTCACCCTCTCCGGCCCAGCAGCCCTCCGACGCCGACCGTCACGAGCGCGCCGGCGACGGTGTAGAGCGGCCACGCGAGCACGCCGGTCGGCACCACGACGGCGAGCGCGGCGAGCGTCGCGCCGTAGGCCGCGAGCGCGTCGCGCTGCCGGGCGCGGCGGCTCACCAAGCCCAGCAGAAAGGCCCCGAGCAGGCCGCCGTACGTGAACGAGGCGATGCCCAGGCCGAGCTCGACGACCGGGTTCGTGATCGACTCGAAGAGCATCGCGAAGGCCGCGAGAGCCAGGCCCCAGCCGAGCGTCGTCCACCGGCTGAGGCGGAGGGCCGCGCTCTCGGTGAGCGGCACCCGGCTGAACTGCTCACGGAGGTCGAAGACGGTCGAGGAGGCGAGCGCGCTCAGCGACGACGAGAGCGTGCTCATCGCCGCCGCGATGATGCCCGCCAGCAGCAGCCCCGCCAGGCCCGGCGGCATGGCCTCGACGATGAACTTCGGGAACAGCTCGTCGCCGCGCGTCAGCCCCAGCGCCTCCAGGGTCGCCCCGCCGTAGTAGCTCCACAAGAGCAGCCCGACGAGCAGGAAGAGCGCGAACTGCCCGACCACCACGACCCCGCTGCCGACGAGCGCCCGCTGCCCGTCCCCCAGCGACCGGCACGCGAGCAGGCGCTGCACGATGAGCTGGTCCGTCCCGTGCGAGGCGGCCGAGAAGAAGGCCCCGCCGAGGACCGCCACGACGAGCGTGTACGGGGCCGCGATCCACTCGGCGAGCGTCAGCCCAAGGCCGAGGTCGACGACCTGCGTCTTGCCCGCCGCGCGCGCCGTCGCCCACCAGTCGCCCGGCACCTCGCCGATCAGGATGCCGACCGCGACGAGCGCGCCGCCGACGTAGACCCCGAGCTGCACCACATCCAGCCACACGACCGCCTTGATCCCGCCGACGAACGTGTACGCGACCGTCACGAGTCCGATGGCGACGATGATCGCGGCGTACGACACCTCCAGCCCGGCCGACGCCGCGATGACCTTCAGCGGGATCGCCGTGGCGAAGAGGCGGACGCCGTCGGCCAGGAGGCGGGTCGCCATGAACGTCACCGAGGCTGCCGCCCGCATCCCGTCGCCGAAGCGCGCGCCGAGGAAGGCGTAGGCCGTCGCCTGCTCACCTTCGAAGTAGCGCGGCAAGAGCCACACCGCCACCGCGACGCGCCCGGCGAGGTACCCGAACGTCAGTTGCAGAAACACGAGCGCCCCGCCGTAGGCGACCGCCGGCACGCCGATCACCGTCAGCGTGCTCGTCTCGGTCGCGACGATCGAAAAGAGCACCGCCCACCAGGGGAGGTCGCGCCCGCCGAGGAAGTAGTCCGTCGTCGTCTCTTGCCGCCCGCCGGCCCACAGCCCGAAGCCGAGCACGGCGACGAGGTAGCCGACCAGCACCGCATAGTCGAGACTCGTGAGCACGAGCGCAGAGGGGAGGGTGGGAGGAACGGGGACGCGGAACGGGAGGGAACGGAAAGCAGGGAGGGCAACGAAGCAGTGTGAACCCTCACCGTTTGCGCCGACGGCCAAAGCTGAGATCCCTTCCTTCCCCCCACCCCATCGAAACAGCGCGCGCAGCGCCCCTAAACCACCGGCGGCTCGACCTTGCGGAGCGCCTGCTCCAGCGCGCCGAGCGCCGAGGCGAACGAGTCGCCGCGCGCGATCATGAGGTCGAAGAACGGCTCGGCGGCTTCGTCGTAGAGGCCGACGCGGAAGGCCGCCGGGGAGGCCCCGACGAGCGTCGCCGCCGCCAGGTCGAACTCCGGCGTGAGGCAGAAGGCGAGGTCCGGTGCCGGCTCCCACAGCCCGTCGGCGAACGCCGACTTGGGCAGGCCGAGCAGGCCGAGGGCCTTGTCGTCGAGCCGCTTGACCCGCCCGATGAAGTCCGCCGGCGCGTAGGCCACCAGGCTCGACGGCACCACCGGCGTGACCTGCCTCGACGGAATCCCGAGCGCCTTGACGAACCGCCACGCCTCCTTCGCCTCGAGCTCGGCGGCGGGGAGCACGACGAGCGCGCGCCGCGCGCCGGGGTCCGCCGCCCACGGGCGGACCGTCCGCCGCTCGATGAGCCTGAGGGCCTGGCGGGCGGCCAGCCTGGATTTGATCGCGTCGAGCATCGTCAGCCGGTGAGGAGGTCCAGCAGGGCAGGTTCGTCGAGGATACGGAGGCCGAGCGCTTCGGCCTTGTCCAGCTTGGCCCCGGCGCTCGAGCCGGCGACGACGTAGCTGGTCTTCGTGCTCACGCTGCCGGTGACCCGGCCGCCGGCCGCCGTGATCCTCGCCTTCGCCTCGTCGCGCGTAAGCGTCGGCAGCGTGCCGGTGAGCACGAACGTCTGCCCGGCCAGCGGCCCCTCCGTCGGCGACGGCGTGAAGACGGGCTCGCCGGGGAGGCGGGCCGTGTTGACGCCCAACTGCTGAAGCGCCGCGACGGTGGCGCGGTTGGGCGCGTGCCCGAACCACTCGGCCACGCTCCGCGCCGTCTCGGGGCCGATGCCGTGGATGGCCTCGAGGTCGCCCTGCGGCGCAGCCGCGAGCGCGTCGAGCGTGGCGTAGTGCTCGGCGAGGAGCTGCGCCACCGTGGCCCCGACGAACCGGATGCCCAGGCCGAAGAGGAGCGCCCGGAGCGGCCGGCCCTTCGAGGCTTCGATCCCGGCGAGGAGGTTCTCGACCTTTTTCTCCTTGAACCCGCCGAGCGCGAGGAGGGCCTCGGGCGTGAGCCGGTAGAGGTCGTCGAGCCGGTGGACGAGCCCGGCTTCGACGAGCTGGAGCGCCACCTTTTCGCCCAGGCCGACGATGTCGAGGGCCCCGCGCGAGGCGTAGTGCTCGACGAGGCGGACGGTCTGCGCCGGGCACGCCGCGCTCGTGCAGTAGAACTCGGCCTCGCCCTCGAGGCGGCTGATCGGCTCGCCGCAGGCGGGGCAGGCCTCCGGCATCGTCCACGCCGCCTCGTCCCCCGTCCGCGCCGCGGGGACCGGCCCGACGACCTGCGGGATCACGTCGCCGGCGCGCTTGACGACGACGCGGTCGCCGACGCGGATGTCGCGGTCGCGGATGTAGTCGGCGTTGTGGAGCGTCGCCTTCGAGACCGTCACGCCGCCGATCCCGACGGGGTCGAGGAGCGCGAGCGGCTTGATGGCCCCGGTGCGCCCCACGTTGAGGTCGATGGCGTCGAGCCGGGTGGTGGCCTCGCGGGCGGGGAACTTGAAGGCTACGGCCCAGCGCGGCGCGTTCGCCACGGCCCCGAGCGCGGCCTGCAGCGCGATGTCGTCCACCTTCACGACGACCCCGTCGATCTCGTAGTCGAGGGCCCCCTCGTCGCGGCGCTCGGTCCACGCCGCGCAGAAGGCCACGACCTCGCCGATCGTCTCGAAGTGGCGGACCTCCGGGTTGACCGGCAGCCCGAGCGCCCCGAGCCGCGCGAGGACCTCGTGCTGCGAGGCCGGGGGCGGCGCGTCCCCGAAGTCCGCCGGGCCGATGCCGTAGGCGAGGAAGCGCAGCGGGCGCTGCGCCGTCACCGCGGGGTCGAGCTGCCGGAGGCTGCCCGCCGCCGCGTTGCGCGGGTTGGCGAAGGGCTTGCCCTCCTCCTCGGCGAGCCGCTCGTTGAGCCGCTCGAAGTCGGTCGTGCCGAGGTAGACCTCGCCGCGGACCTCCAGCGCCCGGGGCACGCTCGGCGCGGCGGTGAACAGGTCGGTGGCTTCCGGCGCGGCGGGGCGCAGCCGGAGCGGGATGGCGCGGATCGTGCGGACGTGGGCCGTCACGTCCTCCCCGACGCGCCCGTTGCCGCGCGTCGCGCCGAGCGCGAGCACGCCCGCCTGGTAGGTGAGCGCGAGGGCGAGCCCGTCGATCTTCAGCTCGGCGACGAGCGCGGGCGCAGCCGGGTCGTCCTTCGTGCCGACGCCCTCGTCGGCGAGCCTGCGCTGGACGCGCTCGTACCACGCCCGCAGCTCGCCCTCGTCGAAGGCGTTGCCGAGCGAGAGGAGCGGCTCGGGATGGCGGACCTTGCGGAAGGCGTCGAGCGGCGCGCCCCCGACCCGCTGCGTCGGCGAGTCGGGCGCGGCGAGGTCAGGGAATCGGGCCTCCAGGGTTTGGAGCGCGCGGAAGAGCCGGTCGTACTCGGCGTCGGCGATGACGGGCGCGTCGAGGGCGTAGTAGCGGTGCCCGTGCTCGCGCACGAGGGCGGCGAGCTGCTCCGCCAGCGGCTCGGCGGCGCGCTCGTCGATCTGCTCCAGGTCCGTCTCGTCGAGACGGCCGAGCGCCGCCTCGGTGTCGGCGGCGAGGGTCATCCGGCGGAGCGGACCACGCGGGCGAGCGAGTCGAGGAACGCCTGCCCGTTCTGCGCCGAGATGCGGAAGACCTGCCCCTCGCGCGGGGTCCACTCGACGCCCTGGAGCCGGAGCGAGGCCCCGTCGTAGTTCCCGGTCCCGCCCTCGCCGGAGACGATGACGCGCTGCTGGCCGGTGAACGTCTGGTCGGCACCGGGGTTGAGCCAGTAGGGCCGCCGGAGGTCGTCGTCGACCTGCACCTTGAAGTCTTCGAGCGGCTCCTCGGCGGCGACGACCGTGACGTTGATCGGCGTTTGGAAGCGGGGCGCGTTCGAGGGCGGCGGGGCCGCGCGGGCCGTGTCCGCCGGTGCCGCGGCCTGGGCGGTGTCGGCGGGAGCGGGCGGGAGCTCGGCCAGCTCCGGCTCGGGGCCGGGGTCGCGGAGCAGGAACCACAACACGGCCCCGATCACGAGCACGGCGGCGGCGGTGCCGCCGATGATCACGCCCCACGACTTCTCGATGGGCGTGGCGGTCGAGGCCGCGGCCTTCGCCGTCTGCACGCGGCGCTTCGGGAGGTGGCCTGCGGTGCGCTCGCTGACGGGCGAGGCGGGGTCCTTCTTCGGAGCGGGCTGCGAGAGCGCGGCGACGGCGGGGGCGGTGCCCGAGGGCGCGGGCTTGGGCGGCGCTTTCGGCGGCGGCGCGGCCTGCGGGGCGTCGCCGTCGAGATGGGTCCGGCGGAGGCTCCCGTCGTAGCTCCCGGCCTTCGCCCGGTCGTAGGCCTCGACGACTTGCTGCAGCGGGAGGCCGAGCGCCTGCGCGTAGGCCTTCACCAGGTTGCGCAGGTAGACCTCGTTGTACTGCGCGTCGCCGACGAGCTCGCCCGCCTCGAACCGGCGGAGGATGTCGCCCGGCATTCGGGTCTCGCGCTGAAGGGTTTCGAGCGAGACCCCGCGCGCGTCGCGGATGGCGCGGAGGTCGTGCTCGATCTTCGACCCGGAGGGGTCGGGCGGGAGCGCGGCGGGGTCCTGGTCAGCCATGGCAGAGAGGCAGTGCGGAGAGGCAGAGCGTGGAAAGTACGCACGGCGGGCGTAGTGCGGAAGCCGGCGTGGGGGCTTCGTCCCCGGCGACGCGGCAGGACGCGGAAACGCCCGGCCTCGCTAGGTGAGGCCGGGCGCTCCGGGCGTGGTCGGGAAGACAGGATTTGAACCTGCGACCGCTCGGCCCCCAGCCGAGTGCTCTACCTGGCTGAGCTACTTCCCGGTACCGGTCCAACCGAGGTATCGGTTCAACCGATGGGCCGCAATATAGTCTGGCGCTCAAAGCTCGTGCAAGAGCTTCTCCAGGAATGCACGCAGGTCGCGGAGCGCCTCGCGGTCGGTGCGGACGCGCGGCTCGGCCTCGCGGTCGAGGGCCTGCCGCGCCCCGGCGATCGTGTACTGGTCTTCGCGCAGGAGCTGCCGGATGCGCTGCACGACGGCGATGTCGCGCTCGGTGTAGACGCGGTTGCCGGCGCGGTTCTTCTTCGGCTGGAGCTGCTCGAACTCGGTCTCCCAGTAGCGCAGGACGTGGGTGTCCTCCTCGACGAGGGCCGCGACCTCGCTGATCGAGTGGTAGAGCTTCCGGATGCCGTCGGGCTTCATAGGGGCGGGTGCGGGTCCGCACTTAAAGTACGACGTGAGGTGGGGAATGGGAGTGCGCCTCCGGCGCGGAATGGGAGGAATGGGGAGAGTGGAGGGAATGGGGGGAAAGGCGCTGGCGCGGAGCGCGGCGGCCTCGGTAGTTTTCCCGGCTTTTCTTGTCACTCCTTCCACTCCTTCCACTCCTTCCACTCCTTCCACTCCTTCCACTCCTTCCACTCCTTCCACTCCTTCCACTCCTTCCACTCCTTCCACTCCTTCCACTCCTTCCACTCCTTCCACTCCTTCCACTCCCTCCACGCGAAACGTCCACCCCGGCTCGGCGTACCGCCCGCTCCCTCTCGCCCCGCCGATGCCCGTTCGCCGCTCCGCCGACCTCGCCCTGCTCGTCACCGTCGTCATCTGGGGTCTCAACTTTCCGGTCATCAAGGTCGCGCTGGAGCCGATGCCGCCGTACGTGGTCAACGCCCTCCGGTTCGTCGCCTCGGCGCTCGTGCTGGGGGGGCTGCACGCATGGCAATCGCGCGGAGAGCCGGGCGCGTTCTGGTCGCCGATTCGGGACCACCCGTGGACCGTCGTCGGGCTGGGGCTCATGGGCTACGTGGGCTACCAGTGGCTGTTCATCGTCGGCGTAGACGCGACGAGCGCGGGGAGCGCGGCGCTCTTGATCGCTTCGGCTCCGATGTGGACGGCGATCCTCGCGCAGGCCGTCGGGATGGAGCGGCTGCCGCTGGGCGCGTGGGGCGGGCTGACGCTATCGCTCGCCGGCACTGGGCTCGTCATCCTCGCCGGCACCGGGGCGGTGGCGTTCACCGAGGACACGCTCTTCGGGAATCTGCTGATGCTCGGCGCGGCGGTGGCGTGGGCGGCCTACACCGTGCTCAGCCGCCCCGTCCTCGGCACCGGCATCTCGGCGACGGGCCTGGCGTTCTTCGGCATCGCCGTCTCGCTCCCGTTCCTGTGGGGGCTCGGGCTCTCCGACTGGGACGCCGTGGACTGGGCCGGGGTGGACGCCCCGGTGTGGGGCGCGCTCGTGTTCTCCGGTGCCCTCTCGACCGGCGTGGCGTACTGGTTCTGGAACGCGGCGGTGCAGCGCGTCGGCCCGTCGCAGACGGCGATCTACAGCAACCTGGTGCCGGTCGTGGCGCTGGCGAGCGGGGCGCTGCTCTTGGGCGAGCCGGTGACGGTGTTCCAGCTCTTGGGCGGGGCCTGCATCCTGGGCGGGCTGTTCCTGATGCGCCGGGCTCGGCGACCGACCCTCGCCTGATGCAGGCGACACGGCGAAGGCCGCGTTCGTACTATCTGCCATGGCAATGACGGACGACAGTATAGTGAGCGATCCGGCCCAGCAGCGCGACACCAACCCACTCGATTCTTGCCCCAACTGCCAAGCGGAGCGGCAGGGCGACTGGTGCCACGCTTGCGGCCAGCACTACCTCGACGGTCGGCTCACGCTGGGCAGTCTATGGCGCGAGTTCGCCCAGCGGTTTCTCAAGCTGGAGCGCGGGCTGGGACTGACGGTTCGCCGCCTCACGGTCGCGCCGGGGCAGGTGTGCCGCCGCTACGTCGCAGGCGAGCGCAGGCGCTTCGTCAGCCCGATCAGCTACTTCGTCCTCGGCACGGCCGTCACGCTCTTCGCCTTCTCGTTCCATATCGAGGCGATGCGCGAGTTCATGGAGGGCGCGCTGCTGGACGAGACGAATCCGTTCCGCCGACTGCTTCCGGCGGAGCAGGTGCCGGAGTTCGTCGCGCTCAACCTCAAGCTGATCGCGGTGACGTATGCGTACCAGGTCGTTCTGCTCCTCGTCCCGTTCGTCTTGCTGCTGCGGCTGTTCTTCCGGAGCTCGGGCTACACGCTCGCCGAGATCGCCGTCTACGCCCTGTTCGTGACGGGGCACTATCACCTGATCGACGGGCTGCTCGCGCTTGCGCTCACGGCGTTCACCGGCAGTACGACGCCCCCGTGGTTCACGCTCTTGCTCGGGCTGTTCTACCTGTGCTTCGGAGCCGTCGGGTTCTTCGGAGGGCGGGTCTGGACGGTTGCGAAGACGATCGCTGCCTACATACTCGCGTACCTCCTCTTCGGGATCGTCCGCGACGGGGGGCTGCTCCTGTGGGTGCTGTGGACCTAGACTACACGTCGAGCTCCTCCACCTCGGCAGCGTTCGACATGATGAAGGCGAAGCGCGGGGCAGCGTCGCGCCCCATCAGGTCGGAGATCGTGTTCTCGGTCTCCAGCTTCTCGCCGTCCGGGATCGTGACCTGGAGGAGGCGGCGCTTCGACGGGTCGAGCGTGGTCTCGTTGAGGGTCGCCGGCATCATCTCGCCGAGCCCCTTGAAGCGCTGAATCTCGGGCTTGGCGCGCTCCGGGAGCTTGCTGAGAATCTTCTCGCGGTCGGCCTCGTCGAGCGCCCAGAAGGTCTCCTTGCCCACGTCGATCCGGTAGAGCGGCGGCTGCGCGATGTAGACGTAGCCCTCGTCGATGAGCGGGCGGAGGTAGCGGTAGAAGAACGTCAGGAGCAGCGTCGCGATGTGGTGGCCGTCGGAGTCGGCGTCCATCAGGAGGACCACCTTGTGGTAGCGCAGCTTCCCGGCGTCGAGGTCGTCGCCGAGCCCGCAGCCGAGCGCGTCGACGATGTTCGAGAGCTCCTTGTTGGCGCTGACCTTCGCGGAGGTCGCCTGCTCGGCGTTGAGGACCTTGCCCCGGAGCGGGAGGATGGCCTGCGTCCGGCGGTCGCGGCCCTGCTTGGCCGAGCCGCCGGCCGAGTCGCCCTCGACGATGAAGAGCTCGCTCTCGGCGGGGTCCGTCGACGAGCAGTCGGCGAGCTTGCCCGGCAGGTTGAGGCGGTGGCTGACGGCGGACTTCCGCCGGGCCTGCTGCGCCGCCGACCGGCTCGCCACGCGTGCCTTCGCCGCCTGCACGATGCGCGTGACGATGGCCTCGGCGACGGTCGGATGGGCATTCAGGTATTGCTCGAAGTCGAGCCGCAGCACGCCGGACACCAGACTGCGGGCCTCGGGGTTGTTCAGGCGCTCTTTCGTCTGCCCCTGGAACTGCGGCTCGACGATGAACAGGTTGACGATCCCGTAGAGCCCCTCGCGGATGTCGTCGGCGGTGATGTCGAGCTTCTTTTGGCCGAGGTCGTGGGTGTCGATGTAGTTGCGGACCGACTTGGTGACGGCGTCCTTCATCCCCTGCTCGTGGGTGCCGCCGAAGCGCGTCGGGATGCCGTTGACGAACGAGCGGACCTGCTCCTTCGGGGCCTCGGTCCAGTGGAGCGCGATCTCGATCCGCCCGCCCTCCTCCAGCTCCTGCCTAACGACGAACGCCTCGCCATGCACCGGCCGCGCGTGGTCATTCACGAGCAGGGTTTCGAGGTACTCGGCGATGCCGCCCTCGTGCTCGTACTCAACCCTCTGCCCGGTCGTCTCGTCCTTGAAGACGATCTTGAGCCCGGCGTTGAGGTAGGTCTTGACTTCGAGGGTTTCGGCGATCACGGCGGCGTCGAGCTCGACCGTCTCGAAGATGTCCGGGTCGGGCCGGAAGAAGATGCTCGTGCCGGTGCCGCGCACGTTGCTCCGCACCTTCTTCAGCTTCGAGGTCGGCGCGCCGCGCTCGTAGGTCTGCCGGTAGAGCGCGCCGTCGCGCTTGACCTCGGCGACGAGGGCCTCCGAGAGCGCGTTGACGACCGAGCTTCCGACGCCGTGGAGCCCGCCGGAGGTGATGTAGCTCGCCCCGTCGAACTTGCCGCCGGCGTGGAGCGTGGTGAGGATGACCTCCAGGGTGGGCACCTTCTTCGTCGGGTGCTTGTCGACCGGGATGCCGCGCCCGTTGTCGGTGACCGTCAGGCTCCGCCCGTCGCGGTGGAGGACGACCTCGATCAGCGAGGCGTAGCCGTTCGTGGCCTCGTCGACGGCGTTGTCGACGACCTCCCAGACGAGGTGGTGGAGGCCGGCCTTGCCGGTCCCGCCGATGTACATGCCGGGGCGGCGGCGGACGGGCTCGAGCCCTTCCAAGACCTGGATGTCTTTGCCGGTGTAGCTAGGGGTTGCGGTCTCTGCCATTGTTGGGTGGTTCGTGGTGAGTCGTCACTGTTCTTAAGTCTTACCTTGTGCCCGTGGAGCCTCACGCCTTTTGCCCCGCCAGCAGGCGGTCGATCAGGCCCTTAGCGCGCTTGTGCGGGATTGCTTTCTGGAGATGCCGGAGACGTTCTGCTTCACCGAGATACGCGAGCGCACGGAGGGCTGTGCTCCCCGTTGCCTCCGAGCGCCATTCCTGTTGGATGCCGAACTCGTTCTCCTCTCGGATGATCTTGGTATAGCCCCCGAGCGCGACCTCCGTGATCGCATCCACCGGTGGGGACGGCACGACGGCCGCGATCCAGGTTAGTCCCGGAAGAACCGGCGCACCGTGAGCCGGTTCGTCGGTCCGAGCGACGTACCCGTCGAGCCACCCAGCAAACCGCTCTGCGAAGGGTCTCCCTTCCACCCGGCCCGCGAGTGCCGCCGCCTCGCTCCGCCACCGTCGGCTCGGAGTGCGCCGGACGCCCTCAGCGTGGGCGAGGAGGTCGCGCCAGAGGGCCTGTCCTTCCGGCGTCGCCTCGAGGTAATCAACCCAGAGCCGACGTGCCCACTCCTCGCGGGGGTCTAGGCGGAAGGGATCGGCCTGGAGATCCCAGAGCCTCCCGTAGACCGAGTCACTCCCTGCACCGACATGCAGACGGGCAAGTTCGAGCAAGGCCTCTTGGATGTCGGGGTGCTTGCACTCCACATCAGCGTTCTGTGTCAGGTTGAGGAGCAAGCCCCACCAGTTCCCGGTGGCTCGACCGAGACCCTCACCATCACGCGCGAGGGTGCGGAGGGCATCTGCAATATCCCGACGCTCCAGCCTGGTACCCACCTCTCCAAGGAGCTTATGCACGGCGAGAGAACAGAGGAGCGCCCGGGGCGCGAACTCGTACCCGGCGTGCATCATCGCCAAATCCTGTTCGAGCGCAGCGACGACCAGGTCCCGCCGGAGCGCCTCGTCTGCGACCTGGAGCATACGTCCCATTTCATACTCATCTGCGCTTGTGGAACCGAAGGCGTGGCGACGCCGCGTTGGCTCCATGTAGTCAATGTCGCCTCCCAAGAAGGTGTTCGGCGGCGGAGTCTTCAGCGTCTCGTTCACGTAGTCCACGAGGAGCGCGTGAGCGTCCCGGCGGGGGTCACCTGGCCCGGGATCGAAGACCCACGGCTCCGGGTTGTCGAGGTTCAACATGACTTACGGAAGCAGGTCTTCGACGGCGATGGGCACCGCAGTGTGAGGAGTGGTCACGGTCTGATCGTATTGCACGCGGCTCCAGCGGTAGCGCATCGGCTGGAGAGCAGGTTTGTGAGCCTACATCGGTTTAGGCGGCGAGGAGCGTGCGGAGGGCGTCGAGGTTTACGGCGTCGTCGAAGGCGGCGCGGACGGGGACGGCGAAACCGGGGACGGCGGCACTGGCGAGGGTGCCGTGGTCCGACTTCAGCCGGAGCGCGTAGGTCTCGCCGTCGAGGAGGTAGACCTCGACCGTCTCGGCTTCGGGGTCGAAGATCCAGTATTCGGCAACGCCGTGGGCGGCATAGTCTTCGAGCTTCACGCCCCGGTCCGTCGCCTCGGTGCTCGGGCTCAAGACTTCGACCACCAAGTCGGGCGCAGGGTAGCGCAGCGTGTCGCCCGTGATTTCTCCTGCCTTCTCCCGACCGAAGAAACACACGTCCGGCTCGTAGTCGTTCCGGGTGAGCGAGACCAGCGCCCTGCTGCCGACGACCGTACCGAGGCCGTGCAGGTCAACGTGTGTGGAGAGCAAAACAAGCAGTCGATCCGCGACGCAGTTGTGCCAATGCATCGTGGGCGAATGCACGATGACGTGTCCGTTGATGAACTCGGCTTTCTCGCTCGGCGAGACGTTCTCGATGAACCGCTCGCGGCGCGCCTCTTCTTCGTCGAGTACCTCGCGCAGCGCGCGAAGGTGGCGCGGCAGGGTCGGCGAGTTGAGGAGCGGACGGGCGGTCGGTGGAAGCGAAGTCGAAGGCATTGAAGTGCGGGTCTGGTCGAGCGCGTGACACGCCGGATTAGCCATTACCGTTCAGGTGGAGCTCGACGGGCGGCGGGACGACGCGGCGGAGCGTCCCGCGCTGAATCACGTTCTTGCCCTTGTTGCCCCGGTTCGAGACCTCGAACTTGGTCGTCCGCACGATCTCGGTTCGGCCCCGGTTCGTCTCGACCTCGAAGCCCTCGCGCGCGGCGTCCGACAGGACGAACCCGAGCAGGCGGTCACGCTCGTCGAGCCGCATCGCGATGACGCCCTTGGCGGCGTTCTTGAAGACCGGGACCTGGTAGGCCGGGAAGATCAGCGCCCGGCCTTCGCGCGAGGCGAGGCACACGTTCTCGTCGCCCCGGCTCACGCTCACCCCGACGATCCGGCTGCCCTTGCCGACGCGCATGAACACGCGGCCGTTCTTGTTCGACGGCTCGGCGAAGGCGTCGAGCGTGAAGCGCACCGCCATCCCGTCGTCCGAGAGCGCGACGCCGAACGGGCCGACCTCGACATCCGGCGGCGCGCCGTCGCCGCTGAACAGCTCGGGCTCCACCTCCGAGGCGGGTGCGGGGTCGGGCAGCACGCGCTCGTCGAGTGAGATCACGCCGACGACGTGCTCCTTGTCCTTGAAGTCGAAGTACTTCTGAACGGGGTCGCCGTAGCCGGTCGTCTGCCCCAGGTCGTCGATGCGGGCGGTGAAGACGCGGCCCGCGCTCGTGAAGAAGGCGACCGTCGCGCGCGTCGAGCCGGCGAGGGCGTAGGCGACCTCGTCGCCGTCGCGGACGCGGATCGCGCCCATCTCGGTGTAGCTTCGCTGGCGCTTGACCCACCCGTCGCGCGTCACGATGACGTAGACGTCCTCCTTGGTGATGTAGTCCTCGGCCGAGTATTCGAGCACGGCGTCGGGGCCGACGACCTCGGAAAGCCGGTCGGTCGCGAACTGCTTGCGGAGGGCGCGAAGCTCCTTCTTGATGAGCGTCCACAGCCCCTTCTCGTCGCCGAGGAGTTTGCGCAGCGCGGCGGCTGCTTTTTCCTTCTCGGCGAGCTCGGCGCGGATGGCGTCGACCTCTAGCCGGGCGAGCCGGTAGAGCTTGATCTCCAGGATCGCGTCGGCCTGCACGTCGTCGATCCCGAAGCGGTGCATCAGGCGCTGCCCCGCGTCGGCCTTGTTCTTCGAGCTTCGGATGAGCTTGATCGCCTCGTCGAGCGCGTCGAAGATCTTGACGAAGCCCTTCAAGATCCAGATGCGCTTTTCGAGCAGCTCCAGGTCGAAGCGCAGCCGCTTGGTGACGACCTCGAACCGGAAGTCGAGAAACGCTTGCAGCGCCTGGCGGAGGTTCACCTTTTGGGGCGCGGCGACCTCGGGGTTTTCGGTCGGGACGAGGCACGTCATGTTGACGTGGAACCGGGTCTGGAGCGGCGTGTGCTTGAAGAGGTAGGCGAGCGCCGCCTCGGCGTCGGCCCCGCGCTTGATCTCGAGCACGACCCGGACCTCGTCGGTGCTCTCGTCGCGGATGTCGACGATCTGCGGGACCTTGCCGGTGCGGATGTGCTCGGCGATCTTCTCGATCAGGTCGCCCTTCGCGAGGCCGTAGGGCACCGAGGTCAGGATGACCTTGCCCTTGCCTTCGAGCTCGTAGCCGCCGCGGAGGTCGACCGCGCCCTCGCCGGTTTCGTAGATCGCGAGCAACTCCTCGGGCGTGTTGAGGATGCGCCCGCCGGTCGGGAAGTCCGGGGCCGGGATGAACTTCTCGACGAGCGTCGCGGTGCGCGCGTTGGGGCTGCCGATGAGGTAGACCGCCGCGTCGATGACTTCGCCGAGGTTGTGCGGCGGCATGTTCGTTGCCATTCCGACGGCGATGCCGGTGGCACCGTTGACGAGCAGGTTCGGGAAGGGCGCCGGGAGGACGACCGGCTCGAACAAGGTCCCGTCGTAGTTGGGGCGGAACGGGACGGTCCTCTTGCGGATCTCGTCCGAGAACGACGCGCCGAGCGGCGTGAGCCGGGCCTCGGTGTAGCGCATCGCCGCCGGGTTGTCGCCGTCGAGCGAGCCGAAGTTGCCGTGCCCGTCGACGAGCGGGGCGCGCAGGCTGAACGGCTGCGCCATCCGGACCATCGCGTCGTAGATCGCGGTGTCGCCGTGAGGGTGGTACTGCCCCATCACCGAGCCGACCACCGTCGCGCTCTTGCGGAAGCGGGCATCCGGGGTGAGCCGGAGGTCCTTGTGCATCGCGTGCAGGATGCGGCGCTGCACCGGCTTGAGGCCGTCGCGGATGTCGGGCAGCGCGCGCGAGGTGATGACCGAGAGCGCGTAGTTGAGGTAGCGCTCCTTCGCGGTCTCGTGGAGGGGGATGACGTCGACGACGGGCATGCGATTTCGGATTTCGGACGGCCGAGTGGGGATGGACTGCAGCGGGGTGGCGGGCCGGCCTGCGGGCAAGAGGCTGATGGTTAGTCTCCTTGCAATAACGGCACACACGGGGGCGACCCGAGCGTACCCGTCGCGCGCGCCGGAGCCTGCAACATACCACACGAGGGTGTCAACCCGTGTCACCTCCGCCTCGACTGATCCAGAGCGAGGGCCGGTTGCTCGCAGGACGCCCCCCGCTTCCCTTCCGGTCGCTCCGACGCTGCGAGCCTGCGCTGCCGGTTCGGGAAGCGGCCTCCCCACATCGAAGGGGACTGTCTGCAAAACTGTCTGCAAAAACGGCTATTTCATTTTTCCTTCCTTCCGTACTTTTTCCTGATCTTGCCCGATCCACCCATGCCCGAACTCGACGATCTCACGCACCTCCTGCTCACGCTCGAACAGGGGCGGATGCGCGCCACCTACGGGGCGGTGGCCGCCCGGCTTGGGGTGCCGGCGATGTTCGTGATGAACGGGCGGCCGCGCGACCCGCTCCACTCGTGGGTCGTCAGCAAGCGGACCGGGCTGCCGACGGGCTACACCGAGGGCCAGCAGCACCCTGAGCTGCTCCGGCACGACCGCGTGATCGAGACCGAGGAGGCGCTCGACGCCTACCTCGCTCAGGCGTAACCGCCTCCCTCCTGCGGCCCGCTCCCCGGAACACGTCGGGGCACGGCGCGGCACGTCGTGTCTCTACCTCGCTCCGCCTACCGCAACCCGTCCGCCGCACTATTCCGCGTCGTAGGCGAGGGTGAAGTAGTCGTTCCCCTCGCGCGGGTGGAGCTGCAAGAGGTTCGCTTTGGCGAGGAGGACGAGGGTCTGCGAGGCCCGCCGCTTCGGGATGTCGACGAGGCGGGCGAAGCCCTCGACGGTGATCTGCTCGTGGCGGTCGAGGTAGCGCATCAGGACGCGCTCCTTGTCGCCGAACTCGAAGCGGACGTCGCCGGGGGCGCGCTCGTGCTTCATCAGCCGGACGGCCTCGCGGCTCGCCTCGATGCTCTGATCGGCGACGCGGACGTAGGGCGTCCGGCTCCGCCCGGTCCCGTTCGCCGCGCCGACGAGGTAGTGCGGCTTCGCGCCGCTCTCGGGCACGTCCACCACCAGGACCTCGCGCTTGTGAGTGAGCGCCACCTGCTCCATCGTGTACGGCACCGGCGGGTCGCAGTGCGCGGCGAGGGCTTGGCGGAAGGCGAACGTCTCCTCCGCCACGTCGCGCACCCCGCGGATCGTCCCGTCGTCGTCGACCCCGACGAAGAGCTTGCCGCCGCGCGCGTTCGCCAGCGCGATCACCTCTTTGGCGATGCGCTCGGGCCGGGGCGCGCGCCGCTTGAACTCGATGTGCTGCCCCTCGCCGAAGCTGACGTACCGCTTGATGTCTGACAGGTCCATGGCGGGAATATGGCTGAGGCGGGCCGAGGTTTCGGGAGGGCAGGAAGGGCGTGGGAATTGGGAGGACGAGGGCGGGCGAGCCACGGGAGGGAGGAGGGAGCTCACCCCTCGCAGACCCCGCCCTATGCTGCACCTTGAGACCTCCCCATTCCCTCCATTCCCCCACGCCCGAACCCTACCCCTTCCCTACTCCCGCCAGCAGGTCCTCGCGCTTCGCCGCCCGCGTCATCAGCTCGTAGACGGCGTCCTCGGGCCGGAGGTGGTGGAACAGGATGTCGTAGACGGCCTCGGTGATCGGCATCTCGACGCCGTGGCGCTCGGCGAGGGCCTTCGCCGAGGCGGTGGTCTTGACCCCCTCGGCGACCATCTTCATCTCGGCCTCGACCTCTTCGAGCGAGCGCCCGCGCCCGATCTGCTCGCCGAAGTAGCGGTTGCGGCTGTGGCGGCTGAAGCACGTCACGATGAGGTCGCCCAGGCCGGCCAGCCCGGAGAAGGTCAGCGGGTCCGCGCCCAGCGCCAGGCCGAGGCGCTTGATCTCGGCGAGGCCCCGCGTCACGAGCGCCGCCTTGGCGTTGTCGCCCAGCCCGACGCCGTCGGCCATCCCGGCGGCGAGCGCCATGACGTTTTTGACGGAGCCCGCGATCTCGACCCCGACGAGGTCCGCGTTGACGTAGACCCGCAGCCGGTCCGTCATGAAGGCCCGCTGCGCGGCGTGCGCCACCGCGTCGTCCGGCATCGCCACGACGACCGTCGTCGGCTTGCCCGCGCCGACCTCTTCGGCGTGGCTCGGCCCGTAGAGGACGCCGATCCGGCCGGGGTCGGCGGCGGGCAGCGCTTCGCGGAGCACGCCGGTGGTCGTGAGCAGGGTGCCGGTCTCGATGCCTTTGGCGACGGAGATCACCGCGTGCTCCGGCCCGAGGCACCCGGCGACGGACTCGGCGACGGCGCGCACCGACTGCGAGGGCGTCGAGAAGACGACGAGCGCGCAGCCCTCGACGGCCTCCTCGACGTCTGAGGTCACGGCGACGCGCTCGGGGAGCACGGCGTTGGGGAGGTATTCGAGGTTCCGCCGCTCGCGCCGGACGGTCCCGACGAGCTCGGGGCGGCGCGCCCAGAGCCGGACCTCGTGCCCGCCGTAGACGGCGAGGCTGTGCGCCAGGGCCGTCCCCCAGCTTCCGGCTCCGAGCATGGCAATCGGTTTCGCGGCGAGATCAGGCATGAGGCGGTGGTGTCGACGTGGGGGTGGGTTCGAAACCCACCCCTACTACTTGGGGCTGGTACGTATGGCCCGACTACAATTTTATGATCCGGCCGATCTCGAACGGCGTCTCCCCCATCGCCTCCCACACGGCGACGGCCTGCTCCCGCTTCTCCGGCGGCACGACCGCGACGAGCCCCGCGCCGAGGTTAAACGTGCTCCGCAAGTCGTCCTCCGGCACGTCCCCGACTCGCCCGATCAGGTCGAAGATCGCAGGCCGCTCCCAGGCATTCCAGTCGATCTCCAGGCCAAGCCCGTCCGGCACGATCCGGCTCGTGTTGCCCTCGATCCCGCCGCCGGTGATGTGGGCGAACCCGTGCGCGAGAGCCTGCCCCGGACTCGATCCGGGGTCATCAGCGATGAGCGCCTGAATCGCGTCGAGGTACGAGCGGTGGACCCGGAGCAGCGCCTCGCCGACGGTCTCGCCGCCGAGCGCCGGGGGCCGGTCGCCGATGGCGAAGTGCTCGAAGAGGACGGCGCGCGCCAGCGAGTAGCCGTTCGTGTGGAGGCCGGTCGAGGGCAGCGCGAGGAGCACGTCCCCGGCCTCGACCCGGCTGCCGTCCAGAATCCCGTCGCGCTCGACGATGCCGACGATGCAGCCCGCGAGGTCGTAGTCGCCGTCGCCGTAGAGGCCCGGCATCTCGGCGGTCTCGCCGCCGACGAGGGCGCAGCCGTTCTCGGTGCACGCCGTCACGAACCCGCCGACGATCTCTTCGGCCACGTCGGGGTCGAGCCGCCCGGTGCCGAGGTAGTCGAGGAAGAACAGCGGGCGCGCGCCGCAGACGGCGATGTCGTTGACGCAGTGGTTGACGAGGTCTTGCCCCACGGTGCCGTGCCGACTGGCCCTCACCGCGACCTTCAGCTTCGTCCCCACGCCGTCGATGGACGAGACGAGCACGGGCTGCCGGTAGCCCGTCGGGAGGGCGAAGAACCCGCCGAACGCGCCGATGTCGGCGAGCACGTTCGGGGTGAAGGTGCGGCGGACCAAGCCCTTGATGCGGTCAACGGTTTCGTCCCCGGCGGCGATGTCGACGCCGGCCTCGCGGTAGGTGGTCATGGACTGCGTGCGTCAGGGGGGCTGCAAGGTCAGGGGGACTGCAAGATAGCCGACCCGCCCCGGAGCCGAGAGCAAAAAAGAGCGGCCCGCTCCTCACGCGGCCCCTGCTTTTCGCCACGGCGGGTCCGTCTTGCCGAGGAACGCGGCGACCCCGGCCTTGCAGTCGTCCGTGCCCCGCGCCAGGGCGTTGAGGCTCGCGGCGTGCCCGAGCGCCTCGCTCAGCCCCATCCCCGGCACCTCCGCGAGGAGCTGTTTGGTCAGGGCCACGGCGGTCCCGCTCGTCTCGGTCGCCAGTTCGCGTGCCACCGCGCCGGTCGCCGCGTCGAGGTCCTCCGGCGCGACGGCGCGCGTCACGAGCCCGACCGCCGCCGCCTCGCCGGCGGTGATGAGGTGCCCGCGCAGCATCAGGTCCCGCGCCGCCGCCTCGCCGAGCTTGCGCAGCACGAAGACCGACACGATCGCCGGGACGAACCCGATCCGCACTTCGGTGAACCCGAGCTTGGCCTCCGCCGCGACGAGGGCGAGGTCGCATACCGCCGCCAGCCCGCAGCCGCCGGCGATGGCGTGCCCGTTGACCTTTGCAATAATGGGCTTCGGGTGCCGGTAGACCGCCTCGAAGAGGCCGGCCAGGTGGCGGCTGTCGGCGAGGTTGTCCTCCGCCGACGCGGTCTGCAGCGCGCCGAGCGCCGCGAGGTCGGCCCCGGCGGAGAACGCCTTCCCCGCGCCCGTCAGCACGATGACCCGCACGGCGTCGTCCGTGGCGGCCTCCGCCAGCGCGTCTTTCAATGCCGTAACCAAGTCGGCGCTGAGGGCGTTGCGCTTGTCCGGCCGGTTGAGCGTGAGCGTGAGGACGAGACCGCTCCGGCGGCGGAGGACGAGGGCTTGCCCCGAAGGGACCGAAGGATTAGACATGGCTCAAACGCGGAAGGGGTAGAAGACCAGAGCGGAAGCGGTAGAAGAGCAGAAGGGAAAAGAAAAAGGCAGGGACGACCGACCGGTCGCCCCTGCCCACTACTGCCGCAACCCGGTGCAGGAGAAGCTAGGGCGTGAACTGTACGAAGACCGGCTCCTTGGTCTCGACCGTACGGTCGGCGGCTTCGCCGATCGCGGCGCGGACCTCGCTGCTCGACGCGCCGGCGGCAACGTCGAGCGTCTCTGCGGGCGTGGCCGACGCCCCGCCTCCGGCAGCGCAGGTGACCTTGATCGTCATCGGGGTGAACAGGCTGAACGTCAGCGCGGCGACCAGCCCGTTGAGGAAGCTGATCTCGCTCTCGACGATGGCAACCCCACTCGGGCACTCGGCGGCCCCGTCGACCGGCGGCGGCGGCACGAGGCCGTAGACGAAGCTGGGAGCGAAACTGTTTTCGTAGACCTGCGAGCCCGGCGTGAGGCCGGTCTCGACGCGGGTGTGGAAGCACCCCGTCGCCGTGACGACGAGGGCAAGGAGAAGAACGGCAGAAATATGGCGCATGGAGTCAGGGAGCTAAAGTGAAACGAGGGTGAGAAGGCTGCGGGCCTGTCAGAAAGTAAAGGTGGCCCGGCCAAACATGCAATCGCAGGGAGCTAGGATTTCCTATTCCGGCCTCGCCGGCCCCCCGGTCCACCACCGGTAGAGCGGCCACAGCTCGGCCTGCGCGTCGAGTGCGAGGCGCACGAGGTCCGGTCCAGCCCTCAGCACATCGGCCCGCGAGATTTTGCGGCGCACCCACAGTCCCTTCGCTCGCCCGAGATCGTCCGGCAGTTCGGCCAGTGGCTCGTTGAATGTCGGCGAGGTGTGCTTCTTCGTCACGGTCGGCGCATAGCTGAATGCATAGCCCTGACCGATGAGGTCGTTGATGAGACGAAGCGTTTGCCCTGGGTGCTCCTGCATCCTGGCCTTGATGCGGGGGAATAGGCTCTTTGCGTACTCCCCCGCGTAGAGGCCGAACGCGAACCCGTCGGGGTAGATGCCGTGCGAGAGTTGGACGTCGGTCAAGCGGTGGAGCGGCGGACGGTAGAACGCTAGCCACAGGTGGTGGTGGCAGCCGCCGGCTCCGAAGTCGTTCTTGAGGAGGCGGCTGAAGACGTTGCGCTCGGTCTCGAACGGGAGCCCGTTCGGGAGCACCCAGTTCAGCGCGAGGTCGTCGCGGTAGCGTTTGAACGGGTCCGTGACGAAGCGCCTGACGGCGTCCTTCTCGGCGCGGTACTGCTCGATGTGGGGGTGCGCGCGGAGCCGCTCCAGCACGGCGAACGCCTCGCCGCTGAACCCCTCGAAGTGCAGATTTAGCGGCTCCGGTGCAACAAATGGCGAAGACCCATCGAACCTCCGGGTCCTCTCGTCGCCGTGCAGTTCCATAAGTGACCCGTCGTTCTTATTTTCCGCGTGATGGACCGGGAGAACCTCTCCCTCTACGCGACACCGCCACGCCCGTTCGCCCTCACTCAACCCACATCCCAACCGTCATGCGTAAAGCATTCGCTCTCGCCCTTCTCCTCTCCCTTTCCTTCACCGCGCAACGTGCTCAGGCACAGATCAGCCAGGGTCTCAACGAAGTCAACGCCGCCGCCAGCTTCAGCACCACCGAGGGATTCACCGTAATTCAGATTTCCGGTTTCGCCGGTCGCTTCATCACGCCCCAGATAGAGCTTGGCCCTCGGCTCACGCTCTCGAAGGTCGAGGGCGCGGATTTGGCCGGATCGATCGGAGCCTTCGGGGCCTACCACTTCGGCGCGGCCGGAGCCACGACGGTGCCCTTCGCCGGGGCCCTCATCGACATCGGCATCGGTGACGGTAGCTCACTCGGTCTCGGCGGCTTCGGTGGTGCCAAGTTCTTCCTCAACGAAGGCGCTGCCATTACCGCGCAGGGGTTCGTCACGTTCGGCGATGTCACCACGGTCGGCGCGCAGGGTGGCGTGTCGATCTTTTTCTAGACCAACCCGCTTCCCATCATGCCTAAGGCCTTCGCTCTCTCCCTCCTGCTCGGCCTAGCCCTCCTCGCCGCTGGCGGCGCTCAGGCGCAGCTCGCTCTGAAGCCGTACGTGGGGTTCAACACGGCGGACGGTGCCGGCCTCCTCGTCGGCATTGGCGGTGAGTTCGGCCTCCCCCTCGCTGCGGGCACCCTCAACCTCGCCCTGCAGCCTGGGATCGAGTACGTGTTCGTCGATGCCGACGGGACGTACCTCCAGGCCGACGCCAACGTGATCGCGCGCTTCGGGGCACCCGGTGCCTCGATCGCTCCGTTCGCCGGCGCAGGGCTCGGCGTCGGCATCTTCAGCAACGGCGACTCGAACACGGAGCTCGGTTTCAACCTGCTCGGCGGGGTGGCTTTTCCGGGCGCGCTCCAGTTCGGGGAGCCGTTTGCGCAGGCGCGCTACTCGCTGATCGGTGAGTTCGACGCGCTCTCCATCATGGGGGGCTTCCGTATTCCCCTCGGCACTCGGTAGGCCTTGCTGCGGCCCCTTCGCGCCCCGGTCTGCTTCGGCGGGCCGGGGCGTTCTGCTTCTGCCATGGCGACCCTCCGGATTCTTCGTCTGTCGTTTCTCTGCGCCACCGGTCTCTGCGCCACCGGCGCGCTCGCTCAGGTGGCCGCCGTGCCCTACGGGGGCTACGCTCTGGGAAAAGGGCCGCTCATCGGGGTCGGCCTAGAGGTTCCGTTTTCGGGTGTAGGCCCGGTCACACTGTCCGTTCAGCCCACGGCGGACTACGTCTTCCTCGACGCGCTCGACACTGCCGTGTACGATGCCACGACCTCGGGGTTCGTGCTCGGCACAGACGTGCGGGTCCGGTTCGGCGCGGCGGGGCTGCGCCCGTTCGCCGGGGCGGGGCTCGCGCTCTACTACGTCGCGACGAGCTTCACCTGTGGCGACGCCGCTTGCGATGCGTTTCAGGGATCGTTCGAGGGCGCGGATGATGGGCTGTGGCTCGGGCCGAGTGTCGCGGCGGGCGTGCTGCTGCCGGACCTCTCGGTGGAGGAGACGAGGCTCGGCGCTCCGTTCGCGCAGCTCCGGCTTGTGCTCGTCGGCGAGTTGCTGCTGTCGGCTTCAGTCGGGTTTGCCGTCTTTCTCTGATCCTTCGCTCGGGCGCGAGGGCGGAGGTCGTCACCACACGCTTCGCGATTCGCTCGCTACGCCAATCCGTCCAACACATCGGCTGGGGTCTTGCGGCCGCGCTCGGTGCGGTCGAAGTCGGCGTCGAAGCTAACCATCGTGAGGTCGTAGCGCTCGGCGGCGGCATATTGGTAGGCGTCGTCGAAGTCGAGCCGGAATCGGGCGATAGTCTCCTCCAGCGAAGTCAACTGAGAAAAGGAAAGTCGTATCAGCTGCAACTGCGCGGCGTCGAGATCAGCGACGACACGCTTGAACGCTTCGCCACGTCCGCGGTAGTGCAGGATGATTCCGAGCGAATAGAGCGAGAAGTCCGTCAGGTGTAGGTCGGGGGCTTTACCCCTGCTGAGGTTAGCCCTGCTGAGGAACGCTGCGGCTTCGTCCGCTCTCTCTTGTTCGAGTAGGACCTCAAGGAGCACGTTGGTATCCACGAGGTACATGGCTCAGTCACCTCGCCAGAGCTGCAGCGCCTTGTGCTGCAGCTCGACCGACGTGTATTCGTCGCGGAGGTCGGCTAGCGCACCGCGCCAGTCCAAGCGCAAGGGTGCGCGGCCTGTCGGCTCGTGCTTCATCCGAACAAAGTCCACGAAGTCCTCGACCTGCTGCTGCAACCCGGGCGGCAGCGCGTCGATCTTCTGCATCAAGTCGTCCATCGTCGTACCGGGAAGGTGTGGCGTTGATACGGCAGGCTCAACCGGGAGTTCGCGGTGGGCGCGTGACCATCACCACGCGCTTCGCGATTCGCTCGCTACGCCAATCCGTCCAACACATCGGCTGGGGTCTTGCGACCGCGCTCGGTGCGGTCGAAGTCCGTGTCGAAGCTAACCATCGTGAGGTCGTAGCGCTCGGCAGCGGCGTACTGATAGGCGTCGTCGAAGTCGAGTCCGAGCGCCTTCGCCCTGTGTGCTACCTCCGCCGTGCCCGTCGGCTCGATCCCCGCGACCCCGACCGCCCCTTCGATAAGCGTGTCGCGCACGAACTGGTCGAGCAGGGGTTGGCGCTCCAGTCGGCTGAGAATGACGGCGATAGAATGCAGGGCGAAGTCGGTCAGATGAAGCTCCTCTGAGGGGACGCGGGCGAGGAACCGGCGGACCTCATCGGCACGCTCTTGATCGAGCAGTCGTTCGAGCCACACGTTGGTGTCCACGAGGTACACGCCTCAGTCTCCTCTCCACTCCAACGCTTTCTTCTGTAGCTCCAGCGCGGTGTAGTCATCACGCAGATCGCTAAGCCCCCCGCCCCAATCCTGGCGCAACGTACCCGGCCGAGAGAGCGGGCGCTTCGAGCGGAGGTAGTCCACGAAGTCCTCGACCTGCTGCTGCAACCCGGGCGGCAGCGCGTCGATCTTCTGCATCAAGTCGTCCATCGTCGTACCGGGAAGGTGTGGCGTTGATACGGCAGGCTCAACCGGGAGTTCGCGGTGGGCGCGTGACCATCACCATCCGCTCGGTGCGGAGGCGCTCGCCGAAGCGGACGCGCTTGCGGTAGTCCACGGCGAGCACCCGACCCCGCCGCCGCTCGATGCGGTACGTCGCCTCCTCCTCGACGCCGAAGCGCCGGGCGACCTCGGCCGGTGAGAACCGAGGGCTCGACGGGGAGACCTCGCGCAGCAGCTCCACGATGACCCGCGCCAGGGCGTCGGCGTCGGGCGTCTGCCTCCAGCGCACGGTCACGGTGGAGTCGCCGGCCGCCGGCGAGCCGAGGCGGAAGCTGGCCGTGGCGGGGATCGGCCTGCCGCCGAAGGGATTGGGCAGCATCGAGCGCGACGTGGCGGCGCGGCGCGGCGGATAGCGCCCGCCGGAGGCGAGGTGGAAGCGCTCCACGTCGACGAGCAGCATGGCCTCGAGGCCGGCGTCGGTCGCTGCTGTAGCGCGGACGGCGTCGAGGGCGGGGCGCTGCTCGGGGGCGAGGCGCGGCGCGAGCCTTCGGAGCGCCCGCCCGAGGGCGGCCCGCAGGCTGTCGCCGTTGGCGATCTCGTAGGGCTGCCCGGTGCGGTCGGTGCGGAAGACGATGGGGACGCCCGCGAGGGTGTTCGTGCGCAGGTCGAAGCGCGCCCTGCGCTCGGCGGCGCTGTCCCGCTCGGCCCGGTAGGTCCAGGCGAAGGTGTAGCCGCGCGGCCGGGAGGCGAGCACCCGCATGTCGACGAGCCACGTCGCGCTCAGGCTGTCGGCCAGCAGGCCGCCGTTGCGCTCGGCGAAGGTCTTCGTGACCCGGACCGTGGCCCGCTCGCCGGGCCGGCGCTCGAAGGGTACCTCGACGAGCACCTCGACGGTCGCGGGCCGCGCCGCTGCCGAGTCCGGCGCGGTCTGGGCGGCGGTGGGGCGAGAAAGAAGCAGCGGAAGAACGCAGGCGCGGAAGAGGACCGAGCGCAAACGGCGCGACCGTCTTCCCCGCTCCCGCTCTTCCTCGCTTTCGCTCCTCATCCCCGCTCGAGTGTGCGCCGCCCGGCGACGAAGTCCTCGGCCATCTCCACCATGTCGGCGCTGCCGATGTAGACCGGGCACCGCTGGTGCAGCTTCTCGGGGGCCACGTCGAGGATGGGCTGGGTGCCGGTCGAGGCGCGGCCCCCGGCCTGCTCGACGATGAAGGCCATCGGGTTGGCCTCGTACATCAGCCGGAGCTTGCCGCGCGGGTCGCGCACGTTCGCCGGGTAGATGTAGATGCCGCCCTTGAGCAGGTTGCGGTGGAAGTCCGCGACGAAGGAGCCGATGTAGCGCGCCGTGTAGGGCCGGCTCGTGGCCTCGTCCTCGACCTGGAGCCACTTGATGTAGCCCTTCGTCCCGTCCTCCCACGAGCGGTAGTTGCCCTCGTTGATCGAGTAGATGCGGCCGGCGCTCGGGGTCTGGATGTCCGGGTGGGAGAGCAGAAACTCGCCGATCGAGGGGTCGAGCGTGAAGCCGTTGACGCCGTTGCCGGTGGTGTAGACGAGCATCGTCGAGGAGCCGTAGACGACGTAGCCCGCGGCGACCTGGTCGCGCCCGGGCTGGAGGGCGTGCTCGTTGAGCGGCTCGTCGCAGCCGTCGGGGAGCCGGTAGATCGAGAAGATGGTGCCGATCGAGACGTTGACGTCGACGTTCGAGGAGCCGTCGAGCGGGTCCATCAGCACGATGTAGCGCCCGGAGTGGCCGTTGGTGCGGATCGGGATGGCCTCGTCGTGCTCCTCGGAGCCGATCATGCAGACCTCGCCGCCGCGCCGGAGGGCGCGGACGAACTCCTCGTGCGCGAGCACGTCGAGCTTCTTCTGGGTGTCGCCGGTCGCGTTCTCGCCGCCGGCCTCGCCGAAGATGTCCACGAGCCCGGCCTTGCGCACGTCGCGGTCGACGATCTTGGCCGCGAGCGCGACGTCGCGGAGGAGGCGCGAGAACTGGCCCGTCGAGCCGGGGACGTCGCCCTGGCGCTCGATGATGAACTGTTCCAGGGTCTTGAGCTTGCCGCCGCCGGTGACGAGGGACTGCTGGGTCGGAGCGCTTACGGGCTGCATAGGCACGGTCTGCATAGGCTGGAGGGCTGGACGGACTCGGCCCATCAGCGCGGCGGAGAACGAGGTCAAGGCGGGCAATCTACACTAACTCTGCGTACTTCCTGCAGAGGCCGGCGAGGACTTCACGGGTTCTGCGCGGCGCGGCGGCGGCCTCCGCCGCCCCGTCGGAGGCCGCCCCGTCGGAGGCCGTCACGTCGGAGGCGAGGCGGCGGAGCGCGGCGGGCGTGTCCACGTCGTACCACGGCGGCAGCACGCTGACGGCGGCCCCCGTGGCCTCGGCCCGAGCGAGGGTCTGGGCGAAGACCCCGTCGTGGCTGTAGCGCATCCCGTCGAAGAGCGCCGGGTAGACCTCGTTCATCCCGATCAGGTAGTACCCGCCGTCGTCGCTCGGGCCGAGGACGACCGAGAGCGGGAGGCGCAGCTCCTCGAACCCGCGCTCGACGAACGCGAGCGGCAGCGTCGGGTGGTCGGTGCCGATGACGAGGGCGCGCTCGTAGCCCGCGACGAAGGTCTCGACGAGGGCTCGGAGCATCCGCGCGCCGAGGCCGTCCCCGGCCTGCTCGTGGACCGAGACGGTGCCGGGGACCCACGCGCCGGGAAGCGTCCCGGCCCCGGTGAGGTAGAGCCGCACGTCGGCCCCGAGCCGGGCGTAGGCGTCGAGGCTGTCGCGCAGAAAAGCCTCGTAGAGCTCGGCGGCCTCGCCCGGGGTCAGCAGCGGGGTCAGCCGCGTCTTGACGGCCCCCGCCTCGGGCCGCTTGGCGAAGACGATGAGCGCCTCGCCCGAGCCCGGCGCAGGCCCGCGGGGCGGCGTCATGCCGGCCCCGGCAGGCGGAACGAGAGGACGTGCCGCCCGCCGGCCTCGCCCTGGTGCGCGCTCTGGCCGCCGGAGAGCCGGACGGTCTGCTCGACCACGCTGCGGCCGAGCGCGATGCAGTCCGCGCCCGCGCCCGTCGAGGCGCGGCTCTCGGTCCACACCGCCTCGACGAGCGCGCCGTCGCTGCCGACGTCGACCCGCACCTCGACCCCCTCCGCGTCCGCCGACTGTAGCGCGTCGACGACGAGGCGGCGCAGCGTGCTGATGACGAGGTTGCGGTCGGCCTGCACCATGGCCTTCTTGCGGTCCGACGCCAGGTGCAGGGGGACCCCGCAGCGCATCGCGAGGCCGCGCTGCTCGCTGAGCATCTGCCGCGCGAGGTCGAGCGCGTCCACGGTCTCGGCGCGCACCTCGACCTCGCCCGCCGCCACGCGGTGCAGGTCGAGCGCGGAGCGCAGCACGTCGGCCATCCACGCGCTCCGCCGCTCGGCGCGCTCGGCGAAGGCGAGCGCGGCCTCCGCAGCGCGGCGCAAGAGCACCCCGTCCCTGGCATCAGCGTCCGTGGCATCAGCGTCCGTGGCGGCAGCATCCGTGGCGGCAGCGTCCGTGGCGGCAGCGGCCTCGGCAGGCGGCGCACCCTCGGCAGGCCGGATGATCCGCCCTTCGACGATCTGCCCTTCGACGACCGGGTCCGGGGGGGCGGCCGCCGGGGGACGGGCCTGCCCGCCGCCGTACATCTCGTTCTGGGCGATGGCGTAGCGGATGTAGCGCGCCAGCGACGTGCTGTCCACGTACCACTTGACGAGGTAGTCGACCGCCCCGAGGCTTTTCGCCTCCGCCGCCGAGGCGGCGTCGTCCAGCCCGGTCAGCACGATCAGCGGGAGGTCCGGGGCTGCGTCGCGCACCCGCCGGACGGCCTCCATCCCGTGGGCGTCGGGGAGCGAGAGGTCCACCATCAGGATGTCGAACGCCGTGTCGCCGAGGCGCTGAAGGCCCTCGCCGAGGCGCTTGGCGTGGACGAGCTCGTAGTCGAGCTCGCTGGCGTCGAGCGTCTCGCGGAAGATGACGGCATCGCCCGGGTTGTCCTCAACGAGCAGAATCCGCGTCATCTCAGGCGTCGAGTTTGGAGCGACGAGCGACGAGTGGGTGCCAAACGAGACCGTTCGTAGGTCGTCATTCGGACGGGAGCTTGACGAGCGACAGCCAGAAGTCGTCGATGGCGCGGACGACCTCGAGGAACTGGTCGAGGTCGACCGGCTTGGCGACGTAGCAGTTGGCGGCGAGGTCGTAGACCGCCGCGACATCGTCCTCGCTCTGCGAGGTCGTCAGCACGACGACGGGGATTTTCTTGAACCGGTCGTCGGCCCGCATCTCGGCGAGGACCTCGCGCCCGCCCTTCTTCGGCATGTTGAGGTCGAGCAGCATCAGGTCCGGGCGCGGGACGTCCTCGAACTCCCCCTCTCGCTTGAGGAAGCGGATGGCCTCCTCCCCGTCGCGGGCGACGTGGAGGTTGTTGGCGACCTTCGCGTCGCGGAGCGCTTCGATCGTGAGCGTGACGTCGCCGGGGCTGTCTTCGACGAGGAGGATTTCGATAGGCCGAGGGGTGGCGTCAACCATGAGCACGGGGGTCGGGCGGTGGGGCAGTGGGGAGCGTGAAATAGAACGTCGTGCCGTCGGTGGGGCTGGCGGCGGCGTCCGGCGCGGACTCGAACCAGATGCGCCCACCGTGGCGCTCGACGATCTTCTTGCACATCGCGAGGCCGATCCCCGTTCCCTCGTACTCGTCGCGGGTGTGGAGGCGCTGGAAGATCTGGAACACCCGGTCGGCGTGGTGCTCCTCGATGCCGATGCCGTTGTCGGCCACGGCGAAGCGCCACACCGCGCGCCCCGCGTCCTCGGCTTGCTCGGCGGAGATGCGGACGACGGGGGCTGCCTCGGCGCGGAACTTGACGGCGTTGGCGACCAGGTTCTGGAGGAGCTGGCGCATCTGCGTCTCGTCGGCGGCGACGGTGGGGAGGTCGCCGGCCTCGACGGTGGCCCCGGCCTCGTCGAGGGCCGGGCCGAGGTCCGTCAGCACGGTCTCGGCCGTCCGGTTCATGTCGACCGGCTTGAAGGCCTTGCCGCGGGTCCCGACGCGCGAGTACGAGAGCAGGTCCTGGATGAGCTTCTGCATGCGCTTGGCCCCGTCGACGGCGTAGGCGATGTACTCGTCGGCGGTCTCGTCGAGCTGGTCGGCGTAGCGGCGCTGGAGGAGCTGGAGGAAGCTCGAGACCATGCGCAGCGGCTCCTGCAGGTCGTGGCTGGCGACATAGGCGAACTGCTCGAGCTCGGCGTTGCGCTCCTCGAGGTCGTCGGCGTAGCGCTGGAGCGCCTGCTCGGCGGCGACGCGGTCGGCGACGTTCTGGAAGACGACGACGGCCCCGACGATGGCGTCCTCGGCCCACATCGGAGCCGCGACGTACTCGACCGGGAAGGAGGAGCCGTCCTTGCGCCAGAAGACCTCGTCGGCGACGCGGCGCTCCTGGCCGTCGCGGAGCGTCTGGTGGATCGGGCACGCCTCGGCGGGGTACGGCGAGCCGTCGGCCCGGTGGTGGTGGAGCACAGCGTGCTGCTCGCGCCCGACGAGGGCGTCCGGCTCCCAGCCGGTCATCTCGCCGGCGGCGTGGTTGACGAAGGTGGTCCGGCCGTCGAGGTCGAGGCCGTAGATGCCCTCGCCGGCGGCGTCGAGGATGCGCTCGAGCTGGAGCGAGAGGCGCTCGACCTCGCGCTGGGCCTCGCGCTGGGCGGTCACGTCCTGGGCCGTGCCCTGGAGCGCGGCGACCTCGCCGCGCTCGCCGAGGACGACCTCGCCGAGGCTGTGGACGTAGCGGACGGAGCCGTCCGGGTGGACGACGCGGTGGTCGAGCTCGTAGCCCTGCTTGTGGTCGATGGCGTGCTGGACCGCCGCCGCGATGCGGTCCCGGACCTCCGGGTGGAGCCGCTCGAGGTAGCTCTCGTAGCTCGGGTCGAAGCCCTCGGCGTCGAGCCCGAAGATGCGGAAGAGCTCGTCCGACCAGGAGATTTCGTCCGAGGCGATGTTCCAGCGCCAGCTCCCGATGCGGGCGATCTCCTGGGCCTTGCGGAGCTGGGCCTCGCTCTCGCGCAGCTGGGTCTCGGCCCGGCGCTGCTCGGTCACGTCGGTGAACGAGACTACGACGGTCGCCACGGTGCCGTCGGCGTCGCGGTCGGCGGCGCGGGCGTTGACCGAGTACCAGCAGGTCTCGCCGCCCGGCTTGGCGATGCCCTGGACGACGCCGCGCACGGGGCGGCCCGTGCGGAAGACCTCGCGCTCGGGCAGCGCGCCCTCGGGGAACGGCGTCCCGTCCTCGCGGAGGATGCGCCGGCGCGGGACGCCGGCGACGCGCTCGAGGACCCTGTCCTCGCCGAGCCCGAGCATGTCGCGCACGGCGGGGTTGCTCATCAGCACCGTGCCCTCGGAATCGACCAGCATCAGCCCCTCCTCGACGGTGTGGACGATCGAGCGGTAGCGGGCGTCGGCCTCGGCGCGCGCGCGCTCGGCGCGCTGCAGGCTGAGGAGCTGCGTGACCGACTCGGCCATGACCTCGACGAGCTCGTGCTCGTGCGGCTCGAAGCCGCCGGGGCGCGGCACGGGCGAGACGAAGTTGAGCGTCCCGAAGAGGGCCCCGTCGACGACGAGCGGGGTCCCGATGAAGGCGCGGAGGCCGTGCTCGGCGTGGGCCGCCTTGCACATCACCTCCTCGCCCTCCTCGCACACGTCGGCGTAGCTGACGGTGTGCCCGCGCTCGACGACGGCGTCGCAGAAGGCCTCGCCGAGCGGCATCTCGATGCCCGCCCGGACCTCGGGCACCGGGCTCTCGACGGTGTGGAGCCGGTAGCTCCGCTCGCCGGTCTCGGCGTCGACGACCGGCGTCTCGCTGAGAATCCCGATGGGCATCTCGAAGATGGCGCAGCCCGCGCGGAGGTACTCCTGGAAGGCCTCGTCGGGGGTCTCGTGCCGGGCGGTCGTGATGCGGTGGAGCACCCTCAGGTCCTCGGAGAACGCGCCGAGCGCCTGCGTCCGCTCGGCCACCCGGACCTCGAGCGCGCGGTTGGTCTCGGCCATCAGGCGCTCGGCGGTCTTCTTCTCGTGGATGTCGGTGTTGGCCCCGAACCACTTGACGATGCGGCCGTCGCCGCCGCGGAGGGCATTTGCCCGCGCGATGTGCCAGCGGAAGGCCCCGTCCTCGGCCCGGCGCAGCCGGAACTCGGTCTCGTAGAGGTCGCCGGTCTCGAGCGCGTCGGCCCACCGCTCGGTGACGAGCGGCAGGTCCTCCTCGTGGACCACCCCCTGCCAGCCCTCCCCGACCATCTCGTCGTAGCTCCGCCCGAAGTAGCGCAGGACGAAGTCGTTGACGTAGTCGAGCCGCCCGTCGGGCTCGGCGGTCCAGACCTGCTGCTGGAGCGTCTCGCCGAGGAATCGGTAGCGGGCTTCGCTCTCTTCGAGGGCCAGGGCGGCCGCGCGCTCCTCGGTGACGTCGCGGACGGTCCCGGTGAAGCGCACCGCCCGGCGGCCGGCTCCGGTCCCCTCGAAGGCCCCCTGGCCCGTGGCGTGGACCCAGTGCACGCTCCCGCCGGGCCAGACCGCGCGGTAGACCGTGTCGTACCGGCCGGGGCCTTCGGGGTCGAGCGCGCGCCGGACGAGGGCGTCGGTCTCGTCGCGGTCGTCGGGGTGGAGGCGGTCGAGGAAGAGGTCGTAGTCGACCGGAGTCCCGGGCGGGAACCCGAAGATGGCGTTGCAGCGGTCGTCCCAGAGGAGCGTCCCGGCGACGGGGTCGAGGTCCCAGATGCCGAGCTGCGCCGCCTCGGTGGCGATGCGGAGCAGGTCCGCCGAGGCCTCGCGCTCGGCCTGCGCCTCGCGGAGGGCGCGCAGCTCGCGGCGCTCGGTCACGTCCTCGAACATCACCCCGACGTGGCGGTCCGGCATCGGGAAGGCGCGGACGCGGAACGACGCGCGCTCGATGCGGTCGTCCTCGTACTCGATCACGCCGAGGTCGTGCTCCTCCCCGCTCAGGGCGACCTTCGCGTAGAGCGCCGGAATCTCGGTCTCGAGCACCTGCGGGGACGCCTCGCGGAACGTCCTCCCGATGTCGGGCCGCACGTCGAACCCGACGGCGCGCGAGGCGGCCTCGTTGGCCTGCACGAGGCGAAGCGACCCGGGGTCGTCCGGGTCGTCGAGGCGGTAGACCACGACGCCGAGCGGGAGCTTGTCGAGGAGGTCGTGTTGGAAGGCGGCGGAGGCCGGGGGAGAGTCGGGCATGGCGCGGAGATGGGGAGAGGCGGAGAGTCCAACGGCGCAGCGCCCCGCCGGTTCGGCCTCCGGAGGGCGTGTCGAGGACGAAGCGCTGAGGGCGGGGAGGGCCATCTCCCCCGAGCGCCCCGCTCCGTCCTCCGAGCCGCTCTCCCGGGTCCCGCGTCACGAGGCTAGGCACGAGGCGAGCGCGTCGCGCAGGCTGAGCACGGCCGCGCCGTCTTCGAGCGCCCGGTCGAGGGTGCGCTCGAAGACGTCGGCCTGGCCGGGGAAGTCCAGCTCGTCGTAGAGCGTGTTGTGCCAGAGCACGACGCAGACGCCGCCGACGCGGCGGCACGCGGCGAAGAGGTCGAGGAGGGTCTGCCCGGCCTCCTCCGGGGCCAGGCCGAGGTGGGCGAAGAGCGTCGTGTCCATCACCGCAAGCGGCAGCTCCCACACGCCGAGCGGCGCGTTCGCGCGGAGGTCGAAGAGCGGGAACGGGAGGCACGTCCCGCGCCGGAAGCCGGGCTGCCGGGCGAAGCCCAGCGTCGAGTCGAGCCGGAAACCGGCGGCCTCGTGCAGCCTCGGGGTGACGGGCTCCCAGCGCAGGAAGTGCTGCCGGACCGAGACGGGCGGCGCGCCGGCGAGGGCTCCGAGCCGGTCGCGCTCCTCGGCGAGGTGCCCGCCGTGGTCGTGCCCGAAATAGCTCGGGTGCAGGCCGATCTCGAACCCGTCGGCGGCGAGGCCCGCGACGAAGCGGCGGAGCCACGGGCTGCGCGCCGAGTACGGCACGTCCCACGGCCCCCGGGCGGCGGTCTTGAAGAAGTACGTCGCCCCGACGCCGCGCCGCCGCTCGGCCTCGGCCATGCGTTCGAGGCTCGCCCGGCGCGGGTTCGGCGCGAGGGCGGCCTGCCGGAGGGCCGCGCCGCGCCGCCCGTCCGCGCGGACCACGGCGCGGGCCAGGGTGCCGAGCCGCCGCTTGCGGAGCAGGTCCACGTCGTGCGTCAGCGCCACCGCCCACGGCCTCCCCTGCCACGTCCACCGCCGGGCCGGGACGCCGAGCGCCGCGAGCTGCCCGGCGAGCCGCTCGCGGTGCGCGTCCACGACCGGCACCGCCGCGCAGCCGAGGGCGGCGTGCAGCGAGGCGGCGTACGGGAAGCGCCCGTGCTCGTCGCGCGCCCGCGTCGCCGCCTCCTGCCAGCCCGAGAGCCAGAAGAACGCCGAGGCGATGAGGTCCGGCGCGGCACGCGGCGCGGCACGCGGGAAGAGGACGGGCACGCCGCCGAGCCGGCGCGCGTCGGCGGCGCGGTAGGGCTCGCCCGAGGCGAAGAAGGCCGCCGTGTCGGGGTCGAGCTTCAGCGCCAGCACGGACTCCGGCAGCCCCTCGGGGCGGGGCCCGTAGTAGAGGCCGCCGTCGGCCAGCGCGTCCCGCCCCCCCCACGCCGGGCCGAGGCCGAGCGGGGCGAGGAGCGCGCCGAGGGCGTACCTCGCCTTCGGCGCAAACGCCGGCGGCGCTTCGACGCAGCACGCTATGCGGAGAGCGGAAGACAGAGGACGGGGGGACGGCGAGACGGATAAATAACGGAGAGGCGGGTAAATAACGGAGAGGCGGGGTGTCATGCCCGGTCCGGGCGGCCACGCGGAGTCGCTCTTATACCCTTTCTCTGAATTAAAAAATGAGTCGTTCCCGCGCAGGCGGGGGGCGATGCAGCGCAACGGAGGCGGCGGTCTCGACCGCCGCTCGCAGCCCAAAGCATCGTTCGTGAACACTCCCTGATAACCTAAACGGTTTTGCTTCCCACTCCCCCACTCCCATTCCCGCCCGGCATTTCACCGAAAAATACCTTGTCGCCGCGAGACCCTCTCGCTATTCTTGCTGCGCGCGAACCGGCCCCCGGCGCGGGGTGCCGGTTTTTTCGTCGCCGCCCGCGGCGGTGTGCCGCGGCAGGGTGCTGCGGCAGCGTGCTTCCGACTATCTGACTAAACCGAGCAAACGACGTTATGGGCATGATGACCAAGATGCGGGAGAGCACCGGCGTGATCCTCTGGATCCTCGTGCTCTCGTTCGGCGGACTCTGGGTGCTCCAGGACTCCGGTGCCCTCGACAACATCGGCTTCCAGCAGCGGCAGAACATCGCGGTCGTCAACGGCGAGCCGGTGCTCTACGAGGAGTACACGCGCGCGCTCGAGCAGGAGGTGCGGGGCTACCAGCAGCAGACCGGCGAGACCGCCACCCAGGCCCTCCGCGACCAGTACGCCGACACGGTCTACGACCGCCTCGTCGAGAACAAGCTGCGCGAGCGCGAGATGGACCGCCTCGGCATCCGCGTCACCGACGCCGAGGTCCAGAGCCTCTTCACCGGCCCCAACCCGGACCCGATCGTCCTCCAGCTCTTCAGCGCCGAGGACGGCACCCTGGACCGAGGCCTGCTCCAGAGCACGATCGACAACCCGGACGCCACCCAGGACCTGATCGCGATCGAGGAGTACCTCCGCTCGAAGCGCCGCGCCGAGAAGCTCAACGCCCTGCTCGGGGCCGCCGTCCGCGTCACCGACGCCGAGGTCGACGCCGAGTACGTCCGCCGCAACCGCCGGGCCGACGGCCGCTACGTCGCCCTGCGCTACGCCGAGATCCCCGACAGCGCCGTCACCGTCTCCGACCGCGACCTGAAGGCCTACTACGAGGACCACCGCGACGACTTCGCCCGCGAGCGCACGGTCTCGGTCGACTTCGTCACGCTCTCGCAGGAGCCGAGCGCCGAGGACTCCGCCGCCGTCATGGGCGACCTCGCCGGCCGCCGCGCCGAGTTCGCCGCCGCCGGGAACGACTCGCTCTTCGTCCTCCGGAACTTCTCGCAGACGCCCTACGACGGCACGCTCGTCGGGCCGGGCGACCTCGACTCGGAGCTGGCCGAGGCCGTGTTCTCGGACCTCACCGTGGGCCGCGTCGTCGGGCCGGTGCTCGTCGGCAACGAGGCGCGCCTCGCCAAGATCACCGACGTGCAGGCCGGCGGCGCGCCCGCCGTCCGCGCCCGCCACATCCTCCTCGGGCAGCGCGGCGACGGCGACGAGCAGCGCGAGGCCCAGCGCCGGCAGGCCGAAGAGCTCGCCGAGCGGCTGCGCAGCGGCGAGCCCTTCGAGACCCTCGCCCGGCAGTACTCGCAGGACCCCGGCAGCGCCGCGCGCGGCGGCGACCTCGGCTGGTTCGGCCGGGGCCGGATGGTCGCGCCGTTCGAGGAGGCCGCCTTCGGAGCCCAGACCGGCGAGGTCGTGGGGCCGGTGGCGACGGACTTCGGGTTCCACCTCATCCGCGTCGAGGCCCGGACCGACGCCCAGGTCCGCCTCGCCCAGCTCTCGCAGGCCGTCGGGGTGACCTCGGCCACGCTCCGCGCCGCGCGCGACAAGGCCGACGACCTGACCTACTACACCGAGGAGGGCAACGACTTCGCGGCGGAGGCCGAGCGCCTCGGGCTGCCCGTGCAGCAGGCCGTCGTCACCGGCAGCCAGGCCTTCATCCCCGGGCTGGGCAACAGCCGCGCCGTGCGCAGCTTCATCGCCCGCGCCGAGCCGGGCGACGTCTCCGACGTGATCGACACCGGCGCGGACTTCGTCGTCGTCCGCGTGGCCGAGATCGAGCCGGAGGGCTTCCGCGCGTTCGAGGACGTGCGCGCCGAGGTCGAGCCCCGCGTCCGGCTCGAGAAGAAGAAAGAGGTTCAGGTCGCCAAGCTCCGCGACGCCGACGGCGCGCTCGAGCAGATCGGGGCGGCCGTCGGCACGCCCGTGCGCAGCGCCCAGTCGATCACGCTCGCGTCCACGGCGGTGCCCGGCCTCGGGCGCGAGCCGGCGTTCGTCGGGACGCTCCTCGGTTTGGACGAGGGCGAGACCTCGGGCGTCGTGGCCGGCGAAAGCGCCGCGTTCGTCGTCGAGGCCACGTCCGTCACCGAGGCCGACCCGTCGGCGATGAACGCTGAGCAGCGGCAGGCGCTGCGGACCGAGCTGCTGAACCAGCAGCGGCAGCGCATCCAGCAGGAGTGGCTCGAGCGCCTCCGCGACGACGCCGAGATCGAGGACCACCGCTCGCTGTTCTTCTAGAGTCTCCTGTTGATCATCATGCGGCTTTCGCCTACATCTTTCCTGCTCTTCGCTCTGATCGTTGTAGGCTGCGACACTAGAGACGAGGAGCAGGAGTTGAGCCCCGGCGAATTCGAGGTGTCGGTCTCAGGCTCGGCGTCCGACGAGCTTCGCGGTGCCGCCTCGTTTACTACCTCGGACGACCTTCTCAGTCTGCGGCTAGATGCCGGGTCGGGCAGTGGCTTCATCCCCATGCCGGGCCTCTTACTCAGCGTGCCGTGGGACGGTGCCCCAGGCACGCTGACGCTGGACGGCTCGGCCAATCTCACCCGGAGCTTTGTGGTGGTAGGCTCAGCGGTCCCCTCGATGTTCGAGGTCGAGGCCGGGACAATCACCGTCGAGACGGTTACCGAGAGCCGGATCGGAGGGTCATTCGACGTTGAGGCCGCGAGTGTGAACACCCTGGCGGAAGACGGCAAGGTCCGGGCACGCGGCTCATTTATCGCGCTCTCCGAGTAGCTTGCCACCTCTCCAACATACTCTGAAACACGGCGACGGCGGGGCCTTCGGTCAGAGGCCGCAGACGTAAGGTGTAGCGCGGATCAAACGGACTTGGTATCACACCTCCAGCATCCCCTGGAACACCGTGGCGGCGGGCCCTTCGAGCCAGAGGTCGCGGACGTGCCCGTGCTCATTGAGTCCGAAGCCGACGCCCAGCGTTCCGCCGCGCGCGGCGACCTCGACCTCGTCGCCCCCGACGCGGTCCATCAGCCGCGCCACGAGCGCCGCCGCGAGCGCTCCCGTCCCGCACGCCAGCGTCTCGGCCTCGACACCCTTCTCGAAGGTCCGCACCTCCAGGCGCGCCGGCTCCGCCTCGGTCACCTGCACGAAGTTGACGTTGGCCCCCTCAGGCAGCGCCGCGTCGTGCCGGATGCGCGGGCCGATCTTCTCGACGTTCGCCGTCGCCACATCGCGGACGAAGACGACCGTGTGGTCGGTGCCGGTCCAGATGTAGGGCACGGTGCCACCGGCGGCGAGCGCGCGGGCCGGGTCGAACCGCTTCGGCGGCGGGACGAAGAGGCGCACCGGAGCCTCGGCGTCGTCGGGCACCGAGGCGCGGTAGACGCCGTCGTCCGAGGCGAAGGTGAGCGGCTCGGAACTCAGCCCGGCGGCGCGGGCGAAGCGGGCGAGGCAGCGGGCTCCGTTGCCGCACATCCCGGCGCGCGAGCCGTCGGGGTTGCGGTAGGCCATCCGGTAGTCGTGCCCGTCCTCCTCGGCCGGGCCGAGGGCAAGGAGGCCGTCGGCTCCGACGCCGAAGCGGCGCGGGCAGAAGCGCCGGGCGAGGCCGGCCAGCTCGTCGTCCGAGAGGTGGAGGAAGCGGTTGTCGAGGACGACGAAGTCGTTCCCCGCGCCGTGCATCTTGGTGAAGGGGACGACGAGCGCGGGCATGGGCAGGAGCGGAAGAGCGGAAGAGCGGAAGAGCGGAAGAGCAAGATAGCCGGTGCCCGTCGTAGTGACCGGTCAAAGTTCACGAATCACGCATCACGCATCAAAACCTCCGCTGCGTCTGCGCATTAGAGGTTGCGCATTACAGAGAGCCCCTTCCACCCTCTCCCCCTCCCGCTTGGCCCAGCGAACCCTCACCATCGAAGGCGTCGAGCCCCTCCTGCTCTTCGGCTTCAACGACACCTACCTCCGCAAAATCGAAGCGGCCTTCGCCGAGACCCGCATCACGGCGCGCGGCCAGCAGCTCTTCCTCAAGGGCGACGACGAAGCGCTCCGCCGGATCGAGCAAATCCTCGGCGAGCTGACGCGCGTGCTCACGCGCAACGGCAACCTCACCGAGCGCGACGTGGACACCGTCCTCGACCTCACGACCGTCGGCAACGGCGTGCCGCGCGCGGACACCACCGACGTCGTCCTCTTCACCCCGAGCGGCGGGATGATCAAGGCCAAGACGCCCGGCCAGGTCCGCCTCGTCGAGTCGGCGCGGCAGAACGACATCGCCTTCGCCGTCGGCCCGGCGGGGACGGGCAAGACCTACCTCGCGGTCGCCCTCGCGGTGTCGGCGCTGAAGAGCCGCCAGGTGAAGAAGCTCATCCTCAGCCGCCCCGCCGTCGAGGCGGGCGAGAGCCTCGGCTTCCTCCCCGGCGACTTCCGCGACAAGATCGACCCCTACCTCCGGCCGCTCTACGACGCGCTCGAAGACATGATCCACCGCGACAAGCTCGCGGCCTACCTCGACCAGAACGTCGTCGAGATCGTACCCCTCGCGTACATGCGCGGGCGGGCGCAACCGCTCTCCAGCCGCGTCCTCACCCCGGGCGGATGGGTACCGATGGGCGACCTCTGCGTCGGCGACACGGTCACCGGCTCCGATGGACAACCGACGGAGGTACTCGGCGTCTTCCCCCAGGGCGAGCGCGAGGTTTACGAGGTGACGACGACGGACGGCGCGACGACGCGCTGCTGCGGCGAGCACCTGTGGAGCGTCTACACCCGCTCCGACCGCCGCCGGGGCAAGCGCGCCCGCGTCTTGCGAACCGACGAGATGCAGGGGAACCTTCGCTGCCATCACTGCCACCGTTACGAGCTTCCCCTGCTCTCCGCGCCCGTCGCCTTCCCGCCTCAACCGGTCGTGGTAGACCCCTACGCTCTCGGCCTTCTGCTCGGCGACGGCTCGTTCCGAGGCGGTTCTCCCACCTTCGCCACCGCCGACCCGGAGCTGGCAGAAGCTCTGGACGAACGCATCTCCGGCATCGAGGTGAAGTTCAAGAGCGGCTACGACTACTGGCTTACGAAACCCGAGGGAGGCTGGCACGGCGCACCCAACCCGCTTACCGACGCGCTCCGTGGTCTCGACCTCTACAGGGCGTACTCACACGAGAAGTTCGTTCCGGCGCGCTATCTCTACAATACCCCGGAGGTCCGCCTCGCCGTCCTGCAGGGCCTCCTCGACACCGATGGCGTTCCAGTGACTCAGCGTGGGCGAACCTGCCGCGCCCAGTACTGCACGACCTCGCCTCGCCTGCGAGACGACGTGCTCTTCCTCGTCCGGTCGCTCGGGGGCACGGCTAGGACCCGCACGCGAAGGACAATAGGTCGCCCACCAGGTCACTCGAACGGGCGCTCCGTCCCCCACCGGCACGATGCCTACGTCCTCGACATCCGGCTGCCGGAGGGATTGCCGCCATTCCGCCTTCAGCGCAAAGCACAGGTCTACGAAGAGCACGGTGAGGGTCGTCCCATGCGCTACATCACCCGCATCGAACCTGCGGGCACCGAACCGACTCAGTGCATCCGCGTGGCGGCCCCCGATAGCCTCTACGTCACCGACGACTTCCTCCTCACCCACAACACCCTCAGCAATGCGTTCGTCATCCTTGACGAGGCGCAGAACGCGACCGCGGCACAGATGAAGATGTTCCTCACCCGCCTCGGCCCCGGCTCCCGCTGCCTCGTCACGGGCGACGTGACCCAGACCGACCTCCCGAACCGCGCCGACAGCGGCCTCGTCCACGCCACCCGCATCCTGCACGACGTCGACGGGATCGACTTCGTCGAGTTCAACCGGGGCGACGTGGTCCGCCACCGCTTGGTGATGGACATCATCGAGGCTTACGAGAAGCACGAGGAGCAGAAGAGCGCGTGATCGAGTACGGCGACCTCACGATCTGGCCGCTCCCCGAGGGCCGCTTCACGGTGGGCTGGGACAAGCGGTTCGTGCCCCACGCCGAGGGCGAGCCCAAGCCCCCGGGGACGCTGTTCATCTCCGTCACCCCGTTCTTGGTCGAGACGCCGAGCGACCTCCTCCTCCTCGACACCGGGCTGGGAGAGTACGCCCACGGGCGCGACGCGACGTTCCTCACGGGCGGCATCCGCCGCGCCGGGTTCGAGCGCGAGGCCGTCACGAAGGTGCTGCTTTCGCACCTCCACTTCGACCACGCGGGCGGCACCGTCCTCGACGCGGGCGGCACCGACCAGCCGACCTTCCCGAACGCCGAGTACGTCGTCCAGCAAGGCGAGATCACCGCGCCCTACTCCGGCGTCTCCGCCGAGGCCCGCGAGCGCGTCCTCCACACCCTCGACACGGCAGGCCAGCTCGTGACGGTCGAAGGGACCGGGTGGATTGGAGGCGAGATCGAGTACGAGCGCACGGGCGGACACACCCGCGACCATCAGGTCTTCCGGCTCCACTCGGGGGGGCTCACCGTCGTCTTCGGCGGCGACGTGGTGCCGAGTCCGGGGCAGATCACGCGGTCGTTCCGGGCGAAGTACGACTTCGAGCCCGAGCGCTCCCAGGCCGAGCGCAGGAGGATCGTCGGCGAGGCCGCCGAGGACGGGCACCTGCTCTTGCTCTACCACTCGACCGAAGCGCCTGCCGCGTTCGTGGACGAGGACGGCCGCAGCTTCCGCGTCGAGCCGGTCGCGGCTTAGCGCCCCTCCCGACCGCAGCCACCCTGCTCAGTCGCCCTCTCCGCCGAAAAGCTGCGTGAGTCCAGCGATGGCGGCTGCGCCGGCGGCGGTGCCGACGGCCACCTTCGCCGCCGTGGCTGCCCCGCCGCCGCCGAGGATACGCTGCGCCGCGAGGTAGCCCGACGTGGCGTTGTTGCCGCCGCCCGGGTACGTCCCCGCCCCCACCATGTAGAGCCGGTCGATCGGCATCGCGTAGCGGGACCACCCGGCGAAGGGCCGCCACAGGAAGTTCTGGTGGAGGTGGTGGCTCCCCCCGACCGAGTCGCCGCCGACGAGGTTCGGGTTGTGCCGTTCGAGGTCGCGCGGCGAGAGGACGTGCTGCCCGACGATGCGCTCGCGCACACCCGGCGCGTACGCCTCCAGCTTATCGAGCACACGCTCGGCGACCGGAGCCTTCGCCTCGTCCCAGTGCGTGGCGGTGATCTCTCCGGCGGCGTCGCCGCGAATGAGCGCCGGGAGCGTGCGGACCTGGATCCACAGGATGTGCCCGCCCTCAGGCGCGCGACCCGGGTCCACGGCCGTCGGCTGCCCAACGATGAGGAGCGGGCTCTCGGGAATCTCTCCGTTCATCGCAGCGGTGTAGGTCCGGGCGAGGTCGGCGACGTACGGGGCGATGTGGACGTAGGCGAACTCCTGGATCTCCTCCCCCGCCGCCCACGGGGCAGGGCCATCGAGCGCGAGATGCACCATCATCGTGGCCGGCCCGTAGGCGTAGCGGTCCACCTTGCGCCGGAAGTCGGCGGGGAGCGGTGCCTCAGCGAGGAGGTCGTTGAAGAGGACCGTCGGAACGAGGTTCGCCACGACGACTTCGCCGGCCCCGATCCGCTCGCCCCCTTCGAGCTCGACGCCGACGGCGCGCCCGTGCTCCTCCAGAATCCGCACGGCCGCGGCCCCGGTCCGGACCACCCCGCCGTTCGCCCGGACGACCCCGGCGAGCGCCTCGACCAGGCCCGAGGCCCCGCCCCGGACGACGCTCATCCCCTCCTCCATGTCCGAGAAGGCTTCGAGGAGCGGAAACATCCCCCCGCCCGAGACGTCGGGCCCGAAGTCGAGGTGGAGGCCCCAGGTGGCGATGAGGGCGCGGGCCTCGTCGCTCGCGAAGAAGGCCGTGCCGAGCTCGCGCGTGCTGCTGAGCACGAGCTTCGCCAGCTCTTCGGTCCGCCGCACGCCGACTTTCCGCACGGCCTGCCCGAGCTTCCACGCCGCCTCGGCGGAGGGGAGCGGGGCCGAATAGAGCGGGAGGAGCGTCTGCTGGAAATCCTTGAAGGCGTCGTAGAGCGCCTGCCAGCCCTCGGCGTCGGCGGCGTTGTGGGCGCGCATCCCGGCAAGGGTCCGGTCGGCGTCGTGATAGACGCGGAGGGCGGTGCCCGTGGGGAAGACGTTGCAGTACGGCTTCGCCGACTTCGCGAAGGCGAGGCCGTGGGCTTCCAGCTCTTCCCGAAGCTCCGCCCACACGGGCGAGGCCAGGAAGAGGTTCATGTTCATCGAGTAGACGTCGTGGACGTAGCCGGGGCGCGTGACCTCGGCGCTGCGGACCGCCCCGCCGATGGCGTCGTTGCGTTCGAGAACGAGGGTGGAGAGGCCGGCGCGGGCGAGGTAGGCGGCGGTCGTGAGGCCGTTGTGGCCGGCCCCGACGATGACGGCGTCGTAGGTCTGCATCGTAGAAGCGCGAGGAAGCGCGAGTCGGTTTGAAGAGCTGGTTCGGTTCGGAGAGGGCTTCGGTTTGAAGGAGGTGCTTCGGTTCGGAGAGGTGGACCTTTTTCCACGGCCCCCCGCCGCAAACGATCCGGCGGGGCCGGCCGCGCCGCAGCGTCCCCTTGGTGTCGCAGTTCTTTCGACGAGCACGTTCGACTGCGCTCCGTGCAGGCTCCGCGAGGAGACATCTCCCGCGCCAGGGCCTTGCACGGCTTCAACACGGGAGAGTCCTCACTTGCGCTCGGAATGACCCTCCTCTGTGGTGCTAGTTCTACGGTGCTAGTGGACTTAGTGTTAGCCGTCGAGGGCGGCGAGGAGCTCAGCGAGCATCATCGCCGTCGCGCCCCAGACCTTGAAGTCGCCGAACGCGAAGTAGGGAATCTCGATCTCGCGCGGGCCGAAGGTCCACAGCCCCGAGACGCGGCTCGCCGGGTCGAGCAGCGCCGGGAGTGAGACCTCGATGATCGTGTCCACTTCTTCCTCCTGAGGGCGGAAGACGGGACGCTCATTCAGGCTTGCAATAACAGGCGTCACGGTGAAGTCCGACGGTGGGATGTACAAGTCGGTCAGCCGCCCGAGCACGGCCGGCGCGTCCGGCGGCACGCCGACCTCCTCCCACGCCTCGCGGAGCGCGGCCTCCACCGCGGTCTCGCCCGGCTCGATGCTGCCGCCGGGGAACGAGATCTGGCCGCTGTGCGCCCGCAGGTCGGCGTGGCGCTGCGTCAGGACTAGGCCCGTGGTGCCGCCGAGCGGATAAAGCAGCGCCAGGACGGCAGCACGCCGTGCCCGGGTTTGCGCCTGGTCCCACTGCGCTGCCTCGCCCCGCTGCGGCGGGCACATCGCGAGCTGCGCCTCCTGCCCCGGCAGCGGTCCAGTCAGCCGGTCACGCAGCGCCTCCACCAACTCGGCGTGCGTCGGCAGCGTACCTGTCCGCGCGCACGACGTGTATCTTTTCTCGTCCCCCATAGTCTCTCCGATGCCTCCTGCTGAGCTAGCTCCCCTCCTGCGCGACCGGCTCGACGCGCTCTACGGCGACCGGCTCGTCCGGCTCGTCCTCTTCGGCTCGCACGCACGCGGCGAGGCGCGAGAAGATTCCGACATCGACGTGCTCGTCGTCCTTCTCGGTGCGTTCAGGTTCTATGATGAGGTCGAGCGCACCGGCCCCCTCTCGGTGGATCTGCTGGACCAGTACGGAGAGTCCGTCTCGCTGATACCCGCCTCAGAGACTGTTTGGTAAGTCGGCTTTGATACAGAAGAGCGCCCGCCAGCATCTTGTGGAATCGCCTCTTCCACAAGACTACCGAAGCCATGCGCTCACAACGCTACTGCTCCGACCTGACGGACGCTCAGTGGAAAGCTATCGCCCCGCTCTTCGCCGGGCAAACCTTCCGCCAACACCACCCACGAGCACTCGCCAACGCCCTGTTTTACCTCAGCAAAACCGGGTGCCAGTGGCGGATGCTGCCCGAGGGCTTCCCGCCCTGGCAGACCGTCTACTACCACTTCCGAGCCTGGGCCGCGACGGGCTTGTTCGAACGACTTACCGACGGGCTGCGCCGGGCCGTACGCCGTAAGGTCGGACGCCACGCGAGTCCATCTGCGGCCGTCATAGACTCGCAGTCGGTCAAGACCAGCCAAGCCGGTGGGGAACGCGGCTTCGATGGCGGCAAGCTCATCAACGGCCGTAAGCGCCACATCCTCGTCGACACGCTCGGCCTGCTCCTGGCCGTCTTGGTGCACCGCGCCGACATCAACGACAGCCAGCGGGTGCCGCATCTGCTCGACCGGGTGCAAGGGAAGGTGCCTCGGCTGGAGGTCATCTTCGCCGACCAGGGCTACGCTGGGACGCCGACGGGGCTCATCTGGCGCGTGTTCGGGTGGCTGTGGCATATCGTCGAGCGCAAGCCGGGGCAGCGAGGGTTCGTGGTCTTGAAGAAGCGGTGGGTGGTCGAGCGGACGTTCGCGTGGTTCGGCGGCTACCGGCGTCTGTCGAAGGACTACGAGTACCTTCCGGCGGTCAGCGAGGCGATGGTGCACCTCAGCGCGATCCGGATGATGTTGCGCCGTCTCGCATAGTTACCAAACAGCCTCTCAGAGGGAGATTTTGTCCTGCATAAAGCGCCCCTGTTCGTAAACGCGCACGCGGAAGGCGTCATGCTATGAAACCGGAAACGCGTGGATTCCTCGACAAAGCCTATCAAACGCTCGACGGAGCCAGCGCCCTGGTCGATATCGACGCCGGAGGGGCCGTAACACGAGCGTACTACGCCGTTGGATACGACTTCAGCAGCGAAGAGGCCCGCCGAGCCATCGACCGCGCGCACGTTCGTCGAGGCCGTCGAGCGCCTGCTCACGAGCGCTGGATGAGCGTCACCGACGACTGCGCCGTCGGCGTCAGGATAACCTCGGCGACGTTGACGTGCGGCGGGCGGGTGGCGCACCACACGACGGCCTCGGCCACGTCCCCAGCCTGGAGCGGCGTCGTGGTCGCGTAGACGGCGTCGGCGCGGTCGGCGTCGCCGTCGAAGCGGACGAGCGAGAAGTCGGTCTCGGTCAGGCCTGGGTCGACGGTCGAGACGCGGACGGGCGTGCCGTGGAGGTCGATCTTGAGGCCGGCGGTGATCGCGCCGACGGCGTGCTTGGTGGCCGCATACACCACGCCGCCGGCGTAGACCCCGTGCCCGGCCGTCGAGCCGATGTTGATGACGTGCCCACGCCCGCGCGCCAGCATCCCCGGCACGACCGCGCGGGTGACGAACAGCAGCCCCTTCACGTTCGTGTCGAGCATCGTGTCGATCTGCTCGTCGGTGTGCTCCCAGACGGGATCGAGGCCGCGCGACAGCCCGGCGTTGTTGACGAGTACGTCGATGGCCTGCCACGCCTCGGGCAGCCCGGCGACGGCGGCGTTCACCGCCGAGGCGTCGCGCACGTCGAGCGCGAGCGCGAGCGTCTCCGCCCCGTGCGATTGGGCGAGCCGTGCCGACAACGCATCGAGCTTCTCCCTCCGACGAGCCGCGAGGAGCAGCCTCGCCCCGGCATCGGCAAACGCCTCGGCGCACGCCGCGCCGATCCCTGCCGAGGCTCCGGTGATGAACACCATCCTTCGTCGCTCGGCACTCGTCATGCGTAGCTGTAGAACCCGCGGCCGGACTTCCGCCCGAGCCGCCCGGCGACGACCATCTTGCGCAGCAGCGGGCACGGGCGGTACTTCGAGTCGCCGAGCTCGCGGTGCAAGACCTCCATGATCGACAAGCACACGTCGAGGCCGATGAAGTCGGCGAGCGCGAGCGGCCCCATCGGGTGCGCCATCCCGAGCCGCATCACGGTGTCGATGTCTTCGGGCTCGGCGACGCCCTCCATCACGCAGAAGACGGCCTCGTTGATCATCGGCATCAGGATGCGGTTCGAGACGAAGCCCGCGTAGTCGTTGACCTCGACGGGCGTCTTGCCGAGCTTCTCCGAGAGGTCGTAGACCGCCTGGAACGTCGCGTCCGAGGTCTCGAGGCCGCGCACGATCTCGACGAGCTTCATCACCGGGACCGGGTTGAAGAAGTGCATCCCGATGACGTGGGCGGGCCGCTCCGTCTCGGCGGCGATCTGGGTGATCGAGATCGACGAGGTGTTCGAGGCGAGGATGGCGCTGGGCTTCGTCGCCCGGTCGAGGGCCCGGAAAATCTCCGCTTTGGTCTTCGGGTTCTCGGTCGCGGCTTCGATCACGAGGTCGGCCGCCCCCGTGTCGGCCGAGAGGTCGGTGGCGCACGCGATCCGGGCGAGGGTCTCGACCTGCTCCTCGGCGGTGATCCTCTCCTTCTTGACCTGCCGGGCGAGGTTCTTCTCGACCGTGGCGAGGCCCGCGTCGAGGCGCTCCTGGTTGACGTCGACGAGGGTGACGTCGTGCCCGGCGAGGGCGAGGACGTGGGCGATGCCATTGCCCATCGTGCCCGCCCCGATAACGGCGATGTGGTGGATGCTCATGGGTGGCGCGTCAAAGGGCAGGGGCGGGTTTGAAACCCGCCCCTACGGTGTTGTGATTCACTCGGGCCGCTCGACGACGAGGGCGGTGGCTTCGCCGCCGCCGATGCAGATGGCGGCGAGGCCGCGCCGGGCGTCGCGCTGCTCTAGCGCGTAGAGGAGGGTCGTCAGGATGCGCGCGCCGCTCGCGCCGATGGGGTGGCCGAGGGCGACCGCGCCGCCGTTGACGTTGAGCTTCTCGACCGGGATGCCGAGGGCGTCCTGCGCGGCGAGGGCGACGACGGCGAACGCCTCGTTGACCTCGAACAGGTCGATGTCGTCGACCGTCAGGCCCGTCTTCTCGAGGACCTTTTCGGTGGCCTGGATCGGGGCCGTGGTGAACTCCTCGGGCGGCTTGGCATGCTGCGCGGACGCGACGATCCGGGCGAGGGGCGTGAGGCCGTGCTCCTTCGCCCACGCCTCGTCGGCGATGACGAGGGCGGCAGCGCCGTCGTTGATCGTGCTCGCGTTCGCGGCGGTGACGGTCCCGCCCTCCTTCGAGAAGACGGGCCGGAGCGTCGGGATCTTGTCGAAGTTGGTGCGGAACGGCTCCTCGTCCTTGTCGACCACCGTGTCGCCCTTGCGGCCGGGGATGGTCACGGGCGCGACCTCGGCGTCGAACACGCCCTCGTTGACGGACTTCTGGGCGCGCTGGTAGCTCACGACCGAGAACTCGTCCTGCCGCTCGCGCGGGACCGAGCAGGTGTCGGCGCACAGGTCGGCGGAGACGCCCATCGCCTGGCCGCTGTAGGCGTCGGTGAGGCCGTCGTGCTGCATCGCGTCGACGAGCGCGCCGTTGCCGAATTTGTAGCCGTAGCGGCCGTTCTGAAGGAGGTACGGCGCGGCGCTCATGTTCTCCATCCCGCCGGCGACGACGAGCTTCGCGTCGCCGGCGCGGATCGCCTGGTCGGCGAGCATGACGGCTTTCATCCCCGAGCCGCAGACCTTGTTGAGGGTCATGCACGGCGTCTTGTCCGGCAGCCCGGCTTTGATCGCCGCCTGGCGTCCGGGGGCCTGCCCGACGCCGGCCGTGACGACGCAGCCCATGATGACCTCGTCGACGTCGTCGGGCTCGACGCCGGCCCGGTCGAGCGCGGCTTTGATGGCGGTGGCCCCGAGGTCGGGCGCGGGGACCGAGGCGAGCGCGCCGCCGAAGGAGCCGATGGGCGTGCGGGCAGCGGCGAGGATGACGGAAGCCATGCGAGTTCGGGTTTGCGATTTTGGATGGGGCGCGGGCTGCGCTGCATCGTCCGTAGGGGCGACCCCGTGTGGCCGCCCGGAGGGTGGGCGGAGCGCTTCCGAAGATACCGGGGCGGGGCGGGGCGAAAGAGACGGAGGGGGCACCCCGCCCGCGTCCTCCCCGGTTTTTCACCGCCCCGGTTTTTCACCGCCTCCCCTGCCCGGGCGCGGAGTTCGTGACGCCGGGCGCGTGCGGGTCGGCGACGGGTGTGCCGTCGAGGTCGAGGACCTCGGTCGGGTTGTTGTGCGCGTCGACGAGCACGACGCGGGGGCGATGCGCCCGGGCCTCCTCGGGCGTCATCTCGGCGTAGGCGATCACGATGACCTGGTCGCCGGGGGCGACGAGGCGGGCAGCGGGGCCGTTGAGGCAGACCGTCCGGCTCCCCGGCTCGGCGGGGATCGTGTAGGTCTCGAGCCGCGTCCCGGCGTTGACGTTGAGCACCTGTACGCGCTCGTAGGGCAGCAGCTGGGCCGCCTCCATCAGCTCGGCGTCGAGCGTGATCGAGCCCTCGTAGTGGAGGTCGGCCTCGGTCACCGTCAGGCGGTGGAGCTTGCCCTTGAACATCGTGATGGTCATGGTGTGGTCGGGAGATGGAATGATCGGGGGAAGGCTGGAGCAGCCCTTCACTTTGCATTCGCAGTCAATGCATTCGTAGTCAGTCTCTCAGTCCTCCGATCCCCCGACGACGAGGAACGCGTTGTCGATCAGGCGGGCGTTGCCGAAGTAGACCGCCACGGCGGCGAGGACGGTCCGGCCGGGCCGGAGCGTCTCGACCGGGCGCAGCGCCTCGGTGTCCACGACCTCGGCGTAGTCCAGCCGGGCGAGCGGGGCCGCGGCGATCCGGGCGCGCATCGCCTCTACGAGAGCCGCCGCCTGCCGTTCCCCCGCCTCGGCCCGTCGCTGCGCCTCGGCGACGGCCTGGCTCAGCACGACGGCCTGCCGCCGCGCCTCGGCACCGAGGTAGCGGTTCCGCGACGACAGTGCCAGCCCGTCGGCCTCGCGCACCGTCTCGACGCCGACGACCTCGACCCCGAAGCCCAGGTCCCGCGCCATCCGCTGGAGAAGGAGGAGCTGTTGCGCGTCTTTCTTGCCGAAGACCGCGACGTGGGGGCGGCACGCGAGGAAGAGCTTCGCCACGACCGTCGCCACGCCGCGGAAGTGGCCGGGGCGGTGCGCGCCGCACAGGTGCTCGCCCAGCCCCTCGACCTCGACGAACGTCGCCGCGTGCGCGTCGTACATCTCGCCCACCCCAGGCGCGAAAACGACGTTCACGCCGTCTACCGCGCGGAGCGCGTCGAGGTCGGCCTCCAGCGTGCGGGGGTAGGCGTCGAAGTCCTCGCCCGGCCCGAACTGCGTCGGGTTGACGAAGACCGAGACCGTGACGTGGCCCTCCGGGCCGGCCCGGCGGCGGGCCTCCCCGACGAGCGCGAGGTGGCCGCGGTGGAGCGCCCCCATCGTCGGGACGAGCGCGAGCCTACGCCCGGCCGAGCGCGCAGCCTCGGCGCGGGCCTGCATCTCGGCGACGGTCTGGACTACGTCCATCGGGGGACTGGAGGATTGAGGGATCGGGAGATGGTACGGACGCTCAGCGCTGATTCAGCAAGATCGGTATGCCAGGCGGAAACGGCATAGTTTAGCTTTCCCTCCGGCACAGAGCTATACCATCCCCAACCCCCCGATCTCTCCATGCCCACCTCTCGCATCGAAAAAGACTCGCTCGGCGAGGTCCACGTCCCCGCCGACGCCCGCTACGGCGCGCAGACCCAGCGCGCGAAGGAGAACTTCCCGATCTCCAGCCTCCGGTTCCCCCGCCGCTTCATCGAGGCCCTCGGCACCGTCAAGCGCGCCGCCGCCCACGCCAACAACGGCCTCGGCCTGCTCGACGCCGCGAAGGCCCTCGCCATCGCCGACGCCGCCGACCGCGTCGCCCAAGGCCAGCTCGACGACGAGTTCGTGCTCGACATCTTCCAGACCGGCAGCGGGACCTCGACCAACATGAACGCCAACGAGGTCATCGCCCACGTCGCGAGTGAGTCGATGAAGGCGGATCACGGCGTCCACCCGAACGACGACGTGAACATGGGGCAGTCGTCGAACGACGTGATCCCGACCGCGATGCACGTCGCCGCCCGCGTCGGGATCGAGCGCGAGCTGATCCCGGCCCTGGAGCGGCTGCACGAAGCTCTGAAGCAGAAGGCGGAGCAGTTCGACGACGTGCTCAAGAGCGGGCGGACCCACCTGATGGACGCCACGCCGGTCCGGCTCGGGCAGGAGTTCGGCGGCTACGCCTCCCAGGTCGAGCACGGCATCCGGCGGCTCCGCAACGCCTCCGAGGAGCTCGCCGAGCTCGCCCTCGGCGGCACCGCCGTCGGGACCGGCATCAACCGGCACCCGGACTTTCCGCGCCTCGCCATCGAGCGCATCGCCGAGGCGACGGGGCTCGCCTTCCGCGAGGCCGAGAACCACTTCGAGGCCCAGGCCGCGAAGGACGCCTACGTCTCGGCCTCGGGCGCGCTCAACACGCTCGCCGTCTCGCTCATGAAGATCGCCAACGACCTCCGCCACCTGTCGTCCGGCCCGACGAGCGGCCTGTCCGAAATCCAGCTCCCGGCGGTCCAGCCGGGCTCGTCGATCATGCCGGGCAAAGTCAACCCGGTGCTCTCGGAGGCGCTGATGATGGTCTGCGCCAGGGTGATGGGCAATCATGCGACGATCACCGTCGGCGGGCAGCACGGCAACTTCGAGCTCAACGTGATGATGCCGGTGATGGCCCACGCGATGTTGGAGAGCATCGAGATCCTGTCGAACGGCTGCGACGCCTTCCGCGCGCGCTGCGTCGAGGGCATCGAAGCCCGACGCGAGCGCTGCCGCGAGCTCCTCGAAAAGAACCCGTCGATCGCCACCGCGCTCAACGACGCGATTGGCTACGACGCCGCCTCGAAGCTCGCCAAGCAGGCCGCCGCCGAGGGCCGCTCCGTCCGCGACGTGCTCGAAGAGAAAGACCTGATCCCCGCCGGGGAGATCGACGCCGTGCTCGACGTGCGCTCGATGACCGAGCCGGGGATTCCAGGAAAGCCATAGCGCAGGGTTCCAAGAGGTCTCGCCCCGGCAGCGTCGGTGCTCGCACCAGTTTGCGCTCGCACCGGCCGGAAGCCGAGCGTCCACGTAAACCCGAGCCAACCATGAACCGGTCCACACGCCGCGACTTTCTCAAGCGCTCCTCGATTGGCCTCGCCGTCGTCGGCGCAGGCGGCTTGCTGCTGCGAGAGGGGGCCGCGCCCACGCCGGCGGACGGGACGATCGAGAAGCACCGCCACTTCCTCGACACTCCCGCGCCCGAAAGCCTCCGCCGGGCCGCGCTCCACCCCGGCGACGAGTGGGAGGTGACGCCGCCGGACCAGCGCGGCCCGTTCCACCGCGCCGGCTCCCCGTTCCGGGGAAAGGTCACGCCGCCGATGGAGCCGGGCGATCCGCTCGTCGTCACGGGCCGCGTGTGGGGCTACGACTCGCGCGAGCCGCTGCCGGGCGCGGTGCTCGATGTGTGGCAGGCGGACCTCCACGGGGAGTACGAGGACGAGCGCGAGGACGTCCGGCTTCGGGCGCGGATCATGGCCGACGAGGACGGCTACTTCGAGTACGAGACGGTCTACCCCGGCAACTACGACTCCCGCCCCGCTCACATCCACCACCTCGTCCGCCACCCCGGCTATGCCGACCTCGTGACGCAGCTGTACTTCGCGGGCGACCGGAACAACGGCAACGAACGCTTGGACGAGCGTCTCGTCATCGAACTGGGCGAAGTCCCGGCTCACACGGGCACCTTCAAGCGCGGGGTCTTCGACGTCGTGTTGGCCCCGGCAGCGTAGCCGCGTAGCCGCCGCTCTTCGGGTCGCCCGGTCCCCTCTTCTGCCCGCATCGCTTTCCCGCTTGCGAAACTTTGTAATGCAAAGTACATTGCACACGATGTCACTGACCTATTCCAAAAAACGAGGAGCACACCGATGCACGGAGACAGAACCCTGACGGGCAACACGAAGGATGGCGGCGGGCAGCGCGGGAGCCGGTGGCGGATCGCGGCCTGGGTCGCCGCAGCGGTCGCGCTGCTGGTGCCCCTGGTCGCCGGAGCGGACTGGAGCGCCGGCGATTTCGCCTTCGCCGCCGTCCTTCTCTTCGGCTCCCTCGGGGCCTACGAGTTGGCAGCGAGAAGAACGGGCAACCCTGCCTACCGAGCCGGGGTCGGCGTCGCGCTCGCGGCGGCGTTTCTGCTCGTGTGGGCGACCGGGGCCGTGGGCATCACCGACAGCGCCGCCGACGGGTGGTATCTCGGCGTGCTCGCCGTCGGAGTCGTCGGTGCCCTCGTCGCGCGCTTCGGGGCGCGCGGGATGGCTCGGGCGATGTTTGCCACCGCGCTCGCTCAGGCGGCGGTCACCGCAGGCGCCCTTCTCGCCGGGATGGTCCCGGCGTTCAACTCCGCCTTCGAAATCCTGGGCATCAACGCGGTTTTCGTCGCCCTCTTTGCCGGGGCAGGACGGCTGTTTCAGAAAGCGGCGGTCGGGCGGGGCGCGGCGTAGCGGCTTGCCGTGAGAGCGGCTCGTTGCAGCGCTTTCGCTGCAGCGTTTTCGTTGCAGTGCTTACCGTCATGACGGCTTGCTCGTCGGCGACCCCCCGCTTCTGCTGCCATCGCTGCGCTCCGAGTAGCCAAGGCGTTCGCCCTCAAACGAGGGGGACCGTCCGTCGGACCGTTGAGCGCAGGGACTCGTCCCGGAGCGAGGGGCCGACGGACAGGAGGTCCGCGCACGAGCAACCTGTCAGCACGCTAGAAAGCAGCAGGCACGATATACCAACCGCGTTCCGCCCCTCGTTAACGCCACCCTCCGGCAACGCCTGCTCGCGCCGGTGACGCCCGCTCGCGCCGGCAACGCCCGCTTGTGGGTCCGGCAGCGTGGCCGCGGTCGCACTGCATGTTTTTTCACCGGGGATGCCGCCCGCGCTCGGCACAGACCGCCGCGCCGGGCGTACGACGAGTCGCTTTCGCCTTTCCGCCACCCACCTCTTGCACCGCCATGAGCCCAGGCACCACCCGTACCCTCTCCGTCGCGCTCCTCGTCGCCGCCGCGTTCGTCGCGGGGGTGTTCTTCGTCACCTCGAGCGGCGCGTTGTTTAACGGCTCCCTCTTCGGGTCCGCCGAGGCGCAGCAGTCCCCCGCCGTGCACGGGGACGTCTCCGCTGGCATCGAGACCGCGACCGAGCTCGGCGAGGCCTTCGCCGCCGTGGCCGAGGCCGTCAACCCGGCCGTCGTGTCGATCGCCTCGACCCAGCTCGTGCAGCAGCCGGCGATGGGCAACCCGTTCCAGGGGACGCCCTTCGAACAGTTCTTCGGCAGCCCCGGCGGCGGCGGTGAGGGGCGCGCGATCCCCCGCTCCGGCTTGGGCTCCGGCGCGATCGTCCGCCCGGACGGCTACATCGTCACCAACAACCACGTCGTCGAGAACGCGGATGAGCTCGTCGTCCGCTTCTTTGACGGGACCGAGCTTCCGGGCGAGATCGTCGGGACCGACCCGTTCGCGGACCTCGCAGTCGTGAAGGTCGATGCCGACCGGCTCCCCTACCTCGGCTTCGGCGAGGCGAGCGGAGTGCGCGTCGGGCAGTGGGTGATCGCCGTCGGCAGCCCGCTCCAGCAGTCGCTCTCGAACACCGTCACGGCCGGGATCGTCTCGGCGCTCGGGCGGGCGCAGGGCATCAACGGGCTCGAGAACTTCATCCAGACCGACGCCTCGATCAACCCCGGCAACTCGGGCGGCCCGCTCGTCAACCTGCGCGGCGAGCTGATCGGGATCAACACCGCGATCGCCACGCGCACGGGCGGCTTCCAGGGCATCGGGTTCGCCATCCCCGTGGACATCGTCGAGAACGTCGTCGGGCAACTGATCGACACGGGCGACGTCGAGCGCGGCTACCTCGGGGTCCGCTTCGGCGGCATCTCGCAGTCGCTCGCGCGGGCGCTCGGCGTCCCGGTGGGCTCGGCGCAGATCTCCTCCGTCGAGCCGGGCAGCGCTGCCGAGAAGGCGGGGCTCCGAGGGGGCGACGTGATCGTGGCGGTCGATGGCGAGGAGCTGCGCAGCAGCAACGCCCTCCTGTCGGTCGTGGCGAACCGCCGCCCGGGCGATGCGCTGCGGGTCGAGTACGTCCGCGACGACGACCGGCGCACGGCGACGGTCCGTCTCGGTGCCCGCCCCGGTACCCCCGCCGAGGACCGCCGACGCGACCGCGACGAGCCGGAGCGCGACCGGCCCGGGCGCTCGCTCGAGGCGCTCGGCATGGAGCTCGGCGAGCTGAACGCGCAGGCCGCCGAGCAGTACGGCTACGGCTCGGGCGACGAGGGCGTTCTCGTGCAGGACGTCGAGCGCGCCAGCGAGGCCTTCCGCGACGCCAACATCCGCCGGGGCGACCTGATCGTGAATGTGGACGGCGAGCCGGTCGGCTCACTCCGCGACTTCGAGCGCGTCTACGACCGGATCGACGACGGCGAGACCTTCTTGCTGACGCTGCAGCGTGCCAGCCAGGACGACCGCCAGCTCTACCGGACCGCGCTGACGAAGTGAGGACAGGGATTTTGATGGCGTGGGAAGAATGGGAGGAAAGGAGGGAATAAGCGTCGGCGCGGAGTGCGGTGGCCTCGCTGGCGCGCTCGGTTTTCCTCTCCACTCCCTCCACTCCCTCCTCAACGCCAAATTCTCCGTCCAGCCGCGAACCTCCCGCGCGGCCGAACGGTTTAGCTCGGTGCCTCCGACGAAACCCCCAGAGCCCATGCCGACGACCGAAACCAGCAGCAGCGTCACCGACCAACTCCGCGCCCTCATCCGCCTCCAGCACATCGACAGCCGAATCGACCAGGTCGAGAAGCTGCGCGGCGACCTGCCGGAGGAAATCCGCGACCTCGAGGACGAGAAGGCCGGCCTCGAGACGCGCATCGAGAACGCGCGCGAGGAGGGCCAGCAGGCCGAGATTCAGCGCCGCAAGCTCCAGATGGACATCACCGAGAGCGAGGGACTGATCAAAAAGTACGAGGAACAGCAGCTCAACGTCCGCAACAACCGTGAGTACGACGCCCTCACGAAGGAGATCGAGGCCCAGCGCCAGCGTATCGAGCAGGCCCAGGCCGACATCGAGGCGCACACCGAGCGCGACGGCGTCAACGAAGGGGTCGTGGCCGAGGCGCAGGAGCGCCTCGCCGAGCTCGACGGCATCCTGAAGGAGAAGCGCACCGAGCTCGACCTAGTGGTCGAGGAGACCGAGAAGGAGCAGAAGTCCTACGTCACGCTGCGCGACGACGCCTCCGAGGCCATCGAGCCGCGTTACCTCCGGGCCTACGAGCGCCTCCGCAACCGCCTCCGCGACGGGCGCGCCGTGGTCCCGATCGAGCGCGGGGCCGCCGGCTCGTTCATGGTCCCGCCGCAGCGCCAAGTCGAGGTCCGGCAGCGCAACCGCATCGTCGTCTGCGAGCACACCGGCCGCGTGATCGTCGACGACGAGCTCTTCCGCGAAACCACGGAAGACATGAAACTCTAGCTCCAGCGAACGACGGAGTACGAACGACGAGCAGCGAGGAACACCCTCGTAGAACGAACCTACTCGTAGAACGAACACACTCGCAGCTCGTCCTTCGCCGTTCGTAGCTTGAACTGCGTGCCGGTCGGACCGCCGCCTCTGACGGGCTTGCCCGTGCAGGGGAGGAAAGTCCGAACACCGCAGGGACCCGTGCTTCCTAACGAGAAGGCGCTGGGCTTTGGCCCGGTGACAGCACGTGCAACAGAAAACAGACCAGCCGATGGTTCGGAGCTCCGGCTCCGCTCACAGGTGATGGGTGTGAAACGGTGGGGTAAGAGCCCACCAGCGCGCTTGGCGACAAGTGCGGCTGGGCAAACCTCACGGGGTGCAAGGCCAAACAGCGCCGCCCTCGGCAGGCCGGAAACGGCGGCCGGGGAACGGGTGCCCGCCCGGGCGCGGGTAGGCCGCTTGAGGCCGTCGGCGACGGCGGTCCCAGATAGATGGCGGTCGCTCCGGCGCGGTCCTACGGCGGCCGCCCGGAGGCACAGAATTCGGCTTACAGACCGGCACGCGCCGTTCCGTGCGGCTCCCCGCACAACGGGCGACGCCCCGCCTCTCGTCCGAGAGGTGGGGCGTCGCTGTGTGTTGGCGTGTTGCGTGAGACGCGCTGCGTGAGACGCGATTCCGTGTCGCGGCCGCTCTATTCCGGCTCGGCGGGGGGAACCGGTGCCGGTGCGGGCGGCCCGTCGTTGATGGTCCCCGGCCCTGGCGGCAGCGGGTTCTCGATCGGAGCGTTCGCGCCACCTTGCTGAATGATGCTGCGCTGCGCCTCGTCCGGGTTGGCGAAGAAGTTGGCGAGGATGCAGAGCACGATGAAGACCGTCCCGAGCGTCCACGTTGCCTTCTCGAGGAAGTCCGGGGCTTGGCGCGCGCCGAGGATCTGCGTCGTCTGCCCGCCTGCGGCGATGCCGGCGAGGCCGCCGCCCTTGCCACTTTGGAGCAGCACGACGATTGCCATCAGCAGGGCGATGAGGGTGATGATGATGACGAGGAAGATGTACATCGGCGTGCGATCCGGTTAGAGAAAGAGCAGCGGCCAAGGTAGCCTCAGCGAGGGGCCGAGCGCAACGACCGGCACGCGGCCGGTGAGCAAGCGTCTGTGAAAAAGCAGGCCGGGGATGGAGGGCGTGGCGGAGCAGAGGGGCAAAGAGAGCGACGGCTAGGCCCCGTCCCGTGAATCCGGTTCCTGGCTCGGCGAGGCCCCTGAAGCGCCCTGCGGCGTTGTCCTCCTCGCCCGATGCTACGGCATCTGGCTTGTCGGACGCCTGGCCGGGCCCCTCCAGAGTCTCTCGCTCGCCGATCTACCCGTCATTCTGCTCGTGTCGCAGCACTAGGGGTTCCTGGCTCGGTTTCCCTTGCCTCCGCCCGGCCCCGTTTCCCCTGCTCCCGGCCCGGCGCTACGCTCGCTGCTCCACCTCGGCCCCGGCGCGGAGCAGCGCCACGGCGCTCTTCGCGTCGAGAATCTCGCCGCGCCGCGCCCGCGCCACGGCCTCGGCGAAGGGCAGCCGGAACGGCTCGACGAACTCGTCGTCCTCGGTCCCGGACGGGGCCGCCGACAGGTCCTCGGCGAGGAAGAGGTGGATGACCTCGTTGCTGTAGCCGATGCACGGATAGGTCGGGCCGAGCGGCGTCAGCGTCTTCGCCGTCCACCCCGCCTCCTCCTCGAGCTCGCGCACCGCCACGGCCGCCGGGTCCTCGCCCGGCTCGTCGATCTTGCCGGCGGGGACCTCGATGAACTCGCGGCCCGGCGCGTAGCGGTACTGCCGGAGCAGCACCGTCGTGCCGTCCTCGAAGAGGGGCACCACGGCTGCCGCGCCGGGGTGGTCGATCCACTCGCGCACCGAGGTCTCGCCGTCGGGGAGGGTGACGGTGTCGCGGTACGCCTTGAGCAGGACGCCGTCGACGAGGAGCTCGCGGTCCTTGAGGGTTTCGGTGAGGTCCATGCACAGGGGGTTCGGGAGGAAGGGGGAAAGAGAGGTCACCTAAAGTGATGCGTGAAGCATGGCGGCAGCGGCGGCGGCGATGGCGGCGGTCTCGGCGCGGAGGCGGCGCGGGCCGAGCGAAGCGACCGTCCACCCCGCCGCCCGCGCCTCGGCGACCTCGGCGTCGCTGAACCCGCCCTCGGGGCCGACGAGAATCGTGACCGGCCCGGCCGGGTTCCGGCTGAGCACGCGCGGGAGGAGCACCCCGCCGGCGGCTTCGTGGCAGAGGATGCGCTCGCCGTCGGGGGGGGCACCGAGGACGTCGGCGAGCGGCGTGGGCTCGGCGAGGTCAGTCAGGCGGCTCCGCCCACTCTGCTTGAGCGCGGCGACGAGGATGTTGTCGAGCCGCTTCGCCTTGAGGCGTGCCCCCTCGGTCCGCTCCGTCTCGAGCGGAACGACCTCGGTCACGCCTAGTTCGACGGCCTTCTCGGCGAACGTCTCGAACCGCCCAGCGTTCTTGAGCACGCCCAGCCCCACCGTCAGCCGGTGCCTCGGCTCGCCGACCTCGCGCTCGGTGCCGACGATCTCGCCTGCTGCCCCGCGCTTGTCCGCCTCGGTCAGCCGCACGCGGTACCGCCCCCCGGCCCCGTCCACAACCACGATCTCGTCGCCGACGCTATGCCGAAGCGCTCGGACAGCGTGCCGGGCCTCATCCTCCGGCAGCACGAGGCACCCGTCAGCGATGCGTTCGGGCGGGGCGAAAAACGTGGTGGTCACGAGCAGCATCCTTTGATCATGTCATCGTGAGCGAAGTGAGCATTAGCGAACGCGGTCGAAGGATCTCTATGGGCACGGGACCAAATAGCTGCTGAGACTTTCCTCGAAGAGATCCGTTCGACTCGCTCCGCTCGCTCAGGACGACGTTTTGGGAGGTGGGAGTAGCTGCCGAAGCTACAACCCGACGGAGAGGCCGACGTGGACGTTGCCGCGCGTCGGGCCGTCGTCGGGGTTGAGGGCGTAGGAGAGGGCGACGAGGCCGAGCGGGGTGCGGTACTGCACGCCGAGGCCGTAGCCGGGGCGGAACGAACCGGCTGCCGGGACGCCCGGCGTCGCGGGGCGCTCGACGTACCCCAGGTCGGTGAAGAGGAAGGCGTAGGAGGTCCGGTCGATCTGGTAGCGGTACTCGACGACGGCGCGCCCGACGATGTTGCCCCGGAAGCGCTCCTCGTCGTAGCCGCGCAGCGAGGTCGCGCCGCCGTAGCGGAAGAGGTCGCTGTCGTCGTAGACGTCGCTGAGGAGCAGGGCTGCGTCGCCGCCGAGGACGAGCACCTGCCGCCGGAGCGTTGGAACGAAGAACCGGGCCTCGGCGACGAGCCGCTGCTGGCTGACGCTGACAGGCGCGGCGACGGCGGCGGTGTCGGCGGCGAGGTCACGGCGCTTGACGCCCTGCTCGAGCGAGGTCTGGAGCCACAGCCCGCGCCGGGGGTTGAGCCGCGCATCGACGCGCCGGAACCGGACGCCGAGGCCGGCGAAGAAGGCATCGGCCTGGGGGATGCGCTGCCGCCCCTCGACGAGCACGACGCCGGCGATCCCGGCCTCGACGAACTCGCGGCTGGCCGTGGCGAACCCCTCGAGGCCCGGTCCAAACCGGACCCCGGCCTCGAGCCCGAACCGCTGGCGCTGGAACGTCGAGTCCTGCTGGTAGCCCGCGAACTGTGCCTCGAGCCGCAGCGGCAGGCCGAGCACGAACGGGTCGGCGAGGCGCACGTCGAGCGACGAGACGAGGCCGGGGTTGCGGACGAGCCGCAGGTTGAGGCTCCGCCCGCGCCCGAACAGGTTGCGCAGGGCCAGCGACCCGTTGCCGACGAGCTCGCCGCCCTCCTCCGCTGCGCTCGGCGGGAGGTAGCCGAAGACCAGGTCGAACGTGCCGGGCGGGGCCTCGGTCACCGGCACCCGCACCGTGGCCGCGCCGCCGGGGCCGAGGGCGAGCTCCGGCGTCCCGACCGCCTCGAAGAGGCCCGTCTCCTCGAGCCCGCGCCGGATGCCGTCGGGGTCGAAGGCGGCGAGGGGCGCGCCCGGTTCGAGGCCGGCGGTGCGCGCCGCGAACGCGGGCGAGGTCCGCCCCGCCGGGACGAGCTCGACCCCGCCGAAGGCGAGCCGCTCCCCTTCCGTCACCCGCACCGTCAAGTGCAGCCCGTCCGCGCCGAGGTCCACGCCCGCGAGCGACGCCTGCGCGAGGGGGTAGCCGGCGCGCTCGGCCTGGGCGAGCAGCGCGTCGAGGTCGGCGCGGAGCGCCTCCAGGTCGAGGGCCCGTCCGGGCCGCGTCCGCATCCGGTCTCGGAGGCGGCCCGCGTCGAGCGCCGTCGTCCCGATGACCTCGACCGAGGCGACTTCGACGCGGGGGCCGCGGGTGACGAAGAGCGTAGCCGCCTGCGCGTCCGTGCGCGCGGAGTCCACCGAGGCGAAGTAGAACCCTTCGCGCTGCAACCCGTGGAGCACACCGGTCGCCGCCGCGTCCAGGCTGTCCGCCGGCAGCGAGCGGGCGAGCGGCCAGTCGGCGTCCCGCCCGTCGGCCACCAGGTGCCACCGGGCCGCCGGGGTGCCGGCCGCGGTGGTGTCGGCGGGCTGCGCGAGCGCAGGGCGGGTGAGCCCGGGGCCGGTGCACAGCAGCGCGAATGCCGCCAGAATGGGATAGGGATGCCTCATGCCCAGGGCCTACCTTCCAGCCTGTCTCGTGTTCTCTCGACTTCCGTTCCTCTCGACTTCCGTTCCTCTCGACTTCCGTTCCTGCTCATGCGAATGCCCTGCGTGCTCGTCTTCGCCCTCTTCTCGACCCTCGCCACGGCGCAGGACGCCGAGCGCACGATCGGCGTCTACGGCACCGGCTATGCCGAGGGCGACGCCGACCGCGCAACGGTGACGCTCGCCGTCGAAGGCTCCGCCTCGTCGCTGCGCGCGGCGATTGCGGAGGCGCAGGCCGACGTGGGCGAGACCACCGAGGCCCTCCGCCGGCTCGGGTTGCCGGAGACGGCCTTCGCCACGTCGCGCTTCACCGGCTACGACGGCGGCCGGCCGTTCCTGCTCGCTAAACGCGAGTACCGGTCGAGCATTGCCCTGACGGTGACCGTCGACGACCTGGGCCTCCTCGAAGCCGTCGTGCTCACGCTCAGCGAAGCACCCGTCGAGCGCATCGCGGGCATCGCGTTCGCGCTGCGCGACCTCGACGCGCTCCGCCGCTCGGCCCGCGAGGAGGCCCTCGCCGATGCCGAGGCGAAGGCGGTGGCGATGGCGGCGCAGCTCGGCCTGAGCCTGGGGCCGGTGCTTCGCGTCGAGGAGGAGCCGACGATCCGGCAGAACCCGAACGTCCAGTACTACGTCGACGGGCTCCGTCTCGCCGAGCAGATAGTCGTGCAGCACGACCGGCCGCGCCAGCCGGAGGTGCAGATTTTCGCGCAGCGCTTCGCCGTGCAGGCGGGCGTCCGCGTGACGTATGCCCTCGCCGGCGACTGATACGAATTCGACGTGACGATGACCTGGTCAGGACGTACGCCTAAGGCACTTTTTCGGTCATCCCGAGCGAAGCCCCACCGGGGCGTAGCCGAGGGACGGCAGCTATCCTCCCATCAGGAGACTGAATCCGTGTGACTCGCCGGCGACCGACCCGCCGGCGGCGTTCGTACCTTCGGCCTGCCCCCTTTGCCTGCCAGCCCGTGCGCCTGCTCCCTGCCGCTCTCTTCGCCGCCGCGCTGCTCCTCGGCGCAGCCTCCGGCCCCGCTGCCCTCCCCCCCGGCGGCCCCGTGCCCACCGATACGCTCCGGCTCGCGGTCCGCTCCGGCGAGCCGCTCGTGACGCCGCTGCCGGGCGAGGCCGCGTGGACCTTCCGGTCACTCCGCGCGCCGGCGCTGAGCTGGCTCGTCGGGCGGTCGTTCTACTGGAAGACGCTGCCGGGCGAGCGCGGGCGCGAGTTCGTGCTCGTCGAGCGGCGCTACCGGAGCGAGCCGCAGGACACGCTCGTGCTCGTGATCGACGTGGTGCCGTGAGCGGCTACGCGGAGCGGGTCGAAGCTCGGCACCGGGCGGCGTTCCACGGGCCGCTCGCGGCCTGGTTCGAGCGCGCCCGCCGCCCGATGCCGTGGCGCGAGGCCGGGCCGGACGGCCGGGACCCGTACCGCGTCTGGCTCTCCGAGGTCATGCTTCAGCAGACCCGCGTCGAGCAGGCGCAGCCTTACTTCGAGCGGTTCGTCGCCGCCTTCCCCACCGTCCGCGCCCTCGCCGGCGCGGACCTCGACGAGGTGCTGAAGGCATGGGAAGGGCTGGGGTATTATTCCCGCGCGCGCAACCTCCACCGCGCCGCCCGCCTCGTCGTCGACGGGCACGGCGGGCGCGTGCCGGAGACGGAGACCGCGTTCCGCGCCTTGCCGGGTGTCGGGCCGTACACCGCCGCCGCCGTGCTCTCGCTCGCCTTCGGCCTCCCCCTCGCCGCGCTCGACGGGAACGTGACCCGGGTGCTCACCCGCGTCTTCGCGGTGGGCGACGACGTGACCTCGGGCCGCACCCGGCGGCAGCTTCAAGCCCTCGCCGACGCGCTCCTCGACGCGGACCACCCCGGGCGCTGGAACGAGAGCGTGATGGAGCTCGGCGCGACGGTCTGCACGCCCGCCGCGCCGCGCTGCCCGGCGTGCCCGCTCCGCGAGGTCTGCGCCGGCTGGGCCGAGGGCGAGCCGGCGCGCTACCCCGTCGCCCGAAAGAAGAAGCCGGTCCCGCACCACGACGTCGCCGTCGGCGTGATCGGCGATGGCAAAGGCCGCGTGCTCGTCCAGCAGCGGCCCACCGACGCGATGCTCGGCGGGCTGTGGGAGTTCCCCGGCGGCAAGGCCGAGCCGGGCGAGGCGCTGCCCGACGCCTGCCGCCGCGAGGTCCGGGAAGAGCTGGGCGTCGAGGTCGAGGTCGGCGAACCGCTCGACCGGATCGGCCACGCCTATTCCCACTTCAAGATCACGCTGCACGCCTTCCGCTGCCGGATCGCCTCGGGCGCGCCGGTCCACCACGCGGGGCAACCGATTCGCTGGGTCGCCGTCGAAGACCTCGCCGGCCTCGCCTTCCCCCGCGCCAACCGGCGGCTGATCGACGGCCTCCGCGAACGCGAACGGAACCCCACCTTGTTTTAGAGCGCCAGACCGTTGCTCACAGGTGGCCCCCCGCTTCCGCTGCCCTCGCTCCCCTCTCCTCGCGACCCCGACCCTCCAACCACGCGCGCAGCGAGTCTCATGGACTTCAACCTTCTCGTCTTCCTGCTGATCTTCCTCGCGCCGCTGCTCAAGCGGCTCTTCGAAAAGAGGCAGCCGAAGCCGACGCCCAAGCGCGTCCCGCCCGAATCGAGACCGGCTCCGTCCGAGCGCCCCGACGACCCGCTCGGCGAGGCGCTGCGGCAGATCCGCGAGGCCCTCAGCGAACCGGCCCCGCCGCCGCGCCCCCTGCCCAAAGACCCCGAGCCCGTCGTCGCCAAGCCCGTCGCCGCCAAGCCCGACGGCGAGTTCCGCAGCCTCGGCGAGTTCAAGCACGAGGCGCATGGGTTCGGGCCCGAGAACCCGCTTTCGGAAGAGGTCTTCGAGCAGCGCCCGCGCTTCGCGGCCCGCGCCGCCACCGAACGGATCAAGCAGAAGCCCCTCGGCGACGTGGACCTCACGACGCCGCTCGAAGTCGCCACCGCTGCCGGGTCGTCGAGCTCCGACCTGAGCCGCCTGCTCCGCGACCCGGAGCGCGCCCGCGAGGCATTCGTGCTCAAGGAAATCCTCGACGCCCCCCGCAGCCGGCGGCGGCGCTAGGCCGTTTACTCGATCCGCTAGGCCGTCTAGAAGCCCGGCTCGGTAGGCATGGCCCCGCCCTTCTTGAAAAGCGCCGCACCAATCGCCCCGCCGATGGCTCCGCCGATCGAGCCGATGGCTGCACCGATGAGGAGCCCGATGGCGGGCGAGCTAAACATCTCCATCATCCCCTGCGCCTGCTCGATCTCCTCGCGCGACATCCCCCGGTCGCGCATGTTCTGGATCGCAAGTTCGGCCGGGTCCGGCACGACGCCCATCGAGATCAGCAGGTAGCCCAGCGCACCGCCGATGAGCGCGCCGATGAGACCGACGAGGGCACCCATCCCTGCGCCCTCCCCGCCGGGAATCGTGAGCCCGTTCGTCGAGGTGTAGTGCCACACCGCGATGAGGGCGCTGCCCAGCACGATGAGGCAGCCCAGCACGCCCGCGAGCGCCCCGGCTCCCGCCGCAAGCACGTTCGAGAGGACACCGAGAAACACGTAGGCGAGGACGCCGATCAGGATGGAGGTCCACTTGCTGTTCATGGCCGTAGGGGGTGGGTAAGACGGAAGGTAGTGAAGGAAGGACGTAGCGTGCGGGCGAGTCGGAGGTTGCAGGGAGGCCGCGTTGAGGCGTGGGGCAAATGGGGAAGCGGGGAAGGCGCTCACTCCGAGCGCGCGCTCCTCGGCCTCGCCGGGCGCACCGCGAGGGCACGGGCGAAGAGCACGCCCGCGACGACGCCGAACCACAGCCCGGTGGCAACCCGCGTCCCGGCGGTGTTCGTCCACAGCCCCAGCACGTCGCCGCCCCAGTCGAGAGCTGCGGGCAGTACGGCGGCGAGGACCCACCACCGCTCTCCCGTCGAAAGATCAACGCGGCCGCGCAGAGCGGGCAGCGCGAGTGCACCAAGCACGAGGCCGGCGAAGATGCCCGTGCACCGGTGGCACACGGCGAACGACACGCCACCTACGGCGAAGGACCGCTCGGGCAGTTGGTGGCAGACGAGGCTGAACCCCGCGTGGAGCGCGCCGTCGAGCGCCGGCCCGACGAACGGCGGGAGCACGGCGGCGACGAGCAGCGCGAGCGTCGCGGCGAGGGCCAGCGCCCACCCCGCCCCGCTCCAGCGGGCATCGCTTAACGCACTCTTCATTGCCATCCCGAATCCTCCCGGCGGACGTGTGGTATCAGGCCCTAGCACTCTCCAGCCGGGAGTGCTAACACGTTGGATTTCACCTGGCAGTTTACACCCACCCGCTCACTTCAACCAGCACACCAACTATGGCTATCAGCATCACGCCGCTCGCCGACCGCGTCGTCGTCAAGCCGCAGGACGCCGAAGAAACGACCGCCGGCGGCCTCATCATTCCCGACACCGCCAAGGAGAAGCCGCAGAAAGGCACCGTCCTCGCCGTCGGCAAAGGCAAGGTCGAGAACGGCACCCACATCGACATGACCGTCAAGGAAGGCGACACCGTGCTCTACGGCAAGTACTCCGGCACCGAGATTTCGGTCGACGGCGACGAGGTCATGATCATGCGCGAGAGCGACATCCTCGGCGTCGTCAAGGGCTAAACCGAGCGACGGGCCACGAGCGACGAGTGACGAACTCGGCTCGACCCGGTCCCGTCCTCCCACTCGTCATTCGTAACTCGTAAATCGTAACTCAACACCATGGCTAAGCAAATCACTTTCAACACCGAGGCGCGCAACGCCCTCAAGAGCGGCGTCGACAAGCTCGCCAACGCCGTCAAGGTCACGCTCGGGCCGAAGGGCCGGAATGTGATCATCGAGAAGAAGTTCGGTGCCCCGACCGTCACCAAGGACGGCGTCACCGTCGCCAAAGAGATCGAGCTCGAGGACAAGATCGAGAACGTCGGCGCGCAGATGGTCAAGGAGGTCGCCTCGAAGACCTCCGACGTCGCCGGCGACGGCACCACCACCGCGACCGTGCTCGCGCAGGCGATCATGAACGCCGGGCTCCGCAACGTCACCTCGGGCGCGAACCCGATGGACCTCAAGCGCGGCATCGACAAGGCCGTCGTCCAGGTCGTGGCCGAGCTCAAGAGCCTCTCGCGCGAAGTCGGCGGCAAGAACGAGATCGCCCAGGTCGGCTCGATCTCGGCCAACAACGACACCGAGATCGGCGACCTCATCGCCGAGGCGATGGAGAAGGTCGGCAAGGACGGCGTCATCACCGTCGAGGAGGCCAAGGGCACCGACACCTCGCTCGACACCGTCGAGGGGATGCAGTTCGACCGCGGCTACCTCTCGCCGTACTTCGTGACCGACCCGGACAACATGCAGGTCGCGCTCGAGGACGCGATGATCCTCATCCACGACAAGAAGATCTCCGCGATGAAGGACCTCCTCCCGGTCCTCGAGAAGGTCGCCCAGATGGGGCAGCCGCTGCTCATCATCGCCGAGGACATCGACGGCGAGGCCCTCGCCACCCTCGTCGTCAACAAGCTGCGCGGCACGCTCCGCGTCGCCGCCGTCAAGGCCCCCGGCTTCGGCGACCGCCGCAAAGCCATGCTCGAAGACATCGCGACGCTCACCGGCGGCGCGGTCGTCAGCGAGGAGCGCGGCTACCGCCTCGAGAACGCCACGCTCGACTACCTCGGGCGCGCCAAGCGCATCGTGATCGACAAGGACACGACGACGGTCGTGGACGGTGCCGGCGAGGAGGGCACGATCAAGGCCCGCATCGGCCAGATCCGCGGCCAGATCGAGAACACGACCTCGGACTACGACCGCGAGAAGCTCCAGGAGCGCCTCGCCAAGCTCTCCGGCGGCGTGGCCGTGCTCAAGATCGGCGCGGCGACCGAGATCGAGATGAAGGAGAAGAAGGCCCGCGTCGAGGACGCGCTCCACGCCACGCGCGCGGCCGTCGAGGAGGGCATCGTGCCCGGCGGCGGCGTCGCCTTCATCCGCGCCCTCTCGGCGCTCGACAACGTCGCGACCGACAACGAGGACCAGGAGATCGGCGTCCGCATCGTGCGCCGCGCGCTCGAGGAGCCGCTCCGCCAGATCGCCAACAACGCCGGGATGGAGGGCTCGATCGTCGTCCAGAAGGTGAAGGAGGGCACGGGCAACTTCGGCTTCAACGCCCGCACCGAGGAGTACGGCGACCTCATCGAGCAGGGCGTCGTGGACCCGACGAAGGTCACGCGCACCGCGCTCGAGAACGCCGCGAGTGTGGCCGGGCTGCTGCTGACGACCGAGTCGGTCGTGGCCGACAAGCCGGAGCCGGAAGCCGGCGCGCCCGCGATGCCCGACATGGGCGGCATGGGCGGCGGGATGGGCTTCTAAACGGGCTCGGCTAAACGGGCTCGGCCTTAGCGCCTCAGCGGGGCGGCTTCCTTCGGGAGGCCGCCTCGCTTGTTTTACCCACAGATCGTTGTTTTACCCACAGTTCTCTCACTGCACGAGCGTCACGCGGCGGCTCGCGGTGAAGCCCTCGCCCGACGCCGTAGCTGTCGTGCTCCGGTCGTACTTCGAGAGCCGGGACCGCGAGGAGTTCGTCGTCTGCCTGCTCGACACGGCCAACACCCTCGTTGGCTTGCACGTCGCCTCCATCGGCGGGCTGGCCGCGAGCATCGTCGAGCCTCGGCAGGTATTCAAAGCCGCCGTGCTCGCGAATGCGGCCTCGCTCATCGTGGCGCACAACCACCCGTCGGGCAACCCCGAGCCGTCGCGGGACGACGTGCGGGTGACAAAGCAGCTCGTCGAGGCGGGGAAGGTGATGGGTATCCCGGTCCACGACCATCTTATCCTCACCGACCACGGCCACACCAGCCTCGCCGGGCGGGGGCTGATGTGAACAGGCCCACGGGTGCATAGCGGTCGATCAGTTTGGGCTAAGCGATTCAGCAGCAGCAGCAGCAGCAGCAAGCAATGACCTCGCATAGCGAAAACCTCCCTCATAGGTTTTCGCCATGCCAAGACGGAGCTGACACCTTTCCGCATGGTAGAAACGTGGTTGTCGAGTCTCCACGGTTCAGCGCACCAGGTTTTAGCGCACCACCGTGACGCGGCGGCTCGCCGTGAAGCGCTCGCTCTGGGCACGGACGACGTAGACGCCCGATGGGAGCCCCGCGCCGTCGAGTGTGAGCGCGTGCGTCCCGGATGCGAGCGGGCCGTCGTGGAGCACCGCCACCCGGCGGCCGAGCACGTCGAAGAGTGCGACCTCGACCCGCTGCGCCTCGGGCAGCGCCAGCGTCACCGTGGCCGCGCCCCGGAACGGGTTCGGGTGCGCCGCCGACAGCGCTGCCGTCTGAGGCGCGGAGGCGTCGTCCTCGGCCGAGACCGGTGGGGCGAATGGACGCGCTGGCGTCAGCGCCGTCACGAAGGCGTGGCCGCTGCCGCGCAGGCTGTTGACGAACGTCCCGGCCAGGATCACGCGCTCCTGCCGCTCCGAGACCAGGATGCTGAAGGCACCCCCGCCGAAGCCAGCTCCGCCCGTCAGCGCCGGGTCCCACGCCAGCAGCGCCCCGCTCTCGGCGTCATAGGCCTCTGCCCCCGAGTAGATCACCCCGCCGGACGCGCCTCCGTCCGGCCCGGCCTGCGCCGCGAGCGCCACCCCACCGGGCACCTCGCCCGGCTCCGGTTGGGCCACCCACCCCAGGATCTCGCCCGTCGCGCGCTCAGCGGCAGCGAGGTTCCGCCGCGGCTCGCCGCCGATGGTGTCGAGGCCGCTGCCTGAGAGGTAGATCCGCGCCTCGTCTGCCGAGCTGTCGCCGTCCGTTGGCGGGCCGAGCGCGGCGAGCGCCGCCCCGAAGCCGTTCGAGGGTGCCGTCGGGTTGACGTTCCACGCGAGCACTGCCCCGGTCTCGGCGTCGAGCGCGGCGAACTCGTCGCGCGGCTCGCCGCCGGCGGCGCGGATGCCGCCGGAGAGGAAGAGCGTGTCGCCGGCGGCGCTCGCGGGGCCGGCCACGACGAGGAGTAGCTCGTCCGTGTTGGGGCCGCCGCCGAAGCCGTCGAGCTCGGTCGTCCAGAGCACGTCGCCGGAGAAGCGGTCGTAGGCGACGGCGGCACCGCCGCCGTGGAGGTAGAGGCGCTCGTCGGAGGCGACGAGCGCCGAGCCGTTGGTGCGGAAGCGCTCCTGGCCGCCGGACGCGGTTGGCACGGCCGACGGCGGGGCGAACCGCGGAGCGTGCGAGCCGTCGGCGCGCGCGACGACCGGCCCAGCCCGGCGGACCAGCCCAGCAGTGCTGTCGGCTCCTGTATCGTCTTCTTCTGCTGCCTCAGAGAAGCGCTCGTTACCGGGGAAGTCCATGAGCACGCCGGTCTCGAGGTCGGCCACGCCGAGGCCGTTGAAGGTGCGGAAATAGAGAAAGCGCTCGTCGGGGCTGGCGGCGACGGACTCGACGGAGGAGAAGATCACGAAGTCCTCGTTGAAGGGCGTCACCCGCCCGGTCGTGAGGTCGATGCCGGCCAGGAAGCGCCGCGCTTCGCTCCGCCCGACGCTGTAGAGATCGTTGCCGCCCGCGAAGAGGTCGCCTTCCAGACCGACGGCGAGCGAGCGCACGCCGATGCGCCCCCGCTCCTTCGCCACGCGGAGCGCGCCCTCCTCGAAGTAGTCGGGGAGGATCTGCTTCGTCTCAGCGTCAATGGCGACGAGATACTGCGACGGGAAGGGGTCGCCGGGGAAGTCCCGCTCGGCAGCGAGATAAATAACGCCCTGCCCCTCGGGGCCGCCGGTGGAGTCGAGCGCGATGGCGGTGCTGCTCCGGTACGGGCTGTCGCCGAGGAACCCGGTCGCGGCCCCCGTCGCCCGGCTGATCGTGAAGAGCGGCACGCCACCGAGCGCATTCGACCAGATCACGTCCTCGGCCACGATTGGTCGGCCCAGACCGAAGGTGGTCGTCCAGTCTGTCGGTTCGCCGCCCTCGCCCGTCACAGGATCGGCGAGCGTAACTTCCGCCGATCCTGAGGGTCGGGGGACGCCGCGAACGGTCTCAAAAATGCCGCCGACGTAGAGCGTGGTGTCGGTCGGCGGTGGACCGACGCCGAAGCCAGAGAGCAGAACGTCGCCGAAGCCCTGTGTGAGTTGGAGGTCCCACGGGAGCAGCGCGCCGGTCCCGGTGTCGAAAGCGGCGGCCCCCACTCGGGGCACGCCGCCCACCGTCTCAAAGTCCCCCCAACGTAGAGCACGCCGTCCTTGTGCAACAGCGCCCCGACATCGATCGAACCGCTCCCACTGAAGTTCACTGAGAGCGGGAGGAGGGTGCCGGTCTCGACGTCGAAGGCGGCGAGGTTCTCGCGCGGCTCGCCCGCGACGGTGTCGAACCGACCGCCGACGTAGAGCACATCACCATCCTCGGAGAGCGCGAGGGCATCTACATAGCCGAAGAAGAAGGGACTGCCGGTGATTCGAGGATTGGGGGCGAACGTGGAGTCGAGGCGGCCGTCGTCCAGAAGTGCGCGAGGTTCCGGCGCGGCTCGCCGCCGGCCCATTCGATCTCGCCGCCGACGTACCACCCGCCTCGGCCGTCGGGGAGAATAGTGTCGACCCCGCCGCCGATGCGGGCCTGTGCGAGGTCAGCCTCCCCTGTGACCTTGTCGATCACGGCGGCGGGTCCTGTCGGCGGGCCGACCGTGATGAAGTCGCCCCCGACGTAGAGCGTGTCACCAGCGATGGCGGCCGAGCGCACGAAGCCACTCGTGCTGTAGAGATCGCGGAGAGCCTCCTGTGCGTGGGTGAAGGGCGCGAAAGCGAAAAGAGCAGTAAGTACAGGGGCGAGCGAACGGAGCATATACATAGCGCGGAGAATGGAGGCGTGGTAGGGGATGCGCGAAGCGCCCCGACCCATCGTACCAGGTCGGGGCGCTCGGGTAGGAGACCTCAGGTGCAGTTCTATCGCTGCCCGACGACAACGATGCGCCCGTTCTGCCGGATTTGGACGACGCGCCGGTCGAGGAGCGTGAGCTGGAAGAACTGGTCCTCGTTGAAGTTCTCGGCCTGCTCCTGCAAGAGCCCCACCGCAATGAACTCACCGAGCCTCATCGAGGCGTTGTAGTCGGTGCGGTAGTGGAAACCGGCGATATTGCGCCCAATCGAGATGTTGGCAGCCAGCTTGTTCAGTTCCTGCCAGACGAGGAGCGGCTCTGTATCGTCGGGTCCCTCGTAGGGGCGGAGCGCCGTCCCGTCATCGTTTGCCTCCAGCGCCACCTGCCGTGTTACGCGCGATGGGATCGGGTTGACCTCGGGGTCGCGAGAGTCGGTGACGGGGAGGTCCTCGTTGAAGAACGCCTTGAGGATCGTGACGCCTGCCGCGGCCTCGGTTGCGTGCCCGGCCCCGTAGCTCGGGTGCATCGGGCTGCCCTCCGGGAAGACCTGGCTCAGCAGGGTCGAGTTCATCGGGTCGGTTGGGTTTCAGAGGAAGGTAAGTGCAGTGGCTCAACGCACCACCGTGACGCGGCGGCTCGCAGTGAAGCCCGCGCCGGAGGCGCGCACGACGTAGACGCCCGAGGGCAGGCCCGCGCCGTCTACCGTTAGTGCATGGCTGCCAGCGGCGAGCGGACCATCGTGGAGCACCATCACGCGGCGGCCGAGCACGTCGAAGAGCGCGACCTCCACCGGTCCGGCATGCGGCACCGCGAGTGTCACCGTCGCCGTGCTGCGGAACGGGTTCGGGTGCGCCGCAGACAGCGCCGCTATCGCAGGCAGGACGGCCTCGTCCTCCGACGAGACCGGCGGTGGCGGGAACGCTGCCGCTAGCTCCACCGCCACCACCCCGGCGTGCCCGCTCCCCTTCAGGCTGTTGCTGAAGAAGCCCCCGAAGAACAGCGCCTCGTGACGCTCCGAGAGCAGCACCGTGCCCCCGATCACGTCCGGGTCCCAGTCCAATAGCTCCGCCGTCTCGGCGTCGAGTGCCAGGCCGTTGTTCGTGTAGACCACCCCGCCGTCCTCTGTCGGCTGCGCCGCCAACGTGCTGGCACCGCGCCGCTCGCCCAGGAACGGGGCCGGGTCCCACGGCAGCAGCGCCGCTGTCTCGGGGTCCACAGCCAGCAGGTCCGTCCCGCGCATCGCCCCCTGCACCTCGAAGAGCTGGTCACCGCCGAGGTAGAGCGCCGCCTCCTCCGGTCCGTCGCCGTCACGGTCGAGCCACGCGATGCCGCCGCCGAGCGAGCCGCCGGGGCCAGCGAGCGTCACGCCGACGTCCCAGTCGAAGACGTCCCCCGTCCGGGGGTCGAGCGCACCGAAGGCCACGCGCGTCTGCCCGAGCGGGAGTTCTTCGAGGCCGCCGGAGAGGTAGAGCGTGCCGCGGTCGCCGCCCGGCCCGCCGGGGCCGTCGAGCAGGAGGACGTTGGTATCGCGTCCGATGATGCCGGCTCCGAGCGTGAGCCAGACCTCTTCTTCGGTCTGGCGGTCGAAGGCGACGCAGCCGGCTCCGCAGAAGTAGAGCGCGCGCTCGGTGACGGCGAAGGCGGAGTTGTTGCCGAGTACGCGGGGAGAGCCGCTGGCCGCGTAAGCGGCGGGCGGCGTGGCGGGCGGAGAGGTCTCGGGTATCGGAGGGGCCGGAGATCGTTCGAGGACGGGCCGCGCCACGCCCGCGTCAGCGGGGGCGGCTTGCGTCGGGGACCAGGCCGCGCGCGTCGCGTTCGCCCTCCCGAAGTTGCGCAGCGTCCACGTCTCCACGTCGAGGACGCCGAGGCCGAAGAACGCGCCGAAGTAGACAGTCCGGCCGTCGGGCGAGGCGGCGAGGTCGAGCACGGAACCAAGGACCTCGCCGGTGAAGGGCGGCAGCGCACGACCCGTCGTGAGGTCGAGCGCGGCGAGGAACGAGCGGCGGACGCCGCCGACGGAGACGGTCGAGCCCCCAGCGAAGACGCGGCCCTCGGGTCCCGGTTCGACGGCGACAGTGCCGACGAAGTCGGTGCTGCTGTCGCCGGGGGCGGCGAGGACTTCGTAGCCGGTGGCCTGCCCCGAGGCTGGGTCCACGCCGACGACGACGGGAAAGGAGTCGAAGCCGTCGAAGAGCCGCCTGCAAGCCAGATAGAAAGTGCCTTCATCTGAGAGGCCGCCGACCGGATCGAAGGCGATCGCGCGCGCCATGCTCAACTCCGCGTCCACCTGGAAAGTCACGACCGCCCCTGTCTCGCGGTCGATCCGGGCGAGCGGACCGCCGGTGTAGTTCCCGGCCCCCCAGACGTACTCGTCGGTCACGATGAAATCCAGTGCGCCCACGCTCGGGGCCCACGGCGTCACCTCACCGCCCTCGCCCGTCACGGGGTCGGCCAGCGTCACCTCGGCGAGTTCGCCTCGCGGCTGCCCATCCACAAACTCAAACGCGCCACTGAGGTAGAGCGTGCTGTCGCCGCGTCCAAACTCGGATGCTGCGGCAGAGAAGTTTGGGTTCTTGCGGGCTAGATCGGCCCGCCACGGGAGCACCGCCCCCGTCTCCGCGTCGAGCGCGGCAGCCCCCACGCGCGGCTGGCCGTTCACCGAGGTGAAGAGGCCCCCGACGTAGAGTGTGCCCTCGACGACAGCAAGGGCCTCAACGACAGGCGGGAAAGGGGAATTAGAAAGGGCGAAATCAGCCGAAAGTGGGAGGACCGCACCGGTCGCCGTGTCGAGCGCGGCGAGATCTCGCCTCGGCTCACCCCCAACGCGATTGAAGCGACCTCCAACGTAGAGCACCCCATCGGTGAGGTATAGCGCGTTTACATAGCCGCTAGAGTCACCGAAGGCCACCTCTACCGGGTCTGGCCGGAAATCGGGGTCGAGCGTGCCGTCGGCGAGCACATGGGCGAGGTTGCGCCGGACCTGCCCGGAGACGAAGCGGAAGTCACCGCCGACGTAGTACCCGCCCTGCCCATCAGGGAGGGCTACTTGGAGGCCGAAGGAGCCAATCCCCGCCGCGTCGAAGCGCGGGAGCGAGAGGTCCGGCTCGCCGGTCTCTTTGTCTAGCGCGGCGAGTTGACCTGTCGGCCGGCCGACGTACTCGAAGTCGCCGCCGATGTAAAGGGTGTCACCTACGACGTCCAGGCTGCGGACGGTGTTGTCGGCTACCCACAGGTCCGGGAGGGCATCGAAGGGGGCCGGCTGAGCGAGCACGGCGGAAGAGACGAACAAGCAGAGCGCGAGCAGGAGACTCGCGCGGAGGAGGCGGGAGGAGCACATGGCGGGCGAGCAGGTTTGAGCGGAGGACGACGAGGCATGAGGGGCGGCGCTCCTGGGGAAAGCGCCGCCCCTGACCGGCACCTCTAGACCTCCACGATCTCACCTGTGCTCAGCACGCGGACCTTGATCCCGCTGAAGAGCGTGAGCTCGAAGAAGTGGTTCTCGTTGTTGAACGAGCGCGCCTGCTCCTGCAAGATGCCGAGGCCGACGTACTCCCCGAGCAGCGCCGACTCCGTGTAGTCGAGGCGGTAGTGGACGCCTGCGAAGCTCCGCATCAGCGAGACGTTCGCCGCCAGCTTGTTCAGCTCCCTGCCGAGTGTGAGCACGATGTCCCGACCACCAGGGCCGGTGTACTCGACGAGCGCCGTCCCATCGTCGTTCGGCACGAGTGCTCGGTCCTCGGGGCCGGTGATCGGAAAGTCCTCGTTCCAGATACCCTTGAGCACCGTCGCCTCCGCCGCGATCTGCGTCGCGTGACCCGCCGGGTAGCTCGGGTGCGTCGGGCTACCCTCCGGGTACTGCTGCGGCAGCAGGAACGAGTCCTCCGTCGGTCGATCGGGCTGATTCTGCTGCAGGTTGTGCTGCCGGACGAGGTTCATGATCTCCGCGCCCGGCGCAGTGTTCGTCAGATTGCCGACCGGGATTCCCGTGATCTCGGGGTTGATGCTGTAGCGCTCCGGCTTCACCCGGGGGTCCACGCGCACGTTGTGAATCCGACCGCCGAGCGTCTCCGGGCGCAGCCGCCGCTGGTTATACCACTTCTGGTACCATGCCGCCTTGATCGCCCGCGTCGTCGCCTCGGCCAGGAGCGCCAGGATGTGCCCGTTGCCGAACGTCCCGAACCCCATCTGGTTGCCGGAGTCGAGGTACGGGTTGCCGGGGTTGAACAGCGGAGGAAGCCCCTCCACACGCTCGGCGCGCTCGAACATCGAGATGATGAGCAGGCAGGCGATGAGGCCCTCCTGGTACGTCTGGTCGCGGTGCACGTACTCCGCCGCCTGGCGCAGCGAGTAGAGGAACCGCCGGTTCGTGGTATACCGGCTCATCTCCGACGGCTCGACGCCCTGGAGGATGGAGAGCCATGTGTTGTAGTCGGTGATGAAGTCGAGACCAGGCTCGACCTCGAACTGACGCTGGTTGATCGTCAGCGTGCCGTAGACGACCTGCCCGTCCGCACGCTGGAGGCCCGACATGCCCTGCGCTCCACTGGGCGCTCCGGCCCCGCCGCCGAGGCGCTGTGGCGGGAAGCTGTTCTCAAGCCGACTCCCGATGAGCAGGAACTGTGAGAGGTGCGGGCCATCAAGCTCGCCTACGTTCTGGCTCTGGTCTCCCGTCTTCGGCTGGCTGAGGATGTTGCCGCCGCGGAAGAGCGTCTGCGGCGTGACCTGCCCGCCTATCACGGGACCACGATAGTCGCTGAACTGGTTGATGAGCTCGACCGCCTTCCGGACGCGCGGGTCCGACGACTGACCGGTGCCCGAGAGCTTGTTCAGCGGTACGTCGCGCGCGAGCGCCATGAGGTAGACCTCGCCCACGTCGGCGGCGAGCCACGGCGTCTCGAAGCGCGGAGCCACGAGCATCCGCTCCGGGGTCAGGCTCGCGCGGTAGGTGGCAGCGGATGGCGCGTCCGGCCCTTCGAGGTCGAAGGCGACGCCGGCCTGCGGGTCCACGAGTCGGCGGATCTCGGTCGGCGGCCCCACCTGCTTATTCGGCCCCGTCGGGATCGCCTCGTAGTCGGCGGGGTCGGTGGTGTTGACGGCGATCAGGAGGCGCTCGTAAGCCTTCCGGTTGTCGTCCGTCTCAGCGATGACCTCACCGATGTCGTTGTGCGGCATCCCCTTCGTGTTGTTCGCCGCATAGATGCGCTCGCCAGTCTCAGGGTCCTTAAGCGTCCATTCCTCGCGGTTGTTGCGGTTCCTCCTCGGTTCGAGGTCGCGCTCGCAAGCGCGGTCGGCCTCAGTGACTCGGTAGCTCCCGGCGCGCCGCTTCCGCATGTTGTCGGGGTCGCAGTCGGGAAAGTTGGTGGGCGCGAGGGCGCGTCCATCGGTAGCGGGGTCGAACGGGCCAGCAGGGTTGCTCTGGTCGTTGGGGTCGAAGGTGTCTTCGGGCATGGCGGAGCCTCGGCAGGATTGATGAACGGAGAGTTAACAGAGTATAGGCGCACGAGGAGTGCGCGATATAACGTCCAGCCGCCGGAATTCACAAAGCAACGTCCTTCGCGCCCGTACAGGACATCGGTCTCCTCTGCCTCGAAAGGAGCGATGTAGGACTACGGTCCTTCGGGCCAGCAGATGACGGCGAGTCCTATCCGTGCGACGGGGACGATAAACTTTCCATAGTGCTCGCTACGCAGCTATCTTGCTGCGGGCTTCCCACCGTGCGCTCAGGCCGACCGTCAGCCCAGTCGGTCGCCTACGACCGGACGCCCCAGAACGTGGCCTGGGCGTCCGGCGCTCTCCAAAGCTGGCGCTGCGGAAGAGGCACCCAGCGTGGGGATGTCATCCGCAGCGCCGGCTTCCAGCGTCTGCCTTCACTCGGCGGATGCCGTCAGGCCGCCAGTTCTCGGAGCCGTACCCGCTTCGCGAGCGGGAGGTCTTCCCCGGTGTAGCGAAACCGGTACGTCCCGCGTGCGGTCGGCTCAGCGGAGAAGGCGAGGAAGAGGCTCGGCATCGCCTCGGTCAAGCGGAGGAGCCAGCGGAGGACAGCCTGAGCTGCCGCCTCGTCGAGAGCGGTGACGTCGGCCGCCTCCTGAATGAGAACATCGCTAGGCATGCCACCCGACGGTTCTTGGAGCAGACCGTCCTCGGTCAGCTCGATCTCCGCCCCAGGCTCAGCGGTGCCCCAACCCCCCAAGACGTGCTCCAACTGATCCGCTGCTGCGTCCGCTACGTGTAGGATGTCCAACGGGGTCAGACCGAACCGCGCGAGACGCGTACCGCCGGAGCCGGCCGCCTCGACGGCGGGGGTCGAACGGCGTACCCGTTCGTACACATCATCACTGACTTCGAACTCGCCGAAGTATTCGTCCAGGCTGGTAGCGACGGGGTGTGCCTCAACGAGGGCGTCGTCGAAGAGTTCGCCGAAGAGTTTACCAGCGGCGCGTTCCTCGTCCAGGCGGTCCTGACCCGAAGCCGCCACGAGGGCCGCGTCCGGGTCCTCCATAATGCGGCTCTGACCACCGTGCAGGGTGGCGTCGGGAGATTGCGCGGCGACCGACGCTTTCTCGACGATCACCTCGCAGCCGACCCCCACATCGGGGTAGCCGAGGAGCTAGCGGGCGAGGTACTCGGGTTCGACCGGGGTGGTCTGAGCGGGAATGAGCGACCGCTCCGGGTCTTGTACCGCCACGCCGAAACGGTCGTGGCGGACCGGATGTCGGTTCGGTGGACGATGGCGCGGCGCGTGGGAGCCCTCGCGCTCTTCAGCCGGAACCTCGCCCCCGCCGCGGCCATGACGGCGCTGGCTTGCGCCTTACGCGCTGGGGAAATTGGGCAGCCCGTAGCGTGGGCCGTGGGTCTGGGCTCGTTCTTCTCGATCCCTCTCCTACTCCACACCTGGGACGTCTACTGGCGACGGAGCATCGACTACACGCTCCAGGCGTTCGTCTTCTGGTGCCGCAGTCAGGAGCGGGATTCCGGTGCGGAGGCGAAGGGAGCTCGACGGTCTGGAAGTGCGCGCTGAGGGGATGGCGAGGTCAGCGCAGGCTCACACGCCGCACGCCCACGACAGCCGCTCGTGTGTCCGCTGCCCTTCGATACTGTAGACGGTCATGCCTGCTCCCTCGTAGTAGCGGTACCCGATCACCGGCTCCTGACGGCCATCCCCGTCCAGGTCGAGCACGGCGACGACGCGGTATTCCATCGGCGCACACTCCGCGATGCACTCCTCCGGGTAGTATTCCTCCACGATGGGCACCGTGACGGCCTCGCCGTCCACCACCTTCCGCAGGAGGACGAGCCCGTAGTCGCCGGCGCGGGCTGAGGTGCCGAGACCGCCCGTACGGTTCGCGCTCAGGAGCACCTCATCGGTCCCGTCCCCTTCCAGGTCGATCCGCAGGAGCTGTGTGATGTGTACGTCCGGTTCGGGGATACCGTGCTCGCGCAACTGTGCTGCCACGAATTCCTCGTAGGCGGGCTGATTCGGGTTCTGCTGGCTCGGCACGCGGGGCAGCACGTTCCAGTCGCCGGCCACGCCGATAATGTCATCGCTTTCCCCCGGCGGCGTGTCGATCTCTACGGTAGGGTTCGCGCAGGTCTCCCGTGGAGGGGATGCGGCCCCGCCGGTCGCCTCGCCTAAAGAGCGGTCCAGCGTGTACAGCCGGTACGTAGTCTCGGCTTCTACGAAGGCAACGGCTGAGTCAGGCGGCAGCCACCCTCCTCGGCCAGTGGCACCGAAGAGGTGGCCGTGCGTGGCATCGACGACAGGATGCGCGGTGCGCTCCCCCTCCGCATCACTCCGACCTGTGGCGACCGGCTCCGAGGGGCTCGGCACGGAGACGGACGGCCCGGGCCGCTCACGCTGTGGCGGGTCGCTCGCGGAGCGATCACTCGTCGAGCAAGCTGCCACGCAAACGAGCACCACGAGCAAGAGGCGAAATGACGGCAGTCCCCTCATGCGTCGGGCCGGAACTGGTCTAGGAAGTCTGCCGTGGCCTCGTGCTTGGCGAACGTGGTCAGCGCCGTCTCGATGTGCTTCCGCACGGCGCTCCCGTTCAGCTCGTGCTCGATGACGACGTACACGTTCTCGATCAGGTCGAGCGGCGTCGGCTCACCCTCGGCGGGGGCGGCCGTCTCGAAGCCTACGGCCGCGGCGAGGTCGAGCACCTCGTCCCACCTCCGGTGTAGCGTCTCGTGCAGCGCGGCGTCGGTGACCACGTCGCCCGGAGTACAGAGGCCCGACTCCGTCAGCAAGGCCCGCGCCGCGCCGTTCGTCTGGGAGCCGGCCATGCCGTCGACATCGACGGGGTACCCGAACAAGTGCGCCAGCGCCATCTGGAGATAGAGCACGCGCGACCGGCTGGAGGCAGAGAACCCGACCGGGCGTGTGTCGTCGATGTGGAAGTGGTCTCGGTGGGCCGCGTCGTACTCGTAGCTCAGCACGACCCCGAAGTGCTTGCGCAGCACCGACTCGACGGCGAGGTAGAACCGGCGGTCCTGCGGGTAGTGCAGCGTGAGGAAGGTCCGGTCGCTCCAGAAGATGCCGTCGATGTCGAACCCGCGCCCCTGCCCGTGCGCGCCCGGCTTGTCCACGAAGGCCCCGGCCGAGGTGATGACCTCCGCTCGGCCGAGTGGGCAGACGTCCCAGAGCTCCCCGAAGAAGGTCTGCAGCTTCTGCTCGAAGACTTCCGTCGCGTGGAAGCGGAGCGGCTTCCCACGCGTGCCATAGCCGAACTGCGGATCCTCGAACCGGTCGTAGTGTACGGCGACGCCGGCGAGGTGGGTGAAGGAGTTGCTAGGGCGCGGTCTGGGCATGGTGACCTCCTCGTCTGAACTTCGTAGATCTCAACGACCACAGGGAATGCTCTCTCATCGTCCGATCCCTCGTAGTTGACGAGCGCTGTCCCGTCGTTCTCTTCCAGCGCCGACTGCTTCGTCATTCCACAGGGGACTCGATGTCGAGTGGATCGGTAGCGGGAAAGTCGTCGTTGAAAAACGCCTTGAGGATGGTAACGCTGGCAGAGGGAGCAGGGCGGAGAGGGTCGGCGACAGGGAAGGCGTCGTCGAGGACTGTTTTGAGGATCGTAACGCTGGCAATCACCTCAGGTTCGTGGTTGGGTCTATAGCTTCCGGGCATCGGAGGAAGGGTGATAGGAGCGAGGTAGCTCAGCGCACGAGCGTCACGCGGCGGGCGGCGGTGAAGCCCTCGCCCTGCGCGCGGACGACGTAGACGCCCGAGCCCAGACCCGAGCCGTCGAGCACGAGCGCGTGGCTGCCGGAGCCGAGCGGCCCCTCGTGGAGCACCATCACGCGGCGGCCGAGCACGTCGAAGAGCGCCACCTCCACGCGCTGCGCCTGAGGCAGCAAGAGCGTCACCGTCGCCGTGCCCCGGAACGGGTTCGGGTGCGCCGCCGAGAGCGCCGCCGCCCGAGGCACGCCCTGCGCGTCGTCCTCCGACGAGACCGGCGGGGCGAACGGGCGCGCCGGCGAGAGCGCCGCGACGAAGGCGTGGCCGCTGCCGCGCAGGCTGTTCTCGAAGTTGCCCGTCACCACCACCCGACCCTGCCGCGCGGCCAGCACCACGTTCGACGGCCCGCCGGCGGTCGGCTCCAGGTTCCAGTCCAAGAGCGCACCGCTCTCGGCGTCGTAGGCCTCCGAGCCCGAGTAGATCACCCCGCCCTCAACGCCGCCTTCCAAGCCAGCCTGCGCCGCGAGCGCCTGCCCGCCGGGGTCCTCGCCCGGCTCGGCCGTCCACGAGAGCACCTCGCCGGTCGTGCGGTCCGCCGCAGCGATGTTGTCGCGCGGCTCGCCGCCGATGGTGTCGAGGCCGCCGCCGGAGAGGTAGACGCGCGCCCCGCCCTCGGAGCCACCGGGCGGGCCGAGCGCGGCGATCCCGCTGCCGACGCCGTTGGGGGGCCCGGTGGGGTTCGCGTTCCAGTCGAGCACCGCGCCGCTCTCGGCGTCGAGCGCGGCGAACTTCTGGCGGGTCTCGCCGCCGACGCCGCTGAGGGGACCGGCGAGGAAGAGCGTGTCGCCCTCGGCCCCGGGCGGCCCGGCCTGGATGAGGAGCACCTTCTCGGCCTGGGGGTCGGCCGGGAAGCTGGCCGTGGCGGTGACCCAGAGCTCGTCGCCGGTGAAGCGGTCGTAGGCGACGACGGCACCACCGGCGTGGAGGTAGAGGCGCTCGGCGGAGGCGACGAGCGCGGCGCTGTTCGAGCGGAAGCGCGAGGCGTCTCCGCCGGAGACAGCCCCGGCCGGTACGGCGGGCGGCGGGGTGAACGCTGGCGCGGGCGAGCCGTCAGAGCGCGCGACCACCGGCCCGGCCCGGCGCACCAGCCCGGCGGTGCTGTCGGCTCCTGCCTCGGCGGTGCTGGATGCTCGCACCCCTGCTCGGGCATTGCCGGGGAAGTCCATGAGGATGCCGGTCTCCAGGTCGGCCACCCCGAGGCCGTTGAAGGTGAGGAAGTACAGGAAGCGCTCGTCGGGGCTGATCGTGACCTCCTCGACCGACGAGAAGATCACGAAGTCCTCGTTGAAGGGCGTGACCCGCCCGGTGGTAAAGTCGATGCCGGCCAGGAAGCGCCGCGGCTCGCTCGGCCCGATGCCGAAGAGCTCGTCGAAGCCGCCGGCGTAGAGCCGGCTCTCGCCGTCGCCGCCCGGCCCGACCACGAGCGAGGTGACGCCGACGCTCCCGCGCCCCGCCGTGACGCGGAGGACGCCCTCGTCGAAGTAGTCGGTGAGGATCTGCCCGCTCTCGGCGTCTACGGCGACGAGGTAGCGCGACGGGAAGGGATCGCCGGGGAAGTCACGCTGAGCTGAGAGGTAGACGACGCCCTGCCCCTCGGGGCCGCCGGTGGAGTCGAGGGCGACGGCGCTGCCGTTGCGGTACGGGGTGTCTTCGAGGAAGCCAGTCGAGGCTCCCGTCGCGCGGTCAATCGTAAAGAGTGGAATAGCCGCCCCCGACGGCCTCCAGATCACGTCCTCGGCCACGGTGATCGGCCCGCCGCCGAGCTGGAAGCCCGTTGTCCAGTCGGTCGGTTCGCCACCTTCGCCGGTGATGGGGTCGGCAAGCGTGACCTCGGCCGAGCCCGACGGACGCGGTGCCCCGCGAACGGCGTCGAAGAGGCCGCCGACGTAGAGCGTCGCGTCTGTCGGCGGTGGGCCGACCCCGAAGCCGAAGGCACCGGCTTGGCCGAAGCTGTCAGGGCTGAGTTGGAGGTCCCACGTCAGGAGCGCGCCGTTCTGGGTGCTGAAAGCGGCCGCCCCCCGGCGCTCGAAGCCGTTGACCGAGTCGAAGTCACCACCGACGTAGAGCACACCACGGTGGACGAAGAGGGCTTCAACGTCGGCAGGGCGGTCGCCGTCACGCTCGAACTCGGCCGAGAACGGTAGGGGCGCACCCGTCTCGGCGTTGAGCGCAGCGAGGTCGTCGCGCGGCTGCCCATCCACGGTGTCGAAGCGGCCCCCGACGAAGAGGACGCCGGCGGTCGTGTCGATGGCGAGCGCCTCGACGGAGCCGAAGAAGAACGGGACGCCCGTCACCTGCGGGTCCGGCGCGAACGCCTCGTCGAGGCTCCCGTCGGCGAGGATGTGCGCGAGGTTGCGCCGCGGCTCGCCGCCGGCCCACTCGATCTCGCCTCCGACGTACCACCCGCCCTGCCCGTCGGGGAGCACTACCCTGACGCCGCCGCCGAAGCTGTCCGGCCCGATGCGCGCTTGGCTGAGGTCCGGCTCGCCGCTCACTCTGTCGAGCACGGCAGCGGGACCCGTCGGCGGGCCGACCGTGATGAAGTCGCCGCCGACGTAGAGCGTGTCGCCTGCGACGGCGGCCGAGCGCACGAAATCGGTCGCGCTGTAGAGGTTGCGCTGCGGCTCCTGCGCGTGCGCGGTGGGGGCAAAGACGAAAAGGAGGGCGAACGAAGTAAGGAGTGATCGAGGGATAGACATGACGGGGGAGCTAGAACTGCGTGGTGGGGAAGGCTGCGTGGTCGGGAGGCGCGAAGCGCCCCGACCCTCTGGCGGGCCGAGGCGCTCGGGTGGGGGGGACCTGCTGGCGCGGCTAGTCCCGCTGCCCGACGGTCACGATGCGCCCGTTGCTCCGTATCTGCACGATGCGCTTGTCGAAGAGCGTGAGCTCGAAGAACTGCTCCGGGTTGAAGTTCTCGGCCTGCTCCATGAGCAGCGTCACCGCGATGTACTCGCCGAGGCGGACCGAAGCCGTGTAGTCGGTGCGGTAGTGGACACCGGCGATGTTGCGCCCGAGCGAGACATTGGCGGCGAGCTTGTTGAGCTCCTCCCAGACGAGACGCTCTTCCTGGTCGTCTGGCCCTTCATAGATCCGAAGCGCCGTCCCGTCGTCGTTTGCCTCCAGGGCAGGTTGCCGCGTCACACCGTCCATGATCGGCCTGGTACGGGGGTCGGTGACGCGGAGGTCCTCGTTGAAGAACGCCTTGAGGATCGTGATCCCCGCCCCGGCCTCGGTCGCGTGCCCGGCCCCGTAGCTCGGGTGCATCGGGCTGCCCTCGGGGAAGACCTGGTTCAAGAGGTACGTGCCTCCGCCCTCCCGACCTTGCTTCTCGTTCAGCTCCGCGTTGCGGTCGAAGACCCGCCTGAGCAGCGCCCGCCCGTGCGCGCTGTTGATCAGGTCATCGTCGATATCGTACCGATCCTCCGACACCGCCTCGATCTCCGGCCCGGGGAGCGCCTGGGGAAGCGGGAGAATATTGTTCGTCCCGCGCACGGTGTTGTGGATGCGCCCGCTGAAGGTCTCCGGGCGGAGCCGCCGGTGCACGAACCACTTCTGGTACCACACCGCCTCGATCGCCCGGCGGTCGGCCTCGCCGAGGAGCGCCAGCAGATGCCCGTTGCCGAAGGTCCCGAAGCCCTCCTGGTTCATCGACGAGGGGAGGTCCGGCATACTCGGGTCGGGCGCGTTGTAGGGGTTGCCCTCGCTGAAGAGCGGGACGCCGAGTTGGTTCGCCCGCCCCTCCATCCCGAGGAGCAGCAGAGCCGCGATGTAGTACGTCTGGTAGGTCTGGTCGAAGTGGACGAAGTTCGCCATGGCGCGCCCGTTGAAGATAAACTTCCGCTTCCCCGTGAACACGTTGCGGTCGCGCGGCTGGAACCCGTGCTGGATGCGGAGCCACTCCTCGTAGTCCGACATGAAGTCGAGGCCGGGCTCGATCTCGCGCTGGCGTTGGTCGATCGTCACGGCCCCGTACTGCACCATGCCCTCCTTCCGGTCCACGATGAGGCCGGTAGACGTGCCGGGCGGGATGACCTGCTGCTGGCGCCCGGTGCGCTCGCCGGGCTGGCCGGGAGCGAACTGGCTGGTCGGCCCGCGCCCCTGCTCGATGGCCGTCCCGATGATGAGGAACTGCGAGAGGTACGGTCCTTTCAGTTCGCCGCCGGAGATCTGCTGGTCGGGGTCACGGAAGTAGTTGCCGCCGCGGAAGAGCGTCTGCGCCGTGACCTGCCCGTTGATCTTCGGCCCTCGGAAGTCCTCGAACTCGTTGAGCGTGGCGGCGGCCTGCTGCACGGCCTGGTTGGCCCGGTCTGGGTTGTAACGGTTGAAGGGGACCTCGCGCAGCAAGCTCATCGCGTAGACCTCGCCCATCTCGGCGGCGGCCTCCTCAGAGGAGAACCCCGGGGCCGGCGGGAACGGGATCCTGGTGAAGGTGCCTTGCTCTGCGACTGACGCCTGCGGGGGGTCCGGGGCCATCAGCGAGAAGGCCACGCCCGCCTGGGGGTCGACGTAGCGGCGGAGCGCCTTGGCCGGGTTCGAGGGGGGCGGGAAGGGACTGGGAGGCTGCACCGGCCCGCGTGGGATCTCCTCGAACGCCGAGGGCGGCTGCGGCGGGAACATCGGCACCGGGTTGGCCGGGGTCCCCGGCTCGACGGCGTCGAGGAGCTCGCGGTAGTTGCTGCGGGGGGCGACCTCGCCGAGGTCGTTGTGGCTCATCCCCTTGGTGAAGTTGGCGATGAAGCTGCGCCAGTCGGGCCGGGGCAGGTCGTCTTCTCTCGTCCCACCCGTCTCGCCCTCGCCGGAGTCAGGAGAAATAATAGTGCCTGGGAGCCCTGGCGGGAAGCTGAAGTCGCCCTCGTCGCCGTTGGCCTGGTTCTGCGAGGGATTGATGTCGCGGTTGCACGCGATGTTGGCCGCGTCCTTGCGACGGGTGAAGGCATTGTCCTTGCGGACCTCGTCGGAGTTGCTGGGGTCACCGGTGACGCACGGGTCGGTGTCCGGGATGAGTTGGCTATTGTCGGGTACGGGGATATTGGGGTCAAGCATGCGGAACCTCGCAGGGTTGGTTAGAGAGAGCCTGTGAGCGTATAGACGCGCGAGAGGTTGCGATATAACCTCGGGCCGTAGAAATAACCTCGGGCCGTCGGGATGGACAAGGTAGTGCTTGCCTGCTGCTGCGCAAGTCCATTCGACGCGCCCCACGAAGAACTGCCTTCTCGAAGGCGGGCGCAAAGCGGCTCTCTTCTGGACCGGCGCTCCTGGTTCGGGCTTCAGGACGCTCCCAACACAGATCGGAGCCGATGCAGATCGGCGCAGCATCCCGGCAGAGCGCGCACGATCTCGGCATAAACGCGCTCGCTCTATTTCCGCTAGACGACGCTTTAAACGGGCGGCATCAGCGTCGGCACTGCCCGCCGCCGGTGAATGCGGTAGACGCTGAAGTCCTCCCGGTCCGTCGTCACCACGATCCGGGCGGTCTCCGCTTCGGCCAGCGCCGGCAGCGCGGCGTCGGCCACACGGGCCCGGTCCGCGTAGCGGCGCAGGAACGCCTCCGTGCGATCACCCCACGCCGGCACGACCTCCACACCGAGGACGTGAGCCAACTCCAAAACGCAGACCGGGTCCCCCCCCCCCCCGCGCCGGGCGAGGAACCACGCCTCCAGCAGGACGGCCTCGCACGTGAGCAGAGGCGCGTCGAGCGTGTCGAGCGTGCGGCGTGCCCACGCATGGTGTTGGTCGTCCTCGTCGAGCGCAGCCACGAGGGGGCCGGCGTCGAGGAGGTAGGCCGAGACCTTCGCTCGCGGCAGACCGCTCGCGATCCCGAGACCGCTCACGACCCGTAACCCTCCATGTGTTTCTTGTTCGTCGAGAGGTCGGGCACGCCCGAGCGGAACCAACCGATGAGGTGCTCAGCCCCTTTGAGGAGACCAGTAGGTGTGAACGGCTCCTCGTTCTCGCTTCGCTCGACATCGTCGAGCAGCCTGCGAACGGCCTCGAGCACGGCCTCCTTCATCGTCGTCTCGCGGACCTCGGCCAGGCGCTCGATCTGGCGTCGCTCGTGGGGGGCGAGGCGCATACCAAAGTTCTTCTCGGTGGGCATCGTGGTAACAAGTCAGGGGTTACGTGGTAACGTGGACCCTTATGCACGGCCCGATCAGAGGTTCTTCGAGTCGGTCGGCCCCCTTTCTCCAGGCTGAGCACACTTCTCCAGGCTGAGCACACTCCGGCGCTGTCGTGGGGACGGTGTTGAACCGCGGTGTGCCGACTGCCCCAGCCGGTAGAGGAAGCACTCCGGCACGTAGCGCGTGAGGAGCGCCTGGGAGTCCTCGTCCCCGACCCGCGCGCGGCCCAGGAGCCGCCGGCGGACCAAGGCGGACTTGCTCGGCTCCGTGCTCATGCTACCGCCTCCAGATACGGACGGATGACCGTCGAGACGCAGCAGACCTTAACGAAGCACCAGAGCGCGTCAGCGTCGAAGCCGTCGCTCCAGCGGTAGTCGCGCAGCGCCTCAATGGCGACGTCGAGGCCGCCCCTTTTCGAGAAAGGTGGACGGCGGACGAGTCGCCACTCCCGACCGGGGCGATCACGTGGGATCTACGGGCACGGAGCACAACACAGAGCACACCAGAGCACATCGGTAGCCTTTGCCGGCCTCGCCTGTCGTCGGTCCTCCAAATCCCGCCGAAGCTGGAACCGAACCTCGGCGCGCGCCTTTTCCGGTGCAAGCCCCCGATCCGATGCCTGCTCCCTCCCGCCGCTTCGCCGCCTACGCCTGGGCGCTCCTCGCCTACACCGTCCTCGTGATCCTGTGGGGCGGGTACGTCCGGGCGACGGGCGCGGGCGCGGGCTGCGGCGCCCACTGGCCGCTGTGCAACGGCGAGGTCATCCCGCGCGCCGAGTCCGTCGCCACGCTCGTCGAGTTCGGGCACCGGCTGACGAGCGGGCTGGCCGGACTGCTCGCGCTGGGGCTGGGCGTGTGGGCCTTGCGCGCGTTCCCGAAGGGCTCGCCCGTGCGGAAGGGCGCGGCGTGGTCGGTGGCGCTGATGGGGACGGAGGCGCTCATCGGGATGGCCCTCGTCAAGCTCGAGCTCGTCGCGTACAACGTCTCGGTGCTGCGCGGGTGGGTGATCGCGGCGCACCTCCTGAACACGTTCCTCCTGCTGGCGGCGCTGACGCTCACGGCGTGGTGGGCGAGCGGCGGCAGCGTCCCCCGCTTCCGGGGTCAGGGCGCGCTCGGCACGGCGCTCGGCGGCACCCTAGCCGGAGTCTTCGTCCTCGGCGCGAGCGGGGCCGTCACGGCGCTCGGCGACACCCTGACGATCGGCGGCGGCATCGACCCGGCGAGCGACCCGGTGGTGGCGGCGCTCGTCGGGCTGCGACTCTACCACCCGCTGCTGGCGCTCCTCGTCGGCGTCGGCGTCGCCGCCTCCACCGTGCTCGTCCGCCGCGCCGACCGGCCGCAGGCGCACCTCTTCGCCCTCGGCGTGGCGAGCCTCTACCTCACGCAGCTCGTCGTCGGGCTCGTGAACGTCCGGCTGATGGCTCCGGTGGAGCTGCAGCTCGTGCATCTGCTCTTGACGGACCTGATCTGGATCGGGCTGGTCCTGCTCGCCGCCTCGGCGCTGGGCCGGGCCGAGCGGGCCGCCCCGCCGGCTCAACTCGCCTGACACCACATCCGTTTGCTCCGCGCGCGATTGCCTAGAGTGCAAGACCGCCGCTCGTGGGCGGACCCCCCGGCCGTCAGCCCCTCGCTCCGGGACGAGTCCCTGCGCTCAACGGGCCGACGACCTGTCCCCCTCGTTTGAGGGGGACAGCTTCCGCTGCTCGGAGCGGAGCGATGGCAGCGAAAGCGGGAGCGATGGCAGCGAAAGCGGGAGCGATGGCAGCGAAAGCGGGAGCGATGGCAGCGAAAGCGGGAGCGATGGCAGCGAAAGCGGGAGCGATGGCAGCGAAAGCGGGGGGTCCGCTTTCGAGCAAAGGACTACGGCGCTAGGCGACCCCTCCCCCCGGCCTGCGGAAACTCCCCGGCCTAGGCCCCGTCCCGTTAATCCGGGTCCTGGCTCGGCGAGGCCCCTGAAGCGCCCTGCGGCGTTGTCCTCCTCGCCCGATGCTACGGCATCTGGCTTGTCGGACGCCTGGCCGGGTCCCTCCAGAGTCTCTCGCTCGCCGACGGACCGACCTACGTGACAGAGCCTAGTGCCAAGGGGTCTTCTGCGGTTCGGGACGGCGTGGAGGGCATCGAGGGACGAAGGGGGGCGGGGCCATCTCTCTTCCCTCCACTCCTCCCATTCCCTCCAGGCCTCCGGTTCCCTCGATGCCGTCGCTCGCTCCGCACGAGGCGTCTCCGGTTCAGAAAGCAGCAGACCGCCTGCCGAGGCACTAGGGGAGCTGCTCGGCCAGGCGGTCCGTGAGCCACGCCGCCCCGTCCGCGTTCAGGTGGCCGAGGTCGAACCAGTAAGCGGGGTCGAATATCTCTGGGTAGCGCTCGGCGTCGTTCAGGATGATGACGCGCCCGGGCGGGAGCCGCTCTTCGAGCGCCGCCATGACGCCCATCATGTCGAGCTCTCCGACCTGTTCCACGAAGTAGAGCGCGACCCCGCGCTCGGCGGCGCGGCGGTACAGGCCGAGCCAGAGGTCGGCGAGGACCTCGTCGAGGGGGCTGGGCCGCGCGGTGCCGCGTGCGCGGATGGCAGCGACGCGCGCGGCGAACTCCTTCTGGCTCGCCGGGGCGCGAAACGCCCGCTGCCGCCGGCTGGCCTCTTCGACCAGCGACGCCAGCTTCGCGCGCTCCGCCTCCGCTGCCGGAGCGAGCTGCCGCAGCCGCCGCGCCGCGCCGTCGAGGGCCACGAAGCCCTGGGTCTCGGCTGCGAGGAGCGGCTCGAAATCCTGCTCGGGCGTGATGAAGAGCCGCTCGCCCTGCCCGACGAAGGAATAGTGCTTCAGCGCCAGCTTGTACCGGAAGAGGGCCTCGTGCCAGCGCTTCCACTTCGGCACCGGCCGCGCCAGGGCGATGGCCGCCCCGAGCCGTGCCCGGCGCAGGTCGTGGTGGTAGTACGCGCGCCGCGAGTCGGCATTCTCCGCCCGGCGCCCGGTGGGCTGCGTGGGCATCCGCAGCTCGACGACTAGCGTGTCTAGGTAGGGGAGGTCGATGAGCCGCTCGGCGAGGTAGTGAAGCTCCAACGCCCGAGCCCCGATGATGCCGAAGTTGTAGCTCGGCCCGCTCCCGCGCAGCCGGTCGAAGCGCGGCGCATCGACGTGCCGGTGGGTCCGGCTCGTGCCCAAGAACACCAGGTCGGGCTCGAGCCGCTCGATCTGGTTGAGCTTATAGCTCGCGAACGGGATGTCCTGCAGGCGGTCCTGACGCTGCACGCCCAGCAGGACGGCGGCCAGGGCTACCACGAAAACGAGCGCTTTGGCAAAGACCTTCGGCATGGGGAGGGCGGAGAGCTGGGACCGGACGTCAGAACCGGACCTACCGGATGTCAGAACTGAAAGTAGATGAACGTCGTCTCGCCGTAGTTGCCGAAGAGGACGATGACCGCGCCGAGCACCACGTACAGCCCCCAGCGCACCGGCCACGCGAGCGCCCCGAGCCGGTCGGCGAGCGAGCGGCGGCGCTCCAGGAGGTCCACGGCGACGAGGGTGCAGACGGCGAGCGCCGTGATGGTCATGTCTACGCCCGTGAAGCCGGGCAGGAGCGGCGAGGCGTGCGTGCCGGGCACCACCTCGAAGGCGCGCTTGACGAGGGAGAGCGCCCCCCGGAGGCTTTCGGCGCGGAAGAACACCCACGCCAGCACGACGAGGTGGAAGGTGAGGAACAGTTGCCCCCAGCGCCGGAGCGCTCCGCCCGGCGGGTCGGGCACCCCCATGCGCTCGACGACCTCGCCCCGCTGCGCGCCGCGCCGGTACGCCGTCTCGGCGCGCGCCCACAGCCGGTCCCGGAAGTCGCCCGTCGCCGCACCGAGGGCGAGGTAGCCGCCGTGGAGCACGCCCCACACGACGAACGTCCACGCCGCCCCGTGCCACAGCCCGCTCACCGCGAAGACCACCATCATGTTGACGTACCACCGCCAGCGCGCCACCCGGTTGCCGCCGAGCGGGATGTAGAGGTAGTCCCGGAACCACGTCGACAGGCTGATGTGCCACCGCCGCCAAAACTCCGAGATCGACTTTGAGAAGTAGGGCCGGTGGAAGTTGTCCATCAGGTCGTAGCCCATCACGCGCGCCGAGCCGATCGCGATCAGGCTGTAGCCCGCGAAGTCGCCGTAGATCTGGAAGGTGAAGGCGTAGGTCGCCGCCCACACCGCGAGGCCGGAGAAGCCCGAGGGGTCGTTGTAGACGAGGTCCACGTAGGGGGCGAGGCGGTCGGCGACGACGCACTTGATGAAGAACCCCCAGAGCATCACCCGGAACCCCGACGCCACCCGGGCCTCGTCGAGCCCGTAGCGCTCCCGGAACTGCGGCAGCAGGTGCTGGCTCCGCTCGATCGGACCGGCGACCAGCTGCGGGAAGAAGCTCACGTACAGCGCGAAGATGCCGAGGTGGCGCTCCGGCTCCTGACGCCCGCGGTACACGTCGATCGTGTAGGCCAGCGTCTGGAACGTGTAGAACGAGATGCCCACCGGCAAGAGCAGCTCCAGCACCGGCACCGAGAAGTCCCCGCCGGCCACCGCGACGAAGCGCTGCGCGGTGCTCGTGAAGAGCCCGAGGTACTTGAAGGCGAAGAGCAGCCCGAGGTTGCTCGCCAGGCTCAGCACCAGGAAGGGCCGGCGCGCGGCCGGGCTCCGGCGCCGGCCCATGGCGAGGGCCGCGCCGTAGTCGACGAGCGTCGAGAAGACGATCAGCGCGAGGTAGTCGACGCGCCACCAGCCGTAGAGGAAGTAGCTCGCCGCCAGGAGAAGCATCCAGCGGCGGTGCGGGGCGAGGGCGAAGTAGAGGCCGACGACGACCGGGAAGAAGACGAGGAAGGCCAGCGAGTTGAACAGCACGGCGCGTCGATGCTAGGGTGTGGGGCGCTAGGGTGTGGGGCCGGGCGGGAGGAGCTCGGCGAGCAGGCCGGTGACCTCGCGCGCGCCCCGTTTGCTGAGGTGGCCCTTGTCGAACCAGAAGGTGGAAGCGACGAGCGAGGGGTAGCGGTTGGGGTCGTTGAGGACGAGGAGCTGGCCCGGCGGCAGCCGCTCGCCGAGCAGGCGGGCGACCCCCATCGTGTGCGGCTGCCCGACCTGCTCGACGAAGTAGAGCGCCACCCCCCGCGCCTCGGCACGCCGGTGGAGCGCCACCCAGACGTCCGCCACGAAGGCGTCGAGCCGGCTGGGCTCGACGCGCTCGCGCCCGCTGAGCCGCGCCACCCCTCGGGCAAAGCGCGCCTGCATCCGCTCGGAGCCGAAGGCGCGGTGCCGGGCGCGGACGCGAGCGATGCGCTCGTCCACCTCGGCCAGCTTCGCCGGCCGCAGGGTGGCGCGGTAGTGCGCGGCGAGGGCGGCCTCGTCCTCGAGCGCGAGGTACCCCTGGCGGTCCAACGGCGGGAGCGGGGCGTACGGCTGCACCGGCCCCTCGAACAAGTCCCCCCCCTGCCCGAGCAGGGCGTAGCGGCCGAGCGCGACGGCGTAGCGCTCCGCCGCCAAGCGGAGCCGTTCTGGGAGCGGGCGCTTGGAGGCCAGCGCGGCGCGCGCGCCGAGCCGCGCGCGGCGGAAGTCGTGGTGGTAGTAGGTCCGCCGCGTCCGCCGGTTCTCCGCGCCGAGCTCGGCAGGCAGCACCGTCCGCAGCTCGACGACGAGCCGCTGTACGTACGGGGCCTCTTCGAGGAGCCGCTCGGCGAGGTAGTGCACCTCGAGGGCCGACGCCCCTTCGAGCCCAAGGTTGTAGCTCGTCCCGCCGCGGAGGCTGTCGAAGAGCGCCGCGTTGACGTGCCGGTAGGTCTGGCTCGAGCCGATGAAGACCGTCTCCGGCTGGAGCCGATCGAGCGCGGCGAGCTTATACCCCACCGGCGAGACGTTCGCCGGGCCGTCCTGCGTCTTGACGGCGAGGAGGGCGAGCCCGAGCAGCACGGCGAAGGCCAGCGCCTTGAGCGTCACGCGGAGGGCCGGGGGCATGCGCGAGGGGGAGCGAGGGGTGGCAGGAGGCGAACGGAGGCGGCAGCAGGCTCAAGCGGCGAGCGCCGCGTCGAGCCGGGCGAGCACGTCGCGGAGGGTGCGCGCGACGGGGGCCCCCCGGTCCGACTCGTCGATCTGCGCCGGCTCCTCCATCAGGTCGAGGCCGACGCCGGCCCACAGGCGCGGCGCGGGGTCGTCGAGCACGGCCTGGCGCAGGCGGAGCCCGTGCGCTTCGAGCACCGGGGCGATCTCGGCCCGCCGCTCGGCGAGGCTGCCGAGCGTCGCGTGGTAGGCGTGCTCGACGACGGCCTTGCGCGAGTCGTAGGAAAATACGTTCGTGAAGAACATCTGGTAGTCCTCGCGGCTGGGCTCGAAGAGCAGAATGTCCGCAGGGTAGCGCGACTCGTAGGCCGCGATGCCGGTCGTGAGGCGCGAGTGGATCAGCGTGCGGAACGTCTGCGCGAGCACGCCCGGCATCCCCCGGTCGATGAGCTTGCCGCGCCGCATGATCCCGCGCTCGACGGCCCGCGCCGTGTTGACCGGCACGATCGGGTTGACGCAGAGCACGAGGTCGGCCCCGGCGTCGAGCGCGACGGAGGCGTGGACCGTCTTGAGCAGCACGCCGTCCACGTACTCCCGCCCGTCAATCGAGACCGGCGGGTAGAGCACCGGCAGCGCGGTCGAGGCCTGCACGGCCTCGGCGATGCCGACGTGGTCGAAGCCGGCCTCGCCGAAGCGGACGGCCTCGCCCGAGTTGAGGTCCGAGGCGACGATCGTGAGGTGCCCCGCGAGCGCGCGGAAGTCGTTCGTCCGGCCCTTCAGCGCGAACACCTTGCGGAGGTAGTCCCGCATCCCCGTGTTGTCGAAGAGCCCGACCGGGAGCGCCCGCCCGAGCCGCCCAGCGAGCGCCGTGACGAGCCCGCCCTCGAAGTCGTGCTTGAAGAGCCAGTCGGTCACCCCCTCGGCGACGTGCCTCGGGACGGAGAGGCCGCGCCGCGCGAGCTCGCCGTAGGCCGGGGTCATGAAGAGCTCCGGGCGGAACGGGTGCTCGCCCGGCTCGTCGTGGACCACGCTGCGGCAGAGCTGCGCCGTCGAGATGCCGTTGGCGAGGCAGGCCCCGATCAGCGCCCCCGCCGAGACGCCGACGTAGATCGGCACGCGGGTGAAGTCGATCCCTTCGATGGCCTCTTCGAGCGCCCGCAGCGCGCCGATCTCGTAGATCGCCCCCTCGGCCCCGCCGCCCGCGAGCGCGAGCGCGACCGTGGAGCCGCCGTTGGCGGAGCCGTTGGCAGCGAATCGGACGTCGGAATCGGTCATGGTGCGGGAGGGGCAGTGGGCTGTTAGCTCTCGGCTGTTAGCTCTTGGCTGTTAGGCTGTGTTTGGAAAATCCACTTCCGGCCTGCACACGGCCTCTGCCTTCGCTCACAGCGTGGTGCTGCATCGCCGTAGCGGTGCTACGGCTGCTTCGCGCGCCTTGTGAAGCGAAGACCTCTGCTCGTGCTCGGCACCAGACTGAATATCCAGACACAGCCTAGTGCTGCGACACGAGCAGAATGACGGGTAGATCGGCGTGTTCGGGTGCTGCGAGTCAAGGCGACCGAGGAGCTAGATGCACCGCATCGGGCGACGAGGTCAACGCCGACGCGCGGCGCACGGGCTGCCGAGAGCCTGTCAGAATCGAGGTGTCGTAGCACTAGCTCCTTCCAGCCCCGTGACGCGGCTAGACGCCGACCGCCGAAAGTTAGCAGCCGGAAAGGGGCGCGAGCGGTGCCGTCAGCCCGAGAGTCTCGGCGTCCACTCGCGCCCCGCAAGATCGGCCCCGCGCGCCGAGCGAAGGGCGCGTCAGCGCTGCGCTTCGAGGCGCGCCACGGCGGCGTCGGCGGCGTCCTGCCCCTGCACCTTCTCGACCACCAGGCCGTTGAGCTTGATCTGGTACCAGCCCCCGCCGCCCTTGACGGCCTCGACGCCGGAGGTGCGCTCGGCGGCGGTCAGCGTCGCGTTCTCGCGCTGCAGCTCGGCCACGCGCTCGACGGCCTCGTCCTCGCCGTGCACCTTCTCGACGGCGACGTCGTGGACGACGATCTCGTACCACCCGTTGCCGGTGGCGCGCGCCTCGGCCTCGGGCTGCGCCTCGGCCTCGATCTCGCGCTCGGTGCGCAGGGCGTCGAGGTTCTTCGACAACTGCTGGACGCTCGCGCGGAGCCCCGCGATCTCGTCACGCGTCGGGATGCCGAGGCCCTGGAGGGCGACGGTCACGGCCTCCTGGAGGCGCTGCTCGACGCCGCCGAGCGCGCCGTCGGCGGCCTGCCTTGCCTTGCCGAGCCGGGTGTCGAGCGCCTTCTTGACCTTGCCGGTCTGCTCGTCCACGTCGCGCTTGACCTGCCCGGCGCGGCCCTCGATCTGGGTGCGGATCTGCTCGACCTGTTCGAGGCCGGCCCCGTTGTACTTCTTGCCTTTCTTGACGAGCTTCTTGAAGAGCTTGCCGCCCTTCTTCTCGGTGACGGCGAGCGCGCCGACGCCGGCGAGGAGCACGCGCTCGGTCGCCTCCTGCACGTCAGCCGGGAGTCCGTTTTCGTTGTTCTTAGCCATGATGGGTTGGGTCTGGTTGGATTTGGGAGAGGCGAGGCGCAGCGCGTGCGGAGGCGCAGCGCGCGATGCCGCAGCGCGTTACGCGGCGCGGAGGGCGAGGGCCTTCTTGTTGAGCCGGTCCACGCTCCGCTTGAGCGACTCCACGTCGTCGCGCGTCGGGACGTTCATCCGGTGCAGCGCCGTGCCGACGATCTCGACGATGCGCGCCTCGACGTCGCTGCCGACCGCCTGGGCCTCCTGCTTCGCGTCGCGGACCTCGTCCTCGACCTCGGCGACGGCCTTCGCCGTGAGCGTGGTCGCACGGCCCTTCCGGGCGCTGCGCCCCTCGCGGACGAGCGCGTCGAACCCGTCGACCGCCTCCTCCTCGATCATGGCGAACAGGCCGATGCCCGCGTAGTACAGGTCGCGGGCGGCGGCCGTGAGCGTGTCGGCAGTCTGGCGGAGAGCCGCCGTGGTGTCCTGGAGGGTCTGGTTCATGTCGTTTCGGATTGGGAGAGGTACTGGGTTGGAAGTCCTGGGCTGGAACTGCTCCTGGTTGGAAGAGGCCGGTCCTGTGGGACGGGACCGGGCTCAGCTAGCGTCTGCGTCGTTTCGTGCGTCGTTTCGCCGGTCCTCCGTGAGGCGACCGAGCGAGGCTTCGAGCGCGTCGAGGCGCTCGCGGAGGCGGGCGAGGTCGTCCTGCACGCCCGGTTGCCGGAGCTTGCCGAGGGTCCCGCGCGACGCCTTCTGCACGAACCCCTCGACGCCCTGCTGGAGCTGGCGGACGCCCATGGCGACGACGTCTTCCCCGGCCTGCAGTGCCTCCTCACCCGCGCGGATGAGGTCGTGCAGCAGGCCGCTCGGGAACGAGTTGCCGCGCCGCCCCTGCTCCGAGATGACCTGCGTGAGGACGGGGACGGTCACGTCCTCGCCCGATTTGTTGTCCACGACCTTAATCTGCTGGCCGGAGCGGATCAGCTCGGCCACCTCCTGCATGGAGATGTACCGGCTCTCGCCGGTGTCGTAGAGCTTGCGGCTGCCGTAGCGTTTGATGAGTCGGGACATGGGGCGCGGGCGTTTGACGGAAGCTATGACGCAGTGCGGCACCTCATGTTTCGCGCCATGACGCATTGCGTCAATCTTCACACCTCGCCCCCCCGATGTCCGTCAGGCGGTGGAGAGGAAGCCCTTTCCAGCGAGAGTGACCCGACGGGGCGACCCCGCGAGGTCGCCCCTGCGAGCGCGCAACAACCCAGAGGGCGCGACGTACAGGTTCCAGCACTAAACCTCCTGCCCCCATGAGCACGCGCACCCGGCAGCGCCAACGGTCCGACCACGACGTCCACGGCCCGGACGACCCGTTCACCTACGAAGCCGCCTACGGCCTCGACGACGACATCACGGACGATGACATCGAGGACTTCTTGCACGCGAAGGAGGCCGAAGAGGCGAAACCTGGCTTTTGGAACCTCCCGACCGTCGCCGGCCTCTCGACGATCGGCGTCGGCTCGGCCTACCTCCTCCAGGAGCTCGGCCTGTTCGCCTCGGGGTTCGACTTCGCGGGCCTCGTCGGGCCGTGGCTGATCGGAGTGCTGATCATCCTGCTGGGCTTCGGGGTGCTCTCGTGGAGCCCGGACCGGAAGCGGCGCACGCAGAAGCAGCGTGAGAAGGCGGCCCGCCGCCGGGCCCGAGGCCGGGCCGAGCGCAGCACGCCGCGCCGCGAGCGCCGCGCCGAACGCCGGGCCGAGCGCAAAGCCCGCTACGAGCGCCGCAAGAGCCGGTTCGCCAAGTCGCGCACCAACCGCAAGCTGTTCGGCGTCTGCGGCGGCCTCGGCGAAGCGCTCGGCATCGACCCGACGCTCGTGCGGATCGCGTTCGTGATCGCGATGATCGCCGGCTCCGGCACCGCGATTCCGGTCTATCTCCTCCTCGCGTGGCTGATGCCCGACGCCCAGTCTGCCGCCTCGACTATCTCGGACCGAGACCTCGACGACGACCGGATGATCATTATCCGGTGAAGATCATTGTCCGGTGAGACGGAGGGCGGGAGCCGGAAAGGGCGTGAGGGACGAAGGGCACGGGCGTCGGGGCGAGGGACCCCGCTTGGGTCGGCTCCGCCGGTTTGACTCCACTCCCCCACTCGCAATCGAGGCCGCTCCCTGTGGCAGGAAGCGGCCTCGATTGATTGGGAGAAGCAGGGGGGTGCCTACGCTTCGACGTGGCTGGCGTCCCAGGCCTCCTGCGTGTTGGTGACGGCCTGCGGCCCGACGGTGCCGTCGAACACTTTGTCCTCGTCGGCCAGCTCTTTGGCGACGACGTGGCAGACCACCTTCGAGAGGTCCACGAGGAGCGGGGTGATGTCCTTGAGGTGGCGCAGCGCGAGGCTCGCGACGTTCTGGTTCTTCAGCCCGAGCGCGGTAGTGTGGAGCATGTGGTACGAAATCGCGGCGAGGCTCATCGCCGTGTAGTCGTCGCGGATCATGCGCGAGACCTCGTCGGTGCGGACCTTGTCGTAGAGGCCGGCGGCGAAGCCGAGCGCGTCGCCGAGGGCTTCCTTGAGCGCGCCCTTGAGGCTGGGGCCGTCGCGGTCCTCGACGAGGTCCTTGAGCGCGGTGGTGTGCCGCTCGAGGGTCGTGTGGAGGGAGCGCACGACGCGGCTGGCCTCGGGGTAGGCCTTGATCTCGTCCCCGTTCAGCTGGCGCTCGACGGCTTCGAGGATGTGGCTCTCGACCGCGTGCATGTCGGTGAGATAGGTGTTGAGGACGTCGTTGGGGTCTTTCATGACGGATGAGGTTGGAATTGGAAGAGCCGGAGCAGACGGTTCGTGAGAGTCGAAACGCACGCGCCCGCGCCCAGAGAATTGGAAAGGTATTGCACGGCGCGAACCCCCATTCGTTCCACGCCCCGACGCCTCGGGCCGTGCCGAAAACGCCAATTTTGCGCGAACGGTCGCCTCGCGCACTCCGTGCGTTTTCGTGCTCGGCCCAGTGCCTCGGCAGGAAGTCTGCTGCTTTCTGAACCGGAGACGCCTCGTGCGGAGCGAGCGACGGCATCGGGGGAATGGGAGGAATGGAGGGAATGGGAGGAATGGAGGGAATGGGAGGAATGGAGGGAATGGAGACGGCTCCTCTCCGTCCCTCCTGCCCTCCACGCCGTCCCGAGCCGAGAAGACCCCGTGATCCTGCGCTAGGCAGCCTCCGGCAGGGTCCCGGCCACGGCGACGTGGAGCGCCTCGGCGTCGAGGTGGCGGCGGACGGCGGCGTTGACCGTCTCCACGGTGAGCGCGTCGACGAGCCGGGGGAAGCGGTCGAGGTAGGCCACGTCGAAGCCGCGCTCGGCGTTGGCGAGGAGCGCTCCGGCGAGGCCGCCGGTGGTGGCGAGGCCGACCTTGTACGCGCCGGTGAGGGTCTGCTGCTTCTCGGCGAGCTCGTGGGGGGTGATGCCCTCGGCGACGAACAGGCGCGTCTGGGCCAGCGTCGCCTCGATGCCGCGCTCGAGCGCGTCGCCGCTGAGCGTGACCGCGATGCGCCAGTAGCCGTCGTACTCGACCCGGACGCCGGAGAGCGTCGAGCCGATGCCGTAGGTCAGCCCCTGCTCGTCGCGGACGGTGCTCATGAGCCGCGCCGAGAAGTTGCCGCCGAGGACGTAGTTGCCCAGGTGGAGCGCGAGGAAGTCGTCGTCGTCCCGCCGCACGGCGACGGGGTGGCCGAAGCGCACGTCGAGGTTCTGCCGGTCGGCGATCGGGACCTCCACCCTGTCCGGCGGCTCGGGGTCGGCGGCGGCCGCGAACCCCGCGGCGTCGGTCGGCGCGGGCCAGTCGCCGAGCGTGCCGGCCACGAGCGTCGCCACGGCCTCGGGCTCGCAGTCTCCGGCGAAGGCGAGGAGCAGGCCGCGCGCGCCGACGTGCCCCGCGTGGTACGCCCGCACGGCCTCGACCGTGAGCGCGCCGAGCCGGTCGAGCATCGCCTCGGGGCCGGGCCGGAAGTTCGGGTGGTCCGGCGGGTAGAGCCGCCGGGCGAGCGCGCCGGCGGCCTGGGTGCCGGTGTTGTCGAGCGAGCGCCGGAGCGAGGCGGCGTGCTGGGCCTGCACTTTCTCGAACTCCCCGGCGTCGAAGAGCGGCTCGCGGAGTTGCTCGGCGAGGAGCGCGAGGACCTCGGGCAGGTCGCCCCGGAGGGCGCGCCCCGAGAACCCGCAGCGCAGGCCGCCCGCGTTGAAGTGGAGCTGCACGCCTCGGTTCTCGAGCGCCTCGGCTACGGCGAACCGGTCGCGCCGCAGCGTGCCCTTGTCGAGCATCATCGTGACCAGCTTCTGCTCCAGCTCCTCCCCCGCCCCGAAGTCGGGCAGGGTCTCGAACGAGCCTCGGAACGAGACGACCCGGTCCGCCGGGGTCGGCAGCGTGAGGACGCGCGCCGCGCCGGCCTCGGCCTCGTGGACGCGCTCGGCGAAGGTGTGGAGTTGCTGGCTGCTGGTTGCTGGCTGCTGGTTGGGCACGAACGGCGGGGGCGAGAAAACGAGAAGGGCCGGAGCACTGAGACCGAGAACTAGGAACCGGAGACCGGGTCGTAGAGGCCGACGGTCAGCGCGTCCCGCACGAAGAGGCGCTGCGCGGCGGCTTGCACGGCCTCGGCGGTGACGCGCTCGATCCGGTCGAGGTAGGTCGTGTAGAGCGTCCAGTCGCCGGCGGCGATGGCTTCGTTGAGCTGGGACGCCACCGCGTACGGCCCGTCCCGGCCGAAGGCCTCCTGCGCGACGACCTGGTTGCGGGCCCGCTCCATCTCGGCCTCCGTCAGCCCGCCGCCGGCCACCTCGCGCAGCGTCTCCCACAGCGCGTCCTCGACCTCGGCGTGCGGCACGCCGGGCGCGAGCGCGCCGTAGACGATGAACAGGCCGGGGTCGCGCAGGCGCGGGGCGTAGGCCCACGCGCTGGTCGTCAGCCCCCGGTCGGTGAGGCGGCGGTGGAGGCGGCTGCTCTTGCCGTCGCCGAGCGCGACGGCGAGCACGTCGAGCGCGTCGGCGGCCTCGTCGAGGGCCGGGACCGATTTGAACCCCAGCATCACGGTGCCGAGCTGCCCGGCCTGCCGGACCGTGACCCGGCGCTCGCCCTGCTGCGGCGGCTCCTCGGTGACGTTGTGCTCGAACGGGTCCGGTGCCGGAGGGATCGCGCCGAAGTGCTCCTCGATGAGCCCCAGCGCCTCCTCGCGGTCGAAGTCGCCGATGACGGAGGCCGTGGCGTTGTCGGGCCAGTAGTAGGTGTCGTAGAAGTGCCGCAAGCCCCCCGCGGTGACCCGCTCGACGTCCGAGCGCCAGCCGATCGTCGGGTGGCCGTAGGGGTGGGCGAAGAAGGCGGTCGCGTGGAGGGCCTGGAGGAGCTTGCGCGTCGGGTCGCTCTCGCCCCGGTCGAGCTCGTTGAGCACCACGGTCCGCTCGCTCGCCAGGTCCTCGTCGCGGACGCGCGCCCCCCGCATCCGGTCGGCCTCGACCTCGACGGCGAGCGCGAGGTGCTCCTTCGGGAGGAGCTCGAAGTAGTTCGTCCGGTCGAACCACGTCGTCGCGTTGACGACCGCGCCGACGCGCTGGAGCGTCGGGAAGATGGCGGTCCCGGCGTCCTTGTTGTAGCGCTCGGTGCCCTTGAACATGAGGTGTTCGAGGAGGTGGGTCGCGCCCGTCAGCCCGGCGCGCTCGTTCCGGCTCCCGACGCGGTAGGTCACCATGAACGTCACCACCGGCGCGGCGGTCTGGGGCAGGAGGAGCACCGCGAGGCCGTTCGCCGTGAGGCGATATTCCTCGACCCCGCCCGAGGACCGGACGAAGGCGAAGGCGGGGTGCGCGGCGGGCGCGGGGTCGGTGGCGTGCATCGGGGACGGTCGGCGAGAGGGCTCCAACATACGCCGCACGAGCGAGAGGTTCCACCCGCAGCGCGGGGCTGAGACACAGGGCTGGCACTGCCTCTCGCTACGTTTCCCGTCCCTTCTCACCAACCGAGCTCCACCGATGACCGACAACCCGAAGCAGAACCCCGACCCGAACAGCAACGCCGTCAAGGACCCCGAGAACTGGACCACCGGCGACGAGCCGATGACCGGCGCGCAGCAGTCCTACCTCCACACCCTCGCCGAGCAAGCGGGCGAAGAGGTCTCCGACGACCTCACCAAGGCCGAGGCGTCCGAGCGCATCGAGGCGCTCCAGCAGAAGACCGGGCGCGGGCAGTGACCCCCCGCTTTTCGCCCGGTCGTTGCGCTCCCAAACGCGAAAAGCTGTCCCCCTTCGCAAGGGGGACAGCCGCGCGTTGCCGGGAGGGAGCATCGCGAGCGCGGCGGGGAGCGCGGCGTTTAGGATGGAATGCCGCGCCCCACATATGCAAGGACTTCTGCCTGCAATAACACAGCTAGTGCATCGTCGCCATTTCAAACCCGCGCCCACCGGCAGGGGAGATCAACGTCCCCGGTTCCCTCCCCAGTACACCGCCGCGTCGTACGCTCCCACCTCCTCGTCCCGAGTCAGCAGCGTCAGCCCCTCTTCCAAAGCCTGCGCGATGAGCAGGCGGTCGAAGGGATCTCGATGATGGAGCGGTAGCGTATCCAGCCGGTAGATGTGCTCGACGCGCACCGCCAGTAGGCCGAACCCGTTGACACGGTGCTGCCGGTCTACGACATCAGGCAGTCCGTTAGCTCCAGTTTGCCGAGGTGCCGCTTGATCTGAATCTCCCAGATGTTAACGGCGCTGAAGTAGACCGTGTTGGCCGGGTTCAAGAGGGCTGCCGAGGCTCCCTCCGAAAGCTCGGCAGCCCCTTCGTGCCACCACAGCAGCGCGTGGGTGTCGAGCAACAGCCTCATGCGTCGCCGAGCCAGAATGCATCGGGTAGGGGCACATCGAAATCCTTAGCCATGCGGACGGTCCCCTTGCCGAGTCCGGCAATGCGGCGCTCGACCGGAAACGGGGCGCGGTCATCGGACTTCGCACCGAGCATGGACAGCACCCCGGCGGCGATTCGCTCCTGCTCGGATGGAGGAAGGTTGGCAATGCGGGTGAGGCGTTCGATGGCCTGTTCGAGAAGTTGGGTCATGTGCTCAGAGGCTGACTATGAATGGAGGAAGCAGACGAGAACGAGCGCTGGGTGGCACCGGCAAGGCGTGCGAAGCAGACGTAGCGCCAGCTACGGCGATGCAGCACAACGCCGCCGGTGCCGCTCGGAGCCGTTCGCAGGCCTTCACTTTGCATTCGTAGTCAGCCTCTCAATGGTGTTGCTGTATGCTACGACCTGCCCCAGTTCCGGTTCACCCTCAGAGTTTGGAGCCTCAGTGCGCGTCGAGCCAGTTGCTCCCGAAGCCGATGTCCACGACGATGGGCACGTCGAGCGGGAGCGCGTTCGCCATCTCGCGGCGGACGATCTCGGCCACCTGCTCGCGCTCGTCGTCGGCGACCTCGAAGACCAGCTCGTCGTGGACCTGCAGGATCATCTTCGAGCGGAGCGCCTCGGCGGCAAACTACCGGGCAACGAAGAAGTATGACTTGCGGAACGCCTCAGCAGGAAGTTGCACTTGGAGGGAATCGACCACTTCGCCCGTCTCTGGATCGACGGTGAAGAATCGCTCGACAAGCTGCTCCGCCGACGGCGGTTCGTAGCCTGCCTGTCCCGGTTGGCCTCTCCACGTCTTATCGTATTGTCGGAGGACCACGTTGCCATCGCGGTCTAGCTCCGCGTTCCGCCCGACCACACCGACGACGGTAACGCCCGAGGTCACTCCTTCTGGACCGAGGGTATAGATGTGAGTGTCCGAGCCATCGGTGAAGACGACGCGCAAGACTTGGGCGGCTTCGTCGAATAGGAGTCGCCGCACGATCGACGAGTGGGGTGGGTATGGGCCAATCTCTAGCACAACCTCGTCGCGTAGCGGTGCGCCCTTCGCCGGGTCTCCCGGAGTAAGCCGCCTTACGGTACCACTGAGCTGTCCAAGGTAATAATAGTCATCCTTCCAGAATACCCCGTCCGGCACCGTGTCACCTTCAACGAAGAACGTGCCGAGGTCGGCCCCGCTCTCGAAGTCGAAGAATGCGATCCGGGGGCGCTCGTGGAAGGGGCCGTCGCGGTAGACGAGCACCATTGTCCGACCGTTGGGTGCTCCGCGCAACGAGTATAACCAGGACCCTGGCGGAGCTCCCCGGAGGCAGTGCGCCGCCTCACGGGCACCGTCCTCTAGTGTGAATTTGGAGACGATGGTGCCCACACATGGTGCCTCCCCTGTATCTGCGACGATCTCGGCAGCCAGTTCGCGCGCGCCGTCATCGGCTGTTCGCATAGCTGCATAGAACCCACCGGACGCTTCATCTACGAAGACAGCACGGAGGCGGGGACGACCTCCCGTCATAGCTCTCATCTGACCTCCGGAAAAAGGCAGGTCGTAGAGGTCATCTATGTAACCAACCTGACGTAGCCCGACGAACGTCAATATGCGCCATCCCCCGTGGTAGGGGTGTACCGCTCTCGTGAAAACGGAGGGAATGGGGAGATCTATCGTGCGTGCCTCGACGACTCCTTCGGACGGCCCATCCACCTTACTTCTCGCTTCCTCGGGAGGAACAACGACCGCGCCTCCCTTACGCATAAGGGTCTTAGGAAGCAGAAGGTTCAGAGGGGACGCTCCCGAAGCATCTTCAGCAGCACCTTGTACAGATCATCGTGACGGTGGTTGAACCGGAACTCGCTCTCCTTCAGGTGCAGCAGGAAGGTACGGGCTGGCACCCCGTTGAACTGCGCCAGCCGACGCTTCGCATACGACCAGAAGCTCTCGATGCCGTTGATGTGGTTCGTCCCGAGTGCGTACTCCCGCTCATTGTGGCGAACCCGGTAGTGCTTCCCATAGCCGACATCAACAAGCCCATCGTAGGCCCGCCAGCCGTCGGTGTGAACGATGGAGCCGGGTTCCACCTTCCCTCGGATGATGGCCTGGAGCGTCTTCTTAGTGCAGTTCGGGACGACCTCGGTGTAGATGCTTCCGCCGCGCTTGAGGATGCCGAAGACGATGGTCTTACCCGAGGCTCCGCGTCCGGGCTTGCCTCGCACGCCACGCGGGCCGAAGAGCGACTCGTCGATCTCGAGCGTGCCATTGATGGGCGCGTCGAGTTCACAGGCTTCGAGCAGGCGGTGGCGCAGGCGGAGGTAGATCGCATTGACGGAGCGGACCGAGAGGCCGGTCAGACGTGCGGTATCGGATGCGGTGAGGTCGAGGGCGAAGTAGCGGAGGAGTTGGCGAAACGTGCGCTCGGAGAGCTTCGCGTGTCGGTAGTAGCGATTAACTTGCGCCATGGCAGGAAGCTACGCAGCCGATCCAACTGCTCTGCTTCCTAAGGCCCCGCATAATTACGAGAGCGCCCGGCTCGACATGGAACGGCTCATAGCTCGGAAGCGATGCCAAGGCCTCCTCGTAGAGTCCACCGGCATCACCTCCGTCGTTGAGGTCATCCTCATCCGGTCCCGCAGAACAACCGACAGGCAAAAGGCTCGCGGCGATCATCGTCCATAGAGCCAGGCTGCATCGTAGCATAGGTCTAGTAGTATTTAAACTTGCGAGAGCATCCAGCAAGGTTGTTCTGGATGCCCCCGCAAAGGGCGCTACAGCAGCACGAGCTTGCTTGATGCGACGCGGCCTTCAGCCTCCACCCGCACGAGGTAGGTCCCCGCCTTAGCTTGGCCCTCGCCTAGCCCCAGCCCAGCCCAGCGATAGACGTTTTCTCCAGGCTGCCCCTGCACGGTCACTCTATGGACGAGACGGCCGTTCACGGTGTGGATAGAGAGCACCGCGCTCGCGGCTTCCACGAGGGCAAAGCGCACCTGCACCATGCCTGCGCTAGGATTCGGGTACACACCGATTCCAAACTCCTCTTCGGAATGAGATGCGGCGTCGGCCGAGGTGACCTCTTCTTCCCCGGTGACCTTTTCTTCTCCACTTCGGCGGGTCTGCACGAGGTCACCTAGAGTAGGTGCTCCGCGTGTGAGGCTCGATGCCTGCCCGTTGTAATGCATGACCAAGTCATCAACGAGTGTCGTAAGCGAGATGTCGCCCGTCTGCAGAATGCCGTTCTCGTACGTCGGCTCGTCGAGCGGAGGGATGCCGTTCTGGTCTTCCTGCAAGGCGAAGGGACGCAGGGAGGAAGCCAGTGCGAGAAACGGTGAGGACCCCGTAACCCCGTCCGGGGACGAGCCGCCGAGGTCGAAGATGTCGATGTCATAGACCTCATCGAAGAATGTCGCAATCTCGTCCAGAGCATCCGGCGTCTGACCTAGTCCCAGCCTGCGCAGGTCACGGCGGCTCAACGTTCGCCCGTACCCTACTGCCGTGAAGTAAGGGCCGTCATCCGGCGATACTTGGTATTGAGCGGTCGCCCACGGAAACCCGCTGCCGTCGCCGTCGCCGTCGCCGTCGCCACCGCCGCCATTACCGTCGCCGATGCACAGCTCTGCATCAGGATCAGGCTCCAAATCGCACGGGCGGATGTCCTTCGCCAAGCCGACCGGAGACGGACCGGGCCGCGTAGGCAGACTCACATCGAATAGGGCCTCTGCGTAAGCATAGTCTTCTCCGAGTTGAGCAAACCCTTCGTTATCTATGTACTCGGTCAGCACATTGAAAGAAAAGTACACGTCATGGATACCAGGAACGCGCAGCTTGAAATCAGCCCCTATCTTTCTGTTGGGGTTGAAGTACGCCCCTGCGCTCAGAGGACGAGCCGCGCTATCCGCGATCAACTCAATGTCATCGTCTATCACCGTTCGACCGAAGATGTACGGGACGTTCGAGCGGGCTCGTGCCGTAGATATCCTAACAGTATTGGTCCGGTAGGTAGCTCCATCCACCGGCCATTCTACTGAGCGTAGGTGGACTTGAAGGAGGCCCGGCGTCAGGGTCCATAAGGTCAGTTTCTACGTCGAATTCGCACCCAGCACTAACGGAGACGAAAGGGCTAGGGCTGTGAAGTACCAAAGTCGCTTCGCATTCATGATCGTGGTGGTCTTGTTAGGCAGGGATGTATCCTTGGAAGCATGAGGCTTTCAAGATACAGTCCATATTGTTAAAGTCAACCTCGGAGCCATAGGAACTGCCTTATTCGACCTCTCAATGCGCGTCGAGCCAGTTGTCTCCGAAGCCCACGTCCACGACGATCGGCACGTCGAGCGGCAGCGCGTTCGCCATCTCGGCCTTCACGATCTCGGCCACCTGCTCGCGCTCGTCGTCGGCGACCTCGAAGACGAGCTCGTCGTGGACCTGCAGGATCATCTTCGAGCGTAGGTCCTCCCCCGCGAGCCGGTCGTGCAAGCGGACCATCGCGATCTTGATCATGTCGGCCTGCGTCCCCTGGATCGGCATGTTGACGGCGACGCGCTCGGCAAAGGCGCGCTCGTTGAAGTTGCGGGCGTGGATGTTCGGGATGTAGCGGCGGCGACCGGTTAGCGTCTCGGCGTAGCCCTTCTCGCGCGCCCGCTCGATCAGGTCGTCGAGAAAGCGGATCACCTCGGGGTAGGCGCTGCGGTACTGCTGGATGAGCTGCTCGGCGTCCGACACCCCGACGCGCATCCGCTGTGCCAGGCCGAAGGCGGAGATGCCGTAGGGGATGCCGTAGTTGACCTGCTTGACCTGGTTGCGCATCGTGCGCGTGACCTCGCCGAGGGGCCGGTCGAAGACGCGGGCGGCGGTGGCGGTGTGGATGTCGAGCCCCTGGGCGAACGCGTCGCGCAGGCCCGGATCGCCGCTCAAGTCGGCCAGGATGCGCAGCTCGATCTGGGCATAGTCCGCCGCCATCAGCACGAAGCCCTCCTCGGCGACGAACGCCCGCCGGATCTCGCGCCCGACCTCGGTGCGGACCGGGATGTTCTGGAGGTTCGGGTTGCTCGATGAGAGCCGGCCGGTCGAGGTGACGGTCTGGTTGAAGTCGGTGTGCAGGCGGCCCGTCTCGGGGTGAACCAGCTCGCCGAGCTTGTCGACGTAGGTAGACTTGAGCTTGGCCAGGCTGCGCCAGTCCAGCACGAGTCCGGGCAGCGGGTGCCCCGTCGCGAGCTCGTGGAGGACGCGCTCGTCGGTCTTGGGCTTGCCGGTGGCGGTTTTCCCGAGCGGCTCCAGCCCGATGCCGAAGGTCGGGGCCTCCTCTTTGAGCTGCTTCTTGGTCTTGCCCGCGGCCTTCGGGTCGGTCATTTCCGCCGCCCACGTCGCCGCCGCGGCGCGCTCGGCGTCGGAGGGCGGCGGGTTGAAGAGGACTTCGCCGAGCTGCTTCGTCGAGCCGATCGTGAAGGTGCGCCCGGTGAGCTTGAAGATTTCGACCTCCAGCGTCTCGATCTCGCCGCCGAGGGTCTCCGAAATCTTCTTCAGCACGTCCGTGTCGATCTTGACGCCGGCCATCTCCAGGTCGGCGAGGACCGGGACGAGGGGGAACTCGATCTCCTCGGCGATGTGGAGCAGGCCGTCCTCTTCGAGCCGCTCGCGGAGCGGGGCGACGAGCCGGAGCGCCACGTCGGCGTCCTCGCAGGCGTACGGCCCGGCGTCCTCGACCGGCACGTCGCGCATCGTGATCTGGCCGCGGCCCGTCCCGATGAGGTCGGTGATGGGTTTCGGGCGGTAGTTGATCGTGGCCGACGAGACGGCGTCGAGGTTGTGCGGCTCCTCGGGGGCGATGAGGTAGTGCGCCACCATCGTGTCGAAGATCGGGCCGGCGACGCGGACGCCGTGGCGGGCGAGCACCACGAGGTCGTACTTCAGGTTGTGCCCGACTTTCAGTGAGTCTTCGTCCTCCACCGCCGGGCGGAGCGCGCCCAGCACGGCCTGCTCGGTCGTGCCGTCGGGCATCGGCGTCGGGACGTAGCGCGCCGTCCTCTCGGTCCACGCGAAGCTCGCGCCGACGAGCGAGGCCATCATCTGATCGGTCGAGGTCGTCTCGGTGTCGAGCGCGAGCAGGTCGTGCCCCTGAATCTCCCCGGCGACCCGGTCGAGGTCGCGCGCGTTCAGCGCGGTGTCGTAGTCGACCGCGTCCTCGTCGAGGCGGGTGACGGGCTCGTAGGGGCCGAAGTCGAAGGCGAGCGCGGGGTCGTCGGCGAAGAGGTCGGGCGCGCCGCCGCTGCGGCCTTCGCCGGTGACGTAGTCGCGAACGCGGTTGCGGAGGCGGGTGCCGAACTCGAGCTCGTCGAAGACGGCACCGAGCGCGTCGAGGTCAGGTGTAGTGCGGCGGAGGGTGTGCCAGTCGAGGTCGAGCGGGACGCGGGTGTCGATCGTGACGAGCCGCTTCGAGAGCAGGGCGGCGTCGCGGTGCTCGGTGAGGCCTTCGCGGGCGCGCTTGCCCGAGACCTCGGCGGCGTGCTCCAGGAGGTCCTCGACCGAGCCGTAGTCCTTGAGCAGCTTCACGGCGGTCTTCTCGCCGATGCCGGGGACGCCGGGGACGTTGTCCGACGTGTCGCCCATCAGCGCGAGGATGTCGATGAACTGCTCGGGGTCGAGGCCGTCGTACTTCTCGCGGAAGGTCGCGTCGGTCTCCATGTCGAAGCTCTCGCCCTTGTAGGCCGGGCGGAGCATGAAGACGCGGTCCGAGAGGAGCTGCCGGAAGTCCTTGTCGGCCGAGACGATGACCACGTCGACGCCCTCGCCCTCGGCGCGCGCGGCGAGGGTGCCGATCACGTCGTCGGCCTCGACGCCGGAGACCTCGAGCACCGGGATGTCGAAGGCCTCGACGATGCGCTTGATGAACGGCAACGTGTAGCGGATGCCGTCGGGCATCGGCGGGCGGTGGGCCTTGTACTCCTCGTAGAGCTTGTCGCGGAAGTTGGGCTTGCCGTCGAGCGGGTCGAAGACCACCGCGATGTGCTCGGGCTGCTCGTCCTCGAGGAGCTTGACGAGGCTGGTGGTGAAGCCGTAGGCGGCGGAGGTGACGTTGCCCGCCGTGTCCATGAGCGGGCGGTTGATGAAGGCGAAGTGCGCCCGGTAGGCGAGCGCGAGGGCGTCGGCGAGGTAGAGGCGCTCGTTGGCGGAGTCGGACATCGGCGGCGGAGTGGTTACTGGATTCTGACCCCCCGCCGCGCTAGCGGTTTCGCGCACGGCTCGCGCCCAGCTTCGCGCGGCGGTCCCCCTAGCGACGGGGACCCTGGCGAGGGGAACCGGTTCTGACGAGGGGGACCGGTTCCCGAGTCTGCCCGGAGGGCGCGAGGGGAACGGGGGTCGGCGCAGGGTCCGGAAGCTACGCCTGCCGGGTGACAGCGCGGCGGCACCGCCGCAGCACCGCCGCGCGGGGGATTCACGCCGTGTTACCCCGCGCCCGGACCGGGCGACTCGTAGGTTAGCCACCAGCCTATTCACCCACTGCTTCCGCCCGATGCTCCGCTCCCGCCGGCTCGCCCTCGCTCTGGTGCTCCTCCCCGCCTCCGCCTCGGCTCAGCTCGAGGTCTCGTCCGTCAGCGACCCGTTCCGCCCGGACCGCGCCCCACTCGCGCTGACCGACGAGGTCCCGGCGATCTTCCACCTCGGCCTCGACGGGCCGGCCCCGGTCTTCGTCAACCCAGCGCGGGCGGCGCACGCGAGGCAGCGCTTCGTCTACGGCACCGTCCGCCCGAGCTTCTCGGCCGAGCAGCCGGTGTCGCTCGCCGGCCTCTTCGGGCGGGGGGACCGCCGCTGGCTCGTCTCGGCGGACAACGGCGTCCTGCGCCGCGAGCAGACGGAGGCCCGGACCACCGTCCGGCAGGCCCCCGGCCCGCCCCCGAGCACGCGGACCGACGAGCAGACGACCGAGAACGAGCTCGTCGCCACCGCGACGCGGGCGCGCGTGGTCCTCGTCAGCCACACCGACTTCGGCGGCGTCGCCTTCGGCCTCTTCGGCGGCTACGGCAACGCGACGCGCCGGAACCTCTTCGCCTCCGCCTCGACCACCACCGACCCGAACGGCAACGCGACGCAGACGGACCGCCGCCGCGACGATTCCAGCCGCGACGGCTTCGGGGTCGGGGCCGAGGTGGCGCTGGCCGGGCGGACGTGGGACCTCGCCGGTGCCGTCTCGTACCAGGGCCGCGCCGCCAGCGCCGAGCTCAGCCGGACGGCCCGCGCTGCCTTCGGCTCGGACGTCTTCGAGCAGGCCAGCGAGACCCTCGCCGAGGGCGACCCGGCGGCGGTCGACTTCGAGGTCGTCGGCGCGCTTCGGATGGGGCGCAAGCGCGCCGACTACCTCTACGGGTCCGTCGCGGGCACCTTCGGCGGTAGCACCGTCCAGGGCCGGGCCACGGTCGAGGCGGACGGCGCGCTCGCCTCCGGCAGCGAGGACGCCGAGGTCGGCACGCAGGCCACCCAGGCCTCGCTGGGCTACGTCTACGCCCGGACGCACCGGGGCCTGACGGTGCTCGCCGCGATCAACCCCGTCGGCGGCGTCGCCCACACTGAGGCCGTGCGCGTCGTCAACGCCGGCTCGTCGGACGGGGCCGCCCTCTCGTTCCAGGAGACCGACGCGGCGACGCTCGCCCTCGTGCTCCCGCTCTACGTCCGGTTCGACGTGACGCGGCGGCTCGACGCCTTCGGCGGTGGGGCCTACGCCTACACCTACGCCCGCACCGAGACCACGGAGCGCCCGCTCCTGAGCCTGAGCCCACCCGGCGACGCGCCCGGCACCTCGCTCGAGCAGACCGTCGAGCGGAGCTCCGAGGCGTTCACCTCCAGCGGCGCGCTCTACGCCGGGGCGGTGTTCACCTTCCGCTCGGGCCTCGCGGCCCAGGCCTCGTTCCGGGGCAACCTCGCCGAGCTGACCGGCTGGACCGTCTCGCTGGGCTACCGGTTTTAGGTCAGAGGCTCCGGGTCGAGGGGGGGTAGCTTCCCACTCCCCCACCTTCCATCTAGAATCTGAAATCTAGAATCTGAAATGGAGTCTGTGCTCGTCACCGGCGGGGCCGGGTTCATCGGGTCGAACTTCCTGCTCGCCCTCGTCCCCCGGCACCCGGAGGTCCGGTTCGTCAACCTCGACCTGCTGAGCTACGCCGGCAACCTGCTCAACCTCCGGGCGGTGGAGGACGCGCCGAACTACACCTTCGTGCGCGGCGACATCGCCGACGCGGGCCTCGTCCGGCGGCTCTTCGGCGAGCACCGCTTCGACACGGTGGTCCACTTCGCCGCCGAGAGCCACGTGGACCGCTCGATCCTCGACCCGCTCGCGTTCGTCCGCACGAACGTCGTCGGGACGGCGACGCTGCTGGAGGCGGCGCGGCAGGCGTGGGGCCGCCGGACGGACGTCCGCTTCCACCACGTCTCGACCGACGAGGTCTTCGGCGCGCTCGGCGACGAGGGGACCTTCGACGAGGCCACGCCCTACGACCCGAGGAGCCCGTACTCGGCCTCGAAGGCCGGGAGCGACCACCTCGTCCGGGCCTACCACCACACCTACGGCCTGCCGGTGACGCTCTCGAACTGCTCGAACAACTACGGCCCGTTCCAATTCCCCGAGAAGCTCGTCCCCCTCGTGATCCGCAACGCCGCCGCGGGCGAGCCCCTCCCGGTCTACGGGCGCGGCGAGAACGTCCGCGACTGGCTCCACGTCTCCGACCACGTCGAGGCGCTCGGCCTGATCCTGCGCGCGGGGACGCCGGGCGAGACCTACGCCGTCGGCGGGCGAGCCGAGCGGCGCAACCTCGAGGTCGTCGAGACGATTGCCGACCGGGTGGACGAGCGCCTCGGGCGAGCGCCGGGCACGGGCCGCGCCCTCATCACCTTCGTCGCCGACCGCCCCGGCCACGACTGGCGCTACGCGATGGACCCCGCGAAGCTCGAGCGCCTCGGCTGGCAGCCGGCGCACGCCTTCGAGGACGGCCTGCGCGAGACCGTCGCCTGGTACCTCGACAACGCCGACTGGCTCGAAGCCGTCGCCGACGATTCCTACCGCACGGCCTACGACGCGCCGCACGGCGAGCGCTGACTCCCCACGAAGGCCCCTCCACGAAGGCCCCCTCCACGACGACCTTTCCATGAAGCTCCTCCTCTTCGACATCGACGGCACCCTCCTGACGACGAACGGGGCCGGGCGGGCTGCCGTCGAGCAGGCGCTCTCGGGCCTCACCGGGCACCCCATCTCCGCCGAGGGCCTCTCGTTCTCGGGCAAGACCGACCCGCAGATTCTCCGCGAGGTGCTCGCGCACAACGCGGCGCACGCCTCGTGGACCGACGGCCGCTTCGCCGAGGCCGTCGAGGCGTTCCGCCGGGCGATGCGCCGCCTCTTCGACCCCACGGGCACCGAGGCCCTCGACGGCGCGCGCGCCGTCGTCGAGCGCCTCCACGGCGACGAGCGGGCGCAGCTCGGCCTGCTGACGGGCAACCTGCGCGAGACGGCCTACCTCAAGGTCGGGGCCATCGGGCTGGGCGAGACGCACTTCCCGTTCGGTGCCTTCGGCAGCGACAGCGAGGACCGCAACGCGCTCCCGGCCATCGCCGCCGAGCGCGCCGCCGCCCACGCCGGGCGTTCGTTCGAGCCGACCGACGTGGTCGTGATCGGGGACACGCCGCGCGACATCGCGTGTGCCCGGGCGCACGGGGCCCGGGTCGTCGCCGTCGCTACGGGCCGCTACGACCGCGCCGCCCTCGCCGAGCACGCACCGGACGACCTGCTCGACAGCCTCGCCGACACCGACGCCGTCGCGGAGCTGCTCGTGGGCTGAGCCGAGGCTCGTACCCCACGCGGTGGGTGATCCCAAATCAACCCCGGTCGATGCGGGGTGGGTTGGCGTGGGAGGAGAGGGAGGAATGGGAGGAGATACCCGTTCTTTGAAACGGTCATGCAAGCGGTCCACCGCGCGTCTGTTTTCCGCGCTGTAGGGAGACGATGCATCGTGCCCCTGCGTCCTGAGCATGCACAGCGATTGGCCAGAGGCGGCGATAACGCCCCGCGAGTGCCTCCAGCGTCGAGATCGCGACGGACCCATGACAACGGACACCGACCTCGGCATGGAGGTCAGACTGGTACGGTGTTTCCGGATTCGGTATCAGATCGTGTACGGCACCACGACGAAGCCTTGGCGGTCGGGGTGGAAGTCCTTCGTGTTGCGCGTCGCCAGCTTGATCCCGTGATGCCGGGCCAGCGCCGCTTGAAACGCATCGGGCAGTCTCCAGCGTTCGGACTGGCGGAGCTGACCGGCCTGCACGGCAACCGATACGCTGAGGTCCAGCAGCGGGAAGGCTTCGAGGTAGCGTGTCGTCTCGGCTATGCCCTCCGGGCCCGTCCCAGCGAACACTTCGGCCCACGTCACTACCGACACGAACGGCCGTCAGGGTTGCTCCGCCACGAAGTCGAGCGCAGGCCGAATGCCGTTCAGACAGTCGATGACGATAACCGAATCGAGGAGCATCAACGTTCCGGCGTCGTGCGGTCGTCCCACTCGGCGCGTATCCGGCGCTGAAACTCCAGCCCGTCGCCGCCTTGCCAGTGGACCCCGGCGGCGGCGGCGAGTACGCGCACGTCGTCAGGCTGTGCCCCGTCGCCGCCGGCCTCGATCCGCGCGCGCAGTTCCTCGACCAGGTGCTGCTGCTCCTGCCGGGAGAGCCGGCCAGCGGCGGTGATGACCTCTTCCAGGCTCATGGGTCTGTCTGCTCGGTTGAGGAAGGTACGGCCTTGCTCTAAACCGTGTACGGCACCACGACGAAGCCGTGGCGGTCGGGGCGGAAGTCCTTCGTGTTGCGCGTCGCCAGCTTCAGCCCGTGGTGCTCGGCCAGCGCCGCCTGGAACGCATCGGGCAGCTTCCAGCGTTCGGTTTTGCGAAGCTGCCCGGTCCGGTCGGCGATGGCCCGGTCGATGCCCAGTAGCGGGAAGCTCTCCAGGAACGCCTCGGTCACGGCCTCCCCTCCGGGCGGCGTTCCGGCGATCACCTCGGCCCGCGTCACAACCAAGACGACGAGCCCCGGCGTCTCCTTTACGAACGCAAGCGCCGGTTTCGTCCCGTTCAGGCAGTCGATGACGATGACCGAATCCAGGAGCATCACTCGTCCCAGCCGGGTCGGTCGTCCCACTCGGCGCGGATGCGCATTTGGTATTCGAGGCCGTCTACGCCCTCCCAATAGGGCTGCGCGGCGGCGGCCAGCTTCTCACGGTAGGCGGCCAGCGCCTCCTGCTCGGTGGGCGCACTGGCGTCAGGCTGTGCTCCGTCGCCGCCGGCCTCGGCGCGCTGGCGGAGCGCTTCGATAAGTTGCTGCTGCTCGCGCTGCGAGAGCCGACGGGCGGCGGTGATGACCTCTTCCAGGCTCATGGGTCGGTCTCCTCGGTTCAGAAGGCTACGGCGTGGTCGCTCCCGGTGCAACGCCCCCGGCGGGGAAAGGATGCAGGAACGTTGCCCCAGGAAGAGAACGAGCCGGACGGCGGCGCTGCTCAGGGCAGGGTCGCGGGGATCTCTTGGTTACCGCTGCGCCGGTACACCCGGAAGTCGCTGTCGGTCGTGATGACCTCGGCGGCGCGGTGCTGCTCGCTCATCCGCACGAGACAGGCATCGGCAAAGCTCATCGGCTGGTCGGCGTACTGCTCGATCAACTGCCGAAGTCGGTGCGTCTCATTCCGTGTGACGTGATAGGCGATGTCCAGCACCCCGGAGGTGAGCAGCCCCATGACACGCGCCGCGCCACCCTGCTGTCTGCTTGCCAAAAAGCAGGACTCGGAAAGAACGGCCTCGCACGTCAGGAACGACGGGAACCGCTCGAACTGCTCGACGGCCCACGCGTGATGCTGCTCGCTCGGATCGAGATAAGCCACGATGACGCCGGTATCTGCGATGACCGTTTGGCTCACGAGAGCGAGTCCCGGCCATAGCCTTCCATGTGGGCCGGGTTGGTTGTCAGATCGGCTATGCCGCTGCCGGGCCCAATGAGGTGCTTGGCCTTCTCGTGCGCGCTGCGCTCGTCAGGCTGCGCCCCGTCACCGCCGGATGCGACCTGCGCGCGCAACTCTTCGATCAGGTGCTGCTGCTCCTGCGGGGAGAGCCGACGGGCTGCGGTGATGATCTCGTCCAGGCTCATGGGTTGGTCTCTTTAGTTTAACGGGGTACGGTATTGCCGCTTCCGATGCAACGCCCTCGGCGGGGAAAGGATGCAGGGACGCCTCCGGGCTTTCGAGCGGGGTCCACCTCGTCCGGGCGACGGGTGCCGGGGCCACGCGTACTTCTGCCGTAGCGGTGCACCGCGTGACACTCGTGCGCTGCCCCCCCGCTTGACTCGCGCATCGCTCCGGGGCACGCCCCTGCGCTCAGGCACGATCCAAGCTGTCCCCCTCGGCGAGGGGGACAGTCCCGTGAGCGCTGAGCACGTCCGTGCGATGCGAACGGGACGGGGGTTACCGAAAAAAGTAGCGAGCGAGGGGAGATAATGCTACCACTCATAAAGGTGGCTGTCGTATATATCCGAAGTGTGTCTACCTCGTAGCAGACTGCACCCTACGTAACGCCAGCTTTAACCACGCCCTCGGAGGGCTCTACCATGCGACGTATCCTGCTCCTCCTCGCTCTTTTCGCAACCTCAATCCTCGCGGCCCCGGACGCCCACGCGCTCGCCTGCACCTGGAACGGCATGGGCGACGGCTCCTCGTGGGGCGACGCCGCCAACTGGTCCTGCGGCGAGGTCCCCGACGCCGACGACGACGTGACCGTCAACTCCGGCACGATCACGCTCGGCAGTCCCCGTACGGCAGCGAGCCTGACGCAGACCGGCGGCACGCTGCAAAATGGTGATCTCGGCATTGCCGGTTCCTTTACGTGGACCGCTGGCACGCAGTCGGGCTCGGGCACGACGCTCGTCACCGGCCCGACCTCGTTCTCCGGCAGTGGCACGAAGACCCTCGGGGCCGGGCGCACGGTCGTGCTCGGCGCGGGCGGCACCTGGAGCAACGGCAGCATCAGCATGCAGGACGCCTCGGTGCTACGCTTGCCGGCGGGCGAGACCCTCACCGTCAGCGCCGGCAACAGGGCGATCCAGCGCTCGGGCACGATCTCGACCGAGCCGGTCTTCGAGATCGAGGGCACGCTCGTGCGCACCGGCAACCCGAGCGTCACCTTCATCCGCGTCAATGCCGAGGTCTCGGGCACCGTCGCCGTCGACGAGGGCATCCTCGCCGTCGAGCGGAACAGCATCAACGAAGGTCTGATGACGGTCGCCGATGGCGCAGAGCTTGAGTTTCGCGGCAGCTTCTCCCACACGAACGCTGAAAGCGGCACTGTCGCGGGCGACGGCACGGTGGAGGTAGCCTCGAACACGACCTACCTCAACGAGGGTGCGTATGCCCCCGGCCTCATGGGCCCCGGCACCCTCACCTACGACGGCGACTTCGCCCTAGACTCTACCGCCGTCCTCGCCGCCGAGATCAGCGGCGAGACCCCCGGCGAGGACTACGACCAGCTCGCCGTCACCGGCACCGCGGACCTCGGCGGCACCCTCCGCCTCTCGGTCGTCGTCGGCGGCGACGCCTTCAGCATCGGCGACACCTTCACGGTCCTCACTGCCACCGACGGGGTCAGCGGCACCTTCGAGACCGTCGAGCCGCCCTTCGGCTACACCGTCGACGTGAGCTACACCGCCAACGACGTCGTGGTCGAGGTCCTGACCGTGCCCAACTTCGACCTCGTCGCGATCAACACCGACCCGACCGGCGACCCGATCGAGGTCACCCGCCCTGGCTCGATCCGGTTCGCCTACGCGGTGACGAACAACAACCCCACCGACATCAGCGGCGACGTGTTCTACACCGCTGAGACCGGCGGCACGCTGATCGCCCAGGGCCGGATCATCTCGGGCACCGTCCCGGCGAACTCGTCGTCCCCCGCGCTGACCTACACGCAGCCGGTGCCGAACTTCGCGCCGACGGGGACCTACACCTACTCGATCAAGATCGGGCAATTCCCGGACGTGGTGATCGACCAGGTGGACTTCACGGTCGAGGTGACCACGGGGGCCCGCGTGGCGGGCGGACCTGCCCTGGCGGCGGGATCGCTGGACGGTGCCGAGTCGGACAGTAGCGCGGTCCCGGACGCCGAGTGGCAAGCGGCCTGGGCCGCGCTCGACGCGACGCCGTGGATCAGCGAGAACGGAACCGTGCTGATGTCGGTCGACGGGCAGACGGCGGCGGCCCCGGAGTCCCTGGAGGCGGCCTTGACGGCGGTGCCCGAGACGTTCGGCCTCGCCGCGGCCTACCCCAACCCGTTCGAGTCGCAGACGACGCTCCGGCTCGATGTACCCGAGGCGGCGCACGTCACGGTGACGGTCTACGACGCGCTCGGCCGCCGGGTGGCGGTCCTGCTGGATGAAGAGGTCGAGGCGCAGACGCACCGGGTGGTGTTCGACGCCTCGGCGCTGGGGAGCGGGGTCTACCTCGTCCGGGCGGCGGGTGCGGGTGCGACCGCAGTGCAGCGCGTCACGCTCGTGCGCTGACGGTGCGAACCCCCCGTTCGGACTGCGCATCCCTTCGGTCAGGCGCAGTCCGAACTGTCCCCCTCGTCGAGGGGGACAGCTTTTCGTGTCTTGAACGCAGTGATGACACGAAAAGCGGGGGGTCACCCGAACCGCTGCAGCGTCCGCTCGACGCGCGCGGCGTAGCCTGCGCCGAAGTGGTTCAGGTGATTGATGAGGTGATAGAGGCTATACACCTCGCGCCGCTCCTCGTACCCCGGTTCCAGCGGACAGGTCGCCCGATAGGCTTGGTAGAACCGCCGGTCGAACCCGCCGAAGAGCTCCGTCAGGGCGAGGTCGGTCTCGTAGTGCCCGAAATACGCCGCCGGGTCGACGAGCGCGGCCCGGCCCGACGACGAGGCGAGGGCGTTGCCGCTCCACAGATCGCCGTGCAGGACGGAGGCAGGCGGCGACGCCGGCAGCAGCGCCGGGAGCCTGTCGAGGAGGCGGTCGGCGAGCGGGTCCCACGCGGCGTTCCACCGACCCGACGTGCGGGCCAGCGCCATTTGAGGTTCGATCCGCTGTGAGCGAAAGAAGGCGGGCCACGAGGTGTGCCAGCCGTTGCGCTGCGGGAGGTGCCCGATGAAGTTGTCGCGCTCGAACCCGTAGCGCCCGCCCGCCGCCGGGTGCCGGTGCATCGCGGCCAGGCCTTCGCCGAGGCGCTGCCAGAAGCCCGCGTCTCGGGTCCCCGGCTCGATCCACTCCATCAGCAGAAATCCGGGGCGGTCGTCGGCGTTCTGCGCGGCCAGCACCTCCGGGATCAGCAGCCGCGGCGCGGCCTCGCGGAGGCAGGTGTCCCGCAGCACGCGCAGCCCGGCGGCCTCGGTCTCGAACGTCTGCCCCGCGGTGCCGGCGCTCCACTTGACGAAGTAGGCGTGGCCCCCGGCCCCGATGCGCGTCGCCTGCGCGATGCAGCCGCCGCCGACCGGCTCGGCCTGCTCGACCGCGCCGACGTGCGGGCGGAGGGCGGCGCGAACGGCTGCGGGCAGTGTCACGCCTCGCTCCGGTCCTTCGGGGTGCCGTCGAGGTCGTAGACCTCCTTGAGGCGGTCGAGGATGGCGCGGCTCGTGCGCTCGACGATGTCGAAGACGTGCTCGAAGCCGGCCTGCCCACCGGTGTACGGGTCGGGCACCTGATACGTCTCCGGCTCAGGGTCGAACTCGCGGAAGAGGCGGACGCGCGTGCCGTGGTCGCCGCCGGGGTCGAGCGCGAGGGTGTCGTGGAGGTTCGACTTGTCCATCACGAAGATGTGGTCGAACGCGTGGAGGTCGGCGCGCGCGAGCTGCCGCCCGCGGAGGTCTTCGAGGCTGAGGCCGCGGCGGCGCGCGGTGGAGCGCATCCGCGCGTCCGGCGGGTCGCCGGCGTGCCACGGCCCGGTCCCCGCCGAGTCGATCTCGAACCGGTCGGCCAGGCCCTCCTGCTCGGCGAGGTGCCGGAAGTAGCCCTCGGCGAGCGGGCTGCGGCAGATATTCCCGAGGCAGACGAAGAGGACGCGGATGGGGCCGGAGGACGAGCGGGGCGTGGCGGGCATCGGTGGGAACGCATTGGGGAAACGGAAGCGTCATTCTATGCGTGAGCGCGCGGGCGGGATGCGCAGAATCCGTGGAAAGTCGAGGCACGGGGGCGGGAGGGCGGGAGGAACTTTCCCGGTAGTCCTTTTGACCCCTCGCCCTCTCGCCCGTCTTTCATTTTATATTGAAACCCGCGTGTGCTCGCTGCGCCGTCTCTCGCGGGGCGCGGGCGGCCTGCCCTTTCACCGCAACGGGCGAGTATCTTTTGGAAGTGACGGCCCTCTTCTTAATTGCCCCTCCCACTCTCCTCTGCTGCCGATGCCTCCCGCCGACGTGATGTTCAAGCCCGGCACCCTCCTCGCCCGGATCGACCGTCCGGCGGACCTGCGGGCGCTCTCCGAGGACCAGCTTCCCCAGGTCTGCGACGAACTTCGCGACTACATCATCGACGTGGTGGCGGTCCACGGCGGGCACTTCGGGGCCTCGCTCGGGGTCGTCGAGATGACGGTGGCGGCGCACTACGTTTTCGACACGCCGCGCGACCAGCTCGTGTGGGACGTCGGGCACCAGGCCTACGGGCACAAAATCCTCACGGGCCGCCGCGACAGCTTCCCGACGCAGCGGAAGTACGGCGGGCTCTCCGGCTTCCCGAAGCGCTCCGAGAGCGCCTACGACACCTTCGGCGTGGCCCACGCCTCGACGAGCATCTCGGCGGCGCTCGGCATGGCGAAGGCGCGCGACATCAAGGGCACCGGCGAGAAGGTCGTCGCCGTCATCGGCGACGGGGCGATGACCGGCGGCCTCGCCTTCGAGGGGCTCAACAACGCCGGCACCGCCGGGAGCGACCTGCTCGTGGTCCTCAACGACAACCGGATGAGCATCGACCCGAATGTGGGCGCGCTCAACGAGTACCTCGCGCAGGTGGCGAGCGGCAAGGCGTGGAACGAGCTCCGCGAGGACGTGTGGCAGTTCTTCGAGAAGATGCGCGGCGTCGGCGGCGGGACGCTCCAGAAGATCGCCGCCCGCGTCGAGAACGGCCTCAAGGCGACGCTCACGCCGGGGATGCTCTTCGAGGCCCTCGGCTTCCGCTACTTCGGCCCCGTCGACGGGCACGACGTCGAGGCCGTCGTCGAGCGCCTCCAGAACCTCAAGGACCTCCCCGGCCCGATCCTGCTGCACACGCTCACGACGAAGGGCAAGGGCTTCGCCCCCGCCGAGGCCGACCAGGTCAAGTGGCACGCCTCGGGCTCGCCCTTCGACAAGGTCACCGGCAAGAGCCTCGCCGTCGCCGCGCCCAACGGCACGAAGCCCCCGAAGTGGCAGGACGTCTTCGGCCACACGCTCGTCGAGCTCGCCGAGGCCGACGAGCGCATCGTCGGGATCACCGCCGCGATGCCGAGCGGGACGAGCCTGAAGTACATGCTCGCCCAGATGCCGGAGCGGGCCTTCGACGTGGGCATCGCCGAGATGCACGGCGTGGTCTTCGCCGCCGGCCTCGCCACCCAGGGGCTGAGGCCGTTCGTGGCGATCTACTCGACGTTCCTCCAGCGCGCCTACGACGGCGTCGTCCACGACGTAGCGCTCCAGGGCCTGCCGGTGGTGTTCTGCCTGGACCGCGCCGGCGTCGCCGGGGCCGACGGGCCGACCCACCACGGCGCGCTCGACGTGCCCTACCTCCGCTGCGTCCCGAACCTCGTCTGCGCCGCCCCGCTCGACGAGCAGGACCTCCGCGACCTGATGTTCACGGCTGCCGCCCACGACGGGCCCTTCGCCATCCGCTACCCGCGCGGCGAGGCCACCGGCATGGCGCTCCGCGACGGGTTCGAGACGGTCGAGATCGGCACGGGCCGGAAGATCGCCGGCGGGACCGACCTCGCGTTCGTGAGCTACGGGGCCATCGGGCAGTACGTCGCCGAGGCCCGCGAGCGCCTCCGCGCGCACGGCGTCGACGCGGCCCACTACGACCTCCGCTTCTGCAAACCGCTCGACGCGGCGCTGCTGAGCGAGGTGTTCAGCACGTTCGATAAGGTGATCACGATAGAGGACGGCGCGGTCGTCGGCGGAGCCGGGTCGGCTGTGCTCGAGTGGCTGGCCGACCACGACGTGCGGGGGGACCTGCTGCGCCTCGGCCTCCCCGACCGCTTCGTCGAGCACGGCTCGCAGCGCGAGCTCCACGACGAGGTGGGCATCGGGCCGGACGGCCTGGTGGACCATGCGCTGGCCTTTCTGGGCCAGGAGCGGCACATCGAGGCTGCCTGAGCGGCGGCCCCTCGGTGGCCTGCCTCGGCAAGCTTCGCCGTCTATTAGGGCTGGTTCGGCGGGACGCTGTGCCCCGGGCTCGTCTCGCCGGGGAGCGCAGCCGTGCCGTGCGGGCACAGGTATTGCACCGCCGGGTTGTCACCCCTGCGCTGCGTTTGCACCCCTTGAAGAGTCTGTCCCCTGAAGACTCTGTTCCCTGAGGAGTCTGTGGCGAGCGGGTCTGCAGACGCCTCGCGCAGCCGCTCGCAGTCCGGAACCCCTTCTTCCGAGGCCACCGCCCGCACCTATGAACGAGAGGCTCCCCCACTCCGCCCCGCCTCCTCTGGCCTCGCCTCCGGGTCCACCGCCACGGACGGCCCCGCCGCCTTTCGTCCGGCCCCAGGCACCGACGCTCCAGCGGACCGGAGCCCGGCTCCACCCCCTCGTGTTCCTCGCCATCCTTGCCGGGGCCCTGGTGCTCGCGCTCGCGATGCTTTTTCTATCGCCGAGCGGCGGCGACGAGCTGACGGAGGCGGAGGTCGAAGCTCTCGTCCGGGCCGGGCCGCCTCCGCCTTCCGCCGCCACCCAGCCGGCGTCCCGCCTCTCGACGCTCCGGCTGACGACGGAGCCGGCCGGGGCCACCGTCCTGCTCGACGGCGAGCCGACGGGCCGCACGCCGCTCGACCTCGGCGACCTCCGCCCCGACTTCTACACCATCACGCTGCTGCTCCCCCACCACGCCTCCGTGGACACGACGGTCTTTCTCGCCGGCAGCACGGTCTCTGCGCTCCGCTTCTCGATGCGGTCGCTCGTCCCAGCCGAGGCGCTGCCCGAGCCCCCGGCTGCGGCTGCCGGCCCGCCCCTGCTCACGGACGCCACGCCCGTGGAGCCCGTGCCGGCTCGCCCGAGCCCACCGGCGGCCCAGGTCACGCGGCGTGGGACGCCGTCCGGTGGAGGGACAGTCCAGCCTCGGGCAGTCCAGCCTCGGGCAGTCCAGCCTCGGGCAGTCCAGCCTCGGGCAGTCCAGCCTCGTGCGGCCAAGCCTGCGACGCCGGCCCCGCCCACCTTCGCCAGCGCCGACCCCGAGGTCGTCCGGCGGGTGAGCCACACCGGCTCGCTCTCGGTGCACTCCACGCCGACGGGAGCCGACGTGCTCGTCGACGGCGTGCGCCGGGGCCGCACCCCGCTCTCGCTCAGCGGCCTTCGGCCCGGCTCCTACGCGGTGAAGCTGGTACTCCCGGACCGCCCCCCCCTGTCGTACCAGACCGACGTAATGGCCCAGGCCGTCTCCGTCGTGCGGGGGACCTTTCCGTCCAGGTGAACCAGGGTTCGGCACCTCCTCGACGGAGTGGCTGAGTGCTTCGCGCGGCGGCCAGGTAGCCGGCGAGGGCGGCGAATCCTCGCTATGCTTTGAGAGTTTGTGAGAGCCGGCGGGGGCCCTCTCTATGGTCTTGCGCTTTCCGCCCGAATGTCTTACTCTCCCCCCGAGGAAACATCCTATTCCATTCGTTTCCTGTGTAGCTTCTGTCACCCAACCGGCGGGGCTGCTTGCTCTAAGCCAGCGAGCATCCGGTTTAGGCTAGGAAATACAAAGGGGTAGGAAATACAAAGGGGTAGGCTGCTCCCACTAGGTCGCTTCGACGGCATCTGAACTATGACAGCATCTGAGCAGCCGGAGCGTAAGCAGCGGCGCATTGCGGCGGGGTCCTTCGAGCCGTCGGACGGACCGAACTACGCCCTGCCCGGCGTCGCGCCCGTCCCGGTGCCCCAGCCGCCGCGCATCCCTCCGCCCCTCTTGTTCGGGCTGATCCTCGCGGTCGTCCTGGGGGCTGGGGGGGTCCTGCTGTTCTCGTCCCACGCGCCGAGCGAAGAGTTGACGGCGGAGAAGCTCGTCGCGCTCGTCCACGAGCAGGAGGAGGCCACGCGCGCTAACGCCGCCACCGTCGCGGCGAGCCGGACAGGCTCGGCGGTGCTGAGCGTGGAGACGGACCCCGCCGGGGCCGAGGTGGTGATCGACGGGACCGCGGCGGGGGAAAGCCCGGTGCGCCGAGACCGGCTCCCGGCGCAGTGGTACGTCCTCTCGATCCGGAAAGACGGCTACCAGCCCGTCGACTCGCTCGTGCACCTCGGCTCCGGGCAGCGCATGTCCCTCTCGGTGACCCTGACGCCCTCCGACCCGCTAGCCGCCGCCCTGGCCGCAACGCTGGCCGAGGCTGCGCCGCTGTCCGAGGCCGCCGGACTCGCCCCGGCCTTGCTGCCGACCGCGCCCCGGCAGGAGGCCCAGCCGCCCCGACGCGCCGAGCCCCTGGTGTCCGCCCCGCGCCCCGAAGCGCGAACCGGCTCGGTCCAGGTCACCACGAACCTCGACGGGGTAGCGGTTTCGATCGACGGTCGGCGCATCGGCACGACACCGCTGAGGCCGCGCGAGGTGACGCCGGGCGCGCACGTCATCGAGCTCTCGCTGTCCGGACACCAAGCCCAGCGGCTCACGGTAAGCGTCGGGGCTGGGCAGATCAACACCGTGCACGCGGCGATGGTGCCGGAGCCGAAGACGGTGCCGGAGACGAAGGCCGCGCCGGAGGCCCCCGCCCCTCGGCGCGGCTCGCTGAGCGTCGTCGCCCAGCCCTGGGGCTCGATCTACATCGACGGCACGCTCCGCGCGCGCGACACCGACCTGCGCTACGAGACGGAGCTGCCCGTCGGGGACCACCAGGTTCGGGTCGAGCACCCGACGCTGGGCACCTGGGAGCGCACCGTCCGGGTCACGGCCGACCGCCCGGTCTCGCTCCGCGCCGACCTCACCTCCGGCACCCCGTAGAGCCCGAGCGTCTCCTGATCTATGGGTGTCCTTTCGGTGCGGCTCTTTCGGTGCGGCTCGGTCACGCCTCTGCTGCTCGCAGCCGGCGTGCTCGCCGCGCTCGCGGCCCCCGCCTCGGCTCAGCAGGCGGGCCCCTGCGTGTCGAGCCTCGAGACCGCGCAGGCGTACTACGTCGATCAGGAGTTTGCAGTCGCCGAGGTGCTGCTGCGCGAGTGCCTCAACCGGCCTGACGTGGACGCGGCGACGGCGGTCCAAGTCCGCCGGCTGCTCGCGCTCGTGTACCTCCGGCAGGACGACCTCGCCGAGGCCAAGCAGATCGTGATCCGCCTGCTCGGGCTCGCCCCCGACTATGCCCCGGACCCCATCCTCGACCCGCCGAGCTACGTCGCGCTCGTCGAGTCCATCCGAGAGTCGCTCCGCATCGAGCGCGAGGAGGCGCTGGCCGACCTAGCGCAGCCGGAGGTCTACCGGGTGCCCCGGACGCTCTACCTCCACGCGACGCTCGGGGCCGGGAGCTACGGCGGAGAGCGCGGCGACGCCGCCGACTGGCTGGTCGAGGAGTTCACCTCCAACGCCGGCGTCGCGCTGACGCTGGGGGCGGGCTTCAACCTGACCGAGACGCTGGCCGCCTCGCTGAGCTACCGCCTCCAGCACATCCCCAACCTCTTCAAGCTCCGCTCCGCCGACCGGCGCGAAGGCGGCATCGCCGAGCTCGGCGGCCCCTTCAGCGGCGAGATCAACGCGGACGCCTCGAGCAAATGGGTCCACCTCGTCGCCCTGCTCGGGCGGGCCTACTACCGGCCCGACGGCCGCGCGTCGTCCTACGTGGAGCTTGGCGTGAGCGCGGCCTTCAGCCGGCTCAACGGGGAGACCGGGACCGGCTTCGGCCCGCAGGGCGGCCTGGGCGTCGACGTGACCCTCTCGCCGCAGCTCGCGGGCTTCGCGGGGCTGAGCGCGGTGCTCATCCTGCCCGGCGACGCCGTGGACCACATCAACGTCCGGTTCGGCAGCACGGCCGAGCGCGGCAGCGACCTGCTCACCTTCGCCGAGTTCGGCGTGCGGTACCGCCTCTTCGCGTGGTAGCACGCCTCGCGGCAGCGCGCCGCGGCAGTGCGCCCGAAACTTCCCGCAAGCCGCGGGATTTACGACGCCCCTCCGCTTCCCGCCCGCGCCATGCTCTTTCCCGCCCTCCCCCCCGAGGCCCGCGTCTGGGTCTTCACCGCTGACCGGACGCTCGCGCCCCCCGCGCAAGACCGCCTGCTCAGTGCCATGCGCGGCTTCACCGAGCGCTGGACTTCCCACGGGCGGCCGGTGCCGGGCGCGGCTACCGTTCTGCACGACCGGTTCCTCGTCGCCGCGGCGCACCTCGCGGGCGGGGTGTCGGGCTGCGGGATCGACCGTTTGGCGCGGGCCGCCGAAGAGGCCGGGCAGGCGGTCAACGTGGCGTGGCTCGACGGGCTGCACGTCGTGTACCGCGACGGGGACGGCACCGTGCGGGCAGAGCCGCGGGCGGCCTTCCGGGCCCAGACCCGGGCCGGGGCCGTCACCGCCGAAACCTCCGTCTTCGTCACCACCGTGGACTCGCTCGGGGACCTCCGGGCGCGCGGCCTCGAACGGCCCGCCGCCGAGACGTGGCACGGGCGCGCCTTCGGGATCGCTCGCCCCGCTTGACGTGGCCAGGCCCGGTCTCGCCGAGAAGCTCGCCGACCGCATCGCCCGGATGGACGGGGCCAGGCGGGAGATTTTCGTCGCCAATCTCGCGCTCCTGCTGCTCGTCATCATCGGGACGGCGGGGTACGAGCTGATCGAGGGGATGAGCGCGCTCGACGGCCTGTACATGACCTTCATCACGCTCACCACGATCGGCTTCGAGGAGGTCCACCCGCTCTCCGACGCGGGCAAGCTCTTCACTATCGGTCTCTCTATCTTCGGGATCGGGATCGTCGCGTTCGTGGCGACGCGCACGGTCCAGGTCCTCATCCGCTCCCAGCGCCTCCAGCACCGGTTCATGCAGCGCAAGATCGACCGCCTCCGGGACCACTACGTCATCTGCGGCTACGGCCGCCTCGGCCGCCGCATCGCCGCCGACCTCGCCGAAGCCGGGCGCAGCTTCGTCGTGATCGAGCGCCACCCGGAGCGCGTCGCACAGCTCGACGCGGCGGGCCTGCTCTTCGTCGAGGGCGACGCCGAGGAGGAGCGCACGCTGCGCGCCGCCGGCATCGAGCACGCCCAGGGCCTGGTCCTGACGCTGCCCGAGGACAGCGCCAACGTCTTCGTCGCCCTCACGGCGAAGGAGCTGCACCCCGGCGTGTTCACGCTCGCCCGGACGAACCAGAACCGGAACACCTCGAAGCTCCGCCGCGCCGGCGTGGACAAGGTGATCTCGCCCTACGAGATCGGGGCCGACCGGATGGCGCAGGTCATCCTCCGGCCCCACGTGGACCAGTTCATGGAGCAGGTCCTCCACGTCGGCGCGCTCGACCTGCGCATGGAAGAGGTCCGCATCGAGGCCGCCTCCCTGCTCGACGGTGCCTCGCTCGCCGAGAGCGACTTCCGCAACCGCTTCAACGCGGTCGTGATCGCGTTCCTGAACGAGGACACGGGCCGGTGGCGCTTCAACCCCAGCCCGACCGTGCCGATGGAAGCCGGCGACATCCTGATCGTCCTCGGCGACCGCGACATGGTCGGCAGGCTGCGGAGCGAGGGGTGCGCCCCCGCCGAGCCAGGTCCGCGCCGCGCGCGCACCAGCCCGCGACTGCCCGGGTGAATCGCCGGTTCAGGAGGAAACCAAATCTGCGACCCGGCGAATCAGTCCCTCCTCTAGTCTTCCATCCCATGCGACACACCCTCACGCTGCTCCTCGTCCTCGCATCGGCCCTCCCGGTCTGGGCGCAGGAGACCTCCCACTTCCGCCAGAAGAACATCGCCGAGGTGATCGAGCGCCGCAGCGGCGACCTCGACGACGTGCCGCCGGTCTACTACGACTACTACGTCGTCCGCGACGACTCCCGGCTCGAAGCCCGGCTCAAGCTCTACCGGCGCTACGGCGAGGAGAACAAGGGCCTCCTCCAGCTCCTCAACCGCAACGACCTCGAAGGCCTCCGCCCCGGCGACACCCTCGTCGTCCCGACCGACCTAGGGTTCGACTTCCGGGCCTACTCGCCGTTCCCGCGCACCTACCCCGGCGCGCGCGACGTCGCGAAGCTCGTCGTGCTCGACAAGAGCATCCAGGCGTTCGGGGCCTACGAGTGGGGCAAGCTCGCGCGCTGGGGCATCATCAACACCGGCACCCAGAGCGGGCGCACGCCCAGCGGCCGGTTCAACGTCAACTGGAAGCAGCCCTACCGCGTCTCCACCCTCAGCCCCGGCTACGGCTCCTCGGCCCCGGACGCCGAGCTGTGGGAGATGTACTGGGTGATGAACATCCACGAGGCGCGTGGCATCCACCTCCACCAGTACGCCCTCCCGATGGGCGGCCCCGCTAGCCACGGCTGCGTCCGCCTCTCCGACCCCGACGCGCAGTGGCTCTACGCGTGGACCGAGACCTGGCAGAAAACCGGCGGCGACGAGATCTCGTCCGTCGGCGCGACGATCCACGAGCAGGGGACGGTGGTCCTCGTCATCGGGCACGACATCGTGGGGCCGCCCGAGCCGTTCGTCTTCCGCGAGGACTACCCGGTGATCCGCCGCGTCCGCCTCCCAGCCTCGCCGTACGACATCCCCGCCGGCACGCCGCAGCAGGAGCGCTTCGACCGCCTCCGCGGCTGAGCCGCGCGGAGCCCGGCCCCCGACTCTAGCCCTAGCCGTCTTGGAGACCTTCCTGTTCTACCTCGGCCCGCCGGACGGCCCCGAGGCCGAACCGCTGCTGCGCCGCGCTGCCGACCACCTCGCGCGCGTGATGCCCGACGCCGGGGTACCGCTCGGCACCACGGTTACGCTCCTCGACGGGCTGAACGGCGGCTGGTGCCGGGTCGAGCCGAGCGGAGAGAGCGGCCTCCCCGTCATCGACCAGCACGTCGACGGCGAGCAGGCCGTGCTCGTCTTCGGCGACCTCACCGGGGTGCCGGGCGACCGGACGGCGCGCCGGATCGCGCAGGCCGGCGTCGCGGCGGTGCCGGAGCTGGACGGCTCGTTCGGGGCCGTGGTCGTTGAGCCGGCGAGCGGGCGCGTCAGCCTGCTGACGGACTGCATCGGCGGGCGGGCGCTCCGGTACGTCGCCGGGGACGAGTGCCTCGCGGCGTCGCCGCACGACCTGACGCTGCTGGCCTCGGGCCTGGTCGGGGTGTCGCTGGACCTGGTCTCGGCGGCGAGCCTCGCCGTCTCCGGCTGGTCGCTCAGCGGGCGGAGCCTCCTCGGCGGCGTCGACACGAGCCGCCCGGACGAGCGCGTCGGCTGGCAGCGCGGCGTGCTGAGCCGCGAGGTCGTCCCGCTGCTCGACGCCGGTCGCCGGATCGAGGCCGGGGACACGAAGCGAATCCGGCGGCAGGTCGAGGCGATGGCCGAGGTCGCCCGCGAGGGCGCGCGCGCGTTCGCGAGCCAGTGGCCCCAGGCCGGCATCCAGCTCACCGCCGGCAACGACAGCCGGGCCGCGATGGCGGCGATCCTGCCGTCGCTCGACCGGAGCCGGACGTTCGTCCAGACCACCGGCTACCCGGAGACTCCCGACGTCGTGACGGCGCGGCGCATCGCGGCGCACTACGGCCTGGAGCACCGCCTCACCCGGCCCGAGGCCCCCTCGTCCGACGGCTTCCTGCAGACCGTGGACCTGTTCGCCTTCTCAATGAACGGGGACACGAACGCCAAGCGCGCGCCCCAGGTGAACCGCGCCTACGCCGAGCGCACCGACGCCCTCTCGTGGGGCGGCACCGGCGGCATCTACCGCGGTATCTATTACAAATCGGCCGCCGACCAGCCGCTCGGGCCGGAGGACGCCCTCCGGAGGGTCCGCGCGAAGAACTTCCGCCGGAAGCTCCCCTTCGCCGACCCCCAGGTCGGGGAGGGCCTGGCCCGCCGGGTGGCCGAGACGGTGCAGCACTACGCGCGCTTCTCGCCGGACGGGCACGACGTCCTCGACCTCTACGCGGCGCAGGAGTATTTCTGCGTGTGGGACGCCCTCAAGGACCGCTTCACCTGGACGCCGACGGCGTTCTGGACGCCCTTCAAAGACCGCCGGATGCTGCGCCTGGGCTTCCAGCTCCCCGCTCCGATCAGCCGGCACGCGCCGATCCACGAGACCCTGATCCGCCAGTCGCTCCCGTGGGCCTACTGGGTCCGGGTCAACCACGAGTCGCTCCTGCCGCTGAACCGGGCTCCCGTGGCCCGCCCGCTCCTCAAGCGGCTCGACGCCCGGCTCCGCCGCCTCAGCTCGCGGATCAACCCGGCACCGACGGCGAGCGCGGGGCACGAGCAGGCCCAAGCCGACATGTTCGCCGGCCCGCTCGCCGGGCTGCTCCACGAGTTGCTCACCCGGCCCGACGGCCTCTCGGCAGCGCTGCTCGGGCGCGACGCCGCAGCCCGGCTCGCGCGCGAGCACGCCGAGGGCACCCACGACCACGCCCAGGTGCTCGGGCGGCTGGTCACCGCCGAGCGGTGGCTGCACCTCGCCCGCGCCTTCGCCGCCGTGCCCCGCTAGCCAGGCCGGCTCACGCGCTCCAGAACGCCGCCACGTCCTCCGGCGTCTCCCGCCGCCGCAGCGTCTTGAAGCCGTCCGCCGCCGCGCGCTCGTCGTAGCCCAGCACGAGGGGCAGGCCCCGGCTGCAATGCCGCGACCACATCCCGAGCGTGTACGCCCCGGCGTCGTGGATGACGAGCCAGTCGCCCGGCTCGATCGGCGGGAGGGGCCGCGACCGGGCGATCACGTCGCCCGAGAAGCACAGCGGCCCGGCTACGGTCTGGGGACGCGGCTCCCCCGTCTTGACCTCGCCCTCGGGGGTGAGCACCGAGAGGCGGTGCGGCCAGTCCTCCGGGTGGTAGGCTGTGCGCATCAGGAAGTCCGCGCCGAGGTGGATCACGGCCATCGGCTCGGCGCGGTCGTCCTTGACGTACTCGACCCGGCTCGCGGCCCAGCCGCAGCCCGCCTGCACCGAGCGCCCGAACTCGGTGACGAGCGCGAGGCCGTCCGCGAAGAGCGCCCCGGCCTCGTGGCGCAGCAGCTCGGCGTAGCGCTCGGGCGAGGGCGGCGCGGCGTCGGCGCGGTACGCCCACGGCAGGCCGCCGCCGATGTTGACGGTCGTGACCTGCGCGCGCCCCAGGGTCTCGTGGATGCGCGTTCTCAGCTCCAGGATGAGCCGCGCCGCCTGGGCCAGCATCGCCGTCTCGCACCCCTGGCTGCCCACGTGCAGGTGCAGCCCGCTCAGCCACGGATAGCGCCGGAACGCGTCGGCGATGGCCGGGGCGCGGTCGAGGGGCACGCCGAACTTCGAGCTCCGGTGCGCCACGCTCGTGATGGCAATCGTCCCCTCCCCGACGAGGGGGTTGACGCGTAGGCTGACCGTGCCGGCCGTCTCCGCCGAGGCCCGGAGCGCGTCGATGCGCGCGAGCTCCTCGACTGTGTCGGCGTTGATGAGCAGGCCGAGGCGGAGGGCGTCGGCGAGGTCTTCGGTCCGCTTGGCCGGGGAGTTGTAGACGATCCGCCCGGGCGGGCAGCCGGCGGCGAGGGCGCAGTGCACCTCCTCCATCGACGCCGCCTCGAGCCCCGCGCCGAGCGTCACCACCTCGCGGAGCACCTCGATGAGCGGATTCGCTTTGATGGCGACCGCGTGGAGCGTGCCCTCCGGGAAGAGGCGCTGCAGCGTTCGGACCCGCGCCCGGAGCTGGCCGAGGTCGTGGAACACGACGGCGGGGACCCCGCCGAGGGCACCGCTGCCGAGCGCTCGGCGGAAGGCGGCGGCCAGGTCGGCGGCGGAGGGCCGGTAGGTCCAGGAGTCGAAGGTGGAGGTATCCGGGGCCGAGGTATCGGGGGCCGGGGTATCGGGGGTCGAGGCGGGCATCGTCACAGAGCCGGTTCGGAGGAGAGGTCGGGCCAGCGCTCGGCGAGGAGCGTCATCTTACCGGCCAGCCGTGCGAGCTGGCGGTCCAGCCAGCCCAGCCGCTCGCCCAGCGTGGCCCCGTAGGCGGGGTCCTCGGCGAGGCTCGTGATCAGGCTCGCCCCGAGGGCGACGCGGACGATCGCGTGGCCGGCCTCGCCCGCGGCCCCGAGCGCGACCGGCTGGCCGATCTGGAACGGCTGCCGGGCGGCCTCGAAGTAGGGAGAGGCCGGCGTCAGCCCCAGCGCCGCGCTGAGGTCTTTGTTGAGGAGACCGACCCACTGCGCGAGCGCGGGCTTGGGGAGCGGCTCGCGCGCGCTCGGAGGCTGGACCTTCATGCTGAAGACCGTGGTCTTCGACTCCAGCACCCGCTCGGCGCGGTCCGACAGCAGGGGCGGCCAGACCGGCATCAGGTGGAGGGCGTCGGCGGCTCCCAGGAGGCGGGGCGCGCTCTGCTCGAAGTGGCGTAGCACGGCCAGGCGGGCGGCGGGGTCGGTGCGGTAGTAGGCGCGCATCTCCTCGAGCGCCGCGAGCCAGCGCAGGACCAGCCCCCAGTTCGCCCGCTCCGGCAGGCTGCGCCGGGCGGCGCGCCACGCGGCGGGCATCTCGGCCGCCGTGAAGTAGTCGCCGAAGCCCTCGGGGAAGGCCGCCGGTGCCATGCCTTCGCTGAGGCGGGGCGGGACGAGCAGCGCGCCGGAGAACGGCGGCCCGCCGTAGAACTTCGACCCCGTCAGCAGGATCAGGTAGCCGCGCCGCAGAGAGTCCCGCAGCCCCCGCCGGCTGATCCGCCCCTGGGCGGCATCGATCAGCCCGACGACGCGGTCCCCGTGCGCGGCCACGAGCCCGTTGACGGTGTCCAGCGTGGGGGCGTGGACGCCCGTCTTGCTGTGGGCCACGATGTGGACCACGACCTGCTTGCCCGCCTCCACCGCGCGCTCGACGAGGTGCCGGACCTCGGCGTCCACGTCGTCGGGCAGCCGCATCGTCCCGGACGGGGTGCGCAGCCGGACCGTCTCGACGGCGACGCGCGCGGCCAGGGCCTCGTCCACCGGCTGGCCCACCTCGCGGCGCTGCCCGCTCGGGACGACCGCGTCGAAGTGGCGCGCGGCGGCGGCCAGCGTCGTGCCGCTGCCCACCTCGTTCGGCCCCACGACGACGTTGACGAGCCCCCGCTCGGTGCCGAGGGCGGCCAGAAAGAGCGCGATCATCTCGGCGTCGGTGCCCGACGGGGTGAGCACCACGGCGGCCCCCGGAACCTGCTCCAGGCCGAGCAGCGCCGCGAGGTCCTGCCTGATCTCGGCGCACAGCGCGTCGGCCACCTGGGCTGGAGGCTCGTGCCGCGCCAGCTCTTCGATCCGCGCGGCCCCGGCCTGAGCCGCCTCCCACGCCCGGAGCGACGGGGTCGAGGCGGTGCAGCTTCCGAAGGGAATCGTGTTGCGGGGGTAGGGGGCGACGCCGTACTTGCTCAGCCCGTCGCTGCCCAGCATTAGGCGCGTGTCCCCCCCCTCGATCAGTGAGTCGGCGAGCACGCGGCTGTCTGGCATCATGGTTTTGCGGGGGTAGTCCTCGGGGGCGGGGGCGGTCTCCAGCGGCTGGGGCCGGCGAAATATCCTTACCTCGCGCACCGGCTCGGGCTCTTCGGGAGAAAGTCACCGGGGCACCGGAGAGCGCCGCAGCGTCCTCGGTCGATCGGCGCACCGCGGTCTTTCCTTAAGGCGGCTCCCGCTACAGCGACCACGCCTCGAACGGGAGGCCGGTCAGCGCGCGCAGCTTCTCCACGTCGGGGCCGAAGCGCGCGGCGAGGTAGGCGCGGTCGGCCTCCGAGACCTCGGGCCGCTCGATGGGGCGCGGTGCGGTGAAGCGCGCCGGCAGGACCGGGGCGAGCAGCCGGCGCGCGCGCGCGCTCCCGACCCGCTCTTCGAGCACCGAAGGCCGCGTCTTGCTCGCGCTGACGTGGTGCTTGCGCTCGAACTCCGCCGACTCGAAGCCGGAGACCCCGATGAAGGCGAAGATGCGCTGGAGCACCGCGGTCGTGTCGCTCTTCAGCTCTTCGGAGACCTGGAACAGGAACTGGCCGAGCGGGAAGTGGCGGAGGTAGGGTTCGAGCTGGTAGTGGTAGCAGCTCGTGAGGATGTGCGGCTCGGCCTGCTCGCTGCGGATGAACTCGGAGAAGGAGGTGCGCACCCACCCCCGGGCCGCGTTGTGCACATAGCCCGAGACGACGCGGGCGATGGGGTCGCGCAGGAGGTAGACCATTCGTACGTCGGGGTTGGCTTCGTGGAGGAACCGAGGGGTCTCGTCGCCGTAGCGGTGGCGCTTGCTGTACTCGGGCGAGACGTCCCCGTAGGCTTTCGCTCCCTCGCGGAACAACCCGCGGTACCATCCGAAGCCTCGGTCATAGTTGCCCTTGCCCCCGTCACTGAAGCGCCCGCCCTGGCCGTCGGCGATGAAGAAGTTGCACTCCTTCTTCGACGTCATGCACACCTCGGGGTGGACGCCGAGGTAGTTGTGGAGGGCGGAGGTCCCCCCCTTCATCGATCCGATCACGGTGAATGTCGGGACCGCCACATCGCTCGGGGGCATACCTGTTCAGAGATAGGGTAGGGTGAGAGCGCGAAATCACGCGAGGTGATCCGGCCAAAGGTACGGCGGAAGCTAGCGCCTCGGTTTCGCGCTCCCGCTGCCGCGCGGGTCCCTTCTTTCGAGATCGTGGCGGCGCGGCTCCCTCGCCATCCGCTTTTTTCGTTAATTGGGCTTCGCGTCTCACCCACCCTGCCAGGCCCTATGCGCTTCGCGCTCATCCTCTCGCTGCTCGTCGCCATCGTCGCCGTGGTGTTCGCCTTCCAGAACCCCGACCCGGTGGACGTCGGGTTCCTGACGTTCCAGAGCGTGCCGGTCCCGCTCGCGCTCGTCATCATCGTGTCGCTGCTCGTCGGGGTGCTCCTCGGCTCGCTGGGGGCGCTGCCGAGCCGGCTCCGCTCGCGCGGGCGCGTGAAGACGCTCGAGAAGCGCATCGCCGAGCTCGAGACGGCACCCTCGGCCCGGGTGCCCGCCGCCCCGGTCGTCGCCGAGAAGCCGAGCCGGGGTGCCGGGCCGCCGCCCGTGTCCGGCGGCGCGGCCGGCGGCGCGGCCGAGACCGAGCGCATCGCGGCCGAGACCCGGCGCTTGGCCGAGGACGCGCAGCGCCGCGCCGCCGAGGCCGAGCGCCGCGCCGACGACCTCCGCTGAGATGCCCTCGGACTCGATCCCCGAAGAACTCTTCCGGCAGGTGCGCCGGCAGCAGCGGCGTCTGGGCGCGCTCGGGCGCGGCCTCGGGCGCGACCTCGTCCGGCTGCCGCTGCGCGCCGTCGGCCTGATCGACCGCCCGACGGTCCCGCGCCGCGTCGGGCAGGTCCCGGGGGAGCTGCCCGAGATGTCCGAGGACGAGCATGTCGCCGCGCGCCTCTCGGTCGTCCACTACGGCGAGGACCACCTCGAGGAGATCGCCGAGGCGACCGTCGAAGAGGCCGCCGCGCGCAGCCGGGCGGACGGCGTGACCTGGATCGACGTCGTCGGCGTCCGGGACATGGGCACGATCCGCGCGCTCGGCGAGGCCTTCGGGCTGCACCCGCTCGTGCAGGAGGACCTCGTCAACACCACGCAGCGGCCCAAGATCGAGACCTACGACGAGCAGCTCTTCATCATCGCCAAGATGCTCCACCTGGCCGACCTCGACGGCGACGGCGTCCGCGACGAGGTCCGCGTCGAGCAGCTCGGCATCGTCCTCGGGCCGGGCTACGTGCTCTCGGTCCAGGAGTTCGAGGGCGACGTCTTCGAGCCGGTCCGCGAGCGCATCCGCTCCTCCGCCGGGCGCATCCGCTCGGTCGGGGCGGACTACCTCGCCTACGCGCTGCTTGACCTCACGATCGACCACTACTTCGTCGTGATCGAGGGCATCGGCGAGCACATCGAGATGCTGGAGGAGGTCGTGCTGAACGACCCGCGCCCGGAGGTGCAGACCGAGATCAACGACCTCCGGCGCGAGGCCATCTTCCTGCGCCGCTCGATCTGGCCGCTGCGCGAGGTCCTCAGCGCGCTCCTGCGCGACGAGTCGCCGCTCGTCGAGGACCGGACGAAGCTCTTCCTCCGCGACGCCTACGACCACACGATCCAGGTCGTGGACCTGATCGAGTCGTTCCGCGACGTGCTCGCGAGCCTGGTCGACCTCTACCTCTCGAGCCTCAGCCACAAGATGAACGAGGTCATGAAGGTGCTCACCGTCATCGGCTCGATCTTCATCCCGCTCTCGTTCCTGACCGGGCTCTACGGGATGAACTTCGAGTACATCCCCGAGCTCCAGGCGCACAACGGCTACTTCTATTTCCTCGGCGCGATCGGCGTCCTGCTCGTCGGGATGCTGGTCTACTTCAAACGCAAAGGCTGGATGTAGCACATGCCGAGTTGCGCAGGGGCGATGCAGCACGATCTTCCACCCTCCACCTCTACCGCGCCGCCGCCATGACCTCTCACGAACGGGTCGCCGCCGAAGTCGAGCAGAGGCTCCAGGCCCGCGTCACCCGCGACGTCGAGGTCGGGCAGGCCCTGCGCCGCCTCTCGGACGCCCGCCGCGCCGGGGCCGAGCACGACGACGCGGCGTGGCGGGGGCTCACGAGCGAGCGCTGGGAGCGGCGCGACGTTGGCCTCCCCGACGCCATCGTCCAACGCATCGTCAGCGGGTAGCCGGCGGCGCTGGGCCGTCTCTGCCTCGTGCCGGCAGGGTGGGCATGGTGCAGCGAGTGGCCGAGCGGCGGCGCGAGGCCGACCCACGAAAGGCCGCCCTCCCCTTGCACGAAAGGCCGCCCTCCCCGTGGAAGAGCGGCCCCGTGTGCTGGTACAGCAACTAGGATCAGCCGGCGTTGGTGACTTCTTGAGCCTGGAGGCCCTTGCGGCCCTCGCCGACGACGAACTCCACCTTCTGCCCCTCTTCGAGGGACCGGTAGCCGTCCATCTTGATCTCGCTGTAGTGAACGAAAATGTCGCCGCCGGACTCGCGCTCGATGAAGCCGAAGCCTTTGTCAGCGTTGAACCACTTGACCGTGCCGGTCTCGCGTTCTCCCATGGTAGTAATGCGCTTGCGTGGGTAGGATAAGGGAGCAGAGGCGTTTCAAATCCGGCCTACTGATCGAGCGATCGAGGAGCTACGGAATCGAAGGGTCTGCTTACGAAGCGGTAAAGTAGGGATTATTTCCGAACCAAACAACCTTTTTTGCCCGGCTGCACATTTCTCGCCCATAGCCCATGCCCCTCGGCCGCCTCCACGTCCTCACCGACTTCGTCTTCCAGCAGCGCTTCTCTCACGCCGCCCTCGCCGCGCGCGCCATCGCCGGAGGGGCGGACACGGTCCAGTTCCGGCAGAAGACCGGCCCGGTCCGCGCCCGGCTCTACGAGGCCGAGCGGACCGCGGCGGTCTGCCGCGACGCCGGGGTTCCGCTGCTCATCGACGACGACCTCGCCCTCGCCCTCGCCGTCGGCGCGGCGGGCGTCCACCTCGGGCAGCTCGACCTGCCCGTAGCCGTGGCGCGGCGCGTGCTCGGCTCCGACGCCGTGATCGGCGCGACCGTGACGAACCCCGCGCAGGCGCGCGAAGCCGAGGCGGCGGGCGCGAGCTACCTCGGCTTCGGCCCCGTCTTCCCGACGCGCTCGAAGCGCAACCCGGTCTCGGTGAAAGGCCTCGGCGGCCTCCGCGCCGTCTGCGAGGCCGTATCGATCCCCGTCGTCGGGATCGCGGGGATGACGCCGGAACGCGTACCCTCCGTGCTCGACGCCGGAGCGCACGGCGTCGCTGTGATGACAACCGTTACGACGGCGGACGACCCCAAAGCCGCTTCTGCCGCGTTTCGATCAGCCATCGCAGCATGGTGCCGTCGCAATAGGGTTACGCTGAACCTCTAGGTCGTCTTTCTCCGCTTCACCCTCACGCGCGCTCTATCTTGGGCCTTCGTTCCGATGGCTATCCAGTCAGCTCCGATGCCCGAACCGCTGCACCCGGACCAGTACAAGAAGCAGTTTATGCTGAGTGCACAGCCTCAGCCTGTGCATCCCGGCTGGGTCACCCGCCCTATTGGGGGCTGCTCCCTCGCCCACTGTCCTACGCTCCCCGTCCACGACATCACGCTCGACGCAACGCGCAGCGGCGTGCTCATCGGGTGGACGCCGGAGACCCTTACCTCCCCTGACGGCAGCCCGTTTGCCCTCCGCTCGGAGACGGTGGGTGACATGGGCGGCCGGTGGCTGCTCATCGTCGAGGGCGACGGCGGCACGCACGAGGTGCGCCTCGACCCAGGCGGCTCGCTCCCGTTCGTGTTCGACCGCGAGGCGGGGATCGGCGCGACCTCGACGGTGGTGATGCCGCCAGACCTCCTCCAGTGGGACGCGGACCTGAACGCCGCCATTGACCTGTCGGTCAACCCCAAGTGGTGGTACCCGTTCGGGCTCACACCGTACCGGAATGTCCGTCGCCTTCTCCCCAACCACGCCCTCCGGCTGAGCGATTTCAGCGTCCGGCGTCTGCCGCGTCCGACGACCTTCGCCGAGGGATTGACCGACGAGGAGCTCTACGACGCGGTGGCAGCGAGCCTTCACCGGCACGCCCGTGCTCTCGCCGAGGCCGCCCCGCTCTATGTCGCGCTCACGGCGGGGAACGACTCGCGCATGATCCTGAGCGCGCTGCGTAGCTACACCGATGACGCACGCTTCTTCACCGTTCAGTACTCGGCGAAGAAAGAGCTCCTCGATGTGTTTGCGGCCCAAGACCTGGCCCAGCGCTTCGGACTCGATCACGAGGTCCTCCCGCTCGTGCGCGACGCGGCCGAGCAGCGGCGATGGTTCGAGCGGACGGGCCGGTCGGTCTCGGGCAGCCCACGCCGCTTCGGCCCCCTCCGGCAGTCCTTTCCTCCCGAGCGGATCTTCCTCAAGGGCATGGGGCTCGAGCGCGGAATGTACTACCGCCCGGAGGACCGCCCCGATTCCGCCCTGTCCGCCCAAGAGCTCACGGCCCGCCTGTGGTTCCCCCCCCACGACACGATCCACGCCGCTGCCCAGGCTTGGCTGGACCACGCCGAGGCCACAGGCACATTCGACCTCCTTGACTCGCTCTACGTCGAGGTTCGGATGGGGGCGTGGGCGGCTCCCATCGGGCTCGGCGACGTGCACCCGCCCGTGTGCGTCTGGCCGCTGAACCTCGCCACGATCATCGAGGCTACGCGGGCGCTCTCGGTCGAGGCCAAGCGTCGCGGCGACGTCTCGGTGCGGATCATCGAGCGGCTCTGGCCCGAACTCCTCCGCGTGCCGATCAACACACCGTACGGAGCCTACGGACGACGGGAGAGGGTCCGGAAAGCCAGGCGGAAGGCGGGCCGTCTGTTCGAGAAGCTCGGCCTCAAGGCCTGAGCAGCAACGCCCGGCGGCTTAGGGGCCACCGGGCGCTCGGGGGGATGCCTCGGGAAAACCTGACGCGCTACCGCGCTCCGACGCGGCCTAGCGCGAGGCGGGCGCGGTTGCGGGCGCGCTCGAAGGCGGCCTCGGCTTCGGCCCGCTCCTCGGGCGACTGGCTCTCGCGGATGCGCTCGCGCGCGGCCTCCTCGGCGGCTCGCGCCCGCTCGAGGTCGATCTCGCCGACCGGCTCGGCGGCCTCGGTCAGCATGATGACCCGGTTGCCGAGGACCTCGACGAACCCGCCGGAGGTGGCGAACTGCACGGTCTCGCCCGCCGCCGTGGTGATGGTCACGGGGCCGACGCCGGTGACGGCGATCATCGGGGCGTGGTTGACGAGCACCTCGAAGGAGCCTTCCGTGCCGGGGGCGCGGAAGCTCGTGGCCTCGCCCCGAAAGGCCTTCGTGTCCGGGGCGACGATCTCGACGTAGAGCGGCATGGGGGAGTGACGAGTGACGAGCGACGAGTGGGCGACCGTTCGTCGCTTGTCCCTCGTCGTTCGTAGGTGGACTAGGCTTCGGCGAGCATCTTCTCGCCGGCCTCGATGACCTCCTCGATCGCGCCCTTGTAGAGGAACGCCTGCTCGGGGAACCGGTCGAGCTCGCCGTCGAGGATCATGCGGAAGCCGCGGATGGTGTCGTCGATCTTGACGTACTTGCCGGGGGTGCCGGTGAACTGCTCGGCGACGAAGAACGGCTGGCTCATGAAGCGCTCGGCCTTGCGGGCGCGGCTGACGACGAGCTTGTCCTCGTCCGAGAGCTCGTCCATCCCGAGGATGGCGATGATGTCCTGGAGCTCGCGGTAGCGCTGGAGGAGCTCCTTCACGTCCTGCGCCGTGGTGTAGTGCTCGTCGCCGAGGATGCGGGCGTCGAGGATGCGGGAGTTCGAGTCGAGCGGGTCGATGGCGGGGTAGATGCCGAGCGACGCGATCTGGCGCGAGAGCACGGTCGTGGCGTCGAGGTGGGCGAAGGTCGTCGCCGGGGCGGGGTCGGTGAGGTCGTCGGCCGGGACGTAGACGGCCTGGACGCTCGTGATGGCTCCCTTCTTGGTGGACGTGATGCGCTCCTGCATCTCGCCCATCTCGGTCGCGAGCGTCGGCTGGTAGCCCACCGCGGAGGGCATCCGCCCGAGGAGGGCCGAGACCTCGGAGCCGGCCTGGGTGAAGCGGAAGACGTTGTCGACGAAGAAGAGCACGTCGCGCCCGCCGAGGTCGCGGAAGTACTCGGCGATCGTGAGACCCGAGAGGGCGACGCGCGCCCGCGCGCCAGGCGGCTCGTTCATCTGCCCGAAGACGAGCGAGATGTTCGACTCCTTGACCTGGCTCATGTCCACCTTCGCGAGGTCCCACTCGCCCTCCTCCATCGCGTGCATGAAGGCGTCGCCGTACTGGATCACGCCGGACTCGAGCATCTCGCGCATCAGGTCGTTGCCCTCGCGCGTCCGCTCGCCGACGCCGGCGAAGACCGAGAGGCCCTCGTGCGCCTTGGCGATGTTGTTGATCAGCTCCTGGATGAGCACCGTCTTGCCGACCCCGGCCCCACCGAACAAGCCGATCTTGCCGCCGCGCGCGTAGGGCTGGATCAGGTCCACGACCTTGATCCCGGTCTCGAGCATCTCGACGGACGTCGCGAGCTCGTCGAAGCTCGGCGGCGTCGTGTGGATCGGACGGTACTCGTCGGCCGGCGGCTGCGGCAGCCCGTCGATGGCCTTGCCGACGACGTTGAAGAGGCGGCCCCGGATCTCCGGCCCGACGGGCATCGCAATCGGGCGGCCGGTGTTGCGGACGGCCGTGCCGCGCGTGAGCCCGTCGGTCGAGTCCATCGCAATCGCGCGGACGCGGCCCTCGCCGAGGTGCTGCTGGACCTCGAGCACGAGCGTGTCCTCGCCCGCCCGGTCGATCTCGAGGGCGTCGAGGATGTCGGGGACCGACGAGCCGGAGAAGTCGGCGTCGACGACCGGGCCGATGACCTGGACGACTTCGCCGGCACCGCCGGACGGGTTCGCGGAGCGGGCGGTCGTTACGGGGGTGGGTTCCATGCGTCTCGGGGAGAGGGTGCGGGCGGGGACAGACTGCGGACCCTGGAAGATACCGGCCCCGGCCGCGGACGCACCGTGGCGAGCGGTCGAAGAAACGGGGAAATGGCAGCGGCAGTCCAGCCGGACGAGCCAAAACGGTGAAGCGTCGGGTCGGCCTGCAGCGGCGGGTTAGCTGGCCTGGCGTGTAGGGGCCGGGCTGATAGGTGACGGATCAGACCGGGCTGAGGGGTGACAGTTTACGCACGCAGCTTGAAGTCCCGCTCGTCGAAGCGCGCCAGCAGCCGGTCGTAGAAGTGCAGGCTCCACACGCCGTCGGCGACTTCCTCCAGCCCCAGGTACTCGTGGGCCAGCGCCTTCGAGACGAAGAACTGGTGCTTCTTGAAGCGGATGTTGCCGTCCTTCGAGAGAAAGCGGACCTCGAAGTGGCCGGGGTACTCCGGCTCGGGCACCACCTCCGGCATCGGTCGTGGCGAGGGGGCGTAGACGGAGGACGGTGTCCGGTAGCCGAGGGCCTCGTGAGGCCGCTCGTCGTTGAACCCGGCCCGCCAGGTGTCGAAGCGCTCCTGCTGCGCGGGCATGTCCTGCTCCGGTGGCCGGGCCGTCTCGGCCTTCAGCGTTTTGTGCATCCGTTCGTGCGATCCGTTCCCGCCCCGCCGAGGCGGGCGGGCTGTGGCTGACCGGGATCGATCCGCTGGTGATCGACGCCGAGCTTGATCCACCAGACGCTGAGTTGCGAGAGCCCGCAGATGGCCTGCGTGGCGAACGGCGTCCCGTTGTCGGAGCGGATGGCCTCGGGCAGCCCATACTCGTGGAAGAGCCGCTCGAACTGCGCGCGTGCGGCCACCTGCGCCACCGACGGCAACCCGTGGCACGAGAGGATGAACCGGCTGTGGGCGTCGCAGACCGTCAGCGGGTAGCAGTACACGCCGTCGCGGGTCTTGAACTGCCCCTTGTAATCAGCCGTCCAGACGGCGTTCGGTTCTGCCGCGACGAGGGGCACCGAGCCGGGGTGCTTCGGCGGACGCCGCTTGCGCCGCTTCTCGGTCAGGCCGTGGCGCTCCAGGATGGTCCCCGCTGTCGAGCGAGCCGGGAGCCGCACATCGGGATGGCGCCCCGCGAGGTACGGGAGCAGCTTGCGCGGTCCCCAACTCGGGTGCGCCGCGCGCGCCTCCACGATCAGCGCCTCGACCTCCGGCGGGGTCTGCTCGGCCTGTTGGTGGCGGGCGTGGCTGCGGTCGGCGAGCGCCTCGGCTCCGCCGTCGCGGTAGCGGGCGATCCACTTGTTGGCGGTCTTGCGCGAGACGCCGAAGCGCCGGGCAAGCTCGGCGACGGAGTAGAGGCCCTCGCGGTGGAGGGCGACGAGGCGGGTTCGTTCGAGCATGGGATCGGTGACGGTCCAGGGCATGGCAACCTCGGAAGGTGGGAAGCCATGCAAGGTGAGTGTCACCCATCAGCCCGGTCAAAGGTGTAACCTATCAGCCCGGTCTGTACCGGCGGAGGCGCTCCACCACGAACTGATTCAGGCTCTTCCCCTCACGCTTGGCCCAGACGAACACCTCACGGTGAAGGTCCTTTGGAAGCCGAAGCATCAGCCGACCCGAGAACGGCTTGTCCGGCTCCTCCTCCCGCTCAGCGCAGAATGCGAGGTAGTCATCTACGGACTCACGGAAAGCCGTCTCGATCTCGTCAACACTCCGACCCTGGAACGTGATCACGTCGCGGGTGTCGAGCACCTCGCCGTGGAAGAGGCCCGCCTCGTCGTCGAACTCGACGTGCCCGGTATAGCCCTTATAGTTGAGCATGGTTGATCGGGGTTTCGATACCTGTAGGGTGCGATTGGAGGATCAAGAGTCGTCGTCTGGGCTGTGTCCTGTCTCGGCCAAGAAGCGCCGGGCGGATTTCAAGGCTCCCTTGTCTGTTTCTCGCTGAGGATGCGGCCGGTGGAAGACGGCACGGACGCCGCCGAGTGCGACGCGGATGCGGGAGCCGCTACCCTCGGTGATCTCAGCGCCCAACGCGGCGAACAGCTTCTCGACGTCCACCCACGGCACGTCTGAAGGGATCGGGTTCTCGAAGACGGCCCGGAGCGTTTTTGCGCTTCTTGCTGTTGAGGCTCATGGTGTCAACATACGACACCACAGCTTCCATTCAGTTCCAGCGGTGCGGAAGGCCAGCTAACAGACGGCCGCTCACCCGCGAAGGGCAGACGGCAAGATGTGGATACGAAGCTACGGAAGCGCCAACGTCTGGACGAGCCGAGAACGTTGACGCCCCACGTCGGCCTGCAGCGGCGGGTTCTACTGCCCCGGCACCGTGCTTACCCTATCAAGCGGCCGTACTGGTCGTGAGGACCGATCCAGGACCAGACCAGACCTTCGGCTCGGTCGCGCGCCACGGCTCGGTCGCGCGCCACGGCTCGGTCGCGCGCCACGGCTCGGTAGCCCTTGCCGACCCGGGCTGACCAGAACGCCCCGACCTTCTTCAATCACAGCGACGGGTGGCGCGGGTTGGCCTTCAACAGGTCGAAGTTCTTGTCGGCGACGCTTCGGACCTCGTCCGGCAGGGCGCGATATGCCGACCAGAAAGACGGCGTGGCAAAGTGGTCCAAAGTGCTGTCGTCCGACCCGCCTCGAAGTCTTCATCGGCCTGACGGCCGAGCGCGTCAAGCCGACCAGCCGCAACGTCGGACTCGAACTGGCGGTCCCACTCATCGGCTTGGTAGTTCTCGAACCACTCGGCGAACCGGGCGAGTTCGTCGGGCTCCAACTGGGTGACAGCGGCTTCGAGTTCTTGCACGCTCATGGCTGGCTCTAGACTGCGGGACGTAGAGAGCAACGTCTCATACGGCCGCTGTGTTCTCAGGGCAGTAGAACAGTTGGACGCTCAGCCGCGCAGGGCAAACAGCACGGCGGTTGGACGAAGCTACGGAAGCGGCGAAGTTCGGACGAGCCAAGATCGCTCGCGCTCTGCGTCGACGTGCAGCGGCGAGTTAGCGCGCCACGACGGTTGCGGCACCGGGCTGCGCTACACGAACAGCTGCGTTCACCTCCGGCATGAGCGGAGCCACCTCTACAAACGCATTGCTGACCGAGCGGATCACAACGACGGCGAGGTCGAGTACTTTCAGGTTCTGTTGGTACGGCAGGTTACGATCCATCGTCAGAAACACGTCGAACTCAGCGGCAGTGGTACGAAGCAGTTCTCCGTTCTTCAACCCGTCCCACCCTCGCTCCTGGACAGTCAGCACGTTGAGGTCATTGTCGAAGAGCGGCTTAAGCTGGCGGTCTACGTTCTCGTCAAGGAGCACGCGGCGGAGAGCAGACTCAGGCATGGGCCTCGGCTTCGCCCAACGTGAGTTCGAGATACGCCTCGGCCTGCTCTCGGGTCACGGTCGGGAATCCATCGAGGAAGCGGTCAAGCGTCTCACCAGACTTTAAATAGTCGATCAGCGTTTGGACCGGAACGCGCGTGCCTTTGAAGACGAGCGCGCCGCTGACGATGTCGGGATCGCGGGAGATGACGTGTTCGAGGTTCATCGTTCTGGACCGGTTGCTTTCCTCTGAAACGCCGCCTTCCGCCGTTCGATCCAACGCCGATGCAGTGGCGCGCTAACAGAGGGCGCTTCAGCCGCCCAACAGAAAGCGGGGCGGTCGGGCGAGCAAAGTAGACACCACCGGCGGAGCAGCGCAAAACCCGCCGCGTTGGGTCGGTCTGCAAGCGCGGGTTATGCAGCATAATTGTCAAAGCAAACCCCATTCTCTCTCTAAGCGAGATACATCAGCGAGCAATTGCTGATAAGGAATTGGCATGGAGCCTAGCTCTGTGCCCCGGTCCTTCAACTCAAGTAATCTGGCGCTTTCTAGAGCTTTGACGGCGGATAGAGACAAATACGGCTTCACGGCATGAAAGCCTTTACTTTCTTTTAAGGTATCGTAGTATGTGATCGATTCTGGATATACTGATTTCGAATCGATCTCACCCTTGACAAGCGCTTTCGTAAACTCATCGTGCTTCTTGGATGCTGCCAGTATGTCTCCTCGTACTTCCAAGAGAAGTTGCTTTCGGTTTGCTTGCTTTTCCTTTCGCTTCTCCAAACCCCAGTTCACAAACGGTGCCACTAAGCTCGTTACTACACCACTGACCAGCCCTCCAATGGCCGCAATGACTGCAATAAGAACTGGATCAGTCATAGGAATCTTGTACGACAGCTTCGAGCGTACCCGCCATGCTGCATAACCAATGAGGGCCTTAGGAAGCAGAGCAGTTGGATCGGCTGCGTAGCTTCCTGCCATGGCGCAAGTTAATCGCTACTACCGACACGCGAAGCTCTCCGAGCGCACGTTTCGCCAACTCCTCCGCTACTTCGCCCTCGACCTCACCGCATCCGATACCGCACGTCTGACCGGCCTCTCGGTCCGCTCCGTCAATGCGATCTACCTCCGCCTGCGCCACCGCCTGCTCGAAGCCTGTGAACTCGACGCGCCCATCAATGGCACGCTCGAGATCGACGAGTCGCTCTTCGGCCCGCGTGGCGTGCGAGGCAAGCCCGGACGCGGAGCCTCGGGTAAGACCATCGTCTTCGGCATCCTCAAGCGCGGCGGAAGCATCTACACCGAGGTCGTCCCGAACTGCACTAAGAAGACGCTCCAGGCCATCATCCGAGGGAAGGTGGAACCCGGCTCCATCGTTCACACCGACGGCTGGCGGGCCTACGATGGGCTTGTTGATGTCGGCTATGGGAAGCACTACCGGGTTCGCCACAATGAGCGGGAGTACGCACTCGGGACGAACCACATCAACGGCATCGAGAGCTTCTGGTCGTATGCGAAGCGTCGGCTGGCGCAGTTCAACGGGGTGCCAGCCCGTACCTTCCTGCTGCACCTGAAGGAGAGCGAGTTCCGGTTCAACCACCGTCACGATGATCTGTACAAGGTGCTGCTGAAGATGCTTCGGGAGCGTCCCCTCTGAACCTTCTGCTTCCTAAGACCCCCAATGATTATGCAGCCCCTCGTCTAGATGCTTTCCACCGTTTAAGAATGCGCTGAATAAAACCTCCCACGATGAGAAGCGGTACAACAACGCCCGCGCCAGTTAAAAAATCCCAGCCGAGCGCTAAGCCAATGAGGCCACCGATTAGGAATGGGAGGGCAATTGCCACTTTGAAGCCTACTAGCACTGCGGAGTATCCCACCATTTGCGCAGCGTTCAGAACAGGTTCGAGCGGTCCACTTTTCCAGTCAAAAAGCACGGAGGGCATAAGAAAGAACATGAACGCCAGCCAGAGAAATACTAGCGCACCCATCAGATAGCGGTTCAGCACATCAGGCTTGTGTGTGAGCCAAAGAAGAGGGCCGAAAGCAACTACTGCCTGGAGTAGCTTCCCAGCTACTATCTGCCACATGGGGACTCGATCTTTGCGAGGGAGGCTCAAACCTTGAATGGCTGCATAACAGTTTGCGGCTCAGCGGCGCAGGGCCACGCCGACGGTGGAACGTGTTGAAAGTAGACGCCGAAGCCGGAACGAGGCAAGACCGTGAAGCCCTGCGTCCGCCTGCAGCCGCGGGTTATGCCTCAACAAGGTACAGACCGGGCTGATAGGTTACACCTTTGACCGGGCTGATGGGTGACACTCACCTTGCATGGCTTCCCACCTTCCGAGGTTGCCATGCCCTGGACCGTCACCGATCCCATGCTCGAACGAACCCGCCTCGTCGCCCTCCACCGCGAGGGCCTCTACTCCGTCGCCGAGCTTGCCCGGCGCTTCGGCGTCTCGCGCAAGACCGCCAACAAGTGGATCGCCCGCTACCGCGACGGCGGAGCCGAGGCGCTCGCCGACCGCAGCCACGCCCGCCACCAACAGGCCGAGCAGACGGTACAGACCGGGCAGATGGTTTACACAATAGTCCAGGCACATGGTTTACACGGACACCCTTCCGTGAGTTGCCATGCCCTTCCAGACTACCGACCCGCCTATGGAGCGCGCCCGCCTCGTCGCCGCTCACCTCGACGGCCTCTACTCTGTCGCCGAACTCGCCGACCGCTTCTCGGTCTCCCGGCCCACCGTCTACAAGTGGATCGAGCGATACGCTGAGGTGGCACCGAGGCGCTCCTCGACCGTAGCCGAGCCCGACATACCCAGCACGCTAAGACCGACCCGGAGGCGGAGCGCCTGCTCATTGAGGCCCGGCGGGCGCACCCCACCTGGGGCGCACGCAAGCTGCTGCCCTACCTCGCCCGGCGGCACGAGGGCGTCCGCTGGCCTGCGCCGTCTACGGCAGCGGCCATCCTCCAGCGCCACGGGCTGACGAAGACGCGCCGCAAGCGCCGGGTGCCGAAGCACCCCGGCTCCGCCCCGCTGGTGACGACGGCCCCCAACGAGGTCTGGACGGCCGACTTCAAAGGCCAGTTCAAGACCCGCGACGGGGTGTACTGCTACCCGCTGACGGTCTGCGACGCCCACTCGCGCTTTGTGCTCGGCTGCACCGGCCTGCCATCGGTCAAGCAGAAGGGCGCGAAGGATCAGTTCGAGCGCCTGTTCCAGAAGTACGGCCTGCCCGAGGCGATCCGTAGCGACAACGGCGTACCGTTCGCCACGCAGGCGCTCTGCGGCCTGAGTCGGCTGAACGTGTGGGGGCTCAAGCTCGGAATCGGGCACGACCGGATCGCACCAGGGCAGCCTCAACAGAACGGACGCCACGAGCGGATGCACAAGACCCTGAAGGCCGAGACGGCACGACCACCCGAGCGTGAGATGGCACGGCAGCAGGTGCGCTTCGACGGCTGGCGCACGGAGTTCAACGACGAGCGCCCGCACGAGGCCCTCAGCTATGAGACTCCCGCTTCACTCTACGTGGCCTCGCCCCGCGCAATGCCCGACGTGCTCCCGAAGCCGGAGTACCCCGGCCACTTCGAGGTGCGCTGGCTCTCGAAGAGCGGCAACATCAAGTGGAAGCGGCAGCAGCTCTTCGTCAGTCAGGCGCTGGCGCACGAGTGGGTCGGGCTCGAGGAAGTCGCCGACGGGGTGTGGAGCTTGTACTTCTACGACCGGCTGTTGGCGCGGCTTGACGAGCGCTCGGGGCTAAGGCTTCGGCCGTGAGGGGTGTAAACGATGTGGTCAGACAAAACTGTAAAGGAACTGACCGGCTCCTACACGTCACGAGCACCTCCCTCATTATGGCTACCCTTCTCACCGATGATGGGCACCCGCGCCCTTTGGTTCGCCTTCACCCGCTCCGCCACGAGACCGGCCATGTAGTCGTGGACCGAGAGCCGCGACACCTCGCCCCGATCCGAGCGCTCGACCATCGCGCGCAATTCCTCCTCGTGCTCTTGCGCCACGGCGACGTTGGCCGCGATCCACTCCTCAAGCGTGCAGCCGAGCGCACGGCAAGCGGTCTCGATCTGCTCCCGTTCAGCCGCTGGCATCTCATTGGTGATGACGTAGCGCGCGCGGGCCTCCGGCGTGGAGAGGCCGGGTGGGCCAGAGATGGGATTGGGAACGAAGTAGGTGAGCGACTTCTCTTCCTTCTTCATGGCGTTACGGTTGGAAGACGCATAACAGATGGACGCTCAGCCGCGTGAAGCTGAGGGCACAGCGTTCGGCCGAAGCGGCGGAGACACCGAAGCTACGGACGGCCGAGAACGCTGGCGCTTCACGTCGGCCTGCAGCGGCGGGTTATGCGTCCTTGGCAGTTGCTGAGTTTATAGCTAGAAGAGGTTGTTCCAGAAGCCGGTTGGATGATTCCGAGCAGAGCTGTCAACCCAAGTGAACAGATCAGAAAGCCCTTCTCTCAACTCCGCGTCGGAGACCTGCTTGTCTTTCCAGCGGTCCCACGCCATTTCGAGAGCGTCCACGACAATTCGAGAAACATAGATTCTGTTGTTCTCCAGAATGTTTGTGAACGGGTTGCCGACCCCTGAGTTATGGCTTTGCCAAACAGGATCTGAGTTGGGCTCCTTGGTGGCGACAGCCTCGAAAGACCCCTGACTAATCGTGATCGCTTCGGGGGTGAACCGGATCTTGTAGCGGTCGGGGTGCCCCCAGCGCGGGGAGAAAATATCGTATTCGGCTTCGAACTCTTCCATCGTATGAGTTTGGCTAGTCAGACAGGCGAACACCCGCGCCGCCGCTTTGGTCCGCGGGACGCATAACAGTGGACCGCTCAGCCGCGTGGGGTAAAAAAAGCGGGGTGGTAGAACGAAGCTATGACCGGCGGTGAGTCTCGGCGGGACTGAAAACGCTCGCGCCCCACGTCGGCCTGCAGCGGTGGGTTATACCGCCGACTTTTTTGACTCAGCGGAGCAGCCCATTGCCTCCTCGAATACGCGCGCCTGCTCTCGGTAGTAAGCGAGCCGCTCCTCGATGGGGCGGTCTTTGAAACGCTCGTAGTGCGCATCGCGAATGCGCCGCACCAACTCTACTGCTTTGATCGGCTCCCTAAACTCGTTTGGCCTCTTCATAGGTCGGCACCTCGTAGTTGGTTACCTCGCGGGGCGAGTAGATCAGGACCGGCTTGTATCCGAACTCAATGCTGATTGCATTGAAGAGCCGGATCTTGTCCAAGTGTACGATGTGGCGAAAGTTCCAGCTTACGATCACATCGGCTCCGAAGACGGTCGCCAGTGCGACGTGGAGGCCATCGTCGTAAAACTTCGGTGTGAGCACGCCGCGCGTTTGGAAGGTGTCAGCCAAACGCACCACCTCGTCTGATACGTCCGCTCGCTCCGCTCCGGCTGAAAGGAGATCAGCGAGCACGCTGCGAACGTTCTCAGGCGCGTCAGCCACCTCTGCCTCAACGATCTCGGAGACGATAGGGGCGAAGTTGCCGAGACGGAAGTCACGCATGAGGCCGTTCGACCACAGCGCGAACTCGGCGTCAAAGCATCCGCCGATGACGGAGGTGTCGGTGTAGACGCGCTGTCGCTTCATGGCTCCAAGTTACGGAGCCTCGGACTGGCAGAGCGCGAGGCGGTATAACCAGTGAGGGCCTTAGGAAGCAGAGCAGTTGGATCGGCTGCGTAGCTTCCTGCCATGGCGCAAGTTAATCGCTACTACCGACACGCGAAGCTCTCCGAGCGCACGTTTCGCCAACTCCTCCGCTACTTCGCCCTCGACCTCACCGCATCCGATACCGCACGTCTGACCGGCCTCTCGGTCCGCTCCGTCAATGCGATCTACCTCCGCCTGCGCCACCGCCTGCTCGAAGCCTGTGAACTCGACGCGCCCATCAATGGCACGCTCGAGATCGACGAGTCGCTCTTCGGCCCGCGTGGCGTGCGAGGCAAGCCCGGACGCGGAGCCTCGGGTAAGACCATCGTCTTCGGCATCCTCAAGCGCGGCGGAAGCATCTACACCGAGGTCGTCCCGAACTGCACTAAGAAGACGCTCCAGGCCATCATCCGAGGGAAGGTGGAACCCGGCTCCATCGTTCACACCGACGGCTGGCGGGCCTACGATGGGCTTGTTGATGTCGGCTATGGGAAGCACTACCGGGTTCGCCACAATGAGCGGGAGTACGCACTCGGGACGAACCACATCAACGGCATCGAGAGCTTCTGGTCGTATGCGAAGCGTCGGCTGGCGCAGTTCAACGGGGTGCCAGCCCGTACCTTCCTGCTGCACCTGAAGGAGAGCGAGTTCCGGTTCAACCACCGTCACGATGATCTGTACAAGGTGCTGCTGAAGATGCTTCGGGAGCGTCCCCTCTGAACCTTCTGCTTCCTAAGACCCCCAGTGATTATACGGATTGGGGAGTCACTACATGTAGTGACTGTCACTAGATCTAGAGACCTTCGAGCCGGACCATCCGCTCCCGCAGTCCCAAGCGCTTGACGGCTCGGTAGGGCAGACGCCACACTTTACGCTCCGGGTCCCACCGACCGCCGGCTCGTTTTACCCCACGCGCTAGCTCCGCCTCCCCCCACACTACGCGGACGCCTACTACCGTCTTGGGCCTCGGCCTCCACACGTCTTCGTCTACGACCAACTCCACCGTCGTCACGCGTCGCTGCGCCTGGGCGTCGTACCGGTAGCGGACGCACACGAGCCGCTCGGCATAGCGGTCCAAGAACCGCTGGGTGCCGCGTTGGCCGGGGCGAAGGGTCTGGTGAACTCTCATGAGCGGGGCCTACCAAGCAGCGGGTGAACGCCTGGCTCGATGATAATGCCTGGGCCGTTAAGCCGCAAGTCCGCTTCGTACAGCGTACCACAACCCAAAAGGGCGCGGCGAAAGCCCTTGACGGGAGCTGCCGATAGACCTATCGTACCCCGTTCTCGTCTGTCCGCGGTCCTCGCCTGAGCTACGATGCCCCGACTCTTCCGTCTCACCGCTGCGCTGCTGGCGCTCAGCGTGCTGCTGCCCGCCGGGGCGGCGGCGCAGTACCACTTTTACTTCGGGCGCAACAAGGTCCAGTACGACGCCTTCGACTGGCACGTCCTCCACACGGACCACTTCGACATCTATTACTACCCCGAGATGCAGACGCTCGCCGAGCACGGCGCGCACTTCGCCGAGGAGGCCTACGCCGAGCTCGAGAACACGTTCAACTTCTCGCTCGGGCACCGCGTCCCGCTGATCTTCTACTCGTCGAACCTCCACTTCAAGCAGACCAACATCACGCCCGGCTTCATCCCCGACGGCGTCGGCGGGTTTTTCGAGTTCCTCAAGGGCCGCGTCGTGATCCCGGCCAACGGCGACCTGCACCGGTTCCGCCGCGTGGTCCGGCACGAGCTGGTCCACGTCTTCAGCTACTCCAAGCTGGCGCGCGTGATGCGCGACCACCGCCGCCCGTTCACCGCCTTCCCGCCGCTGTGGTTCACCGAGGGCATCGCCGAGTACTGGAGCGGCGAGCCGGACCACCAGCACGAGATGGTCCTCCGCGACGCCGTGGCGAGCAACTACTTCGTGCCGCTCGAAAACCTCGACCGGATTTACGGGACGTACCTGATGTACAAGGAGGGCGAGGCGCTCTGCCGGTTCATCGCCGAGCGCTACGGTGAGGACAAGCTGCTCCGCCTCTTCGAGGAGTTCTGGCGCGACCCCGACTTCCGCAAGGTGATGGAGTCCGTCCTCCGCGAGGACTTCCGCGTGGTCTCCGACGAGTGGACGGCGTGGGTCCACGCCCAGTACCTCCCGAAGCTGGGCGACGCCACGCCGCCGACGTTGGTCTCGGAGGCGGTGACCGCGCGCGGGTTCAGCGGCAAGCCCACGTTCTACCGCCACGCCGACGGCCGCCGCGAGGTCGCCTTCGTCGCCAACCGCGACGGGTACACCAACCTCTACGCCGTCGAGGTCGACGCCGAGGGCGCGCCGACGGCCGAGCCGCGCGTCCTCGTCAAGGGCGAGCGCTCGGCGCGGTTCGAGGCGTTCCACTTCTTCGAGAGCCAGCTCGACGTCAGCCCCGACGGCAAGCTCGCCTTCGTCACCAAGAGCGGGGACGCCGACGTGGTCCACGTCTACGACCTCGCGGCGGGCCGCCTCGGCGAGACCTACCGCTTCCCCGGCCTCGTCGCCGTCTACTCGCCCTCGTGGGACCCGACCGGCACCCGGCTCGCCTTCTCCGGCATCGAGCGGAGCGGCTTCTCCGACCTCTACACCTACGACACGCGCGCCGAACCCGGCTCGGGCGACGCCCTCCGCAAGCTGACGAATGACACCTACGACGACCGCGACCCGGCGTGGCACCCCGGCGGCGAGACCCTCGCCTTCTCCTCCGACCGCACCGACTTCGGGAAGGACGGGCACTACAACCTCTTCACGCTCGACCTGGAGAGCGGCGCGGTGGAGTACGTGACCTACGGCCCGCAGGTCGATCTCGCCCCGGACTGGAGCCCCGAGGGCGAGCGGCTCGTGTTCATCTCGTCCCGCCGCGAGGCCGACGGTAAGTTCGGCGGCCAGAACCTCTGGGTGGCCGACGTGGCCGCCGACGCGGAGGAGATCGCCCTCGCCGCCGCCGCCGGAGCGACGGTCGCCCCCGAGCCCTCACGCTCCGTCACGCAGCTCACCTCGTTCACCGGCGCGGCCTACGACCCGGTCTGGACGGAGGACGACCGGCTGCTGTTCTCGACGTTCGAGGACTTCCGGTTTACGGTCCGCCAGGCCTCCGTGGACTCCCTGCTCCAGGCCCCGCGCCGCCAAGCGCGCGTCGGGCTGGCCTACCGCGACGACGCGGGCGGCACGGCCGAGCCGTGGAGCTACGGGCGGCTCGAGGTCGAGGACGAGGAGCGCCGGAAGCCGTACCGGAGGTCCTACGCCCTAGACGCGGCGCGCGGCGCGCTCTCGACGAACCCGGTGTGGGGCACGAACGGCGGGGCCGTGCTCGCCTTCTCCGACCTCCTGGGCAACGACCAGATCTTCGTCTCGGCCTATTCGACGCGGGTGCCCGGGCGCTCCTTCCTCGACGGGCTCAACGCCTCGGTGACGCGCATCCACCTCGGGCGGCGGGCCAACTACGGCTACGGGCTCTACCGCTACAGCGGCCAGCGCTACGACCTCACCGACCCCGACGCGCCCGACGTCTACCCGGTCTTCTTCGAGCAGCTCGTCGGGGTGACGGGCCTGGTGAGCTACCCGATCTCGAAGTTCCAGCGCGTCGACATCCAGACCTCGTTCAACTACAACCGGAAGGAGATCTTCGTCACGGACCTCGACCGCGAGGCGTTCCTCCTCTCGAACGCCGTCTCGGTTACGCACGACAACGCGCTCTACGGCTTCAACGGCCCGGTCGACGGCTGGAAGGCGAACGCCACCGTCGCCTACACCACCGACGTGCGCTTCTCGAACGTGAGCTACTACACGCTCCGCGCCGACCTCCGGCACTACCTCCGGATCGTCCCCGGCGTGACGTTCGCCTCGTGGGGCCTGGCGCAGACGAATGCCGGGCGCGAGGCGCGGCTGTTCCTCCTCGGCGGGAGCTGGGACCTGCGCGGCTTCCCGCTCTTCCGCGTCCGGGGCCGCCACATGTGGTTCACCTCGCACGAGCTCCGCTTCCCGATCCTGGAGCGCCCGAGCGCCTACCTCCCGCTCCTCGCCCCGTTCGGCATCGCCAACCTGCGCGGGGCCGCCTTCGCCGACGCCGCCCACGTCTGGAACGACAGCTACGACCAGAAACAGTCCCAACTCTTCGCCGGGACCGACCTCGGCGCGCTCGGCCTCGGGCTGCGGATGAACCTCTTCGGCGGGTTCGTCCTCCGCTACGACGTGGGCTGGCGCTTCACCGACGGCCTCGACTGGGACGAGCGCGACCCCTTCCGGCAGTTCTTCTTCGGGTACAACTTCTGATGACAGAGGACAGAGGACAGAGGACGGAAGACAGACGACAGAGGGCAGCACTCCGGCATTCTCGCGGCGCTGTGCCATGTGCCCTCACACTCTCATACGCCCCTCGCTCTCTCCTCCCTCTTTTCTCTCTCTGCCCTCTCCTCTTCCTCACCGGCTGCACCGTCTTCCAGCTCAGCCAGCCGCTGCGGATCGGGGACGGGGACTGGCTGACGGAGGGCGGGGACGCGGCACGGAGCAGCGCGACGGACCTCGTGCTCCGGCCTCCGCTGGAGGAGGCGTGGCGGCTCGACGTGGACGCGGCCTTCGGGCCCGCCGCCGCGCTCGCAGCCGACGGCGTGCTCGTCCTGGTGACGCGGAAGGGTGAGGTGCGCGGCGTGGACATCGAGACCGGGCGCAAGCTGGCGACGGTCGATTTCGGCGAGCCGGTCGAGGGCGCGGCGGTGCTGACGCGGGACCGGTTCTTCGCCCCCGTCGCCGCCGGGAAGCGGACGATCATCGGCTACGACTTCGTCAAGGGCCGGCAGGTGTGGGCGCTGCGCGCCGGGCCACACGAGGCGGGCCTCCTCCTCGCCGGCGGCGCGCTCGTCGCCGCCGGGATGGACGGCACCGTCCGCGCGGTGGACCCCGCCGACGGCACCGTCCGCTGGGAAGCCACGCCCGACTCGTCCGCCGGCTTCTTCGCCACGCCGGCCCTCGCCGCGCCCGACCTCGTGGCTGTCGCCGACGACCGGGGGCAGGTCACGCTGCTCGACCTCGCCACGGGCGACGCGCGCAGCACCGCGTCCCTCGGCGTCCCGGTCTACGAGACGCTCGCCGCCGCCGACGGCCTGCTCTTCGTCCCCACCACGCGGGGTCGCCTCGTCGCGCTCGCCGCTGCCTCGGGCGACGTGGTGTGGGAGGCCGAAGCCGGCGACGCCGCGGTCAAGTTCAGCGCGCCCGCCGTGGACGACGGCCTCGTGGTCGTCGGCGCGAGCGACGGGGTGCTGCGGGCCCTCGACGCCGCCACGGGCGACGAGGTGTGGCGCTTCCGCGCCGACGGCAACTTCGCCTCGGCCCCGCTCCTCACCGCCGACGTGGTCTACGCCGGGGCGCTCGACGACCACGTCTACGCCTTCGACCGGGCGACGGGCGAGGTGCTGTGGGAGGAAACCCTCGGCGGCCGCGTCAAGTCTACTCCGGTCCTGCACGGCGGGACGCTCCTCGTGCTCGCCGAGCCGCGCCACGTCCACGCCTTCCGGCCCCCCGCGCCGGACCTGGCAAGCACCGACGACGAATGATCCGATACGCCCTCCTCCTCACGGCTCTGGCCTCATCGCTCGCCGCGCCGCCGGCCCTCGCGCAGTCCGCGTTCCCCGACTCCGTCGCCGCCGTGCTCCTCGGCTCGGGCACCGAAACGGACACCGCGACGGGCACGGTCGTCGTCGAGACCAACCTGCCGGGCGGGATGCTCTACGACGGCGAGACCCTCCTCGGCCCGGTCGAAGCCGCCGGAATCGAGCTCGCACCGGGCACGCACCGCCTGGTGCTCCGCGAGCCCGCCTCAGCGTGGCAGCCGCGCCGCGCCGAGGCCGAGGTCGAGGTCCGGCCGGGCGAGACCCTCACGCTGCGGCTCGACGTGCCGCTGCGCTACCGGGTCGAGAGCTTCCCGTTCGGGGCGACGGTCGCGCTCGAGCGCGCCGACGGCAGCACCGAAGCCCTCGGCGAAACCCCGCTCGACCTCACCGTGGACGAGCCGCTCGGCGGCACCCTCGTCGTCCGCAAGACGGGCTACACGACCGCGCGGCAGGCCCCGGGCACCGACGCCGACAACGCCTACAGCGTCGTGCTCCGCCCGATCACGCTCGACGAGGCGAGCGCAGGCGCGGTGGCCCTCCGCGAGCCGCGCAAGCAGAACGGGTGGATCGACGTGGCCGCGCTCGGCCTTGCGCTCGGGGCCGGGGCCGTCGCCGTCCACTACAAGTTCAAGGGCGACGACGAGTACGACGAGTACGCCCGCACCGGCGACCCGGCGCAGCGGGACGACTTCGAGCGCTACGACACCTACTCGGCGGTCGCGCTCGGCGCGATGCAGGTCGGCATCGGCGTCTTCGCCCTCCGCCTCGTGCTACGGTAGCGGCGCGGGGAAACGCGGGGACGCGGCGGGCGTAGCTTCCCTCCCCCCTCGCTTCCCGTCTCTCCCATGCTGCTGCTCGACCGTCTCGACCACGACCTCAAGGACGCCATGCGGGCGAAGGACAAGACCCGCCTGCTCGCCATCCGCGCGCTCCGCGCCGCCATCCTCGAAAAGCAGAAAGACGGCACCGGATCGCTCACCGACGACGACCTCGTCGCCATCGTGCAGAAGCAGGCCAAGCAGCGCCGCGACGCGCTGGGGCAGTACGAGGACGCGGGCCGCGACGACCTCGCGCAGCGCGAGCGCGACGAGCTGACCATCATCGCGGAGTACCTCCCCGCCCAGGTCTCCGACGAGGACATCCACCGCACCGTCCACGAGATCGTCACCCGCACCGGGGCGACCTCGATGAAGGACATGGGCCGCGTCATGGGCGAGGCGATGAGCGCGCTCAAGGGCCGGGCCGACGGCAACCGCGTCCGCGTCGTCGTGCATGAATTGCTGAAGGGGTGATGCAGGCACTCACCGTTCGCGACCCCCCGCTTTTTCGCCTATCGCTCCGGGACGGGTCCCTGCGCTCAAAGACGAAAAAGCGGTCCCCCTCGGCGAGGAGAACCGTCGTACGAGGGCGGCGCGCAGCGCCCCGAGTGCGACGGGGGGTACGACCCACCGCAACTCAGTTTCTGCGCTGATGCCTGCAAGCACACTCGACTTAGCGATTGCCGGGCTCGTCGGGCTCGGGGTGTGGCGCGGGGTGCGGGCCGGGGCGCTGAGCCAGCTCGTCGGGACTGCCGGCCTCGTGCTCGCGCTGTGGGCCGCGGCGGGGGCGATGGGGCCGGTGGGCGCGCTCGTCGTCGCCAGCCTCGGCCTGGCCGAGCGGCTCGCGCCGGTCGCCGGGTTCGTCGTTACCTTCGCCGCCGTGCTCGGCGTGCTGACGGTCGCGGCGTTCCTCGTCCGCAAGGCGCTCGCGGCGCTCCGGCTCGGGGCCGTCGACAGGGTGGCCGGGGCGGGGTTCGGCGGGCTGCGGGCGGCGCTCGTCCTGAGCGTCCTCCTCGTCGTCACGGGCGCGGCGGCGCTGCCCGGCGGCGAGCCCCTCCTGATCGGCGAGGAGACGCGCGAGGCCTCCGTGCTCTACGAGCCGGTGCGGAGCCTCGCCCCCGCCGCGTGGGACCTCTTCCGCGCCGTCGCCCCCGGCCTGCAAGACCGGCTCCTCGACAAGCTCGACGGCCCCGCTAGGTGACGCTGTCCGGCTCCCCTTCGTCGCTCGACGTTCGCCATGATCCCGGTCTCGCTCAAGCTCCGCAACTTCCTCTCGTACGGCACCACGACCGAGGCGCTGGACTTCGAGCAGTTCCACGTCGCCTGCCTCTCGGGCGGCAACGGGCAGGGCAAGTCCGCGCTCCTCGACGCGATCACCTGGGCCGTCTGGGGCGAGGCCCGGAAGGCCTCCGACGCCCGCAAGCCCGACGAGGACCTCCTCCGCATCGGCACGCGCGAGATGGAGGTCGAGCTGGTCTTCGACCTCGGCGACGAGCGCTACCGCGTCGTCCGGTCGTTCTACCGCACGGCCTCGGGCAAAACCTCGAAGCCCAGCCTCGAATTCCAGGCGTGGGGCGGGACCGAGTTCCGCCCGCTCACCGCCGGCTCGGTCAAGGACACGCAGGCCGTCATCGACCGGACGCTGGGGCTGGACTACGAGACGTTCATCAACTCGGCGTTCCTGCTCCAGGGCCGGTCCGACGAGTTCACCAAGAAGAAGCCCACCGAGCGCAAGCAGATCCTCGGGCGCATCCTCGGCCTCGACCGGTTCGAGCGCTACGCCGCCGTGGCGCGGGGCCGCTACACCGAGGCCGCCGAGCGGCTCCGCCGCGCCGACGCCGAGGCCGAGCGGCTCGTCGCCGGGCTCGAAGACGAGGGCCGGTGGAAGGCGGAGCGCGCCGAGGTCGAGGCCGCCGCCGCGGGCCTCGACCGGGAGCGCGAGGACGCGGACGCCGAGCGCCGGACCCTCACCGAGCGCCTCGCCGAGCTCGACGCCCTCGCCCGGACCGCCGAGGGGCAGCAGGCCCGCCTCGCCACCCTCACCGAGCGGCGGCACGAGCTGGGCACCGAGCGCACCGAGCTCGTGGGGAAGATAGAGCACGCCGAGGCGCTCATCGCGCAGCGCGAAACCATCGAGCGCGACTACGAGCGCTGGGCCGCCCTCGACCGCGAGGGCAGCGACCTCGGGCAGAAGGCCGACCTGTGGCGCGCCATCGACAAGCAGCTCGGCGAGAAGAAGCTCGCCCTGGAGCGGCAGCGGATGGAGGACGAAAAGCGGCTCGACCGGCTCGACGTGGAGCTGCAAGCCGGGCGCAAGGCGCACGCCGAGGCCGAGCGGCGGCTCGCCGAGCGGCGGCTCGCCGAGCGCGGGCTCGGGGCGGCCCGCGCCGCCGGGCGCGAGCTCGAGGCGCTGCGGGCCCGGCAGGCCGAGCGGCAGCGGATCGAGACGCGCATCACGGCCCTCGACAAGCAGCTTGCCAACGAGCGCGGCGCGCTCCAGGCCAGCATCCGCAGCCTGACCGAGCAGGTCAACGCCGCCGACGCCCACGCCGAGGCCCTGCCCCGGCTGGAGCAGCGCCAGGCCGCGCTCCGCGAGCGGGCCGGGGCGAAGGCCGGGTGGGAGCGCGAGCAGAACGACGTGCGCGAGCAGGGCAGCGGCGTCGCCGCCGAGATCGCCGGGCTCGAGCGCGAGACCGACCGCCTGCGCCGCGAGGTCCGGACCATCGACGACAAGGTGGAGCGGCTGCGCGGGCTCGGCACCGAGGCGTGCCCGACCTGTGGCACCGCGCTCACGCCCGAGCACCGCCGGACGGTCGAAGAGACTTACGCCGAGGAGCGCGCGGGGCTCGCCGCCGAGATCGCGCGCGTCGAGGCCGAGGTGCAGAAGCGCGCGGCGACGCGCGACGACCTCCGCCGCCGGTTCGCCGAGCTCAAGGCGCGGATCGCCGAGACCGACGGCGTGGCGGACGCCCTGGCCGAGGTGCAGGGCCGCATCGCCACCGCGCGCGGGGCCGTCGCCGAGCGCGCCGAGCGGCAGGCCCGCGCCGCCGACCTCGACCGGCAGTTCCGCGCCGAGACCTTCAGCCCCGCCCTCCGCGCCGAGCGGACCGAGCTCGAAGAGCAGCTCCTCGACCTCCCCTTCGACTCCGAGCGCTTCGACGCCGTGCAGGCCGAGGCCGCGCAGGCCGCCCGCTTCGAGGCCACGCTCCGCGAGCTCGACGAGGTGCAGGGACGGCGCGACGCCCTCGCCGGGCAGATCGAGGCCGGGGAGCGCGAGGTGGCGGCGCTCCGGTCGCGCCTCGCTTCGGGCGAGGCCTTCGCCCCCGTGCAGCGGCAGATCGACGCCCTCCGGCAGCAGCTCGGCACGCTGGGCTACGACGCCGAGCGCCACGCCGCCGTCCGCCGCGAGCGCGACGCCCTCGCCGGGGCCCCGGACCGCCGCTCGGCCCTCCTCAACGCCCGCGACCGCCTCGCCGACTGGACCGCGCGCCGCACCCAAATCGCCGAGGAGCTGCGCCGCGGCGAGGACGAAGCCCACGCCCTCCGCGCCGCCCTCGCCGCCGACGCCGAGCGCCTCGCCGAGCGCCCCGCCCTCGCCGAGCGGACGCGCACCCTGGCCGAGCGCAGGGCGGGGCTCGCCGAGCGGCTGAGCCGGGCGCAGGCCACGCTCGGGGCCATCGTCGAGCGCCTGGAGCGCGCCGCCCGTGACCGCGACGCCCTCCGGGCGGTCCGCGCCGAGGCCAAGGAGGCCAAGCGCGAAAAGACCCTCTACCGCCACCTCCGCGACGCCTTCGGCAAGAACGGCATCCCCGCGCTCATCATCGAAGAGACCCTGCCCGAGATCGAGGACCGGACGAACGCCCTCCTGGAGCGCTTGGCGAAGGGACGGACGCGCGTCTCGCTCGAAACCCTCAAGGACAAAAAAGCCGGCGGGACGAAGGAGACGCTCGACATCAAGATCACCGACGCTGGCGGGGTGCCGCGCCCCTACGAGACCTTCTCCGGCGGCGAGGCCTTCCGGGTCAACTTCGCCCTCCGCATCGCCCTCGCCCAACTCCTGGCCGAGCGCAGCGGCGTCCGCATCCGCACGCTCGTCGTGGACGAGGGCTTCGGGACGCAGGACAAGCAGGGCATCGAGCGCCTCGTCGAGGCCATCCAGACCATCCGCGAGGACTTCGACAAAATCCTCGTCATCACCCACCTCGACGAGCTGAAGGAGGCGTTCCCCGTCCGCATCGAGGTCAGGAAAGACCCCGTCGAGGGCTCCGGCTACGACGTGATCGGGGTATAGGCCGAGCGCGGCCAACCCCCTGCCACACGGAGGGGGCCAGGAGATTCGCTCACCCCTCGTTTGCGGCTGCCGCTGCGGAACGTTGTCGCGCCGCCGCTGGTTACTCCTCGTCCTCTCCGCGCTCCCCCGAGCGCTTCCCCTCTATCCCAACCCGCTTCTACCGCCATGGCCATCAAGAACCTGAACGACCTCTACGTCCACACCCTCAAGGACATCTACTACGCCGAGAAGCAGATCCTCAAGGCGCTGCCCAAGATGATGAAGAAGGCCGACAGCTCGCAGCTCGCAGCCCTCTTCTCAGAGCACAAGGCCGAGACCGAAACGCAGGTGAACCGCCTCGAACAGGTCTTCAAAATCATCGGCGAGCCCGCCAAGGGCGAGAAGTGCCCGGCCATCGAGGGCATCATCAAGGAGACCGAAGAGCTGATGAGCGAGGTCGAGGACGCCGACACGCTCGACGCCGCGATGATCGCCTCGGCGCAGGCCGTCGAGCACTACGAGATCACGCGCTACGGCTCGCTCATCTCCTGGGCCGAGCGCCTCGGCCACGAGGAGGTCGTCAACATCCTCCGCGACACGCTCGGAGAGGAGAAGGACGCCGACTCTAAGCTGACCCGCCTGGCCGAAGACCACCTCAACCAGGAAGCCGTCTAAACCGACGCCCTCCGGCCCACGGTCGAGCAGTCCGACGGTCGAGCAGTCCCGCAGTCGAACAGCGGTCGCCTTCGGGTGGCCGCTGTTCGTTTGGAGCCGTCTGTCCCCGAGCGGCGCTCTGGGGCGGATCGAAAGATGCCCTGCCGCTTTAAAGGAGAGGCCGCTCTAAAGGGGAGCCTCTCGACGCACCTCCCCCCTCTCTTCTCCTCGCCTCTCTCTTCTCCTCGCATGAAGACGCGCGTCATCCTGAACCCCAACGCGGGCAGCGCCGACAGCGCCGACCGCCTGCACGACGCGGTCCGCTCGGTGCCCGACGCCGAGGTCGTCACCTGCGAGGCGGCGGGCCACGGCTGCGAGCTCGCCGCCGAGGCCGCCGCGCAGGGCGTCGATCTCGTGGTCGCCGCCGGCGGCGACGGGACGGTGAACGAGGTCATCAACGGCCTCAGCGGGGACTTCGGCGCGGTGGACTTCGGCATCGTCCCCCTCGGGACGGGCAACGACCTCGCCCGCACCCTGGCGCTGCCCGAGGACCCCGCCGAGGCGTTCGAGACCGCGCTGCACGGTACGCGCCGCTCGATCGACCTCATCCGCGTCAGCGGGGCCGCGGAGACGACCTACGCCGCCAACGTCTGCGGCGGCGGGTTCACCGGGGCCATCGACGAGGCGATGACGGACGAGCTGAAGGCGACGTGGGGGCCGTTCGCCTACCTCGTCGGCACCGTGAAGGCGCTCCCCGACCTGACCGAGTTCGAGACCTACATCACGTGGGACGACGACGAGCCAGAGCGCGTGGCCGCGCTCAACATCGTCGTGGCCAACGGACGGACGGCGGCCGGCGGCCGGCCGGCGGCCCCACGCGCGAATCCCGAGGACGGGCTCCTCGACGTGGTGGTGGTGAAAGAGTGCTCGGCGGCGGACCTCGCCGGCCTCGCCGCGCTGGCCCTCGCCGGGGACTACCTCGGCAGCGAGCACGTCCTCTTCCGCCGCGCCCGCTGCGTCCGCATCGAGTCCCGCCCCGGCATGTGGTTCAACGTGGACGGCGAGCTGCTGACGCAGGAACCGGTGACGTTCGAGGTACTGCCCGGCGCGCTCCGCGTGGCCTCGGGGCCGGGCTACACGGCTGACCCGGCGCGCTAGGTCCCGTCACGTTCAATCTGGGTCCTGGCTCGGCGAGACCCCTGAAGCGCCCTGCGGCGTTGTCCTCCTCGCCCGATGCTACGGCATCCGGCTTGTCGGACGCCTGGCCGGGTCCCTCCAGGGGGCCGGGTCCCTCCGGGGTCTCTCGCTCGCCGACGGACCGACTTGCGTGACAGAGCCTAGTGCTGCGACACGAGCAGAATGACGGGTAGATCGGCGTGTTCGGGTGCTGCGAGTCAAGGCGACCGAGGAGCTAGATGCACCGCATCGGGCGACGAGGTCAACGCTGACGCGCGGCGCACGGGCTGCCGAGAGCCTGTCAGAATCGAGTTGTCGTAGCACTAGCGTGCAAGAACGTAGCAGCCCGACCCTCGTTGAGGGGGACCGCTTTCGCTGCTCGGAGCGGAGCGAGGGCAGCGGAAGCGGGGAGTCGGCCTACGAGGGTGCCTCTAGCCTAGCGCCTTCGGCGGGACGAGCCAGACCAGCTCGCCCTGGCCGAAGCCCACGTCGCGCCACCGGTCTACGACCACGGCCACGCACGCGAGCGCGGCGGTCGGGAAGCGAATCTCGCCGCCGCCGATGAGCTGGCTGACGGTCTCGCCCCACCCCGGCTGATGCCCGACGAGGAGCACTACGTCGGCCTCGTCGTCTTGGGCGCGGATGACGCGGAGCAGCTCGCGCGGGCCGGCCCCATAGAGCTCGCGCGTCTCGCGCACCGGGGCCTCCAGCTCCCCGGCCCCGCGCACGATCTCGAGCGTCATCCGGGCGCGGACCGCCGTCGAGGTCACGATCCGGTCCGGGAGCGTGCCGCTCTGGAGGAGGAACTGCCCCATCGTCTCGGCGGCTCGCCGCCCCCGCTTGTTGAGCGGGCGCTCGTGGTCGTGGTCGAAGTCGGCGTCCCAGTCGGACTTGCCGTGGCGGAGCAGGAGGATGGTTTTCATGGGCGGAGGGTCTGGGGCCGTGACGGAGGGCGAGTTACGAGAATCGGTAGCTGCGGAACGTCGTCACGAACTCCTGCACGAGCACCTTCGCCATCGCGGCGACGGGGACGGCGAGGAGCAGGCCGAGGATGCCGAACACCTCCCCGGCGACGAGCAGCACGAGCAGGATCGCCAGGGGGTGGAGCTCGACGTTCTGCGCCAGCAGCAGCGGCTGCGAGATGAAGTTATCGATCATCTGGATCACGGCGAACGACACGGCGATCGGGCCCGCCTGCTCGAACGAGCCCGTCGTCACGGCCGAGACGGCGACGGCGACGACCCCGCCGATGAACGGGCCGAGGAACGGGATGAGGTTGGCGACGCCCGCGATCGTCCCGATGATGAAGTAGTACTCGACCCCGATCAGCCAGAGCGCGAGCGTCGCCAGCAGGCCGACGATGGCCGCGGCGAGGAGCTGGCCGCGCAGGTACCCGCCGAGCTGGGCGTCGGCGCGGCGGAGGGCGTTGAGGGTGAACTCGAAGTAGCGGTTCGGGACGAGGCTGATGAAGCCCTTGCGGAAGCGCCGCCCGTCGCGCAGCAGGAAGAACGCGACGACGGGCACCACCACGGTCTGCACCGCGAGGCCGAGCACGCCGGGCACGAAGGCCACGACGTCGCCGAGGTGCCGCTCGGTGAAGCCCGCCACCCAGCCGCGCAGGTCCGGGGCCTCGACGCCCAGCGGCGCGAGCCGCGCCCCGAGCCACCGCTCGACGTCCTCCATCAGCTCGGTCGCCGCCGTCAGGTCGAGGCCCGACTGCAGCGCGAGAATCTGGGCGGCGAGCGCCGGGGAGAACAGCGCGAGCGGTATCCCCAGCCCGAGCAGAAACCCGAAGAACACGACCGCAGACGCGGCCCCCCGTTCCAGCCCCCGCGCCTCGAGCCGCCCCACGAGCGGGTCCAGCAGGTAGGCCAGGAGCGCGCCGAGCACGACCATCTGCACGACGTGGCCGACGGGCGCGAGCAGCCACACGCCCGCCGCCGCGCTCGCACCGAGGAGCAGCCCTTTAGCCCAACGTGGCATCGTCCCTCTCGTGGCGGTGGCGGGGGGCGGGCTCGGCGGGCGGCTCTTCCTGCCGGGCGTAGAACCGCTCGACCCGCTCGTCGGCGTGGATGAGCCGGGTGCCGAGGTTGCGCGCGAGTGGCAGCAGCAGCTTCACGCCGAGCCGGGGCACGCGCTGGACGAGGTCGTAGAGCTCGGGCTGGAAGAGGCCGTGGAGCGCAGCCGGCGTCTTCGCCACGGCGCGGGCCGAGCGCGGGGTCTCGTTCAGCAGCGCGATCTCGCCGAAGAAGTCGCCGCCGCGCAGCTCGGCCAGCAGGCGGTTCGTCGGCTCGTGGAAGATGGCGACGGTGCCGCGCTCGATGACGTACATCCCGACGCCGGGATCGCCCTGCCGGAAGATCACCTCGTCGGCCTGGTACTGCCGCCGGTAGAGGATTTTGCGGACCTCGGCGAGCTCGCGGCGGTCGAGGTCGGCGAACATCGGGACCTGGCGCAGGAGCGCGTTCGTCCCGGCGTGGGCCTTCGGGCGGAAGATGTTGTCCCAGAGGCTATCCATCGCCGAGGCGTTTCTGCAAAAGGAGGGGCATGAGGGCAGGGCGCGCGGTGTACGGCGCACGCCGGAACGGCACCGGCAGGCCCGCGCCGGGTGCTCTCACGCTTTGCGCTGCACGTTTCGTGCCTCCTGCGTCCGAGGCAGCGTGATGACGAACGTCGTCCCCTGGCCCTCCTCCGTCTCGACGGCCATCGTCCCGCCGTGCCCGACGGTGACGATCTCGTAGGAGAGCGACAGCCCCAGCCCGGTCCCGGTGCCGGCGGGCTTGGTGGTGAAGAACGGCTCGAAGATGCGCGCCCGCACGTCCGGGGGGATGCCGCCCCCGTTGTCCGTCACGCGGGCCTCGACCTCGCCGCCGCGCGCGGTGGTCCGCACCGCGACGAGGGGCCGGTAGGCCTCGCCCGCCTCGGCGTGGCGCTCGGCCTTGCTGCGGGTCGCGGAGAAGGCGTTGTTGAGCAGGTTGATGAAGACGCGCCCGATCTCCTGCGGCACGATCTCGGCGTGCCCGACCTCGGGGCTGAGGTCGAAGTCGAGGGCGGTGTTGAAGTGCGGGTCGGCGGCGCGCATCCCGTGGTAGGCGAGGTTGGCGTACTGCTTGACGAGGGCGTTGAGGTCCACCTCCTGGCGCTGGTCGTCGTTGGTGCGCGAGTGCATCAGCATGTTGCGGACGGTCGCGTCGGCGCGCTCGCCGTGCTCGCGGATTTTCTCGGCGTTGTGGGCGATGTCTTCGAGGAGGTCGTCGATCTCGTCGAGCACCTCGCCGGCGGGGCGGTCGCGGTTCTCGGCGAGCTCCTCGCGCAGCTCGCGCGTGAGGTCCCCGAGCAGGCGGGCGAAGTTGTTGACGAAGTTGAGGGGGTTCTTGATCTCGTGGGCGATCCCGGCGGTGAGCTGCCCGAGCGAGGCCATCTTGCGGGCCTGGAGGAGCTGCTCCTGCGCGGTGCGGAGGCTCTCCCGCGCCGTCTCGGCCTCCTTCTGCGCCGCCTCCAGCTCCGTCTGCATCTCAGCCTGCGTCGTGTCGTGGTGTGCCATCTAGCGTTCTGGGTTGGTCTTCTTCTGCACGTCGTCCCGCAGCCGGTCTAGGTGCTCGCGCAGCCGGTCCACTTCTTCGCGCAGGCGGACGTTCTCGCGCGCCTGCCCGCGCCCCCACCACCACAGCCACGCCGCCAGGGCGACGACCACCACGCGGGAGAAGAGCAGCAACGGGTCCATAGAAGGTAGGCAGCGGACGGTGGCCGAAGCGGACGGTAGCCGAAGCGAACGGTGGCTCGAAGCGACCCGCCTCGTCAGCTTTGGCGGTTTTGCTCCTCTCTCTCCTCGGCCTCGTCAAGGTACCCCTCGAGCGACGAGGCGACGGGCGGGGGCACCGAGGTGAAGTGGACGACCCAGCCGCCGTCCCCCGATTCCAGCGCCTTCGCGTAGGCGTGGCCGAAGGGCCGGTCGTCGGCGTCCGGCACGGGGACCTGGATTTTCAAGTCGGCAAACGGGTCGAGGGGGTGCTCGGTCCGGAGGAACGCGCCGTAGGGCGAGAGCGCGGTGAAGTCGGCGTCCACGGCCTCGTCGCCGAGCTGCTTGCCGTCGAGGATGCGGAAGCGGACCGGGATCGGGCGCGGCAGCGCGTGGAGGGCGCGCTCCTCGGCGGGCAGGTGCAGGTCCTCCTCGCCGCCGATGCCCGCGACCTCGAAGAGGGGGATCGGGGCCGAGAACCCCTTCGCGGCGAGCTCCATCGTCCGCCGGACCTCGACGTCGTCGCCGGCCTCGGCCAGGGTCCGCTCCGAGACCAGAATCTGCCCGCCGACCGTCGCCGACTCGATGCGCCCGGCGACGTTGACCGGGCTGCCGACGACGCCGTACTTCATGCGCCGCTCCGAGCCGATGTTGCCGACGACGACCTCGCCGGTGTTGATCCCGATGCCCATCTGGAGCGCCGGCAGGCTCATCGCCTCGACCTGCTCGTTGACGGCCTCCATGGCCTGCTGCATCGCGACCGCGCAGGCGACGGCGCGGCGGGCGTGGTCCTCGCGCTCGACCGGCGCGCCGAAGAGCACCAGGATGCCGTCGCCGAGGTACTCGTCGATCGTCCCGCCGTAGGCGCCGATGACTTCGGCCATCGCGCCGAGGTGGATGTTGAGCACGTCGAGCACGCGCTCCGGGGCGATGCTCTCGGAGAGCGTCGAGAAGCCGCGCAGGTCGGCCATCATGATGGTCACGCTCCGGCGCTCGCCGCCGAGCTGCGTCGCCTCGGGCCCGGCCAGGAGGGTCTCGGCGATCTCGTCGGAGAGGTAGCGCCCGACGGTCTCGCGGGCGTGCGCGGCCTTCTTCTGGTCGCGCACCCGGTCGAGCGCCTTGTCGATCGTGAGCTCGAGGTCGTCGAGGTCGATGGGCTTGGTGAGGAAGTCGAACGCGCCCTGGTTCATCGCGGTGCGGATGTTCATCATGTCGCCGTAGGCCGTGACGACGACGGCCCCGAGGATGTCGTCCTCGCGCTTGAGCCGGGTCAGCTCGGCGAGCAGCGTCAGGCCGTCCATGCGCGGCATATTGATGTCGGTGAGCACGAGGTCGATCTCGGGGTGCTGCCGGATGTGTTCGAGGGCCTCCTCGCCGTCCGAGGCGAAGAGGAAGTCCAGCTCGCCCTTGCGGATGCGGCGGCGGAACTTCTGCCGGATGAGGGTTTCGAGGTCCGGCTCGTCGTCGGCGACGAGGACGCGGGCGGTGCCGTTGGGGTCGCTCATAGACTCTCTGCTTTCGTGGCGACGCCGCCGGGGTCGGGCGGAAGCGGCGTAGCCTGGCCGAGGTGGAAGGTGAGGCCCTCGTGGGCGACGGTGCAGCCGATGCCGTGCGGGCCGAGGGCGGCGCGGGCGCGGGCCTGCACCGCGTCGAGGGCGTCGTCGGTGCGGTCGGGGTCGTGGTGCGTGAGCACGAGGTGCCCGACGCCGGCCTCGACGGCGAGCGCGACCGCCTCGCTGAGGCTGCTGTGCCCCCACCCGCGGCGCTCGGCGATCTCGGCGTCGAGGTACTGCGCGTCGTGGCACAGCACGTCGGCCCCCCGGCAGAAGGCGACGACCTCGCCGCGCGCCGCGTGGGTCTCGTCGCCCAGCTCGTTGTCGGGCACGAAGACGAAGCTCCGGCCGTCGTCCTCGACGCGGTAGCCGTAGGCCCCGCCGGGGTGGTTGACGGCCTGCCGCGTCACCCCCAGCCCGTGCCCTCGGAGGAACGCGGTCGGGCTCTCGTGGACGCGCCGCACCGAGCACGGCAGGTCGCCCGGGCGGAGCGGGTAGTGCACGCCGTCGAAGAGCGCGAGCGGCGACCACGCCGCCTCGTCGTGGTCGAGCAGGTGGACCGTCCGTCCGGCCTCGTAGAGCGGAGCGAAGAACGGGAAGCCGATCACGTGGTCGGCGTGGAGGTGGGTCAGGAGGACGAACAGGTCGTCGCCGCCGCCGAGGAGCGCGCGCCCGAGCGGGCGGATGCCGGTCCCGGCGTCAAGCACGAGCACCTGCTCCTCGAAGGCGACCGCGGCGCAGGTCGTGTGCCCGCCGAAGCGGGCGAAGGCGGCCCCCGGCGCGGGCGTGGACCCCCGGACCCCGTAGAAGGTCACCGTCATCGGGGGATCGGGATCAGCGGCACCGCGCTCGGAGCCGGCTGCGCCGGAGCCGTGGCGGCGGGCGGGTCCTCGCCGATCACGTCGGTGGCGATGAGGTAGTAGGTCCCGATGAACATCAGGACGCCGATCACGATGCTGAACATGAAGACGGTGTACGAGGTGCGCAGGAGGCGGAACTTGGTCGTCAGCACGCTGCCCAGCCCGTAGAGGTCGCGGATCATGTTGCGGTAGAGCCGGTCGTTGTCCTGCATCAGCTCGGTCATGCCCTCCTCGAAGGCGTCGCGCGTCATGTTGGCGTAGTGGCCGAAGAAGAGGATGTTGGCGCGGTTGTTCCGCACCTGGTCAAGCGTGACGACGTCGCTGCTGACGCGGGGCCGGGCCGAGCGGATGGCGAAGACCATCGAGATCAGGCACCCGATCATCAGCACCGAGGTCGGGATCAGCAGCCAGGGGTTCGAGTCGATCTTGGGCGAGATCGCGCCGAGCAGGATCGGCAGGATCAGGCCGTTGATCGAGATCATGATGTTGGCCTTCGTGTCGGCCAGCGACGAGAGGTCCATGTGGACGCGGTACGAGGTCCTGAACATGGTCTCGACGCCGCGGCTGGTGCCGAGGGTGTCGCTCTTCGCCGCCTTCTTTTTCTTGTTGGCCTTCTTCTTCGCCTTGCGCTCGGCGCGGGCCGCCTCGATGGCTTCCGCTGCGGCCCCGGCCACGGCCTCGACGTCGGCGGGCTCGAGCACCTCCGGTTCTGCGACCTCCGGTTCTGCGACCTCCGGGTCGGGGACGCCTTGGCCGTCGCCGGCGACGCCGCCGGCCTTCGCCGTCGGGGCCGCCGCCGAGGCTTTCGCGTCGAGGGCACGGCTTTCGTCAGCAGCCATGGGGGGATCGCCTGTTTGGGGGGAGGATCAGGTGGAATATCGGCACAGGCGCGGCTTAGTAAAGGAACCCGAACCCGACGTTGACGAAGGTGCCTTCTTCGGAGACGCCGACGGTGCCGTTAACCAGGACCAGGTCGAAGAGGTTCAGCCACAGCCCGCCGCCGTAGCCCTGGTGCCACGCCGAGGAGTCCTCGCCGTCGGCCCAGACGCGCCCGTTGTCGGCGAACCCGACGAGGCCGAACGAGCCGGCGGCGGCGTAGGTGCGGAACTGCCCGAGCCCGAGGCGCAGCTCGGCGTTCTGCCAGAGCGCGCTGCGCCCCGAGAACCGGGTGCTCCGGTAGCCGCGCAGGTTCGTCGTCCCGCCGAGCGAGGCGGCGCGGTAGAACGGGAAGTCGCCCGCGACGTGCTCGGCCCCGACGCGGAGCGCGAGCGTGACCTGGGGCCGGAGCGAGGGCGAGAGGTAGGCCGTGAGGGCCGAGGCGAGGGTGCCGAACGTGTCGCCCGTGTTCCAGACGCCGGTGCGCACGGTGGCGCGGTTCTCCCAGCGGAAGCCCTGGCGCGGGTTCACCGCGCGGTCGGCGTGCTCGAGGACGAGGAGGCCGTTGCCGCCGACGAACGCCTGCTCGTCGAAGACGTCGTCGGCGACCCCGGGCAGCCCGACGATGCGGTCCGGGCTGCGCTCGACGCGCGTGACCTCGGCGGCGGGGAGGACGCCGAAGTTGAGCCCGCGCGTGAGGTTCAGCTCGAGCCCGGCGGCCCCCGCGGCACGGGCGAGGCGCACGCGGTAGAACCCCGCCTCCCGGTCCAGCTCCGTCTCGTTGCCCAGGCCGTAGAAGTTCTGGACGTTCTGCGGCGTCGCCCCGTCGGCCTCGATCACCACGTCGAACGGCCCGGCGCGCTCGGTCCACCGGCTGGCGTAGGCCGCCGTGACGGCCCCGGTGAACGTGGCGACGCTCGCCGCGAGCTGGTGGCGGTGCCCGAACGGCCTGCGCCGGAACCGCGAGGTCCTCATCACCGCGTTGAAGCCCAGCGTCGGCCCGTCGGTCGCGTTGTAGCCGAAGACGGGGAAGACCGCGCGCCGCGCCGAGCCGAACTCCTTGGGGTCGTACCGGTTCACGTCGGGGTCGTCGGAGAGCGTGACGCGCGCGTCGCCCGCCTCGACCTCGTTGCCGCGCCGGGTGTCGTAGTAGTGCTCGCGCCGCCCCTCGGCGCGGTCGGCGAAGGCGTCCTCGTCCGGCCCGCCGACGATGCGGACGTAGAGGTCGCCCTCGCCGGTGGTCTCGAAGCGGTCGCGCCCGCCGAGCCCGTAGAGCCGGAGCTCGCGCGTCTCGCGTGTGTGGAAGACCCGGCGGTAGATCCCCTTCCGGTTCTCGCCCTCCTTGTTCGTCTTGTAGACCGTCACCTCGGTCTCCTCGCCCCGGCGCTCGACCACGAAGCGCTCGTGCTTGTCGGAGCCGACGACGTCGACGTAGCGGCTGAGCAGGCCGTACCAGCTGTCGGCAAACTCCAGCAGCCCGTCGCGCCGGCTCTGGAGGTTTCGGTAGACGCGCTCGCCGTGGAGGGCGTTGACCTCGGCGGGCCAGTCCTCGAGCGCCTCGCGGAACACCGCGTCCGTCATCCGCGCCTGGAGGTCGCGGGCGACGGCCTGCCAGTCCTCGCGCGCGAGCTCGCTGAGCAGGCGGCGGTCGAGCTCGCGCCCGTTCTCGGTCAGGCCGCCGACGTTGCCGTAGTCCGGGTCGAAGTCCTGGAGGCCGGGGATGTAGTACTGCGCGATGCGCGGGAGCACGCCGGTGAGCCGGAAGAAGACCTGGTCGCGGTCGCGCGGGATCGGGCGGTAGACCTTGCCCTGGGTCCGCGCGTCTGCGGGGAGCGCCGGGTCGAGCTCGAACGGCTCGAACTGCGCCCACCGCCACTGGTCCTCGTGCCGGTCCCAGTCGCCGATGAGCGCGTCGAAGAGCCGGTTGCGGAGGTAGAACCGGGCATCGACGCGGGTGTCGTTGTCCTCGCGCAGCTCGCGGAGCATCTTCACGGAGGAGTCCACGTCCTCCGCCCCGCCGAAGTGCGCCTGGTCCGAGACGTCGCCGGCGGGCCGCTCCTCGAAGAGCGCGAGCGTGCCGGCGAAGTCCTCGCGGTAGACCCCGAGGCGCGGGTCGTCCGGGATGACGACGAGCTCGGGGTTCGTGTGGTAGATGCCGGCGGCCTCGGCGAGGCGCGGGACGACGAGCGCGCCGTACGGGTTCGAGCTCGAAATCTGGTCGGCGAACACGTCGGCGGCGACGGTGCCCTGGAGCGCGACGGGCAGGAGCAGGTCGGGCCGTTTCCGGACCTGGCGGAGGACGAACTCGCGGCCCTCGGGGTTCTTGAGCCGAAGCGAGACCGTCTGGTAGCCGCCGCCGCGTTTGACCGGCACGAGCCCGCCCCGGTCACGCCCCAGGTCGAGCACCCGCGTCGGGACCGGGGCCGTCCACGCGTCGCGGTAGTTGCTCCCGAGGAAGAACCGCTTGACGGCTCCGGCTCCGAGGCCGGGGTCGGCGCGGACGACCACCGTGCTGTCGGTGTAGTCGGGCAGCGCGGCGGCGTCGACGGCGTCGGAGACCTGCGGGTCCACGTCCTCGCGGAGGGCTTCTTCGAGCTGGGTGCGGAAGGCGAGGCGGCCCTGCCGACGGTCCCCCGAGGGCTCCCAGAACTCGAGCCACATCGTCCCGTCGTCGTAGAACTGGACCGAGGCGAAGCCCTCGGAGGCGTGCGCGAAGCCGGCCCCGAAGCCCCCGTCGAACGACCCGCGCCGGCTCCCGCCGCCGCTCGTGACGTGGTGCTGGAGCTCGAGCGCGTCGGTGCGGTAGGGCGTGTACTGGAGCCCGTGCTCGTGCGCGGCGGCGTAGATCACCCCGTCGTGCTCCTCGATGGCCGCCGGCAGCGCCTGGCGGAACGTCCGGTAGTCCGAGCCGGAAAAGTCCTGCCGCCCCCCGAAGTAGCTGCGCAGCAGCGGGTACACCGACCCGACGATGGGGAGCGGGAGGTAGAGCGGCCCCCACACGTCGGTCAGCGGGAAGAGGTGCTGGCGGAGGCTGTAGTGCCCGCCGCGCTCGCCGTTGGAGAAGACGGGGTGGTGGCCGACGACGATGATGCGGTCGTCGTCGTACTCGGCGAGGAGCTCGGTGAGGGCGATGAGCACGTCGAGCTCGGACTCGACGTCCTCGCCGTCGATCTCGCCCGTCGGGCGGTCGTCCGCGTCCTGGAGCCACCACTCGGTGTCGAGGGCGAGGAGGTGGATGCCGTCGGCGAGCGTGATCTTCACGGGGCCGGGCAGGCCGTCCTCGGGCACGAGCACGCGCTCGCCGAGCCGGGCGGCGAGGAAGTCGGCCTCGCGCTCCCGCGTCTCGTCGCGCTGCCACTCCCGGTCGCCGGGGATCACCACGACCCGGCCGGGATAGCCCTGGACGGCCTCCACCAGGTCCAGCAGCGGAGCCTCGGCCTCGGCCCGCTCCGCCGCGAGCGAGTCCGGCAGCGGGCGGCTGAGCTGGTCGCCGAGGAACACGACCGTGCCGGCTTCGCCCGCCTCGGCCAGGTGCGCCGCGAGCACGTCCAGCCCCGAGCGCTCCTCACCCGCCGCGATGTCCCCGACGAGGAACACCCGGTAGGCGAGGTCGGCCCGCTCCGGCGGCGTCGCGGCCTGCCAGCCGTCGAACGCCTCGTCCACGTAGGGCCGCGACGAGGTGCAGGCCGCGAGCAGGAGCGCCAGGGTGACAACGAGAACGCTCCCGACCGAGGCCGGGGTGGGCAGCGAACGGGTCATGGAGTGGGGTGGTAGGCGAAGCGGAGCAGCGTGGCGGCCCCGCCCGCGGCTTCGCTGGCGAGGAAGAGCGTGCCGTCGGGCAGGAAGGCGAGGCCCTCGGGCTGCGGGGCGAGGCGCGCGGGGAGCGGCCACATGGCAGCAATCGTGCCGTCGCGGGCGAGCACGAGCACGAGCCTGTCGACCGACGAGAGCACCCACACCTCGTCGGTGAGCGGGTGGACCCCGGCGGCGGACGGCTTGAAGGCGTTGATGTCGGTGAGGGGCCGGACGGCCTCGCGGACGGCCTCGTCGAGCGAGCGCTCGGCCCCCGCCAGCGAGTCGGCGTGGACGATGAAGGCCGGCTCGGCGACGAGCGCTTGCCGGCGGAGGTCGAAGGCGTAGAGGGCCCGCGCGCCGCGCAGCCCCCCGCCCGGCGCTTCCTTGCACGCGATGAGGAGGCGCTCGGCCGGGGCGTCGAAGGCCAGCCCCTCGGCGTCGCACGAGCCGTGCAGGCCCGGGTCCAGCGTCGCCGCCTCGGCGCGCTCCGCCTGCCACTCCGTGATCACGAACAGCCGCCCGTCGCTGCGGAGCACGACGACGCGCTCGCCGACGCGCTCGACCCCCTCGTAGTCCCCGCCCGGGCCGAAGTCGTGCTCGTGCACCACCTCGCCGGTCGCGGCGTCGAGCACGTAGAGGTGGCCCTTCTCGTCCTGCACCGCGCCGAGCCGCCCGCCGCCGAGGTCCGTGAGGCCGGAGACTTCGTCGAGCCGGCCCGGAAGCTCGAACCGGGCGTCGGGCGCGTCGAAGCGGTACGGCGGGGCCGCCGCGCTGCGGGCGGGGGCTGCTCCGCCCGTCGGCGGCTCAGCGTTTCCGCACCCGCCGAGCGCGAGGACGATCAAGACCGGCAGAAGGGCGGCAACGGGGCGCACGGGCAACGTGGGAGCGTGGGGCACACGCCAACTTACACCCGCCTGCCCTTGTCTAGCCTCACGCGCTCGGACCCCCACCGCGTTTGCATTCGCTCGCCGAGCCTGCGGCTCCGCTCGCTCCCGGCGGCACGCGGCCGTCCCCCTCGGCGAGGGGGACCAGCTTCTCGCAGCCTGAGCCCGAAAGGCGATGCGAGAAAAGCGAGGGGCCACCGCACCACCGTGACGCGTTCATCGACCGGCTCCTGGGTGGCACCCGGCGGCGGGGTCGGGTCGAAGCCGGCATTGAAGCCAGCGAGGCCGGTCGGGTCGAGGTCGGCGTCGGTGCAGAGGCGGGGCATAGCGGACCTCCTGAGGCCCCCACGCCGCCTCACGCCTCGGCGAGCGTCCGCTTGAGGTGGTCGATGGTCTCGATCGGCGTCGGGTCCACGCCCATCAGCATGGCGAGGTAGAACGACATGAAGTCGCCGAGTTGGATCGTCGAGAGCAGGCGGGCGAGCTTGCCCTCGCCCTGGGGCGAGACCTCGGTCCAGCCCGCCGCCTTCGGGGCAAGCAAACCCTTCGTCACGTCCATCCGCTTGTGGATCTTCGGGTGGTCCGCCGGGTCGCGGAGGACGACGACGTGGAGGAGCTTTTGCACCTCGGGGAGGGCGTGCTCCCAGGCGAGGACCTCGTTGTGGTTGAGCTCGGCGAAGACGTTGCCGAAGGCGAGCTGCTTGGCGTTCTCCTGAATCTGCGTTTGCCACCGCACGCCGGCGGCCTCCAGCAGCCCCGGCCCGGTGTAGACGAGGGGCACCTTCCCGGCCAGGCTCCGCGCCAACTCCAGCGCGGGGTTGCCGCCCAGGTCGGCGAGGGCTTCGGCGCGGGCGTCGGTGACGCGCCGGGCCTCGTCGAGGTCGGCCTCCGAGATGTCGCACAGGCCGAGCTGGTGGGCGAGCCGGAGCATCGCCCCGAGCGAGTAGCCCAGCGCCGCGCGCGGCTGCATCCCGCCGGGGATGACGAAGTGCGCGTTCCCGTCGTGCTCGGCGCGCCGCCGGAGCTCGCCGCCGGAGGTGACGGCGACGACCGTCGCGCCGCGCCGCCCGGCCTCGTCGTAGGCCGCGAGCGTCTCCTCGGTCCCGCCGGAGTAGCTCGAGGCGATCACGAGGGCGTCCTCGCCCACCGAGGCCGGCAGCGCGTAGTCGCGCACGACCGTGACCGGCACCGGCGCGGTCTCGCGGCAGAAGGTGCGCACGAAGTCGCCGCCGATCGCCGAGCCGCCCATCCCGACGACGACGACCTGCCTCCAGCCGGAGGCGAGGCGGCCGGGGGCGAAGTCGGCGGGGATGGCCCAGCCCTCGCGGACGTTCTCGGCGAAGCCGCGGACGGCGTCGAACATGTTGTCGGGGTCGTGGGCGCGGATCAGGTCTTGCATCGGGGTGGGGTGATGGGGTGGGGGAAATCGTGCGTCACGCATCGTGCGTCGTGTGTCACGCATCGTGCGTCACGCGCTGCCGTCGAAGAATACGGCGAGCTCGGGGACGTGCTCGCGCAGCCACGTGTTCATGAGCGTCACGACGGACTGCGCGTCGGGCTGCTCGAGGGCCTGCTCGGCGAGGGCGGTCATCTTGCGCTTCGAGCACGAGCGGACGGCGCGCTTCACGTCGAGCAGGAACGCGGGCGAGGCGCTGAGCTCCGTCAGCCCGAGGCCGACGAGGAGGGGGGCGGCGCGCGGGTTGCTCGCCATCTCGCCGCACAGGCTGACCGAGAGCCCGTGGCGCTCGCCGACCTCAGCGGTCTGCGCGATGAGCCGCAGCACCGCCGGGTGCAGCTCGTCGTAGCGGTCGGCGATGAGGTCGTTGCCCCGGTCCACGGCCAGCGTGAACTGCGTCAGGTCGTTCGAGCCGATCGAGAGGAAGTCCACCTCCGGCGCGAACCGCTCCAGCAGGAGCACCACCGACGGCACCTCGACCATGATGCCGATCTGCACGTCGGCCTCGTGCGCGAGGCCGTCGGCCTGGAGCGAGGCGACGGCCTCGGCCACGTGGTCGCGGACGCGGCGGACCTCGCCGACGGTCGAGACCATCGGGACGAGGATGCGCGCGGGCCCATCGGCGGCGGCGCGGAGGATCGCGCGGAGCTGCGGGCGGAGCAGGTCGGGCTTGTCGAGCAGAATCCGGATGCCGCGCCAGCCGAGGAACGGGTTGTGCTCGCGGTGCGCCATCGGGAGGAGCTTGTCGCCGCCGAGGTCGAGCAGCCGGAAGGTCGTCGGGTGCGGGCTCGCGGCGCGGACCGCCTCGCGGTAGACCGCCGTCTGCTCCTCCTCGCCGATGGGGTGGCCCCGGGCGAGCAGGAGCATCTCGGTGCGGAACAGGCCGATGCCCTCGGCCCCGTACTTCGCCAGGAGCGGGAATTCCTGTTCGAGCTCGACGTTGGCCCGGAGCGCGATGCGGTGGCCGTCCTGCGTCTCGGCGGGGAGCGGGACGAGCTCCTGCCGGGCGTCGAGGCCGCGCTCGTAGCGGGCCTGCCGCTCGCGGTACGCCGCCAGGGTGGCGTCGGTCGGGTGGAGGACGACGCGCCCGGAGAACCCGTCGAGGACGACGGTCTCGCCGCCCTCGACGTGCCCCGCGAAGCCGTGCAGGCTGACGACGGCGGGGATGCCGAGGGCGCGGGCCATGATCGAGACGTGGCTCGTCGGCCCGCCGAAGTCGATCGCGCAGCCGAGCACGTCGCGGCGGCTGAAGAGCAGCAGGTCCGCCGCCGTCAGGTTCTCGGCGACGACGACGCGCCCGGTCTCGATCTTCGAGAAGCCCTTGCTCTGCTGGAGCGTGCGGAGGAGCCGGTTCTGCACGTCCACGAGGTCGCCGGCGCGGTCGCGGAGGTATTCGCTCGGCGCGGCCTCGAGCCGCTTGCGGATGCGCCCGAGGACGGTCTGCACGGCGAAGGCGGCGCTGTAGCCCTCGCCGCAGACGAGGGCCTCGACGTCGGCGTGGAGGGCGGCGTCCTGGAGGATGAGGGCCTGGGCGCTGAAGATGTCGGCGCTCGACTCGCCGAGCTTCTCGCGGGCGAACCCGGCGATCTTGCCGAGCTCGGCCTCGGCCCGGACCACGGCCTCGGTGAAGCGCCGCAGCTCCTCGGCGGTCTCGTCGCCCTCGACGCGCTGCTCGCTCACCCGGAACGTCTCGCCGACGAACGCGAGCGCCGGCCCGATCACGATCCCCGGGGCCACGCCGACGCCCTCGACGACGCGCTCGGCGGCGACGGTTTCGGCAGAGAGATCGGGGGAGGGGTGGGGCATGGAGGTGAAAAGGCGATGCGTACACCGTGCTGCGTACACCGTGCTGCGTGAGCGGCACCCCAACGGCGGGGCTTGAACGGCGAGGCTCGAACGGTGGGGCTCGGCCTCGCGCGCGCGTTGTGCTTCACTCGACCGGCTCGCCAAAGCCGGACTCGAAGAGCTCGGCCATCGCCTCGGCGGCGGCCTCCGCGTCGTCGCCGTCGAACATCAGCGTCAGCGTCGCGCCCTGCTCGGCGGCGAGCGTCATGACGCCGATGATGCTCTTGCCGTTGATCTCGTAGCCGTCGGTGCGGATGTAGAACTCGGCGTCGAACCGGGCGGCGGTGCGCACGATCATCGAGGCCGGGCGGGTGTGGATGCCGGCTTTGTTGCGGACGGTGGCTTGGCGCTCGATCATAGCACAGCGTAGTCTGCGTAGCACAGAGTGGCACAGAGTAGTCCTGAGGTCGGAATCTAACGCACGCGGCGGGCCATGCGCCCGGCGATCCCGCGCAGCCCCTCGCGCCCCGGCCCGGGCGGCAGCGCGCCGAGGGCCTCCTGGCCGAGGTCGTAGTAGCGGAGCACCGTCTCGCGCGCCTCGCCGAGCACGCCGAGGCGGCGCATCCGGCGGCGCGCCTCGCCGATCTCGGCCTCGGGCAGGCCGCCGCCGGTGACGATGCGGTGGAACCAGGCGTGTTCGTCGCCCTCGGCTCGTTCTAGCGTGCGGAGGAGGAGGTAGGTTTTCTTGCCTTCGAGGAGGTCGCCGCCGATGGTCTTGCCCCACCGGTCGTCGTCGGCGGTGAGGTCGAGGAGGTCGTCCTGGATCTGGAACGCCCGGCCCCACGCCCGCCCGGCGTCGGCGAGGGCCCCGAGCGCCGCGTCGTCCGCCCCGCCGACGAGGCCGCCGAGCACGAGCGCGAGCTCGATGAGCGCGCCGGTCTTGCGGTCGATCATGTCGAGGTAGCGCGCGACCGTCACCGCGCCGTCGGTCTCGAACTGCTCGTCGAGGGCCTGCCCCTCGCACAGCCGCATCACCATCCGGTGGAACCGCCGGACGATGGCCCCGAGCCGGTCGGTCTCGGTCTGCGCGAGCAGGTCGTACGCGAGGCCCATCAGCAGGTCGCCCGCGAGGATCGCCGTGCTCTCGTCCCAGACGACGTGGACCGACGGGCGACCGCGCCGCGCTGGGGCGTGGTCCATGATGTCGTCGTGGACGAGCGTGAAGTTGTGGAACACCTCGACGGCGAGCGCCGCCGGGAGCGCCCGCTCGGTCGGCGCGCCGAAGGTCTCCGCCGCGAGGAGCACGAGCGCCGGGCGCAGCCGCTTGCCGCCGCCGGCGAGCACGTAGCGCACCGGCCCGTAGAGCGCCGCCGGCTCCTCCGGCAGCGGCAGCCCAGCGAGGGCCTCGTCGACCGTGACCGTCAGCCGGCGGAGGTGCGCCTCGGCGTCGGTTTCGGCGTCGAGCGCGGGAGCGTTCGCGCGGCCCCCCGTCACGACGCCGCGACGCCGCGCGCGCCGACCCTGCGGAGCGCGTCCACGATCCGCCCCTGCACCTCCCCGATCTCGCCCACGCCGTCGACCTCGGCGAACGGGGCCTCGGCGCGGAAGAGCGCGGCCACGGGCCGGGTCTCGTCTTCGTAGACCTCAAGCCGGGTGCGGATCGCCTCGGGCTGATCGTCGGAGCGGTGCCCGAGCCGGTCGGCGGGGAGGCCGGCGGGCGGCGGGTTGAAGTCGAGGTGGTAGATCGCCCCCGTCTCGCGGTCGGTGCGGCGGCGCGACAGGCGCGCGACGATCAGCTCGGGGTCCACCCTCAGGCTGACCACCGCGTCGAGCGGCGCGTCGTGCGCGTCGAGGTAGCCGATGAGCCAGCGGGCCTGGTCCGTCGTGCGCGGGAAGCCGTCGAGGATGAAGCCGTCGCGCCCGAGCGCGTCGAGCGCCGCCTCGACCATCCGGTTGACGACGGCGTCAGGGACGAGCGCGCCCCGGTCCATGTACCCCTTCGCCTCGACGCCGACGGGCGTCTCGTCGCGCAGGGCGGCGCGGAAGAGGTCGCCGGTGGAGATTTGCTTGAGGGCGAAGCGTTCGACGAGGTGCCGGGCCTGGGTGCCCTTGCCCGCCCCCGGCGGGCCGAAGAGGATGAGACGCATACGAGTCGAGGAGATGGAGGGCCCGCCGCGCATCGGTCCCGGCGGGCCGGAAGATACGGAGCGCCGTGGGTCGGTGGACAGCGGACGGCGCGACGGTGATGCGGCAGGCTTCGGCCTCAGCGTCTCGGGGACCGGCACCCTACCCATCGGCAGGCGGGAAGCCGCCGAGGGGAGGCATCCCGGTGTCGGCGCGACGCTCGTTCACGCGCGCCTCGTCCTCGATCGGGAGGTACGACCGCTCCCCCGTCTCCGGGTCGATGCCACTCCATCCGCCCCCCGGTCGGTATCGGGGGCGACGGCCTGGGCGCTGGCGGGAACGGCGAGTGGCAGGAGGAGGCCGAGGCCGAGCCGCCACATCGGGCCCAACGAGGCGGGGAACGACATATTCAGACGCGCACCGGGCGTCCGGCGGCGGGGTCGATGCTCTGGCTTCCGGTCCCGCCGTCGAGGTGGAAGATGTGCTCCATGAAGAAGCCCTCGTCCAGCGGATAGGGCACGGCGTGCAGCCCCAGCCACAGCCCCCCCCACAGCACCACCGCCAGCGCGGCGAACGACGCGGCCCCGCGCCAGCGCCGCCGCGCCAGGGCCACGAAGCGCATCAGGCTCAGCACCGTCACCGGGATGAACACGAGTGCCAGCAGCACCGTCCCCCCCATCGACCGAATCAGCAAAGCGCTTCCGGCGACCGTCGCCAGGAAGAAGAGCGCGACGCGCCACGACTCCTGCCGCCGCGAGGCCGTGAACCGGCCCGTCCTCGCCTCCCACATCAGCACCGTCCCCGCAGCGAGCAGGATAGCCAGAAAAACGGTGACGGCGACAGGCATGGGGGAACGGCTACGGAATCAGCAGAACAGAATCAAGGGCTATGCCGGACGGTACGGGTCGGCGGCGGAGGGCACAGCCGGCGGCGGCTCCGGCAGCGGAGCCGGCGGCGGCTCCGGCGCGTCTTGCAGCGCGTCGATGATCCCGTCCTCGCCGGTGAACTGCCGGGCCACCTGGTCGAGGGCAAACTTAGCGCCGAAGCCGAGCGCGGTGTTGAGCAGCACGTTGAGCGTGGTCGACGGCGTGTGCTTCGGCTCCTCCGGCTCGACGACGATCACCGGGGCGCGCCGCCGCAGCGCCCTCCCAAGGGCCGTGTCGGCGTCCTCCCCTCCGATCACGCGCGCGCCGGCCTCGTCCACCAAGTCGTCGAGGTACGCGCCCATCCACAGGTCGTGGTCGCTCGGCTCCTCCGGGGTCTCCCGGGCGATCAGCCCGCCGATCAGCCCGGCCACCAGGCCGACGCCCGCCGCCACGCCGACCGCCAGCAGCGGGTCTTCGCGGACGTAGTCCGTGACCGGGCGGCCCCCGACGTTGACGTCGTTGAGCGTGGTCAGCTCCTTCTTGATGCCGGTGAGGTGGTGGTCGAGGCGCGCGGTGCGCACGTCGAGCGCGGCGCGGAGCTGGTGCTGCGTGAGGGTGTCCTTCTTGAGGTCGTCCATGCGGGCGGGGTCGGGGGCGGTGAGCTAGGCAGCGGGCGGGGGCGGGTCTACGGACGGCGGCGACGAGCCGAAGAGCGAGAGGGTCTGCTTCTTGGCCTCGGCTCTCTTGTACGCCACGGCCGCCCCTGCCCCGAAGAGCACCATCATCGTGAAGAACCCCAGCGTGAGCGACCACAGCTCGCGCTCGTCGCCGAGCAGCAGGCCCCAGAGCGCGCTGAGGAAGAACCCGAGCACGAACAGCCCCACCACGGCCGCCACGAGCCCGAGCACCGCGACGGCCCCGTACGCCTTCGCCATCTCGACGAGCTGCGCCTTGACGACCTGGACCTCGTCCTTGACCTCACGCTTGAGCAGCGCGATCCGGAGCTCGATCCACTCCGTCAGGTTGTGCGTCGCCCCCTTGACGTGGTCCGTGACGCGGCCCACCTTCCCCTGGTGCGCAGGCAGCCGGTGGCCGGCGTCGAGGACCGGAGGCGGGGCGGCGACGGCCACCGGGCGCACCGGCGGCGGCTCCTCGGGCACCGGCGCACCGACCGGCGGCGGGTCGGCCGGGGCCGGGTCGCGGGGTAGCGCCGAGGGAGAGGCGGGGCGGGGGTCGGGGGCGGCCATGACGGGTGGAGAGGTGAGCGACGCGAGGGGCGAAAGGTACTCTTGCCCGTAAGATATGTTTTCGCCCTTCTCCGCCGGAGTAGCTTTCCCCTTCTTCACCTACACCCCGTCGCGATGCCGCCCTTCACCGTCCAGCCGACGCCGAACCCCAACAGCCTCAAGTTCACGGCGGCGGACCGCCCGTTCATCGAGAGCGGAATGGGCGCGTTCGCCTCGCCTGCCGAGGCCGAGGGCGATCCGCTCGGCGCGCCCCTCTTCGACCTCGGCGGCGTCCACAACGTGCTCGTGCTCCCGGGCTTCGTCACCGTGACCAAAACGCCCGACGCCAGATGGGACGCCCTGCTCCCGCGCATCGAGCAGATTCTGACGCAGCACCTTGAGGGGTATTGAGGGGTAGGAGCGGAAGCGCGGGGACGCGCGGGAGCACGGACAGGCGGAGGCCCCCTCGGCGATGAGCCCCGGAGCCTTCCGCTCCGCCGCTCCGAGTCACAGCCCGGCGAGGAACCCGATGAGGTCCGGGTGACGCTCGCCGAGGGCGGGACGGTGGGCGTCGCCCGGGACGACGACCGGTAGCGCCGTCTCCAAGCGCTGGGCTAGCTCCGGCGTGGCGACCACGAACGACCCCTCCGGCCACGCCCGAAGCCAGCCCGCGACCTGGGACAGATCGTCGTACTCGGCCCACCGGACGTGCCCCGGGCCCTGCGGCTCCGGGTCGCCCTTGCTGACGAGGAAGCCGGGGCCGGTGGCGTGCGGCTGCTTGGCGGAGGCTAAAAAGGCCGACGGCAGCGCGAGCGTGCCGTCGGTGTCGGGGTGCGGCGGGAAGAACGCGCGGAACCCGGCGAGGGCGTCGAGCAAAGCATCGGGGGCCAGCCCTGCCGGTGCCCACACGACGCCCGGACCGGGGCCGACGCCTTCGTGCAGGAGCAGGTCCTCGGCCAGCCCGCTGAGCGCTTCGGCGTCCTCCCGCCCACCGACCACGGCGACGGAAGAATCAGTTTCCTTGCTTGCAATAACGGCCTCCGCCGCCCGGGCCTCCGCCGCCGGCCCGAAGCGCACCCGCTCGCCGCTCCCCCCGACCTCGGCCCAGAGCGCGGGCAGCAGGGCAGGCGACGCGTCCGGCGGCGCGACGACCACCCGGTGCCCGAGCAGGAACGCACCAAGCGCGGCCTCCCACCCCGCGAGCGGCGCGTCGCCCCCACCGACCACCCCGACTTCGACAGGCCGCTCGACCTCTCGGTTGCCGACCCACGTGCGCAGCGCCTTCTCGGTCGCCTGGTGCATCCGGTGGTTCAGCGCGAAGGCGAGGCCTTCCTCGGTGAAGCGGTTCGGCGCGGCCAGGGTGGCGGCGGCGGCAGCGGCGCGGGCGGGGTGCTCCGGGTCGCGCCAGGCGTGCGCGGCGGCAGCGGCGGCGCGGAGGCGGTCGTCCCGCGTCATCGCCCGTCACCGGGAAGCCCGTCACCGGGAAGCCCGTCGCCGGGAAGCCCGTCGCCGGGAAGCCCGTCGCCGGGGAGAAGGTGAGGCAGCGCGGTCTCGGGATCGACCCCGACGGCGCTCGCGCCGCGCAGCAGGTCCAGCAGCGCCTCGCCGACGAGCGTGCGCCGCCAGCCTCGGAGGATGGGGTGCTGCTCCGGGTCGGCGCGAGTGCCGTCGGCGACGAGCCGCTCGATGCTCGCCCGGTTGGCGACGAGCGCGGGGTCGACGTCGTGGCCCAGGCTCTGCCCCTTGACGAGGGCGAGGGCCAGGTCGAGCCGCGCCTGCTCGGCGTCGTCCGAGCGCCGGCCCTGCGGCGGCTGCGGGCGCTCGGCCTTCGGCACGTCGAGGCCGCGCTGCACGGCCTCGACGAGGGCCTCGCCGTAGCTCCGGCTCGCGCTGTCGCTCAGCCCGCGGACGCTGCGCAGCGTGCCGAGGTCGGTGGGCTTGCGCTGCGCCAGCGTGACGAGGGCCTCGTCCGGGACGACGTGCCGGCGCGGCTTGTCGCGGTGGCGGGCCTCCTCCTCGCGCCACGCCGTGACCTCGCGCAGCACGGCGTAGTCGCGCGCCGAGAACCCGCGCTTGCCGCGCCCCTTGATGTGGCGGTACCGCTCCCAGGGGTCGTCCTCGGCGTAGAGCGCGGGGTCGTCGAAGTGCGCCATCTCCTCGGCCACCCATGCCTCGCGGCCCCGGGTGCGGATGCGCTCGCGCAACACGTCGAACGCCTCGGGCAGGTAGCGCACGTCGTCGCGGGCGTACTCGAGCTGGGCGTCGCTCAGGGGCCGCCGGAGCCAGTCCGAGCGCGACTCGCCCTTCGGCAGGTGCACGCCGACGGTGGCCTCGATGAGCGCCTGGAGCGAGCTCGTCGCCGTCAGCCCGACGAACCCGGCGGCGACGCGGGTGTCGAAAATGGCTTGCGGCGCGAAGGCGTCGTCGCTGCCCGCCGCGCGGTGCAGGATCGTGAGGTCCTGCTGCGCGTCGTGGAGGATTTTGACCACGCCGGGGTCGGCCAGCAGCGCGCCGAGGGGCCGGAGGTCGAGCGCGGCGGCGTCGATCAGAAAGGTCTCGCCGCGCCCGAGGCCGAGCTGGACGAGGCCGAGGCGCGGGTAGTAGGTCCGCTCCCAGACGAACTCCGTGTCGAGGGCCACGCGGTCGGCGTCGCGGGCGCGGGCGAGGAGGTCGGCGAGCTGCTGCGGGGAATCGATCATAGAGGAGTGACGAAGGTCGAGCGACGAGTGGGTGCGGCGAGCGACCCTTCGGCCCCGTTAGCTCCCTAGTGCTGCGATACGAGCAGAATGACGGGTAGATCGGCGTGCTCGGGTGCTGCGAGTCAAGGCGACCGAGGAGCTAGATGCACCGCATCGGGCGACGAGGTCAACGCCGACGCGCGGCGCACGGGCTGCCGAGAGCCTGTCAGAATCGAGTTGTCGTAGCACTAGTGGCCTTCCTAGTGTCCTTGCTGCGCGAGGGTCGTGCGGACGGTCTGGAGGAGAATCTGGAAGTCCATCCGCAGGCTCATGTTCTCGATGTAGAACAGGTCGTACTTGAGCTTCTGCCGGACGTCTTCGAGGTCCTGGTCGTAGCGCCACTTCACCTGGGCGAGGCCGGTGACGCCGGGCTGGACGCGGTGGCGGCGGCTGTAGAGCGGGATCTCGCGCGCCAGCCGCTCGACGAAGTAGGGCCGCTCGGGGCGGGGGCCGACGAGGCTCATCTCGCCCTTGAGCACGTTCCACATCTGCGGCACCTCGTCGAGCCGGAGCGCCCGGAGCGTCTGCCCGATCGAGGTGTAGCGCGGGTCGCCCTTCTGCGCCCACACGGGGCCGGTGTGGCGCTCGGCGTCGTCCTCCATCGTGCGGAACTTGTACATCGTGAAGGCCCGCCCGTAGCGGCCCGTCCGCGTCTGCCGGTAGATGGCCGGCCCCGGCGAGGTCAGCTTGACGAGAGCGCCGACGGCGAGCCACAGCGGCAGCCCGGCGAGCAGCACGCTCGCGCTGACGACCACGTCGAGGAGGCGCTTCGTGCTCTTCTCCCACGCCGGGATCGGCTCGGGGAGGACTTCGATCAGCGGGAGGCCGTACATGTGCTCGGTCCGCGCCATGCCGCCGATGACGGTGTAGAAGTCCGGGACCAGCTTGAGCGCCACCGGCCGCCCGTCGCAGACGCGGAGCACCTCGTCGAGGTAGACGTGGTCGTCCGGCCCGAGGGCGATCAGCACGTCCTGCACGCCGAGCCGGTCGATGAGGTCCGGGAGCGCCGAGATCGAGTGGACCGCCGTCGAGAGGCCGTTGCTGTTGAAGGCCGGGGCGGTGTCGCCGTGCCCGGCCGTCCGGTCCGGCGGGGCACCGTCGCCCGAGACCCCGACCGGCCCGTCGCCGCCGTGGAGGTACGCCTCGCCCGCGCCGGCGAGGGCGAGCTCGGCCACCGGGTCCGGCTGCAGGCGCACCGCGCCGACGATTTCGAGGCCGGCCGCCGGGTAGCGCGCCACCTCGCGGTAGAGCTGCTCGACCTGCTCGCTCCACCCGACGATGACGGCCTTGTGGAGCCCGTGCCCGCGCAGGATGCGCGCCTTCTGCACACTCCGCACCCCGAGCCGGCCCAGCTCCGCAAAGCCGAGCACACACGCCCAGTACGTCGCCGTCGCCGCGCGCGCCGCCCCGTCGAGCTGCTCGATGAAGAGGAGGAAGAACAGCAGCAGCGTCCCCACCGTGACCACCTTGAGGAGCGTCACGAACTCGTCGAAGCGGCTCGCCGCGCGGCGCTCGCGGTAGAGCCCCGCGAAGAGAAACAGCACCAGCCAGAACGCGCAGAGCAGCCCCGCCGAGGGGAGCTCGAAGACGGACAGGTCCGCCGACGCGCCGAGCCAGCCCGAGGTGCGGGCGGCCTGGAATGCGAGGTAGGCGAGCAGCAGGGCGGCGGCGTCGCTGAGGAGCAGCGCGGCCAGTTCGGCTTTGCGAGCCACGGGCGTGGTAGAGGTCAGTTACACGCGTAGCAAGCTAGCGAATAGGGCCTACTGGGCTGGTGAAATATCACGGCGGAATAACGCGAAGGTATTGACTCCCGACGAATCATGCAAGAGGGGCACCCCGCGATGCCCTGTTTCGGGAAGAGCACCTCGTTTCGGGAAGAGCACCTCACGGTGGACCGGCGGGCGTCATGACCGGTGCAGGGGGCGGCCGGGGCACCGGTTCTCACGCATCACGGGGTCTCGTGCACCACGAACGTCATTGCACCTCGGCGAGACAAGGCCTAGCTTTGGGCACCCTGCCTCCGCCGTCTCTCGCCCGTGCCGTTGCCCTCCCCGCCCTCCCCTCGCCCCCTGCCGTCGGTCTTCCGGTCCCTCGCTGGTATCGGTGCCGTGCTGCTGGCCCTAAGCGCGCCGGCGGCGGCCCAGCCGGAGATCGTCCCCGCCGAGCACCCGGTCTACGAGTTCCTGCACGGGATGCGGGTGCGCGGGCTGCTGCCCGAGTTCCGCCACGAAGCCCGCCCCCTCGGGCGCGGCCACCTCGGACGCCTGCTCGACAGCCTGAGCGCCCGCACCGGCGACGGTGCTCGGCTCGACGCGCCGACGGCCGACTGGCTCGCCCGCTACCGGCGCGAGGTCTTCGAGCCTGCCGAGGCCGTCGCGGCTGTGATCGGCCCCAGCGGCCTCCGCATTCCGCTGGGGGCGGAGACGGAGAAATTTCTCTACTACCACCGGAGCGCCGACTGGCGGCTGGCGCTCGAGGCCATCGGCCGGTTCCAGGGCCGGGTCTCGGACGCGGGCGAGTCCTACCGGGGCCTCTCGCTCGTCCCCGAGGGCGTGTTCCAGGGGAATTACCGCGGCATCGCCGGGTTCTACGTCGGCACCTTCAACGGCGCGCAGGTCGCAGGCGACACGCGCGTGCTCCAGGCCGACCCCGGCCTCGCCCCGCTCTACTACATCGGGCGCAGCGACATTCCCAAAGGCAACTTCGACCGGGCGACGGTCTCGCTCCGCGCCGCCTCGCGCGTGTTCTCCGCCGAGATCGCCCACGCCCGCCTCCTCCTCGGGGCGGGGTTCGGCGACGGCCTGCTGCTGAGCGAGAACGCGGACACCTTCTCGTTCGTCCGCCTCGGCGTCGACACCCGCGTCGTGCAGTACCAGTTCGTCCACGGCGCGCTCGGCGACCAGTCGTTCTTCGTGCCGGGCGACGAGGGCAGCGGCGTGCTCCTCGGGCCGGAGCGCTACCTCGCGCTGCACCGCCTCGTCCTCAACCCGTGGCGGCGGCTGGGGCTCGCCTTCACCGAGATGGTGGTCTACGGGCAGCGCGGGCCGGAGCTGGCCTACCTCAACCCCGTCAACCCGATCAAGCCCGCCGAGCACGCGCTCTGGGACCGCGACAACTCGCTCTTCGCGCTCGAAGCCGTCGTCCGGCCGCTCGCGGGCGTCGAGGCCTACGGCACGGTCCTCGTCGACGACCTCGACACGAGCCTCCTCGGCAAGAACTCGTTCAACAACAAGTGGGCGGTGCAGGCCGGCCTCGGCGCGGCCCTCGGCCCGGCGCTCGGGTGGGCCGAGTACACCCGCATCGAGCCGTTCGTCTACACCCACCGGTTCCTGCTCGACGGGTCGTTCTACAACGCGTACCAGCACAACGGCTTCGGCCTCGGCCACCCCCTCGGGCCGAACGCGGACCAGGTCGAGGTCGGCCTCCGGGCGTGGGGGCCGGGGCGCACGCGCGGCGAACTCCGGGTGCGCTACGCCCGGCGCGGCGAGAACGTCGTAGACCCCGCGACCGGCGAGGTCGTCCGCAACGTCGGCGGCGACATCGGCGACGGGCGGCAGCCGCCGTTCGACGACTTCTCGAAGGTCTTCCTCGCCGGCGAGCGCTTCGAAGGCCCCGGCCTCACCCTGGCCCTGACGTGGGAGCCGGTCCGCGACATCGCCCTGAACCTGCTCGCGGACTACCAGCAGTGGGACAACGATCCGAATCGCCTCTTCGTCCGCACCGAGCTCGTCGTCGGCCTGTGAGAGTGTGTTCATGAATAGGATTTGCGAGGCGAGAGCGAGCGAGGAGACCGCCCCCGAGGCGCGCGAAGCAGCCGTAGCGCTAGCTACGGCGATGCAGCGCAACGAAGGCGGCGGTCTCGACAGCCGCTCGCAGCCCAAAGCATCGTTCATGAACACACTCTGACAGTCAGCCCAGGCTGAGGAAGTCAGTCCAGGCTGAAGAAGAAGGTGATGGTGCCCTGCTGATTTTCCTGCGGCGCGGCGGGCGGGAGCGGGTTGAAGCTCCAGCTCCGGACGGCCTCCTGCACGGCCCGGTCGAGCGCGGGGCCGGCGCGGCGGAGGACCAGCACCTGGGCGACGGCCCCGCTCGGGGCGACGGTCACGCGGACGGTGACGGTGCCGACGCCGCCGGGGTTCTGCGGGAGCGGCGCGCGGCGCGGTGTCCGGTTGAGCCCGTCGATGGAGTACGGCGCGCGGCGGGTCGTGCTCGCCCCCTCGTCGCCGGCCTCGGACGTGGAGCCGGTCGTGCCCTGCGGGTTGCCGCCGGTCTGCTCCGCCGCGGCGGGGTCGGCTACGGGCCGCTCGGGCCGGGTCTCGCGCTCCGGCGCGGGCGTGGCCTGCTTCGGCGACGGCGGCGGGACCGCCTCTCTCTCGGAGGCGGGCGGCGGGTCGGGCAGCTTGACGGGCTGCGCTTGCTGAGGCTTCGGCTCGGGGCGCGGCGGGGTCGGCTGCGGGTCCGGGCGCGGGGTGGTCGGGCTCGGCTGCTGCGTCTCGGCGCGGGTGGCGGGCTGGGCCATCTCGAACGGCCCGAACTCGACCTCGACGAGGCCGAGCGGCTCGGGCGGCGCGGCCCCGGAGACGACCGCGAAGCCGAGCAGGATGAGCGCGTGGAAGGCGAGGCTGATGCCGAGGCCGGTCCAGTCGTCTCTGTTCATCGCGGTGCAGTTCAGGTGCGGTCTGTAAGATAGCGCCTATTCCCCGCTACCGATCCGGGTCGAGCCCTTCTTGAGCTGCTCCACCGCGCCGCGCAGCGCGGCCTGCACCTCGGGGTCGCGCTCGACTTCGGCCTGGGCTTCGAGGGCGGCGAGGGCTTCGTCGTCCCCGATCTCGCCGAGGGCCTCGGCCACGGCACGGCGCACGGTGGGGCGGAGATCGCCGACGCGCTCGGTGAGGGTCCGGGCGGCGAAGGCTCGGAGGTCGTCGTCCCGCCGTGCGAGCACGAGCAGGCCCTCGACGGCTTCGAGCCGGAGGTCGTCCGGGCGCAGCACGGCGGTCTGCGCGGCTAGGTACTCGGCACCCGCCATCCCCCCGAGCCGGTACTCGGCGACGACCTCGATGAGCGCGCGCTCGACCGCGCCGCGCCACGACAGCGGCGCGCTCCGGAGCGGCTGAAACGCTTCGAAGGCATCGTCGCGGAAGCGCCCCGCGTAGAGCCGGACGGCCTCGGCCTGCGTCAGATACGACGGGTCCCCGAGCGCGGCCTGCAACGTGGCCCGGACGAGGGGCGGCGAGTCCGCCTCCGCGAGGCTGCGGAGCGCGGCGCGGCGGACGGCAGGGGCGTCGTCGTCCCGTCCGAGCGAAGCGAGCGTCTCGGTCACCTCGGCGATGCCCGCGTAGGGTCCGAGCGCTTCGGCGGCGCGCTCGCGGACGAGCGCGTGGGCGTCCTCGGTTGCGGCGCGGAGCAGGGCTTCGCGGATCTGCGGGTTGAGGTCGCGCCCCGCGAGCGCGGCGACGGCGTCGTAGCGCCCCGCCATCTCGTCGTCCGACACAGCCTGCACGAGCGTCTCGGCGAGCGGCTGGGCGAGGCGCGTCTCGGCGAAGGTCCAGTTGCCCTCGTTGAAGCGGACGAAGCTCGGGGCCTCGGGGACGCGGAAGCGGAGCGTCGTGTCGGCGCTCGCGATGCGGACGCGGCGGACTTCGCTCGGCTGGTTCGGATAGTTCAGCTCGATGTTCGTGTCGAAGGCGAACGTCGGGGCCTTGCCAAGGTCCTGCCGCTGGACGACCTGGACGGTGTAGAGCCGGGAGCCGGCGAAGTAGGCCTGCTCGACGTCGAGCACCGGGTGGCCCGGCCGGTGCCACCACTGGTCGAAGAAGGTGCGCAGGCTCCGCCCCGTCGCCCCCTCCATCGCGATGCGGAAGTCCGCCATCTCGACCGAGCCGTAGCGGTGCTCGGTGAGGTAGTGCTGGATCCCACGCCAGAAGGCCGCGTCGCCCAGCTCGAACCGGAGCTGGTTCAGCACCTGCCCGCCCTTCTGGTACGTGTGCCGGTCGAACATGTCGTCGGGCGAGCCGTAGCCGTACCACACGATCGGGCGGCGCAGCGTCTCGGCCTGCTCGAAGTAGGCCAGTCTGTCGGCGATGCCGTGGGCCTGCGCCTCAGCGCGGCCTTGCGTTTCTTCGAGATAGACCTCCTCCATGTACGACGCGAAGCTCTCGTTGAGCGCGAGATTCGCCCAGTCCTTCGTCGTGACGAGGTCGCCGAACCACTGGTGGGCGAGCTCGTGGGCGATGAGGTCGCGCCCGCTGTAGTCGAGGGCCGCGCGCTCGTCGGTCTGCACGTCTTCGAAGAGGAGGGTGATCGTCGTGTTCTCCATCCCGCCGGCGGTGAAGTCGCGCACCGGCATCTGCTTGTAGTCCTGCCACGGATACGGCACGCCGAACTTGTCCTCGAAGACCTCGATCATCCGGGGCGTCTCGCCGAAGAGGCGCTCGGCAGCGTCGGCGAACTCGGGCTCGACGAAGTACGCGAGCGGTAGCACCGCGCCGCCCGTGCTCCTCACAGAGTCACGGACGACGGCGAACGGCCCGGCGGCGACGGCGGCGAGGTACGCCGGCTGGTCGCCCGCGAGCACCCAGCGGTCGCGCCGCATACCGTCGCCCAAGTCGGTCTGCTCGGCGAGCATCCCATTGGCGGCGGTGACGAGCGAGTCGGGGACCGTGAGGGTGATCTCGAAGCCCATCCGGTCGTTGGGGTAGTCCCACGTCGGGAACCAGCGGCGGTTGCTCTCGGCCTGGCCCTGGGTCCAGATTTGCGTCGGGCGGCCGGGGTCCGCGCCGGTCGGGTCGATGAAGTAGAGCCCCGAGCCGCCGTCGCCGAGGCTCCCCTGCCCCGCCAGGGTCGGGTGCGCCACGTAGTCGATCTCGAACACGTAGGCCGAATCAACGAGGAGCGGCGCAGCGGGCGTGATCGTCAGCCGGAGCGAGTCGTACTCGAACCCAACCCCGCGCTCGCCGATCTGCCGGACGTTCTCGATCTCCATGTCGGCGGCGTGGAGGTAGAACTCGGTCAGCCCATCGCGGAGCGGTGTGAGCGTGTGCCGCGCCGTCCCCCGCACCGTCTCATCCTCAAACCCAAACGACAGGTCAAGTGTCGTCGAGACGATGTCCACGCTGCGATCCGGGGCTACGTCCGGCGTCACGTCGGCAGGCAAGATGTACGTCACCCCCGCCGGGTCCTCGACGACGAGCGTGTCGCGCTCGAACTCCGGCGGACGGTCCACCTCGGTGATGTCATAGACCTGCTGCGTGGACGAGCACGCGGCGAGCGTGAGGAGGAGTGCAACGAGGAGCGAAGCGCGCATGGGCGACGAGGAGAGAGCGTTGAAGACGTGGAGTAAACAGACAGACGCCGCGGCAACGAGACGTAGTACGTGGAGGCTCCAAACTACCCTCTCGAAGCCCGGTTGCCTTAGAGCGCGACGCTCAGGCCGGCCGTGCCGACGAGCAGCAGGTCCGTCTCCCGATTGTTGAACGTGACGGCAGCCGAGGGTTGCACGGTCAGGAAAGCACCGGGGGCGATCCGCAACCCCACGCCTAGTCCAGCGCTCAGGGTCTGCGCCGCGGCGGCGGCGGCCTCCGAGGGCGCCAGCACGACGCCCACTTCGAACCTAGGAACGAAGAGGATGCCTGCCTCAGGCGATCCGAACGCCCTCGCCGTTACGAAGCCAGCGTTGAGCGTCGTAGCCTCAGCCTCCGTTAGCCTCCCGACGCCGACCCCCAGGCCTACCGTCACCGGCCCGTCGAGGCCCTGCCGCCCCGGATACACCCGCAGCCCGACACTGAGCGCGCGCGCTTCGAGCTCGCGAGACCTGCCGAAGTCCTCTGGGACTTCGACCGTCACGCCAGAGTAGCTCAGCAGCACCCCGATCCGGGGCGTAGCGAGGGCTTCCAGCCCAACCCCGAGCCCACGCTGCCCATCCCCGCTTAGCAGCGCCGTACTGACTCCTACACTGGTCCGCCCGTCCAGAATATACTCGGCCTGCCCAACGGCGGGAGGAACAGAGAGCAGCGCAACAAGCAGCCAAAGAAGTTGCATGGAGGTATAGGTTATTCGGCGCGCACGCGCTCGGCGAAGGTGCCGATGCGCTTGACGGCTTCGGTGACGTTCTCCAGGCTCGTTGCGTAGGAGCAGCGGAGGTAGCCCGCCCCGCTCGGCCCGAAGGCGTCGCCGGGGACGCAGGCTACGTGCTCCTCCTGGAGCAGCCGCTGGGCGAAGTCCTCGGACGAGAGGCCGGTCGAGGTGATGTCGGGGAAGGCGTAGAACGCGCCCTCCGGCTCGAACGTCGGCAGCCCGGCGGCGCGGAGGCCGTCGACGATCACGCGGCGGCGCTCGTCGTAGGCCCGGCGCATCTCCTCGACGTGGGGCTGGCACTCGCGGATCGCGGCGACGGCCCCGATCTGCCCCATCGTCGGCGCGCTCATGACCACGTACTGGTGGCACTTGTAGATCGCCTTCAGGATTTCCGGCGGCGCGCAGCAATAGCCGATCCGCCACCCGGTCATCGCGTAGCCCTTCGAGAACCCGCCGAGGAGCACGGTCCGGTCCCGCAGCGACGGGATCGACGGCAGGCAGGTGTGGCCCTCGGCGTGGGCCTCGCCGTAGACGAGCCGGTCGTAGATCTCGTCCGAGAGCACGAGCAGGTCGTTCGCCACGACGACCTCGGCGATCTCCTCGAGGGTTTCGCGGCGGAGCACGGCCCCGGTCGGGTTGTTGGGGTAGCCGAGGAAGAGGAGCTTGGTGCGGTCCGTGATCCGGCGCTCGATGTCCTCGGCGGTGACCTGGAAGTCGTTCTCGGCGCGGGTCGGGACGTAGACCACGTCGGCCCCGGCGAACTTCGCGGTCGGGCCGTAGCTCACGAAGCACGGCTCGGGGATCAGGACCTCGTCGCCCGGCCCGAGGAGCGAGAGCATCGAGAGCTGCATCGCCTCCGAGACGCCGACCGAGACGAGGATTTCCGTCGCCGGGTCGTACTGGACACCGTAGAGCCGGTCGAGCTCCTCCGAAATCGCGCCGCGCAGCTCGGGCAGCCCGGCATTTGCCGTGTAGCCCGTCTTGCCCGCGTCGAGCGACGCCTTCGCCGCGTCGATGACGGGCTGCGGCGAGACGAAGTCCGGCTCGCCGATGCCGAGCGAGATCACGTCGTCCATCGTCGCGGCGATCTCGAAGAAGCGGCGGATGCCGGACGGCGGGACGGAGCGGACGCGGTCAGAGAGGCGGGATTCGAGGTCTAGGATTTGCATGGGGGTAAGGGCGTGTGGGAGTGCGGGGGTACGGGGGTTCTGGCGCGAGCGCGAGGAACGGACGCCCACACTCCCATCCCCCCAACCACCCACACCCAACAAAGGGAATCCACGGAAAGCGGATGGACCCGGCGGGCGCGGCGCAGGTAAGTTACACGCTCGCCCGACGTGGCGCTTCTCCTTTCCCCCGCACCAGGCTTGAGACCATGGCAGAAACCCTCGTGACCAACGGCACCCGCGCTGATGACGCATCAGCGACCACCGTCCAGACTTTCCAGAACTACATCGGCGGCGAGTGGCGGGACGCCTCCTCCGGCGAGACCTTCGAGGACCGCAACCCCGCGCGGCAGTCCGACCTCATCGGGCGCTTCCCGAAGTCGACCGCCGAGGACGTGGACGCCGCCGTCAAAGCCGCTCGGGCGGCCTTCGACGGCTGGCGGCTCACGCCCGCTCCGCAGCGCGGCGACCTCCTCCGCCGCCTCGGTGACATCCTGACCGAGCGCAAGACCGAGCTCGCCCGCGCGATGACGCGCGAGATGGGCAAGCCGTTCTTCGAGACCAAGGGCGATGTGCAGGAGGCGATCGACACGGCCTACTACGCCGCCACCGAGGGCCGCCGCTTGTTCGGCCACACCGTCCCGAGCGAGCTCTCGAACAAGTTCAACATGTCGATCCGCCTGCCCATCGGGGTCGTCGGCGTGATCACGGCGTGGAACTTCCCCGTGGCAGTGCCGACGTGGAAGATGTTTCCCGCCGTGCTCGCCGGTAACACGGTCGTCTTCAAGCCCAGCGAGGACGCTCCGAACAGCGGCCGTTTGCTCGTCCAGGCGATGATTGACGCGGGCTTCCCCGACGGCGTGGTGAACCTCGTCCAGGGCGCGGGGCCGGTCGGCCAGGCCATCGTCGAACATGAAGGCACCGACGCGATCACGTTCACCGGCTCGACCGAGACCGGCTCGCACATCGGCGCGGTCTGCGGGCGGATGCACAAGCGCTTCAGCTTCGAGATGGGCGGCAAGAACCCCTGCGTCGTGATGGAGGACGCCGACCTCGACCTGGCCGTCGAGGGCCTGCTCTGGGGCGCGTTCGGCACGACGGGCCAGCGCTGCACCGCCACCTCCCGCCTCATCGCGCACGAGAACGTGCATGACAAGCTGGTTGAGATGCTAAAGGCCCGCGCCTCGGACCTCACGCTCGGCTACGGCAACGACGACGCGACCGAGATGGGACCGATGATCAACGCCGCCGCCGTCGAGAAGGTCGAGCGCTACGTCGAGATCGCCAAGCGCGAGGGCGCGACGCTCGTCCTCGGCGGCGAGCGCGCGACGGGCGACGGGCTGGACGACGGCCACTTCTTCCAGCCGACCATCTTCACCGACGTGACGCCCGAGATGCGGATCGCCAAGGAGGAGGTCTTCGGGCCGTTCCTCTCGGTGCTCAAGATCAAGAGCTTCGACGAGGCCATCGAGGTCGCCAACAACACGCCCTACGGCCTGTCGTCGGCGGTCTACACTCGAGACGTGGCGCGGGCCTTCCGCGCGATGCGCGACATCGAGGCCGGCATCACCTATATCAACGGCCCGACCATCGGGGCCGAGGCCCACATGCCCTTCGGCGGCGTCAAGGCGACTGGCAACGGCCACCGCGAAGGCGGCTGGGAAGTGTTCGACTTCTACACCGAGACCAAGACGGTCTACGTCGACTACTCCGGCACCTTGCAGAAAGCACAGATCGACAACGTCGAAGATTAGCCACAAGGCACTCCAGAGACCGATTTTGAGGTCTCGGAAAGTATACAAGCACGACCTGTCTGGAGAGCATCCGGCAGGCTACGCCTCATACATGCCCCCAAGCTATCGGCGCGGGGGCCGTATTCGGCTGCCTACACGTAGATCGTTCCGATCCACCACGTCTTGGCTGGTCATGGAATTGGCTCTAGCACGGGCGCGTTGCGCAAGTAAGTCAGACAATCGTAGGTTTCGAAGTCGTAGGGCAAGGGGGCTTCACCTGGGCCGAATGCTAGCTGGTGAAAGTTTCCGGCATCCGGAAGACGGAAGTGCCTTCTCACTAAAGCACGGGCGCGTGCCCGCTCGTTCATCCCCATCATGTACGTCGTAGCGTAGACATTGCGGAATTGTTCGGGCGATTTCGTATGTGCGAGGCGACGCACGTTCGCCGGATGGAAGCCAAAACCGAGAAAGCAGACGATCTCCGCTTTTGCTAGCGCCTCACGAGCGCGCTCTAACGCGTTTGAATCCTGACCCTCATGGACGATACGGATTGACCCTGCTGATCTTGCGATGTTCTGCGGGTCGCGACTTGAGCCGTAAGATCTGTAGTTCTCCGTATCTGTGTCCAGATCGCCGAGTATCCCATGCACGTGGATGATCGGCACCGACTCACGTAGCACTCGGGCCTCCTCACTGCCTAGGTGGAATCGGCTTGACAGCACCCGCTCGAAATAATATTCGAGCGAGCGGTCGTAGTTAAAAGTGATAACCGTCAGTGCGTTATTGCCGAAGTCTTGCGGGTCAGCAATCATGTTGCTGAATAGATACTGATACCAGTCTCCCCTAACTGGGAAGCGATCTGTTTCCTCATACGGTATGAGCGCAGCTGCAATAGCGCACTTGCCTACGCCTAGAAACTCGTGTCTGTACTCAAGAAATGCATCAACAGAATATGTGTCCGCATCTCTGACTAAACCACTACCGGCTGAAAGCCGGTAGGTTGTGGAACTGCTGAAAGCAGGCGTGTGACTAGTCCTCATCCCTCGATACTGAAATCCTGATTCGGAGGCTCTTCGTCGTGACGCTCGATGTACTCCCGAATCTGCTCCTCGCTCATGTGCCCCACCGTCGCGCAGAAGTACCCTCTCGCCCACATGTGACGGCCCCAATAGCGCTTGTTGAGATGCGGAAACTCCTGCTGCAACAGCCGGCTGCTGCGCCCTTTGAGGTACTGCATGACCTTCGACGGAGCCAGTGTCGGTGGGCACGAGAGCAAGAGGTGGATGTGGTCGCGGCTGACGTGACCGCGCACGATGCGAAGGTCGCGCGCCAGGCAACTCTGCCGGACCAGCTCGCGGCACCGCTCGGCGACTTCGCCCTTGAGGACGTGATAGCGGTATTTCGTCACCCACACGAAGTGGGACTCGATGTGGAAGACGGTGTGGGAGCCACGGCGGTAGTCGGGCATGAGGCGGTGCGGGGTAGCTCAGAGCGAAGCGAGCTTCAGCGTGAAGCTACCCCGCACCGCTGGAAGTCTGCTCAAAGAGGCGTGCTAAAGCCGTTCGCCTAAAGGCGAAGGTTTCGGACCAGCCAATATGGAAATGAATTGTAGAAATTCCTGATCTCGTAGACGTTTCCTGTGAGGCGAGCTAGGGGGTGGCTGTCGGGATTGGCAACAGCATCCCTCAGAAGTTGTAGCACCTCCGTTTTCAGCTCCCCGCCCAGTGGATACCCATAAGGTTTACTTGCCCCAGCGCCAAGGATGAGAACTGTGCGCTCTGTAATCATACCAACAGTCTTTAAGGGGGTTCGGCTGGCGAGGTCGTCTCCAGCGCTATTACACAGACACCCCTTCCTGATACAGGTATCCTGCCGAAGCATCGGCTCCGCACGCCCACTCTACGCCATGACCGTAGGGTCGGATCGTAACGCGTTGCGCCTCTGCGAGGTCTCGGAGCGGCTCGAACGGTCGGCGCTGGGCGAGGTCGGATAAATCGAGTTGACGCACTTCGCCTGTCGTGAACTCAGCGCGGAGGATGGGGGCCCCGCCTTCCTGACCGGGCGGCTCGACGGACACTGCTGTGAGGCGCGGCGACAGTGGGCGCGGACCGTAGACGATAGGGTCGCCGTCCGGCGTCTGGTCGGGGAGGTCGCGTGCCCACTCGGGCTTGGCGGTGAGAGTCGTTTCGCTCATTTTCTCAGCGGCGGGATGGTCCCAGGTTGTTCGTTGTTCACCGCGTGACTCCACGCCTGTTCCAAAGCGTCGGTGTTCAACTCGGCCCAGGCTTGCACGAGCCGGGTCTGTCGGCGTGGGAGCGAACCCGCGAGCACATCGGCATCCGGGATAGAAAACACGGCTTCGTCGCCGCCATACTGCGCGTGGAAGTGCGGAGCGTTGTGCTGCCCCGTCTCCGTCCAGTACAGGTAGATGGCGATCCCGAAAAACTCAGAGATGCGAGGCATACGCTTCGGTCTTGGTCACATGGCTTCATCGCTATAAAGGTAAGGCCTGCATACCCTTCGGCGGCGTCAAGGCGACCGGCAACGGCCACCGCGAGGGCGGCTGGGAAGTTTTCGATTTCTATACCGAGACGAAAACCGTCTACGTCGACTACTCCGGCACCTTGCAGAAAGCCCAGATCGACAACGTCGAAGATTAGGTTGCTCGTTGGCTAAGAATGCATTCCCCCCCGTCGGCTCCGGCTGGCGGGGGCGCGGTTCGAATCGGCCTCAATCGTCGTGGAAGTTCGAGCGCCACACCCTTGCGGCGATCTTAGCCAGCCGTGCGCCGCGCGCGTCGACGTGGGCTGGCGTCCACTCCACCGCCTCTCTTGGGATCAGCGTTGTGAGCGTGTACTTGCTCCGCGCATAAGTGACCGCCTTCTCCTCATAGCCTTTGGCCCCGACCTCTCGGTTCAGTGCCGGCTCTAGGAGCGTGAGGTTCCCGACACGATAGATATAAGCATCCCACTTTTCTCGTGGGAAATCATCTTCCCACTCCCCGCCGGGGTTCTGAGGAAGCACGTGTTCGACCGACGCCGGAGCTGTCTCTGCATCGACCGCCCGCCCTGAGGTGGCAGTTTCAAGCTCGGCCAAGACGTATTTCGTCAGCTTACGCGATTGACCGGTGCTGCGGAGCTCTAGCCGCGAAAAGTCGAGTTCAAAACGGTCATCGTCGACATAGATCGACGACAGACGCCGTGCCACGTGGCCCGCCCGGGTGGCTTCTCCCTCCACCACCGCCCGTGCCGCGCGGTGGTACTCTCGCTCAAGCGCGCTCGGGTTGAGTCCACTTACCACTGTATACCTGAAAGAGAGAGCCGCTACGAACTTCAGTACCCGCGCAAATTCTGCGCTGGACAGGCGCTCCCAGACCACGAAGAGGAGCGGAGTCATCTGGCGAACCCGGAAAAGTTTCAGTTCCCGGACGTAGGGTTGCGCCTCGGGGAAGTCGACCCAGTATCCATGACTGGGATCGGCGAGTGCCGCGTATAGCTCAGCCCGCCGCTCAAGGTCATCCATGAGCGAGAATACGTCTTGGGGCGTCTTGACGCGTGCGCGGACCAGTTTGAAAACGCGCGGCGTTCGCACCTGAGGGATCTCGACCTGCAGGTGAAACCGGAGGAGTTCCGGAAATTTCTCTGGGCGTATCGTCCCCAATAGAGCCCGCCACCGCCGCTGAAGCGCGTCGAGGTCGGCTTCTGTCCGTGTGCGCGAGAACAGGTAGTTCTTGAGCAGATCGGTCGTCGACAACTCGATGCCCCGCGCGTTGAGCGTCTCGAACACGGTGTACGCGTTGAGTTCGTCGTCGACAGTGATGAGGATGAACATGAGCCGTCGACCGACCATCTCCGACAGGAGCGCCGCGAGGGCTTCGCCATCGGAGTTAAACGCTCCAACCTCATCCAGACGATGCCGGAAATATTGGAAGCACTCCCAAAGCCGGCGGTTCGAACGGACGAGCCCTCTGGGGTTGAGCGGGGGGCGGAGTTGTACGAGGTAGTCCTGGAAGAACCCGTCGTCGGTCTCGTTGAGAAACAGCTTGCTGCTTTCGACGAGCGAGGCCGGATCCTTTTCCCCCACGAACCGAGTCCGAAGACCGGCCGCTCTCTCCCTGTTAGCCTCGGGCTTAACCTCATCGGCGGCGAGGTCAAGAAGCTTCGCTATGACTGCGAGTGCCAGAACGGTAAGTGTTGCCAGTCGCTGCTGCCCATCGATGACTTGGAAGTCCCGATCGCTCTGGCTATCGACCACGAGAGCGCCCATATAGTGAGTCGCGCCGGGTCGCTTCCGGAGATCCTCGATGTCCGTCCATAGGTCCTCCCACTGCTCCTCGCTCCACGAATAGTCTCGCTGATAGCGCGGCACACGGTATGTTTTCCCGTTACCGACCAGCTCAAGGAAGCTGATTGTTCGGGTGCCGAGGAGGTTGCTAGATGCCATGGCATGTTGTGGTGATAGGCTACGGAAGGTACCAACAGGAACGCGATCAGCGGCGTCAAGGGCACCGGCAACGGCCACCGCGAGGGCGGCTGGGAGGTCTTCGACTTCTACACCGAGACCAAGACCGTCTACGTCGATTACTCCGGCACGCTCCAGAAAGCCCAGATCGACAACGTCGAGGACTGAGGTCCGCCCCGGACGTCAACGCCCCTGCCGGCTCCGTGTCGGCAGGGGCGTTCTTGGTGAACGGGGAGCGCCGCGGGGGCATCGGTTGGGAGGACTCCGATGGTATGGACGCCGCCGCTCCGCCGGCAGGGCTTCACGCGGTGCAAGGCTTCACGCGGTGCTCGCCTCCGCCGGGTCGCCGTGGTCGCGGAGGAAGCGGTTCCAGCCTCGCACCATCACCCCCAGGCCGACGGCTCCGACGAGCGCCATCGCGGCGAAGCTGAGGCTGAGAATCCACTGCCCGCGCTTGTACGGGTCGAGCACGATCTGCTCGCCGCCCGGCACGGCGCGGACCGTCACCGTCTCGAGCGCCCGCGCCTCGATGCTCTTGAGCAGCGTCAGCGGAAGCTCCACGGCCCGCTCGATGGGCTCGGTCTGGCCCGGGGGGACGTAGCGCAGCCGCACCTGCCCGAGCGTGATCTCAGCCCGCTCGCGCGTCTCGATCCCGAGCACCTCGGCCTCGACCGGCACGCCCTCGGTCGCGGCCTCGCGCTGCCCGAGCCCGGCCCAGAGGAGCGAGACGGCGATGCCGAGCAACAGCGCCGGGAACGCCCACAGCAGCCGGGCGACGAGGGGGTTCGAGAGGAAGTTCATAGCCGTGGTGCGTGGACACGTGATGGGCGGGGGTGCCTGCTCAAACGGCGAGGCAGACGTCACGTGTCACGCCTCACGCCTCACGCTGTTCGCCTTACCACCCGGCCTCTCTTATTCCTCACGCGCTGGGCTGCGGTCACGTCAGGAAGAGGTACGGTTTCCACTGCTCGTCGAGGCGTCCGATGTAGTCCCGGATGAACATCACGTGGCTGGGGCGGAAGGGCTTGCGGCCGAGCGGCATGTTCGCCTCGGCGGGCGTCCGGTTGCCCTTGCGGTTGTTGCACGGGACGCAGGCCGCGACGAGGTTCTCCCACGTGTCCTTGCCGCCGCGCGACTTCGGCAGGACGTGGTCCAGCGTCAGGCGGTCCCGGCTGCCGCAGTACTGGCACGTGCCGCGGTCGCGGCGGAGGACGTTTTTGCGCGAGAGCATGATCCGCTTGTACGGCACGTGGACGTAGGCCTTGAGCCGGACGATGCTCGGCCACGGGTGCTCGGCGCGCGCCGAGTGCAGCTTCCGGTCGGCGTGGGCGTGGACGAGCTCGACCTTGTGCAGGAACAGCAGCACCACGGCGCGCTCGACGCTGCACACGCTGAGGGCGCGGTAGTCCTGGTTCAGGACGAGGACGTGTCCGCCGAGGGCGCTCATCGGAGGCCCCTCCGGCCGGCCCGAGGCGAAGCCCCGGCCGGGCGAACGATGCGCATGTCGGAGACCGGTACTGGGAAGACGCTGCGAGGGTTTGGGGTGCAAAGCGAACGGTGCTCTCGGCCTCGTGCTCGGGGGCTGCGAACCGGTAACACGGGCGAAGCGGCGAGAGTATACAACCAAAGCGGCCCGCGCACCAGGGCACACGGACCGCTCCAAAACACGGGGCCGCAGCGGCTACATCGCCGACGACGCCCGGTACCACGTCTGCGTCCGGCCGAGGGCGCTGCCCATGAGCGGCACCTTGATGAAGCCGCGCACTTCGAGCGTGTCGGCGTCCTTGAGCGACATCTTGGCGCTGTAGGTCTTGCCGTTCTTCGGGTCGGTGATGCTGCCGTCCTCCCACTCGTCGCCGTCGCGCTCCATGCCCTCGATGATGACGGCACCGACGAGCGGCTTGCCCGCGTACTCGCCCTCGCAGACCTCGCAGAGCGCCGGGATGCTGCCGTCGTCGGGCAGGAGCTTGACGATCTTGCCGTAGAGCTTGCCGCCCTGCTCGTAGATTTGGACGATGGACTTCGGCTCGCCGGTCTCGTCGTCGATGGTGCGCCACATGCCGACGGGGCTTTGGGCGAAGGCGGTGGAGGCGAAGAGGAGGCAGGCGACGGTCAGCAGGCCGAAGCGGGTCAGTCGGTTCATCTCGGGAGGGGTTGAGTGTCGAGGATGCTGGTCAGCCTGCGAGCGAGCGCTGACAGCGACTAGTCTGGCTGGGGATTAACGCGCCGGGTGCCGTTAATATGGCGCGCTCGCTCGTCAAATGCAAGCCTCGTTCCAGAAGACGGTGCGCTCGGCCCGCCGCCCGGCGCGGGCAGGGTTACCTTTTCCGGCACTGCTGCCTCTTCTGCTCTACTGCCTCTTCCTCTTTTCGATTAGCTCTTGCCTGCTTCCGACAGCTCTTCCTCTTCCGGCTCGTGAAACTCCTCTCGCTGGGCTGGGCGCTGCTGATCGTGGCGCTCTGCTCGATCCCCGGCTCGCAGCTTCAGAACGCGACGCTGCTGAGCCTCGACAAGGTGGGGCACTTCGGGATGTTCTTCGTCGGCGCGCTGCTGTGGACGTGGCCGTACCGCACCGGGCGCGTCCTCGCGGCGGGCGTCGCCCTCAGCGTCGGGACCGAGCTCTACCAGGGGCTCGCCCCGTTTCTCGGCCGCCGGCCCGACGTGTTCGACGTGGTGGCGGACATCGTCGGGCTGCTCGCGGCGTTCGGCCTGCTGCTCTGGTTCGAGCGGCGGCGGCAGGTTCTCACCGCGTGAGAGCAACGGCGGCGGGGCGGCGGTGTCTTGGGGATACACACCTCCCGCCACCAACCTGCTCGCTCATGTCTGCCCACGCCACGCTCCGCCGCCGCTACCCACTCCTGCTCCAGGTCGGCCTGCTCGCAGCCCTCGCGCTCGGCGTCACCGCGTTCTCCATCCCGCTCAGCTTCGGGGAGGACGTGACGGTGGTCGCCACGGACGACGAGTTCATCCCGCCTATCGAGATCGAGGCGACGGACCCGCGGCCCGAGCCGCCGAAGCCGAAGCCGCCCGCCCCCATCGAGGTCCCCGATACCGAGGTGGAAACCGAGATCGTGATCGACCTCGAGAAGGTCCTCACCAAACCGGCTGAGCTTCCGGCTCTGCCCGCTCCGCCCGCTCCGACCGCCGAGCCGCTCCCGCCGCCGGTCGAGGACGACATCTTCGTCGTGGTCGAGCAGGCCCCGACGCTGATCGGCGGGCTCGCCGGCTTGCAGTCGCGGATTCAGTATCCCGAGCTTGCGCGCCGCGCCGGGATCGAGGGGACGGTCTTCGTGCAGTTCGTCGTCGACGAAGGCGGCAGCGTCCACGCCCCGGTGTGCCTGCGCGACCCCGGCGGGGGCACCTGCGACGAGGCCCTCCGCGCGGTGCGAGCCTCGACCTTCGAGCCGGGCCGCCAGCGCGGCAAGCCGGTCAAGGTCCGCCTCTCGCTCCCGGTCAAGTTCCGCCTCCGCTGAGCAACTTTTCCGGCGGCCTTCGGTCTATCCTCACGAAACGCCTGCCGAGCCGGCGGAAACCCGTCGGTGGAAACCCGCAGATCGTTTATATTGCCTGTCGCCGTCCACGAACCCCTGCCCCCATGCCCGTCCGCAAAACCGACGAAGCCGACCTCCGAAAGCGGTACATGATCTTCGTCCAGCTCGGCCTCGTGGCCTCGCTGCTGATCCTCCTCGGCCTGTTCACCGTCCACTTCCAGACCGGGCAGGACTTCCAGATCGTCGAGGAGCAGCAGGAGATCGTGCAGGTCGAGGAGATCGAGCAGACGCAGCAGCAGGAGAAGCCGCCGCCGCCGCCGAAGCCGCCCGCCCCGGTCGAGGTCCCCGACGAGGACGTGACCGAGGACATCGACCTCGACCTCGACATGGACCTCGACCTGAACGACGCGCCGACGGACCTGCCGCCGCCGCCGCCGCCGCCCGCCGACGAGCCGGAGCCCGAGCCGGAGGAGCCGGAAATCTTCGTCATCGTCGAGAACCCGCCGGAGCTGATCGGTGGGCTCGAAGGCCTCCAGTCGCGGATTCAGTACCCCGAGCTCGCGCGCCGCGCCGGGATCGAGGGGACGGTCTTCGTGCAGTTCGTCGTCGACGAGAAAGGCAACGTGGTCGATCCGGTCTGCGTGCGCGACCCCGGCGGCAACACGTGCGAGGAGGCGCTGCGCGCGGTGCGCTCGTCGAAGTTCAAGCCGGGCCGCCAGCGCGGCAAGCCGGTCAAGGTCCGCTTCTCGCTCCCGGTCAAGTTCCGCCTCCGCTGAGGCGACGCGCCCCGCTTCTGCGCCCCGGCTGCCCCTCGGCGGTCGGGGCGCTTTGCGTGCGTTGAGGGGGTTGGAGTGCCCGGTCGGCCTGATGCACTTCAGCCGGCTGATCCACTTCAGCCGGACCTTGGGATCAGTCTTCACGTGCCCCTCCGCTCAGCCTCCGATCTCCAGTCAGCCTCCGATCTCCAGCCTCTGCCGGCACAGCGCGGCCTCCGCCTCGACGTTGGTGGCGACGAGCAAGATGCCGCCCGCCGCGCCGTGCGCCGCCGCGAGCGTCTCGACGAACTGCCGCCCGGCTTCGTCCAGGTTCGAGGTCGGCTCGTCGAGCAGGAGGACCTCGGGCGCGGCGAGGAGCGCGGCGGCGAACCGGGCGCGCTGCTTCATGCCCGACGAGTAGGTGCGGACGAGGTCGCCCGCCCGCCCGCCGAGACCGACGCGCGCGAGCACGGCGGCGATCCGAGCCGGCGCGTCCGGGAGGCGGCGGGCGCGGGCGAGGAAGGCGAGGTTCTCCTCCGCGCTGAACGCCTCGTAGAGCTGGAGGTACGGCGCGACGAGCCCAACGCGCAACGCGCGCTCCTCCGGCGCGACGACGGCCCCGCCGAGCCACAGCCGGACGCGCCCCGCCGTCGGCGTCCGCACCCCGGCGAGGAGCTGGAGCAGCGTCGATTTGCCCGCGCCGTTGGGCCCGGTGACGGCGAGCGAGTCGCCCGACTCCAGCGTGAAGCTGAGGTGCTGGAAGAGGGCGCGCCGCCCGAAGCGATGCCCCAAGCGCTCGGCATCGAGACGGGGACCGGCGGCCATACGCGGAGAGGCGGAACGGGTGGAGGGATGGACGATAAAATAGCGCTGCGCCCTCTGTCCCATTTCGCCTGCCCCCACTTCGCCTGCCCTAGCGCCATGCTTCTGCGCCTGCTCTGCCTCGCCCCGATGGTACTCCTCGCCGCCTGCGCCGAGCCCGCCGACACGCCTCTCCCTGACACGCCCCCCCTCGATGTCGCCCCCGAGCCCGACACCGTAGCGACCCCGATGAGCACCCCGAATGGGCTGAGCGCCCCGAACGGGCTGAGCGCCAGCGAAGCCGTCGCCGTGCTCAGCCCGACGGAAGGCAGCACCGCGAGCGGGCGGGTCACGTTCAGCGCCGTCGAGGGCGGCGTCCGCGTCGTGGCCGAGGTCCGCGGGCTCGGCGACGGGCCGCACGGGCTCCACGTCCACGAGACCGGCGACTGCAGCGCGCCCGACGCCTCGTCCGCCGGCGGCCACTTCGCCCCGGACGGCGCGCCGCACGGCGCGCCCAACGACCCCGCCGGGCAGCGGCACGCCGGCGACCTCGGCAACATCGAGTCCGGCGACGGCAGCGCCCGCTACGAGCGCATCGACCCCGTGATGCAGATGAGCGGCCCGGCCTCCATCGTCGGGCGCGGCGTGATCGTCCACGGCGGGCAGGACGACTACACCTCGCAGCCCGGCGGCGACGCGGGCAGCCGCCTCGCCTGCGGCGTGATCGAAGCCACCGTGACGCCGTAACTTCTCGCGCCGCTTCAACCCCCCCGTCCGTTGCCCCGCGTCCTCGCGTTCGCCCTCACCGCCCTCGTCGCCGCTGCCGTCGGCTTCGGTGCCGCCCGCCTCAGCGAGTCCGAGGCGAGCGCGACGGAGGCGCATCCGGCCCCGCTCCACGGCCCGGCGGGCGGGCAGGACGAAGCGGCCGGCCTGGAGGAGGGCGTCGCTCGGGCGGTGGGCGCGCTCGTGGACTCGGTGCGCGCGAAGCAGGCGGCGCTGGAGCGCATCCGGATGCCGCAGGCCGGCGAGGAGGCTGCGCTCCGCCGCCTCCCGTACCGCCTCCACCTCGACCGGGGCAAGGCGCTCGGCGTCCCCCCCGTCGGCAGCGACGCCGACCTGCGGCGGCACCTCGATGCGGGCCGCCTCGTCCCGCTTGCCGACAACGCGTACTACACCGTCAAGGTGCTCGAGCACTCGTCGCCGTTCGTCACCCCGGAGACGGCCAGGCTGCTCGCCGAGGTCGGACGCCGGTTCCAGGCGGCGCTCGCCGAGCGGGGCCTGCCGCCGCTGAAGTACACCATCTCGTCGGTGACGCGGACGGCGGCGAGCCAGGCGGCCCTCGCCGAGATCAACCGCAACGCCACGAGCGGGCGCTCCAGTCACGAGTTCGGGACGACCGTGGACATCGTCTACACGAAGTACCAGTACGCCCCGCGCGCCGAAGACCGCCTCGACGCCCCGCTGCCCCGCCTCGACGCCCCGCTGACCGGCCTCCTGCACGCGCAGTACGACGCGCTCGCGCAGGGCTACTGGGAGCACCTCGCCGGGCTGATGGGCCGCGTCCTCCTGGAGATGCAGCGCGAGCAGAAGGTCGTCGTCCTCCTGGAGTCGCGCCAGCCGGTCTTCCACATCACACTCTGGAATCCGGTGTGACGGCGAGTGGATGGGGTGCTAGTGCCTCGGCAGGCGGTCTGCTGCTTTCCGAACCGGAGACGCCTCGTGCCGAGCGAGCGACGGAATCGAGGGAATCGGAGGCGTGGAGGAAGGGAGACGGCCCCTCTCCGTCCCTTCCTGCCCTCCACGCTGTCCCGAACCGCAGAAGACCCCTTGATCCCGCCCTAGTCCCGGCGAGGGCGACCACACGGGGCCGCCCCTACGGATCGGAGCGCGGCCGTCTCGGTTACCTTTGCCAGCCTACCCTGTCCCCCGCCGGGGTCCTCTGTCCACCGTCCTCTATCCTCTGAACCGTGTCTGACCTGATCGGCCACCCGTACACGCCTTCGTCGCAGCGCCCCTCGGCTCCGGGCGCGCGCCGCGCGAGGCCCGATCCGCCGCCGAGGGCGCGCCGCCCGCTCTACCGGAAGAAACGGTTCCTCCTCCCGCTCGGCCTGGCGCTCATTCTCCTCGGGGCGCTCGCGGCGACGAACCACGCCGTCAAGCAGGCCGAGGAGCGGCGGCTGATCGTCGAGGGCGAGCGGGCGCGCTTCGAGGCGTTTCTCGAAGAGACCGAGGCGCGCTACCTCAAGGTGCCCCTCCTCTCGGACCGGCAGCGCGCCCTCCTCCGGCGCTCGCGCAACGCGCGCCACGTCGAGACCGCCCGGCGGCTCGGCGTCCCGTCGGTCGAAGCCCGCGCCGACGTGCTGACCCGGGCGCAGGAGGCGGGGCTCGTGCCCATCGGCGAGAGCCCCTACTACTGGGTCGGCAAGCTGACGTACTCAGTCCCCTACGTCACCCCGTCGGCGGCGGCGGTGCTGGACTCGATCGGGGTCCGGTTCCAGGCCAAGCTCGCGGCCTACGGGCTGCCGCCGTACCAGTACTACGTCTCGTCGGTGCTCCGGACGCAGGAGGACCAGGCCGCGCTCCGGCGCGTCAACGTCAACGCCGCGCGCACGACCTCGAGCCACGAGTTCGGCACCACATTCGACCTCCAGTTCCGGCGCTACCGCTACGCGGGCGACCCGCGCAGCGAGCTGTGGGAGCCGGCCTTTCCGTTCCTCCGCGACGAGTTCGCTCGCGCCCTCGGCGCGTTCTACCGGCAGACGACCCAGACGTACCCGTCGCGGATGCTCTCGCTCCTCGGCGAGACGCTCATCGAGCTGGAGGACGAGGGCCTGCTGATCACGGTGATGGAGCGGCGGCAGCCCGTCTTCCACACCACCGTCGCGCGGAGCCTCGTCGAAGCCCAGCCGCAGGGGGCCCAGCCGTAGGGGGCCCAGCCGCAGGGGGCCCGGCCGTAGGGGGCGTGGGTACGGCTTGACCCGTAGGGGTACAGGTCGTATCTAGCGGCTCTTCTTCCGCTCTAGCGGGTCTTCTTCCGCCTCGTGTGCTCCGCCATGCCGTCTCGCCTGCCCGTCCTGCTGCCCGCAGCCCTCTTGTTCCTCACCGCCGCGCTGTGGCTCTGGCCGCGCTTTGCGCGGACCGTGGAGCGCCCCGCCGCGCCTGCCGAAGCCACCGAGCCCGGCCCCGACCTGCGCCCGAGCCAGTGGGCCGCCGACCAGCGCCTCTCCCCCGTCTGGAAGGCCGACCCGGCGGCGCTCCGCGAGGCCCTCGCCGAGGCGCAGGGGCTCCGCGCCGAGGCGCGCGGCGGGCCCTTCGGCGCGTGGCAGGAGGCCGGCCCGACGAACGTCGGCGGGCGGATCTCGGACATCGAGTTCGCGCCCAGCGCGCCGGACGTGGTCTACGCCTCGCCCGCCACCGGCGGCGTCTTCCGCTCCGACGACGCCGGCTTCACCTGGACCCCGATCTTCGACGACCAGGCCGTCCTCACGGTCGGCGACCTCGCCGTCCACCCGGCGGACCCGAACACCGTGTGGGTCGGCACCGGCGAGGCCAACGGGAGCCACAACAACTTCGCCGGCGGCGGCGTCTACCGGACGACCGACGGCGGCCAGACGTGGGACTTCCTCGGCCTCGGCGAGACCTACTCGGTCGGCCGCATCCGCATCGACCCGACCGACCCCGACCGCGTCTTCGTCGCGGCGCTCGGGGCGTACTTCGGGAAGAACGAGCAGCGCGGCGTCTTCCGCACCACCGACGGCGGCGCCACCTGGGAGCGCGTCCTCTTCCTCTCGGACTCGACCGCGGTCGTGGACCTCGCGATGCGGCCCGACGACCCCGACGTCCTCTTCGCCGCGTCGTGGAGCCGCATCCGCCGCCCCACCGGCAGCGACCTCAGCGGCCCGACGAGCGGGCTGTGGCGCTCCACCGACGGCGGCGACACCTGGGAGGAGCTCGGCCCCGAGCACGGCCTCCCTGACCCCGACACGCGGCCCGTGGGACGGATCGGCCTCGCCATCTGCCGCGATTTCCCCGACACCGTCTACGCCTACTACACCGACGGCAACTTCTACGTCGGCATCTTCCGCTCCGACGACGGCGGCGAGACGTGGGCCGACTTCGACCCGGCGCGGCAGGCCGACAATGGCACGTCGTTCCTGTGGTGGATGGGGCAGATCCGCGTCCGCCCCGACGACCCCGACGAGGTCTTCGTGCTCGACCAGCCGCTCCACCGCCACCGCGCCAGCGGGACGTGGTCGACCGACTTCGGCTCCGGCGACGTGCTCCACGTCGACCACCACGCGATGGCGTTCAAGCCCGACGAGCCCGAGGTCATCCTGAGCGGGAACGACGGCGGGATCGACCGCTCGACCGACGGCGGCGACACGTGGGCGGCCATCAACGGGCTGCCGATTACGCAGTTCTACGAGATCGGCCTCGACGCCCAGAACCCCGAGCGGCTCTACGGCGGCACCCAGGACAACAGCACCAACCGTACGCTCACCGGCGCGCTCGACGACTGGGACGTGATCTACTTCGGCGACGGCTTCTACACCATCGTCGACCCCACCGACGCCGACGTGATCTACGCCGAGTACCAGTTCGGCGGCCTGGGCAAGTCCACCGACGGCGGGTTCAACTTCGACGATGCCACGAGCGGGATCGACTTCGACGAGCCGCGCAACTGGTCGACGCCCGTCGTGATGGACCCGAGCGACCACCGCACGCTCTACTACGGCACCAACCACGTCTACCGCACCACGAACGGCGCGGCCTCCTGGACCAAGGTCTCGCCCCGCCTCGCCGGGACGCAGCCGCGCATCAACACCGTCAGCACGATCGGCGTCTCCCCCGCCGACGCCGACGTCGTCTGGGCCGGCACCGCCGACGGCAGGGTCTGGGTCACGAGCGGCGACGTCGAGGCGTGGACCGAGGTCACGCGGCCGAACCTCCCCGAGCGCTGGATCACGCGCGTCATCCCCGACCCCGACCGCCCCGAGACGGCCTACCTCACCTTCTCCGGGCTGAAGTGGGACGAGCCCATCCCCCACGTCTTCCGCACCGACGACGCCGGGCAGACCTGGACCGACCTCTCGGCGGGCCTCCCCGACGCGCCCGTCAACGCCCTCGCCGTCGATCCCGTGGACACCGACGTGGTCTACGTCGGCTCGGACGTGGGCGCGTTCGTCTCGCTCGACCGGGGCGCGACGTGGGGAGCCCTCGGCACGGGCCTGCCTGCGGTTTCGGTCTACGACCTGAAAGTGCACGGGGAGCGCTACCTCGCCGCCGGCACGCACGGCCGCTCGATGTGGCGGCTCGACGTGTCGAACGTGACCGTGGCGGCGGAGGACGCCGCGGCCTCGCCCGGCTTCGCGCTCGACGCGGCCTACCCCAACCCGTTCGCCGGCTCGACCGCGCTGAGCTACCGGCTCGGCACCCCGGCGCGGGTCACGGTCGAGGTGTTCGACGTGCGGGGGCGGCGCGTGGCGACCCTCGTCGACGCCGAGCAGCCCACGGGCGAGCACCGGGTGACGTGGGACGGCGCGGGCGCGGCGGCGGGAACCTACCTCGTCCGGCTCAGCGCCGAGGGCCGGGAGCAGACGCGGTCGGTGACGCTGGCCCGCTGATGTTCGTCCCCAACGGTCACGCTAGTGTGTTGACAGGTTGCTCGTGCGCGGACCCCCTGTCCGTCGGACCGTTGAGCGCAGCGAGGGCAGCGGAAGCGGGGGGTCGCCGACGAGCAACGGTCTTGCACGCTACCGAAGCACGGTGATGCGATGCGAGCGCGCGATGCTGCCTCCGGTGGCTCGAACGAGGTAGACGCCGCTCGGTAGCGCTGCCGCGTCGAGCGCGAAGCGGTGCTTCCCTGCCGCCAGCGGCCCCTCGTGGAGCACGGCCACCCGGCGGCCCAGCACGTCGAAGACCGCGACCTCAGCCGCCGACGCCGCCGACGGCAGCGTGAGCACCACCGTCGCCGCGTCCGCTGCCGGGTTCGGGTACACATCCAGGCGCGCCTCGGCACGCCCGGCCTCGTCCTCGGCGTCGGTCCCCGCCGTCACTTCCATCACGAGCGGCACCTCGACCACCGAGCCGTCGGCCTCGAACGCCTGCAAGGTCGCGGTGTACGTCCCCACCGGGCGCTGACCCGGACGGAACCGCAGCGCGATCTCGACCTCCTCGCCCGGCGCGAGCGTCCCGTCCCACGCGCTCACGACCAGCCACGACGGCGGCAGCGGGTGCGGGCGCACCGCGACGACGCCCGCGTCGCCGAACTCGCTCCACGGGTAGTACAAGACGCCGTTCGGGTCGAGTCGGCTGCGCAGAGGCTCCCCGGCGATGTCCCCGTCCGCGGTCCCCGGCAGCGGCTCCAGCAGCGGCGTCTCCAAAGGCTCCGCCCCCGGCGCGGTGTCCTCGCCGCGCGCGCCGACGACGCCGAGGTGGCGCGGCGGGAAGGGGCCGGGCGGGTTGACGTAGAGCTCGACGCGGAGGTCGTCGGCACCGCCGTCGGGAGTGCGGCCGGGGAGGGCGTCGAGGCCGCGCGCGAGCGTGGCCCCGGGGTAGGCGTCGAGGCGGACGGGGTAGCCGCCGAGTGCGACGCCGAGGGTGTCGACCGCCCACAAGTCGTCGTTGGCTCGGTCGGTGAAGAAGAAGCGCCCCGTCGCGGCGTCGAAGGCGAGGCCGCCGGGGCGGCCGGTGGTCCCCGGCGCGGGCGCGGCGTCGGCCACGGGGAGCTCGATGCGCCGCCCGGTCGCCGCCCCGTCGAGGTCCCCCTCCAGCAAGAGCGCTCGGAACACGTCAAAGCCCTCGTCCTCGACGTTGAGCCACCACAACGTCTCGGCTCCAGCGTCGTAGGCCACCCCCGTTGTGCTCGCGCTCGAAGTAAGCTCCTCCACCACTGGGTGCTCGAACGAACGCACCACCGCCAGCTCCGGCGTTAGCTCATAAGTCAGTTGCCTCACTCGATATTCCGAGACGAAGAGCCGGCCGTCGGGGGTCATCGCCAGCCCGTAGGGGTCCCACGAGAGCTGCGGGGCCACGGCGCTCTCGTCAACGAGGGCGAGCACCTCGCCGTAGGCCCCGCAGGCGGTACCCAGCGCCTTCGCACTCAGCCGAGCCGTGCCCGCCTCGCGCTCCAGCGGGCGGTCGAAGTTGAGGCAGAAGCCCAGCGCCTCCGACCCAGTGTTCGAGAGCGTCAGCGTCTGCGCGGCCTCCTCGCCCTGCGCCACGGCCACGCTCAGCGCCTCCGGCTCGGCGGCAAGCTGCCCCCGCACCGGGGCGACGCTCAGCACCAGGCCGAGCGCCGCCCCCAGCACGACGCGGTGGAGAGCCGTCGTGGACATGGCTACCTCACCACCGTCAGGCGCTGCACCAGCGCGGCACCGCCCGCCGTGGCCCGCACGAGGTAGACCCCCGCCGGCAGCCGCACGGCCTCGAGCGAGAGCGCGTGCGTCCCCGCCGCGAGCGTGTCCTCGTGGAGCACCGCCACCTTGCGCCCGAGCACGTCGAAGACCGCGACCTCAGCCGCCGACGCCGCCGACGGCAGCGTGAGCACCACCGTCGCCGCGTCCGCTGCCGGGTTCGGATAGACTGACAAGCGAGCCTCGGCAGTCTCGGCCTCGGCCTCGGCGTCGGTCCCCGCCGTCACCTCCATCACGAGCGGCACCTCGACCACCGAGCCGTCGGCCTCGAACGCCTGCAAGGTCGCGGTGTACGTCCCCACCGCGCGCTGACCCGGACGGAACCGCAGCGCGATCTCGACCTCCTCGCCCGGCGCGAGCGTCCCGTCCCACGCGCTCACGACCAGCCACGACGGCGGCAGCGGGTGCGGGCGCACCGCGACGACGCCCGCGTCGCCGAACTCGCTCCACGGGTAGTAGAGCACCCCGTTCGGGTCGAGCCGGCTGCGCAGAGGCTCCCCGGCGATGTCCCCGTCCGCGGTCCCCGGCAGCGGCTCCAGCAGCGGCGTCTCCAGACCCGTCCCCGCGCCGAGGTCGCCGCCGAGGGGGTCTGCGACGACGAGGTGGGGGCCCCGGGGGGCAGGCCCCTCGGGGCTCACGACGAGGTCGAGAAGGAGGCCGCCGCTGCCACGGTGGGCGTCGACGGTGCTGAAGTCGGCCCCGGGGTAGGCGTCGAGGCGGACGGGGTAGCCGCCGAGTGCGACGCCGAGGGTGTCGACCGCCCACAAGTCGTCGTTGGCTCGGTCGGTGAAGAAGAAGCGCCCCGTCGCGGCGTCGAAGGCGAGGCCGCCGGGGCGGCCGGTGGTCCCCGGCGCGGGCGCGGCGTCGGCCACGGGGAGCTCGATGCGCCGCCCGGTCGCCGCCCCGTCGAGGTCCCCCTCCAGCAAGAGCGCTCGGAACACGTCAAAGCCCTCGTCCTCGACGTTGAGCCACCACAACGTCTCGGCTCCAGCGTCGTAGGCCACCCCCGTTGTGCTCGCGCTCGAAGTAAGCTCCTCCACCACTGGGTGCTCGAACGAACGCACCACCGCCAGCTCCGGCGTTAGCTCATAAGTCAGTTGCCTCACTCGATATTCCGAGACGAAGAGCCGGCCGTCGGGGGTCATCGCCAGCCCGTAGGGGTCCCACGAGAGCTGCGGGGCCACGGCGCTCTCGTCAACGAGGGCGAGCACCTCGCCGTAGGCCCCGCAGGCGGTACCCAGCGCCTTCGCACTCAGCCGAGCCGTGCCCGCCTCGCGCTCCAGCGGGCGGTCGAAGTTGAGGCAGAAGCCCAGCGCCTCCGACCCGGCGTTCGAGAGCACGAGCACCCGCGTGGCCTCCGCGCCCTGCGCCACGCTCACGCGCAAGCTCTCCGGCGCGGCACTGAGTTGCGCCCACGCCGGGGCGGCGCTCAGCACCAGGCCGAGCGCCGCCCCTATCACGCAGCGACGAAGAGCCGTCGTGGACATGGCTACCTCACCACCGTCAGGCGCTGCACCAGCGCGGCACCGCCCGCCGTGGCCCGCACGAGGTAGACCCCCGCCGGCAGCCGCGCTGCGTCGAGCGAGAGCGCGTGCGGCCCCGTCGTGAGCGGCCCCTCGTGCAGCACGGCCACCCGGCGGCCCAGCACGTCGAAGACCGCGACCGAGGCCGCCGACGCCGCGCCCGTCGTGAGCACCACCGTCGCCACGCCCGCTGCCGGGTTCGGGTACACATCCAGGCGAGCCTCGGCACGCCCGGACGCTCGCGCTGCTGCACCCGCTAACACCGGCTCACCCAAGAGCCCCGCCTGCGCCGGGTCTACGCCGCGCGCGCCTGCGCCTGTCTCCGCCGCGCGCTCGGCATAGTGCGCCGCCAGCGCCTCGATCCCCGCCCGCGCCTCACCTGCCGGCAAGGCTGCCGCCGCCGTCTGCGCTACGGCCGCCGCTTGGGCGTACTGCCCGACCCGCGACCGCAGCGCCGCCTCGACCAGGCGCAGCACCTGCACCACCTCCGCCGAGACCACGTGCCCCCGCCACGCCAGCAGCAGGTCCGCCGCCGCCATCACCTCGCCCGCGGCCAGCGCCTGCACCGCCTCCACCTGGAGCGCCGCCTCCGCCGCAGCCCGCTCCGCCGCCGAGAGCCCGGCCTGCGAGAGCGTCCCCCGCAGCGAGGCCAAGAGCACCGCCGTCTGGCCCCACTCGCCGCTCGCATCGCCCGCGTCGAAGCGGTGGAGCCCGCCGAGGCGGTAGACGAGCGAGTCCGCCCCCGCCGCGCCCGGACCCGAGGCCAGCGCCTGCCGCGTCGCCTGGATGGTTTGCGCCAGCGCCTGCGAGCGCCCCCCGCCTCCCGGCCCTGCCTCGATGGCACACGGGCGGGGGTCGTCGGGCGATAGCGGGAACGGCGTCGGGTCGCACGGGAGCGCCAAGCGCGTGTCGACCGGCTCCTGGATGGTGCCCGGCGGCGGGCCGTTCTCGCTGCCCCAGTAGACGAAGTTCGCCTCGACGAGGGTCTCCGAGTAGTTCCGCACCAGGAACGGCGAGCGCCCCGGCGGCGGCGTCGGGTCGAAGACGGCGTTGTCGCCGGTGAGGCCGGTGGCGTCGCCGAGGAAGGAGAAGCCGCCCTGGAGGATGACGACCTCGGAGCCGTCGTTCGAGGCGATCCGGTTCTCGCCGGTCTCGTCCACAGGGCTGAGGAAGAGGTCGGCCCCGGTGCCGGCCCACGTGCCGTTCGCGCCGTTCTCAACGACGAGGTTCTGCCGGAAATCCTCGATAAGACTGCTTGAAGCATAAACCCCGTAGCCGCCGTTGTCTCTGATTTCGGTGCCGGTCACCTCCACATTGGCGAAGTACGCGCTCAGGCCGTTGCCGTAGTTGTCGTAGACGAACGAGTCGAACACGTCGAGGTCCGAGCGCGGGCAGCCGCCGCGGCAGAAGAGCGGCCCGCCCGGGGCCTGCACCACGTCGGCCCGGATGCCGGTGTCGTTGTTGCGCACGACCGAGCCGCTGATAGCGACGCCCGCGTCGGAGGCCACAAGCAGCCCGACCTTGCTGTCGCGCAGCTCCGCGCCCGAGATCACCGCCGTGCCGCCGTCGTAGACCGCCACCGCCGCGCCGCCCGAGGCCCCTTCGGCGACGCCACCGGTGAGCGTGAGCGCGCCCTCGGTGCGGATACCCTCAGCGCTGTGCCAGAACTCGGTGTCGGTGAGGTCCGCCGTCGCGCCGGGAGCCACCGTGAGGCCGACGGCGGCGTGCTTGACCATGCTGGCCTCAAATGTGAGTGTGCCCCCGGTCTGCACCTCAACTCCGCCCCAATCCTGGCCCGTGTCGGATTCGGTGAAGATCACATTCTCCGCGCTGAGATCGCCTTCGATGACCAGCTTGGTACCCATCGGGAACTTCAACGACACGTCATCGAAAGGTGCGCCGAAGGTCCACTCATACGCGAACCCGCCCGGCACCATCGTGTCGGCCTCGTCAGCGAACGTGATATAGGGAAGCGCCTGCGGCATGAGGAAAATCCTCTTTCTGTAGAGGAATGGATTCCCATTCTGGTTGAACCCGTCGCAGTCGAAGTCTTCGTCGGCGCAGAGAATGTCTCCGTTGTAAGGGATCACCCAATTGTCGTCCCCGAAGTAGTCTCCGAACTGGGCAGTCACGAATGGCGACGACCCGGCGTGGAGTTCCCCGTCGTCGTAGGTGAAGATCACGTCGCCGTCGCCCCCGACGTTTGGAGGAAGGTTACAGAAGAAGCGCTCTTCCGGCTGAATCTCGTCGGAATAAAGACCTCCTACGGCGCAGGTGTAGTACGTAAATGAGAACGTGGTGTCGGGTACGGCCGTATCCGCAGGAAACGCACTGTCCCAGATGACCCGGACGAAGTCGAAACGATAGACCTCGTTGCCTTGAAGCACCGTGTATTGCCGCTCGTGGTCGTTGCTGTTGGGCATGTCGAGGTCGGCCGTCCAGATGCAGTTATCTGCCATCGCCTGATCGAACGTGCTCAGCGGCTCCCACGAGTCGGTGTCCCACTCGTACTCCCACGTCTGCTTGGACTCGTTGTAGATGTTGATCCAGAAATAGGCGTCGGGCTCGTCGTCGGGGATGCGGAAGGCGATCTCAACGGCAGTGAGACAAGCGAGCGTCTGCTGGTTTTCTTGGGCGTAGAGCTTAGGCGCAAGCGCGACGATGATCGCCGCTAAAACGAGAGAGAGAGAGAAGCGTACCATGATGGGCCTCCTGAAGCAGGTGAGTAGGGGGTGAGGAGGGGGTGAGGAGGTGGGGTGCCTCCATCATAAGGCTTTCCATCTTCACATGCAAATCACAAGCCGCCCCTCCAGGGCGAGCGCACGCTACTTTCGCTTGCAAACCTCCCTCCCATCTTGTCATTTCGACAAGGGCAGCGAGGAGAACGCGAAGCCTCGCCGCAGGTAAATCCCCGTCGGTTGTGACTGTTCTCAGCGTCGGGGATTCCTCGTCGCAAGCTCCTCGGAATGACATCCTGCTAGCGTGCGCTCTCCCTGGCCGCCCCTCCCCCCAATCCAGCGGAGAGAGCCCCGGAACGGAGCGCGGGAGCAGCGGTGTCAGAGAGGCTCCGCCTCTCACTGCCTCTCATGCTCGACCCCTTCGAACCTGCCCTCCACGACGACGCCCTCTACGGGCGCGACCCGACCGAGCGGATCGTCGGGCTGCACCTCGTCTCGGGCGATGACGGCACCGAGCGGATGCGGGTCTACCGCCGCACCGGCGAGCGGACGGTCGAGCACAGCGACGAGCCGTTCTACCCGTTCTTCTTCCTCGCCGACGCCGAGCTTCTGCGTGGCTTCCCGCGCGAGCGGTTCCGGTTCCAAGAGCTAGAGGGCGACGGCTACTTCCGGCACCTCGTCGTCTTCCCGAGCCGGGGCGCGTACTGGGACGCCGTGCGGCACGTCGAGCGCGTGACCGAGACCAACGCCAAGCGCCCCGAGGAGGTCTACTTCCCCGGCCCGCCCGAGCAGCAGTACCTCATGCAGACCGGCCGGACGCTCTTCAAGGGGATGCACTTCGACGACCTCCACCGGCTCCAGCTCGACATCGAGACCTACACGAGTGCCGGCGGCTTCCCCGATGCGACGCGCGCCGGGGACGCCGTCATCATCGTCTCGCTCAGCGACAACCGGGGCTGGACCCGCCTCCTCGACGCCCGGACGCTGCCCGAGAAAACGCTCCTGCAAGAGGTCGTCCGCCTCGTCCGGGAGAAGGACCCCGACGTGATCGAGGGGCACAACTTTTACTCGTTTGACGCCCCCTATTTGATGACGCGGTGCGACCGGTGGGGCGTCCCGTTCGCGATCGGCCGCGACGGGTCGGTGCCGCGGACGTTCCCCTCGTCGATGCGCTTCGCCGAGCGGAGCATCGACTTCCCGGCGCTCGACGTCGCCGGGCGGCACGTCATCGACACCTACTTCCAGGTGATGAGCTACGACGTGTTCAAACGTGACTTGCCAGCTTACGGACTGAAAGCCGCCGCTCGGTATTTCGGCTTCGCGCCCGAGGGCCGGACGTACGTCGACGGGGCCGACATCCCGCGCGTGTGGGACGAGGACCCGGAGCGCCTGCTCGCCTACGCGCTCGACGACGTGATCGAGACCGAGCGCCTGAGCCGCCACCTCTCGGGGAGCACCTTCTACCTGACGCAGATGGTGCCGATGCCCTACGACCAGTGCGCCCGCACCGGCCCGGCGGCGAAGATCGAGGCGCTCTTCGTGCGCGAGTACCTCCGCCGGCGGCAGGCGCTCCCCCAGGCCGAGTGGGGCAGCCAGACCGTCGGCGGCTACACCGACGTGTTCGTCACCGGCGTCGTCGGCCCGATTGTCTACGCCGACGTCGAGAGCCTGTACCCGTCGATCATGCTCGGGTACGACGTCAAGCCCGCCTGTGACACCCTCGGCCTCTTCCCCGACCTTCTGCGCACCCTCACCGAGCTTCGCCTCGAAACGAAGCGGCGCGTGGGCGAGGCGGGGTCCGACGACGAGCGCGGCGAACTCGACGCCCGGCAGACCGCCTATAAGAATATCATAAATAGTTTTTACGGAAACATGGGCTTCGGCATGGCCCTGTTCAACGACTTCGCCGAGGCCGACCGCGTCGCGAGCGTCGGGCAGGAGCTGCTCCGCCGGATCATCCGCCTCGTCCGCGAGCGCGGCGGCACGGTCGTCGAGGTGGACACCGACGGGGTGCTGTTCGTCCCGCCGGACGGCGTGCGCGGCGAGGCCGCCGAGCGGGCGTTCGTCGAGGCGCTGGGTGCCGAGATGCCGCGGGGCATCCGCATCGGGTTCGACGGGCGCTTCCAGAAGATGCTGTCGTACAAGAAGAAGAACTACGCTCTCCTCCGCTACGACGGGACCCTCAAGTTCAAGGGCTCGTCGCTGGTCTCGCGCTCGTCGGAGCGCTTCGGGCGGCGCTTCCTGCGCCGGGCCATCCCGCTGCTCCTCGACGAGGACATCCAGGGCCTGCACGACCTGTACCTCCAGACCCGCGACGCGGTCCTCGCCCACGACTGGGAGGGCGTCGAGAGCTTCCAGCGAACCGAGGCGCTGAAGGACACCGCCGAGCAGTACCGCGCCGACGTCGCCGAGGGCAAGCGCACGCGGGCGGCGTCCTACGAGCTCGCGATCCGCCGCGCCGAGGCGACCGGGCAGCCCGTCACCAAGGGCGACCGGATCAGCTACTACCTCACCGGCACGAGCGCGAGCGTGACGGCCTTCGAGCACGCCCGCCTCGCCGACGCCTGGGACCCCGCCGACCCCGACGAGAACACGGCGTACTACCTCAAGCGCCTCGACGAGTTCGCCGCCAAGTTCGCCCCCTTCTTTGCCGAGGACCACGACTTCCGCCTCGTCTTCTCGCCCGAGGACCTCTTCGGCTTCGACCCGAGCCGCATCGCGCTTCAGCGCACCGAGCGCGCGCCCGAAGAGGTCGAGGACGACGTGCCGTTTTAGGCGGTAGGACGGTGGGGCCGTAGGACGGTGAGACGAACGCGGGGTGACGGCTTCTCCGCCTGACCTGCCCGCTGCCGGGGTCCTCTCTGCGCAGCCGCGGGGAGAAAGCAGTCGCGGGGGGGGATGGACCCTGGGGCTTTGAGGCCCGTACAAGGCGTGCTTTTCCACCTCCCTTCTCACCAACTCTCCTCTCCCGTGAAACGCACCCTACTCCTTCTCGCCCTCTGCGTCCCCCTCACCCTCGTCGGCTGCGCCCGGACCGGCGAAACGGCGCGGACCGGCGAGGCCGGCGGCGGCACGCCCTCCGACGGCATGATGACCGAAGAGATGGCCGAGGACGCCGCCGAGCGCACCGGCATCCCCGGTGACATGATCGCCGGCGCGTCGGCAAGCGCCACCCTCGTCGAGAACGCGATGGCCGTGGCCGAGCTGAGCACGCTCGTCGAGGCCCTCAAGGCCGCCGGCCTCGTCGAGGTCCTCAGCGGGCCGGGCCCGTACACCATCTTCGCCCCGACCAATCAGGCCTTCGACCTCGTCGACGCCGACGAGATGGTCTCCGCCGACCTGAGCGCCGAGGACAAAGAGAAGCTCGCTATGCTGCTCAAGTCCCACGTCGTCGACGGCAAGATCATGTTCGGCGAGCTCAACGACGGCGAGATCGTCAAGACGCTCTCGGGCGCAGACTACGGCGTCTCGCTCGAGGACGGCGGCCTCGAGAAGCGGATCGGCGAGGCCGACATCATCGCCTACGACATCGAGTCGAGCAACGGCGTGATCCACGTCGTCAACCTCGTCCTTGACGACGACGGGTTCTTCAGCCAGTGATCTTCAGCCAGTGATAGGCAGACCGCGGTGACGCGCGGAGCCTTCGCGCTTTACCTTGCGGGGCGGTCCGGGCTAAGGCCCGGCCGCCTCTTTCTTTTCGCGCCCGCCTTTTCGCGCCCGATGCTCGTTCGCTCGCTCCCGCTCCTCGCCGCCCTCCTCGCCGGGTGCGCGCCGACGCCGCCGCGCACCGACGCCGACCGGACCCTTACCGAGCACGTCCGGGGCGCGGACCGGTTGACGACGCTGGCGCGGGCGCTGGACGGGGCGGGGCTGGCGGAGACGCTGGCCGGCCCCGGCCCGTACACTCTCTTCGCCCCCACCGACGCCGCCTTCGCGGCGCTGCCGGCCGGCGAGCGGGCGCGCCTCCTCGAGCCGGGCAGCCCCGGTCGCGGCTTGCTGGCCTACCACCTCGTCCCGGCCCGCCTCGGTGCCGAGGACTTCGACGGGCGCTCGGTGCGGACGGTCCACGGGGCCGCGCTGTCGCTCGCGGTGCGGGACTCCGGGTTGACGGTCAACCGCCGCCCGGTGCTCGGCCGCCGGCCTGCGCGCAACGGGACGCTCTACCTCATCGGCAGCGTCCTCCTGCCCCCCGGGGCGCAGGACTGAACCCAAGTCCGGCTGAGCAACCACGCGCGGAGCAAACGGCCTGCGGCATGAGCCACCGCGCGCCGGCTACGGAGCCGGGGGGCAGGTCTGCGCGGTCGGGCAGACGGTGACCCTCACGGTGTCGCTCTGGGCGATGCTCCCGAAGACCCCGACCCCGTTCTCGACGTTCGAGAAGATGCGCTGGATTTCGCCGGGCGAGAGCGTGGTCGGGTTGAACTGCGCGTCGCGGGAGCGGAGGAAGTCGTAGAGCGCGTCGTCGACGGCGTTGGCGGTGAAGGCCGTCGGCCCGAAGAAGCTGATGGCGAACCACGGCACGCGCAGGCGCAGCGTCCCGTCCGCGTTGCGCTCGTAGTTGGCCTCGTTGAGCAGCGGCGACGACGTCGAGACGAGGTCCCCCAGGTCGAGGTCTCCGTCCTCGACGAACGACGCGGCGAGGGGCGTCAGCAGGCTCCCGTCGGGCGGGGACGTGAGCGAGCGGATGTTGAAGATGAAGATGTTCTGCCGGCCCGGAGCCGAGTTCGTCCTCACGTCGATGGCGGGCGACGGCGCGGTCACGTCGTAGACCACGGTGTCCCCCGGCGTCCGCACGACCGTGAAGGGGTCCGGCACGGTCGTCTCGGCCCACACCGAGTCGCCGAAGGCGAGGAGCGACGCCCCGTCGCTCCCCTCGGGGAACGTCGCCACGAGGCGGTAGCGCCGGTTCGGCTCGACGCGCACCGAGCCGCCGGGGATCGCCCGGTACTGCCCTCTACGCTTGGCCTTCTCGGTCAGCGGGAACGACCGCTCGGCGCTCCCGTCCGGTGCCAGCAGCACGAGCTTCACGCTCGCCCCGGCCAGGCCGAAGGTCGAGTCGAAGGCCACGTCGATCGGCGCGGTCTGGGAGAGCTGCACCGCCACGCGGCCCAGCTCGAGGCCGGCGGTGAGCGTCGCCGACACGACGACCTGGGGCTCGAAGCGCTCCTCGGCTAGGTCGCATCCGGCGAGGACGGCCAGGAGCGGGAGAACGGTCAGCAGTCGGGTCAGCAGTCGGGGCATGGGGTCAATCGGGGCATGGGGACCGGGTCGGCGCGGTTCGCGGAGACCGTGTGCCGGCGTCGCTGCCGAGGCCGCCGCGCGCCACGCGCGGTGCGGCTCGCGCTAAAAGTCCACGGTCAGCGAGAGGTTCGGGAGGAAGGGCAGCATCCGCACCGGCGTCGAGACGGGGGTGTTCTCGAAGTCGATCTGGTTGAACCAGATGTTGCGGCGCGAATAGACGTTGATGCCCTGGAGGCGGAACTCGTAGTCGCCCAGGCCGAAGAAGCGGCCGGTTTTCGTGAAGCCGAGGTCGGCGCGGTGGTAGGCCGGGAGCCGAGCGCGGTTCAGGCCCGACGGGATGATCGCATCCCCGTCGACGCTCCCGGTGGGAAAATCGACGTGGTAGCGCCCGATGGGCCGGGTGTACGCCTGCCCGGTGGCGTAGACGAACGCGCCGGTGAGCGTCCACCCTCGCCCCAACTCCAGGTTGGCGACCAGCGAGGCGTCGTGCCGCCGGTCGTACTTCGGCGAGAAGAACTGCGGCTCGCCGTCGTCGTCCGGGTTGACCGCCTCGCCGCCCGCCCCGACGAACCGGCGCTGCGTCAGAGCCAGGGTGTAGGCCACGAACCCGTTGAGCCGCCCGCGCGGCCGCTCGACGAGGACTTCCAGCCCGGTCGCGTAGCCGTCGCCGAAGCGGAAGATGTCTTCGTACTCGAACCCCGACACGTCCGGGATCGTCGGGTCGAACTCGAAGAGGTCGCGCAGGGTGCGGTAGTAGCCCTCGACGTCGACGCCGAAGTTGGTGAACGGGCGGGTCTTGAGGCCGAGGATGAACTGGTCGCCCCACGCGGGCGGGACGCCGTCGGCGGTCGTCGTCCAGACGTCGAAGCCGGAGAAGGCCTCGTTCGAGACGAGGGTGAGGAACTGGTAGTAGCGCCCGTAGGCGGCCTGGGCGAGGACGCGCTCGCCGAAGGCGCGCTCGGCCTGGAGGCGCGGCTCGAGGCGGAAGTAGTCGCCCGAGGAGAAGTAGTTCGCGCGGAGGCCGCCGGTGAGGGTCCAGGCCGCCGTCGGGCGGAGCCGAGCCTGGAGGTAGCCCGAGCCGTAGGTGCTCTCGATGCGCGAGGCGAGGGTCTCCTGCTCGTCGAAGAAGTCGTTGAGCCGGAGCGTGAGGGTGCCCCCCCAGAACCCGCCCTGGAGCTCCACGGCGCGGCTGGCGAGCCACTCGATGTCGCCCTTCGCCGAGTAGTCGTCGATGGTGTTGCGGCGCTCGAAGGTGACGCCGGCGATCTCGGCCTTTGGGAAGTTGACGTAGCGCGAGCCGGTGAGCCGGAGCGTGGCGAAGACCCGGTCCGAGAGGATGCGGGTGTAGCGGAAGCTGCCAGTCTGGTTGCCGTAGCGGAGGTCGAAGCGGGCGTCCTCGGCGAAGGGGAACTGGACGTCGTCGACGCCGGCATAGCCCGCGAGCGAGAAGCGGTCGTTGGGCGAGGCGTCGAGGTTGAGCTTGCCGTTGAAGTCGTAGAAGTAGAAGCCCTCGGGGATGAAGTCCTCGGTCTCGCGGAGGGCCGCCAGGAGCGGCTCGAGCGTCGAGCGCCGGAGCGCGAGGAACCACGAGCCGCGCGTCCCCCCGAGGCGCACCGGCCCCTCGGCGTTGACGCGCGAGGCGAGCAGCCCGATGCTGGCCTTGCCGGCGAGCCGGTTGCGGTTGCCGTCGCGGTTGTAGACGTCGATCACGCTGCCGAGCCGCCCGCCGTACTCCGCCGGGTAGCCGCCCTTGTAGACCTGCACGTCCTTGATCGCGTCGGTGTTGAAGGTCGAGAAGAAGCCGAAGAAGTGGGTCGGGTTGTAGACCGTCGTCTGGTCGAGCAGGATGAGGGTCTGGTCCGGGGAGCCGCCGCGGACGTAGAGCTTCGAGGAGAAGTCGTTGGCGGCCTTGACGCCGGGCAGGAGCTGGAGCGCGCGGAAGAGGTCGTTCTCGACCGCCGACGGGATCTGCTGGATGAGCTGCATCGGGACGCGCTGCACGCCGACGGCCTTGTCTTCCTCGAGCGGGACCTCGCTCTCGACGAGCACCTCGCCGCCCTCGAGCGTCGCCGGCTCGAGCGCCAGGTCGAGCCGCCGGCGCTCGCCCGGCGCGAGCGTGAGCGTCGTGCGCCGCACCGCGTAGCCGACGTACGAGGCGACGAGCGTGACCTCGCCCGGCGCGACTCCCGTGAGCGCGAAGAACCCCTGGTTGTTCGTCGCCGCGCCGAGGCCCGTGCCCTCGGCGACGACCGTCGCCTGGATCAGCGTCTCGCCCGAGGCCGCGTCGCGGACGGTGCCGCTCACCGAAGCCGGCTGCGCCGCGGCGAGCGGCGCGGCGAAGAGCAAGAGGGCGGCGAGGCGAGAGCGGAGCATGGCGGGGGAGCGGCGGAACGCGGGGACGGGACGGCCAGTTTCTAGCAGGCGGCCTGGGACGGGGGGTGCGCAAAGGCTATTCCTCCCCCCTCCAGTCCGGGCGCACGTCTCCTCTACTTGCACCTCCTCGTCTTTATTGCCCCTCGCCATGGCCGATTCCCGAAAAACCGCCCGCTCCACCGCTCGCCTCCTCGCCGCCGTCGTGGGCCTCCTCTTCGCCGTCGTCCTCCTGGTCATCGTCTTCCGAGGCTGCAACGAGAGCGGCCTCGGCGAGGACGAGGTTCGGCCCAGCGATCCCCTCCCGGGTGCGCAAGAGACCGGGGCGCTGGTGCTCGACGCCGCTCCGCTCCTGCGCGCTGCCTGAGAGCGGGTTAGGGCAACGGGGAGTGACCGGTCGGGGCATCGGGAAATGAATTGATTTCCTTGGGCACCGACCCTTAGTGTGGGTAGACGGCCTGCTCACCTACCCACGCTGTGTGATGCGTCTCTTTGTTACGGTTCTCCTCGCTCTCCTCTTTATCCCCTCCGCACTCGCTCAACCCGCTTCCTGCGAGCTAGGGGACGCGAGCGCCGACCTGGCCTTCAGCGACGTCCGCGCCCGCCTCTTCAACAAGGGCAACTTGGTCTTCGACGGCGGTAGCCCGCTCTACGAGGTCCCGAAGGGCAGCGGCATCTCGCCCCTGTTCGCCTCCGGCATCTGGGTCGGCGGGACCGTTGGCGGCGAGATCCGCACCGCCGCCGCCACCTACGCGCAGGGGTTGGAAGACTACGAGTTCTGGCCCGGCCCGCTCTCTCCCACCGGCGAACCGCCCGCCGACTGCGAGCCCTTCGACCGCATCTGGACGGTCAACGTCCGCGAGGTCGAGCTGTACGAGGCCACCGAGGAGGCCACGCCCGACCTCGCCGAGTGGCCCGTCGAGCTCGGCGCGCCGTTCACCGACGCCAACGGCGACGGGGCCTACGACCTCGCTGTCGGCGACCGGCCTGTGCTCTTCGGGCACGAGACCGCCTTCTGGGTGATGAACGACGCCGGGGGCTTCCACGCCTCGACGCTCTCCGAGCCGATCGGGCTCGAGGTCCGCGTGACGGCCTTCACCGTGGCGAGCGCCGACCCGGACCTCGACCTCGCGACCTTCTACCGCTACGAGCTCGACTACCGGGGCGATGCCCCGTTCGAGAACGCCTACTTCACGTTCTGGGCTGACCCCGACCTCGGCAACTTCACCGACGACTACATCGGCAGCGACTCGACGCGGGGCCTGGGGTTCGTCTACAATTCGGACAACGACGACGAGGTGGGGGCCGGAGGCTACGGCCTCGCCCCACCCGCCCTCGGCGTCGACCTTCTCACCGGAGCTGGACACACCATGCATTACTTCAGCAATACGGGAGCACTGGGGAATCCTGATACGGATGAGGATTTCTACAACTTCATGCAAGCACAGTGGCGCGACGGCTTACCCCTGACGGAAGGAGGTGAGGGGTACGATCCAGACGGCACACCGATAGACTTTCTCTATCCCGGCGATCCGACCGTGCCCGCCTACTGGAGCGAAATCTGCCCTACGCCCGACTGCGGCCCCTCTATCGAGCCCGACGACCGGCGCTTCACCATCTCCACCCCAGCGTTCTCGCTCCAGCCGGGTGAGACTAAGGTCGTAGACTTCGCCATTCTTTTCGCACGAGGAGCCGACCACCTCGACTCGGTGACCGAACTGAAGGCCACCTCCGATGCGGTCCAGGCGCGCTACGATGCGGGCACCCTCTTCGCTCCGTTCGATCCGCCCGCCTCGCTGCCTGCGCCGGTGCTGACCTCACCGGAGAACGGCACCTTCTTCGTCGAGGTCGGCCCCCTCCTCGAATGGCAGGCCGTGCCGGGCGCGACGGGCTACACGGTGGAGACCGCGAGTGAATCGGGTAACCAGGCGCAGTTCACGACCGGCACCTCGGTCCGCGCCTCGTTCGCCTCGCTGCCCAACGCAGTCACATCCGTCACGTGGCGCGTCCGTGCTGAGAATGACGACGGGGCCGTCGGACGCTCCTCCGAAGTCCGCACGTTCGACTTTTACCGCTACGCCTTCGACGACTACATGGACGGTATCGGCATCGTCGAGGTCGCCAATCCCAACGCCGCCGTTTGCCCGGACGCGGGTGACCCCGGTTGCCCGATCTACGACGGCAACACCGTCTGGCTCGACCCCAACGCGACCGACGACTACGTCGTCACTGCCGGTGACCACCTGCTCAACGTGCTCTCCGGGCTCCTCCGAAACGCCGAGACCATCGACGGGGACAACCTCGAGATGCGCTTCACCGCCGCCTGCGCCACACCCGGCACGTGCCTCGGGGTCTACGCTTCGCCGGCACCGGGCAACAACAACGACCTCATCGCGAGCGTCCCGTTCGAGCTGTGGAACGCCGGAGCTGAGAACGATGCCGCCGATGACGTCCGCATGATTCCGATCCTCCGATCCCCTCCCGAGAGCGATGCCGATCCGGTGGACAACTGGGCGGATACGTTCTCGGCGGAGCGGCGCGAGGTGATCGTGGGAGAAGACACGCTCGAGCTCAACGTGACGCACCGAGTGCTGTGGATGATGCCCGACCGCGACGACGGCTACGCCCGGTTCGCCGATGCCGCCGCGAGCCTCGGCGGCGTTGGGAACACCTACGATCCAGAGGCCGACGGCGACGTCCAGATCGACATCAACCCGAGGACCGGTGAACCGTGCCTCGAACAGGGATACTACATCGACTTCTGCTACCGGGGCGGCAGCAGCCGCCTGACGAGTCTGCTCGGCGGGACGGGCGGGATGCAGCTCGCCGACTTGGCGGAGGACGGGACGACACCGCCCGCCGGCACCGTGATCCGCTTCGACGCCAACGAGCGGGAGTTCGACGTCGGGGCCGAGGACGACGCACCGAGCCAGCCGACCGGCTTCGCGCTCGGCGCGGCGTACCCCAACCCGTTCCGTGCCTCGACGGTCGTCCCGTTCTCGGTCGAGCGGCCGGGCCGGGTGCGGGTGTCGGTCTTCGACGTGCTCGGGCGCGAGGTGGCGGTGCTCGAAGACCGCGAGGTGGCGGTCGGCCAGCACCGCGCGGTTCTCAGCGGGACTGACTTGGCCTCGGGCGTCTACCTCGTCGTGCTCGACGCCGGCGGGCGGCGGCAGGCGACGAAGGTGCTGCTGATGCGCTGACCCACGCCGCCGCTCAACGCGAGCGCCGCGCCGGACTGGAGAAACCGGCGCGGCGCTCGCGTTGTTGCAGCGCGCCTTATCATAGGGCTGCTGCCCTACCTTCTGCGATGCCCCTTCTGCGCACTGCTCTGTTCTCCTGCCTGCTGGCGCTGAGTCTGCCGCTCGGTGCGCCGCCCGCGCTCGCGCAGTCTCCGCCCACGCAGTCTCCGCCCACGCAGTCTCCGCCGGCCAGCGTCGCCCCGGACCGTGCGGCCCCGGACAGCGCCGCGCAGTCCGCTCCGAACAGCGTCGCTCCGAACAGCGTCGCCTCGCCCGCGCCGGTGGTCGCCGACAGCCTGTCGGGCGAGGTGGCCAAGCTGCGCTCGGCCGTCGTCGGGCTCGCGGCGCGGAACGACAGCCTCGCCCGGCGGCTTGCCGCGCGCCCGCAGCGCGTCGACACGGTCGTCGTGCGCGACACGACGGTGCGGGCGGCGGCGCAGCAGGCCGTCGAGCGCGTCGGGCAGGAGGCGTCGAAGGCGATTCAGAACTTCGTGCCGAAGCTGGTGCTCTCGGTGCTGCTCCTGGTCGTGGCGCTCTACCTGCTGCGCGGGCTGGTGTGGCTGCTCGAAGCCTTCGCCGCGCGCACCGCCGAGCGGCGGCTGTTCTACAAGCGCCTCGTCCCGATCGTCCGCCTCCTGGTGTGGGCGCTCGCGGTCTACCTCATCATCGCGGCCATCTTCCAGATTCCCGGCAACAACCTGCTCGCCGCCGCCGCCGCCATCGGCGTCGCCGTCGGGTTCGCGGCGCAGGAGGTGCTCAAGAACATCTTCGGCGGCATCGTGATCATCCTCGACCAGCCGTTCCAGGTCGGCGACAAGATCGCCGTCGAGGGGACCTACGGCGAGGTCGTCTCGATCGGCCTGCGCTCGACCCGGATCGTGACGCCGGACGACAACCTGGTCTCGGTCCCGAACGCGCAGATCGTCGACGGGCAGGTGGCCAACGCGAACGCGGGCGAGCTGAACCTCCAGGTCGTCACCGAGCTCTACCTGCCGGGGTGGGTCGACGTGGCCCTCGCCAAGCGGATCGCCTACGAGGCTGCGGCGAACTCGCGGTACGTCTACCTCAACAAGCCCATCGTGGTGATCGCGAAGGACGAGTTCAAGGAGACCTTCCTGCTCCACCTCAAGGTCAAGGCCTACGTCCTCGACACGCGCTACGAGTTCCTGCTGATGAGCGACGTGACCGAGGCGGCGAAGACCGAGTTCCTCCGCCACGGCCTGCTCACCCCGGTGGCACCGCTGCACACCTACCTCGGCCTGCTCGCCGAGGCCGACGCGCCCGCGCCCGGCGCGCCCTCCGGCAACGGCCGCGGCACCGCCGCCGCCGACACAGCCGCGCCCGACGCGGTCTCCTCCGACGCGCTTCCCGCCGACCGTCCCGCCGACGCATGACCGACGTGCCCCCGCCCAACGCGCCCCCGCCCGATGCGCTCCCGTCCGACGCGCCCCTGTCCGACGCCTGGGGCGAAGCCGACGCGGCCCTTCTCGCGCACCTTGACGCCTTCGACCGGAGCGTGCGCGAGACGGTGGCCGCGCTGCGGGACGCCGCCGAGGCCGAGGCGGCCGAGCCCCTGCGCCGCCTCGTCGCCGAGGCCGCCGAGGCGCACCGCCGCGAGATGGAAACCCACGGCTTCGACCGGCCCCTCGACGCCCCGCCCCGCCCGCCGGTCGTGCTGTGGGACGCGCTGACGGCCTACCGCTCGGCGATGACGGAGGTCTACACGCGCTTCCGCGAGCGCCTCCGAGACCTCGACCTGGGCACGGCCATCGGCGCGCTCTACGAGCAGCAGACCGAGGCGCTGGCCGCCCAAGCCGCCGAGGCCCCCGAGGCCGTGATCCGCTCGGAGCCCGAGGGCCTGACCGAGCCCGAGGCCGGGGACAGCCTCGCCCTGCTCGCCGGCAAGCTGGCCGAGCGGGCGCGCCGCCGCACCCGGGCCGTGGGGCGGTCGATCGTGAACGGGCTGCGGCGGCTCGTCGGGAAGGCGGCGTTCCCCGAGGCGGCCTACGCCCAAGCGGTCCCGCTCCGGGCGCTGCTGGAGGAGCAGGCCCTGGCCCGCGTCCCCCACGTCCTCCTGGCCGACCACGAGCAGGTCCAGACCGCGCTGGGCCGGTGCGTCGCCCAGCTCGAAGGCGCGTTCGCGGCGTGGGCCGGAAATCTGCTCCGGCTGGAGTCCGGCCTCGACCGCCCGCGCTTCCACACGGCGGAGGGCCTCGACTGGGCCGAGGGGCAGAAGGCCGAGGACCCCGGCAGAGGCCAGCGGACCCCGGCAGCGGACGGCGAGGCGGTCGGCGCTGAGACGGGACTCGCCGCCGAGCCGGCTCCGGTGACTGCGCCGGAGGCTTCGACGACTGCGCCGGACAGTCCGGGGGCTGCGCCGGACCGTGACGAGGTGAGGGCCAAGGTCCGCCGTGTGCGCGAGGCCGTGCAGGCCTTCGACGCGGCGCTGCACGGGGCGCTCGTGGCCGTGCCGTCGGTGAACACCGCCGACCTCGATGCCGCGCGCGACGCCCTCGCCGAGCGGGTCCGCCGCAGCGGGTACGACAGCGACCGGCGCGCGGCCCCCGGCGAGGGCGACCCGCTCGGCGAGCTCCGCAACGCGGCGGCGCGCTGGGGCGGCTGGCACCGCAACGTCGTGCGGCGGCTCGGGGTGGACGGGCTGCTGCTGAACCTGCGCGGGCAGCTCGTCGAGGAGGTCGATGCGCTCGTCGACCGCGTGGCCGAGGCCGTCGTGCACCCCGTGCGGACGACGGTGCGCCGAGCCGCCGACGCCCTGGCGGAGCTCAAGGCCGAGGCCGTCGCGGCGTGCGACCGGCACGCCGACCCGGCCTCGCTCGCCGTGGCGCTGCGCGACCTGCTCCGCCGCGCCACGGCCCACATCGAGCGCGAGATGCTCCCCGCGCTCCAGCCCGTCTCCCTCGACCGGGCGGTCGAGGAGGCCGTCGCGGCCACGCAGGAGCGCCTCCGGGAGGCCGTCCGGCCGCTGCCCGAGAGCGTCACCCTGCACGCGCGCCTCGGGCCGGAGCGGGCCGGGCACCCCGGGGCCGCCGCCGAGGTCGAGCTCCGCAAGATCGTCGGCTCGACGCTGAGCGAGGAGTTCGCCGCCCGCCTCGTCCGCAGCGCCGACGCGCTGCGGCAGCCCATCCTCACCGCCCTCGCCGAGGCCGAGAACGTCCGGGACGTCGTCCGCTTCAACCTCGAGACGGCGGTCGAGGAGCTCGAAGGCACCGAGGGCGACGCCGAGGACTCGATCGAGGACGCGGAGTCGGTCGAGACGCCCGACCTGCTGGCGAACGCGCGCGAGCTGACGGTGGACGGCCTCGCGCGCGCCGAGGAGCGGCTCTCGGGGGTGGTCGCGCCGCTGGCTGAGCCGTGGCGGGCGTTCGTGCGCTACGCCACCGAGACGTTCGAGCAGAGCTGGACCACGCTGCACGAGCGCGCCAACGCCGAGACGCTCGTCGCCGCCGGGCTGCTCGACCTCAAGGCGCGCACGAGCCGGACGATCGAGCGCCTCCGCCTCAAGGCCGGCACCTTCGGCGGGCGCGCCCGCACGTTTGCCGAGAGGTGGCTCCGCTTCGGGCGCGGCAAGGCCAAGCGCCTCGTCGAGATGGGGCAGCAGGCGGCGGGCCTCGCCGAGCAGAGCGCCTCGGACCGCCGCCGCACCCTCGACGCCCTGGCCGAAGCGCCGACGCTGCACGCCGGCCTCCCGCTCGTCTACCGCCGCCTGTTCTCCTTCAACCCCCTCACCGACCCGACGCTGTTCGTCGGCCGGACGGCGGAGCTCGCCCGGCTCGCGGAGCAGGCCGAGCGCTGGCGCGAGGGGCGCGACGCGAGCGCCGTCGTCGTCACCTCGGACCCCGGCGGGGGCCGCTCCTCGTTCCTGAATGTCCTCCAGGCCACGACGTTCCAGGACGAAGCCCCCGCGCGGCTCGCCTTCACCGAGCGCGCCGAGACCGACGGCGAGGTCGCCGCCCGGATCGGCGAGGCCTTGGGGCTCGGCACGCCCGCGAGCTTCGCCGACCTGGAGGCCACGCTACTCTCGGACGCCTTCGCCGAGCGCCGGAGGGTCTGCCTCATCGAAGGGCTCGAGCACCTCCTCCTCCGCGCCCCCGGCGGCCTCGACCTGATCGAGCGGACGCTGATCTTCCTCTCGCGCACCGACACGGAGGTCCTGTGGGTGTGCACCGCCGTGCGGCCCGGCTGGGAGTTCGTCGAGCGGACGGCCCCGCAGATCACCGGCCTCGTCGACGTGGTGCCGCTGCCCCTGTTCACCCGCGACGAGATCGAGACCGCGCTCACCAAGCGGCACGCCCGCAGCGGCCTCCCGTTCGAGTTCGCCGTGCCCGTCCAGCCGCCGGCCCTCCTGGCCCGGCGGCTGAGCAAGGCCGAGACCCCCGAGGCCCGCCAGGCGGTCCTGCGCGGCGAGTTCTTCGACGCCCTCTACCGCACCGGCGGCTCGGGCTTCCGGCTCGCCCTGCTCTACTGGCTCCGCGCCGCCGACTTCCAGCAGGACGCCGACGAGGCCGTCGCCGGTGCCCTCACCCTCCGCCCCATCCGCCCGCTCGACTTCGCCTTCGTCGGCACGTTCGACCTCTCGCGCTCGTTCGCCCTCAAGGCCCTCCTCCAGCACGGCACCCTGACGCTCGGCGAGCACGACCGCGTCTTCCGCACCCCGCGCGAGGAGAGCTTCCTGATCTTCGAGTCGCTCCACAACCTCCGGCTCATCCAGCGCACCGACGGCCCGGAGGCGTCGCTGTCCATCCGCCGCAACGGCACCGCCCCGCACGCCCCGCGCCCCGTGGAGGAGGACGCCCGCTACCGGCTCCACCCGCTCGTCGTCGCGCCCGTGACCGCCGCCCTCCGGGCGAAGAACATGCTGTGAGCTGGGGCCCGGCTTGGAACGGCTGGGGGGCGGAGGGCAGACACGTCGGCGCACCGCGCTTACTTTTACCGGTTTTCCTTCCCACTCCCCGCACTCCCCCGCCCCTCAGGCTCATGAACATCCTCTTCACCATGACCGGCTCGTGGGGGACCGGCAGCGGCACCGTCGTCGAGGCCACCGTCCGGCACCTCACGCGCCGGGGCCACCGCGTCTGCGTGCTCTATCCCGAAACCGAGGGCGCGCCGTCGCTCGAGGACGCGCACGCGCACGAGGCCCGGCACGAGGTCTGGCCGTTCCCGCTGCGCCAGGGCGAGGCCGAGCTCTACACGTTCCCGCTGATGATCGCCGACCCGAACCCGACGAACTTCGACGGCGCGTGGACCTTCCGCGACCTCTCGCAGGCTCAGCTCGACCTCTACATCGCCTCGTTCCAGGCCCGGCTGCGCGAGGTCGTGGCGGACTTCCGGCCCGACGTGATCGAGTGCCAGCACGTCTGGGCGATGCCCTTCGCCGTGGCGGGCCTCGGCCTGCCGTTCACCGTCATGGCCCACCACTCGGACCAGATGGGGTTCGCCTTCGACGAGCGCATCCGGCCCTACGCGACCGAGGCCGCCCGCGCCGCCGCCTTCATCTTCGCCCTCAACGACACCAACCGCGCCGAGGTCACCGAGCTCTACGGCGTGCCGGAGCACAAGGTCGTCGTCCTCGGCAACGGCTACGACAAGGAGGTCTTCCACCCGACCGAGGTGGACCGGGCGGCCCTCCTCGGCCGCTTCGGTCTCGACCTTCCGGAGCGCGCGCCGCTCGTCACGTTCGCCGGCAAGCTCTCGAAGACGAAGGGCGTCGACGTCCTCCTCCTCGCCAACCGGCTCGTGCAGGCCGCCCGCGCCGAGGCCGGGGAGCCGCCGGTCGCGCTCGTCGTCTTCGGGACCGGCGAGCTGGACCGCGTGCTCGACGAGGGCGAGGCGGGGTATTCGCTCGAGCACGTCCACCTCGTCGGCCACCAGCCGTACGAGGCCGTGCGCGACTTCCACAACCTCGCCCGCGCGAGCGTGATGCCGTCGCGCACCGAGGGGTTCGGCCTCGCCGCGCTCGAGGCGATGGGCTGCGGGCTGCCCGTGGTCACCACGCGCATCGGCGCGGCGGACCTGTACGCCGTCGGGCCGGTCGTCGAGCCGGAGGACCCGGCGGCGCTCGCCGGGGCCCTCCTCGACCTCGTGCGGATGCCGGAAGCCGCGTGGCAGAGGCTCAGCGCCGAGGCCCTGGCCCGCGCCCGGACCTTCTCGTGGGAGGCCATCACCGAGAGGCGGCTGGAGCACTACGCCCGCGTTCCCCCGATTCCCGCTGACCGTCCCCGCTGACCGTCCCCGCTGAACCGTCCTCGTTGAACCGTGCCTGTCCCCGCTGAACCGTAGGAGCGAGGCGCGCCTCGCCCGCGTCAGGACGTACGCCCCGGCCGGGCAGACGCGGGGCTGCCCCTACGCCCCCTTTCCTCCATGTGTCGCATTCGCTCGCTCACCGCTGCCGAGACCCGCCCGCTGCGGAGCGCCGTGCTCCGCCCCGGGCAGCCCGCCGAGGCGCTCGTCTACCCCGGCGACGACGCGCCGGGCAGCTTCCACGCCGGGGCCCTCGTCGACGGCGAGGTCGTCGGCGTCGCCACGGTCTATCCCGAGCCGATGCCGCTCGTGCCGGAGGCCGACGTGGACCCGGCCAGCGCCTTCCGCCTGCGCGGGATGGCGACGCGGCCCGACCTCCAGGGCACCGGGCTCGGCCGGGCCGTGCTGCGGCGGTGCATCGAGCACGCGCGCGAGGCCGGGGCCGAGGTGCTGTGGTGCAACGCCCGCGTCGGCGCGCTCGGGTTCTACCGCCGGCTCGACTTCGAGACGCTCGGCGACGCCTTCGACATCCCCGGCATCGGGCCGCACTACGTGATGTGGACCAGGGTATCTTGGCGCGACGCCGGCTCGCTGGAGTCGCCGAGCGTGTCTTACCCCGACGGCGCTGCCCGTCCGGATGGGCGAGGGGCATCCGGAGCCTCCTCGTGAGGGGGGTTCGCTCGGTCCTCGCCGCCCTGACCCGGACCCGCCCTCTCCCGAACCGAAGCTTTATGCAGTCTGTCTCCTCCTTCCGGTCCGTGCTCTCGCGCTGGGAGTTTTTCGCCGGGGCCCTCCTGCTCGCCGCGCTCTACGCCCTCCAGATTCTCGGCGTCCACTTCCTCGAGCACGACGAGTCTTTCTCGTACGTCGTGGCCGGGCGAGGCCTGGAGGCCTTCCGCACCGAAGCCCCCGCCGGGCGGTGGGTCGAGGCGGAGGCGTGGCAGGCGCTCTGGCACCCCGACGGGTTCCGCTCGTTTGCCGAGGTGAGCCACGACATCGCCCTGGGCGACATCCACCCGCCGCTGCACTTCTGGCTGCTCCACGTGTGGGGCCTGGTCTTCGGCGTGGCTCCGTGGACCGGCCCGCTGCTGAACGCCCCGTTCCTGCTCGCGACGGCGCTCGGCATCGCCTGGGTGGGGACCGCTCTGGGGGCGCGTCCCAGGGCGGCGCTCGCGGCGGCTTTCCTCTGGGCCGTCAGCCCCCCTGCCCTGGCCGGGCTGACGATCACCCGGCAGTACGCCCTGCTGAGCCTCGCCACGGTCGCCCTCGTCGGCGCGGCGGTGGTGCTGCTACAGCGCCGCTCGCTGGCGTCGGTCGCCGTCTTCGGCGGCGTAGCGCTCCTCGGGGTGCTGACCCACTACCACTTCCTGCTGGTGGTCCTCGCGGCGGGGCTGCTCGTCGGGTTCGTGCTGCTGCGCGAGCGTGACTGGAAGGCGGTGTACCAGCTCCTCGGGGCCAGCGTCCTGGCCGCCGTGGGCTTCTTCGTCGCCCACCCATCTTTCTACGCGGGCTTGCAGCGCTACTCGGAGTGGCAGGGCAAGCTGCCTCCTCTGACCTGGGTCGAGGCGCAGAAGCGGGTCCGCCAAGTGATCGGGGGGCTGTTCGAGATGGCCGTGCCGCGGCGCGTCGCCGAGGCGTTGACGTCCAGCTTCCTGCTGGCCGCGTCGGCGCTGGTTCTGCTGGCCGTGGTCGGCACCGTGGGCAGCGTGCTGCTGCTCCGGCGGCAACGAAGCGGCCCCCAGGTCGCGCTGCGCTACCGCCTCGCCCGGGTGGCCCCGCTGCTCGTGCTTCTGGTCGTGTTTTCGGTTCTGGCCGCCCTGTACGTGGGGGGGTCGAGCCCGCTCACGACGATGACCGGGCGCTACCTGCTCCTGACGAGCCCGCTCCTGTACGTCGCCGTGGGGCAGGGGCTGACGGTCCTCAGCCGGGCGTCGCGGCCGGCGGCCCTCGCCGTCGTCGGCCTGTGGGTTCTGGGGCACGCCGTCTTTCTGGCGCGGCCCCTGCTGGCCGACCCCCTTCAGCGGAGCCTCGCGGCGCTCCCGCACGAGCAGGGAGCTCCCCTACTCGTCGACACGGTCCTGCCCGCCGAGCTCCCCGCCGTGCTCTGGCACGTGCCGCGGGGGACCGCCGTCTACGCGGCTCCGCAGCGCGACCTGGCCGCCTCGTTGCCGCACCTCGACCCGAGCTGGAGCACCGTGGTCTACGTCAGTTCGGTGCGGTACGCGAACCGGCGGGATGCGAGGGAGGCCGTCCTGGCGGCCCTGGCAGCGGAGGGGCTGCGCCTGGAGGAGGACTACGGCATCGAGGAACACAGCCTGATCAACGCCTTCGTGTTCGTGCGCGGCGAAGACGGCGGCGAGGGCGGCGGGCATGGCTTAGCGGGGCCTGGCCCGTAGCAGGCGGCGGCGGATGCGCCGGGGCCAAGCCGGCTTCTCGCTCTCCCTCCTCCCGTCCGGCGGGGCCGTCGGCAGGTCGAAGACGAACGTGGTCCCCTCGCCCGGCGTGCTCTCGACGCGGACCGAGCAGCCGTGCAGGTCGAGGATTTTCTTGGTGATGGCGAGGCCGAGGCCCGCGCCGCCGGCAGCCGTCGAGGTCCGGGCCTCGTCGTTGCGGAAGAACCGCTCGAAGATGCGGGCCTGGTCCGCCTCCTCGATGCCGCAGCCCGTGTCCGAGATGCGGACCACCACGCGCCCGTGCTCGCGCCCCGGGGCGACCTCGACGTGGCCGCCCGGCGGGGTGTGCCGGAGCGCATTGTCGGTCAGGTTCGAGATGACGCGCTCGATCAGGCCGATGTCGGCGTAGACGAGCGGGAGGCCGGCCGAGAGCCGGGCGGCGAGGGCGACCCCCTGCTCCTGGGCGCGCGGCTGGAACTGCGCCACCACGTCCTGCGCGAGCTCGGCCACCGAGAACGGCTCGACGCGCGGCTGGACCTGCTGCGCGTCGAACTTCGAGAGGTCGAAGAGCTCGCCGACGAGCGAGGAGAGGCGGTTCGCGTTGCGGAGGGCGATGCCGAGGTAGCGCGCCTGCTCCTCGCCGCTGAGGTCGTCCGCCTTCATCAGCACGGTCTCGAGGTAGCCCTGGATCGAGGCGAGGGGGCTGCGCAGGTCGTGCGAGACGTTCGCGACGAGGTCGCGCCGGAGCCGGTCGTTGCGCCGGAGCTCGTCCAGGTTGCCGACGATCGTGTCGGCCATGCGGTTGAACGACGCGGCGAGCTGCCCGATCTCGTCGTCTGAGGTGACGGGCACGCGGCGGTCGTAGTCGCCGGCCTCGAACTCCTCGACGACGGCCGTCATCCGGCGGAGCCGCCGGGTCACGAAGCCGAAGAGGACGAGGCCCGCGAGGGCCGTCAGGAAAAGCGCCAGCGGCAGCGCCCGCAGCGTCCCGCGGGCGACGAACGACTCGCGCAGCAGTGCGAGGGCCGAGTCGTAGGCGTCGGTGCCGAGGGTGATGTAGAGGTAGCACCCGGTCTCGCCCATGATCGAGACCGGGGCGACGGAGAACGGGCGGCGGCCGCCGGGGTGCAGCGGGTCGTCGCCGAAGATCGGGAAGTCCTCGGCCCCGGCCATCAGCCGGTCGAGCGGCTCGACGTCCACGGTCGGCATCGCCACGGTCTCGCCCGGTTCGACGAACGCGCCCTTGATCATGCCCTGGCTGCCGAGCAGGTAGACGTCGATCCGGCGGTTGACGACGGTGAGGTCCTCGATGATGCCGGTGATCGCCTCCTGGTCGATGCCGGTGCGGAGGTGGGGCTGGAACTGCGGCGCGAGCGTGCGGGCGAGGTCGCGGTTGAGGCGCTGGTCGGCGGCCTCGGTCAGCCGGATCGCCGCCTGCGCCGCCCACACGGCGAGCACCACCCCGAGCCCCACGAGGAGCACGAGGAAGATGGCGGCGAGCCGGGCATAGAACGAACTCAGGAAGCGTTTCATGGATCGAGGAATGGGAAACGGCTCTCCCCCGCGCTACGCAGTGGGGAGGGGGAGAAGAAAACTCGAGCAGCCTGCCGGCTCGTCACCCGGACCTCGTCACTCGGCGCTCGCCAGCTCGGCCTTTTCGGCGAAGCGGTAGCCCACGCCCCAGACCGTCTGCACGTAGCGCGGGGCCGAGGGGTCGGGCTCGATCTTGCTGCGGAGCCGGTTGATGTGCGAGTTGACGGTGTGGCTGTAGCCGGCGTACTGGTAGCCCCAGACCTTGTCGAGCAGCTCCTGGCGGCTGAAGGCCCGGCCCGGGTGCTGCGCGAAGAGCGCGAGCAGGTCGAACTCCTTCGCCGTCAGCTCGACCGCCTCGCCCTCGACGTGGACCTTGCGCTTGCGGGGCTCGATGCGGAGGTCGCCGAAGGCCAGCTCGCCGACTTCCTCCTCGGGCTGCCCGAGCTCGACGCGGCGCAGGAGGGCGCGGACGCGCGCGATGAGCTCGCGGATCGAGAACGGCTTGGTGACGTAGTCGTCGGCCCCGAGCTCGAGGCCGAGCACCTTGTCGACCTCCTCGGACTTCGAGGTCAGCATCAGGATCGGCGTCGTGCGCTGGCTCGCGCGGAGCTGCTTGCAGACCTCGATGCCGTTCATCCCCGGCAGCATCAGGTCGAGGATGACGAGGGCGTACGGCTCGGCGAGGGCTTTCTGGAGGCCGAGCGCGCCGTCGGCGACGGCGTCGATGCGGTAGCCGAGGTCGCCGAGGTGCAGGCACAGCAGGTCGGCGATGTCGGGCTCGTCCTCGACGAGCAGAATGGCAGGCTCTGGATGCATGGTCGAGCGGGGGTCCGTGTGATCGTCGGGCAAGATAGGCGCAGTCTACGCCGCACGCGGGCGCGGGCACATCACGGAAGCGTAAGATGCGGGACGGTGGCCGGCGGGACGGTGGCCGCAGCGGCGCTCCCCACCGGGGCGATCACACGGGATCGCCCCTACGGGCGCAAGGCACGCGGCACCTCGACCATCCAAGCCGGCAGCGCTGTAGGGGGGCCGTCCTTCCGAACGGACGGGAGGAAGCTCCCACGCCGAGGTCGTGCCCGGTCGCATCGGGCAGGCTCCGCGCGGAGCCTGCACGGAGCGCAGTCGAACGTGCTCGTCGAAAGGGCAGGTGTTCGGCCGGATTGGGCGGACCGGTTTGCTTTACACAGCTTTGCTCCACACCGCCGCTCCTCCACACAGCCGACGGGCGAGACAGGCCGCAGCCCGTCCCGCCCGTCGTGCGTCGCAAAGGGGGGCCGCGTACCCACGAACCCGGCCCCGCTCTCCTTTACTGCGACGTGATCGTGACGCGGATGATGTCGGCGTTGGCCGGGTAGAAGAACCCGTCGTTCATGCCGCCGTCGCCGATGCTGGTGTTGGTGCCCTCGCCGGGCGGGCCGACGTTCCCCGAGGGCGGCTGGCGGATGACCTGGTCCGGGCCGACGCCCGGCTCCTGGTCGCCCTCGGTGCCCGCGTCGTAGAGCGCCAGCTGGCCGGTTACGTTGCCCGAGACCGCGGTGCCGCCGGGGAACAGCTCCAGCCCTTCGGGGGCGAAGGCGTAGTACAGGTCGTTCGACTGGACGTACATCGTGGCGAGCGTGAGGCGGTCGCCCGGCGCGGCGTCGAAGGAGAACGTGAAGCTGTCGCCGGGCGGGATAGCCCCGTCCATCGCGGCGTCGTCGCCCCGGACGAACGTGCCGAGATCACGCACCTCGGCCACGCCGGCGAGCTCAGCCGCCGCGGGCATCGGGTTGCCGTCCTCGGCGATGGCTTCGATCCCGGCCGGGGCTGCCGCTCCGTTCGAGAAATACTGGTAGCTCGCATCGTGGACGGCGTAGGCCCCGGGCGAGAGCGGGACCGTGACGCCGGTCACGTCGGCGAGGTCGTCGGCGAGGCCGCGGGCGATCGGCGTCGGCATCCCGCCGATGGAGGCGGCGGGGAAGCCGTCCTCGGCGATGAGCTCGATGCCCGTGCTGGCGGTCTGGCCGAGCTCGTACATCCGGTAGCTGCCGACGTGCACGGCCCACGCGAACGGCGAGAGCGGCACCGCCCCCATCGCGCGCTCCGGGAGCGCATTGGGAATCAGGCCCGGCGTCGAAATGTTCGCCACGGTGACGGTGAACGCGGAGGCCCCGTTGTGGTCGATCGTGACCTGGATCACGTCCTCCTTGTCGGGATAGGTGAAGCCCTGAGCGTCCTGCTGCCCGTTGAGGATGACCTCAACCGTGCCGCCCTCGTCCGTGCCGACGTTCGTCGCGGTGGGGTCCTGGGCGAGCTTCTGGCTCGGGCCGGTGCCCGGCTCCTCGTTGACCTCGGTGCCGGCGTCGTAGAGGAAAATCTGGTCGGTCACGTCGCCCTCGACCGGGTTGCCGTTGGCGTCGTAGAGCGCCAAGCCCTCAGGCGGGAAGGCGTAGAAGAGGTCGTTCGACTGGACGAACATCGTCGCCAGGTTGAGACGCATCCCGGACATCGGGAGGGTGTTGGGGGGCGCGGTGAAGGTGAACGTGGCGGACTCGCCCGGCTCGATCGGCGGCCCCATGCCGGCGGGCTGCGCGACGGCCCCGCTCTTGAGCACGGGGTACATCGGGCCGACGTTGTCGACCGTGACGGTGAAGGTGCGCGACTCGTCGACGGGGTCGATGGGGTCGTCGTCGTCGCTGTCGCAGCCGGTGAGGAAGGGGACGCAGAGCGCGAGCGCGCAGAGGAAGGAGAGCAGCTTGAAAGGCATCGTGGCGAGTTCCGGTTGTGGGAATGCGTGAGGTAGACGTCGAGGGAGCGCGGTTTCGCAGGGCGCGCGGTCCCGGACGGCGCTCAACCTATCCCGGGTCGGGCCGGCACAACATCACGGAAGCGTCACACCGGGGTGAAGATCGTGTGCCGCCGCCCCGCCTTTCGGCGCGGTCCGATTGACAAGGGCCGGAGCGCGCTGGTATCCTGCACGTCCGCCTCGCCCTCCTCCCCGCCCCGCCTCGCCCTCCTCCCCGCCCCGCCTCGCCCTCCTCCCCGCCCCGCCTCGCCCTCCTCCCCGCCCCGCCTCGCCCTCCTCCCCGCCCCGCCTCGCCATGGAAATCCCGTCGCTCGTCCTGCGCCAGCTCTACACCTTCGGCAGCCTCCAGAACCACAACGGCGGCGTCCGCTTCAGCCTCAAGAACCGGCTCACGGACGTCGAGCTGACCGGCCTCAAGGAGATCGTGATCGGCGAGGAGCGGGTCGCGGTGGAGAACGTCACGCTCACGCTCGACGACGGCACGACGCTCCAGCCGGGGGACCTCTCCGAGGCCCATCCGCTGTCGTTCCCGCTGCGCGGGACGATGCACGTGGACGTGGGCGGGATGAGGCTCGACGAGGGGAGCTACGACCTCACGATCGGCTACCAGGCGGCCGGCTTCGGCGACCTCCAGTTCGAGGTCCGCGACGCCATCCGGCAGCCCGAGACCGACCGCGTCCGCATCCCGCGCGACCCCGAGGACGACTACTCGGAGCACGCCATCGCCGCCCGGCAGCGCTTCGTCGAGGACTTCAGCGAGATGGAGCTCGAGCACGTTCCGCACTATTCGTTCGACCCACACGCGCTCCAGGGCAACGTCGAGAGCTTCGTCGGCGTGGCGCAGATTCCGCTGGGCATCGCCGGGCCGCTGACCGTCAACGGCGAGCACGCGCAGGGCGACTTCCTCGTCCCGCTCGCCACCACCGAGGGGACGCTCGTCGCGTCCTACAACCGGGGCATGAAGGTCCTCAACATGTCGGGCGGGGTGAAGTGCACGGTCTCGGACGACTGCATGCAGCGCGCGCCGGTCTTCATCTTCGAGAGCGCCCGCGAGGCGCGCGACTTCAAGCAGTGGCTCGCCGACCACCTGGAGACGATCCGCGAGGCCGCCGAGGGCACGACGAGCGTCGGCAAGCTGCTCTACATCGACACCTACCTCTCGAACAAGTTCGCCTTCTGCCGCTTCAACTTCTCCACCGGCGACGCCGCCGGGCAGAACATGGTCGGGCGCGCCACCTTCGCCGCGTGCTCGTGGATTTTGGACACCAACGACACCATCCGGCGGTTCTACCTCGAGAGCAACTTCGCCACCGACAAGAAGGCGAGCCAGGTCAACATCATGCGTACGCGCGGCAAGCGCGTCACGGCCGAGTGCACGATCCGGGCCGAGGTCCTCCGGCAGCACATGCGCGTCGAGCCGCACAGCCTGTACTACCACTGGGGCATCGCCGCCGGCATCGGCTCGATCTTGTCCGGGGCCAACAACAACGGCCTCCACAGCCCCAACGGCATCACCGCCATGTTCATCGCTACGGGTCAGGACGTGGCGAACGTCGCCGAAAGCTCCGCCGCCCTGCTCTACTGCGAGCTGACGGACGACGACGACCTCTACATGTCGATCACGATCCCGTCGCTCATCGTGGCGACCTACGGCGGCGGCACCGGCGGCGCGACGCAGCAGGAGTGCCTCCGGATGCTCGGCTGCGTCGGCAAGGGCAAGGTCAAGAAGCTCGCCGAGATCGTCGCGGGCGTCGTCCTCGCCGGCGAAATCTCGCTCGGCAGCGCGATCTCGTCGCACGACTGGGTGTCGAGCCACGAGCAGTACGGCCGCAACCGCTAGGCAGAACCCCCGGAGCATGACGTCTACGGTGACCATCGCCAAGCGGAAGACTGCCCTCGGGTGGGCCGCCGCCGCCGTGGCTATCGGCGCGCTGCTCGCCCACGCGTTCTACTACCTCCCGTTTCTCTCGGACGACACCCTGATCTCGCTCCGCTACGCCGCCCGTCTCCTGGACGGGGACGGGCTGACCTGGACCGACGGCCGGCCCGTCGAGGGGTATTCGAACCTGCTGTGGGTCCTCCTCACGGCCCTCGCCGGAGCGCTGGGCGTAGACCTCGTGTTCGCGGCGCGGGCGCTGGGAGTGCTGGGGATGGGGGCGGGCGTCGCCTGCATGGCAGTTTGCTACCTCCGGTCGGAGGTGCGGCCGGGTACGCTCGTCGGCCTCGCCGTGGGGCTGGGTTTCTACGTAGGGGCTGCGCCGATCGCCGTCTGGGCGGTCGGCGGGCTCGAGCAGCCCCTCGTGGCCGCTCTGCTCGCCGGTGCCGTCGCGCTCTACTGGCGCGCGCTCGAGACGGACTTCCAGGACCGCCGGGCGGCGGTCGGGCTGGCCGTCTTGCTGGGGCTCCTCTGCCTGACGCGGCCGGACAGCCCGCTCTTCACCGTCGCGTTCGCCGGGGCGACCGTGCTGAGCGGCTGGCTCTCGGGGAGGCGGTGGCCGTGGGGCTTCCTCCTGACGGTGGTGGGCGTTCCGCTCCTGTTCTACGGGGGGCAGCTCGTCTTCCGGCTGGTCTACTACGGGGAGTGGGTCCCGAACACGGCCCTCGTCAAGCTCGCGCCCTCGGCCCACCACGCCCGAGGGGGGCTCGCCTACGTCGCCCAGGGCCTGCTCTCGCTCTCGCCGCTGTCGATAGTAGCCCTCGCATCGATCGCCGCCGGCCTCGCGCGGCGCGACACCCGGGACCGCATCCTGCCGCTGGCGCTGATCGCGGGCCTCTGGCTGGGCTACCTCGTCGTGATTGGGGGCGACATCTTCCCGGCTCATCGGCACCTCGTGGCGCTCGTCGTGGTGCTCTCCTACGCCCTCGTCGAGGGCGTGAGCGCAGCCTGGCGCTGGGCGGGCACGCGCACCGTCCACCGTGTCGGCCTCGCCGCCGGCCTGGCCGCCCTGACCGCCCTCACCGTCGCGCTCCAGTTCGGTCACCCCGAGAACGTGCGCGCCGCGATGGAGCGCTGGGAGTGGCAAGGGCGAGCGCTCGGGCTCACGCTCAAAGAGGCCTTCTCTGACGACGATCCCCTCCTGGCCGTGACGGCGGCGGGGGCGCTCCCGTACTGGTCCGAGCTGCCGGCGGTCGACCTGCTCGGGCTCAACGACTACTACCTCCCGCGTAACAAGCCGGCCGACTTCGGCTCCGGCCTGCTCGGCCACGAGCTCGGCAGCGTCAGCTACCTTTTGCAGCGGGCCCCGGACTTGGTCGTCTTGGGGGCTGGCACGGTCGACCCCGAACGCTCACCGCGGTATCGGAAGGAGTTCGGCGCGAACGAGGATTTCCAACGTCAGTACGAGCTCGTACGCGTCCAGACCGCCGTCCCCCCCCGCTTCCGCGCGTTCGTCTTCTTCCGTGTCCCCAGCGCGAAAGTGGGGCTCCGGCCCCAGGCTGGGGAGGTCCACGTCCCGGCCTACCTGCTCAACGCGTTCGAGCACACGACGGCCCACCTCCGGGAAGACCGTCTCGTCCTTGAGATGGACGCCGCGCGCCCCGCCGGGGCCGAGCTCCTGGGGCTGGGGGGTCGTTGGGACGTAGAGGTCCGCGGCCCCGACGCCGAGCAGGTCGAGGCCACGTTGGAGCAGGCCGAGGGTGCGGTGCGCCTCCTGTTGACGACGGAGAGCGCCGCTCCGCTGGTCGTCGAGTCGGTCGTCCTGACGGAGCCCGAGGCGGAGCCGAGCAGCCGGTAGTCCGCTCGTCCTGGAGAGTGGGCACGCGGCGGGGCATTCGTGGGTCCACCGAAAGGCCGGGTGGGCCGCCGCGAAGCAGCCCGGGCGTGCTCCCTAGCCGGTCGGGGTCCCACCCGGTCCAGAGCCCGGCCGGGCTCAGGGCGCGAGGTCGTCGAGCGGGCTGCGCGTGCCCGCGCCGAGGCGGGCGACGTGGGTGTAGATCTGTGTCGTGTTGAGGCTGACGTGGCCGAGGAGCTCTTGCACGGTGCGGAGGTCCGCCCCACGCTCCAGCAGATGGGTGGCGAACGAGTGCCGGAAGACGTGCGGCGTGACCGGCTTCGCGATCCCCGCCTGCCGGCCCGCCCGGCGCACCGCCTTCTGCACGGTCGATGCGCCGAGGTGGTGCCGCCGCTCGGTGCCGCCGCGCGGGTCGAGGCTCCGCTGCGCGGCGGGGAACAGGTACTGCCAGCCTAGCTCCTGCGGGGAGCCCGGGTGTTTCCGCGCCAGCGCGTTCGGGAGGTGGACCGCGCCGAACCCGTCGTCGAGGTCGCGGCGGTGGCAGAGCCGGACCCGCTCGACCTGCTCGCGGAGCGCCTCTTCGATGGGGCTCGGCAGGACCGTCGCCCGGTCCTTCCTCCCCTTCCCCTGGCGCACGATGATCCGGCGGCGGTCGAAGTCGAGGTCCTTGACCCGCAGGCGGAGCCCTTCGGTGAGCCGGAGCCCCGAGCCGTAGAGCAGGCTCGCGAAGAGGCGCTCTCGCCCGCTCAGACGCCCGAGCACCTGCTCGACCTCGCGCCGAGAGAGCACGACGGGCAGCGACCGCCGGCGCCGCGCGCGCGGCACCTCGCCAAGATCGCCTAGCTCTCTACCGAGCACCGCTTTGTAGAGGAACACCAGCGCGTTGAGCGCCTGGTTCTGGGTGGAGGCAGCCACGTCGCGTTCGGTCGCGAGATAGGCGAGGAAAGCGGCGACCTCCCCAGCGCCGAGGTCGCGTGGGTGGCGGGGCCGCCCGTGCTCGTCTCGGTGGAAGAGGCAGAAGCGCTTAACCCAGCCACAGTAGGTCTGCTCGGTGCGGTAGCTGTAGTGGCGGACGCGGCAAGCGCGGCGGACGCAGTCGAGGAGCTTGGGGGTGGGCCTGGCAGGCGGTTCGGCTACGCTGGGAGAGGGAGTGTTGGCCGGGTATGGATAGGCGTCAACGATCGGCATAGCACAAAAAGGACTGGTCGAGAAAATAGCTGGCCAGGACAGCCTAAGGGCCAGAATATGGCTTGTAGGATAAGACAGCGCCGGGTATCTTACCAAGAGGTCCGCCGAGCGCTTCGCCTTCACCCGTTGTGCTATGCGGAACGCATCCGCCTTTGCCGACCGTGCTATGCCGCGCCCTTCCGCTCAATCACTGGTTATACAGACGGGGGAACGCCGGTGCTGGCCCGCTCCCTCTGACCCTTGCGGTAGGTTCGGTCGAAACGGAAGAACCTCAGTATCCAATCGAGGCCGTCGCGGTCGAAGCAGTAGGTGTCCACAAGGTCGTCCTCGTGGTAGAGGTCGCACGTCACGCCCTCGTCGCCTCGCCACCTGACCGGCATCCTCTGAATGTGCTCAAACACACCGATTGCGGCGTCACCTACGAGGCAGAGGTCGCCCCGCTCTTCCAAGTCTTCGAGCTTCGGGTTGTAGGTATAGAGCTTGATTCGGCTGAACTCCATGTCTCATCCTGTTGGTTTGGTGGCCGTCTGTATAACCCGCCGCTGCACCCGACAACACGCCCTGCCGAGTAGTGATAGGTTGTGACTCCCGCGCGGCGTGTCGCGGGTGAGCGGCCCTCTGTTATGCCGCCCCCACCGCTGTAGATTCCCGAAACCACAAGAGGAGCACCCATGCCTACTGAGTACCACCCTTCGACCGTCAAGGAAACAATCGAAGGCGAGCCCGTCCTTCTAGAAGGAGAGGAAGTCGTTCAGAAGTTCAGCATCGGCATCCCGCCCAGCACCTTCGTCGTCGTCGTTATCGCCACTTTTATCCCTCCGTTCGTGCTGGGGATTCTCTTTTATTTGTGGGATTCGTACAATCGCAAGCACGGTGGCATATGGCTGACGAACAAGAGGGTGATCGTATTCAGGGGGAAGCCGTTCTCCAAGTCGAGGTCTGTCACTTACATCCCCTTCGCCGACATTCAAGCGGCCAAAGTTGATTCGATTGGCCCTGCTACACCCTTCGCTGATATGTTTGACAAAATGATGGGGATAGGCGATGTGCAGATTGCAACTCACAGCCCTTCAACTCCACTAGTGCCAGTTCAGAATGTCAAAAAACCCAAAGACTTGATCAAAAGAGTTAACCAAGCCTCCGCCTAGTCACTCAGCGAAAATCCCATGTCAAAGAATGCTAAAATAGCCGGAGTGCTCAGTTTTATCATCCCCGGAGTGGGTCAGCTCTACAATGGAACGTATTTCCGGGCTGCCCTCTGGATTGCCCTCACACCCGTCTTATGGATAGGGTCAGCGGGGCTCTTTGGCTGGATATGTCACGCAATCTCGGCGTACACGGCAGCCAAGTATCGAGACAAAAAGGACCTGTCTGAATACGACCATCTGTTCTAGGCGGCATAACCCGCCGCTGCACGCCGACGCAGGGCACGAGCGTTCTCGCCTCGTCCGAACGCCTGCGCTTCCGTAGCTTCGTCCAACCGTCGTGCTGTTTGCCCTGCGCGGGTGAGCGGCCCTCTGTTATGCCGCATTCCCGGTGACGCGCGGCTGTCACAGTGCATCGGCATCTTTAGGCTCCCCTCGATCCAAACTAGAGCCAGATGAAATTCAACGTCTATGACCTCGGCCACAAATCCAAAGGGGAAGTGATTGAGGTAACTCTACGAGGGAGTGCCGCGAACGTACGGCTCATGGACAGCTCCAACTATAGCAGCTACAAGAACGGTCGGCAACACCGCTATACAGGTGGTCTGGTAAAGCGGTCTCCACACCGGATGGTGATTCCGCGCTCGGGCCGCTGGTATGTCACGGTTGACATGAACGGATTGAGGGGGACAGTCCGGTCTTCGGTGCGGACAGTTCCCGGCGTACTGCCGACGGCGCGCGAAGCGCCTCTATCCTCGGTGCCGAGCCTAGTTCAGTCCGAGCCGCCGCCCGGCTTGTCTGACGTCTCGCGCGAGTACGACGTGTTTCTGTCCCACGCCTCTGATGACAAGGACACGATTGTGAGATCACTGGCGAACGCCCTTGTTGCCGAAGGAATGACAGTGTGGTATGACGAGTTCGAGATGCGGATCGGTAGCAGCCTGCGGCGCAGTATCGACCAGGGGTTAGCGAAGAGCAGGATCGGACTCGTCGTTATCTCTAAGGCGTTTATCTCGAAGGACTGGACGAATTATGAGTTCGACGGAATTGTGACGCGGTCCGTGACTGGCGATCAGATTCTCCTTCCTATTTGGCATGGCGTCACAAAGAGTGAAGTCATCGAATTCAGTCCCTCCCTCGCGGACAAGCTCGCAAGGAATACCGCGACTCACACGGTTGAAGAGATCGCTGAGGAGATCGCAGAACTGCTCAACACCCATGCGGCATAACCCACCGCTGCAGGCCGACCGAGAGGGTCAGCGTTCTCGGTTCGTTCGAACGCCCGCGCAGTGATAGCTTCGTCTCACCGCTCTGCCCTCACCTCTCGGCGGCTGAGCGGCCCTCTGTTCGGCGGCCTTTGTGCTAGCCATTGGCCCTCTCTGCGTACACTCCAGAGACTAGAGTGCCGCCCATGACCCTACGAACGCTCTCACTGATCGCCCTCGGTCTGGCCCCAGCCATTGCTGTCGCGCAGCCTCGCTTGACCGGCCCCCTCCCGGAACCCGTCACCGACGAGGCTTTCGCTGCCGTCGCCCGAGCCTTCGACGACGACCCGACCGTTCCAGCGAACCCGAGGCCGGCGCTCACCTGCGCGCGGGGCCGGTGTTCGCCCTCGGAGGGTCGAGGCAGCCACGTCCGAGAGACCGTCGTGATCGATGGCCCCAATGGCTCGCCCGTCCCGGCGTACCTCGCGCTTCCTACAGCAGTGTCCGGCCCCTACCCGGTCGTCGTACTCCTCCACGCCCTCAATGGGTCGAAGGGCGATTTTTGGGCGGCGGGGACCCCGCTCGACTCGCTCCGGGAAGCCCTCCACGCGGCGGGCTTCGCCATCCTCGCCCTTGACGCGCCCTACCACGGCGGGCGCCTCTACGAGAACGACTTCAACGACCCGCCCCAGCTCGTCTTAGGCGGGCAGAGCGCCCGGCTCCGCGACATGTCCACGCGCTCCGTGATTGAGCACCGGCGGGCGCTCGACTACCTCGCCACCCGCGACGACATCGACGCGAGCCGGATCGGGGCTCTCGGGTTCAGTCAGGGCGCGATGCACGCGCTCTACCTCAGCGCCGTCGATCCGAGAGTAAGCGCGGCGGTCATCTGGGCTACGCCGATGCGGAAGAACGACCCGCCGTTCTACCCCGGCCACTTCGCCCAGCGCGCCCACGCCAATGCGGCGCTGGTGATCGCGGGGACGGACGACCCGTTCTACAGCATGGCCGAGGCGGAGACGGTGTTCGGCCTGATCCCGACCGACGAGAAGCGTCTGGTCTTGTTCGAGGGTGGGCACCAAGCCCGGCTGACGGAGGTCCCGATTGTCGTGGAGTGGCTCGGTGAGCACGTGGGCCGAGACCGCGACTGAGCGTGGGAGGATAGGTGCTCCAGTGCGTGACACGGCCGCCGAACCCACCGCTGCAGGCCGACCCAAAGCGCCAGCGTTCTCAGTCCCACCAGCCGGCGGCGTATCCTGTACTCCGATCCACCCGCCAGCCCTCAGCTTTGGGCGGCTGAGCGGTCCACTGTTATGCCGCTTCGCGGTATAGCCGTAATCGCTCACCAACCGCACAACGCCATGAAGTTATCAGCCTCTTGCACCTTGCTTGCTGTCCTTGCTCTCTCTCTCATCGGTTGCGATTCATCCGACGATCCCGATTCAGCACTCTTTCCTGAAATTCAGGGGGTTTGGGAAAACAGAGCAGATGTCTTTGGCAGCTCATATATTTGGGTTAGCGGGGACAAGATATCAGATACCTTTATAAGTTTCGAAACTGTGTCTGGGGAGCGAGTTGGCCCAGAGTGTCGCCAGGCTCCAACCTTTGGAAATGTAGGTTACAGCCTTACCTTAACCGAGGACAACGATGGAGTCGCCGTCTATCAACTAAGAGACCAAAGGTACAGAGTCTTTTTTGAGAGTGGGTTGTTAGTCCGGCAAACCGTGGGAGGAAGCCGAACGGAGTTCGTTCCCGCGCCTCAAAGCATCCAAACTTTGGAAGCTTTGCCTGAGTGTAACTAGACGGCATAACCCGCGCTTGCAGGCTCAGGCTGGGCGTATCTTCGTCTTCCACTGATCAACCTCGATTTTCCCCGGATGCCCCGTCTCTGCGCTGACTTCGACGGGATCACGATCAAGATGTACCCCTATGACAACCTCGAACACCACGAGCCGCACTTCCATGCGGAGTATGCAGAGCACGAGGCCGTAGTCCAGATTCCCGACCTCACCGTGCTGGCAGGCTCGCTCCCGCCCAAAAAGTTGAAACTGACGCTGGGCTGGGCGATACTAAGGATCAACCAACTGCAATCCTGCTGGGATCGAGCTGTCGTTGGACAGCACCCTGGCACTATCACGAAGCCCGATGCCGACCACAGGTAAGCGCGTCAACCTCCGGGTACCTCCGCCCGCCGTTGCTACGGTTAAGCCTCATGTCGGGCGCACTCTGTCCGTGCGCTTCGCTAACGGGGAGCAACGTGTCTTCGATGTAGCCCGTCTCATCGAGAATGGTGGCTTGTTCGCTCCCTTGTCGGAGGAGAAAGCATTCCGAGCAGTGTCGGTGCTGAACTATGGGCGGGGGATTGAGTGGGCTTGCGGAGCAGACCTCTCGAAAGACACGCTGTATTTGGGGAGCGCCTTCATTGGGTCGGTCAGTCAGTAGGTACTCTGACACCGCGCGGCATAACCCGCGCTTGCAGGCCGACCCAACGCGGCGGGCTTTACGTTGCTTCACCGTTGGTGTCTACTTTGCTCGCCCGGCCGTCGCGCTTTCCGTTGGGCGGCTGAAGCGCCATCTGTTATGTGGCCTCCGCAACCTCTCTAATGCTTTTCTCTCAGCGCCAGGGTCTCACCCCTTCACTCAAGGAGCTACAACTTGAGTACATAGACGACGAGCTACGCATCCGTCTCTGGAACTGCCTGACAGTTTTCTACTGGGACCGATTCGATCAGCAAACCTTCCTTTCGATTCATGGCTCGAATATGGAAGGATTGATAACCCAGCTGTGGCACAGCTTCTTCAAGCTACCAATCCAGGATATACCAGATAAATATTACCATATCGTAGATTTTATCAGGGAGCAGTACGAGCAGTGGTCTTGGTTCCGGGTCTATGACTTCATAGAGTCAGTCATCGCGCGGAGCGACTACCAGACGACTCACCGCTTCGCGACCGGATTCGCAGCAGCGTGCAACGTTGTGCTGCAGGAGGAAAACGGCGGCTACCGAATTGTTGATGGGAGGGTAACTCCGATCACCTCTACGGCTGAGATCGCCTCCATAGAGCAAACGCTCGCGGAGGCCGAAGCATTCCCAGGCGTCCGGGCGCACCTCTCCGCCGCACTGAGAATGCTCTCAGACCGAGGGCAGCCTGACTTCAGGAATTCGATCAAGGAATCCATCAGCGCGGTCGAGTCCGCTTGCAAAGTCTTAGTTGGAGACGAGCCCGCCACCTTGGGTGCCGCCCTGAATAAACTGGAGGAACATACCAGTATTCACGGAGCGCTCAAGTCAGGCTTTTCTAAGCTGTATGGCTACACAAGCGACGCTGATGGAATTAGGCACGCCATGCTAGAGGAGCCTACCGTCACTTTTAGCGACGCTAAGTTTATGCTCGTGGCGTGCTCTGGATTCGTTAACTATCTCATCGGTAAGGTCGCCGAAGTGAACGACCACCTCCAGAGGGGGTGGCTTCTGTATTCCTCACGGCGACCCCTGAAAGGGGATCGCGCGCTCACGAGAACAGATCGTAGTTGGCCTGCTGCCGCTCCTGTTTCTTCTCCTCCTGCTCCTGATACTGAACGTAGCGCCGGATCAGATCCTCGTTCAAACCCACCGTGTTCACAAAGTACCCTCGCGACCAGAAATGATTGCCCCAATACGGCTTCTTCCGCAGACGGGGGTAGCTCTTGAACAGCTTGATCGCCAGCTTCCCCTTCAGAAAGCCCATGAACTGCGAGACCGCCAGCTTCGGTGGGATCGAGCAGAGCAGGTGGATGTGGTCGGGCTGCACGCTTAGCTCCATCACCTCGACCTGCTTCCACGCACACAGCACCCGGATGTCGTGCTCGACGGCCTCTTTGATAGCCCCTTCGAGCACACGGTAGCGGTACTTCGGCGTCCAGACGATGTGGTAGTTGCACTGGTAGACCGTGTGCGTGAGCTTTCGATACTTCGCGTTGCGCTCTGCCATGCTGCCAGTTTACGGCATAGCCGAACACACATCACCACCGTCAAAGACGGTGGGTTGCTACGCTAAACTCAAGCTGTTTCCGTCAGCGTTGAGTTGGAGCCTTTTCGAACTAGAGGTCGAACTAGAGGCAGGGCCGTCTAACCCGCCGCTGCACGCCGACGAAGGGCTCGACGGTCTTGCCTCGTCCGGTCCTCGTCACTGATCTTGCCTCATTCAACCGGCTCGCTGCCCTGCGCGGCTGAGCGGCCGTCTAGTACATTGAGGTCGGCGGTCATCCCGACCTCCCGAGCTAGTAAGCCCGGTGCCCTCCGGGTCCAGCATCTCGGCACCGAGACCGGATAGCAGCAGGGGCCGCCAGCTCGCCCACCTCGCTTGGAGTCCGAACAGTTGCCAGAAACAGTGGACGGCCTACTGGCTCTCGTGGCGGAGTTCGATCTGGCTGTCGTGGCGGAGTTCGATTCATGCAAGACCGGACGTGTGGCGAGGAGCTGAGAGGACCCCATGGACACAGGACCCCACGGACACGCAGACATACATCGGCATCGACGGCACCAAGGGCCACCTCGATGTCCACGCTCTCCCGGGCGGGGAGGCGAGGCGGTCGGCCAACGACCCGGGCGGTGAGCAAGAGCATCGCCAAGCGCGTCCGGTGGCTGGAGCCGGTGGCTGGAGCCGGTGGCTGGAGCCGGTGGCTGGAGCCGGTGGCTGGAGCCGGTGGCTGGAGCCGGTGGCTGGAGAAGGAGCTCGGCGCGGTCGACGACGACCTCCGCCAAGCGATCCGCGAGAGCGCTGCGTGGCGGGCGAAGGACGATTTCTCCGGGCGGTGCCGGGCGTCGGGCGCGTGCTAGCGGCGACGCTGCTGGCGGACCTCCCCGAACTCGGTCGCCTGAGCCGGCAAGAGATCGCGGCGCTGGTGGGGGTGGCACCGCTGAACCGGGACAGCGGGAAGCACCGACTCGTCTTCGTACGGCTCGTGCCGCCGAAGGCTCACGGGTTGAGCCGGCCGAGGAGGCGCGGAAAGGGGATCGTTTCGCGGACGTGTCCCAGCCCGCAGACCCACGCGACGGTCCGCTCCAGCCCCAGCCCGAAGCCCGCGTGCGGGACCGACCCGTAGCGCCGCAGGTCGAGGTACCACTCGAAGACCTCCTGCGGCAGGCCGTGTGCCGCGATCTGCGCTTCGAGAAACCCCAGCTCCGTCGCCCGCTCGCCGCCGCCGACGATCTCGCCGTAGCCCTCGGGCGCGAGCACGTCCATGCCGAGCGCGAGGCGGTCGTCCTCCGGGTCGCGCTTCATGTAGAACGCCTTGATGGCGGCGGGGAAGCGGTGGACGATGATCGGTCGGTCGAAGTGCTTCGTGAGCACCGTCTCGTCGGAGCCGCCGAAGTCGTTGCCCCACTCGAAGCTCGCGGCGCTGGCCTTCCACTGCGGGAGGTTGCGGAGGGCCTCCTCGATCTCGCCCAGCCGCCCGCTGACGTCGATTTCGCGGGCGTCGATCCGGCGCTTCTCCCCTTTCTTTGCGGCGGGGTAGCGGGCGCGGTTGTCGTCGCGCTCCGTCTCCAACGCGGTGTGCTCTTGCTCCAGCTCGGCAATCTCGGCGTCGAGGAGGGCCTGCGTCGCTGGGCTCTTGAGGAGCTCGACGGCCTCGGAATAGTGGACGCGGGGGAAGGCACCCTCGGTGGCCTTGCGCAGCGCCTCCGTGTCACGCTCCAGAATCGCTAGCTCGTCGGCGCACTGGGCGAGCACGTCCCCAGCGATCCGCTGGAGGAGGCCCTCGGCGACGGCCATGTCCATCTCCAGGTCGAAGAAGGCCATCTCGGGCTCGATCATCCAGAACTCGGTGAGGTGCCGCCGGGTCTTGGACTTCTCGGCGCGGAACGTCGGGCCGAAGGTGTAGATCTTGCCGTGGGCGAGCGCCATCGCCTCGCCGTAGAGCTGGCCGCTCTGGGTGAGGTAGGCCGGCTCGTCGAAGTAGTCCAACTCGAAGAGCGTGCTCGTCCCCTCGACCGCGTTGCCGGTGAGAATCGGCGCGTCCATCTGGATGAACCCGTCCTCCTGGAAGAAGGCGTGGATCGACTGGATGATGCGGTTGCGGACGCGCATGATGGCCCACTGGCGCTGGCTGCGGAGCCACAGGTGCCGGTGGTTCATCAGGAACTCGACGCCGTGCGCCTTCGGGCTGATCGGGTAGTCCTCGGCGAGGCTGAGGAGCTCGACCGCCGTCGCCCGAACCTCGAAGCCCCCGACCTGCCGCTCGTCGGCGACGACGCGCCCGGTGACGCGGAGGGCGCTCTCCTGCGTCGCCGCGCTCGCCGCCTCGAACGACGGGGCGTCCACCTGCTCCTCGTTCACGACGCACTGCGCGAGACCGGTGCCGTCGCGGAGGACGAGGAAGGTGAGGCTCTTGGAGCCGCGCTTGTTGTAGAGCCAGCCCTGGAGCGTGACGGTCTCGCCTTCGTGCCGGGCGAGGTCGCGGACGGCGGTGGCGGAGTCGATCATGAGGCGGTGGGGGTAAGAGAAGGGCGCGGAAAATACGGTGCCGTCACCCAGCCCTGAGCCGCCGTGCTCACAGCTTCTCCCACTCCTCACGGCTGACGCCAGCCTGTTTCAGCAATCGGCTGAGCAGGCCTTTGCTGACGTCACCAGCGTGCGGGTTGGGGACGCGGAGCCGCTGCGTGCTACGCACGAGATACTGATGGTTACCGCCAGGATACGGCCCTTCGAACCCGAGCTTCCGAAGATTGCGGAGGAGCTTGCGGCGACTGATGGGACCGAATGGCGGCATCAGGCCGCCTCGGCTCCTTCGAGCGTGATGCCGTCTAACGTTGGGAGCGTGTGGCCGCGCTGAAGCCCGAGGATGATCCACCCCTCAAGCACCCCCTGCAACTCGTCGCGGCAAGCTTCGAGGGTGTCGGCGTTGGACCAGACGCCTTGCAGGCCGGGGATGTGGCCGTAGTAGCCCTCGTCGTCTTCGAGGAGTTCATACTCGGCGGCGTGCATGGCGGCGCGGATGTAGGCGGTCAGCATCGTCCTCTCCTCTCTAGCCGAGTAGCACGAGCCGGGAGATGCTTCGCTGCACTCAGCATGACAAGGCACACAGCATGACAAGCTTTTTTCAAGTGATGGCGGGCGGCTCCTCGCCGCGAATCTCTTCGCCGAGCGCGCCGTCGCCGCCGAGCGTTCGCTCCGGGAGGTTGTGGTTCGGTTCGTTGACGGGTTCGCCCTCGGCGTTGACGGGGCGGTCGTAGATGGGGCGCTTGTAGGGCCGCTCGCCGAGAATGGCCTTGAGGTCGTTCTCGTTGAGCACCTCGCGCTCGAGGAGCGCCTGCGCGAGGGCCTCGAACTGCTCCTCGTGCTCGTCGAGGAGTTCGTGCGCCCGGACGTGGACCTCGTTCACGATGCGCTTGGCCTCGGCGTCGATCAGCTCGGCGGTCTTCTCCGAGTAGGGCTTGTAGAACGACATCTCGGTCCGGCGGCTGACGTCGAAGTTGACGTGCCCCACGGCGTCGCTCATCCCGAACTTGACGATCATCGCGTAGGCCATCCCGGTGATGTGCTCGAGGTCGCTCGCGGCCCCGGTCGAGAGGTGGTCGAAGACGATCTCCTCGGCGACGCGCCCGCCGATGGCCATCGTCATCCGGTCGAGGAAGGTCTGCTGGGTCGTGATGTAGCGCTCGTCGGGGAGCATCTGCGCGAAGCCCAGCGCGGCGAGGCCGCGCGGGACGATCGAGACCTTGATGACGGGGTCGGTGTGCTCCAAGAACCAGCCAATCGTCGCGTGCCCGGCCTCGTGGTAGGCGACGATCTTCTTCTCCTCGGGCGAGATGAGCTTGTTCTTCTTCTCCAGCCCGCCGATCACGCGGTCGATGGCGCGCTCGAAGTCGACCATCTCGATGGAGGCCTTGTCCTCGCGGGCGGCGAGGAGCGCGGCCTCGTTGCAGACGTTCGCGATCTCGGCCCCGGCGAAGCCCGGCGTCATGTTGGCCAGCATCGCCGGGTCCACGTCGCCGCCGAGGGTGAGGCTGCGGGTGTGGACCTTGAAGATGGCCGCGCGCTCGATCCGGTCGGGGCGGTCGACCATGATCTGGCGGTCGAAGCGGCCCGGGCGGAGGAGCGCCGTGTCGAGCACGTCGGGGCGGTTGGTGGCGGCGACGATGATGACGCCCTTGTCGGTGTTGAACCCGTCCATCTCGACGAGGAGTTGGTTGAGCGTGTTCTCGCGCTCGTCGTTGCCACCCATCACCGCGCCCTTGCCGCGCGAGCGGCCGATGGCGTCGATCTCGTCGATGAAGATGATGCAGGGGGCCTTCTCCTTGGCCTGCTTGAAGAGGTCGCGCACGCGTGCCGCGCCGACGCCGACGAACATCTCGACGAAGTCCGAGCCGCTGAGCGAGAAGAACGGCACCCCGGCCTCGCCGGCGACGGCCTTGGCGAGGAGGGTCTTGCCGGTGCCCGGCGGCCCGACGAGGAGCACGCCCTTCGGCAGCTTGCCGCCGAGGCGGGTGAAGCGCTTCGGGTTCTTGAGGAAGTCCACGACCTCCTCGACCTCGCCCTTCGCCTCGTCGAGCCCGGCCACGTCGTCGAACGTGAGCTGCTGCCCGTCCATCGCGTCGAAGAGGCTGGCCTTGCTCTTGCCGATGTTGAGGACCTGCTGCCCCGGCCCGCCCATCCGCCGGATCAGGAAGAGCCACAGGAAGACGAGCAGCGCGAGCGGGAAGACCCACGCGAGAATCCCGCCGAACCAGTTCTCCCGCGTCTCGGCGGAGAAGCGGACGGCCCCCTGCTCCGCCCCCTCGTCGACGGCGGCGTTGTGAGCCGTCAGGAACTCGGTGAGGTCGTGGTCCTCGGGCTTGGTGCTCGTGAAGCGGCGCGCGGCGAGCGCGGGGTCCTCGCTGGCGAAGCCCTGCGGCGGGTCGGCCTTGGGGACCTTGCTCTCCTCGACGGCCTCGACCGTGAACAGCCCTTCGATCTTGCGGTCGTTGATGACGGTGACTTCCTCGACGTAGCCGTTCTCGACGTGGCCCAGGAAGGCGCTGTAGTCGATGTCGTTGCTCGTCGCGCCGCCCCAGAGGTAGGCCTGGACGACGAGCAGGCCGAGGAAGATCGCCAGATAAATCCAGAGCGAGAAGCGAGGCCGCTTCGACTCGCGCGAGCCGCCGGGCTTGTCGTCCCCCCGGCGGGGGTTCATCATGTCACGCTGGTCCTGCGCCATACGGGCTTCGGTCCTTTGGGCGGGGCGCGGGGTCCACGGGCCGCGACCGGGGGAAAAATGGACGGGCGGTACCGCCGCGTCGCCGGGGATGTTCCGTCGCCGGAAGGCGACCCGGGGCGATTAGTCGAAATCCTCGTTCTCGAAGAGATCGCTCGCCTGCTCGATGTCTCCGCGCCCCGGCCCGAGGCGGAATACGCTGAACGTCGCCGGGTCGGCGAGGCCGTCGGCGGTGGGCAGGTCGGCCTGTGCGGCCTGGGCCTCGGCCTCGCTCCCGAACGAGCCGACGAGGACCTGGTAGTCGAGGTTGCCGCCCTGGCGCGAGCGGTCGGTGAAGGTGTTGAGCGCGGCCCGGTAGCCCTGGAAGGCGACGACCGAGAGGACCTGCTCGGCCTCGGCCCGGCTCGGCGAGGAGAACAGCAGCCACGTGTAGGCCCCCTTCCGCTGCTCGATGGGCCCCTCGCCCCGCAGCGCCGCCGCCCGGCTTGCGCTGAAGTCTACCTCGGCGGCCGCCTCTCCGGCGGCGGAGTCTGCCTCTCCGGCGGCGGAGTCCGCTCCGGCTGTGGAGTCTGCCCGGGCCGAGTCGGACGCCGCCGGGGCACGGTCCGGGCGGAGCTCGTCGAGGGCGGTCCGGAGCGCTCGTGCCCGCTCGGCATAGGGCGTGCCGGGGAAGTCGGACTCGATGCTGGCGTAGAGCACGTCGAGCCACGGGTCCTCCTCCACGGTCGGCGCTTCCCCGGTCGGTTCCTGCGGCACGGCTTCGCCCGGCGTACCCTCGCCCGGCGTACCCGCGCCCGGCGTACCCGCGCCCGGTGCGGCCACCGAGTCGGCGACGGCGAACGTGGAGTCGAGCGGAGCGAGGGTAGAGTCGAGGGCGGCGCGCCCCGAGTCGGGCAGCGGCTCTGGCGCGTCGAGCTCTTCGGGCGCGTCGAGCTCTTCGGGGCCGAGCGGGAAGGCGGTCGAGTCGGCGGCGTCTCTGATGGTTTCGCCGAAGAGGTCCTCAAACTCCGGCGGCGTCTCTTCGTCAGCGATCTCGTCCGGGAACGCCTCGTCCGGGAACGCCTCGTCCGGGAACGCCTCGTCCGGGAACGCCTCGTCCGGGAACGCCTCGTCCGGCGTCTCGACGCTCACCGGTTCTTCGGGTGCAGGCTCCTCGAATGCCGGCTCCTCGAATGCAGGCTCCTCGGCTGCCGGTTCTTCGAATGCAGGCTCCTCGGCTGCCGGTTCTTCGACCGCGCCCGGGGTCTCCACCGAGTCGGCGGGCGGGTCGTCAGCGTTCGAGCGGGCGGTGGTGTCGGGCGGAGGCAGCAGGAGAAGCGAATCGGCCAGGGCCGTCGCGAGCGTCGGCTCGGGCGCGAGGAGGGCGGCCTCGTCGCCGGCGGCCCACTCGGTGTAGACGGCCCCGGCGGCGAGGCGGGCCCGCGCCGCGACGGGCGTGGTGGCGAACCGGCTGCTGAGCGTGAGCATCCCGTTGAGCGCGGCCTCGTAGTTTCCGGCCTGCCACTCGGCGTAGGCGGCCCCGTAGGCCCCCTCGGCGAGTTGGAGCGAGTCGGCGGCGACCTCCTGCTCCACGGGGGCGAGGCCGAGCTGGGTGCGGGCCTGCCCGGCGAAGCGGGAGTCGGGGTAGCGCTCGAGGATCTCGTCGTAGAGCCGCCGGGCTTCGGCGTCGTTGCCCAGCGCCCGCTGCGCCTCGGCAAGCGCGAAGAAGGCCCGCTGCGCGACGACCGACTCCTCGTCCTCGTCGAGGACGCTCTGGTAGAGCGCCGCCGCCGAGTCCGCCCGCCCGAGGCTGAGGAAGAGGGTGTTGCCCAGCTCGTACCGGGCCGCGGCCCGGTTAGCCCGCAGCTCGAACCGGGCGACGTCGTCGCGCGGCACCGCGGAGACGTCCACCTCGAACGCCCCCGGAACGTCGGTCTGTCCGCGCGGCGAGCCGACCCCGAGCGAGTCCAGCCGCCGCCCCCCCTCGGCGACGATCCCGGCGACGGCTGCGGCGCGCCGCCAGTTGGGGACGTAGGGCCGCTCGCCCCACCGGGCCTGGAACGCGAGGAGGGATTCCTGCACGCGCACCTGGTTGCGGAAGTCGAGGAAGCCGGCGTCGCCGCCGCGCGGCGGGGGCTGTGCCCCCGGCCCCACGCCCGCGTCGTCCTGGGGCTGGCCGCCGCCGCGCGGGACCCCTCCGACCCCTCCGACGCCTCCGGCCGGCGCGCCGGCGAAGTCTTGCTCGAAGCGGCGGCGGTCCAGCGCCGCCTGCTGCGCCTCGGCCTCGCGCTCGCGCTGCACCCGGACCTGCTCGATGGCCGCCTCGAACGCGTCGTCGTCCAGGCCGCCGAGGTAGAGGAGCGAGTCCATCTCGCTGATCTGCCCGGCGACGCGCGCGTAGCTCCCGAAGGCGTCGGCGAGCGTCGAGACGTCGGTGATGGCCTGCGGGGTGCTGCGCTGCTCGTCGGTGAGGCTCACCGCGCGGATCGCGGTCGCGGCGGTGTCATAGTGGGCGGCGGCGCGGACGTAGTTGTCGAGGCCGTCGCGGTAGATTTCGGCGAGGCGGTAGTGGACCGGCCCCCGGACGGTCCCGATCTGCAGCGTGGGATCGGGGTCGTAGAGCAGGTCGAGGAGGAGGTCTCGGGCCTCGGCGGGGCGGCCGGCGGCGGCCAGCACGCGGGCGCGGGCCAGCTCGATCTCGGCGCGGGTCTCGAAGTTCTTGTCGTCGCGCGCCATGCGCCGGAGCAGGTCGAGCGCGGGCTGCTCCTGCCCCCCGAGCCCGCGCGCGAGGGCCTCGGAAAGCCCGGCGGCGTAGGCCAGGTCGTAGCGCGGCCTCAGGCGCTGCACCTGCTCGAAGGCGGCGGCGGCGTCGGCCCACGCGCCGAGGGTTTCGTAGACCTGGCCGAGGAGAAACTCGGCGCGCGCCGTCAGCTCGCGGTCGCGGACGCCGGCGATGCCCTCGCGCAGCGATGCCACGGCGGCCTCCCAGTCCCCGGCCCGCACGTCCGCCTCGGCCAGGACGAGGCGCATCCGAGCGGCCCACCGCTCGCGGACCCCATCGCGGTCCAGCCCCTCGCGGAGGGCGAGCGCCGCGTCGCCGTAGCGCTCGGTGGCGACGAGCGTGCGCCCGAGCCAGAACCACGCCTCGTCCACGATCTCCGGTGACCCCAGCTCTACCGCCTCGCGGAACTTCTCCTCGGCCCCGGACCAGTTGCCCTGGTAGAAGCGCGCCTTCCCGATCAGCAGCAGGGCGTCGTCGACCCACTTTGAGCGCGGGTAGTCCGAGAGCAGGTCGGCCCCCTTCTCGATGGCCTTCTCGAACCCCTCGCGCTGCTCGCCGCCCTCGCGCGGCTCGTAGAACAGGGCGAGGTAGCGGTCCAGGTCTACGGCCGTCTCGGCCTTGAGGAGCAACTCCTCCTCGCGCTCGAACTCCTGCCGCGCGTTGTAGAACGTGTTGTAGTATGAGGTGAAGTTGTTGTAGCGCTGCCCGAAGAGGCGGCTGCACCCGGCCAGCCCGGAGCCCAGCACGAGGGCAGCAAGAACGAGGACGCAGCGGCGCATGAACGACGACGGCTAGAGAGGAGGCTAACGCGGAGGAGGATACTAAAAGTATCGGGAGATTGAAGGATCGGGGGACTGCGACGCTGACCCTGGTCTCTTCAACCCCCCAGTCCCGCAGGCACTCACTCCCCCGGTCACAGCTGGCTCACGTGGACCATATTCGTCAGGCCCTTCGCCGGGAGCGGGAGGCCGGCGGTGATGATGATCCGGTCGCCCGGCTTCGCCACGCCGCGCTCGGTCAGGATGCGGCGGACGGTCCCGATGCCGTCGTCGGTGTGGTGCTGGAAGGGGACGCCGATGCCGCGCGTCCCCCAGACCAGCGCGAGCCGCCCGACGACGCGCTGCTTGTCGGTGAAGGCGAAGACCGGGACCGAGGGGCGGTGGCGGGCGATCGCGCGGGCGGTCGAGCCGGAGTGCGTCAGGCAGGCGATCGCCACGGCCCCGACCTCGCGGGCGAGCTCGACGGCGGTGTACGAGATCGCCTCGGTGACGCGGCCCTCGTCGGTGCCGACCTCGGGGGCGACCTGCCAGCTCCCCAGGCCGCGCCGGTTCTGCTCCGCCGTGCGGATGATCTCGACCATCGCCTCGACGGTGCGCACGGGGTACTTGCCGGCGGCGGTCTCGCCCGAGAGCATCACCGCGTCGCTCCCGTCGAGCACGGCGTTCGCCACGTCCGAGGCCTCGGCGCGCGTCGGGCGCGGGTTCTCGATCATCGACTCGAGCATCTGCGTCGCCGTGATGACGGGCTTGGCGGCCTCGAGGCACATCCGGATGATCCGCTTCTGGACGATGGGCACGTCCTGCATCGGCATCTCGATGCCGAGGTCGCCGCGCGCGATCATGATGCCGTCCACCTTGCCGAGGATCTCGTCGAAGTGCTCGACCGCCTCAGGCTTCTCGATCTTGGCGACGACGCCGACCTCGCGCCCGCTCTCGCGCACGCGGTCGAGCAGGGCGTCCACGTCGCCGGCTGTGCGGACGAACGAGAGCGCGACGAAGTCCACGTTGTTGGCCAGCCCGAAGGCGAGGTCGTCGAGGTCCTTCTCGGTCATCGACGGGCGCGAGGTGCGGATGTACGGGAGGTTGACGCCCTTCTTCGAGCGCAGCGGGCCGCCGACGACGACCTCGGTCGTGACCTCGGTGCCGTTGACCTCGGTGACGCGGAGCTCGATCAGCCCGTCGTCGATCAGGATGCGCCCGCCGGGGTCCACGTCGTCGGCGAGCGAGTCGTACGAGACGAAGGCCCGCTCCCCGGTGCTGACCGGGAGCGGCTCGCTCGTGAGCACGAGGGGCTGCCCCTTGCGGATGGTCACCCCACCCGGGTCCATGTTCCCGAGCCGGATTTTCGGCCCCTGGAGGTCTTGCAGGATCGGGACCACGCGCCCGGCGCGCTCGGCCTCCTCGCGGACGATCCGGATCACCGCCCGGTGGCCGTCGTGGCTGCCATGCGAGAAGTTCAGCCGGGCCACGTCCATGCCCGCGCCGATCAGTCCGCGGATGGCCTCGGGGCTGGAGCTAGCGGGGCCGAGGGTGCAGACGATCTTGGTGCGACGTTCCATGAGGGCGGCAGGAAGAGCGGCGGGGTGAGGCCAAAGATACCCCGCCACGCCGCCCCGGAGGGCGCGGACGCTGCCTCCATCGCCCGCACCGCCTCGTGCTCAGCGCGGACCCAGAGGCGCGTCACGTCCGAGGTGCGCCAGCTCACCGGGCTACGTCCTCCCGGCGGTGCTTCCCGACGGCCCGGAGGCTCAGCAGGATGCCCCGCACGTCGGGGTCGGTGAGCAGGTTGCGGGCGTAGACCTCGACGGGCTGCCACCCGCCTTCGGCGGCGCGGAAGCGGAGCACCCAGCGCGCCTGCTCGCCGCCCCGGTCCACTAGGTCCGCGAACTGCGTCTGCACCGGCGGCGCATCCTCTTTGTGGACGAACGAGAACCACGCCGCCCCGGCGAGGTCGGCGGGCTTGTAGCCGAGCAGCGCCTCGACGGCGGAGCTTTGGTACTGCACCGTCCCGTCCCGGTCTACCAGCGAGAGCGTGTAGGACGGCTGCGCTTCGTGTGTGGTGGCACTCATGACTCCCCCCTTTTTGAACTGAGCGTCAGCGACGCGCGCCGAACGTCTCCCGCCGGATGCTACCGCTCAACCCCCGGTGGTCGCCCGCGCGCTACGCTACCTATTTAATAAATCAAACCTCCGTCGCCTATGGGGCCGCACCCCTTTCGAACGTGGGGGAGCACCCGGTACGCCCGAGAAGGCCGGGCAGGAGGTGAAAGGCAGAGGACGGAAGACAGCCGGCCGGCGAGAAGGCAGCGAGCAGGCAGCGGACGGTGCGCGCTGCCCCTGGCCTCGGGGCCTCGTCCAGCTTCCCGGTGCTCTTTTCCCCTACTCCTCCGGGGTTCCGCTACTCTTCCGAGCCGTCGCCGGAGGTCCGCACCCAGTCCACCGCGAAGCGCATCAGCTCGCTGGCGTTCCGGAGGTCCAGCTTGCGCTTGATGTTGGCGCGGTAGGACTCGATGGTCTTGATGCTGAGGTTGAGCCGGTCGGCAACCTCGCGGGTGGGGACGCCCTGCCCGAGGAGCTGGAGCACCTCGAGCTCGCGGTCGGAGAGCTGCCCGACGCCGCCCTTGCCCGGCTCGGCGGTGCCCTCGACGGCGCGGCGGAGGAGCTTCGCCGAGAGCTCGTCGCTGAGGTAGAGCTCGCCCTGCATCACCTTGTCGATGGCCACGACGATCTCGGCCGTGGCGCGCTGCTTCATCACGTAGCCCTGCGCCCCGGCCCGCAGCGCGCGCTCGGCGTAGAACGACTCGTCGTGCATCGACATCATCAGGATCGGGGTCTCGACGCCGCGCTCGCGGATCTGCTTGACGAGCTCGAGCCCGCTTAGGCCCTGGAGCGACACGTCGATCACGGCGAAGTCGTAGGCACCGCTTACGGCGAGCTCGAGCGCTTCGGGTGCCGTGCCCACCTGCCCCGTCACCGCGTAGCCGTCGAGTTGGTCGATGAGCTGGACGATGCCGTGCCGGACGATGGGGTGGTCGTCCACGACGAGCATACGCACGGGGGACGGAGTAGATTTTTTAGACATAGGTGCTCGCAGTGCGCCCCCGTTGGTTTCTCCGCTCCTTTCCTCTATCCCCGGACCCGCAAAGACCGAAGCATGCTGCGTGAGCAATATACGGTACGGAATCCGGGCGATCAATCCAGCACCTCTCCCTCACTCCCCGGCAGGCAGCTAAGCGTTTGCGGAGCGAGGCACCGGTTTGCTTCGCTCGTACCTTAGCCGCTTCTCCCCTGTCCGCCCTATGACCGCACATACTCTCCGCGCACGGTCCCGGCACCGCTTCCGGCTGCGCGCGCTGCCGCGAACCGTGCTGCCGCGAACCGTGCTGCCGCGAACCGTGCCGCTGTGGGCGCTCCTCGCCGCGCTCGTGCTCGCCGGGCCGGGCCGGGCGCAGGTACCCGCCGAGCGGGTCTTCGGCGAGAAGCCGCGAGACCTCGCTGCCCAGCGCGACTCGCTCCCCGCGCGGCTCGGCACGCCCGGCCTAGCGGACCGAGGGACGGCGCGGCCGGCCGGCTGGAGCGCCGACCCGGACACGCTGGCCGCTGCACCGCGTGTCAGTCCCTGGCGCATCGCCGCCGTGTCCGGCCTCAGCGCCGGAGCCGGGCTGGCCGTCCTCGAGACGCAGCGCCGCCGCTGGTGGGCCGACCGCAACCCGCGCTTCCGCATCCTCAACGACTGGGAGTACGTCCGCTGGGCCGACAAGCTCGGGCACGTCTACTCGTCGTCGTTCTTCACCCGGTTCTACCGCGCCTCGTTCGAGTGGGCCGGCGTCTCCGAGCAAACGGCTCCACTGTGGGGGGCCGGGGCGGCGTGGACGCAGATGCTCTACTACGAGGTCCTCGACGGCTTCGGCCCGCAGTGGGGCTTCTCCCCCGGCGACCTCGCCTTCAACACGGTCGGCGTCGGGCTGACCACCGCGCAGGCCTACGTCCCCGCCCTCGACGCCTTCGCCGTCAAGGCGAGCTACTGGCCGAGCGGCTGGGAGGGCAAGAACTTCACCGACGACTACGCCGGGCAGACGTTCTGGCTGACGGCGAACCCGCACCTCCTCGCCCCCGACGGCGCATTCAAAGAGGCCCTCCCCGAGTGGCTGAACGTCGCCGTCGGCTACGCCGCCCGCGACCGCGACGAGCTGGACTTCCTCACGACGAGCTACGTCTACCTCGCGCTCGACATCGAGCCGACGGTCTTGCCGTTCGAGGGGAGGGTGTGGGACACGGTGGCGGGGTGGCTGCACTACGGTCACTTCCCCGCCCCCGGCATCCGGCTGACGCCGCGCCCGGCGTTCGTGCTCGTGGCGTACTGAGGGGGCGGAATCGGCGGAACCTGAGCGCCGTTTTGGTCAGCGCGCGCCGGCGGGGTTAATTTTCCCACTCCTCCCACTCCTCCCACTCCTCCCTCCCCGTTTCACGCAGTTCGCACGGCCCTTGAGAGGCGGCTGACGACGCGATTTCGTACCTTATACAGATTACGAAACTGCCCAGACCGCCCCCCATGGAGCCTACCGACGACCTCGACGGCGCGCCGTCCAACCGCATCATCCCGATCAACATCGAGGAGGAGATGCGCTCCTCCTACATCGACTACTCGATGTCGGTCATCGTCAGCCGCGCCCTCCCGGACGTGCGCGACGGGCTGAAGCCGGTGCAGCGCAGGGTGCTCTACGGGATGAACGACCTCGGCCTCACGCCGGGCAAGGCCCACCGCAAGAGCGCCCGCATCGTCGGCGAGGTCCTCGGCAAGTACCACCCCCACGGCGACCAGTCGGTCTACCAGGCGATGGTCCGGCTCGCGCAGGAGTTCTCGATGCGGACCCCGCTCGTCGACGGCCAGGGCAACTTCGGCTCGGTCGACGGCGACGCCGCCGCCGCGATGCGCTACACCGAGGCGCGGATGACGCCCGCCGCCGCCGCCCTGCTCGACGACCTCGAGAAGGAGACCGTCGCCTTCGTCCCCAACTTCGACGACTCGCTCGAGGAGCCGACCGTCTTCCCGGCCGCGCTCCCGAACCTGCTGATGAACGGCGCGTCGGGCATCGCCGTCGGCATGGCGACCAACATCCCGCCGCACAACCTCGGCGAGCTCGTCGACGGCATCACGGCGCTCATCGACGACCCGGAGCTCGGGAACGACGACCTCGGCGAGTTCATCCTCGCGCCGGACTTCCCGACCGGCGGCGTGGTCTACGGCTACGGCGGCGTCAAGCAGGCCTACCGCACCGGGCGCGGGCGCTGCGTCATCCGCGCCCAGATGCACGAGGAGACGCTGCGTGGCAGCCGGCAGGCGCTCATCGTCACCGAAATCCCGTACCAGGTCAACAAGAGCACGCTCATCGAGAAGATCGCCGCCGGCGTCCGCGACAAGCGGATCGAGGGCATCTCGGACATGCGCGACGAGTCCGACCGCGACGGGATGCGGATCGTGATGGAGCTGAAGAAGGACGCGGTCGTGGCCGTGGTGCAGGCGCAGCTCTTCAAGTACACCCAGCTCCAGCAGACCTTCGGGATCAACATGGTCGCGCTCGTCGGCGGGCGGCCCCGGACGCTCTCCCTCCGGGAGATGGTGCAGCACTACATCGACCACCGCCACGAGATCGTCCTCCGCCGGACCGAGTTCGACCTGCGCAAGGCCGAGGAGCGCGCCCACATCCTGGAGGGGCTCGTCATCGCGCTCGACCACCTCGACGAGGTCATCGCCATCATCCGCCACAGCGCCGACACGGAGTCGGCCAAGCGGAACCTGATGGCCGGCCTCTACCCCGAGCGCCTGACGCCCGAGCAGCGCACCCGCCTCGACCTGCCCCCGGGCGGCACGTCCGAGGCCGACGCGCTCTTCTCGCTCTCCGACGCCCAGGCCGACGCGATCCTGGCGCTCCGCCTCTCCCGCCTCACCGGCCTCGCGCGCGACCAGATCCTCGCCGAGTACCGAGAGATCCTCCAGGAGATCGAGCGCCTGAAGAGCATCCTCGCCTCGCGCGAGCTCCGGATGCAGATCGTCAAGGACGAGCTCGTCGCGATGAAGGAGCGCTTCGGCGACGCCCGCCGGACCGAGATCGACTACCTCGGCGGCGGCGACATCGACCTCGAGGACCTGATCGAGGACGAACCGGTGATCGTGACCGTGAGCCACCAGGGCCTCGTCAAGCGGACCGCCATCGGCGAGTACCGCCAGCAGGGGCGCGGCGGGCGCGGCCTGATCGGGGCCGGCACGCGCGACGAGGACTTCGTCGAGCACCTCTTCACGTCGAGCACGCACGACTACATGCTCTTCTTCACCGACGCCGGGCAGTGCTACTGGCTGCGCGTCTACCAGGTCCCCGAGGGCGGGCGCACCGCCAAGGGCCGGAGCATCCGCAACCTGATCCAGATCGCCCAGGGAGACCGCGTCCGCGCCGTGCTCTCGGTCCCCAAGGCCGACTTCGAGAGCGACGACTTCCTCTCGGCCCACCATGTCCTCATGGCGACCAAGCGCGGGCAGGTCAAGAAAACCTCGCTGGCCGCCTTCCGCCGCCCCCTCGTCACCGGCATCATCGCCATCGACGTCGTCGACGGCGACGAGCTGCTCGAGGCCAAGCTCACCGACGGCGACACCGAGGTGATCTTGGGCGCGACGAACGGGAAGACCGTTCGGTTCCACGAGTCCGACGCCCGCCCGATGGGCCGCAACACGCGCGGCGTCCGCGGGATGCGCCTCGACGACGGCGACGAGCTCGTCGGGATGCTCGCCGTCAAGCGCGACGGCGCGAGCGTGCTGACGGTCTCCGAGCGCGGCTACGGCAAGCGCAGCCCGCTCGGCGAGTACCGCCTCCAGAGCCGCGGCGGCAAGGGCATCCTGACGATGAAGACGACGGCGCGGACAGGCCGCCTGGTTGCACTGAAAAGCGTGATCGAGGACGACGACCTGATGATCGTCACCCAGAACGGCATCACGATCCGGATGCGCGTTGCCGACATCCGCGAGATGGGCCGCAACACCCAGGGCGTCCGCGTGATCAACCTCAAGCCCGGCGACGCGATTGCCGACGTGGCCCGCCTCATCCTCGACGACGACGCGCTGCCCGCTCCGAGCGGCAATGGTTCGACGGCGCTCACCACAGGCTCCGCCGCCGCGCCGACGAACGAGACACCCGAAGCTTCTGGAACACCGTGATCCCGGAGGGTGATCCCGGAGGGTGATCCCGGAGGGTGATCCCGGAGGGTGATCCCGGAAGGGCACGCAGTCAGCGCAGCACAACGGCCTTGCCGCTCTGCACCGTAGCGCCCGCCTCCAGTTGGTAGAGGTACACCCCCGCCGCAACGCCGCGCGACGACTCATCGGTTCCGTCCCATACGGCTTGGTGCTGGCCCGGGCTTCGCACCTCATCAACGAGCGTTCGGACGTGGCGGCCGAGCGTGTCGTAGATCGTGAGGCGGACGGCACTAGGCTGGTGGAGCCAGAACGGGATGAGCGTGTGCGCCTCGAAGGGGTTCGGGAAGTTGCCGCCGAGACGCGCCCGCGTCTCACCCGGACTGTCGGCTACGGTCGATGTCCCCCCAGGCACGTAGCGGTAGAACGCGCCGCCGCCGCCGAACCCGATCGTCTGGCCGTCGAACTCGTAGAACCGGATTCGGTTGACCACGCTGTCGTCCCCCAATGGCGCGGGGGTCCATGTCGCCCCTCCGTCCTCCGTGAACTGGATGTCTTCCGTCGGCCACCCAGCCGTCCAGCCGACGGTCTCCGACGTAAACCCGATCGCGCTCAGGCCGGTAACACCGGGTACACCCAGTGGCAACTCGGCCCACGTCTGCCCGCCGTCCTGCGTCTTCATGACCTTGGCCGTCTCGAAGCTCTGTACGGAGATGTAGCCAGTCTCGGGTGTCGGGAAGGAAATCTTCCACGCCCACTCGTCCGTGCCGCTGCTCTGGGCGCGGAGCGTCCACGTAGCACCGCCATCCTCCGTGCCGATGACGCCCACGCGGATGTCCTCGCCGTCGTAGATGCGTCCGGCGGCGATCCCCCGGTCCGCATCGAAGAAATACACGTCGGTGAGCCCCCCGACGAGCGCGCTCAGGTCCTGCGAGGTCCAGGTCTGCCCGCCGTCGGTGGTTTTGACGATCACGGGATCATCGAAGAACTGTCCGGCCGCTACGACCGTCAGGCTGTCTACCACCCACATCCCACACAGGCCGCTCGGCATAGCGCCGCTGATCCGGTCCGTGATGTCGGTGGCCGTCTGCCCCCCGTCCGTCGTCTCCCACAGCACACGCCCCGGGTCAAGAGAGCCGAGCCAGCCACGCTGTGCGTCGGCGAAGGCGACACTCCGGAAGTAGACGCCCCCCTCTGGCTCCTCGTTCGAATCGAACAGCCGGCTCCAGGTCTCCCCCCCATCGCTCGTGCCGAATAGGATGCCGGACTTGACCGTCCATCCGTGCCGGGCATCGCTGAAGGAGATATCATCGTAACGCCCCATGCCCTCGGGGAGGTCGTCCACCGGAACCCATGTCCCCGGCGGCGTCTGAGCGACCACCGGGACCACGACACTGATCAAAACGACACTGATCAAAAGTGCTCCTATCCTAGCGGCACATCGGGCGCTCCGCCAGTGGAGATGGTCCATGCGCAAAGGAGACCGTTTCATGGCCTGGGTTGCCGGGGGGTCTAGTTTACAGAAGGCTCTAGTTTATAGAAGGCTTTAGCCAAGCTAATGCTGCCTCGTGTCTCCGTAAAGGTAGTGAAGACGGCACTCCGCCAAGGACACACCACCCCGCGTCCGCGTAATCACCCTCACGTCCAGCGACGCCATCGCGACGTGGTTCGGCTGATTCTGGGCGAGGCCGCCGCGGTGCCTGCCCCGAGCGGCGATGGGGCCGCTGCGCAGAGGGAGGAAACGCTTGGAGCTCCGGAAGCCGCGTAGGATATCTGACCTGCGACTTCATCCAGATTGCGGGAACCTCCTCGCGGCGGTTGCTTTTGGTGCGCGATAGCTTTATCGTGCGGTTCCGCCCGCGCGCGACCCGCGCTGCCCGCGCCGCACCCTTTTGATCCCTCTGCTATGTACTGGACGTTGGAGCTCGCAGCGCATCTCGAAGATGCCCCGTGGCCGGCCACCAAAGAAGAACTCATCGACTACTGCGACCGCACCGGCGCGCCGCTCGAGGTCCGGCAGAACCTGACCGAGATCGAGGACGACGGGGAGCCGTATGAGAGCATCGAGGAGATCTGGCCGGACTACCCCGTCAACAACGACGATTTCTACTACGAGGACGAGTAGCCGCCGCCCGGAGCGCCGTCTTCGGAGCGCGGTGCGTGCCGCAGCGAGGTGCCTCGCCGCCGTCGTGCTCGGCTTCGTCTCGGCCGGGGCGGCGGGGGCGCAGGAGGTCCCGCCCGGGGCGACGGCGCGGGTCTCGGCCATCGGCTTCACGGGCGACCTCGGCCCGTTCGACGAGGACGCGCTGCGCGCCCTCCTGCGGACGCAGCCGAACCGGCGCTTCCTCGGCATCCCCGGCGTCACGCCCGGCCTTTGGCTGCACAACCTGGGCGCGGCGGGCACCCTCGGTGGGGCGCTCTCGGGGGCTTTCCTCCGCAGCGGCGAACCGCCGGCCGAGCTCGACGGGGACGGCGTGGAGGCGGACCGGGCGCGGCTCGAAGGGCTCTACCGGCAGGAGGGGTACCGGAGCGCTCGGGTGGCGGCGCAGGTAGACACCCTGAGCCCAGGCCGGGTGCGGGTGGGGTTCGCGGTGGTGCCGGGGCCGCCGAGCCTGATCGTGTCGGTGCGCTACGAGGGGCTGGACGCGCTCGGCACCGACGCCCGGCAGCGGCTCGCGCGGGGCACGGCGCTCCGGCTGCTGGGCACGCGCGCGGCCCCCGGCTCGGGTCGGGACCCCCTCGGTTTCGCCGCGCGCGGCCAGCGGCTCTCCGAGCCGGACCTGCTCGAGGAGCGCCGCCGCCTGCTCGCCTTCCTCCGCGACGAGGGCTTCGCCCGCATCACGCGGGACTCGGTCCGCGCCGTCGCCTTCGCCGTGGACTCGCTGCGCTACGACGTGGCTTTCCGCATCGGCACCGGCCCGCGCTACGACTTCGGCGACGTGCGCTTCGAGGTGACAGGCCCGGAGGCGAAGGGGTCGCGCGCCGACACCCTTCGCCTCGGCGAGGGCACCGTGACGACCCGCACCGAGGGCGAGCGGGCGCTCGAAACGGGCCTCCTCGTGCGGGCGCTCCAGTTCCGGCCCGGCGACCCCTACCGGCGCAGCGACCTCCTCGCCACGAAACGGCGGCTCGAGCGGACCGGCGTCTTTTCCTTCACCGAGATCGCCCCGCTGCCGGAGGAATCGTCCCCCGGTGCCGGGCCGAGGCTGGGGCACCGCATCGGGCTGCGGACGCGGCAGCGGCACAGCCTCCGCTTCGAGGGGTTCGTGCTCCAGCGCACCGCGCTGCTGACGCCCGAGAGCGGGGCCCCCGGCACCAGCGAGCTCGGCCTCGGCGTCGGGGCGGCGTACCGCAACGCGAACCTCTTCGGCGGGGCTGAGGCGTTCGAGGTCCGGCTCAGCGGCTCGGTCGCGGGCGAGCTCGAGGACGCGCTCTCGTCGCGCCAGGCCGAGACCTCGGCGTCGCTGGCCTACCCGTACCTCGTCCCGCCGTTCGGCTTCGCCGAGCGGGCGCTGCGGCCGTTCGACGCGCGGACGCGGCTCTCGCTCGGGTTTCTGGCGGCGCGCCAGGACGAGCTGAACTTCCTCATCCGGGGCCGCGCCACGGCCGGGCTGCGGCTGACCCTCCAGCACACCCCGTCGCTCGCCTCGCTCCTCGACCTGGTCGACTTCCGGCTCTCCGACCCCGACACGCTCGGCGGCTTCTCGGAGCAGTTCCTCGGCCTCGTCGACGACCCGGTGGCGCGGGCGTTCGTGCTCGAGGACTACACCCGGCCCCAGGTCAACAACGCTCTCCGGTACACCCTCCGCGCGACCACCGCCGACCTCTTCCGCCGCAGCCGGGGCCACGCCCGCGAGGTCGCCGTCGAGGTCGGCGGCAACGTCTCGTACCTCCTCGACCGGTTCGTCTTCTCGCCCGACACGATCGAGGGCACGCTCCCCGGCCTCCCGCTCTTCGGCGGCGGCAGCCGGCTGAGCTACCGCCCCTACGTCCGGTTCGTCGGCGACGTGCGCGAGTACCGCCCGGTCGGGCGGCTCTCGACGGTCGCCACGAAGGCCATCCTCGGGCTGGCCCACCCGACGGGGACGCCGGACACGGTGCCGTTCGACCGGCGGTTCTACGCCGGCGGGGCGAACAGCGTGCGCGGGTGGCGGCTGCGCGAGATCGGGCCGGGCGGGGTGCCGCCGGGCGAGGCCACCTTCGTGCAGGGCGGCGAGATCAAGCTCGAGCTCGGGCTCGAGGTGCGGACGGTGCTGCTGCGCCAGCTCTTCGCCGCCGACTGGCTGCTCGCCCTCTTCTCGGACGCGGGCAACGTCTGGCTCGGCCCGCGCAACCCGAGCGGCGACGGGCAGTTCCGGTTCGGAGACTTCGCCGACGAGGTCGCCGTCGGGGCCGGCATCGGGCTGCGGGTCGCGTACGAGTTCCTCATCCTCCGGTTCGACCTCGCGTGGCAGGTCCACTCCCCCGTCTCCGGCACCCCGCTCTTCCCCGAGGGCAACCGCCCGCTCTTCCACTTCGGCATCGGCCAAGCCTTTTGAGTTGGGGGTTGGAGGTTATACCAGTTCTCCGAACTAACGAGTCATTCCCGACCCTGATCGGGAATCCAGAGCGGACAGGCAACCTTGCTGGATTCCCGCCTTCGCGGCAATGACGAAGTAGGGGTGGCATACAAACTCAGCGACTTGGTAGAAGAAGTTCGGAGTCTCCGCGCAGAACCTATCTCCCGGCGGCAGCTACTACCCACACCCCATTTTCCCGAAACCTATGACCCCGAACCCCGAACCCCAAACTCCGAAACCGCAGCGCCCGAAGAAGGGGGCCGTGCTCGACCTGGAGGTCGAGAAGTTCGCCGACCGGGGGAAGTCGCTCGCGCGGCTCGACGGCTACGTCGTCTTCGTGGCGGGGGCGGTGCCGGGGGACAGGGTCCGGGCGAAGCTCTTCAAGCGGCGGCGTGGCTTCGGCGAGGCCCGCGTGCTCGAGGTCCTGGAGCCCAGCCCGCTCCGCACCCAGCCGCGCTGCGAGTACTTCTGGAGCTGCGGCGGCTGCAAGTGGCAGCACGTCGAGTACGCCGCGCAGCTCGACGCCAAGCGCCAGAGCGTGGCCGAGGCCCTCGCCCACACCGGAGGCTTCGAGGGCATCGAGGTGCGCCCGACGATTGGGGCCGACGAGATCTACTTCTACCGCAACAAGATGGAGTTCTCGTTCTCGGCCCAGCGCTGGCTGACCGACTGGGAGATCGCCTCGGGCGACGACTTCGACCGCGACTTCGCGCTCGGCCTCCACGTCCCCGGACGCTACGACAAGGTGCTCGACCTCAAGGCGTGCTACCTCCAGAGCGAGTGGAGCGCCCGCCTCGTCAATGCCACGCGGGACCTCGCCAAGGCCAACGGCTGGGCACCGTGGGACGTCCACAAGAAAGAGGGCTACCTCCGCCACCTCGTCCTCCGCACCCCCGAGCACACCGACGAGCGGATGGTCAACCTCGTCACGAACGGGCACGACGACGAGCGCATCGCCGACTACGCCGCCTTCCTCCAGGCGGATTTTCCCGAGGCCACCACCCTCGTCAACACCATCAACACCGGCGTCGCGCAGACGTCCTACGGCGAGGCGATGCACACCGTCTTCGGCTCCGGCATCGTCCACGACCGGATCGGCCGGCACACGTTCGAGCTCGCGCCGAACGCCTTTTTCCAGACCAACACGCGGCAGGCCGAGAAGCTCTACGCCGTCGCCGCGGCCTTCGCCGAGCTGAGGCCGGACGACCTGGTCTACGACCTTTACAGCGGGGCCGGGACGATCTCGCTCTTCGTCGCCGAGGCCGTCCGCGCCGTCGTCGGGGTCGAGCTCGTCGAGGAGGCCGTCGAGAACGCGCGGGCCAACGCGCGGGCCAACGCCGTCGAGAACTGCACCTTCGTCACGGGCGACATGCTGAAGCTGTTCACGCCGGACTTCGTCGAGGCGCACGGGCGGCCGGACGTGCTGATCGTGGACCCGCCGCGCGCCGGGCTGCACCCCAAAGTCGTCGATCAGATCGGGGCGCTCCGGCCCGAGCGGTTCGTCTACGTGAGCTGCAACCCGCAGTCGCAGGCGCGCGACCTGTCGTACCTCAAGGAGGCCTACCGCATCGAGGCGGTGCAGCCCGTAGACCTCTTCCCGCACACGCACCACGTCGAGAACGTCATCAGCCTGCGGGCCGTATGAGCTTTACCTTCGAGTGGGACGACGCGAAAGCCGAGCGGAACATCGCCAAACATGGAGTGTCGTTCGAGGAGGCCGCCACCGCATTCGGCGACCCGCTTTCGCTGACCATCGACGACCCGGTGCATTCTCGCGGAGAAGAGCGCTTTGTGGCCGTCGGGCGGTCGGCCGAGCATCGGACCCTCGTCATCGTTCACACCGAGCGTGGGGAGTCCATCCGAGTCATCAGTGCCCGAGAAGCCACACGGCGCGAGATCAGAGACTATGAGCAAGTCTGAAGAGAAAGCCAACGCCGGCGAGATGCTGCCGGAATACGACTTCAGCGGTGGAGTGCGCGGGAAGTATGCTCGCCGCTATGCCGAGGGGAGCAACATCGCCGTCATCGCGCCCGACCTGGTAGAGGCGTTCCCCACGTCGGACGCCGTAAATGCTGCCCTTCGCACAGTAGTCGAGCAGAGTGGAAAGCGCGCAGCGGGGTGACTTGTGCAACCGGTGAACCCGGTCCCGCACACGCACCATGTCGAGAACGCCATCAGCCTGCGGGCCGTGTAGCCCGTATCTTGCCGGCATGGACCCCGACGACTTTCGCATCGACCGCACGGCGTTCTGCATCGTTCACTCCAACGAGGAGGCCGAGGCGCAGGACCGCGCGTACTGGCTTAGTAAAACGCCTCACGAGCGGCTTTGCCATGTAGAAATCCTCCGACGCATCAACTATGGGGATAGAGCTGTCGCCCGACTTCAGCGAGTTCTTGAGATCGCTGAGCGACCATGAGGTTGAGTACCTCGTCATCGGGGGCTACGCGGTCGCTCGACACGGCTACGCTCGCGTGACGGACGACATTGACGTGTGGGTGCGAACGGACTTCGGCTTCGGCGTACCAGAACGAAACGCCGACCCCTTCCTCAGCGAGCGATGCCTCGTGAGGATGGGCCATCCGCCGATGCGGATTGAGTTGATGACCACAATCGCTGGTGTCACCTTCGAGGAGTGCTGGCCGGGGCGGGTCGAGGAGACGTGGGACGGGGTGCCCGTCGCGGTCATCGGGCTGGAGTGCTTGAAGAAGAACAAGCGGGCGACCGGCCGCCTGAAAGACCTCGCCGACCTCGAACAGCTGCCGTGAACGGTGCCCTCGTCAGCGGCGAAACTAGGGTCGGGCTGAGGTGATGGGACTAAAGCAGTTGGACTCGGCGGGGCGGGGTTCGTCGCCGCGCCAGTCTTTAAATCCAAGGCGTGGGGTCCGATAACCAACCGGCGCTCCCCGGCTCGCGGCCGGGGTTTTTCCGCCCCTTCTCATCCTGCTATGATGCGACCCCACCGCCTGCTCGTCCGTCCGAGCCTCTTGCTCACCACCGCCGTGCTGACGGCGTCTTCGGCCGCGGCCCGGCACGCTCCCGCCGCCGGGACCGCCGACCCATCGGCGCTGTGGTTCGCCGCGCTGGAGGTCCCGCTCCTCCTGGTGTGCCTGGTCTTTGCGCTGCTCACGGCGCGGGCGCTCCGCGGCGGGGCCTTCGGGTTCGGGATGCAGCTGCTCGCGGGGGGCTTCCTCGTGATGGCCGCCGGCCACCTCCACATGCAGGTCAAGCACTTCACGGGCTTCAGCCTGTTCGAGACCCTCTTTGGCGGGACCGGCGGGGCCATAGCCTGGTTCGCGGCGCTCGTCGCCACCTGGACGCTCTCCGGGTACGGGTTCTACCGGATGTACAGAGCCGCCCGCGTGCTGGCCTGAGCACCGACGGCTCCGTCTCTCGGCGTGGCTCTCTCCCGAGCCCGCGGGCGACGTGTTCCTGAGCGTAAGGAGATAACGATGGAGGGGAGGCTCGTTCGATGGTGGCAGAGATTCCGCGCGCCGCGTCGGCAGAGGAACGCTGCGAGGCGACGCTGCGGGAGGCACTCGTGGCCGACCTGGAGGGGCTCGTGGCGACGCCCGAGCTGTCGCCGCCGATGCGGGCGGCGGTGGGCCGCTTCCGGCAGGCCGGGCCGGCGGAGCAGCGCGCGACGCTGCCCACGCTCTACCTTCTCTTCGAGCACTACCTCAGCGAAGTGGACCCGGTGCGGACGGTCCCGCGCCCGACGCTCCGCGCGCGCGTCGAGGCGCGCTTCGGCCCGCTCCTGGCCGACCCCGCCTTCGGGCTGCTCTTCGAACCCGAGGCCCGGCAGGAGGGGCTGCTCTGCCGGCGCTTCCTCCTCGACGTGATCGACCGGGCGGGCGGCCTCGCCGGGGCGGGCGGCGAGGGACTGATTCCGCGCACGCGGGCCTGGCTCGAGGCGATGGACCCCGAGGCGGAGTCGCCCCTCGGCGGGGGCGGCCTCGTCGAAGTCAACGGGGACGGGCTCGTGCTCGCGCTGATCGAGGCGGGCTGCCGCCTCTTCGCCCACCTGGAGGGCCGGCTCGGCGAGGCCGCCGAGCGGGTCTACGAGGTCGTCTACGCCGCGCTGGCCGAGCGCTACGTCGGGCTCGACACCTTCCCCGTCGTCGTGCGCCTGCTCCCGGAGCGGATGCTAGACGACCGGAAGATCCAGCTCCTGAGCCGCCGCCAGGTCCACCGCGTGGTCCTCGACCAGGTCCACCACCTCGAAGCGGTCAACGCGCGGCTGGCCGAGAGCAACCGCGACCTCACGCGGGCGCGGGCCGAGGCCGAGGCGACGAGCGCGCTCTACCGCGCCGTGCTCGCCACCGCCGGCGACGCCCTCGTGTCGATTGACGCCGCCGGGGCCGTGGTGGCGTTCAACGCCGAGGCCGAGCGCGTCTTCGGCTACGCGCAGGAGGAGATGCTCGGCCGGTCGCTCGGGGAGCTGATGCCGCCCGAGTACCGCGCCCGCCACGAGGCCGGGCTGCGCCGCTACGTCGAGACCGGTCAGGCCCGGGTGCTCGGTCGGCGGGTCGAGCTCGAGGGGCTGCACCGGGACGGGACCCGCTTCCCCCTCGAGATCTGCATCACCGAGACGCGCCTCCGGGACGCGTCCTTTCCGGACAGCGAGCGCCTGTTCTTCACCGCCTCGCTCCGCGACGTGACCGAGCGGAAGCGGCACGAGGCCGAGCTCGTCGAGGCGCGCGAGCGGGCCGAAGAGATGCTGCGCCTCAAAGGCACTTTCCTCGCCAACATGAGCCACGAGATCCGCACCCCGCTGACCGGGATCATCGGCTTCTCGGAGGTCCTCGAAGAGGAGCTCGCCGGCTCCGAGTATCAGGAGTTTGCCTGCCTCATCGGCTCCGGCGGGCGGCGGCTCCTCGCCACGCTCAACGACGTGCTGGACCTGGCGAAGCTGGAGTCCGAGAGCGTCGAGCTGGAGCTTCGGGAGCTCGACGCCGTGGCCGAAGTCGAGGCCGTCGCGGACCTGCTCCGCCCGCTGGCCCGCCGTCGCGGCATCGAGCTGCGCGTCGAGGCCGAGGCCCCGGCGCTCCCCGTCGTGAGCGATGCCGCCAGCCTCGGCCGGATTTTGAACAACCTCATCGGCAACGCGATCAAGTTCACCGAAGAGGGCGGCGTGACGGTCCGGGTCGGCGCGCGGGCCGGGCCGCCGGGCGGGACCAGGCTCCGGCTGGAGATCGAGGACACCGGGATCGGGATGGACGCCGCGTTCCTCCCCCACCTCTTCGCCGAGTTCCGCCAGGCCTCGACCGGCCACGGGCGGAGCCACGAAGGCACCGGCCTCGGCATGACTATCAGCAAGCGGCTCCTGGACCTGCTCGGCGGCGAGATCGCAGTCTGGAGCGAGCCGGGCACCGGGACCCGATTCACGATCACGCTCCCCTCGGCGGCGGCCGGCGGCGACGGCGCGAGCGCGGCAGGGGCCCCTGCCGCCCACGTTTCGCCGTAAGCCGTTCGTCCACAAGCCGGGAACGGATGCCCGGTGGTAGCTTAGGGACATGCGCGCGTTCATCACCGGCGGGACGGGATTCGTCGGCAGCCACCTCGCCGAGGAGCTGCTCGGGCGGGGCTACGCCGAGGTCCGCTGCCTCGTCCGCTCCGAGCCGGGGTGGCTCGGCGGGCTCGGCGTCGTCCCCGTGCGCGGCGACCTGTTCGACGCCGAGGCGCTGCGCGAGGGCGTGCGCGGCGTGGACCTCGTCTACCACGTCGCCGGGCTGACGCGGGCCGAAACGCAGGAGGCCCTCGACCGGGTCAACGTCACGGGTACGCTCAACGTGCTCGATGCCGTGCGCGAGGTCACGCCCGAGGTGCGCCGCGTCCTCGTCACCTCGTCGCTCGCGGCGTGCGGGCCGAGCGGGGCGCAGCCGCTCAAAGAGGCCGAGCCGCTCGAGCCGGTCTCGCGCTACGGCCTCAGCAAGGCCCGGATGGAGGAGGCCGTGCGCGCTCAGCACGGAGACCTGCCTGTCACAATCGTCCGGCCGCCGGCGGTCTACGGCCCGCGCGAGGCGGACATTTTCACGCTCATCCGGGCCGCCGACCGGCAACGCGTCTTCCCGGTCGTCGGCAAGGGCGAGCAGCCCCAGCTCTCGCTCGTCCACGTACGCGACCTCGTGCGCGGCATGGCCGACGCTGCCGAGTCCAGGAAGACGGCGGGCGAGACCTACTTCATCGGCTCCGAGGCGTACTATGCGTGGAACGAAATCCGCGACGCCGTGCTCGGCGCGCTCGGGCACCGTGCGCTGAAGCTGAACGTGCCGCGCCGGCTCGTCGGGCCGGTCGGGGCGGCGGTGGAGCGGGTCGGGGGGCTCTTCGGTCAGTACCCCCCGCTGAACCGCGAGAAGGCGCGCGAGGCGACGGGGACGTGGCTGTGCTCGGTGGCGAAGGCACGGCGCGACTTCGGGTACCGGCAGACGGTCGAGATCGAGGAGGGCATGGCCGAGGCCGTCGCGTGGTACCGGCAGCACGGGTGGCTGTGAAGACCCCCCGCTTTTCGCGGTCTGAGCGAGCGCAGCGAGCGATGCCGTGAAAAGCGGGGGGTGCACCCCGGAAACGCTCCCCTCGAAGCTGCGTACTTTACCCCACCCCACCGACCCCGGCCCTATGAAGACGCCCCGGTTCTATCTGGAGCACATCCACGGGCAGACGCAGTACCTGATGGCAGCGTCGGCTGGGCTTAGCAAGGAAGACTTTCTCGCCGATCACACGCTGACGCTTGCGTTCGAGCGAAGCCTGGAGATCATCGGCGAGGCCGTTGCCCGGATCGATGAGGAGTTCAGAGCCGCCCACCCGGCCGTTCCGTGGCGCAAGATTCGGGGACTGCGGAACGTCGTGGCTCACGTGTACTGGGCGGTCGACTACGACATCGTCTGGCACGTCGTGACGACCGACGTACCCGCGCTCCACAACCAGGTGACCCGTCTGCTAACCACCCTGCCATGACGCCGCTCCCGCACGAGGTCGCCGCCGCGCTTCGGCAGCACGAGGACGCGCTGCGCCATCTGGGCCTGAAGTCCCTGGCGCTCTTCGGCTCGGCTGCCCAGGCGAGTTCAGGGCCGGAGAGCGACCTCGACCTGCTCTACGAGTTCGATGAGGGGACCGCGACGCTCGGCCGCCTGCTGGACCTCCAGGCCTTGCTGGAGGGGCTGCTGGGCCGAGAGGTGGACCTGGTCTCCCGGAAATACCTAAGCCCTATTCTCCGCCGGTACATCGAGGGCGACGTGGTGCCGGTATACGAGGCCGTCGCGTAAGTGCGAAGACCGTCGCGTGGTACCGCGCCGAGGGGTGGCTGTAGCGGACCTCCTGCTTTTCGCGCGGTCGCTGCGCTCCCAAACGCGAAAAGCTGTCCCCCCCTCGTCGAGGGGGACAGCCGCGTGAAGCCGGGAGCGAGGGGACGAGTCCCGTTTGAGTGCGAGCGAGCAGGGCGCGGCGGGGGTCCGCCGCTAGTAGAGCACCGTGAGCCGGCCCGTCTCCACCCGGTCCCGCGCCTGGAGCCGCCAGACGTAGGTGCCCGCTGCCAGCCCTCGTGCGTCGAAGACGGCCGCGTGCGTGCCGGCCTCCACCCGACCGTCTTCGAGCACGGCGACGGGGCGACCGAGCAGGTCGTAGACGGCGAGGCGGACCTCGGCGGGCGCAGCGACCTCATAGCGAACTGTCGTCCGGCTGCGGAACGGGTTCGGCCCGACCGTCACGGTCGGCGCGGCCGTCCGAGCCGTTGCCGCTGCCTCCGCCTCGAAGCCTTCGGCCGCGAACAAGTCGTCCCGGACTGTCGTGGTGAACTCGGTGTCCCCGGTGCCCGCCACGCGCGCGGGCGCGACCGTCACGGCGAACTCCTCGGTGTCGCAGACCTCGTCGGCGGCGAAGTCGCCGAGGTGGAGGTCGAGGTCGTAGCTCCCGGCAGGGGCGTTCGAGGGGACGCGGAGCGGGACGTTGACCGTGGCCGTAGCTCCAGCGGGGAGCGTGCCCGAGCCGAAGCGGATGCGGCGGCTGACCGGGCCGCTCACGTCGAGCCAGAGGTCTACGGGTGCGGCACTCGCGGCGGCGTTCGAGACCGTGGCGGCGAAGGTGATGGTCTCGCTGGGGACCGGGGTGCTGTTGTCGAGCGTCGCCGAGAGCGACTGCTGGCAGCCGGCGGTGCTGGGGCGGTACGTGGCGACGATCAGGGCGGTCTCATTTAGGACCCGCACGTTGTCGCGCAGGGTCGCGTCGCCCGTGGGCACGCCGTTGTAGAACACGTTCGGGCTCGACCAGTAGGGGATGCGGAGCTGTTGATAATTATAGCTGGCTCCCATCACTGTCATCCACCCCTCTGTGCTATTGTAGGTGCCGTGCCCATAGGGGAAGTAATAGTTGTTGTTGCCTATCTCCGGGTTGTGGTGCGCCCCTAGGTTGTGACCGATCTGATGCGCAAGTTCGCTACGCGCAACGCAAGTGTAGTCAATCGCTGAGAAGGCGTAGCTCTGAATCACGGGTCCCCCCGGCCACCCCAGCCCGCAACTTTCTACATAGGATCCAATGAGGGACACCACGTCGGCCCCGTACTGATCGCGGAGAGCATGCACCTCGTCGAACCGGCTGTCGTTGTTGTAGGTGAGGTAGTTGAGATCGTCGTAAAGTTCATTCTGAGGCGTCGGTGTCTCGTAGGTGTGGACGAGCCGGAGCCGGTGGGTGACGTTGCTATTGGCATAGGACTGATTTGCATCGTCCACGGCGAGTTGGGCAAGGGCCTGAATGCTGGCGGTGCCGCCTGTCCCATTCTTTGCCAAATTCGTATAGGCAATGATGACGTCAATAGTGTCGGTGCTGCGCGCACCGTCTCCGGTTTCGGGCGCACGGGCCTGCCCCTCCTCCGGCGCTGCCGTCAGCTCGGCCTCTGCCGGGAACTGGCTCGCGTCGAGAAGCGCGAGGGCGTGCAGCCCGTCGCCGAGCGGCCGGAGCGAGTAGAGCCGCCCGTCGTGATGCACCGTCCCCACCATCACCCCGTCGCGCGCGACGAACTGGCCGGTCGTGCCCAGGTCGTCGCCGGTGCCGTACCACGAGCGGTCGTCGGCAGCGCGCACCGTAAGGCGCTCGGGGGCGAGGGTCACGGCCCCGCCGCCGGGGAGGGCGAGGCGGAGCGTGCCGCTTTCGGCGAGGGCCTCAGGCTGCACCCGCCCAAGCTCAGCCGAGACGAAGGCGGGTGTGGCTTCGAGGTGGCCGAGAACCTCTGCCTGGGTGTCCGAGAGCGCGGCGCGGGCCGAGGGGTTGGCGGCAAACAGGGTCGCCTGGGCGTGGGCCGCCACGGGGGCGAGCAGCAGAGCGAGCAAGTAGAGGTAGCGCATCGCAGGAGGGGGTGTATGGAAAGAGGCAGGATTAGGCCCTACCTTGTAGGGCCTACTTATGAGGAATCCAAGAGGACGGGCACACTTCATGGACCCCCCGCTTCCGGTGCTATCGCTCCGGCTGCGCCTTCGCTCAAAGCACCGAAAGCTGTCCCCCTTCACGAGGGGGACAGTTTCGCGCCGCGGGGAGCGTCAGCGACCGCAAGCGAAACGGGGGGTCTGTACGGGGGGCCTCCCTCGGAACGGCGGCCTCTACCCCCTACCTCGTAAAAACCCGCTGCCGCACGCCACCCCCCGCTTCTGTTGCCATCGCTCCGCTCAAGGCAACAGAAGCTGTCCCCCTTGTGAAGGGGGACAGCCGCGCGTTGCTGGGAGCGAGCGGAGGGACTCGTCCCGAAGCGAGTGACCGCGAGCGCGGCGGGGGGTCCCGGAAACGCTCCCCTCGAAGCTGCGTACCTTCCGGCGACCCCTGTCTCTTCCTCCCCACGCACCCGCCCTTCCGCCGTGAGCACCTTCGGATTCAACACCGGCTACGTCGAAGACCTCTACGCCCAGTACCTCGAAAACCCCGAGTCCGTCGGCGAGCGCTGGCGCGAGTTCTTCGCCGACTACTCCCCCGGCCCGACGTTCCACGCGCCGACCGCCCCCGCCGAGGCCCCCGCTGAGGCCCAGCCGAAGGTCCAGCCGAAGGTCCAGCCACCGCCGCCGGCCAAGCCCTCCGGCGACGGGGCCTCCACCGATGCCCCGTCCCCGTCGGCGAAAGCCGCGGCACCGAGCGCGCGCCCGTCGGCCCCGGCCCCGAGCGGAGCCGAGCTGAAGCCGCTCAAGGGCACCGCCGCCCGGATCGTCGAGAACATGGAGGCGAGCCTGGAGATTCCGACGGCAACAAGTGCGCGCACGATCCCGGTCAAGCTGATGGCCGAGAACCGCCGGCTCATCAACGACCACCAGCGGTCGGTCGGCGGCGACAAGGTCTCGTACACCCACCTCATCGCCTACGCGCTCGTCCAGGCGCTCAAGGCGGTCCCGGCGATGAACCACGCCTTCCGGCGGACGCCTTCGGACAACGGGGCCGGCACGCTCGAGCGCGTCGAGCCCGCCGCCATCAACTTCGGCCTCGCCATCGACGTCGAGCGCAAGAGCGGGCAGCGCTCGCTGATGGTGCCGAACGTCCCCGACGCGGGCTCGCTCACCTTCCCCGAGCTGCTCGGGGCGTACAACGACATCGTCAAGCGCGCGCGCGACGGCAAGCTCGAGATCAAAGACTTCGAGGGGACGACCGTCACCCTCACCAACCCCGGCATGATCGGCACCGTGATGAGCGTGCCGCGCCTGATGCAGGGCCAGGGGCTGATCCTCGCCGTCGGGTCGATCGGCTACCCGCCGGAGTTCCTCGCGCTGCCGCCCGACGAGGTCTCGCGCCTCGGCATCAGCCAGGTGATGACCATCACGAGCACCTACGACCACCGCGTGATCCAGGGGGCCGAGAGCGGCGAGTTCCTGGCCTACGTCGGCGCCCTCCTCACCGGCAAGCACGGCTTCTACGAGCGCCTCTTCCGCGACCTCGGCCTCTCGACCCCGCCGCTGACGATGGGCCACGACACGACGCCCGTCCTCGGGCAGACCGACGAGGCGGCGCTCACCCGGAAGCAGGCGCGCGTGCTCCAGCTCATCCGGGCCTACCGCGTGCGCGGCCACCTCATGGCCGACCTCAACCCGCTCGGCGGCGACCTCCGGCAGCACGACGAGCTCGACCCGGCGAGCTACGGCCTGACGGTGTGGGACCTCGACCGCACCTTCTACGTCGGCGGCATCGGCACCGTCGGCGGCGGGCTCGGCGGCAAGGAGACCCTGCCGCTGCGCGAGATCCTCGACGTCCTGTGGGAGACCTACACCCGGCACGTCGGGACCGAGTTCATGCACATCTCCGACCCGACCGAGAAGCGCTGGCTCATCGAGCGCATCGAGCCGCAGCGCATGTGCGAGGACATCCCGCTCGACAAGAAGAAGCGCATCCTCGAGAAGCTCAACGCCGCCGAGGCCTTCGAGCGCTTCATCCACACCAAGTACATCGGCCACAAGCGCTTCAGCCTCGAAGGGGCCGAGACGCTCATCCCGATCCTCGACCAGATCCTCTCCGACGCCGCCGACCAGGAGGTCGAGGAGGCCGTCATCGGGATGGCCCACCGCGGGCGGCTCAACGTCCTCGCGAATGTGATGGGCAAGCCCTACTCCGCGATCTTCGGCGAGTTCGAGGGCAACCTCGACACCGGCACCGCCCACGGCTCGGGCGACGTGAAGTACCACCTCGGCGCGCATGGCGCGCACGAGGCCCCGAGCGGGCAGACGGTCGAGCTGACGCTGGCCGGGAATCCGAGCCACCTCGAGGCCGTCAACCCGGTCGTCGAGGGCATGGTGCGGGCGAAGCAGAAGCAGCGCGGCGACAGCGCCCGCGACGAGGTCCTCCCGGTTCTCATCCACGGCGACGCGGCCTTCGCCGGGCAGGGCGTCGTCGGCGAGACGCTCAACCTCTCCCAGCTCGACGGCTACAAGACCGGCGGCACCCTCCACATCGTCGTCAACAACCAGATCGGGTTCACGACGCTCCCGATGCACGCCCGCAGCTCGGCCTACGCCACCGACGTCGCGCGCATCATCCAGGCCCCGATCTTCCACGTCAACGGCGACGACCCCGAGGCCGCGATCCGCGTCGCCCGCCTCGCGCTCGACTACCGGCAGGTCTTCAACAAGGACGTCGTGATCGACCTCGTCTGCTACCGCCAGCACGGGCACAACGAGGGCGACGAGCCCAGCTACACCCAGCCCCTGATGTACGACCAGATCAAGGGCAAGCGCTCGGTGCGGAAAAAGTACACCGAGACGCTCCTCCGGCGCGGCGACCTCGACCCCGAGGCGGCGGAGCAGATGCTCGACGACTTCCACGAGAAGCTCCAGCAGGCCTTCGAGGACACCAAGAACCTCAGCGAAGAGCAGCCCGCAGAGGTGCAGGTGCGGATGGAGGAGTCGCCCGTCTCGGTCGCCGCCAACGACGTCGACACGACGACCTCCCGCGAGGCCCTCGAGCACACCCTCCGCGCGCTCGTCGATCTCCCCGAGAGCTTCCACGTCCACCCGAAGCTCGGCCGGCTCATCCAGAAGAAGGACGACCAGTTCGCCGGCGGCACGGTGGACTGGGCCTTCGCCGAGGCGCTCGCCTTCGGGACGCTGCTCCTGGAGGGCACGCCGGTCCGCCTCAGCGGGCAGGACTCCGGGCGCGGCACCTTCAGCCAGCGCCACGCCGTGCTCCACGACCAGACCGACGCCAGCCTCTACATCCCGCTCAACCACATCGCCGAGCGCGCCGGCGGGGGCGAGCAGGCCGAGTTCCAGGTCTACGACAGCCTCCTCTCGGAGTACGCCGCGCTCGGGTTCGAGTACGGCTACTCGGTCGCCGCGCCCGAGGCCCTCGTGCTGTGGGAGGCGCAGTTCGGCGACTTCGTCAACGGCGCGCAGATCATGATTGACCAGTTCATCACCGCCGCCGAAGAAAAGTGGGGCCAGTCGAGCAGCCTCGTCATGCTCCTTCCGCACGGGTTCGAGGGGCAGGGGCCGGAGCACTCGTCGGCCCGGCTCGAGCGCTTCCTCCAGGCCTGCGCCGAGGACAACATCATCGTCGCGAACTTCTCGACGCCGGCCAACTACTTCCACGCGCTCCGCCGGCAGATGAAGCGCGAGGTCGCCAAGCCGCTCGTCGTGATGACGCCCAAGAGCCTGCTGCGCCACCCGCAGGTCGTCGCCACGGTCGAGGAGCTCGCCGACGGGCGGTTCCACGAGGTCTTCCCCGCCGAGACCGACCCGGCGTCGGCCGAGCGCCTGCTCTTCTGCAGCGGCAAGGTCTACTACGACCTCCTCAAAGCCCAGAGCGAAAGGGAAACCCCCGGCGCGGTAGCCATCGCCCGACTCGAGCAGTTCTACCCGTTCCCCGGCGAGCAGATCGCCGCCGAGCTCGAACGCTTCGGCGATGTGCAGGACGTACGGTGGGTGCAGGAGGAGCCGAAGAACATGGGCGCGTGGAGCTTCCTCCAGCCCCGCTTCAACGAGCTGCTCCGCACGCAGCACGGCGACCCCTGCGTCGAGGTCGGCTACGTCGGGCGCGTGCCCAGCGCGAGCCCGGCCACCGGCAGCGCCCGCGTCCACGCCGCCGAGCAAGCCCGCATCGTCGAAGTGTCCCTCACGCTTGGGGAGTGAGGAAACCGCCGAGCGCGCGGCGGGAAAAGAGATGCCTTTCGGAAGCAGAAAAGGGCGGCCCCGGGTTGAACCGGAGCCGCCCTTTCTGAAAGAGGGAGGGTGCTAAGAGAGGGAGCGTGTGCGGCCTAGTAGTGGCGGCGGCGGCGGGCGTTGCGCATCGCCTTCTCCTTCGCGAGTCGTTTCTCTTCGGAGGGCTTCGTGAAGGCCATGTTGCCGCGGTAGATACGCAGCACGCGGCTGCGGTTGACGGCACGCTTGAACCGGCGCAGGGCGCGGTCAATGGACTCCTTATCGCGAACTTTGATGCCTACGGACAACGGGACCTCCGTGAAAAGGGTAGCAGGATGATCGGGTGCGAGCTTGGTAAGATAGGGCGCTCAACCAACCCCGGCAACGGTTTGTTCGACGGGAAGATTGAAAACGAAGCGAAGGCGTCGTTCCCGCAGGTGCGCCCGGGGGGCCGGTGCCGCCGCCAGGTCAACCTCCGTCGCCCTGACAAGAGCCCTCCCTGTCACCGCCGGAGACCCCGTCACCGCTCGAGATCGAGAGGCGTGATACCGAATCCGGTAGCTCAATCAGGACGTACACCTAAGGCACTTTTTCGGTCATCCTGAGCGAAGCCCCACCGGGGCGTAGCCGAAGGACCTCTCCGGGGAAGCCTTCAACAGCCTGTAGGACGTGTGCCCGAAGCGATCCCTCGACTGCGCTCGGGAGGACACCATCTGTGGATGACACCGGTTGTGGATGTGCGTACGTCCTGTCAGTGACTTTTCTCTCCCTCTTCCCACGGCGTAGGGATGGGGCCGGGGGGAAAGGGCCGTTCGACCTGATGCACTTCAGGGACTGTTTGGTAAGACGAAATCCGGACTGCGAGCGGCTACGCGGGCGCGGCTGCGGCGTCGCCTTCCATCGCCGATGCTATCGCATCGCCTGCTTCAGGCTTCTTGCAGTCGGCCCGCTCACTCGCTCTCGCCTTCAGACCTGCTTACCAAACAGTCTCTCAGTCGGACACACCGTCTGACCTTCCGCTCGCCTCAATCGTCTGCTATTTTCCCCCGGCCCTCTTTTTATCTTCCCCGCTTCCGCTCGTTCCTGCTTCCACCCTCGTGAAAATCGTCCTCGCCACCCGCAACCCCGGCAAAGTCGCCGAGCTCCGGGCGCTCCTCGCCGACCTCCCCGTCGAGCTCGTCAGCGCAGCAGAGACCGGCGCGCCGGAGGTGGAGGAGGACGCGCCGACGCTCGAGGGCAACGCCCGCAAAAAGGCGTGGGCGCTCTGGGCCCACACCGGCCTCCCTGCCCTCGCCGACGACACGGGGCTGGAAGTTGATGCGCTCGGCGGCGCGCCCGGCGTTCGGGCCGCCCGCTTCGCCGGGCCCGACGCCGACGCCGAGGCCAACCGCGCCCGCCTCCTCCGCGATCTCGGCGGCGTCGCCGAGCGCAGCGCCCGCTTCCGCACCGTCCTCGCTTTCGCCGAGGACGGAGAGGTTGCGCTCTTCGAGGGGGTCTGCTCAGGCGTGATTACCGACTCGGAACGCGGCGAGGGCGGGTTCGGCTACGATGTCCTCTTCCAACCCGAAGGCGAGGCGCAGACCTTTGCCGAGATGTCACCCGAGGCGAAGAACCGGATCAGCCACCGGGGCCGGGCGCTCGCCGGGTTCGCCGAGTTTCTCCGCGGTCGGCTTTCGGCATCGGGCTAGCTCTGACCGGCGGCGCGGACGAGCACGGCGGCGGCGAGGTCGTCGTGCCAGCGCTCGGCGTCGTCGGAGGCCAGCGGCTCTTCGGTGTCGGCGTAGACGGCGGCTTCCCAGACGGCTTTCCGCCGCATGCCGCGCGCCGACGGCGGCTCCACGTCCCATCCGTAGAGGGCGACCTGAACGTGGCGACTGTCGGGGGCGCGGACGTGAACGATGAGTCGGTCGCGGCGGCGGGGACTCGTCGAGTAGGTCTCCATAGCAGAAGGGAGAGGTGAAGGGAGCGACACAACGGCGCAGCGACCGGTCGGGATCCTACTACCTCGTGCCACCGACGTACCTTCCGCTCTTGCCTCTTGCCTCTTTCCGCTCTTCCGCTCTTCGAGATGGTCGCCCTCGTCCAGCGCGTTTCCGGAGCCAGCGTCACCGTCGGGGAAGACGTCACGGGCGAGATCGGCCCCGGCCTGCTCATCCTCCTCGGCGTGCACCGGGACGACACCGAGGCGGAGACGGCGTGGGTGGCGAAGAAGGTCGCCGGGCTGCGCGTCTTCCCGGACGCCGAGGGCAGGATGGACCGCTCGCTCGCCGACACCGGCGGCGAGGCGCTCGTCGTGTCGCAGTTCACGCTCTGCGGCGACACCCGGAAGGGCAACCGCCCGTCGTTCGTCGCCTCGGCCCCGCCGGCGCAGGCCGAGGCGCTCTACGAAGCGTTCGCTGCGGAGCTCGAACGTGTGCTCGGCAGGGCGGTGCCGACGGGCGTCTTCGGCGCGCACATGGAGGTGCAGCTCACGAACGACGGCCCGGTGACGCTGTGGGTCGAGAAGCGGAGTGCGTAGAACGTGGTGCGTAGAGCGTGAGGGAGCGCCGCTTGAGCGTCCCGCTCGGGCGATCCTGCGCTTCATACCGTTCTCGGTTTGCCGTCAGGGCAGCGCCGGTGCCGGCGTCGCCCGGGCAGGCGTAGAGACGTCGCCGTGCAACCCCCACGGCTGAGACCGGCTGCTGAGACCGGCTTCCGGACGTCCTCGGCGCGGCTCCGTATCCCTCTTCCCGTTTCACGGTTCGACCGCCTCGGCGTAGACCTGGGCCACCCGCCCCCCGTCGAAGACGACGAGCAGGGCGAGGCCGGGCGCGCCGTCGCGGACGGAGTCGTAGCCCCGGCGGTGGTACGGGTTCGGGTAGAGCTGCGCCCCGAGCCGCCCGTCGGTGGCGCGGCTGAAGAACAGGAGGAGCGGTCGCTGCTGGCGCTGGGAGAGCAGCGGCAGAGCCTCGTCCGAGGCCGATGCGAAGCGGTCGGCGGCGGCGAGCGCAGCGAGCGAGTCGCGCACGGCGGCGAGCCGCGCCGGCCCGCTTTGCCGCGCCACGTCGCGTGCGAGCAGGGCATAGTCAAGCGGCACGAGTTCGGCCGCGACCTCGATCGCGAGCGGCTCCGAGGGGGCGAGGTGGGCGGCGGCGAAGCGCTGCACGGCGGGGTGAACCCGGAGCGCGGCGAAGGCCCGTTCGTAGCGCACGTCGAGGCCCGCCTCGGACGGGGCGGGCGGCGGCGGGCCCGGCCTGGGGCCGCTGCACCCGGCGAGGAGGAGCGCGAAGAGCAAGAGGGGCCGGTTCATTGGAGCGGGGACGTGAGGGGGAAGACGCGTTGAGGGAGCCGGGGCAAGGAGCGCGGGGCAGGGAACGGACGTGGGCACCACGTGCCGCGCGCCGCGTCTCATGCACCGCGTGTCACAGCAGGAGCGCCCCTTCGTGGCGGAGCAGCCACTGCTTCGAGCGGACGCCCGAGGCGAAGCCCGTCAGCCCGCCGTCGCTCCCGAGCACGCGGTGGCACGGCACGACGAGGCGCACCGGGTTCTGCCCCACCGCCGCGCCCGCCGCCTGATACCCCTGCGGTGCCCCGGCGGCCTCGGCGAGCACGCTGTACGTCACCGTCTTGCCGAAGGGGACGTGGAGCAGCCGGTCCCAGACGGCGCGCTGGAACGGCGTCCCGCGCAGGTCCAGCCGGAGCTCGAAGCGCGTCCGCTCCCCCTTCCAGTAGGCGTCGCACTGCTCGACCACGTCGAGGTTGGGCTCGGGGTGCGGGTGGATGCGGGCCGGGGCGAAGTGGTCGTGGAGCCAGACGGTGAAGTGGGCCTCGGTCTCGTCGGGGAGTGTGAGTCGGCACAGGCCCGTCCGCGTCGAGGCGGCGAAGGCCGTTCCGAGAGGCGTCGTGAACGGGGTCCAGAAGACGGAGTCGGCGGGCGTAGGCATGGGCGGAGAGAAAGTGCGGGTGTTTGCGTTCCGGCGCAAGGGCAATATCCGGTAGCGCGAGGAGGAATGCACGCGGCGGGGTCGGGCTGCGCCCGTGTATCTTCGCGTCGTCCTCGCTCCCAACCCCGCCCGCCATGCTCCGTTGTCTCCTGCTGCTGCTCGCTGCCCCGCTCGGGGGCACCCTGCTTGGGGGGGTCCCGCTCGCGGCGCAGCCCACGGTGCTGCACAACGCCCGCATCTACACCGTCGCCGCTGGGCAGCCCACGGCGGAGGCGCTCGCCTTCGAAGACGGCGTTCTGCTCGCGGTCGGGACGGAGGCCGAGGTGCTCGCGGCCTATCCCGAGGCCGCCCGCCTCGACGCCGGCGGGCGGGTCGTCGTCCCCGGGCTGATCGACGCGCACGCGCACCTGATGAACCTGGGCGCGTCGCTGCTCCAGGCCGACCTCGCCGGGACGGCCTCGAAGGCCGAGGTCGTCGAGCGGCTCCAGCGCTTCGCGACGGCGCTCCCCGACAGCGCGTGGCTGACGGGGCGCGGCTGGGACCAGAACGACTGGCCCGCTGCCGACGACGGCTCGCACCCCTTCCCCACGGCCGCCGACCTCGACGCGGCCTTCCCCGAGCGGCCCGTCTGGCTCACCCGCATCGACGGGCACGCGGGGTGGGCCAACGCCGCCGCGCTCCGCGCCGCCGGGATCGACCCGGAGGCCCCCGCACCGCCCGACCCCGACGGCGGGGCAGTCCTCCGCGACGCCGAGGGGCACCCGACCGGCGTGTTCGTGGACAACGCCGAGGCGCTCGTCGACGCGTTCGTCCCATCGCCAAGCGACGTCGAGCTGCAGCTTCGTGCGGAACGGGCGCTCGAAGAGACCGCCCGCCACGGCCTCACTGGTGTCCACGAAGCCGGCCTCGACCTCGCCACGATGGCGCTCTACCGGGCCCTCATCGATGCGGGGCGGTTTCCGCTCCGGCTCTACGGGATGATCGGCGGCGCGGGCCCGACCCTGGACTACGTCTGCGAGACCCGCCCGCTCGTCGATTACGGCGGCCGCCTCACGGTCCGCTCGGTCAAGCTCTACCTCGACGGCGCGCTCGGCAGCCGGGGCGCGGCCCTCCTCGAACCCTACAGCGACGAGCCGGGCAACAGCGGACTCCTCCTCACCCCGCCCGGCGTGTTCCAGTCGCTCGTCAGCCGGGCGATGTGGTGCGGGCTCCAGGTGAACACCCACGCCATCGGCGACCGCGCCAACCGGATCGCGCTCGACACCTACGCGGCGGCGGTGGAAAAGACCGGCGGCGGGCCGGGCCGCCACCGCATCGAGCACGCCCAGGTCCTCGCGCCGGAGGACCTCCCGCGCTTCGCCGCGCTCGGCGTCATCGCCTCGGTGCAGCCGACCCACGCCACGAGCGACCGCCCGTGGGCTGGGGACCGCCTCGGCGCTGGGCGGATCGGCGGGGCGTATGCGTGGCGGTCGCTCCTGGACAGCGGGGCCCGCCTCGCGCTGGGCTCGGACTTCCCGGTCGAGGCCGTCAGCCCGCTGCTCGGGTTCTACGCCGCCGTCACCCGCCAGGACACGGACGGATACCCCGAAGGAGGGTGGGACCCGAAGCAGCGGCTCACACGCGACGAAGCCCTGCGCGGCTTCACGATTGACGCCGCCTACGCCGCGTTCATGGAGGACACCGTCGGCTCACTCGAGCCGGGCAAGCGCGCCGACTTCGTCGTCCTCTCGCGCGACATCATGACGGTCCCCGCGCCGGAGATTCCAGGCACCGCGGTCGTGGCGACCTACCTCGACGGCGAGGCCGTCTTTGGCGGGCTCTGAGCGGGGGTCCGCCCACCCAACAAAGGCCCACCCAACAAAGGCCCACCCAACAAAGGCCCACCCAACAAAGGCAGCGCCCTCGCCCTGGACGTCTTACTGGACGTCGCGCGTGCGAGGGCGCTACTGACGACGGGCCGAGCGGGGCAGCGGAAGGCGAGATGTGATCCGTGTTGGTGGACACTAGCTCACGCGGGGGCTCAGGGCGCGTGACTTCACGGACGAAGCGTTCCGCGCCGCACAGGCTTAGCTCACGTCGTCATACCTGGGGGTCAGAGATGGCTGAGGCTTAGAGGTCTTCGAGGTCGCTGTCGTCGATCCGGCTGCCCTCGTCCTTCACGTCCTCCTCCACCGGGGCAGGAGCAGCATCGGGAAGAAGGACCGCCTCGATGACGTGGATGACGCCGTTGGACGCCTCGACGTCGGCGCGCGCGACGAGGGCGCTGGTGACCCTCAGCCCGTCGCCGTCGGCGGCGATCTCGAGGGCGCTGCCCTCGACCGTCGCCGCCGTGCCGAGCGCCGCCGCGTCCTCCGAGGAGACGCCTCCGGCGAGGACGTGGCGGCGGAGGAGGCTGGTGAGCTGCTCAGGTGTCAGCCCGCCGAGCGTGCCGGCGGGGAGCGCCTGAAACGCGGCGTCGGTCGGGGCGAAGACGGTGAAGGTCTCGCCGGTGGTGAGGGCCGCGTCGAGGCCGGTGTCGCGCAGGGCCTGGACGAGGACCGTGAACTCGCCGAGCGACTCCAGGGTGGTAAGGAGATCGGCACCGGAGGCGGTGCCGCTTTCGGGGACAGCTTGGGCAGGTTCCTGAGCGCGGCTTGGGGTAGCCGCGAGCAGGAGGATGAGGAGTGAGAGAGCGGTGCGCTGCAGCATGGGTCCGTGGTGGGGACGTGGTGGTGGTCGGGCCTCGCCGGGCGAAGGGATTTGGGCGTCCCGGTGCCGGCGGCGAGTGGTCCCATCTTAGCCTCGGCGGGGCCCCATCTCTATGGGCATAGCCTGATCGTTACCTGATGAATCCGGCCCATACGGCGCAGAATCGCTGTTTTCTCTTCCTCGGGGCAAAACTCGGCAGGTTCATCCCGGGGAGCGCCGAGGAGAAATGTGGAGATCAGAAAAAGGAACCGCTGGGGTCCTTGCGCCACGCTCTGCTTCGTCGTTCCTTAAAGCCCTCCCGGAGGAACAGCCCCGGTCGCTTCCTGTTCGAAGAGGACGGCTGCTGCCCGATGGTGGAGCGACGCCGGATTCTCCGGGCAGGGCCGGACACGGTGGGTAAGCATGGACGATGAGACCGCGCCTCGCGCGCTGACAACGCATGACTTCCAGGTGGGCGACTGGCTGGTCGCCCCACGCGGCAACCGGTTGCGCGGACCGGAGGGTGCCGTGCGGCTCGAACCGAAGGTCATGGAGGTGCTCGTCTGCCTCGCCGAGCACCCCGCCCGGACGGTCACGAAGGAGGAGTTCATGGAGCGCGTCTGGGGCGGCACCGTGGTCTCGGACGACGTGCTCGCGCGCTGCGTCTCGGAGCTCCGCAAAGTCTTCGGCGACAACCCCCGCCGCCCGACCTACATCGAGACGATCCGCAAGTCCGGCTACCGCCTCATCGCTCCGGTCACGGACCCCGCCCTCGCCCCGCCTGCCGACCCGGAGGACGAAGCGCCCGCCGACGTGGAACCGACGGTGGTAGAACCCGAGGTAGTGGTAGAACCGGAGGTAGCAGAACCGACGGCGGTAGAACCCGAGGTAGAACCGGTCGGACTGCCGGAGGAGATCGAGGTGCCGGAGGAAGGCGGGGTGATCGTGGTCGAGGACGTAGCGCTGGAGGACCTTACGGTGGAGATGGCAGTCGAGCGCTCCGACGGGTCCTGGCTGCCGGTCGAGGAGCCGCTGTCCTACGCGCGGCGGCGGCGGGCCGCGCTGTGGTGGGGGACGGGGGCCGCGACGGTGCTGCTCGTCGGCCTCATCGTGGGCCTGGTCCTGTTCGACGGCGAGGAGGAGATGCCGCTCAAGACGGTTCCCTTCACGAGCTTCCCCGGGCAGGAGGCCGACCCCGAGCTCTCGCCCGACGGCGAGCAGGTGGCCTTCACGTGGGGAGGGGCCGACGGCGGCAACGTCGACGTCTACGTCAAGCAGGCCGGGGCCGAAATCCCGCTCCGGCTCACCGACAACCCGGCGCGCGAGCACAGCCCGGCCTGGAGCCCCGACGGGCTGAGCATCGCCTTCGTCCGCGAGACCGAAGACCACCGCCGCGAGGTCGTCATCGTCCCGGCGATCGGCGGGAGCGAGCGCGTCGTCGCCGCCTTCGAGGACCGCGAGGTGTCGAGCGTCGTCTGGTCGTCCGACGGGTCGACGCTCGCGCTCTCGGCGCAGGCCGAGCCGACCGGCCCGTTCAGCCTGTTCCTGCTCTCGGTCGAGACGCTCGACGTCCGGCAGCTCACGCGTCCGCTCCCCTCGCAGTGGGGCGACGCCGACCCGGCGTTTTCGCCGAGCAGCGAGCGCATCGCGTTCGTGCGGCGGGCCAGCGAGGGGGTCGAGGACCTGTTCGTCGTCCCCGCGCGCGGCGGCGAGCCGGAGCGCCTGACGCGCGACGAGCGCGAGATTGCCGGCCTCGACTGGACGCCCGACGGGCAGAGCATCGTCTTCGCGTCGAGCCGCGCCGAAGGGTCCGGCCTGTGGCGCATCCCGGCGGCGGGCGGCGCGCCGGAGTGGATCGCCACGGCGGGCGAGGGCGAGCACGTCGGGCAGCCGTCGGTGGCGCGGCGCGGGCGGCGGCTGACCTACGAGCAGCGCTCGTCCGACGCCAACATCTGGGCCATCCGGCAGGGGCGCTTCGGGCGGCTCCCGCTGATCCACTCGACGCGCTGGGAGTCCAACCCGCAGTTCTCCCCGGACGGCGCGCAGATCGCCTTCGCCTCGGACCGCTCCGGCAGCCCCGAGGTCTGGCTCGTCGACGCCGACGGCGAGAACCCGATCCAGCTCACCGACTTCGGCGGGCCGCTCGTCACGCTCCCGCGCTGGGCCCCCGACGGCCGCCGCCTCGCCTTCGACGCGCGCGTCGAAGGCAACGCCGACATCTACCTCGTCGACGCCGGCGGCGGGCAGCCCGTGCGCCTCACTGAGGACCCCGCCTCGGACGTGGCCCCGAGCTGGTCCCACGACTCGACGACCGTCTACTTCTCCTCGGACCGCAGCGGGCAGTGGGACATCTGGCGCGTCGCCGCCGGCGGCGGACGGCCCAGCCGCGTCACCTACAACGGCGGCTACAACGCCTTCGAGGCCCCCGACGGCGAGACGCTGTACTACGCGAAGAAGGGCGAGCCGGGCCTGTGGCGCCACGGCGTCAACGACGAGGAGGAGACCCTCGCCCTCGGCGCGCTCGAACCCTTCGACTGGGGCAACTGGGCCGTGACCACCGACGGCATCTACTTCATCCGCCGCGAGACCACCGGCCCGACGATCCGGTTCTACAGCTTCCTCTCCGGCTGGTCCACGCGCATCGCTACGCTCGACGACGTGCCCGAGCAGCCCAGCCTCGCCGTCTCGCCCGACGGGCGCGTGCTGCTCTACACCCACGTCGACCGCAACGAGAGCGACATCCTCCTCGTCGAGGACTTTCAGTGAGCCCGGCTGCCGAGGCCGCCGCGAGCACCGACGTGCTGACGGACCGCTTCGGGCGGCGGCACACCTACCTCCGGCTCTCGCTCACCGAGCGGTGCAACCTCCGCTGCCGCTACTGCATGCCCGCCGCCGGCGTGCCGCTCACGCCGAGAGACGACCTGCTGACGACGCCGGAGCTCGTCCGCCTCGCGGGGCTCTTCGTCGAGGCCGGGGTCGGGAAAATCCGGCTCACCGGCGGCGAGCCGCTCGTGCGGAAAGACGCCGAGGCCGTCGCCGAAGCGCTCGGGGCGATGCCGGGGCTGCAGACCCTCGCCCTCACCACGAACGGCCTGCTGCTCGCGCGCAAGCTCGACCGCCTCCACCGCGCCGGGCTGACCCACCTCAACCTCTCGCTCGACACGCTCCGCGCCGAGCGCTTCACCACGCTCGCCCGGCGGCCCGGCCTCGGCGCCGTGCTCGCCGCCCTCGACCTCGCCCTCGACTACGGCTACCACGGCGAGCGTCTCAAGGTCAACGTCGTCGTCATGCGCGGCGTCAACGACGACGAGCTGGGGGACTTCGTCGCGCTGACCGAGGCGCTCCCCATCGAGGTCCGGTTCATCGAGTACATGCCCTTCGACGGCAACGGCTGGGCGGGTAACACGCTCGTGCCCTACGCCGAAATGCTGAACCGGATCGGCGAGCGCTTCCCCCTTGACCGGCTCGGCGACGGGCCCAACGAGACGGCGCGGACGTACCGCGTGCCCGGACACGCGGGGCGCATCGGGTTCATCGCCTCGATGACGGCTCCGTTCTGCGCGGGCTGCAACCGCCTCCGCCTCACCGCCGACGGCGCGCTCAAGGTCTGCCTCTTCGGGCGGGCCGAGGTCTCCCTCCGCGACCGGCTGCGCGCCGGGGCCAGCGACGACGACCTGCGCGCCACCGTCCACGCAGCCGTGCAGCGCAAGAAAGCCGCGCACGACGGCACCGAGGAGATTGCCGAGGCGGCCCGCCGCGCCCAGGGCCGCCCGATGATTCGGATCGGCGGATAGCCGGCACCGCCGAAACCGAGAGGAGGACGGGTCCGGCTCGCCGTTTGCAGCGCATCGACGATGAGCCAGAAGTGAACTGTGGATTCGCTGGGCGAGGCGTAGGCTGATGCTAGCTTTCGCCGCGCCGGTCCAGAGTTCATGCGGTCCAGAGTTCATGCGAAGTTGCCGAACCGTGAACACCACCGCCGCCGCCCGTCTCGTTATTTCCTCCCGACCCCAAGCCTCAAGCCCGATGACCGACACCCCCACCGCCGACGCCCTCACCTTCAGCCACATCGACGGCGAAGGCCACGCCCGCATGGTCGACGTCAGCGCCAAGCCGGACTCCGCACGGACCGCCGTGGCGCGCGGGCGCGTGCTCCTCGGCGAGGAAGCCTTCCGGCTCGTCCAGCAGAACCGCATCCGCAAGGGCGACGTGCGGAGCGTCGCGCAAATCGCCGGCATCCTCGGGGCCAAGCAGACCAGCCGCCTCATCCCGCTCTGCCACGACGTGCTGCTCGAAGGCGTCGACCTCGACCTCGACTTGAACGAAGAGGACTTCGCCATCGACGTGCGCGCGTTCGTCAAGACCACCGGCCCGACGGGCGTCGAGATGGAAGCGCTCACCGCCGTTTCGATCGCTGCCCTTACGATCTACGACATGTGCAAGTCGGTGTCGAAGGACATCGCCATCACCGACACCCAACTCCTCGCCAAGACCGGCGGGCAGAGCGGGGACTACCGGCGCAGCGGATAGTACCAAGTCCGGCTGAAGTGCATCAGGCCGAGCGAGCACTCCGAACCCCTCTCCCTTCCCTATGCCGTGGCGTCCCTATGCCGTGGGGAGGAGGACGGGGGGAGGGGCCGCCTAGGCAATCACACGCGGAGCAAACGGATGGGGTCTCACGCGTCTCTCCGGCTGGCTCGTTCAAGTAAAACGGGGTGGGCGCATCGAGCGCCCACCCCGTGTCGTTCGTCTCAGCGTCGCGCTCAGTCGAGCGGCATGTTCTCACTCTCGGCGATCTGCACGAGCTCCTGGTACTCCGACGGCTTCACCCCCGGCGCGAACGAGTAGATCGGGTTGACCGGCTCGTCACCGCCGAGGCGGCGGATCTCGTAGTGCAGGTGGGGCGACGTCGACAGCCCGGTGTTCCCGCTGATCCCGATCACCTCGCCCCGCTCGACGGAGACGCCGGGGCGGATGCCCTCGGGGATGCGCGACAGGTGCGCGTAGAGGGTGACGCGCTTCGCCTTCGGGTGCCGGATGCGCACGTTGTAGCCGTAGCCCGAGCTGACGCCCGCGAAGTCCACGACGCCGTCGCCCGTAGCGTAGATCGGCGTTCCAGTGGGGACTGAGAAGTCTACACCTGCGTGCATCTTGTAGACTCGGTGGATCGGGTGCCGCCGCATCCCGAAGCCGCTGGTGAGCGGACCGGAGGTCGGCAGGATGGCGGGCATCTGCGGGATCGCCTCGGCGCGCTGCGACGCGAGTGCGAGCAGCTCGTCGTAGCTGCTGCGCTGGAGCGTGACCTGGCGCTCAAGCTTGTCCAGCGTCGCGTCGTTGTCCTGAAGCAGTTCGCTGGCCGTCTCGCTGAACCCGTCGAACTCGCTCCCAGTCGCCCCACCGACGCCCACCTGGCGGACCTGCTCGGAGATCGGGTCGGCTTGGAAGATGGTGCGGTAGAGATCGCGGTCCGTCTCGGCGAGTTCGTCGAGCCGGCCCGAGAGTTCGCTGAAGCGCTTGCCGTTGGTCTTGAGCTGCTGCTGGAGGGCACGGTTCTCCTGCGCGAGGGCGATCTCCTTCGGCGTCGAGCTCGTTTCGTAGACGGCCCACATCCCGGCTCCGGCCAGCACGAGGGCGAGCGCGAGTACGGCGGCGGACTGGAGGAAGAGCCGGCGGCGCTGCGGCTGCACCTCGACGAAAGTGCACGCCTCGTGGTCGTAGTAGTAATAGCTGTTTCTGGGCATATAAGGGCGAGCGGCTGGAGGTTGTGGTGGAAGGCTCGCTCTCCGTGCTCAGTGCATCCGAGGGAGGCACACTCAGCACGAAGATGCGGACCCGAGACGCAACGGCCAGAAACGCCCCGCTACCGTAAGCTACCGCCGAGACCAAAGGCAAAAGCCAGGCCCGAAGCCCGGCTCGTCCAGCGAAGCGCGGTACCAGAGTCGAAAGCGACTTTAACTGCGCACATCGGGAAATCCGCAGGGCCAATATATCCGAGTTAACCCTACTTAGTCAACCACACCAACGAGTCAAGACGGAAACTTCTCGCGCACTTCCGTGACGCCGCTCCGGGGGGTATGCAAGGGGTACGGCGGCCGGTCCGTCTCGCACCGCTTAGCTCTCCACGGCGTAGTCCTCGTAGCGCAGCACCGGCTCGTTCAGCCCCTGCGCGATCAGCTCGATGTTCTCCCTGAGTTCCTCCATCGAGTCGCCGCAGGCGTGGGCCGGGCGGTTGGCGATGCCGAGCAGCCCCTCGCGGTGGTCGTAGTACGCCTCGTGGACGAACAGCGCGTCGTCATCGTGCTGCACCACGCGGTAGCCCCAGTAGTTGATCGTCGCAATGTCCTCCAGCTCGCGCAGGGTCGTGGTCGTAATGTCGAATCCACAGGTGGGATCGAACGAGAGACGGCTCATGGCGGGCAGCGGCTAGGGGAGCCGAAGTATAGGACGCGGGCGCGTCTCTCCCTAGATGTGCGGAGCGCAGCGCACGGCTGACTCGCCCTTATTTTCCCGATGGGCCGAAACGGGAGCCCCCAGCGCCTTTGCGAAGACGACAGGAACTCAGCGCGGCAGGGTAGCGCGGAGGCACCGCGTATGTATTTTCTGTCTCTGCCCACGCCGCAGCGACTTTCCAGAGAGCCATGAAGCCCGACCTCCACCCCGATTACCACTTCGTCACCGTCAAGCTCGCCGACGGGACCACGTTCCAGACCCGCTCGACGATGAGCGGCGACACGTACAACTCCGAAGTGGACGCGACGAACCATCCGTTCTACACCGGCAAGCGCCAGTTCGTCGACACGACGGGCCGCGTCGAGAAATTCCGCCGTCGCTACGGCAACAAGAACGCCGGGAGCACGCAGGCGTCCGACGCGGCTACGGCTGACGCGGCTACGACCGACGCGGCTACGGCTGACGAGAAAGCCTAGCGCGGACGGCTCGTGCTCTGTGCCTTCCGAGGCGGCTCGCCCACGCGGCGAGCCGCCTCGCTTTTTGCCGGCACGCCTCAGCGCACGACGGTGAGCTTCTGCGTGAGCACGAGCGGGTCCCCCGCACCTGACACCGCGACGGCGCGGACGAGGTACATCCCCGTCCCCAGCCGCGCCGTCTCCACCGGCCATGCGTGCCGCCCCGCCTCGGCCGTGCCGCTGTAGAGCGCCGCGACCCGGCGGCCCAGGAGGTCGAACACCTCGACCCGCACCGCCTGCGCCTCGCCAAGCGTGAGCACCGCTTGAGCCGACCCGGCCGAGGTCCACACGGAGCGTGAGGGGGCGGAGCGTGAGGACGGAGTCTGTCTACGGAGCCAGCACCACCTTGCCGACGTTCCGCCGCTCTTCGAGGTAGCGGTGCGCGGCGGCGGCCTCGGCGAGCGGGAACGCCCGGTCCACGTGCGGGCGGACCTGCCCTTTCGCGTAATAGCGCAGCAGCTTGCGCGTCCACCGCGCGACCTCGTCCTGCACGCCCCACAGGTGCCCGAGGTTGACCCCGAGCACGCCGTGGTTGGCGTTCATGAGGGCGAGCGGGCTGAAGCGCAGCCACGGCACCTTCGCCGCCGCGCGCAGCAGGCCAAGCTTCCCCTGCCCCGCCGCCGCCGAGAAGCCGAAGACGACGAGCCGCCCGGTCGGGGCCAGCACGTCGAGGCTCTTGCGCCAGTGCTCGCCGCCGACCGGGTCGAGCACGAGGTCCACGCCGCGCCCGCCGGTGAGCGCCTCGATCTCGGCCACCCAGTCGCCGGTGCGGTAGTCTACGGCGTGGTCGTAGCCGCGCGCGCGGACGTAGTCGTGCTTGCCGGGCGAGGCGGTGCCGAAGAGCTCGACGCCGTAGATCTGGCCGATGTCCCCCGCCGCCGTGCCGACGCCGCCGGAGGCTCCGTGGACGAGCACCCGCATCCGCCGCCCGCCGAGCTCCTGCGCGTGCCGGACGCCGCCCATCACCACGAGGGCCTGGAACGCCGTGAGGTAGTTCACCGGGATCGCCGCTGCCGTCGCCGCCGGCATCTCCCCGCGAGCGAACACCTGCTCGGCGCGGAGCACGACGTGCGAGGCGTACCCCCCGAACCGCGTGAGCGCGACCACGGCGTCCCCCTCCTTCACCGCCGCCACGCCCTCGCCGAGCGCCTCCACTGTGCCCGCCACTTCGTAGCCGACGACCGCCGGAAGCGGTGGCGCGTCGGGGTAGAGCCCTTGCCGCGCGAGGAGGTCGGCGAAGTTGATCCCGCTCGCCTCGACCCGGACGAGGACCTCGCCGGGGCCGGGCGCGGGCGTCGGGGCCTCGCGGAGCTCGAGCACCTCGGGGGGGCCCGCCTTCGTGATCCAGACCTGTTTCATTTTAGATTTCCGGTTGCGGATTTTGGAGATGCGGTTCGTAGGACATACGTTCCCCATCCAGAACCCGAAATCGGAAATCCCAAACCGCTTGACCACCACCGACCTCCTCCGCGCGAAGCGCGACGGCACCCCCCTCACCGCCGCCCAACTCACCGGCCTCATCGACGCCTACACGGCGGGCGAGGTGCCGGACTACCAGATGAGCGCGTTCCTCATGGCCGCTTTCTTGAACGGCCTCGACGCCGCCGAGGCCGCCGCGCTCACGAAGGCCATGCTCCACTCCGGCACCGTGCTCGACCTCTCGGACCTCCCCGGCACGAAGGTGGACAAGCACTCGACCGGCGGCGTCGGCGACAAGACCTCGGTCGTCCTCGCGCCGCTCGTCGCGGCGTGCGGCGTGCCGGTCCCGATGATCTCCGGGCGCGGCCTCGGCCACACCGGCGGCACGCTCGACAAGCTCGAAAGCCTCCCCGGATTCCGCACTGACCTCTCAGCGGAAGCGTACAAGCGGCAGCTCGCCGAGATCGGCGTCGTGATGATCGGGCAGACCGCCGAGATCGCGCCGGCGGACAAGAAGCTCTACGCCCTGCGCGACGTGACGGCAACCGTCGAGTCGGTCCCGCTGATCGCGGCGAGCATCATGTCGAAGAAGCTCGCCGAGGGGATCGACGCGCTCGTGCTCGACGTGAAGCGCGGGCGCGGGGCCTTCATCCAGGAAGATGCCGACGCCCGCCGCCTCGCCGAGACGCTCGTCGCCATCGGGCTCGAGTTCGGCAAGCCGACCGTGGCGCGGCTGACGGCGATGGACACCCCCCTCGGCCGCGCGGTGGGTAACTGGCCGGAGATGGCCGAGTCGATCCGCGTGCTCCGGGGCGAGACCCCGGCGGGCGGCCCCGTGGCCGACCTGCTCGAGGTCACGCTTGCGCTCGCAGCCGAGATGCTGCACCTCGGCGGCGCGGCGGGCTCCGTCGGGGACGGCCACGCGAAGGCCGCCGCCGCCCTCGCCGACGGCCGTGCGTTCGAGAAGTTCGCCCAACTCGTCGAAGCCCAGGGCGGCGACCCCGCCGTGCTCGACGATCCCGACCGCCGCGAGGGAGCGCAGCCCGTCGCCACGGTCGAAGCGCCGGAGGAAGCCCAGGGCTTCGTCGCCGACCTCGACGCGCGCGCGCTCGGCCACGCGGCGGTCCGGCTCGGGGCCGGGCGCGCGAAGAAAGAGGACGCCGTCGATCCAACCGCCGGGTTCGTCCTCCTCAAAAAACCCGGCGACGCCGTCGCCCCCGGCGAACCCCTCGCGCACGTCTTCGCCGCCGGCGCGAGCCGGGTGGACGAGGCCGCCGTCCGCACCGCCTTCTCGTTCTCAGACCACCCACCCGCGCCCGCCCCCCTCCTGCTCGACCGCTACGACGGGAGCGCGTGGAACGGACCCGCCCCGGAGCCATAGGGGGCAGGCCATAGGGTGCAACAATAGCCGCTCGGCCGCGTCTCTGTGGTGCCCCCAGCGCCCGGCGCGCTGCGCGCCGGTTTCGTAGCTTACCGACCTGTTTGTCCTGCCCCCCCTCCCGTCATGTGGAAACGATTCTCACGTCTCATCAAATCCCTCTTCGGCGGTGCCATCTCCGCGATGGAAGACCCGCGCCTGATCCTCGAGCAGAACATGCGCGAGCTCAACGACCAGGTGCCGAAGATGAACGAGAACATCGCGACCGTCAAGGCCAACGCGATGCTGCTCCAGAAAGAGCACAAGAAGTACACGGCGGAGCTGCAGAACCTGACGAACAAGATCAAAGCCGCCATCCAGGCCGGGCGCGACGACATCGCCCAGCGCTACGCGCTCCAGCTCCAGCAGACGAAAGAGGCCCAGGCCCGCACCGCCGAGCAGCTCAGCTACGCCGAGCAGGCCTACGAGAAAGCGCTCCAGGTCAAGAAGGCCTTCATGCGCGAGCGCGAAAAGAAGATCAGCGAGGCCAAAGAGGCCCTCCGCGCCCACGAGCGCGCCCAGTGGCAGGCCAAGATCGCCGACACCCTCGAGCAGTTCGAGGTCGCCGGCGTCGACCAGACGCACGACGAGATGCTCAACCGGGTCAACGAGCAGACCGCCAAGCAGGAGGCCCGGATGGAGCTCGCCCTCGACTCGATCGACACCGAGGCGATGCAGATCGAGGAGGACGCGCAGGAGATTCAGGCCCAGGAGCTCGTCAAGCAGTTCAAGCTCGAAATGGGCATGGCCGAACCGGAGGCCGCCGCCGGCGAGCCGGAGCTGACGATCCCCGAACCGGAAACCGTTGCCCCGGAGAAAACCGCCGGCCGCGACCGCGAGCGGACCTCCTCCGGCGACTCGGTGTAGAGCGTGGATAGGGGTCAGTGGTGAGTGGTCGAACGCGGTATCCCCTATTCGAAAGGCCCCTCACACTCCTCACGACCTACTAACCGCTGACCCTCTCTCATGGACCGCGACGAATTCGACCGGATCAAAGAAGCCGAGAAGGCGCACCTCCGCAAGGTGCGCGCCCTCAAGCAGCAGCTCCGCGAGGCCAAGCGCACGCAGGGCCTCCTCGGCGCGCTCCAGAACCTCGACACCTCGGGCCTCGACGCAACCCACGAGGAGGCCCTGCGCAAGGTGACCGAGAAGAACGTCACCGCCGAGGCGCGCTACGAGCTCGCGATGGAAGCCCTCAACGAAGCCGCCCGGCGGGACGCCGACCGCGAAGAGCTCGCCCGCCTCGAAGCCGAGCGCCAGAAGGCCGCCGCCTCCGACCTCGTCGAGCAGATGAAAACCCAGATGCTCGGCGACGCCCAGGAGCACGTTGCAGCGCAGCAGCAGGAGGGCGCGCCCGAGGCCACCGAATCGCCGGCCAAGACCATCGGCCCGGCAGACCGCGACGCGGCAGAAGCGGACAGGCCCGCGGAACCGGAACCCGACGCACCGCCCGCCCGGAGCATCGGCCGGTTCGGGCGCGACTAACGAGAGAGGCTACGCGGCCCATGAGCGAGCCGGTCAACTACACCAAAGAGGCCTTCCTCAGCCCGTGGAACCTCGTGTTCCTCATCATGGCGATGGTCACGGCGTTCGTCCTCGTCGGCTCGGGGACGGCCAACTTCGTCCTGCTCTTCGCGGCTGCCCTCGAGCTGCTCTACCTCGGGATGATGCCGCGCCAGGAGCGCTTCCGCCGCGTCGTCCGCTCGCGCAAGCTCGCCGAGCGCAACAAGCCGCCGAGCGAGAAGGAGGTTTTCCGCCAGCTCTCGAAGGCCAGCCAGAAGCGCTACATCCGCTTCCGCAACATCGAGAAGGCCATCCGCGAGAACTACGAGAAGATGTCCTACGCCTCACAGGGCTTGCTCGAATCCCACCTCAAAAAGATCGACGACCTGCTTGACTCGTACCTCGCCATGCTCCAGCAGAAGGAGCGCTACGAGCGCTTCGCCCGTCAGGCCACCGAGGACGAGGTCGTCAACGCGATGGCCCAGCTTCGGGGTGAGATGGCGGACGACCCGCCGAAGGTCCAGCGCATCAAGCAGAAGCGGCTCGACATTCTCGAAAAGCGCCTCGTCAAGTTCAAGAAGGCCCACGAAAACCTCGCCGTCATCGAGGCCCAGCTCGAGACCATCGAGGACGTGACGAAGTACATCCACGAGCAGTCGCTCACGATGCGCAACCCGGAGGAAATCTCGTTCCAGCTCGACACGCTCGTCTCGGAGGTCGAGGAGACGCAGGCGTCGATCGAGGAGATCGAAGAGGTCTTCGCCCCGCCGACCGACCTGCTCGACGACCTCGACACGTTCGAGGACCCGGCGGCGAGCGGCACCGCAGCCGAGCGCGACCGGCTGCGGAGCTGAGCCCACATCGCCCATTTCCCACACGGGTTTGACGGATCCTCAGCAGGGGGTTGGCTAATCAAACCCCTGCCTTCTGCCTCGCCCCTGCCTGTTCATTGATCGCCCGTCCCGCCTCCTGTTTTATGGAAACCCCCGCCTTCGACACGCTGCTCTACGACGTGGACGCCGACGGCATCGCCGTCGTCACGCTCAACCGGCCCGACAAGCTCAACGCCCTCAGCCTGCAGGTCCTCGCCGACCTCCAGCGCGCCTTCCGCCGGGCCCGGGCCGACGAGGGCGTGCGCGGCGTGGTGCTCACTGGAGGCGGTGACAAGGCCTTCGCCGCCGGGGCCGACATCGCCGAGTTTACCGACCTCGACGCGCTCGCCGGCCACCGCTTCGCGCTACGCGGACAGGCGATTCTCACGAGCATCGAGAGCTTGCCGAAGCCGGTCGTGGCGGCGGTCAATGGCTACGCGCTCGGCGGCGGCTGCGAGCTCGCCCTCGCCTGCCACCTCCGCGTGGCAAGTGAGAACGCGCAGTTCGGCCTGCCGGAAGTCGGCCTCGGGCTGATCCCCGGCTACGGCGGGACGCAGCGCCTCCCGCGCCTCGTCGGGCACGGCGTCGCAACCGAGATGGTCCTCACCGGCGAGCGCGTCACGGCGGAGCGCGCCCACGCCGTCGGCCTCGTCAACCACGTCGTCGCGCCCGGCGCGCTCCTCGACACGGCCAAAGAGCTCGTCGCGAAGATTGCGGCGAAGGCCCCGCTCGCGGTGGCGATGGCGCTCAGCGCGCTGCGGGCCGTAGACCTGCCGCAGGCGCAGGGCTTGCAGCTAGAGGCCGCGCTCTTCGGACAGGCCTGCGGGACCGAGGATTTCCAGGAGGGCATCCACGCCTTCCTCAACAAGCAGAAGCCCGAGTTCTCGGGCCGCTGAGGCGGCCTGCGGAGGGACGAACGGCTGAAGGACCGGGGGGTGGCTGCTGCACTCCCCGCTTCGCCCGCCCTCCCTAACCCCCTCAATCCTCCGATCCCCCGATGGCCTTCGCTCTCATCGTCCTGATGCTCGTGCTGAGCGCGTTTTTCTCCGGTTCGGAGATCGCGTTCGTGACGGCGAACCGGCTCAAGGCCGAGGTGCGCGCCCACCGCGAGGGCTTCGTCGGGCGGCTCGTGCGCGAGTTCATCCGCGAGCCGGCCAAGTTCCTGACGACGACGCTCGTCGGCAACAACATCGCGCTCGTGCTCTACTCGGCGCTGATGACGCTCGCGCTCGACGACCCGCTGCGCGCCTTTTCCCACAGCCTCCTCGGGCCCGACGCCGCCGTCGAGGGCTTGGTCTTGGTCCTGCAAACCATCATCGCCTCGACCGTCGTGCTGATCTTCGGCGAGATCATCCCGAAGTCGCTCTTCCGCGAGCCCGCCGACCAGGTGGTCTTCGCCGCCGCGATCCCGCTCAAGCTGACGTACTACCTCTTCCTCCCGGTCATCAAAGTCGCCGGGTGGACGAGCTCGCTGCTCGTCCGGCTGCTCCGCGTCGAGGCGCAGAGCTTCCAGCAGTTCCTCCGCAGCGACTACGAGGCCATCGTCCGCGAGAGCCGCGAGAGCGGAACCCTCGACCTCGACGAGGAGGAGAGCGAGATTCTGTCGAACGTCTTCGAGCTGCGCAACCTTCGGGTCAAGGACTCGATGGTGCCGCGCACCGACGTCGAGGCGGTCGACGAGGGCGCGACGCTCGCCGAGGTCCGCGCCCGGTTCGTCGAGACGGGCTTTTCGCGGCTGCCGGTCTACCACGACAACATCGACCACATCGTCGGGGTGGTCGTGGCGCACGACCTGTTCCAGCAGCCGAAGCGGCTCGCCGACATCATCCGCGAGGTGACGTTCGTGCCCGAGGCCAAGCGCGCGAAGGACCTGCTCTACGACTTTCTCGAAACCGGCACGTCGATGGTCGTCGTGATCGACGAATACGGCGGCACGGCGGGCCTCATCACCGTCGAGGACCTGCTCGAGGAGCTCTTCGGCGACATCCGCGACGAGTTCGACGCCGAGGACGAGGTGGTCCGGCAGGTCAACGACCACACGTTCCTCGTCAGCGGGCGCGCCGAGGTCGAGGCGCTCAACGCGGCCTACGACCTTCGCCTCCCCGAGGGCGACTACGAGACGATCGCCGGCCTGGTCCTCGACCGCCTCTCGTCGATCCCGGACGAGCGCGCGGAGTTCGACCTCGACGGCTACCGCGTGACCGTCCTCAAGGCCTCGGCCAACCGGGTCGAGACGGTGCGGATCGTCCGCGAGGTGCCAGGCCGCTTGGACGGCACGGGCACCTAAGCGCCGCCTGCGGCACGCTGTGCGAAGGCGAGCACCAAGCGGAGGTGCGTCGTGACGAGGTCCACGACCCCCGTGTCGCCAAGGCGTTCGCCGGGGGTCGTCGGGAGCTTGGGCGGCGAGATGCGCCCCATCCACAGCGGCAGCTTGTCGCCGAGCGCGCGCGGTCCGGGAAACTGCCCCACGGGGAAGTGGACGCCGTAGAACTCCAGCTTCCGCCCGAGCCGCTCGTAGACGCTCTGATCGACGGCGACCTCTCCCTCGCCGCCCTCAGCGACGATTTGGGCGCCGAGCAGGTAGTCGTGGTAGAGAAACGGTACCTCGAGGAGCGCCGGCCCGACCGTTTCCGCGCCCGCGGCCTGCAACCCGACCTCCGCGGCCCGCGCCGTCACCGTCGCCACGAGCGACAGGGTTTCCTCGGCGACGAGCTCGGGGTTGGCGGCGTCCGTCAGCGTCGGCAGCACGGTGCGGACCACGTCCTGCGTCGTGCTCAGGATACCGAGCGAGGCAAAAGCGGTGACGCGCGCAGCACGGAGATCGTCATTCACAGTGTTTATTCCTCGCTCCATTGGCAGGTTATGTCGCCCGGTCCGTGCCGCGCGCCTCGCCGAAGATGTACCATGCGAAGGCGAGCTGCGCTAGCCCACCGATCCCGAATAGTATCCAATGCCAGACGGACTCGTGGAACAGAGCGACCATTCCGAGCGCGCCGATGCCCCCGAACACAGCAGCCTTTGCGGCCCGAAGCAGCTTCTGAACCTCCTCGACGCGCTTGGCCGCTGCCAGTCGCGAGAGGCCTGTCGCGGTCATGATGTCCTTCCGAATATCGGACAGGCTGTCGCCGCGGCGCAGACGCGGAGCGATCGCGTAGAAGTCCTCCGGCAGCCGTTCCCCCCCAGACAGCACGGCCCGGAGGGATCGCGCTTCTACCGAGCCCCAGCGGAGGTGAGGAGTCCGGGAGGCGTCTCCAGCCGCGAACCGGGCAACGGCATCCGCGACGGTGTCGAGGGAGACTGAGAGAGCTTGGTGATACCGATCAGCCGATTCGTCCCGGTACTCCAGAACGTACCCTCCGGGGCCATCTCGCCACGCCCTCACCAGCGCTTCGCCATCGACCAGCACGATGAAGTCGCCGTCGGCATCGCCGAGTCCTTGGGCGATCTCCTCCGCCTGCTTCGGTGAAGGGAAGTGGACGATGCCCGCCCTGGTTTCGAGATGCATCGGGGTTGGGCGGTTGCTCACTCGATGCCGGACTCATCGTCGGTGCCGCCGATCGAGCGGCGCATCTGCGTGTCGGCCTCGATGTTGCGCAGGTTGTAGTAGTCCATCACTCCGAGGTTGCCCTGCCGGAAGGCGTCGGCGATGGCCTGCGGAATCTCGGCCTCGGCGGCGACGAGGCGGGCGCGCTGCTCCTGCACGGCGGCGCGCTGCTCCTGCTCCGCCGCGACGGCGGCGGCGCGGCGCTCCTCGGCCTTCGCGCGCGCGACCTGCAGGTCGGCCTCGGCCTGATCGGTCTGGAGCTTCGCCCCGATGTTCTCGCCGACGTCCACGTCCGCGATGTCGATCGAGAGAATCTCGAAGGCCGTCCCGCTGTCGAGGCCTTTCGCGAGCACGGTCTTCGAGATGTTGTCCGGGTTTTCGAGCACCATCAGGTGCGTCTGCGACGAGCCGATGGTGGAGACGATGCCCTCGCCGACGCGGGCGATGATGGTCTCCTCCCCCGCCCCGCCGACGAGCTGGTTGATGTTGGCGCGGACCGTCACCCGGGCGATCGCGCGGACCTGGATGCCGTCCTTCGCAATCGCCGAAATGGGCGGCGTCTCGATGACCTTCGGGTTGACCGACACCTGGACGGCCTCGAACACGTCGCGCCCGGCGAGGTCGATGGCGGTCGCCTGCTGGAACGGGAGGTCGATGTTGGCCTTGTCGGCGGAGATCAGCGCCTGAACCGTGTTGCGGACGTTGCCGCGCGCGAGGTAGTGGGTCTCGAGCTGGCTCGCGGTCACGTCGATCCCGGCCTTGCGCGCAGTGATGAGCGGCGTGATGATGGCCGACGGCGGCACCTTCCGCAGCCGCATCCCGATCAGCTCCGAGATGCGCACCTTCACCCCGGCGGTGATGGCGGACACCCACAGGCCGAGCGGGATGAAGTACAGGAAAATAATCAGGACGGCAATGATCAGGAAGATGATCAAGATGCCGCCGGTGGCGAAGAGGGCTTCCATAGAGCGGGAGGGGTTGGGTGCGGCTAAGGGTACGCGCCACACACCATAGGTTTCAAACCCCCGCCGCTGAATGCCCTATCTCTGCTTGCCCTGCTTGCGCTCGTGCTCGCGGACCTTCTCCGGGTCGGGCGCGATGATGGTCTTGTGCTTGCCTTCCTGCGGCAGCGACTGCGGGTCCGTCCCCACACTAGGCTGCACACCGGGCTCGCGCGTCCCCGACTTGTCCTCGACGTAATCGGGGCGCTGGCGCTGGAGTCTTTCGGGATCGATCTCGGGCTGGTCGGACATGGGGCGAGGGGCTGAGTGGAAAGAGGGCGGGGCGGAAAAGGGGAGGTAGTACGACGCGGCCGGCGGTTCGTTCTCAGGCCGGCTGCCCGGCCTGCTTCGGGTCGGCGAGCGGGTAGTCGGCCTCGGCGTGGCCCTGCGCGATCTCGCGCAGCCGCCGCTTCAGGAGCCGCCGCCGGAGCGGGCTGAGGTGGTCGATGAAGAGCACTCCGTGGAGGTGGTCGAGCTCGTGCTGCACCACGCGGGCCAGGGTCCCCGCGGCCTCGATCTCGTGCGGCGCGAACGAGCGGTCGCGGAAGCGCACCCGGATGCGGTCGGGGCGGACGACGTTCTCGCGGACGTCGGGGATCGAGAGGCAGCCCTCTTCGTAGTCGCACGCGTCGTCTTCGTCGGCCTCCACGACCTCGGGGTTGATGAACGCCAGCGGCCCCCGTGCCCAGTCGGGCACGTCGCCGAGCGCCTCGGCGATCTCGCCCGCGAGGCCGCTGAGGTCCACGACGAAGAGGCGCTCGCTCCGGCCCACCTGCGGTGCCGCCAGCCCGATCCCGCTCGCCCCGTGCATCGTCTCGATCATGTCGTCGAGGAGCTGCTGAAGCTCGGGACTGTTTCGCTCGACGGGGACCGTCTCGGCCCGGAGGATGGGGCTGCCGTAGGGGTAGATCGGGAGAATCATTGGCTCAAGGGTTGAAGGGTGGAGGGAAAGAGGCCTCGGCCTAGGCGTCGAGCAACATGACGAGGGCTCACCCCTCCCCCTCGGCCTTCTGCACTTCGTCGAGGTATTCCTGGTCGAGGTATTCCTGGAGGATGATGGCGGCGGCGGCGCGGTCCACGCGGGCGCGGTCACGCCGCGCCTTGCGCCCGGCCCCGGCGGCGCGGATGGCCTCCTTCGCCTGCGCCGAGGAGAAGCGTTCGTCCCACGTCACAATATCGGCCTCGGGGAAGGCCTTGCGCAGCCGGTTCAGGAAGGGCTGCACGCGCTCGGTGGCGACGCCTTCTTCGCCCCCCGGCGTGAGCGGCCAGCCGACGACGAGCGTCTCGATCCCCTCCCGGTCGCGCAGCGCTCGGAGCGCGGCGACGGCTCCGTCCGGCGTGTGCGTCGCCAGCGGCTGCGCGAACAGCCGGAGCGGGTCGGCCACGGCAAGGCCGACCCTCTTCGTGCCGTAGTCGACACCGACGATCCGGGGGTGCGCCGAGAGCATCGCAGGGCGGAAAAACCTGGGGTGAAGAAGGAAACTCGGGACAAAGAAACAGGGTCGGCTCGCGCCGACCCTGAAGGTACACCGGTGAGCAGGGGCGAGCCGCTAGGCGTTGCTCGTCGCCTTCTTGCGCGTGGTGCCGTTGGTCTTCGCGGCGGCCCCGTTACGGGTCTTGCCGTTGGTCTTCTTCCCATTTGTGGGTTTCCCGGTGGTGGGCGCGTAGTCGGCGCTCCCCTCGGGGATCGAGTAGCCCAGGTCGGCCAGGGGCTTTTGGAGCTCCTGCTTGACCCGCTTGCTCGGCTTGAAGTGGGTTTTGCGGCGGCTCGGGATGAAGACCGTTTCGTTGGTCTTCGGATTCCGGGCCTTCGGCTTGGCCTTGGTCTTCTTGACCTCGAACACGCCGAAGTCGCGGAGCTCGATCCGGACCTCAGGGTCCGCGCCGAGCATGAGTTCACGCAACGCCGTGATGACGTCCGTCACCCAGGGTTCCGATTTGTAGATCGGCTCGCCTCGCAACTCGGCGACGCGGCGGGCTACGTCTTTCTTGGTCAGCGTAGGGACACGCTTCTGAGCCATTGTTTTCTCCGTGGTGGTGAGTGGTGATGGGTAGAAAGTGAAGCTCTACACATACGAAGGTTTGACGAACGAACCGGAACGGTCTGCTTAGTGCGCACTCCGGGTGGAGAGAGGGGGCGATGCGCTATCCAGCGCTCGCGCTCCACTTACCGCTGTCTAGCTTGCTCGACAGATTGTGCAGGACAGAAGGCATTCACCAACGGGAAGTCCTGCACAGAGCGCCTCAACCGTGTGGCTTTGCACATGTTCCGAGGATAGCTACTTCTCCTGCTGATACCGTACCATTAACACTGTTCATACTGAACCTTCACGAACCATCCGAGAGCCGCCTGCCGCAGCGGTGTGGCACTCCCACAGCGGCGTAGCGCTCACGAGCGTCCCTCGTTCTCGAACCGGTAGACGCCGAAAATGCCTTCGACCCGCCCGAGCCGCTGCATCAAGCGCTTGAGGTGCTTGAGGTCGGAGACGAACAGCACGATCGTGCCTTCGAAGACGCCGTCCTCGCCCTCGATCGTCATCGAGCGGATGTTGGTCTTGAGGTTTTTCGAAATCACCGTCGTTAGGTCCGACACGAGCCCGACGCGGTCCTCCCCGACGACCCGGAGCGCCGCGATGAACTGTACGTCCTTCTGCCGGCTCCACTCGACCGGGATGATCCGGTCGGCGTGGTCCATCAGGAGGTGCGGGGCGTTGCGGCAGCTCATGCGGTGGATGTTGATGGTCCCCGTCTTAGAGACGAACCCGAAGACCTCGTCGCCGGGGATGGGGTTGCAGCAGGTCGCGTACTGCGTGGCGAGGTCGGCGTGGTGCTCCCCGTCGATGACGAGCGACGCCCGGCCCTCCTCGCGGGCGGTCTCGGTGAACTCGGCCACTTGCAGCCGGAGCGGCGTCTCCCCGGCCTCGTCCTCCTGCTCGCGCTGCCCCTCTCGGACGAAGCGGACGAACTCGGCGGGGTCGTAGAGCCCGGTGCCGACCTCGTAGAAGAGCTGCTGCGTGTTGGGGAACTTGAGCCGGGACGCCAGGCGGTTGAGGTCGTTCTCGTCGAGCTCGATCTTGGCCTTTTTGAGCTTGCGCTCCAGGAGGTCGCGCCCGTGCTCGGCGGCCTTGCGGCGCTTCTCCTTCGTCCAGTGGCGGATGCGGCTCCGCGCCTTATGGGTGACCACGAACTGCATCCAGTCCGGGTTCGGCGTCTGCTTGCCGGAGGTCAGAATCTCGACCTGGTCGCCGCTCGTGAGGTGCGTCGAGAGCGGGACCATGCGCCCGTTGACTTTGGCCCCGATGCAGTGGAAGCCGACCTCGGAGTGCACCTGGAAGGCGAAGTCCACGGGCGTCGCCCCGCGCGGGAGCGTCATCACGTCGCCGTTCGGGGTGAAGACGTACATCTCCTCGTCGTAGAGGCTGAGCTGGAAGTCCTTGACGAAGTCGCTGGCGCGCTCCGGGGCCGGGGTCTCCATGAGCTCGCGGACCCAGGCGTAGATCTGCTCGAGCGCCTCGTCGCTGCGGACCTTCGCCGCCACGCCGTCGCCGCCGGGGCCGCCCTCCTTGTATCTCCAGTGCGCCGCGACCCCGCGCTCGGCGACGGCGTGCATCTCCTCGGTCCGAATCTGGATTTCGACCGCCCGCCCGTCAGGGCCGATGACGGTCGTGTGGAGGCTCTGGTAGCCATTCGACTTCGGGACCGAGATGAAGTCGCGGAAGCGCTCGGGGATCGGCTTGTACAGATCGGTGAGGATCGAGTAGACCCGCCAGCAGTCCTCGCGGCCCTTCTTGCCTTCGCTCTTGAGCACGACCCGGATGGCGGTCAGGTCGTAGATCTCGTCGAGCCCTTTCTGCTGCACCTGCATCTTGCGGTAGATCGACGAGATGCTCTTGGGGCGGCCGTAGATTGAGAAGGCGAACCCGGCCTCCTCTAGCTCGGCTTTGATCGGCTCGATGAACCGGTCGACGAAGCCCTCGCGCTGCTTCCGGGTCTTGTTGAGCCCGCGCGCGATCGCCTGGAACGCCTCGGGCTGGAGGTATTTCAGGCACAGGTCTTCGAGCTCGGTCTTGACCTCGTTGAGCCCGAAGCGGTGGGCGAGCGGCACGAAGAGGTCCTGCGTCTCGCTGGCGATCTTGAGCTGCTTCGGCTGCGCGAGCGAGTCCAGCGTCCGCATGTTGTGCAGCCGGTCGGCGAACTTGACGATGATCACCCGGATGTCCGAGGCCATCGAGAGCATCAGCTTGCGGACGTTCTCGGCCTGCCCGAGCTCGCGGCTGGCGAAGACGTGGTCGATCTTGGTCAGCCCGTCGATGATGCGCGCCATCCCCTGCCCGAACTCGGCCTCGATCAGCTCGAGCGAGAGGTCGGTGTCCTCGACCGTGTCGTGCAGCAGGGCCGCCACGACCGAGACGTCGTCGAACGGCACGTCGCGCGCGACGATCGTGGCGACTTCGAGCGGGTGCGAGATGTAGCGTTCGCCCGAGGCGCGGCGGTCATCGCGGTGCGCCCAGTAGGCCACGCCGAAGGCGCGGCGGAGGTAGTCCTCGTCCACGACCGGGAGGTTGCGCCGGCAGTGCTCGATCAGGACGCGGAACCGCCGCTCGAAGGCCGGCTCGACGTGGATGTCCCGAAGCTGCGCGCTGAAGTAGGTGGAGGCCTGGATCATGCGGGGGCGGGGGTGCGCCGTGGGGAGGATCCACGATACGGCGATCCGGCTCGCCGCGCAACTGGAATGCCGCGCGACTAGGCTGTGTCTGGATATTCAGTCTGTCGCCGAGCACGAGCAGATGTCTTTGCTTCACAAGGCGCGCGAAGCAGCCGTAGCACTGCTACGGCGAGGCAGCACCACGCTGTGAGCGAAGGCAGAGGCCGTGTGCAGGCCGGAAGTGGATTTTCCAAACACAGCCTAGTGCTACGACAACTCGATTCTGACAGGCTCTCGGCAGCCCGTGCGCCGCGCGTCGGCGTTGACCTCGTCGCCCGATGCGGTGCATCTAGCTCCTCGGTCGCCTTGACTCGCAGCACCCGAGCACGCCGATCTACCCGTCATTCTGCTCGTGTCGCAGCACTAGCATACAGCGGCCCCGCCTGACGAAACAGGCGGGGCCGCTGGGAGACAGAGGCGGAACGGTGGGCACCCGTAGGGGAAAACCCGTGCGTTCGCCCGGTCCGAGGCTGCAGCGGGACCGGACAGACCTCGAGGTCTGACGCTACAGCTCAGCCCCGGTGCCCGCTGCCCTTCGGCGAGCCGTCGTCGCCCGCGCCGGTGTCCGGCGGCGGCTCGCCTTCGGCGGGGGCCGCGCCCTGCGGGGCGTCGGGGTGGAAGTTCTCCTCCGGGTCGGAAGCCGCCTTCGGCGCATCGTCCGGTGCCGTGGAAGGATCGGCGGCGGCAGGATCGGCGGCGGCAGGGTTCTCCGCCTCGGCAGCGTCCGGCTCGCCGGTGGCGACCGTGCCCGACGGATCGGAGGCGTCCTGGCCGGTGGGCTCCTCGGCGGCGTCGAGCGCTTCGACCGCCTCGGCCACAGGCTCAGGCGTGTTGCGCGTGGTGCCGCCGTCTTCCTTGAGGCGCTCGACGTAGGCGGCGTGCGCCTCGGCGTCTCCGGCGGCGAGAAGCGCCGCTTGCTCGGCCCACGTCTCCTCGTTAGCCGAACCTTCCGACGTGCTGCTGCCTGCGGCAATCGCCGCGCGGAGCGTGTCGAGGTCGGCCTCGGCGAGCTGGGCGAAGGTGGTGATGCCCGTGTCGCCGAGGGCAGCGGCGAAGACGGGGCCGATGCCCCACACCTTCGTCAGGTTGTCGGCGGGCGCTCCGGTCCCGGTGGCAGCCGGCTTCACCTGCGCGGCACCCGAAGACTTGCGGCGGCTGCGCCCGCTGCTGCGGCGCGTCCGGCGCGTGCGCTTCGAGCCGCCGTCCGGCTGCACATCGTTGTAGTCGACGAGCTCGACGACGGCGAGCTCCGCCGCGTCGCCCTGGCGGAGGCCGAGCTTGACGACGCGCGTGTAGCCGCCGGGGCGGTCGCCGATGCGCCCGGCCACGTCGCCGAAGAGCTCTTTGACGGCCTCCTTGCTGCGGAGGTGCCGGAAGACCTGGCGGCGGTTGGCCGTCGAGTCCTCCTTCGCGCGGTTGATGAGCGGCTCGACGAACGAGCGGAGCGCCTTCGCCTTCGGCAGCGTGGTCTCGATGCGCTTGTGCTCGATGAGCGCCGAGCCCATCGCGGCGAGCGTGGCCTTGCGGTGGGACGCCGTGCGCCCGAGCTTCTTGATCTTCTTCTGGTGTCTCATGGTGCTTCGCGGTTGGGGGTTGGAGGGCCGAGGGCTGAGGACTTGGTGCCCCAAGCCCGCAACGTCCAACCGGGCTCAGGCGGTTTCTTCGACGTATTTCTCGACGTCCATCCCGAAGCGCAGGTTGCGGTCTTCGAGCACGGCGACGAGCTCTTGCAGGCTCTTGCGCCCGAAGTTGCGGAACTTCAGCATCTCCGATTCCTCCCGCCCGACGAGGTCGCCGATGGTTTTGATCGACGCGGCCTTGAGGCAGTTCTGGGCGCGCACCGAGAGGTCGAGGTCGTCGACGCTCTGGTTGAGGAGCGAGCGCACGCGCTGCACCTCGGCGTCGACCTCCTTCTCCTCCTCGGGCTGCTCGACCTCCTGCTCGACCGAGATGAACAGGCCGACGTGGTCGCGGAGGATCGAAGCGGCCGCCGTGAGCGCGTCCTCGGGCGTGATCGAGCCGTCGGTCTCGACCTCGAGCGTGAGCCGCTCGTAGTCGATCTTCTCCCCGACGCGCGCCGGGTTGACGGTGTACTTCACGTTGAGGATCGGCGTGAAGATGGCGTCCACGGCGACGACGCCGATGGGGTCGTCGGCGCGCTTGTTCTCGTCGGCGGGGACGTAGCCGCGGCCGCGGCCGACGCGGAACTCCATCAGCACGTCGGCCTCGTCGGAGAGCGTGGCGATGTGGTGCTCGGGGTTGAGGATCTCGAACTCCGCCGTGGCGTCGGCGAGCGTCCCGGCGGTGAGCTCGGCGGGGCCTTCGAGCTGGACGGTGATGGTGCTCTCGTCCTCTTCGCCCGCCCGGAAGCGGACGCCTTTGAGGTTGAGGATGATGTCGGCCACGTCCTCGGTCACGCCGGGGACGGTCGAGAACTCGTGCTGCACGCCGTCGATCTTGAGGGCGGTGATGGCAGTGCCTTCGAGCGAGGAGAGGAGCACGCGGCGGAACGCGTTGCCGATCGTCACGCCGTAGCCGCGCTCGAGAGGCTGGACGGTGAAGCGGCCGTAGGTCGCGTTCATCTCCTCGACCTGCACGCCGTCCGGCATCTGAAGCTGGATATTCGTCATCGTCGGAGTCATAGGGTTTCGGGCAGAAAGGGGGCGGGGGCACGGGGCCCCGCGCGGAGGCGGAGCCTACTTCGACAAGCGGAGCCTACTTCGAGTAGAGCTCGACGATGAGCTGCTCGCGGATGTTCTCCGGGATGTCCTCGCGCTCGGGGAAGTCGAGGAACTTGCCTCGCAGCTTGTCGCGGTCCACCTCGAGGTGCGGGAACGAGCGGCGGCTCCGGTCGGCGGCCTCCTGGACCACGTCGAGGTTCTTGCTCTTCGGGCGGATCTCGATCATGTCGCCGGGCCGGAGCATGTGACTCGGGATCGACGAGACGCGGTCGTTGACCATGACGTGCCCGTGGTTGACGAGCTGCCGCGCCTGCCGCCTGGTCCGGGCGAAGCCGAGCCGGAAGACGACGTTGTCGAGCCGGGCTTCGAGGAACTGGAGCAGGTTCTCCCCGGTGACGCCCTTCTTGCGGGACGCCTTCTCGAAGAGGTTGCGGAATTGCCGCTCGAGCAGGCCGTAGGTGTACTTCGCCTTCTGCTTCTCCTTGAGCTGAACGGCGTACTCGCTCTCCTTCCGGCGGCGGCTCTGGCCGTGCTGTCCGGGCGGGTACGCCTTGCGCTCGAGGGATTTCGAGGGGCCGAAGATCGGGTCGTTGAAGCGGCGGGCCAGCTTCTGCTTGGGGCCTCGGTATCGGGCCATAGGATGCTCTCTGTCTTAGGTGGAGTGGAACGCGCCCCGTGGACGCGCCCAACCGGACTTACTCCGACGACGAAGAACGAGCGCCGAGCGACGAACCGAGCGCAAACTCGTCGGTCGTCGGTCGTAGCTCGCACCTCGTCACACGCGGCGGCGCTTCGGGGGCCGGCAGCCGTTGTGAGGGATAGGGGTGACGTCGCGGATCGTGAGCAGCTCGAGGCCGGAGGTCGAGAGCGCGCGGATCGCGCCCTCGCGCCCGGAACCGGGGCCTTTCACGAATACGTCCACTCGGCGCAGGCCGAGGTCGTAGGCTTCCTTCGCAGCAGCACCGGCAGCGACGCCGGCGGCGTAGGGCGTGTTCTTCCGCGAACCGCGGAAGCCCATCTTGCCGGAGCTCGCCCACGAGATCGTGTTGCCGTACGAGTCCGTCAGCGTGATCATCACGTTGTTGAACGTCGCCTTGATGTAGGCCGTGCCGTTGGACTCGACCTGGACCTTCTTGCGCTGCTGGCGGCGTCCGCCGCGCGCTTGCTGTTGCTTTGCCATGCTCTCTGCAGTGTGAGGTTGTCAGTCCCGGCGGGCCTCCCGTGACGAGGAGCGCGTGCTCCACGAGGGGAAGCGGACCGGGGACGAGGTTTCTGTGGGTCAGTCGGCACGTCGGTCGTTCGGTATCCCCTGCCCACCGATCCCTGACGCCCTGCCCACTGTTACTTAGCCTACTGTTACTTGAAACTGTTACTTGCGCGGTGCCTTCTTCTTGCCCGCGACGGTGCGCTTGCGGCCCTTGCGGGTGCGGGCGTTCGTCTGCGTACGCTGGCCTCGCACCGGCAGGCCGCGCCGGTGGCGGAGCCCACGGTAGCAACCAATGTCCATCAGCCGCTTGATGTTGAGCTGCGTCTCGGTGCGGAGCGAGCCCTCCACCGTGTAGTTGTCCTCGATCAGACGCCGAACGGTTCGGGTCTGCTCTTCGGTCCACTCGGAGGGATGGACGTCCGGGTCGATCTCAGCACGATCGAGGATTTCGTTGGCGCGCGCCCGGCCGACCCCGTAGATGTCGGTGAGCGCTACTTCGCCGCGCTTGTTGATCGGAACGTCGACTCCTGCAATTCGGGGCATAGTTCGAGTGTTGAGTGACGAGCTACGAGCTACGAGCGGCATCCACTCGTCGTTCGTCACTCGTCGTTCTTAGCTACCCTTGGCGTTGCTTGTGCTTGGGGTTCTTCTTGTTGATGATGTAAATGCGCCCCTTGCGCCGGACGATCTTGTCGTCGGCAGAGCGCTTCTTGACGCTGGCTCGGACCTTCATAGGATTCAGGGTTCAGCGAGGACGGGTTCACCGGGGACGAAGGCCCCCTTCTCGGCAAGAACCGCCTCGATGGGGTCAAACGAGGAGAGCACGGTCGGCTCGCCCCGGTTGACGAGGATCATGTGTTCGTAGTGCGCGGCGGGCGCGCCGTCGGCGGTGCGGACGGTCCACCCGTCGGGGTCGACGACGACCTCCGACGTGCCGCCGGTGATCATCGGCTCGACGCAGAGCGTCATGCCCGTCTTGAGCTTCTTGCCGGTGCCGCGCCGCCCGACGTTCGGGACCTGCGGGTCCTCGTGGAGCTTCCGCCCGACGCCGTGGCCGACGAGGTCGCGCACGACGCCGTAGCCGCGGCGCTCGCAGAACGACTGCACGGCGAACGCGATGTCGCCGATGCGCCGTCCGTGCAGCCCGTTCCGTATGCCTTCGTAGAGCGACTGTTTCGTGTCGTTCAGCAGGGCCGCCTTCTCAGCCGATATTTCACCGACGGCGAAGGTATAGGCATAGTCCCCGAAGTAGCCGTCTAACTCGACGCCGCAGTCGACCGAGACGATGTCGCCCTCTTCGAGCGGCGTCTCGCTCGGAAAGCCGTGCACGACGACGTCGTTGACCGAGATGCACAGCGTGGCCGGGAACGGCGTGTCGTTGCGCGCGATCCGGTAGCCCTTGAACGCCGGGCGGGCCCCCGCTCCGCGGACGATCTCCTCCGCCACCCGGTCGAGCTCCAGCGTCGGCACGCCCGGCTCGACGCGGCGCGCGACCTCGCTCAGCACCTCCCCGACGAGGGCGGCGCTGCGGAGCATCGCTTCGACTTCGCGCTCGGACTTGAGGTAGACCATATCAGTGGGATGTAGGGGTAAGTTTGAAACCTACCCCTACCGGCGACCGCGGACCCGCCCGCTCTTCATGAACCCGTCGTAGTGCCGCATCAGGAGGTGGCTCTCGATCTGCTGCAACGTGTCGAGCGTGACGCCGACGAGGATGAGCAGGCTCGTCCCGCCGTAGAAGCTCGCGAAGCCCGGCGTGATGCCCGCCTGCGCGGCGAACGCCGGCATGATGGCGACGAGCCCGAGGAAGATCGAGCCGGGCAGCGTGATCCGCGTCAGGATGTTGTCGATGAACTCGCTCGTCTGCTTGCCGGGCCGGATGCCGGGGATGAAGCCGCCCTGCCGCTTCATCGTGTCGGCCATCTCCTGCGGGTTGACCGCGATCGCGGTGTAGAAGTAGGTGAAGAAGACGCAGACGAAGAAGAAAATGAACGAGTAGCCGAACCCGAAGATGTTGCCGGTCCAGCCTCCCACCGCGAGCCAGAAGGCGCTCTCCGGGAAGAACGCCGCCACCGTGCTCGGGATGAACATGATCGACTGCGCGAAGATGATCGGCATCACGCCGGCGGCGTTGACGCGGAGCGGGAGGTACTGCGTCGTCCCCCCGTAGACCTTGCGCCCGACGACCCGCTTGGCGTACTGAACCGGAATCCGCCGCGTCCCCTGGGTGACGAGCACGATCGCGGCGGTCACCAAGATGAGCGCGCCGATCTCGATCAGGAAGATGAAGAAGTTGCTCTTGAGCTGGAACTCGTTCAGCAGCGAAGTCGGCAGGAAGGCGATGATCCCGATCATGATCAGGAGCGAGATGCCGTTGCCGATGCCCTTCTCGGTGATCCGCTCGCCGAGCCACATCACGAAGACCGTCCCGGCGGTCAGCACGATGACGGTCGTGACCATGAAGAACGTCGGGTTGACGACGATGGCCTGGCTCGTGGCTCCGTACTGGAGGTTGATCGCGTAGCCGATCGACTGGAGCGCCGTGATGCCGACGGTGCCGTAGCGCGTGAGCTGGGTGATCTTGCGCCGCCCCTCCTCGCCCTCGCGCTGGAGCTTCTGGAAGTACGGCACCACCGCCCCGAGGAGCTGGATGATGATCGACGCCGTGATGTACGGCATGATGCCGAGCGCGAAGATCCCGGCCTGGAAAAAGGCCCCGCCGACGAACAGGTCGAACAGCCCGAAGAGCCCCTCGCGGCTCTGGTCGCTGACCTGGGCGAGGATGCGGGCGTCGACGCCGGGGAGCGTCACGTAGGCCCCGATGCGGTAGACGACGAGGATGCCGAGCGTGAAGAGGATGCGGCGGCGCAGCTCCTCTATCTTCCAGATGTTGCGGACGCTTTCAGCGAATGAGGACATGTCGGTAGAGTCTGGGGTCGGGGGTCGAGAGTCGGGAGTCCGACGGGGTTACTCTACGACGGTGGCAGTGCCGCCGGCGGCTTCGATCTTCTCCCGAGCCGAGGCGCTGAAGGCGTGCGCGCTCACGTCGAGCCCCGCCGCGATCTCGCCGTCGCCGAGGATTTTGACGCGGTCGCGCTTGTCGGTCAGGCCGAGCGAAACGAGCGTCTCCGGCGTCACGCTCGCGCCGCGCTCGATCCGGCCCTCGTCGAGGAGGCGGCTGAGCCGGGAGAGGTTGACCGGCGCGTACTCGACGCGGTTCGGGTTCTTGAAGCCGAACTTCGGGACGCGGCGCTGGAGCGGCATCTGGCCGCCCTCGAACCACGCGGGGATGCTGGCCCCGGCGCGGCTCTTCTGCCCCTTGTGGCCCTTCGTGGCCGTGCCGCCCTTGCCGGAGCCCTCGCCCCGGCCGATGCGTTTCTTCGACTTCGTCGAGCCTTTGGCGGGCTTGAGATTGCTGAGGTCCATAGGTCTGGTGCTAATGACGCCCGCGGCGCTGGGGCTGCGGACTCGCGTGGGTAAGGAGAGCTAGAGCGTAAAGACGTGAAACGTGAGGGGCCAGGAGCACGTCGCTTCGGCAGACACCCTCTCACGACCGTGCGTCACGACGTCTCTTCGACCGAGACGAGGTGGCTGACTTTCTCGATCATCCCTCTGATCTGCGGGGTGTCGTTGAGCTCGTTCGTCTTGCCGATCCGGCCGAGACCGAGCGCCTTCACCGTGCGCTTCTGCCCGCCCTGCTGGCCGATCGTGCTTTTGGTCTGGGTGATTTTCAGCGTTGCCATGAGTGCGTTGGTTACGGGCCCTCGGAGTTACGGGCCCTCGGTCCCTGGCTCCGACGAACGGCGGACCGGGGACCCAAGACGGTTATCCGTTGAAGACCCGCGAGACGGAGAGGCCGCGGCGCTGTGCCACCTCGCCGGGGTCCTGGAGGTTCTGGAGCGCGTTGATCGTCGCCGAGACGACGTTGTGCGGGTTGTTCGAGCCCTGGCTCTTGGTCAGCACATCGGTGTAGCCCGCGCACTCGAGCACGGCGCGGACGCCGCCGCCGGCGATGACGCCGGTACCGGCGCTCGCGGGCTTGACGAGCACGCGCCCGGCGTCCTGCACCCCGATGATGGCGTGGGGGATCGTCCCCTTCGTCATCGGCACCTTGAACATGTTCTTCTTGGCCGCGTCGGTCCCCTTCGCGATCGCGTCGGCGACCTCGTTGGCTTTGCCCAGCCCGTGGCCGACGGTGCCGTTGCCGTCGCCGACGACGACGACCGCGCTGAACGAGAAGCGCCGTCCGCCCTTGACGACCTTCGCGACGCGGTTGATGTGGACGAGCCGCTCGATGAGGTTCTGCCCCTCGGAGGCTTTGGCCCTGCGGCCCCGGTTGCGTTTGTTGTCCTTCGCCATAGTAGTCAGTGTGTGGGTGTTTGGGAGGTCGGGGGCAGGGGGGCGACCCCCATACGCTCATACCCCTTACTTAGAATCTGAGCCCGCCCTCGCGCGCGCCCTCGGCGAGCGCCTTGACGCGTCCGTGATAGCGGTAGCCGTTGCGGTCGAACACGGCGGTCTCGACGCCGGCCTCTTTCGCCTTCTGGGCGATCCGCTGCCCGACGGCCTTCCCGACCTCGGTCGGCTTGCCGCCGGCGACGTCGCCTTCGAGGCTCGACGCGGCGGCGAGCGTGCGCCCGTCGAGGTCGTCGATGAGCTGGGCGTAGATGTGGTTGTTCGAGCGGAAGACGCTCAGGCGCGGGCGCTCGCCCGTACCGTGGATCTTGGCGCGGACCCGGCGCTTGATGCGCATCCGGTTCTGCACTTTTTTGCTCTGTCGTGCCATAGTGGTTCAGGTCTCGGCGGGAGGATTTCCGACCCTCCCGCCCTGCTGAGTGTGGAGTTGCAAGCTACGAGGTCATGCTTCTGAGCTCGTCGTTCGCTGTTCGTCGTTAGCGCGCGGCGGTCTTGCCGGCCTTGCGGCGGACGTACTCGCCGACGTAGCGGACGCCTTTGCCCTTGTACGGCTCGGGCGGGCGGAGGGAGCGGATTTTGGCCGCCACCTGCCCGACCATCTGCTTGTCGATCCCCTCGATCGTGATCGTGGGGTTCTTGCCGCGGACGGTCTCGGTCGTGATCGTGATGTCGTCCGGCGGGAGGAAGTAGATCGGGTGCGAGAAGCCGAGGGCGAGCTCGAGCACCCCGTTGTTCACCTCGGCGCGGTAGCCGACGCCGATGACCTCGAGCTGCTTCCGGTAGCCCTCGGTGACGCCGATCACCGCGTTGTCGATCAGGGACCGGTAGAGCCCGTGCATCGAGCGGTGGCGCTGCTGCTCGGTCGGGCGCTCGACGAGCACCTCGCCGTCCTCGACCCGGACCGTGAGGTCGGGGTCGACGGGGACCATGAGTTCGCCCTTCGGGCCTTTCGCCGTCACCACGTTGTTGCCGGCGACCGTCACGGTCACGCCGTCGACGACGGGGATGGGCTGCTTTCCAATACGGGACATAGTGGGTTGTTAGTTGTTGGTGGTTAGTTGCAGGTGGTCTGTGGCGGCCTCGGCGACGAGCCCCCGTATCCACTCTCCACTACCCACTATCTAGAACACTTCAGCGAGGACCTCGCCGCCGATGCCGGCGCGGCGGGCTTCCTTGTCCGTCATCACGCCCCGCGAGGTCGAGACGATGGCGACGCCGAGCCCGTTGCGGACGCGTGGCAGGTCGCCGGCCCCGACGTAGCGGCGGAGGCCCGGTTTCGAGACGCGCCGCATCGTGTGGATGACCGGTGCGCCGCCGCGCTGGTACTTGAGGTAGACCCGGAGCAAGCCCTGCTTGCCGTCGTCGACGTTGAGGTAGTTCTTGACGTACCCCTTGTCCATCAGGATCTGCGTCATCGCCCGCTTGACCTTCGAGGCGGGGATGTCGGTGTAGGGGTGGCGGGCCTTCTGCGCGTTGCGAATCCGCGCGAGGTAGTCCGCGATGGGATCAGTGATACCGCTCATTCGAATTGGGTTCTTCGGCCAGTTTGCGAGCGCGTGCTCACACTTAGCCGCTAGATGGTGTACGGTGTTGGATGTTTGAGGGTGGAGGCAGGGGGTGGCTCGCTTCCTAACCTAGACCTCATAAAGCGCCTGTGGCGCTACCAGCTCGCTTTCTTGACGCCGGGGATTTTCCCGGCGAGCGCCATCTCGCGGAAGACGATGCGCGAGACGCCGAACTTCCGCATGTAGGCGCGGGAGCGGCCCGTGAGCGCACACCGGTTGTTGAGGCGGACGGGGCTCGCGTTGCGCGGGAGCTTCTGCAGGGCTTCGTAGTCGCCCGCCGCTTTCAGCTTGCGGCGCTTCTCGGCGTACTTCGCCACCATCTTCCGGCGCTTCTTCTCGCGGGCGATCCAGCTTTTCTTTGCCATAGTCTCCTGTGGTTCTAGCTCGTGGGGTTCTAAAGGGTCAGGCCGCTTCGGCCTCTTCGCGGCGGACGAAGGGCATCCCGAGGGCCTTGAGGAGGGCGAGCGCCTCGGCGTCGGTCTCGGCGGTCGTGACGAAGGTCACGTCGAGGCCGCTGACCGAGTCCACTTCGTCGATGTTGATTTCGGGGAAGATGATCTGCTCCTTGACGCCGAGCGTGTAGTTGCCGCGCCCGTCGAACGAGCGGTCCGGCACGCCGCGGAAGTCGCGCACGCCGGGCAGGGCGAGCGTCACGAGCCGGTCGAAGAACTCCCACATCCGGTCGCCGCGCAGCGTCACGCTCGTGCCGACGGGCATCCCCTCGCGGAGCTTGAAGTTCGAGATGCTCTTGCGGGCGCGGCGGACGACGGGCTGCTGCCCCGTGATCGTGCGCAGCTCCTCCACCGCGTCGTCGAGCACTTTCTTCGTCACGGCGGCTTCACCGACGCCTTTGTTGACGGAGATCTTGACGAGGCGCGGGACCTGCATCGTGTTGTCGTAGCCGAACTGCTTGGTGAGCGCGTCCACGACCTCGTCGCGGTAGCGCTGCTTGAGCCGGGGGACGTACTTCTCTTCCATGATGGTCTTCGTTCGCAAGGGCCGTTCGGCCGGGGTAGACGGGGAGAACAGGGGGCGGCGGCGGGGGTTCTTGAAGGGTTCGGGGAGACCGGAGGGCGTCCTCAGCGGTCGAGCCGTACTCAGCGGTCTAGCTCCTCGCCGGTCGTCTTGGCGACGCGGACCCACCGGCCCTTGCCCGTCTCGGCGTCCTCGATCCGCTTGCGCCCGACGCGCGTCGGGTGGCCGTCGGCGTCGACCGGCATCACGTTCGAGAGGTGGATCGGGAACTCGCGCTCGATCCGGCCGCCCTGCGGGTTGGCCTGGTTCGGCTTGGTGTGGCGGACGCGGACGTTGACGCCCTCGACGACGACGCGGTCGGTCTTCGGGTAGACCTTGAGCACGCGCCCGGCGAAGCCTTTCTCGCGCGGGTTGATGCCGGTGATTGCCTTCGTCAGCGCGACGGTGTCGCCCTTCTTGACGTGGAGCTTCTTCTTGACGGTCTTCTTCTGCATGACGTTTGCTGATCGGCAAGCGCAGGGGCGACGCACGCGCCGCCCTTGCGACAGGGGTGGCGGTTAGAGAACCTCCGGTGCGAGGGAGACGATGCGCATGAACTGCTTCTCGCGCAGCTCGCGGGCGACGGGGCCGAAGATGCGGGTCCCGCGCGGCTCGTCGGCGTCGTTCAGGAGGACGGCGGCGTTCTCGTCGAAGCGGATGTACGAGCCGTCGGTGCGGCGGTACTCCTTCTTCGTGCGGACCACGACGGCGTGCGACACCTGGCCCTTCTTGACGCCGCCGCCGGGAACGGCGCTCTTAACCGAGACGACGATCTTGTCGCCGATCCGGGCGTAGCGCCGGCCGCTGCCGCCGAGGACGCGGATGCAGAGGACCTCTTTGGCCCCCGAGTTGTCCGCCACGGCGAGTCTGGATTCCTGCTGAATCATATCAAGTGCGAGTTACGAGGGTCGAGCGCCGAACGGTCAGAGGGGATACCCCCTCGTCGCTCGTCGCCCGGCGTTTTATTTGGCGCGCTCGACGATTTCGACGAGCCGCCAGCGCTTGTTCTTGCTCATCGGGCGCATCTCCATGATCCGGACGGTGTCGCCGGCCCCGGCGTCGTTCGCCGCGTCGTGGGCCATGAGCTTGGTGGTCTGCTTGATGAACTTGCCGTACATCGGGTGCTTCACCTGGCGCTCGATGGCGACGGTGATGGTCTTGTCCATCTTGTCCGAGACGACGAGGCCGACGCGCTCCTTCCGGGCGTTGCGCCCCGCCGGAGCGTCCTCTACTTCGTCGCCGACCGGCACGGGAGCCGGAGGCACCTCGACGGCGGGTTCGGGCACGCCGAGCACCTCGGCCACCTGGGCCTCGGCGGAGGTAGGGTTTTGATCTTCGGTCGTGTTGGGTTCCATATCTGTTGTCAGGTCGCTTGGCGAGCGGGCCTCACCAACTACGGGATTGCGAGGAGGCTTAGGCAGCGGTCTGCGTGACAGGCCCCTGTTTCTGCTTGAGGATCGTCTTGAGGCGGGCGACTTCGCGGCGCTTGCGCCGGAGCACGAGGGGGTCTTCGAGCTGGGCGATCGCGTGCTGGAAGGTCAGCACGTCGAGGTCGTGCTCCTCGTCGCGGATGCGCTGCTCGATCTCCTCGGCGGAGAGGTCGCGGACTTCTTTGGCTTTCATGGGAGTTGGCTGTTGGCTGCGGGCTGTGGGCGGGCTCCGGGGAGCGGAAAGCCAACAGCCGGCGGCGTTACTCGGTGGACTCGTTGACGGCGGCTTCGGCCTCGGTCCCCTCGGGGGCTTCGTCTGCGGGAGCGTCGTCCTGCGGGGGGGTGGGCGGGGAGGCGGGGAGCTTGAACTTGCGCGTGGCCTCGGTCGGGACGTAGTCCGGGCGGACGACGAACTTGGTCTTGACCGGCAGCTTGTACTGCGCCAGCGCCATCGCCTCGCGGGCGAGGTCCTCCGGCACCCCGGCCAGCTCGAAGAGGATGCGCCCCGGCTTGACCACCGCGACGAAGTACTCCGGCGAGCCCTTCCCCTTGCCCATGCGGGTCTCGGCAGGCTTCTTCGTGATCGGCTTGTCGGGAAAGATGCGGATCCAGACCTTGCCGGTCCGCTTGATCTTGCGGGTGACCGCGATGCGGCACGCCTCGATCTGGCGGGAGGTGATCCAACCGGCCTCGAGGGTCTTGATGGCGAAGTCGCCGAAGTTGATTCGGGCACCGCGCTGCGCGGTCCCCTTCATCCGCCCCTTCTGCATCTTGCGGAACTTGGTGCGCTTGGGCATCAACATGGCAGGTACGGTTTAATTCTAAAAGGTCTGATTAACGAGGTGCTCCGGCGAGGTGCGCTAGCCGCGACGCGGACGGCGGCCACCGCCGCCGCCGCCTTCGCTGCGGCCTCCGCCTTCGCTCCGGCCCCCACGCCCGCCGCGTCCACCGCGGCCGCCTTCGCTGCGGCCACCGCCTTCGCCGCGCTCGCCGCGGCGGCGGCGGCGCTCCGGCGGCGGAGCAGACATCTGCTGCTGGCGCTGCACCTGGGCGTTCGGGCTGAGGTCGGGCTTGCCGAGGATTTCGCCTCGGTAAATCCAGACCTTGACGCCGGTCGTGCCCTGGATCGTGAAGGCGGTGGCCTCGGCGTAGTCGATGTCGGCGCGCATCGTGTGGAGCGGAACGCGGCCTTCGAGGTACTGCTCGGTGCGGCTCATCTCGGCCCCACCGAGGCGGCCGCCGAGGCGGATGCGGATGCCCTCGGCCCCCATCCGCATCGCGGCCGAGAGCGACTGCTTCATCGCGCGGCGGAACGAGACCCGGCCCTCGAGCTGCTGCGCGATGTTCTGCGCGACGAGGCTGGCGTCGAGCTCGGGCCGCTTGATCTCGTTGATGTTGATCTGGATGTCCTTGTCGGTGAGCTGCTTGAGCTCCTCGCGCAGCTTCTCGACCTCGGTCCCGCCGCGCCCGATGACCACGCCCGGGCGGCTCGTGTGGAGCGTGAGGATGACGCGCTTCGGCGTCCGCTCGATCACGACCCGGCTGAGGCCGGCGCGCTTGAGGCGGGCGTCGAGGTAGCGGCGGATCTCCTCGTCCTCGACGAGCTTCTCGGCGTAGCTGCCGTCGGTGTACCAGTTGGAGTCCCAGCCGCGGATGACTCCGAGGCGAAACCCGATCGGATTGATCTTCTGACCCAACGTTGTATCCTCTTCTGTGTGTGCGCTAGAAAGGGGTGGGGTTACACCTCGGCCTCGTCGCGCGAGGCGACGACGACCGTGAGGTGGCTGTTGCGCTTCTTGATGCGGTGGGCGCGCCCGCGCGAGACCGGGCGGAACCGCTTGAAGACGGGCGCTTCGTCCACGAAAATCTCGCTCACCACGAGGGCCTCCTCGTCGACGCGCTCGTCCTCGGCCTGGTCGAACAGGTTGCTCACGGCCGAGTGGATCGTCTTCTCGATCGGGGCGGCGGCCTTCTGCGGGAGGAAGTGCAGCGTGTTGAGGGCCTCGGTGACGGCCTTGCCGCGGACCTGGTCCGCGACGATGCGCATCTTGCGGGGCGAGGAGCGGATGAACCGCAGCTTGGCTCGGGCTTGCATGGGGGTTGGAGTCGGGAGTCGGGGCGTGGTGCCGGACCGGCGGCGGAGGCTCTAGCGTCGCTTGTCGGCCTTGGTGCCGGCGTGGCCGCGGAAGGTCCGCGTCGGCGAGAACTCGCCGAGCTTGTGGCCGACCATGTTCTCGGTGACGTAGACCGGGATGAACTGCTTGCCGTTGTGCACGGCGAAGGTGTGCCCGACGAACTCGGGCGTGATCATCGAGCCCCGGCTCCAGGTCTTGATGACCTTCTTCCGGTTGCTCTCGTTCATCGCGTCCACCTTGCGCTGGAGCTTGTAGAAAACGTAGGGGCCTTTCTTGAGCGAACGTGCCATTGCTGAGTATGGGTGTTTGGGGGATGGGGGTTAGGGACAGAAGCTCCCCTAGGCCCACACGCCCATCCTATTTTTTCTGCTTGCGGCGGCGGACGATGAACTGGTTCGAGGCCTTGCCCTTCTTGCGCGTCTTGAAGCCCTTCGCCTTGACCCCGGTCGGGCTCTTCGGGTGGCCGCCGGAGGCCTTGCCCTCGCCGCCGCCCATCGGGTGGTCCACCGGGTTCATGGCGACGCCGCGCGTCTTCGGGCGGATGCCGAGCCAGCGCTTGCGCCCGGCCTTGCCCCACTCGATGTTCATATGGTCCGGGTTCGAGGTCTGCCCGATCGTGGCGCGGCACCCGACGGGCACCAGGCGGATTTCGCCCGAGGGGAGCTTGAGCGTGGCGTACCTCCCCTCGCGCGCCTGGAGCTGCGCGAAGGTACCGGCGCTGCGCGCTAGCTGCGCCCCCTTGCCCGGCTTCATCTCGATCACGTGGACGACCGTGCCGAGCGGAATGTTGGCCAGCGGCAGGCAGTTGCCGGTCTCCGGCGGGGCGCTCTCGCCGGCCCGCACCGTCATCCCGACGGTCAGCTTGTCCGGGGCGACGATGTAGCGCTTCTCGCCGTCGGCGTAGGCCAGCAGCGCGATGCGCGCCGTGCGATTCGGGTCGTACTCGATGGAGGCGACCTTCGCCGGGATGCCGTCCTTGTCGTTGCGCTTGAAGTCGATGATCCGGTAGCGCCGCTTGTGGCCGCCGCCCTGGTGGCGCGTCGTGATGCGGCCGTTGTTGTTGCGGCCCCCCTTGCGCTTGAGCGGGGCGAGGAGGCTCTTCTCGGGCGTCGAGGTGGTGATCGTCTCGAACTGGGAGACCGAGCGCTGGCGCTGGCCCGGCGTGTTCGGCTTGAGTTTGCGAATAGCCATGACTGGGAGGGTCGAGTGACGAACGACGAACGACGAGCGCTTTACTTGGTGGCTCGCCGTTCGTCGTTCGTCGTTTGCTAGATGCTTTCGAAGAAGTCGATTTCGCCGCTTCTGAGCGTCACGATGGCCTTTTTGTAGGAAGGCTTCTGCCCCTCGACCAAGCCGCGGCGGGTGAACTGGCGGCGGCGCTTGCCGCGCACCACCATCGTCCGCACCTCCTTGATGTCCACGTCGGGGTAGCGGGCCTGGACCGCGTTGCGGATCTGGATCTTGTTGGCGTCCTTCGCCACCTTGAAGGCGTAGTGCCGACCCTCCTCCATGAGGCGGGTCATTTTCTCGGTGACGATGGGCTGGATCAGAATGGAGCGGGGCATGTCAGGTAGCGATCAGTGCGTCAGTGGACGGTCAGCGTGTCGGAGGGCGGTGCTCAGGCTGCGGCAGCTTCAGCCGCCCCGGCGGCCTCGCCGTCGGCGGACCCGGCCTCGACCGACGTGTGCTCGGCGCTCGCGTGCTCGGCGCTCTTCCCGAGCGCACCGGTGAGGGCGTCGAGCGCACCCTCCTGGAGCAGGATCACCTGCGCGTGCATCAGGTCGAGCGTCGAGGCACCGGCGGCGGGGCGGACGGTCAGCTTCGGGATGTTGCGCCCGGAACGGTAGAGCACGTCGTCGTGCTCGCCGGTCAGGAGGAGCACGGTGCGCCCGCCGAGGCCGTGGCTCGTGAGCAGACCGGCAAGATCGCGCGTTCGGGGGGCGTCGAAGTGGAAGTTCTCAACAATCCGAAGGCTTTCCTGCTGCGCCTTGTAGGCGAAGGCGCTGCGCCGGGCGAGCTGCTTCGTCTTGCGGTTGACGCCGACCGAGTAGGGGTGCGGGCGCGGGCCGAAGGCCGTGCCGCCGCCGCGCCGGGTCGGGCTCTTGGCGTCGCCGACGCGGGCGTTGCCGGTGCCCTTCTGCCGGTAGAGCTTGCGGGTCGAGCCGCGGACCTCGCTGCGCTCCTTCGTCTTGTGCGTGCCCTGCCGGGCGTGCGCCTGCGCGGCGCGGACGTCGAGCCAGATCGCGTGGTCGTTCGGCTCGATCCCGAAGATGCTCTCGTCGAGCTCGACGGTGCGGCCGGCGTCGCTGCCGGTGCGGGTGTAAACGGTGAGGGTCATGGGACACTAGGTTTCGGATTCAGGACGTGCACCGCCCAAAATCCCCAATCGAAAATCTGGGAGGAGCTCAGGCTTTGCGGATCTCGACGATCCCCTTGCGGGCACCGGGGACCGCGCCTTTGACGAGGACGAGGTTCTTCTCAGGGAAGAGGCGGACGACGCGGAGGTTCTTGACGGTCACGCGGTCGTTGCCGGTGCGGCCCGCCATCTTGGTGCCCTTGAAGACGCGGCTCGGGTCCGAGGCCTGGCCGATCGAGCCCGGCGCGCGCTGCCGGTTGTGCTGCCCGTGGGTGGCGTCGTTGACGCCGCGGAAGTTGTGGCGCTTGACGACGCCCTGGAAGCCCTTGCCCTTCGAGGTGCCGACGACGTGGATCTTGTCGCCTTCCTCGAACACATCGCCGACCGTGACCTCGTCGCCGAGGCCGAGGTCGTCGAGGCCGCTGAACCGGCGGAACTCGACGAGGTGGCGCTTGGGCGAGGTCTTGGCCGCTTCGAAGTGGCCCTGGAGCGCCTTCGTGGTGCTCTTCTCCGTTCGGTCGCCGAAGGCGAGCTGGACGGCGCGGTAGCCGTCCGTCTCGTCGGTCTTGAGCTGCGTCACGACGCAGGGTCCGGCTTCGATGACGGTGCAGACGATGTTGCGCCCGTTGTCGTCGAAGATGCTGGTCATGCCGATCTTTCGGCCGAGGATTCCGCTCATTGTAATCGCCTGATTAAGTTAAGCGTGGGTGGGGACTAGGGGTTGGTGCGGGTGACGCGCTCGAACCGGGCTTCCCCGCCTTCGATGGCGTCGAAGACTTCTTGCGGGAACGCATCGCCGAGCAGAAACGCGAGCGCGGCCCGGCCTTCTTCGCTGTTGTCGAGGGTGAAGACGAAGGCGTCGTCGCCGCGGAAGTCGAAAGCGACCTCGAGGTTCGTCGCCGGCACAGGCTGGCCGTCGGTCTGGTTGACCGTGAACACGATGGGGCCCTCCTCTCCGACCACCTCGTAGCGGCCCGCGTTCGTCAGCCCTTCCCCGTCGCTGAGGAGCGGAAACGTGCCCACGCCGGTGGCCGACGCTTCGAGCGGCCCCTCGACCGTGAAGGCGAACGCGTTGCCGGTCTCGAAGGAGAGCGAGATGGCCCCCTCGTCGCCGGCCGCGAAGATGGGAAGGGCGAACGTGGGCACACCGGGCACCGGCACGGGATTCTCCACGGTCACGCTCACGGCCGTGGCCTGCCACGCTCCGCGCAGCCGTTCTTCGGCGGTCCGGTCGTCCTCGTCTGAGTCGCAGCCGGCGAGGGCCAGGCTCAGCGCGAGCAGCGGCAGGAGGGCTAGGTGCGGGAGAACTAGATGGGAGAGTCGGTTCACGGTCAGACTTTGATCTCGACGTCGACGCCGCTGGGGAGCTCGAGCTTCATCAGGGCGTCGACGGTTTTGGAGGAGGTCGAGAGGATGTCGATCAGCCGCTTGTGCGCGCGGTGCTCGAACTGGTCGCGCGCCTTCTTGTCGACGTGCGGGCTGCTGAGCACGGTGTAGACCGACTTCTTCGTCGGCAGCGGGATCGGGCCGCTCACGACGGCCCCGGTCTGCTTGACCGTGCGGATGATCTTCTCGGCGCTCTTGTCCACGAGGTTGTGGTCGTAGGACTTGAGCTTGATGCGGATTTTCTGGCTCGCCATGTGGCTCTGTTAATAGGCAGGGGCAGGCTTGAGACCCGCCCCTGCAGCGATCAAACTGGTTAGTCGAGGATGTTGGTGACGACGCCCGCCCCCACCGTCCGGCCGCCCTCCCGGATCGCGAAGCGCAGACCCTGCTCCATCGCCACCGGAACGATCAGCTTCACCCGGAACTGCGTGTTGTCACCAGGCATCACCATCTCCACCCCCTCGTTCAGCTCGATGTCCCCCGTCACGTCCGTCGTCCGAAAGTAGAACTGCGGACGGTACCCCTTGAAGAACGGCGTGTGCCGGCCCCCCTCCTCCTTCGACAAAACGTAGACCTCGCACTCGAACCCCGCGTGAGGCGTCACGCTCCCCGGCTTCGCGATCACCATCCCGCGCTCGATCGCCTCCTTGTCGATGCCGCGCAACAGAATCCCCGCGTTGTCCCCGGCCTGCGCCGAGTCCAGGAGCTTCCTGAACATCTCGACCCCCGTCACCGTGCTCGTCATCTTCGCCTCCTGCATCCCGACGATCTCGACCCCGTCGCCGACCTTGATCGACCCGCGCTCGACCCGACCGGTCGCCACCGTGCCCCGGCCCGTGATACTGAAGACGTCCTCGACCGGCATCAGGAACGGGCGGTCGACCTCGCGCTCCGGCGTCGGGATGTACGAGTCCACCGCCCGCATCAGCCGCTCGACCGAGGCCACCCCCTCGGGGTCGCCGTTGAGCGCGCCGAGCGCCGAGCCCTGGACCACCGGCAGCTCGTCGCCCGGGAACTCGTAGTCGCTGAGCAACTCGCGCACCTCCATCTCGACGAGCTCCAGGAGCTCCTCGTCGTCGACCAGGTCGACCTTGTTCATGAACACCACCACGTAGGGCACCCCGACCTGGCGCGCCAGGAGGATGTGCTCGCGCGTCTGCGGCATCGGCCCGTCGGTCGCGGCGACAACCAGGATCGCGCCGTCCATCTGCGCCGCACCCGTGACCATGTTCTTGACGTAGTCGGCGTGCCCGGGGCAGTCGACGTGCGCGTAGTGCCGCGCGGCGGTCTCGTACTCGACGTGCGCGGTGGCGATCGTGATGCCGCGCTCGCGCTCCTCGGGGGCGTTGTCGATCGCGTCGAAGCTCATCGCCGTGCCGCCGGTGCTCTCGGCGAGCACCTTCGTGATGGCCGCCGTGAGGGTCGTCTTGCCGTGGTCGACGTGGCCGATCGTGCCGACGTTGACGTGCGGCTTCGTGCGCTGAAACGTTTCCTTTGCCATGACGGTCTGCTGCTGTTGCTTACAGGTGAGAGAGAAAGTTGGGATCGCCGAGGCGACCGCGTGGCTAGGCCACCTCGGCCTTGTCGGCGCTGATGATCTCTTCGGCGATGCTCTTGGGCACCTCCGCGTAGTGGTCGAACTGCATCGAGTAGATGGCGCGGCCCTGGGTGTTCGAGCGCAGGTCGGTCGAGTAGCCGAACATCTCGGAGAGCGGGACGGCGGCGTTGATGACCTGGGCGTCGCCACGCTGCCCCATGCCCTCGATCCGGCCGCGCCGGGAGTTCAGGTCGCCGATCACGTCGCCCATGTACTCCTCGGGCGTGATGACCTCGACGGCCATGATGGGCTCCATCAAGACCGGGTTGGCGCGGCGGGCGGCCTCGCGGAAGGCCATGCGGCCGGCGATCTCGAAGGCGATCTGGTCGGAGTCGACGTTGTGGTACTTGCCGTCGTAGAGCCGAGCGACGATGCCCTCGATGGGGTAGCCGGCGAGCGGCCCCTGGTCGAGCGCGCTCGCGATGCCCTTCTCAACCGACGGGATGAACTCGCGCGGGATGTTGCCGCCCTTGATCTCGTCGAGGAACTCGAAGCCCACGCCGTCTTCCTTCGGCATGAACTCGATCTCGACATGGGCGAACTGGCCCTTGCCGCCCGTCTGCTTCTTGTGGGTGTACTTGTGGTCGACGGACGAGCGGATGGCCTCGCGGTAGGCGACCTGCGGCTTGCCGACGTTGGCCTCGACCTTGAACTCGCGCTTGAGGCGGTCGACGATGATCTCGAGGTGGAGCTCGCCCATCCCGGCGATGAGCGTCTGGCCCGTCTCGTCGTCGGTCGAGACCTTGAACGTCGGGTCCTCCTCGGCGAGCTTCTGGAGGCCGGTGCCGAGCTTGTCGATGTCGGCCTTCGTCTTGGGCTCGATCGCGATGCGGATGACCGGCTCGGGGAAGTCCATCTTCTCGAGCACGATCGGGTGGTCCGGGTCGGTGAGGGTGTCACCGGTCTTGGTGTCCTTGAGCCCGACGATGGCGCAGATGTCGCCGGCGCGCACCGTGTCGACGTCCTCGCGCGAGTTGGCGTGCATGAAGAGGAGGCGGCCGGCGCGCTCCTTCTTCTCGCTCGTCGCGTTGAAGAGCGCGTCGCCCTTCTGGAGCGTGCCCGAGTAGACCCGGGCGAAGGTGATGCGCCCGACGTAGGGGTCGGTGGCGATCTTGAAAGCTACGGCGCTGAAGGGGGCTTCGGGGTCGGACGGGCGCGAGAGCTCCTCTTCGCTTCGGACGGCGTGGCCCTGGACCGGCGGGAGGTCCGTCGGCGCGGGGAGGTAGTCGATCACGCCGTCGAGCAGGCGCTGCACGCCTTTGTTCTTGAAGGCCGAGCCGCAGAAGACCGGCGTGATGTCGAGCGAGAGCGTCGCGGCGCGGACGGTCTCGCGGACCTCGTCGGCGGTGATCTCCTCGCCTTCGAGGTACTTCATCAGGAGCGCGTCGTTGTGCTCGGCGACGGCCTCGAGGAGGTTGATCCGCCAGTGGCGGGCCTGCGGCTTGAGGTCCTCGGGGATGTCCATCTCGTCCCACGTCGAGCCCTGGCTCTCGTCGTGCCAGACGATGGCCTTGAGGCCGACCAGGTCGATGACGCCGCGGAACATGTCGCCCTCGCCGATCGGAATCTGGACCGGGACGGCATTCGCCGAGAGCCGCTCGTTCATCATCTTGACGGCGTCGGCGAAGTCGGCCCCGGTGCGGTCCATCTTGTTGACGAAGGCGATGCGCGGGACGCTGTACTTGTTCATCTGCCGCCAGACCGTCTCGCTCTGCGGCTCGACGCCGCCGACCGAGCAGAAGAGCGCCACCGCGCCGTCGAGCACGCGGAGCGAGCGCTCGACCTCGACCGTGAAGTCGACGTGGCCGGGGGTGTCGATGATGTTGATCCGGTGGTCGGCCCAGAAGCAGGTCGTCGCGGCGGAGGTGATCGTGATGCCGCGCTCCTTCTCCTGCTCCATCCAGTCCATCGTCGCTCCGCCCTCGTGGACTTCGCCGATGCGGTGGAGGCGTCCGGTGTAATAGAGGATGCGCTCGGTGGTCGTCGTCTTCCCGGCGTCGATGTGCGCCGAGATGCCGATGTTCCGGGTCCGGTCGAGCGAAAGCTGGCGTCCGTTGGTGCTCATAATGGGGTAGCTGTTGGCTGTTGGCTGTTAGCTATGGACTGATGCGCGGTGCGCGAAAGCCCATAGCCGAGAGCTAAAAGCGGAAATGTGCGAAGGCGCGGTTGGCCTCGGCCATGCGGTGCGTGTCGTCCTTCTTCTTGACGGCTCCGCCCTCGCCCTTGGCGGCGGCGGCGATCTCGGTGGCGAGGCGGCGGGCCATGCTCTTGTCGGGCCGGGCGCGGGCGTACTGGAGGAGCCACCGGAAGGCGAGCGCCGTCCGGCGCTCGGCGCGGACCTCGATCGGCACCTGGTAGGTCGCGCCGCCGACGCGGCGGCTGCGGACCTCGGCGAGCGGGGCGATGTTGTTGATGGCCTTGCGGAAGACCTCGACGCCCTCCTCGCCGGTGCGCTCTTCGACCATGTCGAACGCGCCGTAGACGAGGCGCTGGGCGACGGACTTCTTGCCGTCGCTCATCACGCTGTGGATGAACTTGGCGACGAGTTGGTCTTCGTAGAGCGGGTCGGGGATCGTGATCCGCTTGTCGGCTTGCCTTCTGCGCATAGGGGATGTTGGTCATTCGCCTCTGCCAGGCTTGTGCCCGAAACAGAGGATCAGGGACTAATGACGGGTTAGCTTCGCGGGCGTTTGGCTCCGTACTTGGAGCGGCTCTGCTTGCGGTCGGCGACGCCGGCCGTGTCGAGCGCGCCGCGCACGATGTGGTACTTCACGCCGGGGAGGTCTTTCACGCGGCCCCCACGGACGAGCACGATCGAGTGCTCCTGGAGGTTGTGCCCCTCGCCGGGGATGTAGGCGATGACCTCGAACCCGTTCGTGAGCCGGACCTTCGCCACCTTGCGGAGCGCGGAGTTCGGCTTCTTCGGCGTCGTGGTGTAGACGCGGGTGCAGACCCCGCGGCGCTGCGGGTTGCCCTGGAGGGCTTTGGACTTGGTGGTCCGCGTCTTGGGGCTGCGGCCCTTTCGGACGAGTTGCTGGATCGTAGGCACGGCGTACGTCGGTCGCTGGAGAATGCAAAGAAGCGGCGGTCGAGCGCCGCGCGGAGGCAGAAGAGGAAGGTACACCACCTGGCCGTGCCAATTCAAGCTTTCGCGCTCCGAAAGATCCTAGATTGCCCGCTTCACGCGGATTTAGCAGGGAACACAGTGCCCTGACCCGATCAACCGTTTTAGATAGATATATCAACCTAGTTAAACCAGACCGGTGCCGTAAGAACGATCACGCTTACGTCTCGGCGCGCTCCGCGCGGCTTACCTCCTGTCCTCGAAGAGCCGGTCGAGAGCCACGTCGAACCCGCCGAGCAGCACCGACGCCACGCTGCCTTTGCTCTTCGCCTTGCCAGTGGTTCGGTAGCCGTCCGCCTCCAGCGTCAGCACCTCGACGATCTGCCGCTCCGGATCCACGATCCAATACTCCTGGACACCGGCGCGCTCGTAGGCTTCGCGTTTTTTGGTAAGGTCGTAATAGCCTGTACTCGGCGAGAGCACTTCGACCACCAGATCAGGCGCTCCCTCCACGTCTTGTTTGCCCAGAATGCCGAGGCGCGCGCGCTACGAACACGAGGTCCGGCTGAACCGACTGCGACTCAGAGAGCACTACGTCGACGGGCGACACCAGCACCTCGCCGAGGCCGCGCGCCGTGACGAAATTGTTGAGCGCCGTCGCAAGCGCGGTGACGATGCGTTGATGCCAGATGTTCGGGGCGGGCGACCTGATGATCTCACCGTCGATGAGTTGGGCAAGGGTGCCTTCGGGCAACGCCCGCAGGTCGGCAAGCGTCTGCCCGGATATCACGCGGAGAGTCGCTGTTCGGGCCGTGGGCGAGACGAAGGGCAAGACCCCTTCTACGATCAATTCGCCGTCGATGAGTTGGGCGCGGGTGCCTTCGGGAAGGGCCGCGAAGTCCTCGTAGTCCTGGTCCGGGATGATCGTCAGCGTCGTCTGACGGCGTTGCGGAGCAAGCGTCGTCGGCATAGGAAACCTCACATGTTCCTCCGGTACTGACCGCCGACCTCGAAGAGCGCGGTGGTGATCTGGCCGAGGGAGCAGACCTGCGCCGCGTCCATCAGCTCGGCGAAGACGTTGCCGCCTTCGCGGGCGACGGCCTGCAAGCGGTCGAGGGCCTCGCCCGAGCGCTCGGCGTTGCGCGCCTGGAACGCCCGGAGGTTGGCGATCTGCCGCTGCTTCTCCTCGCTAGAGGATCGCATGAGCGGGACGGTCTTCGGCTCCTCCACGAGGCCGTCGCCCGAGGTGAACGTGTTGACGCCGATGATCGGGAGGTCGCCCGCGTGCTTCTTGTGCTCGTAGACCAGCGACTCCTCCTGGATTTTGCCGCGCTGGTACATCGTCTCCATCGCGCCGAGCACCCCGCCGCGGTCGTTGATCCGCTCGAACTCACTCAGCACCGCCTCCTCCACCAGGTCGGTCAGCTCGTCGATGACGTAGGCCCCCTGGATCGGGTTCTCATTTTTGGCCAAGCCCAACTCGCGGTTGATGATGAGCTGGATCGCCATGGCGCGGCGGACGCTCTCCTCAGTCGGCGTCGTGATGGCCTCGTCGTAGGCGTTGGTGTGGAGGGAGTTGCAGTTGTCGTAGATCGCGACGAGGGCCTGGAGCGTGGTGCGGATGTCGTTGAAGGCGATCTCCTGGGCGTGGAGGCTCCGGCCCGAGGTCTGGATGTGGTACTTGAGCTTCTGCGCGCGCTCGTTCGCGCCGTAGCGGTCGCGGAGGGCGACGCTCCAGATGCGCCGGGCGACGCGCCCGAGGACGCTGTACTCGGCGTCCATCCCGTTCGAGAAGAAGAACGAGAGGTTCGGCGCGAAGGCGTCGATGTCCATTCCCCGGCTGAGGTAGTACTCGACGTAGGTGAACCCATTGCTCAAGGTGAGCGCGAGTTGGGTGATGGGGTTCGCGCCGGCCTCGGCGATGTGGTAGCCGGAGATCGAGACCGAGTAGTAGTTGCGGACGTCGTGCTCGATGAAGTGCTGCTGGACGTCGCCCATCGAGCGGAGCGAGAACTCGGTCGAGAAGATGCAGGTGTTCTGGGCCTGGTCCTCCTTCAAGATGTCCGCCTGCACGGTCCCGCGCACGACCTTGAGGGTCTCCTCCCGGATGCGGTCGTACTCGGCCTGTTCGAGCACGCCCCACGCGACGAGGTCCTGCCCGGTCGTGCCGAGCAGCCCGAGCCCGGAGCCGTCGTGCCCTTCGGGCAGTTGGAGGTTGGAGGTTTGGGGTTCGAGGTGAGGGGCAGAAGCCCCCGGACCCACGACCTCTGACCCCGAACTCTCATACGGCGTGTAGACCGGGCGGTCACCGCCGAGTCGTTCTGCAATAACAGCCTCCGCTTCGTCCCACCTGCTCTCGACTTTGAGGAACGCCTCGACCTGCTGATCGACGGCGGTGTTCATGAACAGCGCGAGGATCGTCGGCGCGGGGCCGTTGATGGTCATCGAGACGCTGGTCTTGGGGTCGGCGAGGTCGAAGCCGGAGTAGAGCTTCTTCATGTCGTCGAGCGTGCAGATGCTCACCCCCGCGTTGCCGACCTTGCCGTAGATGTCGGGGCGGGGGTCGGGGTCGCGCCCGTAGAGCGTGACCGAGTCGAAGGCGGTGGAGAGGCGCTTGGCCGGGAGGCCGAGGCTGACGAGGTGGAAGCGCTTGTTGGTCCGCTCGGGCGTGCCCTCGCCGGCGAACATCCGGGTCGGGTCCTCGCCGGTGCGCTTGAGCGGGAAGACGCCGGCGGTGAAGGGGAAGTAGCCGGGGAGGTTTTCGAGGAGGGCGAAGCGGAGCCGCTCGCCGGGGTCCTCGGTCCGAGGCAGCGCCACGCGCGGCACCGGGGTCCCGGAGAGCGTCGTGTGGGCGAGGGGCTGGCGGACGTCGCGGCCCCGCACGGTGTAGACCAACTCGTCCTGCCGGTACTGCGCGGCGAGGGCGTCCCAGTGGTCGAGGATGTGGCGGCTCTTCGGGTCGAGCTTACCGCGCCAGTGCTCGGCCATCTCGTCGAGGCGGGCTTCGAGGAGGGCCCGGTCCTCGGGTGCCCAGTCTTCGACCTGCGCCCGCGCGCCGGCGGCCTGCCCCCACTTCCGGGCGGTCTCGACCTGGGCCTCGGCCCAGGCGCGGTAGCCCCGGCAGGCGTCAGCGATCTCGGCGAGGTAGCGCTGGCGCCCCGGCGGGATGACGGCCTGGGCGTTGGGGTCGGGCTCGGGGAGCGCGTCGGCGTCGTAGAGCCGGCTCGTCCGGCCGAAGTCGAAGTCGGCGTTGAGGCGGTCGAGGAGGGCGAGGTAGAGGTGCGAGACGCCGGGGTCGTTGAAGTGGCTCGCCATCGTCGGGAAAACGGGCATCTGGTCCGGCGGGCGGTCGAAGGCGACGCGGTTGCGCTGGACCTGCTTCTTGACGTCGCGGAGGGCGTCGCGGGAGCCGCGCTTCTCGAACTTGTTGAGCGCGACGAAGTCGGCCACGTCGAGCATCCCGATCTTCTCGAGCTGGGTCGGCGCGCCGAAGTCGTGGGTCATCACGTAGAGCGCGAGGTCGACGAGCTCGGCGACCTCGGTGTCGGACTGCCCGATGCCGGCGGTCTCGACGACGATGAGGTCGAAGCCGGCGGCGCGGCAGACGTCGATCGAGTCCTGGAGGGCCTGGCTGGTCGCGCGGTGGGCCTGGCGCGTGGCGAAGGACCGCATGTAGACCCGGTCGGCGTGCTCGCCGTAGACGGCGTTCATGCGGATGCGGTCGCCGAGGAGCGCGCCGCCGGTGCGCCGCCGCGTCGGGTCGACCGAGAGGACGGCGAGCTCGAGCTCGGGGAAGTCGCCCAGGAAGCGGCGGACGAGCTCGTCGGTGAGCGTGGACTTGCCCGCCCCTCCGGTGCCGGTGATGCCGAGGACCGGGGCCTGGGCGAAGCGCTCGGCGGGCGCGCCGTCCCCCTCCATCTCCCCGTAGACCTCCTCGGGCAGGTCCTCGATGATGTTCTGCTCGACCGCCGTCAGCAGCCGCGCGAGGGCCCGGGGGGCGTGGCTCGCCTGGTCCTCGCGGAGCAGCGCCGCCTCCTCGCCGTCGAGCACCGTGACGGTCTGGAAGTCGCACGCCCGGAGCATGTGGTTGATCATCCCCTGGAGGCCGAGCCGCATCCCGTCCTCGGGCGAGAAGATCTTCTCGACGCCGTAGGCTTCGAGCTCCGCGATCTCCTCCGGGACGATCACCCCGCCGCCGCCGCCGAAGACCTTGATGTGCCCGCAGTCGTGCTCGCGCAGCAGGTCCACCATGTACGTGAAGTACTCGACGTGCCCGCCCTGGTACGACGAGATGGCGATGCCGTGGGCGTCCTCCTCGACGGCCGTCTTGACGACCTCCAGGACCGAGCGGTCGTGCCCGAGGTGGATGACCTCCGCGCCGGAGGCCTGGAGGATGCGGCGCATGATGTTGATCGAGGCGTCGTGCCCGTCGAAGAGGCTGGCGGCGGTGACGAAGCGGACGGGGTGCGTGGGCGTGTAGGGCGTCGTTTCCATGGGAGAGGGCGGGGGTTCGGGAGGGCAGGCAAGATAGGGAACGCGCGGCACGGGCCGGGGGATTCGGCGGCGCGGGCCGTTCGTGACCGAAGCGTTATCCATTTGTAACCGCTAGGGGTCCGCGCTGTGACTTGTCGGGCCGGGTGGCGGGCTAGGTTGGGGCCTCCACACCACCGCCCTTTCCACCCAACCCCCTCTCACCATGCAACGCTCTTTCGTACCCCTGCGCCTCGCGGCCGTCCTCGTCGCGGTCGCCTTCCTGCTCAACGGCTGTGACTCGGCCACCGCCCCCTCGTCTGCCGATGCGGACGGCGCTCCCTCTGCCCTCGTCCAGACCCTGAACGACGAGGAGCTCCTCGCGCCGGACGTGCTCGAGCGCACGCTCCTCAGCGACGCGCCGCTCGCCGAGGCCCTCCAGGCCCCCGAGCTCGACGCTCAGTTCCTTGACCGCATCGTCGGCGCGGCATTCTCGATCACGGACGACGCCAACGGCAACGCGGTCGTCGCTTTCCTACGCGACGAGGACGGGCGGCTCTCGCCCGCGGGCACCTACGCCACCGGCGGGCTGGGCTCCGGCGGCGAGATTTCGGGCACGACGAACCCCGTGCTCGTCACCCCGGACCGCGAGTATCTGATGGCGGTCAACGCTGGGAGCGACGAGATCACGCTCTTCCGCATCGACAAGGCCGCACGCACCCTTGATCTCATCGAGACTGTGCCCTCCGGCGGTCCGCTCCCGCTCAGCCTCACGCTTAGCAGCGACCTGGTCTACGTCCTCAACGGCGGGCGCCCCGGCGAGCCGGGCAACGTCAGCGGCTTCCGCTTCAGCCCGACCGGCGCGCTCACGCCGCTCGCCGACGGCGTCCGCGCACTCCCCGAAGGCGTGATGGCCCCGCCGCAGGTCGGCTTCACGCCGGGGGGCCGCAGCCTCATGGTGACCGACCGCCCAAGCAACGTGCTCGTGGCCTACGCCGTCCGCTCGAATGGGACGCTGAGCCGCCCGCTCGTCACGCCGTCGGCCGGCGTCACGCCCTTCGGGTTCGACTTCGACGTCTACGGGCGGATGTTCGTCAGCGAGGCGAACGCGCCGGACATGCCGGTCCCCGACGGTAGTTCGCTCTCGTCGTACGAGCGCTCGGACAACCGCGTGGCCGTGATCGACGCCTCGGTGCCGACGAACGAGACCGCCGCGTGCTGGACGAGGGTGATCGGCCGCTACGCCTATGTGACCAACACCGCGAGCAACACGGTCTCCGGCTTCCGCATCGCGCTCGACGGCTCGCTCGAGCGGCTCGACGCGGACGGCATCACCGCCGTCACGGGCGCTGCCCCGCACGACATGGGCGTCGCGCTGCGCTACCTCTACGTCCACAACCGCGATGACGGGACGGTCTCGGCCTACCGCATCCGCGCCGATGGCTCGCTCACCGGGCTCGGCAGCGTCGCCGGGCTGCCCGGCACCGCCGTCGGCGTGGCCGTCTTCTAGCCTCGCGCGCGCCGCTCAACCGGCCCGGACTGCCACCCAGCGGTCCGGGCTTCTTACTTTCCCCGCCTCACTCACCCTGCCGCCATGCCTCGCCTCTCGGTCGTCCTCCTGCTGCTCCTCGTCGGCTGCACGGCCGAGCCAGAACCGGCGGCCTCCGGCGGCCCGCCCGCCGCCCTCGCCCGCCCCTCCGACGCCGCCGTCGCCGAGCGCGTCGCCGACGCCACGGCACGCCTTGAGGCGAGCGAGGGCGGCCGCCTCGTGCTCGAGGCAGCCGACGCGCACGGCGGGCTGGCTCGGTGGTACGCCAACGGGCCGCTCCACTTCCGCTATGCGTACGACCGGCTCGACGGCAACCCGCCGCTCGACACCGAGCAGACGGTGGACACGTGGAGCAGCCGCGCCGTCCACACGATGATGCCGGACTCGGCGGCGCGCTTCGGGTGGACGGGCAGCGAGGCGTGGGTGGCGGGCGCGGACTCCCTCCCGACGAACGCCCGCTTCTGGTCGCTCACGCCGTACTACTTCGTCGCGATGCCGTTCGTCCTCGCCGACCCCGGCGTGAACCTCGAACTTGCCGGAGAGATGACCGCCGAGGGGCGGAGCTACGCCCTCGTCCGCGCGACCTTCGACGCCGGCACGGGCGACGCGCCGGACGACTACTACTACCTCCTGCTCGACCCCGAGACGCGGCGCGTCGGCGGCGTCCGCTACGTCGTCTCGTACCCCGGCTTCTTCCCCGAAGGCGGGGCCTCGCCCGAGCGGCTGATGCTCTACGACGGCGCGCAGACCGCCGGCGGGATCACGCTGCAAGAGGGCTTCCGCTCGTTCGCGTGGACCGGCGACGGCGCGGGCGAACCCTCCGCGCGCGGCACGGTCACGAACCTCCGCTTCGTGCCCGACGCGCCGGACAGCCTGTTCGCCCGGCCGCCGGACGCTACCGTGCAGGGGGCGATGTAGGCCCGCCGAACGCCACCGCGACAAAGCACCCCTCGTGCTCGGCGAAGCGGAGGTCCCAGAAGGTGTGTTCGTGCCGCAGCACGGCTACGCCCTCGAACGGCGGCGCGGCGAAGCGGAGCGCCTTTGGCGAGACCCGGAAGCCGGTGCGCATCGCTTTGAGCGTGGCCTCTTTCAGCGCCCACAGGAGCACCTGGGCCGCGTCGTGACCGTAGGGCAGCGTCTCGATCAGGCCGTGCTCCTCGGGGTGGAGGACGTACCGGTACAGGTCGGGACGCCGCGGGCGGACGACTTCCAGGTCGACGCCGACGGGCAGCGGGGAGACGGCGGCCACGGCGAGCACGAGGGCGTCGGTCGAGGCGTGGGCGAGGGAGAGGTGCAGGCCCTCGGCCTCGGGCGCACCATCCTCCGCGACACGGAGCGATACGTCTTCGGGCCGCGCTTCGGTCTGCTCGGCGACGAGTCGGCGTGCCACGTCCCGACCGAGCGCGAACTCCCGCCGCCGCTTGGGGCTACCGAACCCCGCGAGTCGGGCCTGTTCGTCAGCCGAGAGCGTGTCGAGCGGCGGGTCGGTTCCGGCCTCGCACACGGCCAAGCGGAGCGCGATGTCGTCGGGGAGTTGCACGGCGGGAGTATACCGCCGCATGAAGGCAGGACCGTTTCGCTGAGCTTCCACAGGGTGTGCATTGCCCCGAGCCGTATCCAAACATATTTTCCACCCTCCTTTGTAAGCAACTACTGTTTCCCATGCGCCCGATCATCCTCCTCGCCGTTCTATCAGCCTCGCTCACCCTCGCCCCCTCGCCGCTCGCGCAGACGCCGGGCACCTGTGCGCTCGGGGATGCCGAGGCCGAGCTCGACATCGGCGACGTGGCGGCCCGGCTCTACAACAAGGGCAACCTGTTCTACGACGGCGGCGACGCGCTCTACGAAGTTCCGAAGGGCGGCGGGGTCTCGCCCACCTTCACGGCCGGGCTGTGGGTCGGCGGCTTCGTCGGCGGCGACCTGCGCGTGGCTGCTGCGACCTATGCGCAGGGAGGGACCAACTGGGAGTTCTGGCCCGGCCCGCTCGGCCCCGGCGCGACCCTCCCCGACCCCACCGACTGCTCGGCCTTCGACCGGATCTGGCGCGTGGACGTGTTCGACCTGCAGCAGTTCGACGACACCGGCATCGCCACGGACGACCTCGCCGAGTGGCCCACCGACCTCGGCGCGCCGTTCACCGACGCCAACGGCGACGACGCCTATGACCTCGCCGACGGGGACCGGCCGCTCGTCTACGGCCACGAGACGGCGTTCTGGGTGATGAACGACGTCGGCGGCGAGCACCTCACGACGCTCACCGACCCCATCGGGCTCGAGGTGCGGGTGACGGCGTTCGCCTCGGGCGAGGTCGGGCTGGGCCGTCAGACGTTCTACCGCTACGAGCTCGTCAACCGCAACAGCCTCCCGTTCGAGGACGCCGTCTTCACGTTCTGGAACGACCCCGACCTGGGCTACTCCCTCGACGACTACGTCGGGACCGACCCGGCGCGGAGCCTCGCCTACGTCTACAACGCCGACAACGACGACGACGCCTCGGCGGGCGGCTACGGCCTCAACCCGCCCGCCCTCGGCGTCGACCTCCTCACCGGGGCCGAGCGGTCGATGTACTTCACGAACGTCTCGGACTCGCTCGTGGGCAACCCCGAGGGCGGGGCCGACTTCTTCAACTACATGCGGGCGCGCTGGCTGGACGGCACCCCACTGATCGAAGGCGGCGACGGCTACGGCCCGGCCGGCATCCCGGCGTCCCACCCGTTCCCCGGCGACCCGGCGGTACCTGCCTACTGGAGCGAGCGCTGCCCGCAGCCGGAGTGCCTCGGAACCCCGCTCCCTCCCGACGACCGGCGGCACGTGATCTCGTCGGAGACTTTTACGCTCGCTCCGGGCGAGGCGCGGACGTTCGACGTGGGGATGCTCTTCGCGCAGGGCGCGGACTACCTCGACTCGGTGACGGAGCTGCGGGCGGTCTCGGACGCGGTGCAGGCGCGCTACGACGACGGGACGCTCTTCGCCCCGGGTCCGCCCCCGCCGCCGCCGGGGTCGCTCGCCACCCCGGAGCTGCTCGCGCCTGCGGACGGCACCACCTTCGTCGACGAGCCTGCGCTTCTCGTCTGGAGCGCCGTGCCCGGCGCGGAGAGCTACCGCATTGAGGTCGCCCCCGACGGCGACTTCGACGCCGCCGAGGTGTTCTATTCCGAGGAGCCGAGCTTCTCCTTTCAGGGCCCGGCCAACGAGGTGCTCCCCTACGCCTGGCGGGTGCAGGCGACGGCCCCCGGCTTGCTTACGAGCTTCGTCTCCGACACCCGCTCGTTCACGTTCTACCGCTACGGCTTCGACCAATTCGGCTTCGGCCGGGGCATCGTCGAGGTCGCCAACCCCAACGCGGAGGTCTGTCCGGACTTTGGCGACCCCGGCTGCGACGAGTACGGCGGCAACACCGTCTGGCTCGACTCCAACGTGACGGGCGACTACATCGTCACCACCGAGGACAACAGCCTCAGCGACCTCCTCACCAACGCCGACGTCTTCGACGGGGACAACCTTGAGATGCGCTTCACCGACGCCTGTGCTACGCCCGGCGCGTGCCTCGGCGTCTATTCCTCCGCTGCCCCTAGCGGGAATGACCTCATCACGAGCGTGCCGTTCGAGCTGTGGAACGCCGGAGCGAAGGGTGACGGCACCGACGACGTTCGTATGATCCCGATCCTTCGGCCGCCCGCCGTCGGCGATGACGACCCGGTCGAGAACTGGGAGAATACGTTCTCCTCCGAGGCGCAGGAGGTAATCGTTACCGGAGACCTGCTGGAGTTGCCCGTCACCCACCGCGTGCTGTGGATGATGCCCGACCGCGACGACGGCTACGCGCAGTTCGAGTTCGCGGCCCTCGACTTCGGCGGCGTCGGAGCGACCTATGACCCCGAGGCTGATGGCGACACGCAGATCGACCTCAACCCCGCCACCGGCGAGGACTGCCGCTCGCAGCGCTACTACGTCGACTTCTGCTACCGCGGCGGCCACCCGCGCCTGACTTCCCTCCTCGGCGGGACGCGCGGGATGCAGCTCGCTGACCTCGCCCAAGACGGGACGACGCCGCCGGCCGGCACCGTGATCCGCTTCGACGCCAACGAGCGCCTGCTCGCCGTCGGAGCCGAGGACGACGCGCCGAGGCAACCTGCCGGCTTCGCCCTCGGCGCAGTCTACCCCAACCCGTTCCGGTCGTCAGCGACCGTACCCTTCACGGTCGAGCGGCCGGGCCGGGTGCGGCTCGCGGTCTTCGACCTGCTCGGGCGCGAGGTGGCGGTGCTGGCCGATGGCGAGATGGTGGCAGGCTCACACCGTGCCGTGCTCAGCGGCGCAGGTCTCGCGTCGGGGGTCTACCTCGTGATGCTTGAAGCCGGCGGGCAGCGGCAGGCGACCAAGGTATTGCTGATGCGTTAACCGCCGAGCCGCTAGCCGCCGAGCCGATCGCGCAGGACCGAGAGCACGGCGGCTTCTTCCGGCTCCAGCCCGGCGGGCGTGTTGCCTGCGTGGCGGCGCGCCATCGCCGGGAGGAGGGTGCCGTCGCAGTAGGCTGCCGCGACGTCGGGGTGGACGTAGTACTTCCGGCTGACGGCGACCGTGTTGCCCAGTCCTGCGGCCACCTCTTTCACCACGTCCGCGCAGTGCCGGTCGGCGGCGGCTTCGTCCTCGGCGGTGCCCCGCGCGCGGAGGGCCTTCGCGGCGAGGAGCGTGCCGCCCCACGTCCGGAAGTCCTTCGCGGTGAAGTCCTCGCCGGTCGTCTCGCGAAGCCACCCATTCACGTCGCCCGAGCCGATGGCCCCTTTGCCGTCGTCGGTGTAGTACTGAAAGAGCGTGTAGCCGGGGATGTCGCGGCAGGCTTTGACGAGCCGGGCCAGCCGTTTGTCGCGGAGGGCGACCTCGTGCTCCTTCCCGCTCTTGCCGACGAACGAGAACCGGACCTCGGCCCCGTCGAAGGCGACGTGCCGGTCGCGGAGCGTGGTGAGGCCGTAGCTGTCATTCGCCTCGGCGTACTCCGGGTTGCCGATGCGGATGAGGGTCTGGTCGAGGAGGCGGACGGCGAGGGCGAGGACGGTGTCGCGGCCCAGGTCGCGCCGGCGGAGGTCGCGCTCGACGCGGCGGCGGAGTTGGGGGAGCGCCTCGCCGAAGGGGACGAGGCGGTTGAACTTGACGCGGCTGCGGACCTCGGCCCAGCGCGCGTGGTAGCGGTACTGCTTGCGGCCTCGCGCGTCGCGGCCCGTCGCCTGGAGGTGGCCGTCGGCCCGGGGGCAGATCCACACGTCGCCCCACGCGGGCGGGACCACGAGGGCCTCGATCCGCTTGCGCTCGGCGTCGGAGACGAGGGCTCCATCGGGGGTGTGGTACGAGAACCCCTTGCCGCGCCGTCGCCGCGTGACCCCCGGCTCGCGGTCGGTGACGTAGACCAGCCCGGCGGCCTCGGCGGTGTCCTGCGGGTCGGTCGAGAGGAGGGCGTCGGTGTCGGGGGAGTGAGCCATGAAAGAGGAAATGAGCCCGCCGCCAAACGCTTCTCTCGTCATCCCGAGCGAAGTCGAGGGGTCTATCCGGGGAACCACACAGCGATCTTCCGAGGCCGTGCCCGAAGAGGTCTCTCTACTCGCTCCGGCACGCTGCGTCTTCGCTCGGTCGAGAGGACAGGGCCTGAGCCCTGCGACAGAGCAAGAGGGGAGCCGTTGTAGGCCGGGACAAGGGCGGAGGTTTCGGCCCATCTTCACCCGGCGACCCCGGACCCGCGGCGCACGGCAGCGGGTTCATCGCTAGACTCCCCCCAACCGATCCCGCTATGCCGCTGCCGCCCAAGCTCCAGACCTCCGTCGACGAGCTCGCCTCGCTCGACGACCAGATGATGCGGTACCTCCTGCTGCTCGACTACGCCGAGACGCTCGGCGACTATCCCGACGAGGGGAAGGTCGATACGTACCTCGTCCCCGGCTGCGTCTCCCGCGTCTGGCTCGACGCGCGGCACCGCGGCGGGCGGATGGCGTACCGCGCCGCCGCCGAGGGGCAGATCGCCCAGGGCATGGTCGCCCTCCTCGTCAACGGCCTCAGCGGCGAGACGCCGGAGGCGGTCGTCGCCGTCGACGCGGGGTTCATCCGCGAGGCGGGCCTCGCCGAGAGCCTGACCCCGGCCCGGCAGGGCGGCCTCGCCTCGATGCTCCAGCGGATGCAGCAGGCCGCCCGGCGCTACGCTGAACAGTGAGACGGAAGACAGAGGACGGCGGCACGGAGCCAACGGTCTCGCTTAATTTGGTCGGTTTTCCTTTCCACTCCCCCCACTCCCCCCACTCCCCCCACTCCCCCCACTCCCCCCACTCCCCCTCCCCCTTGCCCGCCCCCACCCTCCGCCTGACCAACACCCTCACCCGGCAGCCCGAACCCGTCGCGCCGACCGAGCGCGACGCCGACGGCACGCCCCTGCTCCGGGTCTACGGCTGCGGGCCGACGGTCTACTCCTACGCCCACATCGGCAACTTCCGCACGTTCCTCACGACGGACCTCTTACTGCGCACGGCGCGCGCGCTGGGCTGGGGCACGCGCTACGTCTCGAACATCACCGACGTGGGCCACCTCACCGGCGACGACCTCGCCGACGCCGACGGCGAGGACAAGATGGCCCGCGCTCTGGAGCGCGAGGGCGCGCGCTTCGCCAACATCTACGACCTCGCCCGGCACTACACCGACGCGCTCCTCGAGGACTGGCACGCGCTGAACCTCCTAGAACCCGACGTCCGCCCCCGCGCCACCGAGCACGTCACCGGCCAGATCGAGGCCGTCGAGCGCCTCCTTGCCGCCGGGCACGCCTACGAGACCGACGACGGGGTCTACTTCCACGTCCCGAGCTTCCCCGGCTACGGCAAGCTCAGCGGCAACCGCGACGCCGACCGCCTCGCCACCGGGGCCGCCGCCGAGTCCCGCGACGTGGTGACGGACGCCGCCAAGCGCGACCCGCGCGACTTCGCCCTCTGGAAGAAGGACGCAGGCCACCTGATGCAGTGGTACAGCCCGTTCACCGAAGGAGCGGACCGTTCCGGCCACGGCGGCCGGGGCTTTCCCGGCTGGCACATCGAGTGCTCGGTCATGGCGCGGCACTACCTCGGCGAGAGCATCGACGTCCACACCGGCGGCGAGGACCTGATCTTCCCGCACCACGAGTGCGAGATCGCCCAGGCCGAGAGCCTCAGCGACCAGCCCTTCGCCCGAGTGTGGCTCCACACCCGCTTCCTCCAGGTCGAGGGCGAGCGCATGGCGAAGTCCAGCGGCAACTTCTTCACCGTCCGCGACCTCGTCGCGCCCTCGCCCGAGGGCGGGCGCGGCGTCGACCCGCTCGCGCTCCGGTACGCCCTGATGTCGGGGCACTACCGCAAGCCGTTCAATTTCACCGAGGCGAACCTCCAGAGCGCGGCCAAGCACGTCGCCCGCCTCCGCCACGCCGGCGAAACCCTGATCCCCCAGGCCGAGGCCCGCCAGGGCGATCCCGACCCCTCGTTCGACGCGGCCCTCGACGCCGCCTACGCCGGGACGCTCGCCGGGCTGTGCGACGACCTCAACACGCCGCGCGCCCTCGCCGCCCTCGCCGAGGGGGTCAGAGCGATCCACAGCCGCGCCCTCAACACGGCCACCGCCCGATCCGCGAAGACCTTCCTCGACAAAATCAACGACCTCCTCGGCATCGTCCGGCACGACGAGCCCGGTGCACCCGGCACCGACCCGCTCGCGGCGCAGGTCGAGGCCCTGCTCGCCGAGCGCGCCGAGGTCCGCGCCGCCCAAGACTGGGACCGCGCCGACGCCCTCCGCGACGCGCTCGACGCGCTCGGGGTCGAGGTGATGGACTCGGCCGCTGGCACGACGTGGCGCAAGAAGACGGGGGCGTGATGGCAAACCTCACCCCCCGTTCGTCTCACGGTTGCTGCGCTCCCTGCTTCGCCGGACGGTCCCCCTTCGGAAGGGGGACCGCTTGTGATGCTCTGAGCGTAGCGATAGCATCACAAGCGAGGGGTCTCACATGATGGCGACACTCGAAGAGGCCATTCAGATCGCGCTCGACGCGCACCGGGGGCAGACCGACCGGGCCGGCCAACCGTACATCCTCCACCCGCTCCGGCTGATGGCCGGGATGCGGACCGCGCCGGAACAGCTAGCCGCCGTGCTGCACGACGTGGTCGAGGACTCGGGGTGGACGCTCGCGGCCCTGCGCGAGCACGGGTTTCCGCGCGAGGTCGTGATCGCGGTGGACTGCCTGACGCGGCGCGAGCAGGAGTCCTACGAGGCGTTCGTCGAGCGCGCGGCCTCGCACCCCATCGCCCGCTGCGTCAAGCTCGCCGACCTCGAGGACAACCTCGACGTGCGCCGCCTCCCCGACCCCCTCACCGACGCCGACCGCGAGCGCCTCGAGCGCTACCGCCGCGCCTGGCTCCGCCTCTCCCGGAAGCGCTGAGGCGTCTCTGCAAAGCGGGCCCGGGACCCGCCCCAGTGCAGGATCAAGGGGTCTTCTGCGGTTCGGGACGGCGTGGAGGGACGGAGCGGGGCCGTCTCCCTCCACTCCTCCCATTCCCTCCATTCTCCCACTCCCTCCATTCCGTCGCGCTCCCTCCGCACGAGGCACCTCCGGTGCAGAAAGCAGCAGACCTCCTGCCGAAGCACCAAGGCCTCCCCTTCGCTCCCCCCACTCTCTCCTCCGATGAACCAGCCCGGCCCCCCTCACCGCCCCCGCCGCCTCCGGCGCAACGCGACGGTCCGCCGCCTCGTCCGCGAGACGCGGCTGTCCGTGGACGACCTCGTCGCGCCGCTCTTCGTGGTCGAGGGCGAAGGCTTGCGCGAGGCCATCGGCGCGATGCCCGGGCAGCACCGGTTCTCGGTAGACCGGTTGGTCGAAGAAGCCCACGCGGTCTTCGGCCTCGGCCTCCCGGCGGTGGCGCTCTTCCCTGCCCTCCCGGACGAGGCCAAAGACCCGACCGGCACCGAGGGGCTGAACCCCGACGGCCTCTTCCCCCGCGCGATCCGCGCCGTCAAAGCCGCCGTCCCCGACCTCGTGGTGATCTCCGACGTGGCGCTCGACCCGTACTCGTCGGATGGGCACGACGGGGTCGTCCGCGACGGGCAGATTGCCAACGACGAGACGCTGGAGATTCTGGCCGAGATGGCCGTCGTGCAGGCCGACGCCGGGGCCGACGTGGTCGCGCCGAGCGACATGATGGACGGGCGCGTCGGCGCGATCCGCGCGGCGCTCGACGGCGCAGGCTACACCGACACGGCGATCCTGTCGTACGCCGCCAAGTACGCCTCGTCGTTCTACGGCCCGTTCCGCGCCGCGCTCGACTCCGCCCCGCGCCAGCGCCCCGGCGTGCCGACCGACAAGAGGACGTATCAGCTCGACCCGGCGAATGCCCGCGAGGCGCTCCGCGAGGTCGCGCTCGACCTCGACGAGGGCGCGGACCTGGTGATGGTCAAGCCCGCGCTCGCCTACCTCGACGTGGTCTGGCGCGTCCGCGAAATCGCCGACGTGCCGGTGGCGGCCTACCACGTCTCGGGCGAGTACGCGATGCTCCACGCCGCCGCCGAGCGCGGCTGGCTCGACCTCCGCGCCGCCGCGCTCGAAGCCACCACCGCCATCCGCCGCGCCGGGGCCGACCTGGTCCTGACCTACTTCGCCAAAGACCTCGCCGGCTGGCTCCGCGACGGCTGAGGACTCCGAGGACAGGGGACGTGAGACAGAGGACAGAGGACAGTAGACGGAGGACGGAGGACGGCACACCGGCGGGATTAACTTGACCGGTTTTATTCCATCCCCTCCATCCCCTCCATCCCCTCCATCCCCTCCATCCCCTCCATCCCCTCCATCCCCTCCATCCCCTCCATCCCCTCCATGACCGAAGCCGCCGACTATTCCTCGCTCGACGGCGGCCTCGTCCGAATGCTGGACCGGCTCCAGCGCGAAGGCACGGCCACCAAAGACCTCGACGCCGACCAGCTTCTCCGCGACGACGCCAACGCGATCCTCTTCGGCCTGCTCTTCGACCAGCGCGTCCTCGCCGAGACCGCCTTCTGCGGCCCGCTCAAGCTGAAGCAGCGCCTCGGCCACTTCGACATGGCCCGCCTTGCTGCGCACGACCCGGACGACTTCAAGGCCGTCTTCGCCGAGTCCCCCGCCGTCCACCGCTTCACCAACACGATGGCTGAGCGCACCCAGGCCGTCGCCCACCTCCTCGCCGACGAGCACGGCGGCGACGCCGCGAACCTGTGGGGCGACGGGGCCGACCTCGCCACGGTGGAGAAGCGGGTGCGGACGCTGCCGGGCTTCGGGCCGATGAAGGCGAAGAAGCTGAAATACTGCCTCTACTACTTCCAGGACTGCGACCTCACCGTTTCCCGATGAACGCCCGAGCGCTGATCTGTCTGCTCTTCGCCCTCCTCGCCTGTGATGCCGCAGCGGCACAGGGCCTCCCGCCGGCGCGAGGCGAGACCGTCCGCCTCGTCGTGCTCCACCCGGCGCTCCGCAGCAACGCGACGGTCCTCGGCACCTTCGACGGCCTCAGCCGCGACTCGCTGTACCTGACCGAACGCGCCTTCGCTCGCTCGTGCGGCGCGTCGAGGTCGTGCGGGGCAACCGAACGTATGCGCTCGCGGGTGCCCTCATCGGGGGCGGCACGGGCGTGGTCGCAGGAGCCGTCTACGGAGCAGCCCGAGATTTCGAGACCCGTGCGGCAAACGGAGGAGAGCCCCTCCTGCTGAAGAGCAGCCTGATCAGCGCGGTCGTGGGGGCGGCAGCCGGCGGCATCGCGGGCTCTTTCGTTTCGCGCCCGCGGTGGGAGTGGGTGCGGCTCGACGTGCCGGGGGGCCGCCCGGTCGGCGCGGTGACCATCCAGGTCCCTCTGCGCTGACGCTCAGGCGACCGGCACGCGGAAGACCATGCCGAGGCGGCCGGGGCGTCTGCTGATGTGGGTGCCGCTCGCGGTCGGGCCGGTGGGGAGGTCGGTGGTGATGCGGGCGTTCGGTCCGGCGGTGGTGAAGGCGATCTGCTTCTCCTCGCCGGGGCTGTTGGGGTCGTAGACGAAGAGCGTCCCCCGGTCGTCGGTCCCGGCGTAGCCGAAGGCCAGGACCTGGTGCTGGCTGAACAGGTCGGGGGCGTCGCCGACGAGGCCGAGGACGACGGCCCGCCCGTCGTCGAGCTGCGCCCGGATGGCGGACCACTCGCGGAGGAGGTCGGCGGCGGGCGTGGGGCGTCCGAGGCGGGCGGCGAGCCAGTAGCGCAGGAACGTCGCGCCCGAGGCGCGGAGCGTGCGGGCCTGCGCGCGCCAGAGCAGGAGCCGGAGGGCGTCTTGCCCGAGCTCGGCGGTGGGCAGGCCGCCGCGGTTCGGCCAGCGCTCCGCCGCCGCGAGGGCCAGCCCGCCGCACAGCCCGAACGACGCCCACCGACGCGCACTCGCCCGGACGAGCCCGCCGCCGAGCGCGGCCCGCCCGAGGGCTGCGCCGAGGGCACCCCCGGCAGCGAAGCCGCGCGCCCCGCCCGTGACGGTCGCGCCGGCGGCGGGCAGCAGCGCCGCCCCCGCCGTGCCGAGCGGGCGGAGCAGCCGGTCGAGGAAGGCGAGGTCGGCCTCGGTCCAGCGGAAGCTGTTGGGAAACGAGAACCCGTCGCGGGCGGGGTCGAAGTCGAGGCGGGTCTGGGCGAAGGGCATCGGGAGGAGAGGGATGGGTGCGGCGCTCTATACTCGCTATCGCTGGCCGGTGTCCCACCGGCTCGCGCGCTAGGCTCTGTCACGTAGGTCGGTCCGTCGGCGAGCGAGAGACTCTGGAGGGACCCGGCCAGGCGTCCGACAGCCAGATGCCGTAGCATCGGGCGAGGAGGACAACGCCGCAGGGTCCTTCAGGGGCCTCGCCGAGCCAGGAGCCGGATTCACGTGACGGGGCCTAGAGGCGGCACCGGTTGAAAGCGGCAGGGTTCGGGCCGATAGTCACCCGAAGCGAGCGTATTATCCCCCGCCCTTTCCCTACCTCTGCCCGATGCGTCGTCTCCTCTGCCTCTTGCTGTTCGCTCTCGCGCCCGCCCTCGCCGCCGGCCCCGACCCGTCGGCCACGGCGGACGCGCTGCGCGCCCGCCTCGAAGCCGCCGACGGCGGCACCGTCCGGATCGGCGCAGAGCGCGTGGCCGTCCACCCGGACCTGTTCCGGTTCTACGCCGGGCGCGCCTACGCTCCGGCCTGGAGCGCGCACGGCGAGGCGCTCGTCCCGCTCCTCGGAGCCAGCGCCGAGGACGGGCTCGACCCCGACGTCTACCACCTCGACCGGATCGCGGCGGCCTTTGCCGCCGGAGCCGCCATCCCGGAGGCCGGCGCGGACCGCGACCTGCTGCTGAGCGACGCCTTCCTCCGCCTCGGCGAGCATCTCCTGCGCGGACGCTTGGACCCGGCGACGCTCTACGAGAAGTGGTACCCGACGCGGCGCGAGCGCGACCTCGCCGCCGTGCTCGAAGAGGCCCTCGCCTCGGGCGATTTCGGCGGGGCGCTCGCCAGCCTCCGCCCGCAGCACCCGGCCTATGCCCGCCTGCGCGAGGCCCTCGCCCGCGCCCGCGCCGCCGGCGGGGACCTCCCGGTCATCCTCCCGGCGCGCACGCTCGAGGTCGGGCACGAGAGCAGCCGCACGCCGCTCGTTCGGGGGCGGCTCGCGCTCTTCGGCGAAGCCGTCGCCGACGGCGGCGGGCGCGTCTACACCGAGGCGCTGGCCGAGGCCGTCCGCCGGTTCCAGGCGCGGCACGGGCTCGAAGCCAACGGGACGCTCGACACGCCGACGCGGCACGCGCTCAACCGCTCGCCCGAGGACTGGGCCGAGACGATCCTCCTCAACCTCGAGCGCTGGCGCTGGCTCCCCGACGACCTCGGCGACCGGCACGTCTTCGTCAACCTCCCGGCGTTCCGGCTGCAGGTGATCGAGGACGGCGCGGAAGCCCTCGCGATGAACGTGGTCGTCGGCAAGCAGAGCTGGTACACGCCGGTGCTCAGCGACACGATGGAGGCCGTGATCTTCCACCCGACGTGGGGCGTCCCGGGGTCGATTGCCTCGGTCGAGACGCTGCCCCTCGCGCGGAGCCGGGGTGCGGGCTACCTGTCGAGCCGGGGCTACACCGTCTACCACCGCGGCGCGCGCGTAGACCCGGCGGCGGTCGACTGGGCGCAGGCCGGAGCCGGCGAGTACTCCTTCATCCAGTCGCCCGGCCCGGCCAATCCGCTCGGGACGGTCAAGTTCGCCTTCCCGAACGAGCGCGACATCTACATCCACGACACGAACCAGCAGCGCCTCTTCGGCCGGGCCCGCCGGGCCTATTCGCACGGCTGCATCCGCGCCGCCGAGCCCCGCGGCCTCGCCGCGCATGTTCTCGCGTGGCAGGGCTGGGACGAGGCACAGGTGGAGGCGGCCTTCGCCAAGCGCCGCACGCAGTCCGTCGCGCTCGGCGCGCCGCTGCCGGTGCACCTCGTCTACTTCACCGCGCACGCGGGCGAGGGCGGGCTCTCGTTCTACGACGACGTCTACGGGCACGACGCCGTGCTCGCCGCCGCGCTCGGGTTCTAGGCAGCGGGCTGAGCGGCGGGGCAGCGGCCGGGCCATCCGCTCGTATCTTCGAGCCCCTGACGCCGAGCCCCTGAGCTGAGAACCCGGACAGCTCTGAGAGTCTGTCTATCAAGATGCTGAAGGGCTGCGAGCGGCTGCAAAAGGCGTGTTCCGCGTTGCGCTCCCTTCGGCTGCGCTCAGGGCAGGCTCTGCCCGATGCAGAACCTGCCCCCGCGAAGGCGGGGGGCCTCTGGCTTCTCGCGTGGCTCGACCACGCCTTTTTCGCTCGCTCTCGCCTCTCTCCCGAACTTCATAGACACACTCTGGGGGCCGGGCAACCCAGGCAGCCCGACAGGAGTACGTGCTGCCTCGCCCCCGTCTCGCCTTTTACGTCTCCGACCTCTACGCCTCCGACCCCGACCCGATGAAGCGCCTGTTCGCCCTCCCCCTCCTCGTCTGCGTCCTCTTCACCGGCCCGGCCTGCGGGCAGAACCTCGACGAGGCCGAGCGGAAGTCCCAGATCCTCACGAACCTGAAGTTCGAGTTCCCCCAGCTCGCCGACCTGCAGGTCGCGATGAACGGCCTCGAGCCGAGCGGCGTGCCGGGGCTGATGGAGGGCTCGTTCACCGTCAACGGCCAGCAGACGCAGCGCTTCCTCGTCACCGACGACAACAGGAAGCTCTACCTCATCGCCGCCGACCCGGTGGACGTGAGCCGCTCCGAGGCCGACCTCGCTGAGGCCCTCGCCGAGCGCGAGGCCGCCGCCCGGATGGAGACCACCGAGCGCGCCGAGATGCTCAACGCCTCCATCGCCGGGATGCCGGTCCGGGGCAACCCCGAGGCCCCCGTGACCATCATCGAGTTCTCGGACTTCCAGTGCCCCTATTGCTCGCGCGCGGCGAACACGGTCGAGGAGCTGATCGAGAAGCGGGGCGACGAGGTCCGGTTCGTCTACATGCAGTACCCGCTCCCGAACCACCCGTGGGCGCGCCCGGCGTCGATCGCCGCGCTGTGCGCCGCGCAGCAGGACGACGAGGCCTTCTGGCGGCTCCACGACGGCTACTTCGCCAACCAGCGCTCGCTGACCCCCGGCAACGTCCTCGACGAGAGCCGAGGCTACCTCGCCGGCGCGGACCTCGACCTGGCCGAGTGGCAGGCCTGCACCGACGGCACCGACGAGTCCGCCAACGCCGGGGCCGTCGCCGCGCTCGAGCAGTCGATGGCGCTCGCGCAGCAGCTCGGCGTCACCGGCACACCGGGCTTCTTCGTCAACGGCGAGTTCGTCAACGGGGCGCAGCCGCTCGAGACGTTCGAGGCGATGATCGACAACGCCACCGACGACTCGTAGACGGGACGACTCGTAGACGGAAAGCCCGCAGCCCAGAGCCCAGAGCCCATGTACAACGTTCTCAAGCCGATCCTGAACCGCGGCGGTGCCGGCTACTCGATGACGCGGGCCGAGTCCGCGGCGGCGCTGAACCCGCTCGTCGAGCAGCACAGCCGGCTGATCCTCGCCTACGACGCCGCGCTCCGCCACCTCGCCGAGCGCGACCTCGCCGCGCGCTTGGGCGAGGGCATGAACCGCCTCCGCACCGAGCTCGCCAAGCTGAAGGAGACCGTCCTCTCGCTCGCCGGCACCCCGCCCAACGGCGTCCGCCTCGACCCCGAGGTCCACCTCGGCGACACCGACGCCGAGATCGTCCACCGCCTCGACGACCTCGAGCGCGGCTACCGCGACGCGCTCACCGACGCGCTCGACCTGCCGCACCAGCAGCTTCGCACGACCGCGATCCTGGAGAACAACCTCAAAGGCAGCGACGCCCGCCTCGGCACGCTCCACCCGTTCGCGACCCGGATGCGCCGCCCGGCCGCCGGCCCCCACGCCGCCGCGGTGCCGACCGACCGCGCGACCGGCACCCCGGCGGACCTCGCGCCGGACACCCAGCACGCCGGCGTCGACGAGCAGCCCGTGATCGAGGTCAAGGACGACGGGCGGAACGCGCGCTAGACGATGGCTGACTCCCCCGCCGTCGTCGTCTCCGGCATCCAGCCGTCGGGGACCCTCCACCTCGGCAACTACTTCGGCGCGCTCCGCCAGCACCTCCGGCTCGCCCGCGACCCGCACCCCGAGCGCGAGGCGTTCTACTTCATCGTCAACTACCACGCGCTGACGACGGTGAGGGACGCCGATGCGCTCGAGCGCTACAGCCTCGACGTGGCGCTCGACTACCTCGCCCTCGGCTTCGACCCCGGCGGCTCGGGCACGAACCGGGCGGCGCTCTTCCTCCAGAGCGACGTGCCGCAGGTTGCCGAGCTCGCGTGGATCCTGCTGTGCCTCACGCCCGTCAGCCAGCTCGAAAAGGGCGTCGCCTTCAAGGACAAGGTGGCGCAGGGGCTCGGGGCCAGCGGCGGGCTGTTCACCTACCCCGTCCTCCAGGCCGCCGACATCCTGGTCTACCGGAGGCCGGGCGCGGGCCTGCTCGTCCCCGTCGGGGCCGACCAGAGGCAGAACATCGAGATCAGCCGCACGCTCGCCCAGCGCTTCAACGCCGCGTTCTGCCCCGAGGACGACCCGCTCTTCCCGCTCCCCGAGCCCCACGTCCTCGACGAGGTCGCCGTCGTCCCCGGCGTCGACGGGCGCAAGATGTCGAAGTCCTACGGCAACACGATCGGGATCTTCGACGAGGGCAAGCCCCTCAAGCAGGCCGTCATGGGCATCGTCACTGACTCGACGCCGCTCGCCGACCCGAAGGACCCGGAGGCCGACACCGTCTTCGCCCTGATCCGCCTCTTCGCCGACGACGCCAAGCGCGACGAGATCGCCGCCGCCTACCGGGCCGGCGGCTACGGCTACGGCCACGCGAAGAAGGAGCTGCTCGCCCTCGTCACGAGCTATTTCGCCGAAGCCCGCGAGCGCCGGAGGGCGCTCGCCGAGCGCCCCGACTTCGTCCGCGACGTGCTCCGCGACGGGGCTGCGCGCGCCCACGCCCGCGCCGACGCCGTGATGGCCGAGGTCCGCGAGCGCGTCGGCCTCGTGACCACGCTGCAGCGGTCGGTGGGGTGACCTCGCGGGGTCGCCCCTACGATCCTGACCCAAGCGCCTCGGTTACCTTTTCCAGCCTCGCCTGCCCTCTGCTCTCTGTGCTCCTCGTCGTCGACAACTACGACTCGTTCACGTACAACCTCGTCCACCTCCTCGCCCGCACCGCCGCGGTCCGCGTGGTTCGGAATGACGAGGTGACGGTCGACGAGGTCCGAGCGCTCGCGCCGGACGGCATCGTGATCTCGCCCGGCCCCGGCCGCCCCGCCGACGCGGGCATCTCCGAAGCACTCATCCGTGCCTTCGGTGACACGACGCCGGTCCTCGGCGTGTGCCTCGGACACCAGGCCATCGGCGAGGTCTTCGGCGGGCGCGTCGTCCACGCGCCCACCCTCGTGCACGGCAAGGCGAGCCCGATCCGCCACGACGGGCGGACGCTCTTCGAGGGGGTGCCGCAGGACTTCGTCGCCACGCGCTACCACTCGCTCGCGGTGGAGCGCGAGACGCTGCCCGGGGTGCTCGAGGTGTCGGCGGAGACGGCGGACGGCGTTATCATGGGCCTCCGCCACCGCACGCTCCCGGTGGAGGGCATCCAGTTCCACCCGGAGAGCGTGCTGACCACCGAGGGGCCGGCGCTCATCGCGGGCTGGCTCCGCCGCATCCCCCTTCCCGCATGACGACGCGTGTCAAAATCAGCGGCATCACCCGGCTCGCCGACGCCCGCTACTGCGCCGGGGCCGGGGCCGCCTACCTCGGCTTCGACCAGTCGGAGGGCAGCCCGCGCTACGCCGAGCCGAGCGCGGCGAAGGAGATCATCGAGTGGCTCGACGGGGTCGAGGCCGTCGGTGTGTTCGTGGACGAGGAGGCCGAGGCGGTCAACGCCCGGTGCGCCGCGGTCGGGTTCGGCCTCGCGCAGCTCGACGGGCACGAGCCGCCCGAGGTCGTCGCCGCCGTCGGGGTGCCGACGATCAAGACGTTCCGCGTGCAGCACGACGCCTCCAGCGAGCAGCTTCGGGCGCTGATGCTGCCGTACCGGGGCGTCGCCGATTTCTTCCTCCTCGACACCCACCGGACGAGCCTGTGGGGCGGCACCGGCGAGAGCTTCAACTGGCGCCTCGCCCGCGACCTCGCCGCCGAGTTCCCGCTCTTCCTCGCCGGCAGCATCGACGCCGGGAACGTGCAGGAGGCGGTGGACACGATGCGGCCCTACGCCGTCGATCTCTCGTCGTCGGTCGAGGCCGAGCCGGGGGTCAAGGACTTCGACGCGCTCTACGACTTCTTCGAAGCCTACCGCGCCGCCGTAGACCCCGCCTAGCGCAGCAACTTCCGGCCTCCGCCGCCGTCTCCCGATCCCCTCGCGCCTCGCTCTGCGTATGACCCGGCTCTCCCGCTCCCTCGCCACGCTGTCCGTCCTCGTTGCGGCAGGATGCAGCACCGTCACCGAGTACAAGCCGCCCGCCGTCGGCCCCGCGGGCGAGGTCATGGTCGTGACCGACTCGGCGACGTGGAGCGGGGCCGTGGGCGAGGCGCTGCGCGCGACGGTGGGGCGCGAGATGCTGACGTTCCCGCAGCCGACGCCCGCCTTCTCGCTGACGCTCCAGCCGCTGAGCGACTTTTCGCTCGACGCCCTCCGCCGCCAGCACAGCGTCCTCTTCGCCGCCCCCTACACCGGCGACTCGGAGACCGCCCGGTTCCTCCGCGCCCGGCTCGACTCGGCCGGCGTCCAGGCGCTCGAGCGCGGCGGACGCGGCGTCATCACCCGGCCCGACCTGTGGATGCGCGACCAGCTCGTCGTCTACGCCACGGCACCGACCGACTCCGCGCTCGCCGCCCAGATCCGCGCCGAGGGCGACGACCTCCGCGCCGCCTTCGCCCGCCTCGCGCGCAAGCGCACGACCGAGGACATGTTCGACAAGGCGCGCCAGACCGAGGTCGAGGCCGGCCTGCTCGACCGGCACGGCTTCGCCGTCGGGATTCAGCACGACTACGTCCGCGCGCTCGACACCACCTTCGTCACCGACCAGGGCACGCGGGGCACGTTCGTCCGCTACCGCCGCTTCGCCGGGCAGGACTCGTGGCGCGACTTCTTCGTCTACTACGAGGAGGACCCGCGCCTGAGGCGGCTCTCGCCCGAGGCCGTGCGTGCCCTCCGCAACGACCTCACCCGGCGCTTCGTCCGCGGCACCTTCGCCGACAGCTACGTCACGATCGAGGAGCGCGACCTCGTCCGCCGCCCGGTCGAGGCGGACACCGTGGAGCTCGGCGGGCGCTTCGCGATCGAGACGCGCGGGACGTGGCGGCTGACGGGCGACGCGATGGGCGGCCCGTTCGTGAGCTACGCCTTCTTCGACGAGGACACGGGGCGGTTCTATCTCATCGACGGGATGATCTACGGGCCGCGCTACACGAGCGCCGAGAAGCGCGAGTTCCTCCGGCAGATGGAGGCCATCGCCTACACCTTCCGCACCTCCAACGGCGGCGTCGAGGTCCTCGCCGGTGGCGGCGAGGAGGGCTAGAGGAGCGCGGACAGAAGATGGCAGGACGGCTCCCTCCTCAGGCCTCGATCCTCTATCTTCGTCGTCGGCCTCTTCGGACTGCTGCCTGCGGACTTTCGCCCTGCCCCTCTTTCCCCGACCCATGAAAACGAACCTCCTCGAGATCGCCCACGCCCGCAGCGGCGACAAGGGCGACGCCGTCAACGTCGGCCTCATCGCCCGCGACCCGAAGCTCTACCCGTTCCTGCGCGAGACCGTCACCGCCGAGCGCGTCAAGGCCCACTTCGGCCCGATGTGCCGGGGCGAGGTCGAGCGCTTCGAACTGCCCAACCTGGGCGCGCTGAACTTCCTGCTGCACGAGGCCCTCGGCGGCGGCGGCACGGTCTCGCTCAAGCTCGACGCGCAGGGCAAGACCTACGCCGCCCGCCTGCTGCGGATGGAGGTGGACGTGCCGGAGGCGCTGCTCTAGGGATGGACGAGCGCAAGGGCGAAAGGGCGGAAGAGGGGAAAGCGCTCGCTGCGGACCGCTGCCTTCCGTCCGCTGCCTCCCGCCCGCTGCCTCCCGCCCGCTGCCTTCTGTCCGCCGTTCTCCTCCTCGCTGCCTGCGGCTCCCCCTCTCCCGCCGCGCCCGGCCTCTCGGACAGCCTGATGGTCGCCGTCCTCGCCGAGGTCCACCTCGCCGACGCCCGCGCCGCCCACACCGGCGCGCCGCGCGACAGCCTCCGCGCCGCCGCCCTCGCCGCCTTCGACCTCGACACCCTTGCCTTCCAGCGCGCCCTCGACTACTACGCCGCGCACCCCGACGCCTACACCCTCCTCTACGACCGCGCGCTCGACCAGCTCGCGCGCGAGCGCCGCCTGCACTAACGGCGAGGAGTTGAGACGGCGTGGAGGGGTACGGGGAGCAGGGAAGGTCCTGAGACCAAATCAACGTCGGCGCGGGGCGCACCCCGGCCTCGCTTACCTTGCTCGGGTTCTCCGCGACTCTGCCACTCTCCTCGCTCCCTCGATGCCCCCGCTTCCCGCCGACACGGTCTCCGGCCTCCCGCCCGTCGCCCGCCGGTTCGTCCGCTACGTGCAGATCGACACGCAGTCGGACCCCGAGTCGGACACCGTGCCCTCGACCGGGGGGCAGCTCACCCTCAGCCGGCTGCTCCTCGCCGAGTTGCACGGCCTCGGCGTCGAGGCCGAGATGGACGGCGCGGGCTACGTCTACGCCAGGCTTCCTTCGACGCTCGCGCCGGGGGAGGCTGCCCCCGTGGAGGCCGCCCCCGTGCTCGGCCTCGTGGCGCACGTCGATACCTCGCCGGACGAGCCGGGCGGCGGGGTGCGTCCGTTCGTCCACCCGAACTATCAGGGCGGGGTCGTTGCCCTCCCCGGCGACGCGGGGGTCACGCTCGACCCGGCGCGGCAGCCCGCCCTCGGCGCGCACCTCGGGCACGATCTCATCACGAGCGACGGCACCACGCTTCTCGGCTCCGACGACAAGGCGGGCGTTGCCGTCCTGATGCAGCTCGCCGAAGACCTCGCCGGGAGTGCCGCGCCGCGCCCCGAGGTCCGCCTCCTCTTCACCGTCGACGAGGAGATCGGGCGCGGCGTGGACCACCTCGACCGGGAGCGCTTCGGTGCCACGGTCGCCTACACGCTCGACGGCGGCGCGGTGGGCGAGCTGTCCTCGGAGACCTTCAACGCCGCCGAAGCCACCGTCACGGTCGAAGGCGTGACGGTCCACCCGGGCTACGCGAAGGGGGTGATGGTGAACGCCGTGCGCGTCCTCGCCGAGTTCATCGCGGCGCTCCCCCCCGGCGAGGCCCCCGCCACGACCGAGGGGCGCGAGGGCTACTTCTACCCGCACACGATCACGAAGGGCGAGACCGGCCGGGCGGCGGTCCGCATCCTGCTGCGCGACTTCGAGGACGAGGGCCTGGCGCGGCGCAAAGCCCTCCTCCACGACCTCGCCGAAACGATGCGGGCCCGGCACGGGGCCCGGGTCGAGGTCGAGGTGCGGGACTCGTACCGCAACATGCTCCGCTTCATCGAGGCGACGGACCCGCGCGCGGTCTCGTTCGCCGAGGCGGCGGCCCGCGCCATCGGGATCGAACCGGCGTGGCGCTTGGTGCGCGGCGGCACCGACGGCGCGCGCCTCTCGGCGCTCGGCATCCCTACGCCGAACGTGTTCACCGGCGGGCACGACTTCCACAGCCGCTTCGAGTGGAACACGGTTCAGAACCTCGAAACCACCCTGCGCTACGCCGAGGCCCTCGTGCGGCAGTGGGGCGAGCACGGAGGCGACTGAGCGATGCCTGCCCCCCCCCGCCAGCGCCGCTCGCGCCTGTTCGTGGTCGCCTTCGTGGTCCTCGTCGTCGCGCTCTCCGTGCTCGCGACGCTCCTCATCCAGGCCGGACGGGCCGACGCCGAGTTCCAGGAGCAGCTCGAGCAGCTCCGCGAGGAGGGCCGCTGAGGCTCGGGTGCTGAGGCCCGGGCGTTACAGCGTGCGGAGCCTGCCCATCAGCTCCTGCCGGTAGGTGCTGCTGACCGGCAGCGCTAGGCCGCCGACCACGACGGCGGACTCCGAGGCGTCCTCGATCCGGTCGAGCCGGACGATGGCCGAGCGGTGGATGCGGGCGAACGCACCGGGCAGGCGCTCGGAGAGGGCTTTCATCGTTGTGTGGACGGTCACAGCTCGCTCCGGGGTGTGGAACACGACATAGTCCTTCTGCGCCTCGATCCGGTGCACCTCGCGCAAGTCGAGCCGGACGAGCCGCCCCGCGCTTCGGACGAAGACGGGGCCGTCGGGCAAGGCCCCCTCGGGAGCCCCGCCGGGCTCCGCTCCGCCCGCGCCGTCGGCAGCCAGCAGCCGGGCACGCTCGACCGCCCGCACGAAGCGGGCGTAGTCCACCGGCTTGACGAGGTAGTCGGCGACGGCGAGGTCGAAGGCCGCCGGGGCGTAGTCCTCCTTCCCGCTGACGATCACGATCTGCAGGTCCTCCCCGAATGACCGGGCGAGGTCCAGCCCCGTCAGCTCCGGCATCTCGACGTCGAGGAACGCGAGGTCGATGGGCGTTCCAGCGTCGCGCTCACGTACGAGGAGGTCGGCGGCGTCGAGGGCGTTCGTGCAGACACCGGCTAGCGTGAGCGTATCGACACGCGAGACGTAACGTTCGAGGACGGCGCGGGCGAGCGCGTCGTCGTCTGCGATCAGGCAACGCATCAAAGGCGTGGGGGTGAGCAAAGGGGGTGGAGACGCGAAAGTAGCTATGGGGACTTCCACCATCAAGCAAACAAGACGCATAAATACAAGACATAACCCGTTTCTATTTAGAAATCTAAACCTATGCTCCAAACTGCTAGGCCTCTGTTTCCTCGACCTCTGGAGCAAACTCTCTAAGCTTTTTCTCGGCTACTCCACACAGGGCCCGGACGCGGCCCACCCCGGTTCTGGCCTCGACCGACGCCCCCTGCTTCGCGAGGCGCTCCACGTCCGTCAGCGCCTCGGCCAGCGCCTCGGCCCCGACGTACGCTGCCTGCGTCTTCGTCTGGTGCGCGAGCGCCCGGACCTCCTCCCAGCGCCCGGCCTCCGCCGCCTCCGCGAGCGCCGCCACCTTGCCCGGCACCTCTCGGCAGAACAGCCGAGCCAGCTCGGCGATGAAGCCAGCGTCTCCGAGGGCATAGCGCTCCAGCACGCTCTCGTTGATCGGCGGCCGGTCGGGTTCCTGGATGCGCCCGGTCAGCGACGCCATGCAGCGGCGGAGCTGCTCGGGGTCGAAGGGCTTGAGGACGAAGTCGTCGAAGCCCGCCGCCAGGACTTCGTTGCGCTGCTGGGCCAAGACCGAGGCCGTGAGCGCGACGATGGGGAGCTGCTCGTTCGACAGACCGACCTCGCCGCGAATGGCCCGTGTGGCGGCGATGCCGTCCATCTCCGGCATCTGGAGGTCCATCAGCACGAGGTCGAACGCCTCGGGCCGCTCGCTCACCTGCCGGACGGCCCCGACTCCGTCCTCGGCCAGGGCCACGGTGACGCCCCACCGCTCGAGCATCCGCGTAGCGACGAACTGGTTCGCCGGGATGTCCTCGACCAACAGAACGCGCAGCCCCTGGAGGTCGATCTCCTGATTGTGCTCCGGGCTGGTCAGCGTGGCGGCGTGCTGCTGAAACGGCAGCGTCACCACGAAGCGAGAGCCGTGCGCTTCCCGGCTCGTCACGGTGACGGTGCCCTCCTGCCCCTCGACCAGTTCCTTCACGATGGCGAGGCCCAGCCCGCTGCCGCCGTAGGTCCGGGCCGCATCGCTCCGGGCCTGTGTGAACGACTCGAAGATGCGCTCCTGCTGCGACTCGGCGATCCCAATGCCGGTGTCGATCACCTCAAACCGAAGCCGGAACAGATCATCCTGCTCCCCTGGCGCAGGGGCTACGCGGACCGTCACCCCTCCCACCTCGGTGAACTTCACCGCGTTCGAGACGAGGTTGATCACGACTTGCCGTAGCCGGTGCGGGTCGCCCACCAGTTCGTCCGGCACCGCCGGGTCGATGGTGAGGCGCAGCGTGAGGTCTTTGGCCTCGGCACGCGGGCGCAGCAGCAGCACGAGGTCGTGGAGCAACTCGGCAGGCTGGAACGGGACCTCCTCGAAACTGAGCTTACCGGCACCGAGGCGGGCGAAATCGAGCACGTCGTTGACGAGGCTCAGCAGGGTATCGGCGGCGGCGGTGATGCCGTGGACGTACTCGGTCTGTTCGTCGGCCAGCGTAGTCTCGGCCAGGAGGTGCGTCAGGCCGAGCACGGCGTTGAGCGGGGTGCGGATCTCGTGGCTCATGTTGGCGAGAAATCGTTCCTTCGCCCGGCCGGACGCCTCGGCTTCGGTCTTGGCCTCGCGCAGCGCGTCTTCGAGCCGCTTCTGCTCGGTGATGTCGCGGGCGACCGCCTGAATCCCAATGGGCCGCCTGTGCTCCTGGTCCCACAAGACTTGCACGTTCTGCCCGACCCACACGGCCTCGCCATTCCGGGCAAGAACGGGCAGTTCGAGGTAGGTCGTCGACTGGCGCTTGGTCATCTGCTCTTGGTAGAATGCCATGACCTCGGCGCGCCGGTCTTGCCGGACAAGGGTGCTGAAATGCCTCCCCAACAGCTCGTCGGCTTCGTAGCCGAAGCGGCGAAGCGCGGTGGGGTTGACGTAGGTAAATCGCCCCTCGGCGTCGGCTCGGTAGATCAGATCGGTCGCGACCTCGACGATGCCTTCGTAGTGTGCCTTCTCGGCGGCAAGTGCAAGCTGTGCCTCCTCGCGCACCGTCACGTCGCGGATGAACCCCATGAACCCGATGCGCTGCCCGGCCCCGTCCTCGACCGGTGCCCCGACCGTCTCACCAAGGAACGTGCTCCCTTCCCTCCGCCGGTACCGGACGATGTAGGGGTCGAGGCGCTCGGCGGCGGTGAGGTTGTACCGTTGGCGCTGCTGCCGCTCGAAGTCCGCCGCGTCGGCGTATAACATCTTCGTGCGCCGCCCGGCCACGTCCTCCTCGGCAAGACCGAAGAGCCGCTCGAAGGCAGGATTGACGAACTGGATAGTCCGGTCCGTGTCGGCGTAGACGAACGCATCCGGGGCGGCGGTGAGGACCCGCTTCAGCCGCTGCTGCGTCCTGCGCAACGCCTCGGATGCCTGCTCCTGTTCGAGCTTCGTGGACATCCACGAGGCGACGAGGCGGAGCAGGTCCAGGTCGGCCTCGGTGAAGGCGGGGCGCTTCGGCGCGGCGGCGGAGAAGTTGAGGGTGCCGAAGAGCGTCCCCGCGACGTAGACGGGCGCGCCGATGTAGCTCTCGAGCTGGAACGCCTCGTAGCAGGGATGGACGGCGTATTCGCTCACCCCCATGTGATCGATGGCGAGCGCATCGGTCCCCGCCAGCGTGATCGCGCAGTAGGTCTGCCCAAGCGGGAACTGCTGCCCCGGTGCCAGGTCGATGCCCGGCGCGTGGCACATCTCGACGGTGTAGATCCCGTCGTCGCCTCGCCCTTCGACCTGGCTGAGGATGCTGATGTCGAGGCCGAGGAAGTCGGCGGTCAGGGCGAGGGCGCGCTGGACCTGCTCGCGCGCGCCGAGCGCCGGCTCGGCGGCGAGGCCGTCCAGCAGCCGGTGCCGCGCCGCCCACGCGTCGCCGCCCTCGGCGACCTCCGCGCGCAAGCGCTCGTAGCGGCGGACCGTCCGGCGGCCTGCCTCGAAGTGCTCCAGCACCGGACGCAACGCCTCGACCTCGGCCCTGCGGAGCGGCGCGTCGCCCGAGGCCCGAAGCACCACGAGCCCCAGCACGCCGAGCCCGCACGCGGCCAGCGCTCCCGTCTGCGCTGCCACTACCCCCTCGAACCGCTCGTCGGGGAGCAGCGTGACGAGCACGCCCTCCCGCCCGACCGCCTGCGCGAGGGGGTGGTCCACCGCAACCGCGGCGGCGGCGGCGAGGGGGGTGGAGCCGCAGTCCAGCCGGAGCCGGTCCCCCTCTCGGTGCCACACCGCCGCCTCCAGCCCTGCCCGGTCACGGAGCACGCGGAGGAACGCCTCGCCCTCCCCGCCCGGCTCTGGTGCCATACCGGCAGCGAGTGCCAGCTCCAGGAGCAAGGAGGGGTCGTCGAGGCGAGGCCGCCCCTCGGGGGGCAGGAGTCCTGGGGGAGCATCGGAGGAGCGGGAGGGCATACGCCTGGCGGTCGGTAGCGGGAAAGCCGGAACCACCCACTCGCGTGCGGGGCGGTTTCGGCCTCCCGAATATCGGCTTTCCGGCGATCAGACTTAATGCATGTAGGTCATTCTATGGGTCCGGCTGTAACCGGGCAGCGTCAGCCGGTAGAGATAAACACCCGCGGCAAGGCCGCGCCCGTCGAGGCGAACGGCGTGGTAGCCCGCGGCGTGCTCGCCTGAGGCCAGCACGGCCACGCGGCGGCCCAGCATATCGTAGACCGCCAGCGTCACCGCCTGCGCCTCGGGTAGCTCGAAGCCGATCGTCGTCTCGTCGGAGAAGGGGTTGGGGTACGCGGCTGCCAGCATCGGCGCGGTGGGCAGTGCGCCGTCGCTCGCGCTCCCCTTCCCGAAGGCCACGTCCGAGACCTCAAAGGCGAACGGACGGACGGCTACCTGATCGCCCCACACGAAGAACGAGAGCACCACCGCGTCCTCGCCCGTAAAGGCGTCGGTGCTACCGGCGCGGCGGAGGTCGGCGAAGGGGATGCGGATGCGGCGCGGCTCCGGCGAGAGCGTGAACCGGTGCCCGAAGTGGTCCGAGGTTCGGATGCTCGCTTTTTCGAGCAGCATCTGCACCTCGCCCCGGCCCGAGGCGACGAACTCGACCCACTCGTACCCCGTGAGATCGACCGGGCTGCCGCCGGGGCGGAGGTAGCGGAAGAGCGTCGCCCACGTCTCGACGGTCCCCTCGATCCGCGCGGGGCGCTCGACGCGGCGCACCGCGCTGTCCGTCGCCGGGCGCTCGTCGGGCCGCACCTCGAAGGCATCGACCGAGGCTCCGCCGGGAGCCGCCGCCCAGCCCCACGCGCCGTCGGCGAGGTAGAGCAGATCGGCCCCGGCCACGTCGGTCTCGACGAAGAACGCCACGTCGAAGACCGGCCCGGTCTCGAAGGTCGTCGTGACGACGGGGCCTTCGGACTCCTCCAGGTCGAGGGTCTCCTCGAAGCGCGTCCGCTCGCCACCTTCGACGCGGGCGAGGGTACCGCCGCTGAGCCGGATGCGCTCGGCGGCGGCCCCGTTGTTCAGCTCCACCGCGAGGCGGCCGTTGGCGTACTCGGCGCGGCGGACGAACACGCTCGGCAGCGTCGGCGCGGCGGCGTGGGTGTTGCGGTAGACGACCTCGCCGTTCAGCCCGGTCAGCACGCGCTCGACGAGGTCTACGGTGTAGTCTCGGGATACGCTCCACGCCTGCACGTTCACCACCTCGTCGATCCCTTCGGGCGCGTAGTCGCTCAGGAGGAAGCGGCTGTCCACGGCATACCCCGTGCCGGTCGGGTAGGCGACGAAGCTGACGGCGTAGTCGACCGAGCCGTTCGGGTAGCGAAGCTGCGCGAGCACGAACGGATGGCCGAGGATATCGACCCGCTCGATCCCTTCGAGCACGGCTCCGCGCAGCCGGTCGCAGACGACCTTCGTGTGCTCGTAGACCTCGCCGGGGGCGGTGGTGGTGGCGAAGAGGACGGCGGTGCGCCGGTTGTCCACGGCCCGGTGGTAGTCCGCGGCGAGGACGGCACGGGCATTCGTGACGGGCAGCAGATCGCCGGGCGAGACCTCGAAGGGGATGCTCCCGGCGGGTCCCTCTTCGGGGAAGATGCTGCGGAGGTCCGCCGAGCGGGAAGCAGCCCCAGCCGGTGCGAAGCGCGGCGGCGCGAGCGACTCGCCCCGGCCCAGCACCTCGGCCTCGGTGACGCGCCGGCCGTAGAGCACATTCGCGAGGGTCTGCGCCATCGTGCCGTTGGACTCCAGCCCGCCCTCGCCGCCGGAGGACGAGCCGCCGGTCGTAGCCGTAGCCGAGGCGTAGTCGTCCTCCGCCGTGTCGCCGTTGTACGGCGTCGAGTCGATGTCGGGCTGGTCCACGTGGGCGATCTCGGCGAGATTCGTGAACGCCACGTTGTCGGCGACCAGCCTGACCTCGACGGCCAGCCCTGCGCTCTCCCCACCTTCGAGCGTGCCGACAGTCCAGAGGCTATCGGCGAAGCTGCCCCGGCTCGGTGTGATCGCCACGACCTCGAAGAGTGAGGAGGTGAGGCCGAGGTAGTCGGCCACCTGCACGCCGGCCGCGGTGTCCGCGCTCCGGTTCGTTACCGTCAGCAGAAACAACACGGTCTCCCCGGCTTCGGGGGCAGGATCGTCCACCGTCATCGCAAGGTCGAGGTCCACCACCGAGGTCTGCACCGAAAGCACGGTGGCGCTGAGGATCACCAGGTCCAGCCCGGCCCCGACGGTGAGCGTGGCCTCGGTCGTCCCGGCGGGCAGCGCGGCGGAGAGGTCGTAGGTGTCGAAGTCTACCCCGAAGGTGCTGTCGCTTTCGACCCCGTCGAAACGTCGGCTGGCCGAGCTGAACGGATCGTCCTCATCGAGCACGGCGGCCGAGCCACCGGCCGGGGCCAGGGTGAGCCGCTCGTTCGTGCCGTCGTCACGGGGATCGCCCTCGAAGCTGAGGACGCTCGCGGCGGAGACGTTGGCGAGCGGCGTCTCGAAGCTGGTGATGGTCGCGTCGACGCTCCCTTCCCGCGTCACGGCGAAGCCGTCGTAAACGTTGAGGCGGCGGCGCGGTGCAACCGGGTCGTCATAAACGACGACGAGACCCCACGACTTCAGCACGGCTTGGTAGGTGCAGTAGAGCTCCTCGGGGTCGGTCGCCGTCACGTCTGCGCTCTCCGAGTCGAAGGCGTCGAGCGTGTAGGTAGTGTTTGGGTCGGCCTTCGCCTGCACGGCGGCGGTCACGTCCTCGAACCCCTGAAAGAAGCGGAACCGTGACGGCGACGTTCCCCCCGTGATTTCGAACTCGTCGCCGAAGGTCCGGTCGGCGGTGAGGCTCGTACCGTCGAAGGTGACGTCGGCGTCGAGGTCGCCGGAGCCTGCCCAGTAGAGGTAGGCTCCGCGCACCGTCGCCCCGCTCGGGATGCCCGACAGCGTGACGGTCGACGCCGCTCCGACCGCGCAGGCGTCGGTCTCGTTGTTCGCCGTGCGGAAGGTGCCGCCCACGCCGACGTAGCCCACCGTGCCTTCGAACGACTGCGCCAGCGAGATCGGGGCCTGGCCCGCGCCAACCGTGATCGACGCCTCGGCGTGGTCCCCGCCGCCGGGGTTGGTGCCATCGGCATCGAGCGTGAACGTCCCCGCCGACACGGCCTGCGCGGTGATCGTCAACTGCCGCACACCGTTGCCGTTGACCCGCCCGATGTCCCACAGTCCACTGCCCGGCGAGTAGGTGCCCTGCGACGCCGTGTAGGAGTCGTAGACCAGCCCTGCCGGAAGCAGGCTCGTCACTTCGACGTTGTTGACGTTCCCCCCGTCGCGCTGGGCTTCGACGGTGAACGTGACGAACTCACCCACGTCCGGCGTCGGATCATCGACCGCGAGAGAAAGGACGGGGTTCTGGGCTGCGACCGGCACGGCGGTCAGTGCGGCCAGCAGCAGCATCGGCAGAACGGTGCGCGGAGTCGTGAATCGAGTAGTCATTGCAGTAGACATAGTTTCCGAATGCGTGGTCAGGTGGCCTGGGTGGAGGCGGGGTCTGCAAGGGGCACAGCGGGAACGCCGAGGGCGGGGAGTTCGCCGCTCCAGCTCATCCCCCAGGCGTAGAGCGCGATGAGCGTGAGGGTGTGCAGCAGCACCCCGAACAGGATGTAGAGGACCGGCAGGAACAGCAACGTAGCTTCGCGCAGCACCAAGCCGTGCGTGGCGTACTGGAGCGGAATGAGCACGACGGCGTACCCCTGCATCAGCACGACCAGCGCCAGCTTCTTCGGCCAGGCCACATCCTGAATGTGCCAGATGAAGCCGAGCACGACCGGCGTCACGGTGGCGATGACCAGCCCGGTCGCCATCATCGCCCGGAGGTAGTCGCCGAGGGTATACGGGAAGCGGTCGGCCCAGAAGGCGAAGTAGAGGACGGCGCTGGCCTGGATGAGGCAGACGGCGCGCAGGGCGTAGATACCGGGCGTCATCCGGTCTGGAAGCGCGAACGATGCGGCAAACAGCAGCCCCGTCCCGAGCGCGGCCCCGCTCCACACACCCGCACCGGGCAGGCTCGCTTCGAGCGCGAGGTGCGGCACGCCGACGGTCGCACCCGCCACCTCGTAGAGCGTCATCACCACCCCGACGCCTTCGGGCGCAAGTGCAACGAGGGCGTAGCCCCACGCCCGCCCCACGACGGGCAGCAGCGCCAGCCATGCCGCCGTCGTGACGAGGGTGAGCACGACGGCTTCGGCGAGGGTGCGCGCCGGACGGGGCAGCCGGGCGAACGCGCGGTGCTCGTAGAGAAACGTCGTCGCCCCGCCCCGGTACGTGGGGCGCGCGGATCGGGCGCTATGGCGTCGGAGGTCGGCCACGTCAGAACCGGCGCAGCACGCCCAGGCCGAGGCCGCCGCGCTCGTAGTAGGGGTTGCGGTAAAGGCTCACGCGCGCCTTCACGCTCCAGCTCTTGAAGACCGGCTCGGTCCACGTCAGCCCGGCCTCCCAGCTCGGAAACTCGACCCTGGCGGTGAACGGCTCGACCAGCAGGTAGGCCTCGTGCCCGGCCCCGGCGCGGAAGGACACGCTCCGTGCCCCGGGCCGCTGGTGCGTGAGCGCCGCGTGGACGTAGTGGCCCCGCGCATCGCCCGGCGTGCTGATGGTGTAGCGGTTGCCGAACTGGACGACGAAAGGCCCTGCGTAGTACGCGGCCTCGGCGGTCAGCACGATGTCGCGGTGCACGTCGCGCGCATCGTGGACCTGGGCACCGAGGCTCGTGACGAGTGGCCCACGGCGTCCCCATTTGCGCCCGACCTCGGCCCCGGCGCGCAGCCGGGCGTGATAGGCCCCGGCAGTGCTGGAGCCGACGAATCCGTGCGCAACCCATGTGCGACTGAGGAGGCGGGAGTGGCCCACTCCAAAGATCACCCCCGCCTCCCCGAATCGCTCCTGCGCCCCCCATTCGAGGCGCCAGGTTCCGCCGATGCCGCCGAGCACCGCCTGTCCGTTCACGCCGCGCGTGTCCGTAAAGTCGCCGGAGACGGACTCGTACTCCGTCCCCACCTCCACCGATTGCAGATCGATGGCCGGTTGAGCCTGTCCACCCGTAGCGGCGCAGACGAGCACGGCGATGTACCGGAGCACGCGCATCGGGGTGGTCAGGCCGCCTTCGGCATCGTGTGAGCGGGCTTCAGTACCCCCAAGTCGGAGAGGTCCGCATCTGCCAAGCTGGTCTTAATCGAGGGGAGCGCCTCGGCACCGCGCATCCCGGAGGGTGTAAGCTCCGCGTGGGCCAAGTCCCGCTCCATGATAGCCGCGATGCGCGGGCCGGTCTGCCCGTCGCCGTAGGGATTCTCCAGGCACCGCATCCGGTCGTAGAACGTCTGGTCCGTGACCAACTCGTTGACCCACGCCTCGATGGCGTACCGCTCGGTGCCGACGAGGGCACCGCCCCCGGCCTCGATCAGTTCGGGGCGCTCGGTGGTTTTGCGCAGGACCAGCACGGGGCGGTCCAGCGCGGCCGCCTCTTCCTGCACCCCGCCCGAGTCCGTCATCACGAGCCACGCGTTGCGCAGCGCCCACAGCATCTGGGGATACGAAAGGGGCTTGCTCAGGCGAATGCGGTCCTCCGAATTCATGCCTGCCAGTTGCAACCCGAACGCTACGGCAGAGCGCACCGCGGGGTTGGGGTGGAGGGGCCAGAGGAAGCGGACGCCGGGGTGCCGTGCGGCGAGCGTGCCGACCGCCGCCGCGACTTCGGTGATCGGGCGACCCCAGTTCTCCCGGCGGTGAGCCGTCACGAGGACGAGCCTGCCCCGTCCGGCCCACTCGGCCAGATCGTCGTCGAAGAGGTCTGATGCTTCCTGGGTGGGGTCGAGAACAGCCTCGAGGCCGCGCTTCGTCGCGTCCACGACCGTGTTGCCGACGAGGTGGACGTGGCCCGGATGGCATCCCTCGCGCATCAGATTCCCGACGGCGCGGGAGGTCGGGGCGAAATGCCACCGGGCGAGGCGGGCCACGATCTCGCGGTTCTTCTCCTCCGGGAACGGATCGCGCCCGTCGTGCGAGCGGAGTCCGGCCTCGACGTGGCCGACCGGGACCCCGGCGTAGAACGCGGCCAGCGAAGCGGCGAGCGTCGAGGAGGTATCGCCGTGAACGAGCATCGCCGCCGCCTCGGACTCCATCACCACCTGGTCGAGGGTGTCGAGCAGCTGGGCCGAGAGATGGCCGAGGCTGGGCCGCTCGCGCGTCAGGTCGAGGGCGAGGTCCGGCTCCATGCCGAAGAACTCGTAGAGCGGCCACGCCATGTCACTGTGCTGGCCCGTGTGGAGCACCACGGGACGCAGCGAGGTCTCCCGCAGCGCGTGATAGACGGGAGCCATCTTGATGATCTCCGGGCGGGTGCCCATGCAGAGAAGAACCGTATCGGACATAGAGGGAGTGAGCGCTGGTGAAGGTCTAAGGTCACCCTGCTCGGTTACATCCCCTGTGCCGTCCACCCTGCCCAATAGGATTCGACAAATCGTCCCTATTTGCCTCTTTCGACGAGCACAAAACCTCTTTCGACGAGTCCGCCGATGGGTTCGACGAATGGCTCGTCGGCCTCAATCCATTCTAGGTTTGTCGGCGCGGCCTGCCTGGGCTGAGGCGCGGCGAGCACAGCGCAGAACTACCTTTCTACCGTTTCGAGTTACCGGACGGAACGACCGCGGTCTCGCTCTTTTCTTCGCTACGAACGGGGTGACCCGGGACGATGTGGGGTCCTGTCACCTTTCCGTTTCCTCGGTCTGCCGTGACGCGCCCGGCACCGAGCGCCCAAACGGTTCCGTGAACGCAGGCCCCGGCACTCGCCGACACCCGCTGTCCGGTCGCTGTAACCAGGGCATCGGGCGTTCCCACGACGCTTCCGGCGGCCAGGCTCAGCTCGCCCTCGGCCACCACGACACCGCGGACCCGGCACCCCGACGCTAGGCGGAGATCACCTCGGCTGAAGAGGTTGCCTCGGATTGTGCCACCAGACTCTACCACGAGGTCGCCGTAGCTCTTTATGCTCCCTTCCACGACCACGCCCGTTCCGAGCCGCACCTGCCCCGTCGCGACGAGGTCTCCATCGACCTGGGTGTCACCGGGTACGGTGAGGTCGCCCTGCACGAGGTAGCGGCCCGCTCTCAGGTCGGTCCCCGGCGGAGGCTGAAAGGCCAGGCTTGGAGCGGGCCGCAACGCCTCCTGCTCCACCTCCGCCCCGAACCACACTGTCGGCGCGTGCAGCCGCTCGAACGAGCACCCGACCCCGAGCCGGAGAGTCCGGTCCGCAGCGACGGTTCCGACCAGCGTCTTGCCCGGTGCGATGCCTACCTCTGGGCGCGCGTCGGACGCGCCGAGGCGCAGGTCTTCCCGGTATCGGTCGGAGACCGGAAGCGGGGCCGCGTCGCGACGGCGATACAGCTCCTGCACGGACGGTGCGAACGCGAGCGCAATCCAGACCCCCAACGCTACGACGATGAGCACCCACATCATCGCTAGGCCGGGAGGTCAGGCGCGTCCGAGCGGAAGCGCTTGGTCTTGTCCCACACGAGCCGCCGCTTCCCCGGTCGCACCTGGTCTACGACCTCTTCCACCACCGCTCGGCTCGTGGCGACCAGGCTGACGAGGAAGCCGAGCAGGTTCAGCGGAAGCAGCCGGATCCGCTGCCGCCCCCCATCGAGCCGCGTCCCGGAGGCGATCTCGAAGAAGGCCGCGAAGTTGCCGAGCGTGTTGCACGAGGCGATGGCGAGCAGGACGACCAGCACGTTCAGCTGCTGAACGCCGAGGTAGAAGAGCACGATCGCCAGAATCCACCCCGTCAGCAAGACCGGCCCCATTGCATACACGCCGAGTAGGAGTAACCCGTCGAGCCGGGCGCGGAGGCCAAGGTGCCGGCTTCGCAGCACCGTCCCGGCGTAGCGGATCGCCGCGTCGGTGTGCCCGCGTGCCCAGCGCCGGATCTGCTTCGTGCGCACCGGCCACGTCTCCGGCGACTCCTCGTAGCACTCGGCCCGGTTGAGGTAGGCCACCTTCCACCCGGCGGCGAGCACCTGACAGGTGATGTCGGTGTCTTCGGTCAGCGTGTCGTCCCGCCAGCCGCCGACGGCCTCGACCACGCTGCGGCGCACGCCGCCGCACGTCCCGCCGTACTGCGGCACAAGACCGAGATTCATCCGCGCCTGCTGGTCGACCTGGTACCCGCCCGTCCGCTCCAGATCGAGGAGCCGCGTCATCAGGTTCGCGTCCGTGTTGACCGGCACCACGCGCCCCATCACCGCCCCGATCTCCGGGTCGGCGAACGGCGCGACGAGGGTTTTGATGAGATCGCGTCCGGGGAGGTAGTCGGCGTCGAAGATCAGCACGATGTCGGTGTCGACGAGCGCGTAGGCATCGTTGAGCGCCGCCGCTTTGCCGGGCTTGCCGCCGGTCCGGTGGAACGGTTTGATCCGCCCCGGATGCCACGCTACCCACGTGTCGATCACGTCGCGCGTCCGGTCCTGCGAGCGGTCGTTGACCGGGATGATCGTGATTCGGTCGGCGGGATAGTCCACCTCCAGCAGGTTCCCGATGCTGTCGGCGATCACGGCTTCCTCGTTGTGCGCCGGGATGAGCACCGTCACCGGCGGCCAGTCGAGGGTGTCGAGCGCGGCATACGGGTGATGCTGCCGCCCGAACATCCGGTTGACCGTGAAGGCGTAGTGCCGGACGGTGTAGACGAAGATCAGGAAGATGACGGCGTAGAGCGTGTAGATCAGGGTATCCACCCACCACGGCCCGGCGGCCCTCGCCTCGGCCTGCGGAGCCTGCACTACCTCCCACGGCCCCGCCCACGCCACGGCGGGATCGACGGACGGCGGCGGCTCGGCGACAGCAATCATGGGGAGCAGAACGGCCAACACGCCCAAGGCGAGTGCTGCGCTGCGCCACGCCGAATCGCTGCGTTTGTAGAGGGTGGGAAGCATAGGGTCGGGGGACGAGCGCGAGACACGCCGCCGGAGGTCCGGCGGCCTCCCAATTTTCTTGCCGGACCCAGGTCTGGGCCGCACTGCCCCGGGGCGTCGGACCCGAAGGTGACACGAGCCCCTGATTTAGCCTTGACTTTTCCTGAGCGAGTTTGTACTCTGTGAAGCGCATGTGAACCACCCACCACCATTCTGCGAGGTATTCCCATGAAACGCCCCCCCCCCGACCGTTACTGAAGCTTCTGACGGTGATTCTCTTGTCTGCCCCTGCGGCTACTGCGCAGACGGCGGTCCTCTCTCCGCAGCTTGAAAAGCACATGGCAGAGACCCCAGCGGACGAACTGATCCCCGTGCTCATCTCCTTCGACGCAGGGCGCACGTTCTCCCAGGCAGAGCGCGCCGCGATGGCCGCCATGCCGAAGGACGAACGCCAGACCTATGCCGCGCGAGAGATCGTCGGCTTCGCCCGGCAACAGCAAAGTGCCGTGCTGAGCCTCTTGCGGAGCGCGGAGCAGCGCGGGGAAGCGGAGAGAGTTCGCAGCATCGAAATCGCAAATGCCATCGGTGCCTGTCTGACAGACAAGATGATTCGGGCCATCGCCGCACAGCCGGGGGTGCGACGCATCGCGTGGGACCGGCCACTTTCCCCAGATCAAGTGAGCAATGCGGTGAGAGGGAGTTCATCAGCCGAGCCGGGTTCTGCCGAACTCGCTCCAATCTTGCCACTGAACCCAGACCCAGAGTGGGGAGTCACAAAAATCAGGGCACCTGAAGTCTGGGCGATGGGGATCACGGGGACAGGCACACTAGCGGCCGTTTTGGACAAAGGCTGTTACTACGACCATCCTGATTTGGCAAGTCGTCTTTGGGATGGCCTCGCCACAGACGGAACCACTCAGCTCTGGTACGACGCGAACGGCGATTCCGTCCGAGCTCCAGATGGGAGCGAGGATCTAGTCCATCACGGGTGGGATACTGTGAACAACGACAACGACCCATATCAACCAGAGGGCATTGAACAGCACGGTACCCAAGTCGCTGGCATTGTGCTCGGCGACGGGACTGGAGACGGTGGAGAGCAAAAGCAAACGGGTGTGGCACCAGAAGCCATCCTAATGTGCATCCAGAGCAATAGTGGTCAGCTCGATGAGGCAGGAGAAACAGCCAGAATGGAAGGCTTCGATTTCTTCGTCGACATGCGAGCACAGTGGGGCAGTCTTTTCAGGCTACCGGACATCGTGACAATGTCGGCCAACATGAGATTCAGCCTCCAACCAGACTACGAGGGCTGGCGCCATGTTACCGACGCGGTGCTCGCGCTCGGTCTCGCCCACACGAACTCCGCTGGAAACAGGGGTGAGGATATCGGCGGCGGTTGTGACGGTCAAGGGAATACTATAGCCGGTCTACAGCCTCTCCCATACAATGTCGGTCTTCCGGCTAGCGCACCGCCCCCGTGGCTCCACCCTGATCAACCTTCGCCTGCGCCGACGGGAGCGTCCCACGTCAGTTCGGCGAATGCCGTGGGTGCCACCGACTCAAGCGACACCATACACTCCTACTCAAGCCGGGGGCCCGCAGCTTGGGAAGACATTGATCAAACGTACCCTTGTCAAGATACGATTCCTCCAGAGTTCCACGACTACCCGTACCCTTCGACGCCCCTCCTCAAGCCGGACGTGGTAGCGCCAGCGGGCAATGGGATGTTCTCGACGGGATGCAATGACTTTGGAGAGAACGGCGCTCCCCAAAACGGAAGCCTTCTGTACTGTGAGTTCGACGGCACGTCAGCAGCGGCTCCACACGTAGCTGGGACCGTGGCGCTGATGAAGCAGGTGGCCCCGGACCTCACGCCGGCCCAGGTCTCGGAGGCGCTCCAGATGTCGGCGGTTGACCTAGGACTTCTGGGTAAGGACAACGTCTACGGAGCAGGGCGGATCGACGCTTTCGCTGCCGTGGAGTACGTGCTGGAGAACCTGCTGCCCGGCGACCTCGTGGTCCCGGCGGGGCAGACGTGGAGCTTGGGAGACCTCACGGTCGCGCTCGCACCGGGCGCACGGGTGATCGTCGATGGGACCCTGAACGCCACCGGCACGACGTTCACGGCCCGAGACTCGACCCAGGGCTGGGGCGGCATCGTGGTCTTCGATACCGGCGCGCTTGACCTCAACGGCGCGACCGTCTCCCGAGCCGACGTGGGCATCACGGTCTTGAGCACCGACGTGACCGTCTCCGGCTCGTGGATCGAGGACAACCGCGTCGGCATCGAGACGGGGTTCGTGCAGGGCTACTGCCCCGACAGCCCCGAGTGCAACGGCGGCGGGCGCAGCGCCTTCACGCTGCGGCAGTCGTTCGGCAGCGGCACCTTCACCTTCGTCCGGGACAACGCCGAGGCGGGCATCCGCGCGCTCAACACGAACGCGATCATCACCGACACCGCGATCCGGGACAACGGGACGAGCACGCTCAACCACCACGTCGGCCTTGGTCTCTCGAACGCGACGATAGAGACGTTTGAACGGAATGTTGTTGAGGGGAGCGGAAGCTTCGGGGTCGCCGTCATCGCGGGCGGCGACATCGAGATGAGTATACCGTCGCCAAACAACGATTACGGTTACAACCGGGTGGCGAACAACGGGCTGGCCGAGGTCTTCGTCTACAACGGCGGCACGGCCTTCCTCGGCTCCTCCACGCAGAACGGCCGCAACTCCGTCTACGACGACGGCGGCCTGCTCTTGCGCAACACGACGAGCGCCACCGTGCAGGCGGTCAACACGTACTGGGACACGCTCGACCCCGCCGCGGCTGGGGCCTTCTCGGGGCCAGTGGCTTTCACTCCGGTCTCGTCGTGCGACTACACCGTGCCGGGCGACCCCTGCATCTTCAGCCGTGCGGCTCCCCCCGGCGGCCTCGCGGCCCAGCGCGGTGCCTCCGGGCCGCCAGCGGGGGCCTCGCCGGACGGCGGCGGGCTGGAGCCTGGGCTGGAGCCCGTGCTCGACGAAAGCGCGGCGCTCGCCGAGACGATCCGGACGCTTCGCGCGGCGCTGGCTGAGAACCCGACGGCAGCGGCGGCCCCAGCGCTGGTCTACGAGCTCGGCGCGCTCCACCGGCGCGACCGCGAAGACGACCTCGGGGAGTGGCCGCAGACGGCGGCGCTGCTCGGGGCGCTGCGAGCGCCGCTGGCCGCCCCGGACGTGTCCGAGGCCGAGCGGGCTGTGGCCGAGGCGGCGCTCGAAGTCGAGACCGTAGCAGCGCTGGCTCGGGAGGACTACGAGGCGGCGAACGACCTCATCACATCGTGGGCCCCGCGCGCGGAGTCCCCGGCGGTGGTGGGAGTGCTGAGGCTCACTGAGGGGCACCTCGCGGCGCAGGCGGGGCGCTACGCCGAGGCGTCGGCGCTGGTGGAGTCGGTAGCGGCGGCGGAGCCGGACGCCGACGTACAGCGCGAGCTTCGGGCAGTGGCAGCAGCTTACGCGCGGCGAGCCGGAGACGGCGGTCGCGGTGTGAGTGGGACTGATGCAAGTCAAACGACTTCTGTTGCCGAGTCTCCGTCAGAAGTTACGCTCGCGGTGTTCCCCAACCCGACGCGTAGCACGGCGACGGTCGTTCTCGGTCTCAGGGAAGCTGGTGAGGTCCGGGCTGAGGTCTATGATGTGCTCGGGCGGCTCGTTGCCACACTGCACGATCAGGAGTTGGAGGCCGGCCGACATCAGCTCCGGCTGGAGACCGCCAAGCTCCCAAGCGGCGTTTATCTCGTCCGTGCCGTCGTGGATGACGCCGCAGTGACGCGGCGGGTCACGGTACTCCGATGAGGACACTCCTTCGCTCCGCGTCGTTCTTCCGCTCCGCGTCATTCGTGGCGGGGGCGCTGCTGCTGAGTCTCGCGCTCGGCGGGGGCACCCCGGCGCGGGCGCAGCTTGTGGCCGAGCCCGGGAGCCTGTCGGTAGCGCTGGCTCCAGGCGAAGAGGCCGAGCGCATGGTCACGCTGACGAACACCGGCCTCGAGATGGTCGAATTTTGTATCGGCTTTGACCGGCCGCTACAACGCGCGGACGACAGCGCGGCCGGTGGACGGCCCCGTCTCGACTCGGTGGCTGTGGCTCACTCCGACGGCACAGCCTGCGGCGAGGTTGGAGAGATCCTCCTTCAAGTAGACGAGCAGAGCGCGACGATTGGGTGGAGCCCCTTCGGGCTGACGATGACGCCCGATGGACGACTTTTCGCTGCCGACCGATTGCCTCGTAGCCGGACGCACGAGTTGACGCCGGAGTTGGAGATCCTCCGGAGCTTCGAGCACCCGTTCGAGGACGAACTGGCCTTCGGCCCGACCACGCAAGGGGTGACGTACAACCCCGAGACCGGCACGCTGTGGTGGCTCAACCTCGAGCAACGAATCGGGAGCGATCTCCGCCGTGCGCTGCTGTTGGAGGGCACGCTCAACGGCGAGGCCACCGGACGACGGATCGAGCTTCCCATCTTTCGTCCCGAGGGCGACACGCTCTTCCCGCGCGGCCTCAGCTACGACCCCGCCTCAGCGCGCTACTACATGCTCGCCGGCTTCCTCGACGGGCGCCGGGGGCTCTGGGCCGTCGACACCCTCGGCGTGGCCATGGACGGCTACCCGGTCGAGCAGACGGCCTACCCCGAAGCGGTCTCGCTCGGCTTCGGCCTCGACGCCCACGGCGGCACCGGCGCCGAGGCAGAGGCGGTGCGCATCGAGTTCTCACCGTTCTTAGAGGGGGCACCGAACTTCGACCGGCTTGCGGTGATGGACCCGCTCGGAAAGGATGAGGGAGCCGAGACACCGCTGCCGGACCTGAGCGGGGGCACCCTTGCCGGTGGCATCAACGGGGAGCCTCTCCGCAGCCGGGTGGACCCCAACGGAGTGGTCTATCTCCCCTTTGCTAACTTCGACACGGATGGCATCGTCGGCATCCGCCCGCACCCTTTGCCGCCGTCGTGGCTCTCGGTGAGCCGGTGGGACGGGACGCTCGGGCCGGGCGAGTCGGTCGAGGTCACGCTCACGTTCGCCTCGGGCACGCGCTCGGTCGGGAGCAGCTACACCGCCGCACTCCAGGTGTTCGAGGCCGAGACGGGCAACGCCGTCGAGGTGCCGCTGTCGTTCGAGGTCGTGCCGGAGACCGACGCCGAGGACAGCGCGGAGCCAGCGGCGGAGGCGTCGCTTGAGGTGTTTCCAAACCCGTCAGCGGGAAGCGCGGCGATCACGCTCGCGCTCGACCGGGCGCAACGTGTGGAGGTCGTCGTCTTCGACGTGCTCGGGCGCTGCGTGGCGAGGGTGCATGCGGGGCCGCTCACGGCGGGTACGCACGAATTCAGCGTAGACCGGCGCAGTCTCCCGGCCGGCCTCTATCTCGTTCATGCCGCCGGGGATGCGTTCGCAGCCTCACGGCGCTTCATCGTCGTGCGCTGACCGACTGCTCTGTGACCTGACAGAAATTATAACCATGCTCCCTATGACCTTATCTCGCTACCTCACGCTCGCCTTCGTCGCCATCTTCTCAGCAACGGCTCTCGCGCAGGCACCGAGCGACAGTGTCGTCGTCCGTGCCCCGGGCATCGAGGCCCCCGGCCGCACGGCGCAGTTCGGCGCGCAGCTCGAAGAGGGCGTGCCGGTCGGGCCGCTCCCGCTTTCTATCGCAGACCCGATCGAGGCCTGTGACGGCCCGCTCACGAACGCCGACCAGATCGAGGGCACCATCGTCCTTATCTCGCGCGGCACTTGCGCCTTTGCCGATAAACTCCTGCACGCAGCGGAGGCCGGTGCTGTCGCCGCCGTCGTCATGAACAACGACAGTGGCTTGGATGTGATCATGCCCATGTTTGGGGACTGCACGGTGCAGCAAGGGTGCTCCATCCCTGGAGCCTTTGTCACCTTTAGTGACAGCTTCTTCCTCCTCAACGCGGCCAAGGCCGGAGACGAAGCCGTGATCGACCCCATCCGGATCACGCCGCCCCCGGTCGATGCCGAGCCCACACCGGGCGAGCCCTCCGGAGCGCTCGCACTGGGCGCACCGTACCCGAACCCCTCGTATGGTTCAGCAACGCTGCCACTCGCGTTACCCGCGGCGACGGAGGTGAGGGTAGCTGTCTACGACGTGCTCGGGCGCGCGGTGGCTGTGGTGCACGACGGGCCGCTCGCGTCCGGAGCCCACACGCTCTCCCTCGACACAGCGGCGCTCCCGCTAGGCATCTATTCCGTGCGCGCTACCGCCGGCGGGTTCACCACCGCCCAACGCTTCACCTCCCTGCATTGACGGTCCTTCGCCGATTCGGCCGGACCGGAGCTAAACTTCGGCCTCGATGGGGGCCGTGCTGCCGTCGCCAGACATCGAGCCGGCGGCCCCGCTGACGGCGGCCTGGAGCGCCTCCAACTCGCGCTTCGAGCCGACCACGAGGTCGCGGTAGCGCCGAAGGCTCGTGCCCACCGGGACAAGGTTACCCGCCGGGACAAGGTAGCCAAAACGCACTGGCCTCCGACAGCGGAGCCGAGTCTGGTTGACTTCGGTCACCCGGTTGGCCAACCTTCCTGATGCTCAGACGTTATACTCGTCCCACTACTTATCCGAGAGCCTTCTGCGGCAGGAGACATGAAGATTGCTACCTTCTACAGCGTTCCTACTCCAGGCAGTCCCGCTCTTGCGCCTCGTCGTTGACGCCTCAATTCTCCTCCGCCTCTTGCCATGACCTACCGTTACAGCCTCCTCTCTCTTGTCCTTCTCTCTCTCCCGGTAGGGAGTCTAGCTCAGCTAGCTGAGCTAGACTGGGTGCGTAGCGCGGGGGGGGCCGGCTACGACGTGAGCTGGAAGGTCGCTCCCGACGGCGCGGGTGGCCTCTACGTCACCGGCCAGTTCGCCGGCGAGGCTGACTTCGACGGCGACGGCCTCGCCGACGTCGTCAGCGTGGGCCCCGGCGACGTCTTCGTGGCGCGCTACGACGCCGCAGGCGACCTGGTCTGGGTGCGGCGTGCGGGCGGGAGCGGCTTCGACACCGGCTGGGCCATCGCCTCTGACAGTACAGGCGGCGCCTACGTCACAGGCGACTTCGACGGTAGGGCCGACTTCGACGGCGACGGCCTCGCCGACGTCGTCAGCGTGGGCCCCGGCGACGTCTTCGTGGCGCGCTACGACGCCGCAGGCGACCTGGTCTGGGTGCGGCGTGCAGGCGGTGCCGAGGTCGAGCAGGCCCGTGGCATCGCCTCCGACGGGACAGGGGTCTACGTCACGGGAGACTTCGAAGCCAGCGCAGACTTTGACGACGACGGTATGCCCGATGTCACCGTGGCGGCGGACGCTTTCAGCGACCTTTTCGTGGTGCGCTACGACACCGCAGGCGACTTGGCCTGGGTACGGAGCGCAGGCGAGCCCCCTGGCTACCCCTTCCTCAACTATGACCTGGGCTGGGGCCTTGCTCCCGATGGGGAAGGCGGGGTCTATGTTACGGGCCAATTTGGTGGCGTCGTGGACTTCGACGCCGACGGCGTACCGGAAATCGTGAACTCCGGCGGTGGGGACCTCTTCGTGGCGCGCTACGACGCCGCAGGCTCCTTCCTATGGGCGCGCAGCGCGCAGGGGCGCGGACCCGACTTCGGCTTCGGTATCGCCGCCGACGACGCGGGCGGGGTCTACGTCACAGGCGAGTTCCTCGGGGACGTAGACTTCGACGGCGACGGTACCGCCGACGTCGCCAGTGCGGGCCTCTGGGACCTTTTCGTGGCGCGCTATGACGCGGCCGGGAGCCTCGTCTGGGTAAAGAGTGCAGGCGGTGGCGGCTCCGACACCGGCTACGGTGCCGCTGCTGACGGCGCAGGCGGGGTCTATGTCACGGGAGACTTCAAAGGCGCGGTCGACTTCGACGGCGACGGCACCGCCGATGCCACTAGCGCCGGCGGCTACGATCTCTTTGTGGCACGCTACGATGCGGCTGGCGACCTCGCGTGGGTAAAGAGTGCAGGCAGCGTGGAGGGCGGTGACAGCGATGCCAGCCGGGGCGTCACCACCGACGGTGCGGGTGGCGTCTACATCGCAGGTTGGCTTGGGGGTGACGCCGATTTCGACGGCGACGGAGCGGCGGACGTCCAGAACGCAGGAGACTATGACGCCTTTGTGGCGAAGTATCGCGACCCCGCAGGCCCCCCGACCCAGCTTGACCCACTCCAAGTGCCAGCTCCCGTCGCGCTCATGCAGGCCTCGCCCAACCCCTTCCGCTCTCGGACGACGCTCCGCTTCAGCACAGCGGAGACAGCGCCGGTGCGCCTCGCGCTCTACGACTTGATGGGGCGGGAAGTAAGGCTTCTCTACGAAGGAAGCCTGCCCGCTGGTCAGGTTCGATCCGTACAAGTCCCTGCGCAAAACCTCCCAGCTGGCGTCTATTTCGCGCGTCTGGCGGGGTCCGGTTCTTCGGTCGTGCAGCGGTTAGTAGTCGTCAGGTGATGGCTTCCGCAATCGTTACTCTACAGTTGTCCCGTCACGTTGCCGTATGGCGCGGGCCCCCCTCTCCTCAACGCAAAGCGCCCCGACCGTCACCTGGACGGCCGGGGCTTTGCTGATCTAGCGTCGGTCCAGCTTCAGAGTTCGGCTTCGAGCGGGGCTGGGCTGCCGTCGCCGGACATCGACCCGGCGGCCCCGCTGACGGCGGCTTGCAGCGCCTCCAACTCGCGCTTCGAGCCGACCACGAGGTCGCGGTAGCGCCGGAGGCCGGTGCCCGCCGGGACGAGCTGCCCGACGATCACGTTCTCCTTCAGCCCGTAGAGCTCGTCCGACTTCGCGCCGATGGCGGCGTCGGTGAGCACCTTCGTCGTCTCTTGGAACGACGCGGCGCTGATGAACGAGTCCGTCGCAAGCGCGGCCTGGGTGATGCCGAGGAGGACGCTCTCGGCCACCGCCGGCTCGGTCTCGCGGACCTCGACGGGGGCCTTGTCCTGGCGCTTCATCTCGGAGTTGGTCTCCCTCAGCTGGCGCCGCGAGATCACGCCTCCGATCTCGAGCCCGGTGTCCCCCGGCAGCGTTACCACGAACTGGTCGTACAGCTCGTCGTTGGCCTGTTCGAGCGCGAAGCGGTCGACGAGGTCGCCTTCGAGGAAGGTCGTGTCGCCGGGGTCGGTGATGCGGACCTTCTGCATCATCTGGCGGACGATGGCCTCGATGTGCTTGTCGTTGATCGTCACACCCTGGAGGCGGTAGACCTCCTGGACCTCGTTGGTGAGGTACTCCTGCACCGCCGTCGGCCCCTGGATGGCGAGGATGTCCTGGGGCGAAATCTGGCCGTCGGAGAGCGCCTCGCCCGCGCGGACGAAGTCGTTCTCGTGGACGAGCAGGTGCTTCGAGAGCGAGACGAGGTACGTCTTCTCCGTCGCCCCGTCGCGGGACGTGACGATGACCTCCTGGCTGCCGCGCTTCCGGCCGCCGAACGAGACCACGCCGTCGATCTCGGAGACCACGGCGGGGTCGGTCGGCTGGCGGGCTTCGAAGAGCTCGATCACGCGCGGGAGGCCGCCGGTGATGTCGCGCGTCTTGGCGCTCTGGCGCGGGATCTTGGCGATCACCTGGCCGGCCTGCACCGCGTCGCCCTCGTCGATCTGGAGGCGGGCGCGGACGGGCATCGTGTACTCCTTCTTGCCCTTCTTCTGCTTGATGATGACGGCGGGCGTGAGGTTGCGCTCGCGCGTCTCGGTGATGACCTTCTCCTTGAACCCGGTCTGTTCGTCCGACTCCTCGCGGTAGGTCGTGCCCTCGATCACGTCCTGGAACGCGACCGTGCCCTCGACTTCGGAGAGGATGACCGAGTTGTACGGGTCCCACGAGGCGAGCACCGCTCCCTTCTCGACCTCGGTGCCGTCCTGGATCAGGATTTCGGCCCCGTAGGGGATCGGGTACGAGATGAGCTGGCGGTTGTCGTCGTTCGGGTCGAGGATGCGGAGTTCGCCCTGGCGCGAGAGCACCGTCTCGCGGGCCGCCTCGCCGTCGTCGAAGCTGACGACGCGGAGGTTCTCGAAGGTGACCTTGCCGGCGAACTTCGCCTGGATCGTGCTCTCGGCGGAGATGCGCGAGGCGGTGCCGCCGATGTGGAAGGTCCGCAGCGTGAGCTGCGTCCCGGGCTCGCCGATGGACTGCGCCGCGATGACGCCGATGGCCTCGCCGGGCTCGACCAAGCGGCCGTTGGCGAGGTTGCGCCCGTAGCACAGCGCGCACACGCCGCGCCGCGCCTCGCACGTCAGCACCGAGCGGATCTCGACGTTCTCGATCGAGGTCTGCGCGATGGCTTCGGCCACCGCCTCGGTGATCATCTCGTTGGCCTCGACGATGATCTCGCCCGAGAGCGGATCGTGGAGGTCGGCAATCGCCACCCGGCCCAGGATGCGGTCGGCGAGTGGCTCGACCACGTCCTCGTTGTCCTTGAGCGCCGAAATCTTGATCCCGCGGATCGTCCCGCAGTCGTGCTCGGCGACGGTCATGTCCTGGCTCACGTCGACGAGCCGGCGCGTGAGGTAGCCGGCGTCGGCGGTCTTGAGGGCGGTGTCGGCCAAGCCCTTGCGCGCGCCGTGCGTCGAGATGAAGTACTCGAGCACCGAGAGGCCTTCCTTGAAGTTGGACAGGATCGGGTTCTCGATGATCTCGCCGGCGGAGCCGGAGAGCGACTTCTGCGGCTTCGCCATCAGGCCGCGCATCCCGCCGAGCTGGCGGATCTGCTCCTTCGAGCCGCGCGCGCCGGAGTCGGCCATCATGTAGATGGCGTTGAAGCCCTCGTTGTCCTCCTTGAGCGCGTTGAAGAGCACGTCCGAGATGCGGTTGTTGGTCCGGGTCCAGATGTCGATGACCTGGTTGTAGCGCTCGTTGTCGGTGATGAAGCCCATCTCGTACTGCCCGCGCACGTCCGAGACCTCGGCCTCGGCGCGCTCGATGAGCTCGCGCTTGGCGTCGGGCACGACGATGTCGGAGAGCGAGAAGCTCAGCCCGCCGAGCATGGCCTGCATGAAGCCGAGGTTCTTGACCTCGTCGAGGAACCGGGCGGTGCCGGCGAAGCCGGCGGCCTTGAAGACGCGCGCGATGATGCCGCGCAGGTTCTTCTTGGTCAGCACCTCGTTGATGTAGCCCACGCCGTCGGGGACGATGTCGTTGAAGAGCGCCTTGCCGACGGTGGTGTCGAGCATCTCGCCGGAGCCGTCGGGGTCGCGGAGCTGGACGCGCGCGTGGAGCGCGACCTTGTTCTGGTCGTAGGCCTGGCGCACCTCGTCGAGCGAGAGGAAGCGCATCCCTTCGCCTGCCTGGCCGGGGCGGCTCTTGGTGAGGTAGTACATCCCGAGCACCATGTCCTGGCTCGGGACCGCGATCGGGCCGCCGTGCGCCGGGCTCATGATGTTGTGGCTCGACAGCATCAGCAGTTGCGCCTCCAGGATCGCGTCCTGCGAGAGCGGGACGTGGACCGCCATCTGGTCGCCGTCGAAGTCCGCGTTGAAGGCGGTCGTGACGAGCGGGTGCAGGCGGATCGCCTTGCCCTCGATCAGCACCGGCTGGAAGGCCTGGATGCCGAGTCGGTGGAGCGTCGGCGCGCGGTTGAGCATCACCGGGTGCCCGTCGATGACCTTCTCGAGGATGTCGAACACGTCGGCCGTCCGGCGGTCGACGACCTTCTTGGCGCTCTTGACGGTTTTGACGATGCCGCGCTCGATGAGCTTGCGGATGATGAACGGCTTGAAGAGCTCGACGGCCATCTCCTTCGGCAGCCCGCACTGGTGCAGCCCGAGCTCCGGCCCGACGACGATCACGCTCCGGCCCGAGTAGTCGACGCGCTTGCCGAGGAGGTTCTGGCGGAAGCGGCCCTGCTTGCCCTTGAGCATGTCGCTCAGGCTCTTGAGGGCGCGGTTCGAGTCTGAGCGGACGGCATTCGCCTTCCGGCTGTTGTCGAACAGGCTGTCGACGGCCTCCTGGAGCATCCGCTTCTCGTTGCGCAGGATGACCTCGGGGGCCTTGATGTCCATCAGCCGCTTGAGCCGGTTGTTGCGGATGATGACGCGGCGGTAGAGGTCGTTGAGGTCACTCGTGGCGAAGCGGCCGCCTTCGAGCGGGACGAGCGGACGCAGCTCCGGCGGGATGACGGGGATGACCTTCATCACCATCCACTCCGGCTTGTTCTCCATCTTCTTGTGGGCCTCGCGGAAGTTCTCGACGACGGCGAGCCGCTTGAGCGCGTCGGCCTTGCGGGCCTGGCTGGTCTCGGTCTTGGCCTGGAACCGGAGCTCGCGCGAGAGGCGCGGCAGGTCCTGCCGCTTGAGCAGCTCCTCGACCGCCTCGCCGCCGATCATGGCGATGAACTTCTCGGGGTCGTCGTCGGGGAGGCGGTTGTTGTCCTCCCGGATTTGGTAGAGCACGTCGTAGTACTCGTCCTCGGTGAGAAGCTGCCCCTCTTCGATCCCGAGCGCCGCGCCGCCGCCGGGCTGGATGACGACGTAGGACTCGTAGTAGACCACCTTGTCGAGGTCCTTCGACTTCATGCCGAGGAGGTGGCCGATCTTGTTCGGGACGCTCTTGAAGTACCAGATGTGGACGACCGGCACGGAGAGCGTGATGTGCCCCATCCGCTCGCGGCGGACCTTCTTCTGGGTCACCTCGACGCCGCACCGGTCGCAGATGATGCCTTTGTAGCGGATGCCTTTGTACTTGCCGCAGTGGCACTCCCAGTCCTTGACCGGGCCGAAGATCTTCTCGCAGAACAGCCCGTCCTTCTCGGGCTTGAACGAACGGTAGTTGATGGTCTCGGGCTTGAGCACCTCGCCGTGGCTGCGCTCCAGGATGGCCTCGGGCGAAGACAGGCTGACGGTGATGGACGAGACGCCTTTCTTGGTGGGGATTTGCGTGGTTCCGTAGGCCATAGTGCGTATCGATAGCTAGAAGGTGATACAGGGCGTAGGGGCGGGTTTCAAACCCGCCCCTACCCCGCATGGACGACTAGTCGAGCTTGACTTCCAAGCCGAGGCCCTGGAGCTCGCGGACGAGGACGTTGAAGCTCTCGGGGATGCCCGGCTCGGGGAGCGTGTCGCCCTTGACGATGGCTTCGTACGTCTTCGAGCGGCCCTGGACGTCGTCGGACTTGACGGTGAGGAGCTCGCGGAGGACGGCACTCGCGCCGTAGGCGTAGAGCGCCCACACCTCCATCTCGCCGAAGCGCTGGCCGCCGAACTGCGCCTTGCCGCCGAGCGGCTGCTGGGTGATGAGGCTGTACGGCCCGATGCTCCGGGCGTGGATCTTGTCCTCGACGAGGTGCGAGAGCTTGAGCATGTAGATCTGCCCGACGGTCGTGAGCTGGTCGAACGCCTCGCCGGTGCGCCCGTCGTAGAGCTGGGCGCGCCCGTCGCTGGGGAGGCCGGCGGCTTCGAGCTCGGCGGCGATGTCGTCCATCGTCGCGCCGTCGAAGGCGGGGGTCGCGTACTTCACGCCGAGCTTCTCGCCGGCCCACCCGAGGAGGGTCTCGAAGATCTGCCCCAGGTTCATCCGGGAGGGCACGCCGAGCGGGTTGAGGCAGATGTCGACGGGGGTTCCGTCTTCGAGGAACGGCATGTCCTCGACCGGCACGATCCGCGCGACGACGCCCTTGTTGCCGTGGCGCCCGGCCATCTTGTCGCCGACCTGAAGCTTGCGCTTCTTGGCGATGTAGACCTTGGCGAGCTGGACGATGCCCGGCGGCAGCTCGTCGCCCATCTGGATGCGGTACTGCTCGCGCCGCGCCGCGCCGGTCACGTCGGCGTGGCGGCGCTGGTAGTTGGCGAGGAGCCGGGCGATCTGCTCGTCCTTCTTCTTGTCGCCCGTGAACGCCTGGCGGATTTTGAGCTCGGCGGGCGAGACCTCTTCGAAGGACTTCTTGGTGACCTTGCCGCCCTCGGAGATGATGACGGTCCCGTCGCGCAGCTCGATGCCGCCCGAGGTCTCGTTGTGGCTGAGCTCGAAGAAGCGCTCGTAGAACGCCTCGTTGAGCTCGGCCACGTCGCGCGCGAGCTGGTTCTCGATCTGCTCGAGGCGCATCTCCTCGGCCTTCTTGGTCGCCGGGTCGGCCTTGCGGCGGCTGAAGAGCTGGGTGTCGATGACGACGCCCTGCATCCCCGGCTTGGCCTTGAGGCTCGCGTCCTTGACGTCGCCGGCCTTGTCGCCGAAGATCGCGCGGAGGAGCTTCTCCTCGGGCGTCGGGTCGGTCTCGCCCTTGGGCGTGATCTTGCCGACGATGATGTCGCCCGGCCCGACCTCGGCCCCGACGCGGACGATGCCGCGCTCGTCGAGGTCCTTGGTGGCCTCCTCGGAGACGTTCGGGATTTCGCGCGTGAGCTCCTCCTCGCCGCGCTTGGTGTCGCGGACCTGGTGCTCGAACTCCTCGATGTGGACACTCGTGAACACGTCGTCGGTGACGACGCGCTCCGAGATCACGATGGCGTCCTCGAAGTTGTAGCCCTTCCACGGCATGAAGGCCACGAGCACGTTCTTGCCGAGCGCGAGCTCGCCGTCCTGCGTCGAGCAGCCGTCGGCGAGCACCTCACCTTTTTTGACGTGCTGCCCGGCGGCGACGAGCGGCTTCTGGTTGATCGAGGTGTCCTGGTTGGTGCGGCGGAACTTGACGAGGTTGTAGACCCGCACCGGCTCCTCGAAGGCGAGCGCGGCGTCGCCCTTCGCCTCGTCGTAGCGGACGATGATGCGGTTGGCATCGACCTGCTCGACGACGCCGTTGCCCTCGGCGACGACGAGCGCGCGGCTGTCGCGCGCGGCCCGACCCTCGAGGCCGGTCCCGACGATCGGCGACTCGGGCCGGAGCAGGGGCACGGCCTGGCGCTGCATGTTCGAGCCCATCAGCGCGCGGTTGGCGTCGTCGTGCTCGAGGAACGGGATCATGCTCGCCGCCGGCGAGATGATCTGGTTCGGCGCGATGTCCATGTAGTCGATCTCTTCCGGCCGCATGAGCGGGAAGTCGCCGCGCTGGCGGCACCGGACGAACTCGTTCTCGAACTCGCCGCCGTCGGTGATCGGCGCGTTCGCCTGGGCGATGATGACGCGGTCCTCGTCCTCGGCCGAGAGGTACTCGATCTTGTCGGTCACCTTGCCGTCCTTGACGACGCGGTACGGCGTCTCGATGAACCCGAAGTCGTTGATCACGCCGTGGGTGCAGAGCGACGAGATGAGGCCGATGTTCGGGCCCTCCGGCGTCTCGATCGGGCAGAGCCGCCCGTAGTGGGTGTAGTGCACGTCGCGGACCTCGAAGCCGGCGCGCTCGCGCGTGAGCCCGCCCGGCCCGAGCGCGCTCATCCGCCGCTTGTGCGTCAGCTCGGCGAGCGGGTTCGTCTGGTCCATGAACTGCGACAACTGGTTCGTCCCGAAGAACGTGTTGATGACCGACGAGACGGTCCGCGCGTTGACCAGGTCCTGGGGCGTGAATTTGTCGGCGTCGCGGAGGTTCATCCGCTCCTTAATGGTCCGCGCCATGCGCGCGAGGCCGAGCGAGAACTGGCTCTGGAGCTGCTCCCCGACGGTCCGGACGCGGCGGTTGCCGAGGTGGTCGATGTCGTCGACGTGGCTCTTGCCGTTTTGGAGGAGGATGAGCTCCTTGACGATGGCGATGATGTCGTCGCGCGTCAGCGTCACGTCGTCGCGGTCCTTCGGCAGGCCGAGGCGGGTGTTGATCCGGTAGCGGCCGACGTCGCCGAGGTCGTAGCGCTTCTCGGAGAAGAACAGCCGGTCGAGCACGCCGCGTGCGGTCTCGGTGTCCGGCGGCTCGGAGCCGCGGAGCTGGATGTAGAGGTAGTCGAGCGCCTCCTCCTCGGAGTGCGTCGGGTCCTTCTTGAGGGTGTTGAGGAGGGTCGCCTTGTCGAAGTCGTCGTCGGCGTCGGAGGCCTTGCGGACGAAGACCTGCTCGATGCCGGCTTCCTTGAACATCCCGAAGTCGTCCTCCTCGAGGACGTGGTCGGCGGGGAAGAGCACCTCGCGCTCGCGGCGCTCCTCGAGCACCTCGCCCGTGTCCTCGTCGACGATCTCCTCGATCTTCTCGACGGTCACGCTCGCGGCGAGCGTCCGCCCGACGCCGGTCTTGCCGAAGTCGCGCTTGTTGGTCGTCGAGAGCGTGTCGGCGAGGTCGAAGAGGCCGACGATCTCCTGGTTCGACGAATACCCGAGCGCGCGGAGGAGCGTCGTGACCGGCAGCTTCTTCTTCCGGTCGATGTAGGCCCACATCACGTTCGAGACGTCGGTCGAGAACTCGATCCACGAGCCGCGGAACGGGATCACGCGGGCCTGGTAGAGCTCGGTCCCGTTCGGGTGGACGTTCTGCCCGAAGAAGACGCCCGGCGAGCGGTGCAGCTGCGAGACCACGACGCGCTCGGCGCCGTTGATGACGAAGGTGCCCTGCTCGGTCATGAACGGGAGGTTGCCGAGGTAGACGTCCTGCTGGACGGCCTCCTCGGGCTCGTCCTCGTCCTCGTCCTCCTTCGCCGAGAGCCGGAGCTTGGCCTTGAGCGGCACGGCGAAGCTGAGCCCCTGCGCGATGCACTCCTCGACCGAATGCTTCGGCGCGTCGAGCTCGTAGTGCAGGAACTCGAGCGTGTAGCGCTCGCGGCTGTCGGTGATCGGGAAGTGGTCCAGGAAGACGCCCTGGAGGCCCTTCGACGGGTCCCGCTCCTCCGGCGCTACGTCGGCCTGCGCGAAGTCCGCGAAGCTCTGGAGCTGCACCCCGAGGAAGTCGGGGTATTCCAGCACGGGCTGGATGTCGGCGAAGGTGAGGCGCCCGGTCTCGGTGGCGGGCAGGTCTTTGCGTGGATACGTGGTGGCGGTTCCGTTCGTGCTGGCGTGCGTGCTGTTTTTGCTCAACGTATGCCCCGATAGGTTGATGGCTGCCGAAAAAATTGGGCCAAACGACCGGACGGGCAACGCGAGGTCCCCCGCCGGGTTCCGGCCTCGCCGGCTGGGCCGGCGATTTCTAGCGCTCGCCTGAATCGGCGAAAGCCGGCCCCCGCTGCGGGCGCGCGAGCGCCCGGTGCCGGGAGAGCCGGCTCCACCTCGCCGCCCGCCCTGCCGGCGCTGAGGCGGCGGGGACGGAGCGGCGGGTGAGACGGTGCGGCGAAGGCCGCGCGCGGAGCTACTTCAGCTCGACTTCCGCGCCTGCGCCCTCGAGCTTGCCCTTGATGTCCTCGGCCTCGTCCTTCGACGCGCCTTCCTTGATCGGGCTGGGCGCGCTGTCGACGAGCTCCTTGGCCTCCTTGAGGCCGAGGCCCGTGATGCCGCGCACCTCTTTGATGACGGCGATCTTGTTGCCGCCGATGCCCTTGAGGATCACGTCGAACTCGGTCTGCTCCTCGGCGGCGGCGGCACCGTCGCCCCCGGCCGGGCCGGCCATTGCGACGGCCGCGGCGGCGGGCTTGATGCCGTACTCGTCCTCGAGCATCTGGGCGAGCTCACTGGCCTCCTTGATGGTGAGGTTGACGAGGGTTTCTGCGATGTCCTTGATGTCTGCCATGGGGTTGGGGTCTCCTGCGGCGGTCTATGCGGGGAGCCGCTGCGCCGCTGATTAAGGGGATTGTTGGTAGTGAGCAGTGGGTTGTTAGTTGCTAGCGGCGGACACAGCCTCAACAAGAAAGTCGGGGAGCGCGTCTATCCACTAACGACGCACCACTACCCCTCTTTTTCCGAGATCGTCTTGATCGCACCGACGAGGTTCGAGCCCTGGGCCTGGAGGCCGCCGACGATGTTGGTCACCGGGGCCATCAGGAGGCCGAGGATGTCGCCGATGAGTTCGTCCTTGCTCTTGAGCGAGGCGAGCTGGTCGAGCGCGTCCGAGCCGAAGAACGCCCCATCGACGTAGGCCCCCTTCAGGCGGGGCAGCGTGTTGTCGTTTTCGAGAAACTTCTTGATGACCTTCGCCGGGGTGGCAGGGTCGTTCGTGAAGGCGACGGCGGTGGGACCGCTGAGGTGCTCGAAGAGGCCGGAGTAGTCAATGTCCGCGTCCTCCATCGCCCGCTTGAGCAGGGTGTTCTTGAGCACCTTGAACCGCACGTCGGCCCTGAAGAAGGCCCCGCGCAGGGTGTTGGCCTGCTCCACGGTGAGGCCCGCGTAGTCGGTCAGGTAGACGGTGTTGGCGCTCTGGAGGTCTTCCGCAATCGCCGCGACCGCGTCGCGCTTCTGTTCTCTGGTAAGAGGCATGGCTGGTACAGGTGCGAGGGACGGACGCCGAGCGACGAGTAGGAAGCGCTCGTCTTTCGTCGTTCGCCAGTCAAAGTTGATTTAGCGTGACGCGCCGACGGCGATGTTGCGGTCGATGGGGACGGGCGGCCCCATCGTGGTCGAGAGCGTGATCGAGCGGACGTAGACGCCCTTCGCGGAGGCCGGGCGGAGCCGGAGAATCTCTTTGAGGAAGGCGGAGGCGTTCTCGCTGATCTGCTCCTCGGAGAACGACGACTTGCCGATGGACGTGTGGATGTTGCCGAACTTGTCGACGCGGAAGTCGATCCGCCCGGCCTTGACGGCCTGGACGGCCTCGGCGACGTCGTTCGTGACGGTCCCGCTCTTGGGGTTCGGCATCAGGCCGCGCGGCCCGAGCACCCGCCCGAGGCGACCGATCTGCGGCATTACGCTCGGCGTGGCGATCATGACGTCGAAGTCGGTGAAGCCTTCGTTCTGAATCTTGGCGACGTAGTCGTCGAGGCCCGCCATGTCGGCTCCGGCGGCGAGGGCTTCCTGCTGACGGCCCTCCTCGGCGAGGACGAGCACGCGGACGCTCTTGCCGGTTCCGTGCGGGAGCGCGACCGAGCCGCGCACCATCTGGTCCGCGTGCCGGGGATCGACTCCAAGCCGGAGGTCCATGTCGATGGACTCGTCGAACTTCGCCTTTGCGGTCTTCTTGATGAGGTCGGCGGCTTCGTTCATCGAGAAGGTGCCGCCGTTCTCTGCGCCGGCTTCGCGGATGACCTCTTGGGCCTCGCGGTAGCGCTTTCCTTTCTTTGCCATGCGGGTGGGTGCTGTGCGGTGCAAGCGCCGACCGGGTGGTCGGCTCCCGCTGTTCTGGGAAGCGGAGAGCTGTTCTAGGAAGGGGAGAGACGAGTAGAAGTGAGGAGGGGAAACAGCCTTCTTCGGCGCTCCCGTTCCTCTGTTTCGCCGCTCTCGGTCAGGCGATGGGCGCGCCGGAGACGGTGATGCCCATCGAGCGAGCCGTGCCTGCGATCATCCGCGCCGCCTGATCGACGGTGTGGGCGTTGAGGTCTTCCATCTTCTGCTCGGCGATCTCCTTGCACTGGTCCCACGTCACGTTGGCGACCTTCTCGCGGAGCGGGTCGCCGGCCCCCTTCGGGACGTTGGCGGCCTTCTTCAGGAGGACCGCCGCCGGGGGGCTCTTCGTGATGAAGGAGAAGCTCTTGTCGGCGAACACCGTGATCACGACGGGGACCACGAGCCCCATCTTCTCCTGAGTCTGCGCGTTGAACGCTTTGCAGAACTCCATGATGTTGACGCCGTGCTGGCCGAGCGCCGGGCCGATCGGCGGGGCCGGGCTGGCCTGGCCGGCCTTGATTTGGAGCTTGATGAAGCCGTCTACTTTCTTCGCCATAATCGGGGTGCGGTGCAAGCGCCGAGGTCCGAGCCTCGGCTCCCGCGTCTAAATCTGAGGGTGGCAGGGCGCGAGCGAGCCGGATGGTAAGGCCAAACCGGCCCGTCTGTTTCTGCTTCGCCGAGGCTTCATGGGATGGGGCGTGATGCGTGAGGCCGGACACCGAGCACGGTCGGACCCCACCGTCGGGGGCGAGCCACGGAGCGCGTCTCGCGCGTTACGGTCTACGCCTCGTGCTCGACCTGCAGGTAGTCCAACTCGAGGGGGGTCTTCCGACCGAAGATCGAGACCATCACGCGGACCTTCATCTTCTCGGGATAGATTTCCTCGACGAGGCCGGAGAAGTTGTTGAACGGGCCGTCCACCACCTTCACCGGGTCGCCCTCCTTGAACGGCATCTCGGGCTGCTCGCCCGCCGCCGCCGTCTCCTCGACCCGACCGAGAATCCGGTTGACCTCGTCGGGGCGGAGGGGGGTCGGCTCGTCGCCGGTCGAGAGGAACCCGATGACGGACGGGAGCGCTGAGAGGACGTCGCTGAGGTAGGGATCGAGGTAGGCTTCGACGAGGAGGTAGCCGGGGAAAAAGGTTTTCTCGCGCGTCCGCTTCTTGCCGCCGCGCATCTCGAAGACCGTCTCGGTCGGGATCAGCACTTCGCTGACGCGGTCCTGAAAGCCCTTCAGCTCGAGCTCGTTCTGGATGGCCTCCTTGACCTTCTTCTCGTGCCCCGAGAAGGTCCGCAGCACGTACCACTTGCGGATCCCGGTCTTCGCTTTGTTAACCATAGTCGTCATCGATCACCAGTGCATGGGGGCGTGCAGCGCCACGGTTACTCAGCCGTAGAGGTACTCAGCCGTAGAGAAACTGAAGAACCTGGCTGATGCCCTTGTCCGCTACGAAGATGAAGAGCGCCAGGATGAACGACGCTACGAGCGTGAGCGAGGTGTTGCTGACCAGCTCTTTCTGCTTCGGCCAGTGGACCTTGCTCATCTCCTTCGTGACCTCTTGGATATAGTTGCCGCTCTTATTCTCTGCCATGTCTGCTCGCTGGGTAAGGCTTCGTGGAAGGGCACGGGCGGCAGGACTCGAACCTGCAACCGCTGGTTTTGGAGACCAGTGCTCTGCCAATTGAGCTACGCCCGTAGGGGTTTGAAGTCAGAGAGTCGGGGCGCGAAACGCCACCCCCGACCCCCCACCCCAAACCGGTTAGTTAGTCGAGGATGTTGGTGACGACGCCCGCCCCCACCGTCCGGCCGCCCTCCCGGATCGCGAAGCGCAGACCCTGCTCCATCGCCACCGGAACGATCAGCTTCACCCGGAACTGCGTGTTGTCACCAGGCATCACCATCTCCACCCCCTCGTTCAGCTCGATGTCCCCCGTCACGTCCGTCGTCCGAAAGTAGAACTGCGGACGGTACCCCTTGAAGAACGGCGTGTGCCGGCCCCCCTCCTCCTTCGACAAAACGTAGACCTCGCACTCGAACCCCGCGTGAGGCGTCACGCTCCCCGGCTTCGCGATCACCATCCCGCGCTCGATCGCCTCCTTGTCGATGCCGCGCAACAGAATCCCCGCGTTGTCCCCGGCCTGCGCCGAGTCCAGGAGCTTCCTGAACATCTCGACCCCCGTCACCGTGCTCGTCATCTTCGCCTCCTGCATCCCGACGATCTCGACCCCGTCGCCGACCTTGATCGACCCGCGCTCGACCCGACCGGTCGCCACCGTGCCCCGGCCCGTGATACTGAAGACGTCCTCGACCGGCATCAGGAACGGGCGGTCGACCTCGCGCTCCGGCGTCGGGATGTACGAGTCCACCGCCCGCATCAGCCGCTCGACCGAGGCCACCCCCTCGGGGTCGCCGTTGAGCGCGCCGAGCGCCGAGCCCTGGACCACCGGCAGCTCGTCGCCCGGGAACTCGTAGTCGCTGAGCAACTCGCGCACCTCCATCTCGACGAGCTCCAGGAGCTCCTCGTCGTCGACCAGGTCGACCTTGTTCATGAACACCACCACGTAGGGCACCCCGACCTGGCGCGCCAGGAGGATGTGCTCGCGCGTCTGCGGCATCGGCCCGTCGGTCGCGGCGACAACCAGGATCGCGCCGTCCATCTGCGCCGCACCCGTGACCATGTTCTTGACGTAGTCGGCGTGCCCGGGGCAGTCGACGTGCGCGTAGTGCCGCGCGGCGGTCTCGTACTCGACGTGCGCGGTGGCGATCGTGATGCCGCGCTCGCGCTCCTCGGGGGCGTTGTCGATCGCGTCGAAGCTCATCGCCGTGCCGCCGGTGCTCTCGGCGAGCACCTTCGTGATGGCCGCCGTGAGGGTCGTCTTGCCGTGGTCGACGTGGCCGATCGTGCCGACGTTGACGTGCGGCTTCGTGCGCTGAAACGTTTCCTTTGCCATAGTGCTAACCTCTGACTGGGGTGGGCTGCTGCGGGGTGGGTGCGCGGAGTCCCCGCGCCGTCGGGAATACGAGAACGCGCTCCGCTGCGTGGCAAGCCACGCAAGAGCGCGCCGTGTCGGAACCGGCGGGCGGTCACCGACCGCTGCCGCTTCGCGGAGCCTCCTCCCGGATTTGAACCGGGGACCCCTTCCTTACCATGGAAGTGCTCTACCACTGAGCTAAGGAGGCGATGGGGCGGGGTACGAAGGACGAGCGGTGAAGGGGCTTCCCTTCGGAACTCGTCGTTCGCACGTCGCCGTTGTGCTGAGCGGGAGACGAGACTCGAACTCGCGACCCTCAGCTTGGAAGGCTGATGCTCTACCAACTGAGCTACTCCCGCTTTGGAGGTACGAGCGACGGCGAGCGACGAGCGCGCAGGTCTCGCTCGTAGGTCGAAGCTCGTCACTCAGGCCGTGGGCAGGGAAGGATTCGAACCTCCGTACTCGTATGAGAACAGATTTACAGTCTGTCGCCTTTAACCACTCGGCCACCTGCCCAGGTGTGCTGTTGCCAGCGTGTCTGTCAGTGCCGCCGTGTGAGCTGGCGAAGGGACTCGAACCCCCAACCTGCTGATTACAAATCAGCTGCTCTACCAGTTGAGCTACGCCAGCTTGTCCGGCAGAGCCTTCGCGCGGCAGAACGTGACAGACCCGAAAGGTAGCAAGCCTGCTCCCCCCTGTCAACTCCCGGAGCGCCCCGAGACGCCCGTTTGCGGGTCTTCGCCGTTTCTTTGTGCACCCCGCCACCGTTTCAGGGCCAGATGCCCCGCGAGGCCCGCGACGAGGAGCGCCGTGACGACCTGCCCGTAGCGGGCCAGCCACGTCCCGACGAGGTCCCACCGCTCCCCGACCGCTACGCCGAGGTAGACGATCAGGCCGCACCACACCGCCGCACTCGCGGTCGCCCACAGCGCCACCGGGACGGGGGGCATCCGCGCCGCCCCCACCATCAGCGCGATCACGGCGCGCCCTCCGCTCAGGAACCGGTTCGCCGCGACGACGCCCAGGCCGTAGCGCTCCAGCCAGCCCTTCACCTTCCGCGCGGCCCCCTTCGGAATCCAGCGCAGCCGGGCCGGGTCGAGGACGGCATCGCCGACGCGCCGCCCCACCGCGTACATCGACAGGAACCCGAGCGCCCCGGCGACGGTGGCGACGGCGACGACCGGCACGAGCTCGACGCGGCCCAGCCCGACGAGCGTGCCCCCGAAGACGATGACCATGTCGCCGGGGATCGGCGGGACGACGTTTTCGAGGTAGGCCACGGCGAAGACCGTCGCGTAAATCCACAGCGGGGAGAGCCCCTCCATCCACGCAACGAGGTCGGTGAGGAGGTCAGCCATCGACGGCCACCAGGAGGCAGACGGCGTGGGCTGCGGCCCCTTCTTCTCGTCCTGCGAAGCCGATCTCTTCCCCGGTCGTCGCCTTGACCGAGACCTGCCCGAGCGAGACCCCGAGCACCTCCGCGAGGTTCGCCCGCATCGCGTCGGTGTGCGGGCGGAGCTTCGGGCGCTGCAGCACGACGACGGCGTCTACGTTCCCGACTTGGTATCCGGCGTCGCCTAGGAGGTCGACGACGTGCGCGAGGAGCCCCAAGCTGTCGGCCCCCTTCCACTCGGCGTCGGTGTCGGGGAAGTGCCGGCCGATGTCGCCGAGCGCGGCGGCACCGAGGAGCGCGTCGATGACGGCGTGGACGAGCACGTCAGCGTCGGAGTGCCCATCGAGGCCGAGGGCGTGCTCGACGCGGACGCCGCCGAGGACGAGCGGCCTGCCGGGGGTGAGGCGGTGGACGTCGTAGCCGATGCCGATGCGCACGGGAAGAGCGGAGGAGCGGACGAAAGGAGGAGCGGAAGGTACGGCCCTAGGGCCTCGGCAGGAGGTCTGCTGCTTTCTGAACCGGAGACGCCTCGTGCCGAGCGAGCGACGGCATCGAGGGAATGGGAGGAGTGGAGGGAATGGGAGGAATGGAGGGAAGGGAGATGGCCCCTCCGTCCCTCCCTGCCCTCGACGCCGTCCCGAACCGCAGAAGACCCCTTGATCCTGCACTAGTGCTGCGACACGAGCAGAATGACGGGTAGATCGGCGTGCTCGGGTGCTGCGAGTCAAGGCGACCGAGGAGCTAGATGCACCGCATCGGGCGACGAGGTCAACGCCGACGCGCGGCGCACGGGCTGCCGAGAGCCTGTCAGAATCGAGTTGTCGTAGCACTAGGCTCTGTTTTCTCTCTCCCACACCGGCCAGAGCGCCTCGGCGAGCGTCCAGTCGGCGGGGGTGGTGATCTTGAAGGTCAGCGCGCTGCCTTCGACGACGCGGACGCCGTGCCCGAGGCGCTGCACGAGCTCGACCTCGTCGGTGCCGGTGGGGCCTCCAAGCTCGGCGGCGGCGTGGGCGGCGCGGAGCCACTCGGCGCGGAACGCCTGCGGGGTCTGCATCCGCCAGAGGCCGTCGCGCGGGAGGGTCTCGCCGAAGGCCGCGTCGCCGCAGGCCGCGTCCCCGCAGGCCGCGTCGCCGGAGTCGGTCTCGCCGCGCCGGACGGTATCGGCCACGGGGACGGCGAGTGCGGCGGCTCCGTGCCTCCGGGCGGCCTCGATGACCGCCGTCAGCCGGTCCGCCGGCAGGAACGGGCGGACGGCGTCGTGGACGAGCACCAGGCCGGCCGCCTCCGGCAGCGCGGCGAGGCCTTTGCCGACCGACGCCTGCCGCGTCGCCCCGCCCCCGACGATGGCGTGCAGCTTCGCCAGGCCGTGGCCCCGCAGCTCGTCGCCCAGCGCCTCCGCCTCGCCCGGCGGCCCGACGACCACGAGCGCTTCGACCTCGGGATGGCGCTCGAACACCTCGGCCGTCCGCACCAGCACCGGCGCGCCGCCGAGCGTGCGGAACTGCTTGCGCGCACCGCCGAGCCGACGCCCTGCTCCGGCAGCGGGGATCACGACGGCAACGCGGTCTTCGGGCATCGGGGTTGGGGTCAAGGAAGAAGCGGAGGGCAGGCCGCGCCCACCCCCCGCTCCAAGCTACGGCGGTGTGCTCTACTTCAGCAGCGTCAGCTTCTGTGTGAACGCCCGCGCTGCGCCACCGGTCGGCGTGAGCTCCGCCCGGATCACGTAGACCCCCGAAGCCAGGAGCGACGCATCGAAGCCTGCCTGGTGACGACCGGCTGGGTGCAACCCTTCCGCGAGGGCGATCCGGTCCCTCCCAGAGCCCTGCCCAGAGCCGCCGCGACGACGCTCGGCAGACGGGCCATGCCTCGCTCTCGCTCTGCCCGGAGCGCGCCGGGGCGGCCAGCAGCTCCTCGGCAGTCTACCTCCGCCGGGCGCGACTCCTCAGTCCAGACCGTAAGCTTCGGCGATTTGCGTGGGCGAGAACGCGGTGCGCTCGGTCTCGGGCAGCATGGACTTGGTGACGAGGTAGGGGCCGAGCACGAGGGCGTCGAGGTGCGTGCGCCGGAAGACGCGGAGGGCGTCCTCCGGCGTGCAGACGATGGGCTCGCCCCGGACGTTAAACGAGGTGTTGACGAGCACCGGGCAGCCGGTCTCGGCCTCGAAGGCGCGGAGGAGGCGGTGGAAGAGCGGGGTCCGCTCCGGCGTGACCGTCTGCACGCGCGCCGAGCCGTCGACGTGCGTCACGGCGGGAATCGGCGACTCGACGTGGTGGCGTCGGCCCAGCCCGGTGCCCGTTCCCGAGGCCCCGCGCACGGGCGCAACGAGGAGCATGTAGGGGCTCTCGGCGTCGAGGACGAAGAGCTCCCCTGCGCGCGCGGCGAGGACGGCGGGGGCGAAGGGGCGGAAGCTCTCGCGGAACTTGATCTTTAGGTTGACGGTCCGCTGCACGCCCAGCCCGCGCGGGTCGGCGAGGATGGAGCGGTGGCCGAGGGCGCGCGGGCCGAACTCCATCCGCCCCTGAAACCACCCGACGGTGTGGCCCTCGGCGAGGAGCTTCGCCGTCCGGCGGGTGAGCTCGTCCTCGGTGTCGAGGCGCTCCCCGAGGCCCTCGCGCTCCAGCACGGCGGCCACCTCCTCCGGCGAGAAGCTCGGGCCGAGGAAGCTGCCCTGCATCGCGTCGCCCGGCACCGGGGTGCGCGGGCCGCCCGCCCACGCGTGCCACGCCGCGAGGGCCGCGCCGAGCGCGCCGCCGGCGTCGCCCGCTGCCGGCTGAATCCAGACGTTTTCGAACGGCCCCTCGCGCAGCAGCCGACCGTTCGCCACGCAGTTGAGCGCGACGCCGCCCGCGAGGCAGAGGTTCGACTCGCCCGTCTCGCGGTGGACGTGCCGGGCGAGGCGCAGCACGACCTCCTCCGTCACGGCTTGGATGCTCCGGGCGAGGTCGAGCTCGCGCTGCGTGAGCGGCCCCTCGGGCGCGCGGCGCGGCCCGCCGAAGAGGCCCGCGAAGCGGTGCCCCGTCATCGCGAGGCCGACGGGGTAGGTGAAGTAGTCCAGGTTCAGCCGGAACGACCCGTCGGGCTTGAGATCGATCAGCTCGCTGAGGACCGTGTCGACGAAGCGCGGCTCGCCGTAGGGCGCGAGGCCCATCAGCTTGTACTCGCCCGAGTTGACGCGGAAGCCGCAGAAGTAGGTGAACGCCGAGTAGAGCAGCCCGAGCGAGTGCGGGAAGTGCTGCTCGGCGAGGAGGCGGAGGCGGGAGCCCTCGCCGACGCCGAACGAGGTCGTCGCCCACTCCCCGACGCCGTCGGCGGTGAGGACGGCGGCGCGCGCGAAGGGCGACGGGAAGAAGGCGCTCGCGGCGTGGCTCTCGTGGTGCTCGGTGAAGAGCAGCGGGCCGTCGAAGCGCAGCTCCTTCGCGATCACGTCCGGGGTCCAGAGCTTCTGCTTGAGCCACACCGGCATCGCCCGGAGGAACGACCCCAGCCCGCGCGGGGCGAACGCGAGGTAGGTCTCGAGCAGGCGCTCGAAGGTCAGGAACGGCTTGTCGTAGAACGCCACCGCGTCGAGGTCGGAGACCGCGAGGCCGCCCTCGCCGAGGCAGTAGGCGACGGCGCGGGTCGGGAAGGCGGCGTCGTGCTTGACCCGGGTGAAGCGCTCCTCCTGCGCCGCCGCCACGATCCGGCCGTCTCGCACGAGACAGGCCGCCGCGTCGTGGTAGAAGCAGGACAGGCCGAGGACGTTCACGCCGCCGCGCTGCCGCCGGCTCGCGCCGCGCCCTCGGCGTTGCCCTTGGCGGTGCCCGCCTCCGGCGTGCGGGTCTTGACCACCAGCACCGGGCACGGGGCCTGCTTCACGACCCGCTCGGCGACCGTCCCCATCACCACGTGGTCCAGCCCGCTCAGGCCGTGCGACGTTACGACGACGAGGTCCGTGCCGCGCGCCCCGGCGAAGCGCAGAATCTCCGCCCCGGACTCCCCCTTGATGACGTGGAACTCGAGGCGCTCCCGGGCACCGGGGTCGCCGAAGCGCTTCTCGAGCGCGGTCCACGCGACCTTCTCCTGGTCCGGTACCATGCCGTAGATGCGCATCGCGCCGAGCTTGAAGAACGACGGGAAGGCCGGCTCTTCGACGACGTGGAGAATGTCCAGGTGGGCCCCGCAGACCTCAGCCAACTGCTCGGCGAAGCGGACGCCTTCCTCGGCGAGCGTGGAGAAGTCGAAGGGAACGAGGATGCGGTGGAAGAGCACGGGGGGTCTCCAAAGTGGCGTCCCAAGATAGGGGACACGAAGGGCGATATCCAGCACCGCCCGCCCAAATCGCTGGAGCTGTTGCCGGCTGCTACTCTGCTCGGCTCCGGCGCGCCCCGGCGCGCGCGCCGGCCCGCCTACAGCAGCGCGAGCACGAGCGCGACCGCCAGCGCGACCGCCAGCGCGAGCGCCAGCAGCAGCACGACCCCGAAGGCGACGTAGACCCCGCGTCCCGACGCCCGGGCCTGTTGGGTCACCGGCGTGCGCGCCGCCGCCGGGGCCTCCGGCCCGGAGCTCTTCGCGCGCGTCTGCCCCTCCGTCGGCTCCTCGCGCGCCGTTACCTGGGAGTCCGTCCCCCAGGGCTGCCCGTCGGCCTCGGAGAACAGCGGACGGCGGGAGCCCAGAGGCCCCGCCATCCCGCCGACGTCCGAAGCCCCCGCCGCCGGGACCACCGCGAGCCGGAGGTACGGCCCCTCGCGCCCGAGCCGCACGGCCGTATCCGCTCCCAGCACCACGCGCTCGACGCGGGACCCGTCGTGGTAGGTCCCGTTCGTGCTTCCGGCATCGCGCAGCACCCACGCGCCGTCCTCGAACGCCACCTCAGCGTGGAGGCGGCTGACGCGCCCGGAGTCCACGTGCACCGCGGCCTGCAACCCCCGGCCGATCGTGAACGGTTCGGCGAAGGCGCGCTCGGTGCCGGGGACCGAGCTGCCCTCGACGCGCACCCGGACGGCGGAGCGCGTGGCGGCGGCTGGCAGGGAGTGGGAGGCGGACACAGGACGTAGACGATTACGGCGATTACAGGGCCCCTTGTGGCACGAAGACCAGACAACTTTGAGAGGGGAACGGAGGTTTCGTCCGGTGCGGGCCACGGCTTAACCGGCAGCCCGGAGAACGGCATACCGGCCTCTCAGTCCGAGCCGCCTCGCTCTACAGGCTCTGCTTTGTGGGCTCTGCTCCCTCAGCGCTGCTGTGCTTGTCGAGGCATTCCGCATCCCGCGGCTGGCGTGACGGCGAGGCTCGGCGAGCAGGGCGCTGCCGAGCAAGCGGCGGCTAGTCGCGGCGCTGGTAGCGCTCGAGCGTGAACTGCTCGCCGAGGTAGCGGCGGCGCACCTCGGGGTCGTCGGCGAGGGCCTCGGCGGTGCCCTGCTGGAAGATGTGGCCTTCGTAGAGCAGGTACGCCCGGTCCGTGATGGCGAGCGTCTCGTGGACGTTGTGGTCCGTGATGAGCACCCCGATGCCGCGCGTTTGCAGCCCGGCGACGACGTGCTGGATGTCCTCGACGGCAATCGGGTCGATCCCGGCGAAGGGCTCGTCGAGCAGGATGAACTTGGGGCGCGTGGCGAGGGCGCGGGCGATCTCGGTCCGCCGCCGCTCGCCGCCGGAGAGGACGTAGCCCTTCGAGCCGCGCACCCGCCCGAGCCCGAACTCGCCGAGCAACTCTTCGACGCGGGCGTGCCGGTCCTCCTTCGAGATGGGCTGGAATTCGAGGACGGCGTGGAGGTTTTCCTCGACCGTGAGGTTGCGGAAGATGCTCGCCTCCTGCGCGAGATACCCGATCCCGCGCCGGGCGCGGCGGTACATCGGCAGCCGCGTGATGTCCTCGTCCCCGAGCCCGACCCGCCCGGCGTCCGGCCGCACCATCCCGACGACCATGTAGAACGTCGTCGTCTTCCCCGCCCCGTTCGGCCCGAGCAGGCCGACGACCTCGCCCTGGCGCACCTCGACGCTCACGCCGTCCACGACGGTGCGCTTGCGGTAGCGCTTGGTGAGGCCCTCGGCGCGGAGGACGAGCGGCGGTTCGGGGGGGGAGGCTTCGGTCGGCATTTGCAAAACGTAAGGGCGGTGCGGGCGGCACGTTGGCGTAAAGCGCCCCCCCGCTTCACGCTTCACGCATTACGCACTCGCGCATCACGAGCCGTCGGTCGCTTCGTCGCCCACGGTGATCTCGGGCGGCACGGCGGGGGCGGGCTCCGGCACGTCGGCAGGCTCCGGCGCGTCGGCAGGCTCCGGCGGCTCGGGACGGGCGCGGTTCCGCTCGAACGGGTCGTCGGCGAGGAGCCCGGCCCTCGTGGGGCGGCGCTCCGGGGTGTAGCGAAAGCCGTCGAGCTGGAACGCGGCGGGGACGAGGCCGGCGTCGTAGTAGGTCCCCTCGATCCCGCGCACGCCCTGGATGCGGCGGAGCGCGTCGCCGTCGAACCGGAAGGCGAGGCTGTCGGCGGAGAGGCGGACGGCCCCTTCGAGCGCGCCCGCGCTGTCGGCGCGGAAGAACGCGGCCTCGGCGTTGGGCCAGACGTGCATCCAGCGGAGGGTGTCCGCGTCGAAGAGCGCGAGCATCCGGCGGCCCTTCATCTGGTTGACGCGCCCGGGGAGCAGGCTGTCGGGCCGCGCCGCGAACGCCCGCCCGAGGACGACCACCGAGTCCACGGCCTCGCCCCGCGCCGTGACGCGGATCGAGTCGCCCGAGACTTCGGTGACGAGCGTCGAGCCGCGCGCGTTCATCCACCCGACGGGGTCGCGGAAGAGCCACACCTCATCCTCCGTGGGCGAGTCCGCCCGCGCCGAGTCCGCCCACGCCGAGTCGGCCCGCGCCGAGTCGGCCTCGAACGCAGTCCGGTTGAAGACGGCCGAGTCGCCGGCGGCGGCGAGGGACGGGCCGAGGAGCCGGACGCTGCGCCGCGCCACGAGCCGCTGGAACGTCGCGCCCGGCGGCGCGGGCTCGCGGCGGAGCGAGTCGGGCTGGGAGGCCTCGAGGATGTCGGCGCGGACGAGGAGCGTGTCGGTGCCGGTCGAGTCCGTCTGGAGCCGGACGAGGAGCGGGTCGATTTCGACGCGGCTGAAGCGAGCGCGCTCGTCGTGGAACGCCCGCCCGCCGAAGAGCAGCGTGCGGCGCGTCGTGTCGGGCTCGTCGCCGCGCCCGCCGAAGCGCTCGACGAGCACGTCGCCGCGCGCGGTCGAGACGTGGGTGTCCCGGAAGTGGGTGAGGGAGTCGGCTTCGAGGCGGGTGCTCTGCTCATGGAGGAGGCGGACGTTGCCGGTGAAGTCGGCGCGCTTGTCCTGGGTGCCGTAGCGCCCGCGCTCGCTCGTGAGCACGCTGAGGCTGTCCACGAGGCGGACGTTCTCCTGGAAGAAGGCCTCCTTCGTGTTCGTGAAGTACCGCCCGCGCTCGCTCGTGAGCACCGCTGCCCCCTCGCGCTCGACGAGGCGGACGGGCTCGGCGAACTCGGCGCGGCCCTCGGAGCGGTAGTGGGTGACGGAGTTCGAGAACAGCTCGGCCTCGTCGTCGGCGAGGCGGACGTCGCCCTCGGCGCGCCCGACGCGGGTGCGGCTGCCATAGGTCACGGTCCGGGCGCTCAGCGTGTCGGCCCCGTCGGCGATCTCGACGTCGCCCTCGAAGAGGATCTGCTCGCGGTCGAGGAACTGCGTCGCTTGGCGGGCGCGGAGGTCCGTCGAGTCCTGGACGAGGTGGACGTTGCCGATGAGCGTGCGGACGCGCTCCCCGCCGACGACGGAGCCGGAGACCGAGTCGGCGTTGACGATCGTGACGACGCGCACTTCGGCGGCAGGCGCATCGTCCCGCGTGCCGGCGTCGATCAAGCCGTCCCACATCGTGGGGTCGCTGCCGAGCGAGTCGGTCTCCTGCGCGTGCACCGGGCGGCCCGCCGCTGCCGCGAGCAGCCCGGCGACGAGCAGACCGAGGAACGGCCCGCCGAGGAACGGCCCGCCGAGGAACGGCCCGCCGAGACGGCGGACGGCCGACGGCCGGCGGCGGCCGGAGGTGAGGGGCGTCTCCGCTTCCGCTCGTCGGCCCGGCTCCGCCTTCGCTCGTCCGCTCTTGCGCTCGTTCACGCTCAGTCCTCCACCGTCACCTGCCCGGTGATCCGGGCGAGGGTGTAGTTGTCGAGCCCCTCGTCCGAGACCAGGCGGTAGCCCTGAATCTGCTCGTCGGGCGTGGTGATTTGGACGAAGCCGTCGGTGCGGAGGCTGCCCTCGCCCTCGTCCCACGTCAGCTCCTCGCTGCGGAGCGTCTTCCCGGTCTCGGTCTCGACGACGACGCGGCCCTCGGCCACGAAGCGCCGCTCGGCGTCGAGGTAGAGGAGGCGGTCCGAGACGAGCGTCGCATTCGGCGCGCCGTCGGCGTCGAAGACCTGCGCCACAACGCGGGTCGTGTCCTCCGGGCTCGCCGGCCCGAAGCGGGCGAAGGTGCTGTCGCCGCGCTCGAAGCGGGCGAGGTAGGGGGCGCGGACGAGCGCGCGCGGCCGGTCCCCCACCGAGAGGGCGAGCGCGACGCCCCACGTCTCCTGCGCCGGAGCCTCGTCGAGGAGGGCGTCCGCCGGGATCGTATCGGTGCGCCGGGCGCAGCCGGCGAGCAGCACGGCAGCGGCCGAGAGCAGCAGAGCGGCTCGGAGAAGAAGAGGCAGAAGCACGGACGAGAGGGTAAACCTGGGGCAAAATACGCTGCCCCGGAGACGGCTCCTTTTCCAACGTTTCGAAAGGAACGGATCGTGTTACGGGATGCCACCGGCGCGCGGCCTCGGGCCGGACGGCGGTGCCGGCGCGCCGGCGGCTCCGCGTTCATCGGTGTGGACGCGGTGTGTTTCCGGGTAGGCAGGGCGTGGGGCGAGCCCGTGGGCAGTGAGCGGTTCGGCTTTGCCCCTGTATTTTGTTGCGTGCGCGCTCCGCCGCTTCTGCCCCATCGCCTGGTCTGGTACGATATTAGACATGCGCCAGCGGACACGGCACCCCCTACCCCGACTCCACCTGCTGCCTACCCCCATGAGTTTTTCTTTCCAGAGCATTGCCCCTGACATCACGGTCGTCCGCATCGGAAAAGCCCTCGACTTCCGCAACGCCGCCGAGTTCAAGTCGGCCTGCCAGGACCACATCCAGGACGACACCCGGAACTTCGTCCTCGACTTCTCCGGCACCGGCATCCTGGACTCGACGGGGCTAGGGGCCGTCTTCTCGCTCTACCGGCAACTGACGCCGCTCGGCGGGCAGGTGGTGTTCGCCGCCGTGAGCCGCCCGGTGCAGGTCGTGGTGCAGCTCACGCGGACGTACAAGGTGTTCCGCCAGTACCCGACGGTCGAGGCTGCGCAGCAGCAGCTCCAGACCCGAGCCGCAAGCGGCAGCCGGGCCGGCGCAGCGTGAGCCCGCCCTCGCTCGTACCTCTCGACGGCCCGGCGCTCGCCATGACCTCCGTGCAGTTCCAGTTCAGCGACCTCGACACGGTGATCGCCGAGGTCCACCCGCTGCTCGAGGCGTGGCACCGCGAGGCTGCACTCGCCTCGCTCGAGGACGTGCGGCTGCACCGGATGAAGCTCGTCGTCCACGAGTGGCTCGCCAACCTCGTCCAGCACGCGGACTTCGGAGGCCGGGCCCCGCGCATCGAGCTCGCCCTTGTGCTCGAGGACGACGATGTGCGGTGCGTCATCGAGGACAACTCGAACGGCTTCGACTTCGGACGCCAGCTTGCCGAGCAGCGCGCGAAGCTCGAAGCCGAAGCGTTCGCCGAGCGCGGGCGCGGGCTGCTCATCATGCTCGACGGCACCGACGACTTGCGCTATTTTCCGCTCCCCACCACCGCAGCCGGCAGCGACGCGCCCAGCGAAGCTTCCGCCGAACCCCGGCAGCGCCTCGAATTTTGGATATCCGTCACCCCAACGCCATGTCTCGACACTCCCTCCTAATCGTCGAAGACAACCAGACGCTTCGCCGCCTGCTCGAGTACCGGCTCGGGAAGGTTTACGACGTGCGCTCCGCCCAGAACGGCGAGGAGGCCCTCGCGCTCGTCGACGAGGCCACGCCGGACCTCATCGTCTCGGACATCATGATGCCGAAGATGGACGGCTTCGCGCTGTTCTCCCTCCTCCGCCAGGGCGAGCGCACGCGGACCATCCCGTTCATCTTCCTCACGGCCAAGACCGACGACACGAGCCGCTTCAAGGGCCTCGGCGAGGGCGTCGACGACTACATCACCAAGCCGTTCGACATCGAGTTTCTGCTGACCCGCATCGAGCGGATCCTCGAGCGGATCGAGGTCCACCAGAAGCAGCTCAACGCGCGCATCGGGCGCGACTTCTCGGACAAGCTGCTCCCCAAGTCCATGCCGCAGGTCCCCGGCTACCGGACGTTCTTCTACAACAAGCCCTTCGGCGACGGCGGCGGCGACCTCTTCGACTGGAAGGAGATCCGCCCCGGCTCTTACCTCTTCACGGTCGGGGACATCATGGGCAAGGGCCTGGAGGCCAAGTTCTACGCCTTCTCGTTCCTGTCGTACATCCGCTCGTCGATCCACGCGATCCTCGAGCGAACCGACTCGCCGGCGGCGCTGCTCCGCCACGTCAACGAGGTGCTCCTGAAGGACGAGGTGCTGGAGGAGACCTTCGCCTCGCTCCTGATCATGCGCTGGGAGCCGGAGACGAACACGATCACCTACGCCAACGCCGGGCACTGCCGCCCCATCTTCGTCACCCCCGAGCGCTCGGGCATCGTCGAGCACTCGGAGCTGATCCTCGGGCTCGACACCGGGGAGGAGTACACGGACCGGAGCTTCCAGCTCCCGCCCGGCAGCGCGCTGATCACCTACACCGACGGCCTGATCGAGCAGGTCGCCGACAGCGGCGAGATGTTCGGCGAGAAAGGCGTGGCCGCCTCGGCCGCCGAGGCGCTGCGCGCCGAGCAGCCCGTGCAGGCCCTGCTCAAGACCCTCCTCCGCCGCAGCGCCGAGCCGCGCTTCGCCGACGACATCCTCGTCTTCTGGCTCGAGCGGCAGGCCGTCGGCGAGACCCCCGAGGCGGCGGCTGCCGCGCCGGCCACCACCGCCGCCTGAACCGCCTCGCAGCCCCCCCGCTTCGCGCCTCCGACGAGCGCCCGGTCTCTCCCCGACCGGGCGCTCTTATTTTTGCGGCTCTCTCGCCCCCGACGCCCGATGCTGCCTCCCGCCCTCTCCGACCCCGCCCTCTTCGAGCCCGCCCTCTCGACGGACGCCATGCGCGAGGCCGACCGGCGCACGATGGAGGACTTCGGGCTGCCGGGGGGTACGCTGATGGAGACCGCCGGGCGCGGCGCGGCGCAGGTCATTGAGCACGCGTTCGGACCGCTAGCCGGGCGGTCTGTCCTCGTGCTCGCGGGCAAGGGCAACAACGGCGGCGACGGCTTCGTGGTCGCTCGCGTGCTGGCCGGGCGCGGCGCGCACGTCCGCGTCGTGACGACCGCCACGGAGGGCGACGCGACGGAGGACACCGCCCGCACCCTGCGCCTCTTCCGAGCCCTCACCGAGCACGACAACCGCCTCTCCCTCGACGAGTTCGAGGACGTCCGGCAGGTCGCGGCGATGCGCCCGCCGGACCTCGTGGTGGATGCGCTCCTCGGGATCGGGGTGACGGGGCCGCTGCGGGCACCGGTGGACGCCCTCGCGCGGTGGATGAACGGGCAGGACGCCCCCGTCGTCGCGCTCGACGTGCCGACGGGGCTCGGCAGCGACACCGGCGTCGCGCAGGAGGACACGGTCCGTGCGAGCCTCACGGTGACGATGGCCGCGCGCAAAGCCGGGCTGCTGTTCAACGACGGGCCGGCGCACGCCGGGCGCGTCGAGGTGGTGGACATCGGGGTGCCGCCGCACCTCCTCAGCGAAGCCCTCGCCCTCCCCGGCAGCGCCCTCCGCTCGACCGACGCCGGGGTGCGCGCCCTCCTCCCCGAGCGAGCGCGCGACGCGCACAAATACACCGCCGGGCGAGTGCTCGTCGCCGCGGGGTCGCGGGCGTTCCCCGGCGCAGCCGTGATGGCTTCGCTGGCGGCGGCGCGCGCCGGGGCCGGAGCCGTGATTTGCTGCACCGCTGCGTCGGCCCGTCCGCTCGTCGAGGCGCACCTCACCGAGGTCATGACCGTCGCCCTCCCCGAGACCGACGACGGCTCGCTCGGCGGGGACGCGCTCGGCGAGATCGTGGCGCGGGCGGGCAGCGCCGACGCCGTGCTCGTCGGCTGTGGGTTGGGGAAACACCCCGAAACGCAGCGCCTCGTCCGGGACCTGTTGCCCCGACTCGCCGCTCCCGTCGTCGTCGATGCCGATGGGCTGAACGCCCTCGCTGGCCACGCCGAGTTGCTGGGGCACGCCGGGGGACGGTGGGTGCTGACGCCGCACACGGGCGAGCTTCAGCGCCTCGTCGGCACGGATGACCTCGACACGGAGGACCGCATCGCGCTCGCCGCCGAGTGGGCCGGGCGGTGGCGGGTCGTGCTCGTCGTCAAAGGGATGCCGAGCGTCGTCGGGACGCCCGCCGGCGGGGTGTTCGTCGGCGGCGCGGGCGGGCCAGCGCTCGCCACGGCGGGCACGGGCGACGTGCTCGCGGGCCTGACGGTCGGCCTCCTCGCGCAGGGCCTCGCCCCCGCCGCCGCCGCCGTCTGCGCCCTCCACCTCGGCGGTCGCGCCGCCGAGCGCTACGCCTCGACCCGGCAGGCCCGCACGCTCCTCGCCACCGACCTCCTCGCCGAGCTGCCGTACCTCTTCACGGACTGACGCGTCTTCACGGACTGACGCCTCAGCGCACGGTCACGCGGAGCGGGGCGAGCACGCCGCCGGCGGTCGTCGCCTCGAGCACGTCGCCGGGCGCGACGGGGCCGACGCCCTCGGGGGTGCCCGTGTAGACCACGTCCCCCGGCTCCAGCGTGAAGAGGCGCGAGAGGTAGGCGATGAGGAAGGCGACGGGGAAGATCATGTCGCCGGCCCGCCCGTCCTGCCGCACCTCGCCGTTGACCTCAAGGCGGAGGGCGAGGACCTGCGGGTCCGGGACCGCCTCGGCGGCCGTGAGCGGGCCGAGCGGCGCGAACGTATCGAAGCCCTTCGCCACCGTCCAGGGCTTTCCGGCGTCCTTCGCCCGGCGCTGCACGTCGCGCGCCGTCATGTCGAGCCCGAGCGCGTACGCCCCGACGTGCTCCAGCGCTTGCTCCTCGGCGATGTTCTTCCCGCCCCGCCCGATCACCGCCGCGATCTCGACCTCGTGGTGCACGTCCTCCGACTGCGGCGGAATCACGACCTCGCCGCCGGAGGCGACGAGCGCGGTCGAGGGCTTGAGGAAGACCACCGGCTCGGTCGGGAGGTCCGCCACGTCGCCCATCTCGCGGACGTGCTCGGCGTAGTTGCGCCCGATGCACAGGACTTTGCCGGGCGTGAGCGTGAGGCCGGAGGGCGGCAGGCAGAGGAGGAACATCGGAGGCGGAGGGGAGGGACGGGGGCCGCCGGGCAGAGTACGCCGGGCGGCGATTTGCAGGTAGGTGCCGCTGCGTCAAGCCTGCTTGAATTCACCCCGATGCGCCGTCCGCACACCGCCCGGCGGTGGCAGACGCCCGTCCGGTGCCGTAGCTTAGCGGTTCTTTGCCCACCGCGCTCCTCGGACGGCACGCCAGCGCCGCCGCGCCGAGGGTCCCCAAGCCCGCACCCCTATGTACGCCATCGTCGACATCTCCGGCAAGCAGTTCAAGGTCCAGCAGAACACCACGCTCTACGCCCCCCGCCAGCAGGCCGCGGTCGGCGACACCCTCACGCTCGACCGCGTCCTCCTCGTCTCCGGCTCCGCCGACGGCGTCCAGATCGGCGCTCCGACCGTCAGCGGCGCGAGCGTCACCGCCACCGTCCTCGACCACCTCAAGGGCGACAAGGTGATCGTCTTCAAGAAGAAGCGCCGCAAGGGCTACCGCGTCAAGAACGGCCACCGCCAGCCCTACACCAAGCTCTCCATCGACGCCCTCAACCTCGACGGCAACGGCTCCAACTGAGAGCTTCCTCGACCTCACGCCCTGCCCTTTCGACGAGCCCGTTCGACTGCGCTCCGTGCAGGCTCCGCGAGGAGACAGCTCTCACTCTGACGCTTGTTGACCCTGCCGTAGGAGATGCCCCTCGCGCCCGCTCGGAATGACAAGCGAGACGTCGAAGGCGTCCTCCCAACCCGCTCCCTCCGATAGCCCCCCAGACTCATGGCACACAAGAAAGGCGTAGGCTCCTCCAAGAACGGCCGCGACTCGAACCCGAAGATGCTCGGCGTCAAGGTCTACGGCAGCGAGGCCATCACCGCCGGCGCGATCATCGTCCGCCAGCGCGGGACCAAGTTTCACCCCGGCCTCAACGTCGGGCGCGGCAACGACGACACGCTCTTCGCGAAGGTCAGCGGCACGGTCCGCTTCGCGCGGGGCCGCCAGGACCGCAAGGTCGTCCACGTCGATCCGGCGTAGCTCCGGCCCGGAGCCTCGAAGCTCAGAAGCCGCGCCCGGTGCTCTCCGGCGCGGCTTTTCCCGTTTAGCCTGCGTATCGAGACCGACCGGGGCCGACATCTCGCTGGGTCCCATTGGGCTGCATATCATGGGCGAAGCGCTCGCCGCCCACCTCCCCCGAGCCGGACGCCCGCTCGCCCTTTACACCGCTCGCCCTTTACAACCGCACAGCGGAGAAGGCCCAGCGCTTCGGCCCGCTCGGAGCCTCCGTCGTGGGATCGCCCTGGGCCGTGTTCTCCGCCTCGGACGCCGTGCTCCTCATGCTCTCGGACGGCCCTGCTGGAGTTGGCGCACGTTTCACCCAGCGGCGTTGCCCGGGCGGGACCGGGACGACGACCTTTCAGCGCCGGCTTCTCTCCCTTCCCCCTGCTCTCCCTCCGTTATGCGGCGCGTCATCTTCAACCAGAAAGGCGGGGTCGGCAAGTCCAGCATCGCCGTCAACCTCGCGGCGCTCAGCGCGGGGCGTGGGCTCAACACGCTCCTTGTGGACCTCGACGCGCAGGGCAACGCGACGCGCTACCTCCTCGGCGAGGCCCGGCCCGAGACGACCGTTGCGGGGTTCTTCGAGCAGTTCCTCTCGTTCCACCTCTCGGAGCGTAAGCTCCGCGAGTTCGTCCTCCACACGCCCTACGAGAACTTCGACCTCGTCGCCGCGTCGCCGGAGCTGACCGGGCTGCAATCCCGGCTCGAGGCCAAGCACAAGATCAACAAGCTCCGCGACGGGCTCGGCGCGCTCGGGGCCTACGACGCGGTCTACGTCGACACGCCGCCGGCGCTGAACTTCTACACGCTCTCGGCCCTCATCGCCGCCGACACCTGCCTGATCCCGTTCGACTGCGACGACTTCGCCCGGCAGGCGCTCTACCAACTGCTCGAGAACGTGGCCGAGGTCAAGGCCGACCACAACCCCGGCCTCGAGGTCGAGGGCATCATCGTCAACCAGTTCCAGAAGGGGGCGAAGCTGCCGCGCCGGATCGTGGACGAGCTCCGGGCCGAGGGCCTGCCGCTGTTCGAGACGCTGCTCCCGGCGTCGGTGAAGATGCGCGAGTCGCACGAGGCCGCGACCCCGCTCGTGGCGTTCGCGCCGGCGCACACGCTGGCGAGGGCGTTCGCAGCGCTCTACGACGAGCTCGGTGCGTGACACGCCAGTTTATTTCTGCCCCTGCTCTCCACTCCCTTTTCCCCTCCTCGCCCACGATGCCCGCACCGTTCGCCGACCTCGTGGTGCTGGAGCTGGCGAGCGTGCTGGCCGGGCCGAGCGTGGGGCAGTTCTTCGCCGAGTTGGGCGCGACCGTGCTGAAGATCGAGAACCCGGCGACGGGCGGCGACGTGACGCGGCGCTGGACCCTCCCGTCCGAAGACCCGGACGGCGACCGCCCCGCCTACTTCGCCGCCGCGAACTGGGGCAAGCAGTCGCTCGCGATCGACCTGCGCACCGCCGGCGGGCAGCGGCTGCTCCACGACCTGACGCCCCAGGCCGACCTCGCCGTGACCTCGTACAAGCCCGGCGACGCGGAGCGGCTCGGGGCGGACTTCGGGACGCTCTCGGCGCTCAACCCGCGCCTGCTCTACGCCGAGGTCGTCGGCTACCCCGACAGCGACCGCGCCGGGTACGACGCCGTGGTCCAGGCCGAGAGCGGGTTCACGTTTATGAACGGCGAGGCCGGCGGTCCGCCCGTCAAGATGCCGGTGGCGCTCGTCGACGTCCTGGCGGCACACCACCTCAAGGAGGCGGTGCTCGTCGGGCTGATTGAGCGCGAGCGGACGGGGCGCGGCGGGCGCTTCACGGTGTCGCTCTTCGAGGCCGCCGTCGCGTCGCTGGCGAACCAGGCAGCGAACTGGTTCACCGCCGGGCACGCGCCGCAGCGCATCGGCTCGGCGCACCCGAACATCGCGCCCTACGGGACGGTCTTCGAGACGGCCGACGGCGAAGGCCTCGTGCTCGCGGTGGGGACGGACCGCCAGTTTGCGGCGCTGTGCGAGGCGCTCGGGCTGGAGGCCATCGCCGGGGCCCCCCGCTTCGCGACGAACGCGCAGCGCGTGCGGAACCGGGCGTTCCTGGAGCTCCTCCTCGCCGAGCGCATCGCCGGGCGCGAGCGCGACGGCCTGCTCGCCGCCCTCGCCGAGCGGCACGTCCCCGCCGGAGCCGTCAACGACCTGCCCACCGTCTTCGCCCGCCCCGCCGCCGAGGCCCTCGTCGTGCGCGACGGCGCGGTCGCCGGGGTGCGGCACGTCGCGTTCGGCCACGCCGCCGCCGCCCTCGCCCCGCCGCCGCACTACGCCGCCGACACCCGCGCCGTCCTCGCCGAGCGCCTCGGGCTCGACGCCCGCGAGCTCGACCGACTCGCGCGCGAGGGCGCGATCGAGCCGCGCGCATAACGCGCCTTTCCAGCCTCCCGACCTTGCCATGCCCGACGCGCTGCCCCTCCACCCCCGCCACCTCCACACGCTCGTCCAGCTCTACCTCGCCGTCGCCTACGGGGCCGACGACGACTTCGACCCGGCGGAGCGCTACGCCGTCGTCGCGCTGATCCAGCGCTGGCTCCCCTACCTCACGCCGGACACCGCCGAGGCGGTCGTGAACACGGCCTTCGCAGCCGCGAGCGGCGGGCTGGCCGGCACGCCGGAGTCGCTCGCCGCCGACCTGCGCGGGGCCCTCTCGCCGGCGCTGCGCCGCCAGGTCCTCGCCGACCTCGGGCACGTAGCCCGCGCCGACGGCCTGCTCAGCGTGAGCGAGGCCGAGATCATCACCCGCGTCCGCCGCGCGTGGGCGGGCTAGCGGCCGGTCATCGTATACTCTGGCCTCCTCTCCCCTCTCAGCCTCCCTCCTCCCATGGTACAGTGGCGCGGCCGCCGCGGAAGCTCGAACGTTATCGACGTGCGCGGCAACAAAGGCAAGGTCGCCCTCGGGTGCGGCCCCATTCTGGTCGTCATCCTCGGCCTCCTCTTCGGGGTCGACCTCTCGCAGATCGCCGCGCTCCTCGGCGGCGGACAGGCGGCGCAGGTCGAGCAAGCGCCGGGCAGCACGGGGCCGCAGGACGAAGCCTCGGAGTTCGTCCGCGTGATTCTCGCAGACCTGGAGCAGACGTGGGGCGCGGTCTTCCAACGGCGCGGCGAGCGCTACCCGGAGCCGGAGCTGGTGCTGTTCTCGGACCGCGTGCAGTCGGCGTGCGGGATCGCCGGGGCGGCGGTCGGGCCGTTCTACTGCCCGAACGACCGGCGGGTGTACCTCGACCTGAGCTTCTTCCGCCAGCTTCAGAGCCTGGGCGCATCGGGCGACTTCGCGGTGGCCTACGTGATCGCGCACGAGGTCGGGCACCACGTCCAGAACGTCACCGGCGTCCTCGGGGCGGTCCGCCGCCAGCAGCAGCGCCTCAGCGAGGCCGATGCCAACGACCTCTCGGTCCGCACCGAGCTCCAGGCCGACTGCTACGCCGGCGTCTGGGCGTACTACGCCGAGACCGAGCGCGACCTCCTCGAAGCGGGCGACGTCGAGGAAGGCATCGCCGCCGCCGCCGCCGTCGGGGACGACTACCTCCAGCGGCGGGCGGGCCGCGCCGCCGTGCCTGAGTCGTTCACGCACGGGACCTCGCAGCAGCGCGTCGAGGCGTTCCAGACCGGCCTTCGGAGCGGTGATGTCGGGGCCTGCGACACGTTCGGCGACCTGCGCTGACGGGGCGGCTGAGCACGGGCCGGGGCTCGGCTGCTCCATAAAAAACGCACCGGGACCGGTTGAACACGCGGTGGCGCGGGCGGTATCACGGAGGCTTTGCCCGACAGCCGCGTTCCCCGCTATGTCCGCTTCCAACCCGCACCGTCCCGACCGCGAACGCCCGCCGCTCGGCGAGCGCGAGGCCGTGATCCTGCGCTCGGTCGTGACGCGGTTCATCCAGACCGCCGCCCCCGTCGGGTCGAAGGTGCTGGCCTCGGAGGGCGTCGTGGACCTGTCCTCGGCGAGCATCCGCTCGACGCTGAGCACGCTCGAAGGGCTGGGCTACCTCGACCACCCGCACACCTCCGCGGGCCGCGTCCCGACGGACCTCGGCTACCGCGCCTACGTGGACGAGCTGATGGACCGGACGGGCGTCTCCGCCGCCGAGCAGCAGCTCCTCCGCACCGGGCTCGAGCAGCTCTACGGCGACGTCGAGTCGCTGATGCGCGAGACCTCGCGCCTGCTCGCTCAGTTCACGAACCTCCTCGGCGTGGTCCTCAGCCCGAGCCTCGCCACCGGCGTCCTGGAGCGGCTCGACGTGGTCCCGCTGTCGTCGGCGCGGCTGATGTTCGTGGTCTCGGTCCGCGGCGGCCTCGTCAAGACGATCACGGCGGAGCTCGACGCTGAGCTCCGCCGGGCCGACCTCGACCGCACCGTGCAGGCGATGAACGAGCGCCTCGCCGGGCTGACGCTCGAGGAAATCCGCCGGACCGCCGCCGAGCGGATGCGCGACCTCGGCGCGGGCGACCGCACGGGCGTCGTCCGCCTCGTCCTGCACCAGGCCGCGACGTTCTTCGCCGAGCTCCCCGAGGAGCGGCAGGCCGAGGTCGGCGGCGCGCAGCAGATCGTGACGCAGCCCGAGTTCCAGGCCGCCGAGGAGGTCCGCAGCGTGATCGAGTTGCTCGAAAACCAGGACGTCATCGTCCACCTCCTCGAGGCCGACGCCGCCCCGTTCGACGCCGAGGGCCGCGCCGTGGTGCGCATCGGGCGCGAAGGGGTGAACCCGGGGACCGCCGACCGCTTCGGCGGAACCTTTTCCGTCGTCCGGGCGCAGTATCGCCTCGGCGACACCACCGGCTCGCTCGGCGTGATCGGCCCGAGGCGGATGGACTACGCCTACGCCGTCACCCTCGTCGAGTACCTCGCCGGCCTCCTCAGCGGGACCACCCCCGACGCCTGACGATTCCTCCCACCGACCCCCCGTTTGACCGCATGACCGACCCCGACCTCCACACCGCTCCGAACGACCCCACCGCGCAGGAGCCCGCCGACGCGGCCCCTCCGGCGGACGAGCCCCACGGCGACGCAGAATCCGAGCTCGAGCGACGCGGCGAGCAGACCCGCCGGCTCGAAGAGCAGCTCCTCCGCCGCACCGCCGAGTTCCAGAACTACCGCCGCCGCACCGAGGCCGAGCTCGGGCAGGCCGCCACGCGGGGCCGGGGCGAGGTCCTCCTCCCGCTGCTCGACGTGCTCGACGACCTCCGCCGCTCGCTCGACGCCGCCGAGGAGGCCGCCGAGCAGGAGCAGGGCGGGCCGACGTACCAGGCCCTCAAGACCGGCGTGGACCTGGTCTACAAGAAGTTCGAGGACACGCTCCGCACCCTCGGCGTCGAGGAGATCGCCGCCGTCGGCGAGCCGTTCGACGAGAGCGTGCACGAGGCGATGATGCAGCAGGAGGCCGATGCCGCGACCGGCACCGTCGTCGGGGAAATCCAGAAGGGCTACCGGATGGGCGACCGGGTGCTCCGCCACGCCCGCGTCGTCGTGGCTCAGTAGGTCGATACAGCGCGCGCGGGGATGGGGCAGCGAGGGAGCCGCCGGAGCAAGCCTCCCCCTTCCCTCTTTCAGACTATCCTCTTTCAGACTATCATACCCCAGCGGATTTCAGGCACATGGCAGGAGCGACAGAACAAACGATGAAGGACTACTACGACGTGTTGGGAGTCGAGCGTTCGGCGACGCCGGACGAGGTCAAGAAGGCATACCGCAAGAAGGCGCTCGCGTACCACCCCGACCGCAACCCCGGCGACGCCGAGGCCGAGGCCAGCTTCAAGGAGGCCGCTGCGGCCTACGAGGTGCTCTCGAACCCCGAGACGCGACGGCGCTACGACCGCTTCGGGCACGCAGGCGTCAACGGCGGGGCCGGGCGGCCCGGCGGCTTCCAGGACATCTCGGACATCTTCAGCGCCTTCTCCGACATCTTCGGCGGGGCGGCCCCCGGCGCGGGGAACCCGTTCGGCGGGCGCGGCCCCCGGCACCGCGCAGGGACCGACCTCCGGGTGCGGCTCGCGCTGACGCTCGACGAGGTCGCCGAGGGCGTCGAGAAGAAGCTCAAGGTCCGCAAGTTCCTGCCGTGCGAGGCCTGCGACGCGACCGGGGCCGAGGGCGGGGCCTCGGGCGTCGAGACGTGCCCGACGTGCCACGGTGCCGGCGAGGTCCGGCAGGTGTCGAGCACGTTCTTCGGGCAGTTCGTCAACGTCGCTGCGTGCCCGACGTGCGGCGGCGAGGGGCAGGTCGTCGCCGACGCGTGCCGCGCCTGCAACGGCGAGGGCCGCCTCAAGGGCGAGGACACGACGACGGTCGAGATTCCGGCGGGCGTCCGCGAGGGGCACTTCCTCTCGGTCCGCGGGGCCGGCAACGCGGGCCGGCGCGGCGGGCCAGCCGGCGACCTCCGCGTCGAGATCGAGGAGACGCCCCACGAGCACCTCACGCGCGACGGCCTCGACGTGCGCTGCGACCTCCACCTCTCGTTCCCCGACGCCGCCCTCGGCACCGAGGTCGAGGTGCCGACGCTCACGGGCCGCGCCCGCCTCCAGATCGACCCCGGCATCCAGAGCGGGCGCGTGCTGCGGATGCGCGGGCGCGGCGTCCCCGAGCTCGGCGGAGCCCGGCGCGGCGACCAGCTCGTCACGGTTCAGGTGTGGACCCCGACGAGGCTTACGCCCGAGGAGCGCGCGCACATTGAGGCGCTCCGCGAGGCCCCGGCGTTCCAACCCCGCCCGGACGAGGTGCCGGAGAAGAAGTCGTTCTTCAGCAAAGTCAAAGACGTGTTTTCGTGACGAGCGATGCGTGAGGCCGAGGCGAGGCGTGAGGCCGAGACCCTTCGCCGAGGGGACGCTCGCGCACTACCCATCGTGTCTCGCGCATCCCGCATCATGCACCGATTCGCCCGTGTCCCACGACGCCCACCATCCGGCCCCCGTCGACGCCCCCGATGCCGAGCCGCCCGTCGGCGTCGAGGGGGAGCGGCTGCGCGCGGTGATGCGGCGCGTCGCCTCGCCCGTGACCGTCGTGACGGCGGCGGCGAACGGGACGGCGCGCGGCGCGACGATCGGCTCGTTCACGAGCGTCTCGCTCGACCCGCCGCTGGTCTCGTTCAACGTGCAGAAGCCGTCGGCCTTCCACGCGGTGCTGGCCGGGGCCGAGGCCTTCGCCGTCCACCTCCTCGGCGACGATCAGGCCGACCTCGCCACGCATTTCGCGCTGCCGGACCTGGAGAGCGAGGCGCAGCTCAGCGCCGTCCCGCACGACTCGTCCCCGACCGACCCGCCGGTCCTGCACGGCACCTTCGGGGTGCTGCACTGCACGCCGTGGGCCGTCCACGACGCGGGCGACCACTCGCTCTTCCTCGGACACGTCGAGCGCGTCACCGAGGGCACCGCCGCCGGCCCGCTGCTCTACTACGCCCGCTCGTACCGCGCCGTCGGCGGCGAGGTGTGAGGAAGGGGTTATTCATGGCGTGGAGGGAGTGGAAGGAGTGGAGGAATCTCAGCCTGAATCGTCGGCACAGGAGGTAAAGGGTTAGCGCTTCCCCACCCTCCTTTCCCTCCCCGCCCCCCACGCCCAGAAAGAAACCTTTCCCGCTTCTCCTATGCCCGACTTCACCCCCATCTCCGAGGTCGGCGAGTTCGGCCTCATCGAGCGGCTCCGCGATGCCCTCGGCGAGGCCCCGTCCGACGACCTCGTCGAGGGCATCGGCGACGACGCCGCCGTCGTCCGCATCGGCAACGGGCGCGTGCAGGTCGTGACGACGGACGCGCTCGTCGAGGGGGTCCACTTCGACCGGTCGTTCGTGCCGCTAGGTTTGCTCGGGGCGAAGGCCATCGCCGTCAACGTCAGCGACGTCGCGGCGATGAACGCCGCGCCCCGGTGGGCGACGGTCGCGCTCGGCCTCCCGAACAACGTGTCGGTCGAGGCCGCCGAGACGCTCTACGACGGGATCGCCCACGCCTGCCGCCGGTTCGGCTGCACGGTCATCGGCGGCGACGTGACGGCGGCGGAGCGGCTCGTGCTCTGCGTCACGGTCCTCGGCGAGGCGGACGAGGCCGAGATCGTCACCCGGCGCGGCGCGCAGCCCGGCGACCTCCTGTGCGTCACCGGCGACCTGGGCGGCGCGGCGGCGGGGCTCAAGGTGCTCCTCGCCGAGAAAGGCACCTTTGCCGACCGCGACGCGCAGCCCGACCTGGGCGCGTGGAGCTACGTCGTCGAGCGCCAGCTCGCGCCCCAGCCCCGGCTCGACCGGCTGCGCCAGTGGCGCGAGGCCGGGGTCCGCCCCCACGCCCTCATCGACCTCTCCGACGGCCTCGCCTCCGAGGTTCACCACCTTGCCCGGGCCGGCGGCGTCGGGGCGCGCATCGAGGCGGCCCTGCTGCCGGTCCACGCCCAGACGTTCCGCGCCGCCGAGCGCTTCGGCGACCGGCCCGAGGCCTACGCGCTCTACGGCGGCGAGGACTACGAGCTGCTCTTTGCCCTGCCCGAGGCGCAGGCCAAGCGGCTGCCCGGCGACAGCTTCGCCGTCGTGGGCGCGGTGACGGCCTCGCCGGAGGTCGTGCTCGGCACGCCGGACGGGGCGACGGTCCCGCTCGAGGCCGCGGGCTTCCGCCATTTCTAGGCGCTCCCAAACCGCTCGGCACGACCCCGCCGTGCGCGACGCCGGTTCGTACCAGAGGCCGGCCCGCGGGGAAGGGGGACCGGCCTCTGAGCGTTCGGCAGAAGGCGGCGCAGCGGAAGCGCCTAGAGGGGAACCAGCGGGGGCTGGTCAGACCTCCTGCTCTTTGAGGTGCACCCCGAACGTAGCCCTCGCACATGTTCGATTCCTACAGTGAAGGACCGGATTCGGCTACCGGGGATTTCCCCAGTTCACGGGCAGCTTGCTCGTCCACCCGCACGCCCTCCAGCACGATCTCCGACAGGAGCTCCAGCGAGTCCGCTTCCCACCACCGGCCGAGGGCTTCGAGCGGAGGCTCCAGCGGCTCGGCGGAGTAGTTCTCGTAGTCGGCGAAGCGGACGCCGCTGACGGTGCGGGGGTTGACGGCGCGGCGGAACCGTGCCCCCCCGCCGTTGACCTCGTAGGAATACGCGAGGTAGTCGACCGTGTCGCGCTCGCGGTGGACCCAGTAGAGGAAGCGGTCCTGGTGGTCGCGCCCGCCGCCGTCGGGCCGGAAGGTGACCTCGACGAGGTCGTACGGCTCGCCGCGCAGCGAGTCCGGGCCGAGGTGGCGCGGCTGCACGGCGGCGTCGGCGAGGGCGTGCGGGAGCAGCGCGAAGTAGACGACCGAGTTGAGCGCCCCCTCCGCCGCCGCCGCCGTCTGCGGGTCGAGCGTGACCGGCACCCCACCGACGGTGCGGCGGAAGCCGTCGTTGCCCAGCACGTCGCGGACGGTGCCGGTGGAGTCCGCCCAGCTTCGGGAGTACGCGAAGCGCCCGCCGTCGCGCTCGGCGCGGAACGCCCGCCCCCGGAAGCCGAAGGTGACGACGGCGTGGTCCAGCACCCCGGCACCGTGCGCCGCTCGCGCCCGCTCGATCACCGCTACGGCTGCCGCGTCGGCGGGGGCACCAGCGGGGGCACCAGCGGGGGCACCAACGAGCGCGGGCTGCGCCGGCCCGGATTCCGGCTCGGCGCAGCCCGCGAGAACCGCCAGTGCGACACAGGCAGCGACGGAGCGAAAGTGGGTCATACCCAATCCGTTTGCTCCGCGCGTGATTGCCTAGGCAGCCCCTCCCCCCCTCCCCACGGCGGAGCGTGGGGGAGAAGGGTTGGGAGGGGCCGTTCGGCCTGCTGCACTTCAGCCGGACGTGGTGTCACGAGCCGGCCGTGATCGTGATCGGCACCTCGACCTCGGCCCAGTGCAGGACGAGCGTGGCCTCGTTCTCGCTCACCCTGTCGAACGAGAAGGTCATTACCTCGTCCACGTCGCCCATCGTGGGTTTGACCATGACGCGGAGCGCGTCGTTGCCCTCGTCGTAGTCCCCCGCGCCCCACTGCTCGGCGACGCGGTTGAACGCGATGGTCCACTCCTCCTCGCCGGGAACGGTGAACAGGCCGTAGGTGCCGGCGGCGAGCGCCTCGCCCTCGACCCTCACGTCGTCGGAGAAGGTGACGGTCGTGGCCTCGTTGGCTCCGGTGCGCCAGACGGCGTCGTAGGGGACGAGCGCCTCGTCCGAGGCGGTGCCGAAGATGGCCCGCCCGCGCACGCTGGGGCGGCTGTAGGAGAGCATGACCTTCGTCGTGCCGATGGTCTGGCCGACGGTGGCGTTGGGGCTGGTGCGGGGCTCGTCGTTGCCGCGCTCCTGCGCAGAGGCGGGCACGGCGAGCAGGAGGGCGAGGCCCAGGAGGCAGAGCAAGCGAAAGGGCATAGCGGCTTGGCGGGTTGGGGAAGAGGAGGAGTCCTCGCCTCACACGACCGACCCCGGAGGACGTTCCTCTTCCCCGGCCTCCAGCGTCACGGTTTCCCCACGTCCAGCGTCACGGTCGTGAAGAGGTCCTCGGCCCCCTCGCGCGCCCAGAAGGCGCGGCCCCGCGTGTTCCGGCTGAGGACGCCGGCCCGGAGCTGGGTCGCCCCCTGCCGCCGCGCCCACCGCCGCACGGCCCCGAGCAGCGCGGTCCCGACCCCACGCCCGCGGTGGTCCGCCCGCACGATGAGCTCGGTGACGTAGACCTCGAGCTCCTGCTCGTAGACCGGGGCGGGCCAGAACGGGTGCGCCGTCACAAGGCCGACGACCTCGGCCCCACGCTCGGCGACAAACACCCGGTGCTCGTCGCGCTCGATCCACACGCGGAAGTCGTTGCGCCAGCGCTCCTCCGCCGAGGCGCTCGAGCGGTGGCGGGCGTCGAGGGCGCGGTGCTCGGCCTGAAGCTGCGCCCAGAGCGCGACCGCCGCGTCGGCGTCGGTGCGGCGTGCCCGGCGGACCGTGACCGCGCTCATCCGGCGGCGACGGCGCGGGGGACGAGCCGGCCTTGCGCCTGCAGCAGCTCGGCGTTGAGGATCGCGCCGCCGGCGGCCCCCCGGACCGTGTTGTGCGAGAGCACGACGAACTTGACGTCGAGGACCGCGCACGCGCGGACGCGCCCGACGCTGACCTGCATCCCGCCCTCGGCCTCGACGTGGCGGCGCGGCTGCGGGAAGCGCTCGTCCTCGAACACCCGGATCGGGCGCGCCGGGGCCGTCGGCAGCTCCATCCCGGCGAGCGGCGAGCGGAACGACGCGAGGGCCTCGGCCACGGCCTCGGGCGAGGCCGGCGCGCCGAGCTTGACCGAGACGCATTCGAGGTGGCCGTCGAGCACCGGGACCCGCGTGCACTGCGCCGAAACGGTGAGGTCGGCGGGCCGGACCGCGCCGTTCTCCAGCGTGCCGAGGAGCTTGCACGGCTCCAGCGCGAGCTTCTCCTCCTCGCCCGGCAGGAACGGGACGACGTTGCCGAGGATGTCGAGCGACGAGACGCCGGGGTAGCCCGCGCCCGAGAGCGCCTGCATCGTCACGACGTGGACCGCCTCGACGCCGAACGCATCGACGAGCGGGCGGAGCGCCATCACCAAACCGACCGCCGAGCAGTTGGGGTTCGTCACGATCCAGGCCGGCGCGGTCTGCTGCTCGACCAGGGCGGTATGGTCCGGGTTGACCTCGGGGATGAGCAGCGGCACGTCGGGGTCCATCCGGTGCGTGCGGGCGTTCGAGATGACGGGCAGTCCAGCTTCGGCGAAGCGGTGTTCGAGCGCCTCGGCGGCCGGGGCGTCGAGGCCGGAGAAAACGAAGTCGCAGCCTGCGAGCGCCTCCGGCTCGGCGAGGACCACCGTGCGCTCGGCGACGGCTTCGGGCATCTCGCGCGCGCCGATCCAGTTCGCGGCCTCGCGGTAGGGCCGCCCCGCCGAGCGCTCCGACGCCGCGAGCACCGCAGTCTCGAACTGCGGGTGGCCGTCGAGGAGCTCGACGAACTTCTGGCCGACGGCCCCCGTCGCGCCGAGGATACCGGCTTTCAATGGCTGCTTCACGGTTGGGGCGGTTGGGTGACGGAGGTAGGCACGGAACGCCCCAGCCCCCGGTCTGTTCGGGCAACGCGTTTCGGAGTAGCTTCCACCTCCCGCCGCCCACCGCCCACCGTCTCACCGACGTGCCTGCCCCACCGACATGCCTGCTCAACTGATCGACGGAAAAGCCATCGCCGCCGACGTCCGCGCCGACGTCCGCGCCGGCGTCGAGGACTGGACGCAGGCCGGCCACCGCGTGCCCGCGCTCCGCGTCGTCCTCGTCGGCGAGCACCCCGCCTCGGCCTCCTACGTGCGCGGGAAAATCCGCGCCGCCGCCGAGGCCGGCATCGACAGCGAGACGCTCCACCTCCCCGCCGACATCCCGGAGCTCGACCTCCTCGCGGTCCTCGCCGAGCTCAACGCCAACCCGACCGTCGACGGCATCCTCGTCCAGCTCCCGCTCCCCGACCACGTCGACGACGCGAAGGTCATCCACGCCCTCGACCCGGACAAAGACGTGGACGGCTTCCACCCCGAAAACGTCGGGCGGCTCGTGGTCGGCGAGCCGGGGTTCGTGCCGTGCACGCCCGCCGGGATCGTCGAGATGCTGGAGCGCAGCCAAATCGAGACGAGCGGCGCGCACGCGGTCGTGATCGGGCGGAGCAACATCGTCGGTAAGCCCCTCGCGAACCTTTTGCTCCGGCGCGGCACCGACGCCACCGTCACCGTCTGCCACAGCCGGACGGAGGGCCTCGCCGAGATCGCCCGCCAGGCCGACATCCTGGTCGCCGCGATCGGCCGCGCGGGCTTCGTGACGGCGGACATGGTGAAGCCCGGTGCCGCCGTCATCGACGTCGGGATCAACCGGGTGGAGGACGCGGGGCGAGCGCGGGGGTACCGCCTCGTCGGCGACGTGGACTTCGAGGCCGCGAAAGAAAAGGCCGGGTGGATCACCCCCGTCCCCGGCGGCGTCGGCCCGATGACGATCGCCCTCCTCCTCAAGAACACCCTCGACGCCGCCCGGCGCAGGCACGAACGCACGACTCACGCCGTCGAGGCCTAGCCCTCCGCTCCCCCCGTCATCCTGAGCGAACGGCGAGCCCTAGCGAACGGCGAGCCCTAGCGAACGCAGTCGAACGGGCTCTAGCGAGGTGCCGGCAGAGACGCCCGGCGTGAGCCCCGGGCCTCCGACCAGGATGACATCTTCCAACCGCTGAGGCATCGTCCGATGCAAGCCCCCCCCGTCCAGCCCACCGATTCCCTCGCCGCCGACTCCGCCCGTGCGGACACGTCGAACGCGATCAGCCAGATCACGGAGAACCTGCAGGAGACCGGACGCGCCCTGCGCGAGGGCCGGTTCGACGACGTGTATGAGCAGCTCTCGACGGCCGTCATCGGCTTCGTCGTCGACGGGCTGATCCCGGCGCTGCTCATCCTGCTCCTGTTCCTCCTGGTCTACCGGATCGTGGCGGGGATCCTCGAGGGCGTCCTCCGCCGGAGCCGGAAGATCAACCTCGGCGTCCGGCAGCTTCTGGTCAAGGCCTTCCGGCTCGTCATGTTCTCCTTCGCCGCGATCATCATCCTGGACCAGCTCGGGATGAACGTCGGCGCGCTGATCGCGGGCTTGGGGATCGCCGGCATCGCCCTCGGCTTCGCGGCGCGGGACACGCTCGAGAACTTCATCTCCGGCATCACGATCCTCCTGGACCAGCCCTTCCGCGTCGGCGACAACGTCGAGGTCGAGGGGACCTTCGGGGCGGTCCAGGAGATCACGCTCCGCTCGACGCGCATCCGCACGCTCAACAACGAGGTGGCGGTCCTCCCGAACGCGCACATGATCCAGCAGAAGCTCATCAACCACACCCTGCTGAACGTCCTCCGGGTCGTCGTCCCGTTCGGGATCGCGTACAAGGAGTACCCGCAGCAGGCGCGCGAGGCCGTGCTCGCGACCACCGAGGGCGACGAGCGCCTCCACCCGGACTACCCCGCGCAGGTGGTGGTGACGGCGATGAACGAGTCCAGCGTGGACATGGAGCTCCGGCTGTTCCTCAAGGACCCGAAGATCGAGGTGCCCGTCCGGTGGGAGTACATCGAGAAGGTCCGCGAGGCCCTGCGCGCCGCCGACATCGAGATTCCGTTTCCGCACCTGCAGCTCTTCATCGACGAGGCACAGGCGTTCCAGGACGCGCCGTTCATGCGGCCCGGCGCGGGCTCCGGCCCGCCGCCCCAGGCAGAGGCGTGAACCTGGTGAGTTGCCATCCCGGTGCCCTGTCACCTCGACGACCGAAGGGAGCAGAGGTCTCCCTCGTCGGAGAAAACTTCAACGTAGGGGATTGGCTTCGCCGAGCCCTTCGGGGTTTCTCCTCGCTACGCTCGTCGAAATGACATCCTTCAACCATGCGGTTCTTTCTACTTCTGCTCCTCACTCCGGCCGCCCTCGCGCAGGTGAACACCGAGAAGATGCGGATCGCCGAGGACGCGGAGGGGCTCAGCGTCACGGCGGCGGCCGACGCGACGTTCCGCACCGGCAACGTCGAGGTGCTTGACCTCGGGCTTCGGGGACGGCTTGACCTTCGCACCGGCAACGTGGCCTCCTTCCTGATCGGCAACGTCGAGTTCAGCGAGGCCGCAGGCCGGGTGTTCCTCGACAACAGCTTCGTCCATCTACGGACGGTGCTTCGGCTGCCCGGCTTGGATTGGGTTCGTCCCGAGGCGTTCGTCCAGACCCAGCGCGACGACTCCCAGCTCCTCAAGCGCCGCTACCTGGCCGGGGCAGGGCTCCGGCTCCAACTCTTCCGCGACAGCACCGCTGCCGCCTACTTCGGCACGACGCCGATGCTGGAGTACGAGCTCCTCGACCGCGACGAGGTGGTCGTCCGCCCCGAGGTGACGGTCGGGCGGTGGAGCACCTACCTCGTGCTCAAGCTCGGACTCGCCGACCTGGTCACGTTCGTGAACACGGTGTACGTCCAGCCGCGCTTCGACCGGTTCAAGGATGTCCGCGTGCTGGGCGAGTCCGGCTTGGACGTGCAGCTTACGCGCTTCGTCGCGCTCCGCATCGCGATGAACCTCCGCTACGACAGCGAGCCGCCGGCCGAGCTCGACCGCTTCGACCTCTCGCTCCGCAACGGCTTGGCCGTTACCTTCTGAAACAAGACGGCGGAGAGGCCGAAGCCTCCCCGCCACCGACGGCGTCCATGCGAGTCAGCCGGGCGTCTACCGCAGCAGCGTGAGCTTCTGCGTAAACGCCTGCACCGCACCGCCCAGCGGCGCAACCTCCGCCCGGATCACGTACACCCCCGACGCCAGGCGCGGCACCTCGAAGCGCGCCCGGTGCCGCCCGGCCTCGTGCAGCCCCTCGGCCAGCACCGCCACCTCGCGGCCCAGGAGGTCGTAGACCGCCACGCGTACCTCCGCCGCCTCGGGCAGGTCGAACGGCACCGTCGCCCCGCGCGCCGTCGGGTTCGGGTAGGCCGCCCCGAGCGCGAACGCCTGCGGGAGCGACGCATCCGTCCGGCTCGCCGCGGCCTGCGCAGGCGGAGCGCCACCCTCGCGGCCCCCCATAGCCTCTGCGAGCTTCGCCGCGATCTGATCCGAGAGGAACACCAAGTCCTCGGCCACCTCCTCGTCGGCCACCGCCGCGAGCAGCTCGTCGAGCCGGGCCAGTGCCTCGGCGTAGCGCCCGAGCGCCTCGTCCACCGCCACCCGGTTGATCGCCAGCGTCTGCGCGGCGTCCGCGCCCTCGACGAACGCGCCGGAGGCCACCGCGAGGGCGTCGGCGGCGGCGTAGGCTTCCGCCGCGAGCGCGAACTCGACCTCGACCACGAGCGCCTGCTCCGCCGTCGCCTGGTGGCCCGGGGCGAGCCCCGAGCCTAGCGCGCCGCGCAGCCCTTCGAGCAGCGCGCTCGTCGCCCCGAGCTCGCCGGTGGCGTCGGCCTCGTCGAGGCGGTGGAGCGCGCCGAGGCGCCGGACGAGCCCCGCCGCCTCCGGGGTGCCGGGGGCACCCGCGACCGCGCTCCGCGCCGCCGCGATCTCGGCGGCGAGCTCTTCGAGGGTGTAGGACCCCCGCCCGAGGGTAGCTGCTGGCGCGCCGGCCGGGCGGCAAATGGACGGGTTGCCCGCGCACGGATCGGTCGGGTCCGTCGTCAGGAACGGGCTCACGTCGACGGAGTGCGTGCCGCAGAAGTAGCTCGCCGGCGGTGCCGTGCTCGTCCCCCAGTACGTGTTCTCGGCCTCCAGCACACTCCCCGACTCGTTGAGGACGCGGCAGCCCGCCCCCGCCTCGGTGATGGCGTTCTGCCCGCCGTAGTCGTCGGTCCCCAGGAAGTCGTCCTTGCCGAGGAAGAGGTAGGCACCTTTGAGGTAGGCGACCTGGTGGTCGGCGTTGTCGGCGAAGCGGTTGAGCCCGGGGAACGGCCCGACCAGGTCGCCCCGGCGGCTCATGTCGACCGAGCCGTTGGTGCCGAGGCGGAGGCCGTCGTAGCCAGAGCCGGCCGGGCCGTTGCCCTCGATCACGTTCTCGGCGAAGGCCGTGGCCGTGGCATTCGTGACGACGACGCCGTGGCGCCCGTTCGCGCGGACGGTCGAGCCGAAGAGGCCGAAGTCGGTGTTGCGGAGGTAGAGGCCGTGCGTGAGGCTGCCCTCGACGAGCACCTGCCCGAGGGAGACCGAGGAGCGGAGGGTGCGGCAGGCGTCGCCAGGGCAAGAGGCGTAGTCGGTGAGCAGGCCGAGGGCGTTGCCGACGAGGTGGACGTGGGCGAGGGAAGCCCCGGCCGCATTGGGCCTCTGGGCGTTGCGGGCACGGACGACGAGGCCGATGGTGCCGCCCTCGATGCGGACGTGCTGAAGGTCGTGTGAGGAGCCTGGCCCGTCGCGGAGCACGATGCGGTCCCAGCGCTTGCCGGGCGTGGCCTGTGTGAAGAGAACCGGATTGGCAGCCGTACCGGTTGCGGTGAAGGCGAAGGCGTCGACTTTCGCATCCTCGTCGAGACGGACTTCCGCGCCTGGCTCCGCTGTAATCTGCGAGCCGAACTCACCGACGAGCGCTGCGTCCACCCCGATGGTGACGACGGCCCCCGGCTCGAAGACGACCGAAGCCCCATCTTCTACAACGATCCCACCATTGAAGGTGAGCGCTGCGCCGTCCTCGACGGTGAGTGTCGCACCATTCACGACGCGGACCTCATTGGGAAAGGTGGTTCCGTCGGTCTCGTCGCCCATCCACGAGTCGTTGCGGATGAAGACCGTCGGCGCGACGCGGTAGTCCTCGTAATATTTGAAGGTAGCCGGTTCATCCGGGCGAGCAATAATGTCATCAATCGCTGTCCAACTCGGGGTGGCTCCGGGGGGGTAGTTGATGAAGCCGCTGCTGTTGGGGCGCGTCCACGGCGTGAGTTGCACCTTCACCCGGTCCTCGCCGAACATGACGCCCTGGTAGCCCCCGAGCTGGATCGGGCGGAAGAGCTTCCCGTCGGCCGCGATGACGTCCCGGCTCGACCGCGAACCGTTCCGTCCCAGCGTTACCATCAATCCCGTCTCCAGAAGCCCAAGGTCGGTGTTCGGGGTAATGAAGGCTTGGTTGAACCAGCCCACGCGCTGGCGATTCGCCAAGAGGAGATTCTGGTTGTTCGAGACGCCGCTGAGCGCGACCTTCGCAGCCTCGGACGAGCCATAGACATCCCCGAGGGTGACGGTTCGAGAGGTCGTAAGCGCCTGGATACCGACCCACCCGAGGTTTTGCCGCTCGAACGTGCTGAGGGCCACGTCATGCTGGATGAAGTTCGTCGCCATCATGGCGTGTACGTTGCCTCCCGACGTGGGACTTACATCTGTCGGGACATCGTTGAAGGAGTTCTGACCCACATGCGGGCCGTAGCGGTCGTGTCCGTACTCGTGGCCCATCACCCGAAGGTAGTGGAGATGCGGCCGGTAAGCCCACCGGCTCCCCGGGAGGCCCCGCAGCATCGACCCCGACGCCCCCCATTCCAACCGTACTGTCGCAGCGCGTGAGGGACTGTAATAGTCCACGAAGGAAGCCGGCGTGCCACTCGTCCCGTCACCGCAGAGGCCGCCGAGCCAGCTACAACCGGAGACACCTGTGGTGCCGTTCTGTTTGGGGATGTCCGAGCGAATGACCATGAAGACGTGGTCGATGACCCCGTCGGCATTCACATCGTAGTCAGCAGGATCGTAGACGTAGTCGGTATCCGCCGGATCGGTGGGGAAGACCCGGTCGAGGGCTTCCTTCGTGAGGTAGCCGTAGCCTCGTCCGCTGGCATTCATGTACCAAACATTGTCGTTCTCACTCACGTGGACGTAAGGGACCACATTACCGTAGAGGGTCTCCTGTCCGGGCTGTCCGGGACCAGGACGCGACTGGTCATAGAAGTAGCGGGTGAGCGTAGAGTCGCGGAACGTAGTCGGATTCGGGTCTGGGTCGATCAGGCCCGTGGCAAAGAACGGAAGCTCGGTCGGATCCGGGGTGAGCGGCCAGTCGATCACATTCCAGGGTGGATCGTAGGTGTCGTCGCGGAACTTGGCGAGGACGACGAGGGCACCGACGGTAGGCCCGTCGGCGCGGAGTGGGTCCGGGGTCGGGTTCGGGTTGGGGAACGGAATCTGGTCGGTCACCCCGCAGATGACGGCGTCGGTCTGTTGAGCGATGACGGTAGTCGTGGCGGTGAAGAGCACCACGAGAGACAGCAGGAGAGAGCGTAGCATGTTCTTGGCGGTTGTGCGCTCGTGCCCGGCCCTCCCTGTCTCGTTCCTGCTCCCCTTCAGTCAGCCTGGCCCGAATACGCGGTGGTGTGTGGGTTGGTAATCGTGTGGGAGATACATCACGCTTGTCCGACGGCGCGCTCGTCAGTTTAGCGCGGGAGGCGGGTGAACCGCGTTGCGGCGGCGGTGTCCCCGGCGGAGAGACGGACGAGGTAGGTTCCGGCGGGGAGGCTCAAGCCCTCCAGGGCGATGTCGTGCGCGCCGGCCCCCTGCTGCCCCAGCGCCCGCGCCCACACCACACGACCGAGCAGGTCGGCGATCTCGACGCGCACCGCCGCCGGGGCCGCTAGCTCGTAGGCGATGCGCACGCCATTCGTGCTCGGGTTCGGGTAGACCCTCAGGTCCCGGATCGCCTCGCGCGTCGGCTCCGGGGCGGCCGACTCGGTCGCCACGGTGGGAGCGAGGTCGAGCGCGTAGGCCGCCCCGAGCGCCTCGATCGTGCCGACGAGCGCCGTCGCCGGTGCGCCTACGGTGTCCGAGGCGAGCGCCACCGAGCGGCCGAACTGGTCGAGCGGGCCGGGGTCGGGGGCCTGGAGCAGCCGCTCGAAGCGCCACGTGTCGGTGTCGAGGCGATAGAGGTAGGCGGCCCCGGCGTTGTTGGGCCCGGCGGTGTCCCAGAGCGGGGCCGCGACGACGGCATAGGGGAGCGCGAGCGCAAGGCGGTTCCCGAAGTAGTCAGCGTCGGTGAGGTCGATGGGCTGGAAGCGACGGTGGAGTCGCCACCCCGTCTCGGTGCGGCGGTAGAAGTAGGCCGCCCCGCACTGCGTGAAAAAGTCCGGCGCACCGCAATCCTCGGCGTCACTGCCAATTAGCGCCCACTCATCGTCGAGCGACACCGATATACCAAAGCCTTCCGGTTCGCTCGGCTCCAAGCGTGCCTCCAGATTCCAAGTACCGACGCCATGAGTGTAGACGTAGGTGGCACCACTGGTGTCACTACCAAAGCTCTGCCCCTCATAGTAAGCTCCGACCAGGATGCGCCCGGCGTTAGTTGCCACCGCGCGTCCAAACCTGTCAGTGACTTCGCCCTCGTTAGCACGCAGCACCGCCTCCTCCTGCCACACCCCCGCACTGTCTCGGCGAAACGCGTGCGCCGCCCCCGGCACCGGGTCGAGCAGCCCCCGCGTCACCGCCCCCACCACGGCCACGAACCCGCCGTCGGCCTCCGCCTCCGCGCTCGTGTCGAGCGCCACCGACACCCCGAAGACATGCCCCGAGTCGGCCAGCACCTCCGGCTCCAGCACCGCCTCGACCACCCACGCCGACGCCAGCCCCTCGCCTTCGCGCCTGAGCACGTAAGCCCGCTCGCGCGCCGCCCACCCGGCCTCGGTCACGACGGCCAGCCGTCCCGAGAGCGCTACGGCGCTGCCGAAACCGCCCTCGAAGAGCGGCTCCCCCGGCGCGAAGAGTTGCCCCTGCATCTGCCACCCCTCGGCCGTGCGGTAGTAGGCGAAGACGCTGCCGGCATCGCCGGTGGCATCGTTGTCGCCGGGCGCGCCGACGAGCGCCCACCCCCCGTCGTCGGCCTCGGTAACGGCGACGGCGGCCGAGAAGTCGTCGAGGTAGTCGGGGCTTGTGGGTGTCAGCCGGGTGACGGCCTGTGCCCGCGCCACCGAGGGCGCGAGGCACACGAGGGCGAGCAGCGTGCAGAGCGTCGAGCGCATGGTCATCTCCCATCTCGTTACGTCTAACCTACCCCTTGCCGAGCGTATACGCAAGGCCTTCACAAAAGGTGATGTGGGAGCGAGTCGTTCACCTCGGTCGGGAGGCTCCGCCCGGTGCAGCACGGGATGCGGAGACCGGCGGCACTGCGGCTCTCCATCGACGAGGCGCAGGCGTTTCGCGACGCGGCGTTCATGCAGCCCACCCCGCCGCCCCGCGCCGAGGCCTGAGCGGCGCGCACACGGGGTTGACACGGGTAGGTACCGGTTTGGTGATGAGACAAATTCTTACAGAGCGCGGAGCAACCTCGTGCTCCCCACGCGGCCTTCCTCGGTGAGGACCTCCACGACGTAGAGGCCCGGCACGAGACCGCGCCCGTCGAGGGCCACCTCGCGGCGACCGGCCCCGAGCACCCCTGCCTCCTGGCGCAGCACCTCGCGCCCGAGCGCATCCACCACGCGCAGCCGCACCGCCCCCGGACGCGCCAGCGTGAAGGCGACCGTCGCGCGCGCCCCCGACGGGTTCGGCCACACCTCCAGCGCCAGCGCAGCTTCCGGCCCCTCCGGCGCGCTCGGCTCGGCGGCCACCGGGAACTGCCGCCGCCCGTACTCGACGCCGCCGACGCGGCACGCCTCGAGCACGTAGACGTCCTCGCCCTTGACCTCGACGTAGAGCACCTCGCCGAAGCTGGCGACGTAGCGCACGAGGTCGGCGGAGCCCTCGTAGGTCTTGACCGAGAGGCCGGTGACGGTGGTGTCGGGCTCGAAGTCGAGCGCGCCGCCGTAGCCGCCGGTGACGAAGTAGGAATCGCTGGGCCCGTAGCACTTCGCCGTGCTGCCGAAGTCGGCGTCGAACCGGCAAGGCGCGCCCGAATACGATTGCTCAAAGCCTTTGGGGTGAAGTTCGAACACGCGCGCGCCGAGGGTGTCGTAGTGGAGGGGAACCGATCCGAAGACGAACACCGCCCCATCCGCTCGGAAGAGCGAGAAGGTGAGGAGAGAGTACCGGCGACCGTTGGCGGCAACGGAGTCGCGCTCGATGTGGAGGCGGCGGGTGTCGCCGGTGTCGTTGCCGAAGCGGTCCTGGACCTCGTACTCCCACGCGTCGCCGACGCCGAGCGGGTAGTAGCGCCACGGTGCCGTCGTGTCCGGCTCTGCCCCGCCGGAGCGGAGAAAATCGGCACTCGGTGTGGGCGCATTCGCCACGGGCAGGGTCTGCGCCCGCACCGGCAGCGCAGTGAGCAGGAGAGTAGTGAGTAAGAGATAGAAGGTCGCACGCATGGTCGTCTTCAGATTTACGATTTGAGGGTGTGCTCGGGCTGAGCGCTCACAGCTTGAGCACCTTGCGTGTGGCAACGGCCCCGGTGCTCATGTGCACCTGCACGACGTAGAGACCCGGTGCGAGACCGCGCCCGTCGAGAGCTACCTCGTGCCGACCGGCACCGAGCACCCCGGCGCCCTCGCGCAGCACGACGCGCCCGAGCACGTCGAGCACCTCGACCGAGACCGCCCCAGGCACCGCCAGCGAGAACCCCACCGAGAGCCGCGCGCCGAACGGGTTCGGCCACGCCGAGAGCGACACCCGCTCAGCCGGAGCAGGGGCCGCCGGCGCGGCGGCGACCGGGAAGAGCGCCGTGCCGAACTCCTCGCCGCCGAGGCGCGCGTAGCGCAGCGCGAGATAGCCATCAGCATTGAACTCCTGGAAGAGCGCCTTGCCGAAGCCGGCGGCGAAGCGGTTGAGGTAGAGCTCGACGGCGAAGGTCTTGACGGCGACGGCGCTGACGGTGGTGTCGGGCTCGAAGTCGAGCGTGGCGTCGTAGGTGCCGGAGACCTCGAAGGAGTCGCCCTCGAAGCACTCCACGCTCGTGCCGAAAGCGGCGTCCAGCGGGCAGGGAGACCGTGAGAAGGGCCTTTCGCCGCCGCTGAAGAGCTTTGCCACTACGGTCGCCGTGAGAGTGTCGTATCGGACCGGCACATAGATGTTGTTGTCAGGGTAGGGGTTGCCGTCGGGGTAGAAGGCGCGCTCGTCCCAGACGACGTAGCGCCGCCCGCCGACGAGCGTGTCCGCCGGGATGTCGATGCGGGCGTGCCCGAACCACGTCTCGTACTCCCACGCGTTGCCCACCTCCAGCGGCAGGTAGCGCCACGGCAGCACCGTGTCCGGCTCGGCCCCGCCCCGGCGAAGCGCGCCGCTGAGCAGGTCGCGCGCAAGCTCCGGGAGCGCCTCCAGCGGCACCGCGCGGTTCGCCACGAGCGGTGCCTGAGGCGTGTGGTGCGGAGCCTGCGCCTGCACCGGCAGCGCGGCGAGCATGAGCGTGACCAGCGGCACGGACAGGATCAATCGCATAAGTCCTCTCCTTTTATCTCTCGCTTAAGGTAGAGCGTGGCAGTCTGGTTTACAAGGTGCTTTTCTACCCTTCCTCAGAGCCTGAGCACCTTGCGTGTGGCGACGACCCCAGTGCCCACAACCACCTCCACGACGTAGAGGCCCGGCACGAGGCTGCTCCCGTCGAGCCGAACCTCGTGGCGACCGGCCCCGAGCACCCCGATGGCCTCGCGCAGCACGACGCGCCCGAGCACGTCGAGCACCTCGACCGAGACCGCCCCCGGCACCGCCAGCGAGAACCCCACCGAGAGCCGCGCGCCGAACGGGTTCGGCCACGCCGAGAGCGACACCCGCCCAGCCGGAGCAGGGGCCGCCGGCGCGGCGGCGACCGGGAAGAGCGCCGTGCCGAACTCCTCGCCGCCGAGGCGCGCGTAGCGCAGCGCGAGATAGCCATCAGCATTGAACTCCTGGAAGAGCGCCTTGCCGAAGCCGGCGGCGAAGCGGTTGAGGTAGAGCTCGACGGCGAAGGTCTTGACGGCGACAGCGGTGACCGTGGTGTCGGGCTCGAAGTCGAGCGTGGCGTCGTAGGTGCCGGAGACCTCGAAGGAGTCGCCCTCGAAGCACTCCACGCTCGTGCCAAAAGCGGCGTCTAGGCGGCAAGGAGCGAAGAACCATATGTATTCATCCCCTTCGTAGCTCGCAACCACTCTCGCTGTGACGGAGTCATAACGGACCGGAGCGCGGATGCTATAGTCTGGATTCAATTCACCATTCTCCTCGTACAACTGCTCGTTCCAGACGAGATAGTGCTGCTTCCCAATCAGTGTGTCCTTTGGAATGTCAATGCGCGTGTGACCAATCACGGGGCCGTTCGTGAAATTATACACCGTCTCGTACTCCCACGCGTTGCCCACCTCCAGCGGCAGGTAGCGCCACGGCAGCACCGTGTCCGGCTCGGCCCCGCCCCGGCGAAGCGCGCCGCTGAGCAGGTCGCGCGCAAGCTCCGGGAGCGCCTCCAGCGGCACCGCGCGGTTCGCCACGAGCGGTGCCTGAGGCGTGTGGTGCGGAGCCTGTGCCCACGCCACCGAAGGCGTGAGGCACCAGAGGACGAGCAGCGTGCAGAGCGTCGAGCGCATGACCATCTCCGATCTCGTTATGTCTAACCTGCCCCTTGCCGAGCTTATGGGCAAGGCCTTACAAAAAGGTAAGGTGGAAGCGAGTCGTTCACCTCGGTCGGGAGGCTCCGCCCGGTGCGGCACGGGATGCGGAGACCGGCGGCACTACGGCTCTCTATCGATGAGGCGCAGGCGTTCCAGGACGCGCCGTTCATGCAGCCCGGCGGCGGGTCCGGCCCGCCGCCCCGCGCCGAGGCCTGAGCGGCGCGCACCCGAGGTTGACACGGGTCGCGCCACGTCGACGGCAGGGACCACGGCCGGTCCGGGCGAGTTGAGAGCGGGCTCACCAAATTGACGCGGGCGTGACGCGCGGCACCCGGCGCGTTCGGATATTGCGCGCTCCCTCTCACCTCACCTCTCTCCCCATGGACATCGGCATCATCGGACTCGGCAAGATGGGGGGTGGCATCGCCCGCCGCCTCGCGCGCGCCGGCCACACCCCCGTCGGCTTCGACCTCGACCCGAAGGAGCGCGACGACCTCGCCGCCGACGGCATCGGCACCGCCCCCTCCATCGCGGACCTCGCCGAGCAGCTCGAAGCGCCGCACGTCTTCTGGCTGATGGTCCCCGCCGGCAAGATCGTCGACCAGGTCCTGGCCGACCTCGGGCCGCACCTCCACGAGGGCTGCCTCGTCGTCGACGGCGGCAACTCGTTCTACCAGGACTCGATGCGCCGCGCCGAGGAGCTCAAAGAGCGCGCGGGCGCTCACTACATCGACTGCGGCGTCTCGGGCGGCGTGTGGGGGCTCGAAGGCGGCTACTGCCTGATGGTCGGCGGCGGGGAGGAGCCGGTCGAGTATCTCCGCCCGATCTTCGAGGCGCTCGCGCCGGCGGCCGACAAAGGCTGGGCGCACATGGGGCCGAGCGGCTCCGGGCACTTCGTCAAGATGGTCCACAACGGCATCGAGTACGGCCTGATGCAGGCCTACGCCGAGGGCTTCGCGCTGATGACGGCGAAGGAGGAGTTCGCCCTCGACACGGTCCAGATCGCGAACGTCTGGCAGCACGGCAGCGTGATCCGCTCGTGGCTGCTCGAGCTCGTCGAGCGCGCCCTCCAGGAGGACGGCCCCGGCCTCCGCGACATCGCGCCGTTCGTCGCCGACTCGGGCATGGGCCGGTGGACGGTCAAGGAGGCGCTCGACCTCAACGTCCCCGCCCCCGTGCTGACGACCTCGCTCATCGAGCGCATCCAGTCGCGCGACGACGTGGCCTTCTACAGCCGCCTCCTCGCCGCGCTGCGCAACCAGTTCGGCGGGCACGCCCTGAAGGCCGCCGTCGCCGGCGCGGACCCCGAGACGGGGACGTGACCCCTCAGGCAAACCGTCTGCGCCAAACGAAAACCGAGACGCGCTGAATCGCACCCAGAGACGCTGAATCGCACACAACGCGGCGTGGGGGGAAGGGAGGACAGGGGGGCACGACGCGACCGATGAGGGCTGCCTTCCTCCCATTCCCCCCACGCTCCCCAATCCTCTCACGCCCTCATCCAACATGGACTCCTGCCTCTTCATCCTCCTCGGTGCCACCGGGGACCTCGCCACGCGCAAGCTCATCCCCGCTCTCTACCACGGCCTCGTGAAGCAGGACGGCGTGGGCACCGTCGCAGTCCTCGGCGTGGGCCGGTCGGCCTGGAACGACGAGCAACTCCGCGAAGCGTTCCGCGAGGCCCTCGACGACGACGAGGACCGCGGCGACGGCCTCGACGTGTGGTGCAGCGACTGCCTGGCCTACGAGCAGGTGGACGACACCGGCGAGATGGACAACGTCTTCGAGCGCGCCACCCGGATGGAAAAGGAGCTCGGGCTCTCCGGCAACCGCATCTACTACCTTGCGATCCCGCCGTCGGCCTTCGAGAAATCGATCCAGGAAATCGGGGAGCAGGACCAGGCCGAGAACCGGGGCGGCTGGACCCGGCTCGTGATCGAGAAGCCGTTCGGACACGACCTCGCCTCGGCCCAGAAGCTCAACAAGCTCGCCCACACGTATTTCGACGAGAGCCAGGTCTACCGGATCGACCACTACCTGGGCAAGGAGACCGTGCAGAACCTCCTCGTCTTCCGCTTCGCGAACGCCCTCTTCGGCTCGCTCTGGGACCGGACCCACATCGACCGGGTCGAGATCACCGTCGCCGAGTCGATAGGCGTCGAGGGCCGGGCCGGGTATTTCGACACCTCGGGCACGCTGCGCGACATGGTGCAGAACCACCTCACGCAGCTCGTCACGCTCGTGGCGATGGAGCCGCCGGCCCGGTTCGACGCCGAGTCGATCCGGCGCGAGAAGGTAAAGGTGCTCCGGTCGGTCGCGCCCATCGACGCGCGCAGCGTGGTCTTCGGGCAGTACACCGCCGCCGGGGGTGCCGACGGCTACCGCAACCACGACGGCGTGCCGAAGGACTCGGAGACCGAGACGTTCGCCGCGCTCCGGCTCTACGTCGAGAACTGGCGCTGGCAGGGCGTGCCGTTCGTGCTCCGCACCGGCAAGCGCCTCCCCGAGCGCCTGACCGAGATCGACGTCTACTTCCGCCGCCCGCCCGTCCAGCTCTTCGGCGCGGGGCGCAGCTACGCCATCTCCCGGAACGTCCTCCGCATCCAGCTCCAGCCCGACGAGGGCTTCACCCTCGGCATCGAGGTCAAGAAGCCCGGCGACGGGTTCGAGCTCTCGCACCAGCAGTTCGACTTCGACTACGAGGAGGCCTTCGGCCCGCTCCCGACGGCCTACGAGACGCTCCTCGCCGACGTCGTCGCCGGCGACCAGACGCTCTTCGTCCACGCCGACGAGACCGAGGCCGCGTGGGCGCTCTACGAGCCGCTGCTCGACGCCGACATCCGCGTCCAGGACTACGCCTCCGGGACGTGGGGGCCGATGGACGCCGCCCCGATGTTCGTCGCCGACCGCCGCAAGCGCACGCCGGAGGAGGAGTTCGCCGTTTGAGAGCGGAAGGGGGCGAGCAGCGAAGAAAGGAAGCGGCGTCGGCGCGCTGCACTACGGCTTCGCTACCTTGTCGAGCTTCCCCATGCTCTTCCGCTCCTCCGAGCCTAAACCCATGATCGCCCCCGAGGTCTTCCCCTTCGCCAGTCCGGTCCGCCTCGCGCGCGCCGCTGCCGAGACCATCGTCGAGACGCTGCGGACGGCCGTCACCGAGCGGGGCCGGGCCTCGTTCGGCCTCACCGGCGGCTCGACGCCGCGCCCGCTCTACCGCCTCCTCGCCGCCGAGTACCGGAGCGCGCTCGACTGGCAGCAGGTCCACGTCTTCTGGGGCGACGAGCGCCACGTCCCGCACGACGCCGCCGACAGCAACTACCGCCTCGCGGCGGAGACGCTCCTCGCCGGCCTCCCGGTGGCCGAAGCCCACGTCCACCCGGCCCCGACCGGCGGCACGCCCGAGGCCGACGCCCGCGCCTACGAACAGACGCTCCGCGCGTTCTTCGGCGACCGACCCGCCTTCGACCTCGTCTTGCTCGGCATGGGGGCCGACGGGCACGTCGCCTCGCTCTTCCCCGGCAGCCCCGCCCTCGGCGAAACCGAGCGGTGGGTGGTCGCGACCGAGGCCCCGCCGGCGAGCCCGGTGCGCGAGCGCCTCTCGCTGACGCTCCCCGTCCTCAGCGCGGCCCGGACGGTCCTGTTTCTCGTCGCGGGCGAGCAGAAGGCCGACGCCGTCGGGGCCGTCTTCCGCGACCCGGACCGCTCGCCGCCCGCCGAGCGCGTCGGGGCGCAGGAGCGGCTGCTGTGGTTCGTCGACGAGGCGGCCTACGGCGCGGCTGAGGGCCGGAGCCACGGTCGGTGATCCGCCGGAGGTGCCCGGCACCCCCGAGAGAAGCCCACACTCGGAATCCGGCTGAAGAGTGCTAGGCTCTGTCACGTAGGTCGGTTCGTCGGCGAGCGAGAGACCCTGGAGGGACCCAGCCAGGCGTCCGACAAGCCAGGTCCCGTAGCATCGCGCGAGGAGGACAACGCCGCAGGGCGCTTCAGGGGCCTCGCCGAGCCAGGAGCCGGATTAACGGGACGGGGCCTAAAGCGTGGTCCCTTCGACGAGCGCGGCCCGGAGGAAGGCCACTCTCCAACGAATCCTTCAGGTTCCGTATTAGAGCCTCTCCCGCAGCGCCGATGTCATCAGGAGGACCTTTCCACACCCAACCTCCGACGGTAGAGTACGACGGTGATCGACGATTTTTACGCCCGGCTCCCCGTGCTCCAGCGCTTCGCGGACATCACCGATCCGGTCCACTACACGCCGGTGCCCGACGAGTGGCTCGTCGTCGTGACCGACGTGGAGGGCTCGACGGAAGCGGTGGAAGCCGGACGGTACCGCGACGTCAACTACGTCGGGGCCGCTTCGATTGCGGCGGTGCTGAACCTCGCGGGCCAGACCGCCGTGCCGTTCGTCTTCGGCGGCGACGGGGCGACGCTCGTGATCCCGCCTTCGCTGCTGGGCCGGACGCAGAGCGCGCTCTCGCGCCTCCGCGCCCACGCGAGTGACGCGCTGGGCCTCGATCTCCGGATCGGGGCCGTGCCCGTGGCGGACGTCCGAGCCGAGGGCTACGGGGTGCACGTGGCGCGGCTCGCGGTCTCCGCGAACTACACGCAGGCGATGTTCGCCGGCGGCGGCCTCGCCCACGCCGACCGCCTCGTGAAGTCGCCGGAGCTCGGGCGGCGCTATGCCCTCTTCGGTGGCTTCCGCGAGCCGGAGGGGGACCCCTACGAGGGCCTGGAATGCCGCTGGCAGGACATCCGCGGACGGAGCGAGACCGTGACGATCCTCGTCTCGGCTACGGGCGGCGACCGGGCCGCGCATCCTGCCGTCTACCGCGAGGCGGTCGAAGTCATCGAGGGCATCTACGGGGTCGGTACGACGCCCCACCCCGTCGCGCTCGACCGGCTCCGGCTGAGCTGGGACCCGCGCCGGTTCGCGCCGGAGGTCCGGCTCCGCACGCCGCGCCCGCGGCGGCGCGGGCAGCACGTGCGGCTCTGGGCGCTCAACCTGCTCGGCATGGCGCTCGTCCGGTTCCGGCTCAGGACCCGCGCGACGGACTGGGGCCGGTACCCCACGCTGCTGCGCGAGGCTACGGACTACCGCAAGTTCGACGACACGCTGCGCATGGTCCTCGCCGGGACGCCGGCGCAGCGCCGCGCGCTCGAAGCCCTTCTCGACCGGCGCTACCGCGACGGGGCCCTCGCCTACGGCCTCCACGTCTCGGACCGCGCCGTGCTGACGTGCCTCGTCCGCGAGCGCATGGGGCAGCAGGTCCACTTCGTCGACGGGGCCGGCGGCGGCTACACCGCGGCCGCGACCGAACTCAAGCGCCGCCTCCGGCACCGCGCTGCCTGACTCTCGGGCGGCGGTGCCCGGCCGGTGCCGGCGCTGGCGTGCAGGACCGTCGCTCGTAAGCGACCCCCCGCTCTAGGCTCTGTCACGCAAGTCGGTCCGTCGGCGAGCGAGAGACCCTGGAGGGACCCGGCCAGGCGTCCGACGAGCCAGGTCCCGTAGCATCGCGCGAGGAGGACAACGCCGCAGGGCGCTTCAGGGGCCTCGCCGAGCCAGGACCCGGATTAACGGGACGGGGCCTAGTGCTGCGACACGAGCAGAATGACGGGTAGATCGGCGTGTTCGGGTGCTGCGAGTCAAGGCGACCGAGGAGCTAGATGCACCGCATCGGGCGACGAGGTCAATGCCGACGCGCGGCGCACGGGCTGCCGAGAGCCTGTCAGAATCGAGTTGTCGTAGCACTAGGTCCCGAAGATGCGGTCGCCCGCATCGCCGAGGCCGGGGCGGATGTAGGCGTTGGCGTCGAGCTCGCGGTCGAGCGTGGCGGCGACGACGTCCACGTCGGGGTGGCGGGCTTCGAGGTGGGCCACGCCCTCGGGCGCGGCGACGAGGCAGACGAACCGGAGCCGCGTCGCGCCGCGCGCCTTGAGGTACGAGACCGCCGCGTCGGCGCTGCCGCCCGTCGCCAGCATCGGGTCGACGACGAAGACGATCCCGCCCTTCACGGCCTCGGGGATGTTGGCGTAGTAGTCGACCGGCTCGTGGGTCTGCTCGTCGCGGTACATCCCGACGTGCCCGACGCGCGCCTCGGGCACGAACCGGACGAACCCGTCGACGAGGCCGAGCCCCGCCCGGAGCACGGGGACCACGACGAGGTCGTCCTGGAAGTGGTACCCGGTCGTCGTCTCGAGGGGCGTCTCGACCGGGCGCTCGACGAGCGGGAGGTCGCGCAGCGCCTCGTAGGCGAGGATGGCCGCGGCGTCGCTCACGGTGCGGCGGAACCGGCCGTGCGGCGTCGTCCGGTCCCGGAGGATCGTCAGGTCGCGCCGGAGCAGCGGGTGGTCTACGACGGTGAGCATGGAAAACGTAGGGCTAGGAGCGGGTTTGAAACCCGCCCCTACGCGGGTCAGAGCTTCTTGCCGGCCTTCTTCTCGGCCACGACGCGCTTGTGGACCTCGGCGTTCTCGAGCCACGGCTTGCGCTCGAAGTAGCTCTTGGTCAGCTTCACGACCACGCCCGAGAGCATCACGAGCGCGATCAGGTTCGGGAACGTCACGAGGCCGAGCGCGATGTCGCCGATGACCCAGATCGTCGCGAGGCTCGCGACCGCGCCGACGAAGTGCATCACCACGAAGACCGCCTTGAACGGCAGGATGCCGCGCGAGCCGAAGAGGTAGTTGGCGCAGCGGTCGCCGTAGTAGCTCCACGAGATGCTCGTCGAGATCGCGAAGAGGAGGACCGAGACGAGGACGATGACCTTGCCCAGGCCGCCCAGGCCGAACTGCCCCAGGCCGCGCTCGAAGGCCGCGCTCGTCAGCGGCGCGGCGGTCTCGACGGCGTCGCCGAAGAGCACCGTGTAGGCGTTGCCCTCGGTGTCGACCGCCTGCCCGTCGCCGGTCACGATCCGGCCCGTGAACGGCGTCTCGCGCGCCTCGTCCGTCCAGAACTGCTCGACCGCGACGTCGTGCCATGCGAAGGCGCGCGTGCCGGCGTCGTAGACCGGCACGCCGCCCTCGACGACGATCTGCTCGGGCGGCGCGCCGCCGGCGAAGACGCCGCGCTCGTCCGGGGCGACGTAGGTGACGTCGCCCGAGCCCAGCTCCATGACCGTCGGGACCGGGGTGTTCCAGACGCCGGTCGTGAGGATGACGAGGCCGGTCATCGAGCAGATGATGAGTGTGTCGATGAGCGGCTCGAGCAGCGCGACGACGCCCTCGCTCACCGGCTCGTCGGTCTTGGCGGCGGCGTGGGCGATGGGGGCCGAGCCCTGCCCGGCCTCGTTCGAGAACAGCCCGCGCCGGACGCCCCACATCATCGTCAGCAGGAAGACGCCCGTGCCGGTGCCCGCCACGCCGGCCGTCGGGTTGAAGGCCTCGGTGAAGATCAGCGCGAAGGCCGCCGGGACCTCGGCGATGTTGGCGAGGATGATCGCGAGCGCGCCGACGACGTAGATCAGCGCCATCGCCGGCGCGAGCACGCCGGTGACCTTCCCGATCCGCCCGATCCCGCCGATGATGACCATGCCGACGACGGCGGCCGTGACCAGGCCCGTGATCCAGACCGGAATGCCGAACTCGGTGCCGACGATGTCGGCGACCGTGTTGGCCTGCACCGCGTTGCCGGTCAGGAAGCTCGTGATCATCAGCGCCCCGGCGAAGAACATCGCCAGCGGCTTCCAGCTCGGCCCGAGGCCGCGCTCGATGTAGTACATCGGCCCGCCCGAGACCGAGCCCTCCCACGCCTTCGACTCGCGGTCCGGGAACTCGACCGCCCGGTAGTGCTGCGCGAGCGTGACCTCGGAGTACTTCACCGCCATGCCGAGCAGGGCCGTCACCCACATCCAGAAGAGCGCCCCCGGCCCGCCCCAGTGGATCGCAATCGCGACGCCGGCGATGTTGCCGATCCCGACCGTCGCCGAGAGCGCGGTGGTGAGGGCCTGGAAGTGCGGCACGTCGCCCGGCTCGTCGGGGTCGTCGTACTTCCCCGTCGTCACCGCGATGCCGTGGCCGAGGTGGCGGAACTGGACGAACGCGAGGCGGACCGTCAGGAAGACGCCCGTCAAGAGGAGCGCGAGGACGATCAGCGACAGCTCGCCCCCGATCTCCGGCCACGACCAGACGAAGTATTCGAGGCGGCTGACGATGTGCTCAAAGGTTTCCATAGAGCGGGCAGGGCGTTAGCGGAGAAGGCGACGGGACGCGCAAGCGCCGGCCGAATATAGCGCGCCGGTGCGAATGGTGGACGAGCGCCCTACGGGAGACTCAGCGTGCCGAGCCGTGCCCGGCGGGACGCGCCGGTGACGGAGGGCAGGCTCGTCGGGACGCCGCTCGCGAACTCGTGGGCGAGAAGGGCGAAGCACAGCGCCTCTTTCGCGTCGGGATCGACGCCGTACTCCGCCGTCGTGACCACTCGCCCCGCGAGGTGCTCGGCGAGGCGGCGCATCAGCTCCCGGTTGTGGATGCCGCCGCCGGAGGCGACGACGACGGCGGGCACCACGGGCGCGAACCGAGCGAGCGCCTCGGCGACGGAGCGCGCCGTCAGCGCGGTCGCCGTGGCGAGGAGATCGTTCGGCGGCAGGGACCGGTCGACGAGCGCGTCCACGTAGGCGGTGCCGAACTGCTCGCGGCCCGTGGACTTCGGCGGCGGGCGGCGGAAGTAGTCGTCCGCGAGGAGCTCGCTGAGGAGCGCCTCATCGACGGTGCCTCGGGCGGCGGCCTCGCCGCCGCGGTCGAACGGCTCGCCGAAGAGCCGGGCGGCGAGGGCGTCGAGGACCATGTTGGCCGGGCCGGTGTCGAAGGCCGTCACGTCTTCCGGCTCGGCTCCCGCCGGGAGGACCGTCACGTTTGCGATCCCTCCGAGATTCAGCAGCGCCCGGTGCTCGCCCGCGTCGGCGAAGAGGGCATAGTCGAAGTACGGCACGAGCGGCGCGCCCTGCCCGCCGAGCGCGACGTCCGCCGAGCGGAAGTCCCCGACGACGGGCACCCCGAGCCGGACCGCCATCGCGGCCGGATCGCCGAGCTGAAGCGTCGAGGCCACGGCCTCGAACCCGGCGAAGGGCTCGGGCACCGGGACGTGGTGGACCGTGTGCCCGTGCGAGCCGACGAGGTCGAGCGCCACCCCAGCCTCGGCAGCGGCCTCGGCGACGGCCTCGGCAAAGAGGCGGCCGAGGAGCGCGTTGAGTTGGGAGAGGTCGCGGACGTTCGAGGTCGCGGCTTCGGCGTTGCGGTGGAGCGCCTCGCGGAGCGCCGGGGGGTACGGCGCGTGGGTGGAGGCCACCACGTCCATCGTCACCCCACGCCCACTGCCTCCGATGCGGGCCACCGCCACGTCGATCCCGTCGAGCGAGGTGCCGCTCATCACCCCGGCGACGACGCGCTCCGGCAGGCCGAGCAGTCGCCGCAGGGTCTCCGTGCCGGTCGCCGTCATTCGTAGCTCACGGGCGCGAGCGAGCAGGCCGTAGCGTAGCCCAGCGCCCGCTTCGTCGCCGGAAACACCCGCGCCGTGGCGACGCCGAGCGCGAGCTCGACGAGGCCTGCGTCGCCCCAGCGTGCCCGGAGGGCTTCGCGCAGCGCGGGGTCGTCCACCTGCCTGGCGACGGCCTCGGCGAAGCGCACGACCTCGGCTAGCTCCGCCGGAAGACCGTCGGCCCGGCCCTCGGCGGCCGACCGAACCCAGGCTTTCTCAACGCCCGCTTCGAGTGCGCTGTTGACTTCGATCTGCACGCACGTCCCGCAGTCCTCGAGCCGCGTGGCGGCGATCCGGGCGAGGTGGTACGGCGCGGGTGGGAGCGCCTTGCGGTGGTGTGCGAGCGGGGCGAACAGGCCGACCTTGACGAAGGCCGAGAGCGACACGTCGGCGATGCGCCGGAGGTAGCCGAGCGGCGCGCCGAGGTCGCGCTCGGCGGCGTCGATCGAGCGATGGGCGAGGCGGCGCAGCACCGTCATCGCTTCGAACCCTCGGTGAGCCGGCGCAGCGCGGCAGCCTTGGTGCGCAGGTCGGCGGCGCGCTCGGGGTGGAGGGCGGCGAGCCGCTCGTAGGCGCGGGCGGCGGCCTCGTGCTCGCCCTGCGACTCGTAGATCCGGGCGAGGGTCTCGGAGACGATGTCCTCGTCGTCGTCCGCCTCGGCCCAGCCCACGCCGTCGTCGTCGAAGTCAGCGTCGGGCCGGATGCGCGGGGCGCTCCCCAACCGCTCGATCAGCCCGTCGAGGTCGTCCACTTCGTCGATCAGAGACCCCGTGGGTTCTGGGGCTTCCGCGCTCGGGGCGGCAGGGGCCTCGGCGGCAGGCAGCGGCCCGGCCCCCGCAGCACCGGGGGCGGGCGCGGTCGCCGCAGCCGGCGGCGACAGCTCGGCGCGGAGCAGGCGGGCGCGCTCGCGGAGCACGAGCGGGCTGCCGGGCATCAGAAAGTAGGCGTGGTGCCACGAGCCGAGCGCGTCCGCCAGGCGGCCGTCGGCCTCGTAGGCCTTCGCCAGCAGCACGTGCGCCGTCACGTACATCGGGAAGGTCCCGACGAGCCGTTCGAGCACGGCGACGGCCTCCTCCGTCCGGTCTTCGGCGAGGTGGCGGGCGGCATCCTGAATCCCGGCAGGCGGCGGTGCGGTCATCGGTCGGGCGGCTCCTGAGCGGAGGGCGTGGGGGCGGCGGGGAAGGTACGACCGGCGGCGCGGCGGCGCTGCACCGCGTCGTGCAGCCACACGAAGCCGAACCCGACCGTGAACATGAGCTGGAACGGGGCCGCCACCCACTCGCCGCTTGCGACGAGCGCAGCGAGGCCCGCCGCGCAGTAAAGCGCGAGTGCGGCCTCGAGCCCCGTCAGCCACGACGCGGTGCCGCGCCGCCACGGAACGCGCGGCGCGGCCCCCAGCTTCGCCCCCAGCTTGGGCGTGCGGACGAACGGCGAGCGGCGCTGCCCGAGGGCCTCGGCGAGGCCCTTCGTGTTCGAGAGCGCCAGGCCCATCGAGGCCGTGAGGAACCACGGGAAGAGCAGCATCCGCCGGGGCCAGCGGGGGTAGAGCGCGCGCTGCGCGAAGAGGTGCGCCAGCGTCATCCCGGTGAAGGCGAACAGGCCGAAGCCCATCACCCCGAGGTAGGCGTCGGAGACGCCGGCCCCGAGCGCGTGCGCCGTCAGCAGCGGGGCGTGGAGCAGCGCAGCCGTGAGGATCGCCGGGAAGACGAGCCAGCCGGTGAGGTGGAGCGTGCCCTCGGCCCGGACCCGGAGCGGGAGCGGGGTGCTCCAGAGGCGGCGCAGCGTCTTCAGGGCGACCTCGGCGGTGCCCTTCGTCCAGCGGAACTGCTGCTGCCGCCACGCCGCCACGCTCGCCGGCAGCTCCGCCGGGACGCCGAGGTCGCCGAGGAAGCGGAAGCGCCAGCCCCGGAGCTGCGCGCGGTACGAGAGGTCGAGGTCCTCGGTGAGCGTGTCCGCGGTCCAGCCGCCGGCGTCGTCGATGCAGGCGCGCCGCCAGACGCCGGCGGTGCCGTTGAAGTTCATGAAGCAGCCCACCTGGTGGCGGACCCCCTGCTCGATCACGAAGTGCGCGTCGAGGAGCGCGGACTGCGCAGTCGTGAGCATCGAGCCCGCGTTGAGGTGCGCCCACCGCGCCTGCACGAGGCCGAGGCCGGGGTCGGCGAAGGGCGGGACGGTGCGGAGCAGGAAGTCCGGCGTCGGCACGAAGTCGGCGTCGAAGATGGCGACGAGGTCGCCCCGCGCGAAGGTCAGCCCGTTGGCGAGGGCCCCGGCTTTGTAGCCGTCCCGTGCCGGCCGGCGGACGTGGACGACGTCGAGCCCGCGCCGCCGCCAGTAGGCGACGCGCTCGGCGACGACCGCGCTCGTCTCGTCGGTCGAGTCGTCGAGGACCTGGAGCTCGAGGCGGCCCGCCGGGTACTCGAGCGCCGCGCACGCGTCGATGAGCCGGGCGGCGACCCAGCGCTCGTTGTAGAGCGGAAGCTGGACCGTGAGCGCTGGCCACGCCGCCTCGCCCTCGCCCGGAATGTCCTCCGGTTCGGGGACCGCGCCGGGCCGCAGCCCGTCGGCCTGTGCCCAGCGCCACGCCAGCCAGAACTGGTTCAGCCCGAAGACGAGCAGCACCGTCATGGCACCGCCGTAGAGAACGGCCAGAAGAGTCATTTCGAGTACCGAACGGCGAGCGACGAGCGAGTGTCGAATGGCCACTCGTCGCTCGGCGTGTGTCGTTACCAGTCCGACGTGGCGGCGGTGAAGACGTCGTCGGCGATCTGGCGGAGGATGGCGGCGGCGGTCTCGGCCTCGCGGTCGATCTCGGTGGCGGGATACTGCTCGGACTGGCTGAAGGTGCGCGCGAGCACCTCCTCGTCCTCGACCTGGTCGGTGTAGCGGACGGCGACGCTGATGGTGACGCGGTTGAGCGCGGCGACCTCGTCCCCGGTCACCGCGACGGGCTCGTTGCGGTAGCTCTCGATGGCAGCCGTGAGGACCGCGTCGGCGGCGTTCTCGTCGGGTTCGAGGGCGAGGCGCGTCTGCCGGGCGAAGCGCTCGATGAGGAAGTCCGTCAGCACTTGGTCCAGCCCCGGCGTCCCCCCGAAGCTCCGGTCCTCGACGAGCGGCACGGCGACCGTGCCGAGGTGGTCCGGGATGGAGGCTCCGCTGAAGCTGTAGATGCCGCAGGCGGGGAGGGACAGGAGGGACAGGAGGGACAGGAGGGACAGGACAGAGCGCGACCCTCTCTCCATTCCCTCTACTCGATCCACTCCTTCTCCTCTCTTCAAACCTCTACCCCCAGCGCTTCGAGGTCTTTGATCTTGCGGTAGAGCGTGCGCTCCGAGATGCCGAGGGCCTTCGCGGTCTCGCGGCGGTTGCCGCCCGCACGGCGGAGCGCCTCGGCGATGAGGGCCTGCTCGGCCTCCTCCATCGTTGGGAGCGCGCCGGGGCCGAGGCGGAGGGCGCTGCCCTCGGTCAGCAGCGCCCCGGCCGGGGCCTCCGCTGCCTCACCGGGCACAGCCTCGTCGTCGGGCGCGGCCTCGTCGGGCGCAGCCTCGTCGGGGGTGGACTCGTCGGGGGTAGCCTCGCGCGCCTCGTCCTCCTCCAGCACGTAGGGCACGTCCTCGACGTAGCGGTCGTAGTCTCCTGGGGTCGGCCCCGCGAAGTCGTCGCCTCGGTCGCTGAACGGGTCCAAATCGGGGATCAGCGTGGTGCGGCCGGTGGCGGGCACGGAGAACGAGGCGGGCAGCGGGACCGCCGGGGCGCTCGCCTCCTCGCGCCCGACGAGGCGGCGGAGCACCCCCTTCACGTCGTTCATCTCGGCGCGGAGCTCGAGCAGGGCGCGGTAGAGCAGCTCGCGGTCGTCGGCCTCCTCCTTCGGCAGCACCACCAGGCCCCCGGCGCTGACGCCGCGCAGGAACGGGCGGAGGTCGTCGGCAGCAAGGGTGTCGCCCCGGACGAGCACGGCGGCCTGCTCGGCGACGTTGCGGATTTCGCGGACGTTGCCCGGCCAGGCGTAGTGCGTCAGCAGGTCGCGGGCGCTCGCGTCGAGGCGGCGCAGCGGGGCGTCGTAGCGCTGCGCGGCGCGGTAGAGCAGGGCCTCGAAGATCGGGACGATGTCCTCGCGCCGGTCGCGGATCGGGGGGACGCGGACGATGACCGTCGAGAGGCGGTAGTAGAGGTCCTCGCGGAAGCGCCCCGCCGCCACCTCGCGCCCGAGGTCCTTGTTCGTCGCCGCGACGACGCGGACGTCGACCTGCTGCGGCGCGCTCGACCCGACGCGGCTGAACGTCCCGTTCTCGAGCACGCGGAGCAGCCGGACCTGCGCCTGCACCGGCAGCTCTCCGATCTCGTCGAGGAAGATGGTCCCGCCGTCGGCCTCCTCGAAGTAGCCCGTCCGCCGCTCGACGCTTCCGGTGTAGGCCCCCTTCTCGGCCCCGAACAGCTCGGCCTCGATGAGCCCCTCGGGGATCGCGCCGCAGTTGACGACGACGAGCTTCTCGTGCTTCCGGCTCCCGATGCCGTGGAGGGCCTGGGCGAAGAGCTCCTTGCCGACGCCGCTCTCGCCTTCGAGGAGGACCGTGATGTCCGTCCGCGCGACCTGGCGCACGCGGTCGAGCACGCGCCGCAGCGCGTCCGAGGTGCCGATGATGCCGAAGCGTTCCTGTACCGCCTGCCTGTCCATGTCCGATGCGCCGTGATGCTGAGGTGCCGTGATGCTGAGGTGCCGTCGCCCCCTTACGCCGCACCGCCGCGTCGGCTCCCGCCCTTTTCGGCTCCCGCCCGGCTACGGCTTCGGCGCGAAGGCCTCGCGCGCTTCAAGAATCCGGCGCGTCGCGGAGAACCGGTCGCCGAAGCGCTCGATCCCCTCGGCGCGCATCCGCTCGGCGTGGTCGCGCTCGTAGCGGACGAAGTCGTCGTGGCAGCCCAGCCGGTACTGGACCGACCAGCGCGGGTCGGCCCCTTCGCCCGCGTCGTAGTGCCGGTCCACGAGCCACTCGGCCGACTCGAAGCCCGGCAGCGCCAGCATCTCGCCGATGTGGCCGGTGAGCCACGCGGCGTAGTCGTCGGCGATGTCACGGTCCACGGTGAGGTTGACTTCGTAGATGATCATCCGGTCAGGCGGTGATGGAAGCGGTTTCGGCGAGCGTCGTGCGGCGGAGGGCGCGGCCGAGGAGCGTGGCCGACGTGCAGCCCGTGACCTCGACCTCGACGTACTCACCTGCCCGGTAGTCCTCGCGGTCGAAGACGGCCATGTGGTTGGTGTCGGTGCGGCCGCAGAGCTGGGCGTCGCTCTTGCGGCTCGGGCCTTCGACCAAGACGGTGTAGCGCTGCCCAATCCGTTGCTGGTTTAGCGCGAGCGAGGTGGCGTTCTGGAGCGTGATGATCTCGCTCAGGCGGCGCTTCTTCACGGCGTCCGGCACGTCGTCGGCGTACTTCCGGGCGGCGAAGGTGTGGGGGCGCTCGGAATAGGCGAACATGAAGGCGTGGTCGTAGCCGACGGCCGCCATGAGGCTGAGCGTCTCGCGGTGCTCCCTCTCGGTCTCGCCGCAGAACCCGGCGATGAGGTCGGTCGAGAAGGCGATGCCGGGGACGATGGCGCGGGCGCGCTCGATGAGCGCGAGGTACTCATCGCGCGTGTAGGTCCTCCGCATCCGGCGCAGCACGTCCGTCGAGCCGTGCTGGACCGGGAGGTGGATGAAGTCGCACACGCCGGGGACCTCGCGGTGGACGTGGAGCAGCGCCTCGGAGCAGTCCTTCGGGTGGCTCGTCGAGTAGCGGACCCGCAGCTCGGGCGAGAGCCGGCTGATCCGCCACAGCAGCTCGGCGAAGTCGACGGAGGTGCCCGCGTCGTCGACGCGGTACGAGTTGACGTTCTGGCCCAGGACGGTGACCTCTTTGTAGCCGAGCTCGACGAGCTGTGCCACTTCCGAGAGGATGCTCGTGACCGGGCGGCTGCGCTCGCGCCCCCGCGTGAACGGGACGACGCAGAAGGCGCACATGTTGTCGCACCCGCGCATGATCGAGACGAAGGCGCTCAGCCCGTTCGAGGCGTAGCGCACCGGTGCCACGTCGGCGTAGGTCTCTTCGCGCGAAAGGTGGACGTTGACGGCGGCCTGCCCGGTCTCCTCGCTCTCGGCGAGGAGGCGCGGCAGGTCCCGGTAGGCGTCCGGCCCGGCGACGACGTCGACGAGTGCCTCTTCGTCGAGGAGCTTCTTCCTGAGGCGCTCGGCCATGCAGCCAAGCACGCCGATCGTGAGGTCGGGCTGCGCCTGAAGCTTCCTGGCGCGGAACCTGGCGAGCCGGCCGCGCACGCGGTCCTCGGCCTTCTCGCGGATGGCGCAGGTGTTGATGAGCACGACGTCGGCCTCGGCCTCGCGCTCGGTCAGCCCGTAGCCCTCGGCCCCGAGGATGCTCGCGACGAGCTCGGAGTCCGAGACGTTCATCTGGCAGCCGTAGGTCTCGATGTAGACCCGGCGCTGCCCGTCGCGGGCGGCGGCCTCGCGCCCCAGCGTGCGCGGCGCGTCGACGCCCGCGGCCACATCGGGTGCGGACGAGACGGGGACGAGAATGTCGAGGTCGGCAATCGGTTGCATAGCACGAAGGACTCAGTGAGCCGGAGACTCAGGTGAGCCGGAGACTCAGGTGAGCCGGAGACTCGGGCGAGCCGAGGACTCAGGTGACCGGAGACTCGGGGAGTGGGGAATCTACGGCCTCCCCCGCGCCGCCTCGACGGTGGGACCGTTTTTCGACGAGGCTGAGCCGAGGCCGCGCGCCTGCCACGGTCCAACTCCGCACACGTGGGGCCGTGGCCCCGGCCCAAAGCGTCCGGGACCGCTACGGCCTCGCTGCTGGCGACGCGCTCCATGTCACCGACCTCGGCGGGGTGTTCGTCCTTGCGCCCGAGACGAAGGAGAACAAGCGAGGCTCCGTGTCTTCGTCGATGCCGATGTGCTTTTCGCGGGGGCGGCACCGCCCAGCGAGCACCCGCCCGGCTCGGCCAGCCTGATCGCGCTCTACGCTCGCCGAACTCAATCTGATCGAAGCCGTGGCGAGCGCCCAGGTGGTCACGACGCAGCGGCCTCGATGCGCACGGCGCGGAGCGAGGGGGGCACTTCGCCGTCCGGCATGGGCGCTCCGGTCGGCAGGAGGAACGTGGCGAGGAGGAGCGTCAGGGTCGGCATGAGGTCAGGGGTGGGGGGTTCGACCGGGCGCAGCTCGCCCGGGGCCTCCTCTCGGTGTAAGCCACGCTCCGGGAACCGGCGTTGCGCTACGGCTCGTCCGGGCGGTCCGCGTCGTAGCGGTGGAGGCGCTGCCGGGCGTCGCGGAGGGCCCGTTCGAGGGCGCGCTCAGCCTGCCGGAGGGCGGCCTGGGCCGCGCGCAGCTCGCGCTCGGCGCTGCCGCGCCTCCCGCCTTCGGCGAGCTCCTCCTCGACGTCGGCCAGCTCGTCGCGGACGCCGTCGAGGGCGTCGGCGATCTCGTCCTCGGCGTGGTCCCACTCGTGCTCCCAGTCCGTCCCGTGTTCGAGGTTCCACTCGGTCTTGGCTTCGACCTCCGCCAGGGCGTCTTCGATGTCGCCCCGCATCCCCTCCCAATCGACGGCAGCGAGCACGGCGGCGACCTCGCCCTCGAAGTCGATCTCGTCCATCGCGCGGCCCGCCTCGGCCACCGCGTGCTCCATCACGGGACCGATGTCGGCGAGGGCCTGCGCGGCGAGGTCGTGGTACTGTTCGTGGTACTGTTCTTCGACGCGGCGGGCCTGCTCCTCCACCCGGCGTTGGTGGTCCCGGACGTCTCCGATGCTCGTCCCGAAGGCCACGGCGCGGCGCAGCTTGATGCTGCCGTTGAGCACCTCCAGGTTCAGCAGGCGACCGCCGTCTCCGATCTGCCCCTCGGCTTCGGCCCCGGTGTAGCCGGTGCGGCGAACCCGGAGCGGGAAGTCGGACTTGATGCTGCCGGTCTGTACCTCGGCGCGGACGGTGGCGCTGAAGTCGTCCGGGAGCTCGAGCGTGATGCTGCCGTTCGTGGTCCCGAGGTCGAGCGTGCCGTCCCAGTCGGCGCGGCCCATGCGGGCGCTGATGCTGCCGTTGACGGTGGCGGCGCGGACGGTCCCGGCGGCCTCGGCGCGGACGCTGCCGTTGACGGTCTTCGCCGCCACGTCGCCCCGGGAGGCGGTCTCGATGCTGCCGTTGACGGTGGCGGCCTCCACGTCGGCCCCGAGCGTTCCGGTCTTGACGCTGCCGTTGACGGTGCGGGCAACGAGCCGCACGTCCTCCGGGAGGACGATCTCGAACTGCACGCTCACGTCGCTGTCGCGGACGGTGCCCTCGGCCCCCTGGCCGGGACGGCAACCGGCGCGCTGCCCCGGATAGACGGCGCACACGACGACCCCGCCGGCCCCCTCGTGGACGACGATCTCGACCTCGTCCTCGCGGCCCCGCCTGGACTTCTTCTCGGCCTCGACGCGGACCTGGTCGCCGGCCCCGGTGCGGGCGCGGACCGAGCCGTTGACCCCGTGGACCTCGACGAAGCCGCCGGCCCCGACGCGGCCCTCCCACCTGAACCTGTCGTCGGACAGCGCGCTCCGTACCGGCTCGGGCTGCGGTGCGGGTGCCGCTTCCACCCCGGCGCGCGCGAGGCTCACCGCGCCCTCCCCCGGCTCGGACTCGACCGGCTGGAACGCGGCGAGCGGGAGCACGAGCCCCAGCGCGAGCACGCCGAAGACGGCGAGCATCCCCCGGCTCGCGCCCCTCCGGTTCTGCCCGGCTTCGAGGATCGAGAGGATGCGGCCTTCGAGATTCGAGCGGCGGGCCATCGGCGCGGCGGCGCTGAGGGCGAGGGACTCGCGGCGGAAGCCGCGCGCGATGTGCACGAGGTGGCCCGCGTAGTCGGAGGCGCGGTTGCCGTTGTTGAGCACGAAGTCGTCGCAGGCGTGCTCGCGATCGAGGAGCGAGCGGCGGTAGGCGAGCCACGCCAGCGGGTTGAACCAGTGGACGACGAGCGCGGCCTGCGCGACGAGCTGCGTCGCGCAGTCGCGGCGGAGGATGTGGGCCAGCTCGTGCGTGAGGACGACCTCGCGGCGGTCCTCGGGCCACGCGTCGGCGGCGGCGGGCAGCAGCACCACGGGCGAGCTCAGCCCGCACGCGACCGGCACCGTGACGCGCTCGCTGCGGAGCAGCCGCACCGGCTGTTTGAGGTCGAGGCCGAAGGCGACCCGCTCCTTCAGCTCCAGCCAGCCCAGGTCGTAGACCGGCTCGGCGCGCTGCACGAGCCGCCACGCGCCGACGAGCCCGAAGACCCACCGGGCCGCGACGAGCCCGGCTCCCACTGCCCACGCCAGCAGCAGCCACGCGCGCCCGTCCTCCAGCGGCGTCGGCTGTGAGGCCGAAAGCCAGACCCGTTCTATCCGCTCGCCGCCGGGAGCCGCACCCTCCCGGTGCTCCCCAGCGAGCGGTGCCACCCCGTCGTCCCACACCTGGTCCGGTCGTGCCCCAGAAGGCGGCGGCGACGGCGCGACCGCCGGGGCTGCCGGAGCGACGGGCGGCGGCGGAGCGAAGAGCCCGGTCGGCGACGGGCCGGTCAGCACCGGCACCTGCCAGACGGGAAGCACGGCGAACAGCGCAGGCAGCGCAAGCACAGCGGCGAAAGCCACCGTCCAGACCGCGTGCCGCGTCGCCGCCGACGCCCGGCGCATCAGCCCAACGACCAGGAAGGCCGTCAGGAGAAGCAGCGTGCCCTTGACGGCAACCGCGACGATCAGGGCGGCCCCGTCGGACGGGCCGAGGGTGGTCACGAGGTTCATGCTAGCGGCCCTCCGTTCTGGCTTTTTCGATGAGAGAAGCGAGGTGGTCCAACTCGTCGCTCGACAGGTTCTTCCCCTCCGAGCTGAGGAGCGCAGCCACCGCGCGCTCGGCAGAGTCGTCGAAGAACGTGCGGACGACGTGGCGCAGCGCCGAGCGCCGGGCCTTCTCCGGTGCCACCGTCGGGTGGTAGACGTAGCGCGGGCCGTCCTGCGTGTGGGCGAGGTGCCCTTTCTCTTCGAGGATGCGGAGCAGCGCGCGGACCGCCGAGTAGCTCGGCGGGTCGGCGAGGCCGTCGGCCACCTCAGCGGCGGTGGCTTCGCCGCGCCGGTAGACGACGTCCATGATTTGCCGCTCGCGGCGGCTGAGGGTAGCAGACATGGCAGGAGCCGTTGGTCGGGAGGCGCTACGGGCGCGCGAAACCAGGAGTTGCACCCGGTGCTAATTTTTTAGCAAGACCTAAAGTAGTCGCTCGCCCCCCCTGTGTCAAGAGAGGGTGCTAAAAAAACTGCACGGCCAGTCCTCGCCAGGGCCGCCCCGTGGGGTCGCCCCCCTCTCCTACGCTCCGCGCATCATCGCGAGGACCTGCAGGACGCCCTCGCGCGGCATCTTGATGAAGTCGTTGAACTGCCCACCCGCCGCGAGGACCTCGCCGCCGTCGAGCGCGATGGTCTCGCCGGTGAGGTAGGACGCCCCTTCGGAGAGGAGAAAGATGGCGAGGTCGCCCAGCTCGTCCGGCTCGCCGAAGCGGGCGAGGGGGACGCGCTTGCGCATGTTTTCGGCCATCTCCTCGTCGGGGACGAGGCGGCTCCACGCGCCCTCGGTTGGGAAGGGGCCGGGGGCGATGCAGTTGAGGCGGATGCCGTAGGTCCCCCACTCCGCCGCGAGCGACTTCGTCATCGCCACGATGCCCGCCTTCGAGACAGCGCTCGGGAGGACGAAGGCGCTCCCGGTCTCGGCGTAGGTCGTCGCAATCGAGAGCACGACGCCGGGCGTCGCGCGCTCGATCCACCGCCGGCCGCACTGTTGGGTGCAGTAGAACGAGCCGTAGAGGTTGGTCTTGACGATCGCGTCGAAGCCGTTCGGGCTGAGCTCGGCGGAGGCCGAGAGGAAGTTGGCGGCGGCGTTGTTGACGAGCCGCGTCACCGGCCCCTGCCGCTCTTCGGCCTCGTCGAAAAACGCGGCGACGCTCTCGGCCTCGCGGACGTTGCACGAGATGCCCTCCGCCTTGCCTCCGGCGTCGCGGATGTCCCCAACGGTTTTCTCCAGCGGCTCTTCGCGCCGACCGCAGATCGTGACGGCGGCTCCGAGCGAGGCAGCCCGCATCGCCATCACGCGCCCTAGCCCCGTCCCCCCACCGGTGATGACGACGTGCTCGCCGCTCAGAAGGTCACTTCGGTAGATCTCTGGCATGTGGGATCGGATGGGTTAGGCTGTGTCTGGATATTCAGTCTGGTGCCGAGCACGAGCAGATGTCTTCGCTTCACAAGGCGCGCGAAGCAGCCGTAGCACCGCTGCGGCGATGCAGCACCACGCTGTGAGCGAAGGCAGAGGCCGTGTGCAGGCCGGAAGTGGATTTTCCAAACACAGCCTAGTTGGTGCGGGATTCTGGGCGCGGGACTCATCGCGTAGGGCAGCCCGCCGATCAGCTCCCAGCGGTCCTCCCAGTGTTTCATGTCCTCGACCGTGTAGCGAGGGACGTAAGCGATGCTCGTAGCCCTCGGACCTGCTCCGAGGGAGCGGTGGTGAAGAGTCGCGCAAGGTACGACGCGGCGGAGCCGAACGCCGGAGGGGGCGCGCCGGCGGCGCGCCCCCCCGGACCTTGCTGCGACGGGGCCAAGCGGTGGAGCCGGCTAGAGCTTCTTCACGGACGGCTCGGTCGGCGCGGTGGCGGCACCGTAGGCTGTGCCGCCGGAGCTTTCGAAGACCGTGTCGTTCGTCGCGCCGTCGCCGGACACGCTGGAGGCGGGCTCCGCGGGCTCCATCGGCACGGCGTTCTGGTTGTACTCTTCGAGCGTGAAGCTGTCCACCTGAATGGCATCCTGCCGGGCCGCGTTGGCGTCCTGGAGAAGCTGCGCTTCCACGGGCGTGATGATGCCCTTCTCGACGGCCTGCTCGACGAGAACGGGCGCGGCGACCTTGCGCGGCAGCTCTTTCCGGCGGATCGCCTTTTTGATCTTCTGCATCACCGCCTCCGATTCGTAGGCCAGCCCGAGCGCCCACTCGAGACGCCCGAGCGCCTCCTCCCTTTCGGTCGGAACGTACATGCCTGCGGTGAGGCGGTCGCGCTGCGCGCCGGGCGTTTGGAGAGCCTGCGCCACGTCGTGCCCGAGCGCGTCGGACGGCACCGAGCCCAGCCGGTTGGTCCGGCTCCACGCGGCGACGGGGCCTCGGAAGAACCACGTCGCGCCCGGCACCTCGAGGTTGGCGTAGAGCCCGTCGAAGGCGTTCTGGATTTCCGCGAACGCCCGCTCCATCGCCCAGCGCATGAACGGCTCGTCGTCCTTCCGGCGGCCCTCCGCCTCGAAGCGGTGCAGGACCGTCGCGCCGAGGTACATCCACGAGAAGATGTCGGCGAAGCGGCCGGTGAGTTTTTCCTTGCGCTTGAGGTCGCCGCCGAGCGTGCCCATCGCGAGGTCCGCGAGGAACGCGAACGAGGCGCTCGTCCACGCCAGCTTCTGCCAGTAGCGCCGCGTCGGACCGCCGACCGGCGCGCCGGCGAAGAGACCGCGCGTCGCGCTCAGCCCGAGCGCCCGGAAGGCGTTGCGGACGACGTGTCCGATGTGCTTCCAGAACGCCCCGTCGAACGCCGCCACGTCCTTCGCCATGAGCGCTTCGATCTCGCGGTAAGCGTACGGGTGGCAGCGGATCGCGCCCTGCCCGAAGATCATCAGCGTCCGCGTCAAGATGTTCGCGCCCTCGACCGTGATCGAGATCGGCGCGCCGATGTAGTGGTGAGCGAGGATGTTGCGCGGCCCCCGGCTGATCCCGTTGCCGGCGAGGACGTCCATGCCGTCGTTGATCACCTCGCGCGACAGTTCAGTCGAGTAGTACTTCAGCATCGCCGTGACGACGGCGGGTTTGGCTCCGTGCATGATCCCGCCGCAGGTGTAGCGCCGCGCCGCGTCGAGGAGGTAGGTCGCGCCCCCGATCCGGGCCAGCGGCTCCTCGATCCCCTCGAACTTCCCGATGGGCATCCCGAACTGCTGTCGGACGCGCGCGTGGGCCCCGACGGCGCGGGCCGTGAGCTTGATCCGGCCCGCCGATCCCGCCGGGAGCGTGATCCCCCGCCCGGCGGCGAGGCTCTCCATCAGCATCTTCCAGCCCAGCCCGGCCCCCTCGGCCCCGCCGATGAGCGCAAACTCGAGCGGGACCACCACGTCGTGCCCCTCGGTCGGGCAGTTGTAGAACGGCGCGCCGAGCGGGTCGTGCCGCCGCCCGAGGACGACGCCCTCGCTGTCGGTCGGGATGAGGGCACACGAGATGCCGAGGTGCGTGCCCTTGCCGAGCAGGTTGTCGGGGTCGTCGAGCTTGAAGGCCAGGCCGAGGACGGTCGAGATCGCAGCGAGCGTGATGTAGCGCTTCTTCCAGTTGAGCCGGAGGTAGAGCGCGCCGTCCTCGCCGCGAAAGACCTCGCCGCGCGAGGAGATCGCTCCGGCGTCGGAGCCGGCGTTGGGCTCGGTGAGGGCGAAGGCAGGGACCTCGCGCCCGTCGGCGAGCCGGGGCAGGTAATAGTCGCGCTGCTCCTCGGTGCCGTAGTGGATCAGCAGCTCGCCCGGCCCGAGCGAGTTCGGCACCCCCACGCTGATCGAGGCGATTCCGTTGCGCGACTCGATCTTCTGGATGATCTCCGAGACGGCAATCGGCCGGAACCCGAGGCCGCCGTACTCCTTCGGGATGATCATCCCGAAGAAGCGCTCCCGCTTGATGAAGTCCCACACGTCCGGCGGAAGGTCTTTTCTCTGAACCGTGGTCCACTCGTCCGCCATGCGGCACAGCTCTTCGACAGGTCCGTCGAGGAACGCCTGCTCCTCCTCGCTCAGCTCGGGAAACGCCTCGCCCATGATCCGGTCGAAGTCCGGCTTGCCGCTGAACAGCTCGCCCTCGACCCAGACCGTGCCCGCCTCGATGGCCGTCTGCTCGGTCGGTGAGATCGTCGGGAGGAAGCCGAGCGAGTCCATCAGCCCCATCACTGGGCGGGTGAGGACCGACCGCCGAATCGCCGGAACGTTGAAGACCACAGCGAGCACGAGGAACAGTGCCGTGAGCCACACCGGTGCCCCAAACCCGACGAGCGCGACGAGACCGGCCACGGCCCACAGCCACAGCGGCGCGCCCGTGAAGCCGAGTGCGAAGAGGACGGTGAGGACGCCGAGGACGGCCCAGCCCCACGGGACGTCAGCGAAGAGAGCAAGCGATTCCATGTCGAGAGGGTCAGGTTAGCCGGAAAGGTCGGGTTTACAGTGTTAACCTCGCAAGAGAAACGAAAACGCTCCAGGCCGCCGGTCGGGTCCACGAAGCGTTTTGTTCACTCATGTTAACAGTGTAAACTGGGAAGAAGATCCGCGCTGAGGCGCAAAAAAGGAATATCGCCGGCCTCCCGCCCGACTTTAGACCCCCACCCGTCCCGAAATCAGGCGGTTACACGAGGTCTGTTTGGAAGTCCATCACTGCGAGCACCCATTCCGCTTCGCCTTCGCTCTACCTCCTCAAACAGGCTCTGAAAAGAACAGGGCGCGGCAGCGAGAAACTCGCCGCCGCGCCCTGGAAAACACCTACGTGCTGAGGGGGCCTTAGAACGTGCGGCGCACGCTATTATAGGCGTGACGCACGGCGTCTTTCGTCTCCTCCCACAGGTTCTCGTCGTGGCGATCGACGTAGCCTTTTCGCAGGTCCGCTTCGACCTCGTTGAAGTCGCGGTCGCGGTAACGGGCGTCCGATGCCATGTCGTAGCCGTAGCGGTAGGCCGGCTCGTAGCGGTCGTAGTCGTAGTCCGTCGAGGCGTAGGCCGTGCCGTAGTGCTTGCGGAAGTCCGGCTCGACGTCGACCCAGGTGACGCCGCTCGCGGTGGCACCTCGGCCTGCGGTCTCCTCGACCTCGACGCGGGTGCTGCGCACCTCGCCGCCGACGGTCTCTTCGCGGACGCGGGTCTCCTTGCCGACAGCGACCTCGCCGGTCACGCGGGCTTCCTTCGAGACGACGGCCTCTTCGGCGCGCTCGACGAGCTCGATCTCGTCCTCGTTGAAGGCGGCGTCGGCCTCCTCGGGGGTGAGCTTGCGGTCCACAGCGCGGCGGTCCACGTCGATGTGTTCTTCGCGCAGACGGAGCGTTTCCTCGACGACGTCGGTGTCCACGTACTTGTGGACGCGGACGCCGCCCTTGACGTACTCACGCTTGCCGATCTTGAGCTGCTCCTGGATTTCCTCGAAGCGAGCCTGTGCCTGGTCGGCGTAGCGCTCACGCTCCTCAACGATCTGCTTGCCCGTGTACGCGTCGGCGTCGGCCTCGTACGTGTCGTAGTCGCGCTCGCCGTAGGGAACCGGGTTGTGGCGTGCCATGATCTCGGCGGCCGTTTCGGCGTCCTGGTCGTGGACGCGGGCGATGACGAGGGCCCCGCCGCGGCGCACGGCCTCGGCGTAGTAGGTGGCCTCGTCGTCGGGAACGCCGTAGCCGACGAGAGCATCGGGCGTACCGCCCTTCTCGACGTCCACTTCGTAGCTGTTGCGGTCGCCTTTCTCGTTCGACGTGAAGCGCAGATGGTCGTCGCCGAAGCCTCGGGCTTCGAGATCGCTGACGACTTTGTGCGCCGTGGCGCGGTCGTCGTAAAGTCCAACAATGGTCTTAGCCATGATATGTGTCTCCTGATGGGTTTGGTGAAGAGGTGTGATGCGGGGGTACAGCGGGGAAAGACGGAGGTGTTCAGACGCCGGGGCTTTCCCCTTTCTCCGGGCCTGGTATTGTCTCTGGCGGTCTGGTCTCTGCTGCGAGGCGCTCGACCTCGACCCGCTCCGTGCGGAGCGTGACTTCCTGCGGTTCGCGGACTTCCGTTCGGCGCTTCGTCACGCGCAGTTCCTCGCGCAGCCGGAGGCGCTTCTCGACAACGAGGACTTCTTCGAGCACGGGGATGACGGTCACGTCGCCTTCCTGCCGGACGGCGACGGGCGCATCGACGTAGGTGCCGATGGGCACCCGCTCGATTTCGACCTCCTCGCGGAGGAGCGGTTCGTCGACGGTCTCTTGCCGAGTCTCGACGATTTTCTGAAGGCGGACGCGGCCGGTTTCTCGGATGCGCTTGCCCACCCTCAACTGCTCCTCGACGAGGGGCACGATCACCTCGCCGCCTTCGCGCAGCGCACCGAAGGCGACGGCGAGGTGGTAGGTGCCATCGTCACGGCGCTCGATGAGTTCGGCAGGTACCGAAAGGGACGTGCCGGTGTCGAGTGCGAGCAACGCTTCGCTTGCCCCCTCGGAGAAGGGAGAAGCGAAGCGCGCCCGTTGCCCTTCGCTGTCTGTGACGAAGGCTTCGCTCACGAGCGGGCACCACGCTGGGCGTATCCGTACCCGTAGCGAACGGCCGGGCGAACCTCGTTGAAGTCGTGATCGGGATGCCGGGTGGCGAAGTCACGTTCGAGGTCGGACTCGACATCGCTGTACGGCCGGTCCCGGTAGGTGTCCTCGTGGGCCGCTTCGTAGCCGTACCGGTAGGCCGGCTCGTAGCTGTCATAGTCGCCGTCGAAGGCCTGGGTGTGGTAGCTGCGGAAGTCATCGGTGGAAGCGTCGAAGTCGGGGTCCGCCACGTCCTCGCGCTCGACAACGTGTCCGTAGTCGTCGTAGACCGTGACGCTCTCGGCCACGTTTTCGGGTACGACGTTCGTCAGGTAGACCACGCCGTCGCCGATGGAGATGTCCGCCGCTGCGACCTCGGTGCCGTCATCGAGCACGATGGTGTCGACGCGCATCTCGTCGGTGTTGACGATCATGTTGTCGACTTCACCAACCTTGTTGCCGTTGGCGTCGAGTGCGTCGAAGCCGCGCACGTCTTGTTCGTCGAACTTGAGGTCCCACGAGCCGGTGTTGGAAAGAGCTATTCTTGACATGGTATAGGGTATGCGGTAAGTACTTAAGGTCAAGTACTTGATGTGAGAAGAGAAGGGAGCGCAGGTCCGTTCCTTTAGTCGAGGCCTACTTCACCGCCGAGGGTGGTAGCCTTGATGTAAAAGCCCTGCTGCATGACGCGGTCCATATCGGCCCCTTGAACGGCCGACGCGCCTCGGATCCCGCGGTCGAAGCGTTCTACCGTGCCACGGACGTCGAGGGTCTCGCCCTCGTCCACGTTGTAGCGACCGTCGGAGCCCTCTGCGCCTCGCTCCTCTTCGCCGAGGTCTTCGAGCACGACGAGCACGCGGTCGTCGCCGCTTTCGGTGATGAAGAAGCTACTGTCTCCGACGACGTTGATGACGCGGACGCCTCGCAGATTTACCTCACGACCGACGTTGGCCGTCCCGGTTGCGAGTGCAGCGAGGCTGCTGATTTCGTCCTCGACACCGCCGCCGGCGAGGCCAGTGAGGTCGTCGTCGAGCTCGGCGTCGTCAATCATGCCGACGTTGTCCTCGGTCCCGGCGATTTCGTCGGCGTCCGGCTCATTGTCGAAGAGTTCGGCACCGAGCCAGATGAGTCCACCGAGGAGCAACAGGCCGAGCAGCCAGAGCCACCACGGTGTACCGTCTTTGCGTTCTACAGGGATGTTAGCCACGATATGCCTCCTAGTATGCTGATGGGAAGAGAGAACCGGTCTCGCAGAAAGGGCAGCCTCGATTGGGCGAGGGGTCGAGCGCGAGCTCCGGCTTTCCTGATGTGTGGCGAGTATACGCGGAGGCTTCGTGTTTGGTCCTGTCCAAAAGCAAAAGAGGGCACTTGTCGGTGCCCTCTTTCTGTAAAAAGAATGTTAAGCGCAGCTTGCACCTTACCCGCTGCCCTGGGCTCGCCTAGCGCCTCAGGTTCTCGAACACGCCTGCCGCGCCCATCCCTCCGCCGACGCACATCGTGACGACACCGTAGCGCTCGCCGCGCCGCTGCATCTCGTGCAGGAGGGTGGCCGTGAGCTTCGCGCCGGTGCAGCCGAGCGGGTGGCCGAGCGCAATGGCCCCGCCGTTGACGTTCGTCTTGTCTTCGTCGAGGCCGAGCTCGCGGATCACGGCGAGGGCCTGCGAGGCGAAGGCCTCGTTTAGCTCGACGAGCCCGATGTCGGCGAGGGTTAGCCCGGTCTGCTTGAGGACCTTGCGGACGGCCTCGATGGGGCCGATGCCCATGATCTCCGGCGGGGCCCCGTGGACGGCGAACCCGACGAGCCGGGCGAGCGGCTCGGCCCCGGTCTCCTCGACCATGCGCTTGCTCATCACGACCGCAGCCGCTGCCCCATCGTTCATCTGCGAGGCGTTGCCGGCGGTCACGGTGCCGCCCTGCTTGAAGGCCGGGCGGAGCCGCGCGAGCGCCTCCATCGTCGTGTCGGCGCGCGGGCCTTCGTCGGTGGTGTGGACGAAGCTGCGCTCCTCCGTCTCGGTCCCGCCCGCGTAGACGACCTCGCTGACCTCAACCGGGACGAGCTCGGCCTCGAACCGCCCGCTCTCGATGGCGTCCACCGCGCGCTGGTGGCTGCGCAGCGCGAAGGCGTCCTGGTCCTCCCGGCTGATGCCGTACTGGTCGGCGACGTTCTCGGCCGTGATCCCCATCGACGAGTACACGTCGGGGTTCTTTTGGACGAGGTCGGTGTCGGGGCTGAAGAAGAACCCGCCCATCGGGACGGAGCTCATCGACTCGGTCCCGCCGGCCACGACGACCTCGCTCTGGCCGAGGACGACGGCGTTGTTGGCCTGGGCGATGGTCTGTAGGCCGGACGAGCAGAACCGGTTGACGGTCACCGCCGCGGCGTCGTTCGGGAGGCCCGCCTTCTGCGAGATGACGCGGGCCATGTTCATCCCCTGCGGCCCCTCGGGAAAGGCACACCCTATAATAACGTCCTCGACCTGCGAGCCGTCGAGGTTTCCGGCGCGCTCGATCGCGCCGCGCACGGCGGTCGCGCCGAGGACCTCGGGGCGGACGTGGACGAGCGCGCCCCGGTTCGCCTTGCCGACGGGCGTGCGGACGCTGGATACGATAAAGGCTTCGTTGATTTGCATGGCTCTGGTTTTGACAGTCGATGTGACGCGGGCGGAGGGGCGACGTACGCGTCGCCCCTACCGTAATCCCGGCCGGAGTTAGTTGCGGAGCGGTTTATTCGTCGTCAGGATGCTCTGGATGCGGGCCTGGGTTTTCTCCTCGCCGAGGAGCGAGAGGAAGACCTCGCGCTCGAGTGCGAGTAGGTAGTCCTCGTGAACCTCGGTGAGGCCGGGGAGGTCGCCGCCGGTGAGCACGTAGGCGAGGCGCGAGGCGAGGACGTGATCGTACTCGGAGATGTAGTGGCCCTCCTCGAACTGGTAGAGCGCGACCTCGAACTGCCCGCGCCCCGGCTTGCCGAGGACCGGGATGTGGGTCCGCACCGGCGGCGGCAGATACCCCTGCTCGCTGAGGCGGACGACCTCGGCCTTGGCGACGTGGAAGCGGCGGGCCTCGTTCATCACGACGACGGCCCCGGCGGGGAGGAAGTGCATCGCCTGCGCTTGGTGAGCGCTCGTCGCGACCTTCGCCATGGCGATCTGCTCGAAGTGCTGGCGGAGGAAGGGCTGAATCTCGCTCGGGCGGTCGGGGTTGGCGGCGAGCTCCGCGGCCTTCGCCGCCATCATCATCGTCCCGCCGCCGCCGGGGATCAGCCCGACGCCGAGCTCGACGAGCCCGATGTAGGTCTCGGCGGCGGCGACGGGGTGCGGGCACGCCATCGTGATCTCGCACCCGCCGCCGAGCACGCGCTGGTGCGTCGCGACGACGACCGGCTTGGTGCTGTAGCGGACCTTCATCACCGTCTGCTGGAAGCCTTCGAGGAAGCCGCCCACCTCGTCGAGCTGCCCCATCATCACCGCCATCGCCACCTCGCCGAGGTTCGCGCCGACGGAGAAGTTGGCCCCCTCGTTGCCGATCACCAGGCCCCGCAGGTCGCGGTCGTTCTCGACCCTGTCGATGGCTTCGCTCAGCCCCTGCATGACTTCCTGCCCGAGCGAGTTGGCCTTCGAGCGGAACTCGAAGAGCGCGACGCCGTCGCCGAGGTCGAGGAGCGCGACCTCGCTGTTTTTCCACAGCGTCTTTTTCTCGTCCTGCTTGATGACGGCGAGGCTAAGCTCGTCCGCCGGGCGCGGGTCGGGGACGTACGTGCCCTCGCCCGGCACCCAGACCTCGCGCGTCCCACTCTCCTGTTTGTAAAACCCGGTCGAGGGCACGTCGCCCACCCAATCGGGCACGTCGATGCCTTCGGCCTTGAGGTCGTCGCGGACGCGCTCGACGCCCAGCGAATCCCACATCTGGAACGGGCCGAGCTCCCAGCCGAAGCCCCACGCCACGGCGCGGTCGAGGTCCGCCGGGCTGTCGGCGATCTCAGGAATCCGCCGGGCGCTGTAGCCGAAGAGGTCGAGCGTGGTCTCGCGGAAGAACTTGCCGGGGCGGCCCTCGTCGGCGTACAGCTTCGGCAGGCGGTCCTCGAGCTTGCCGCCTTTGAACGGGCTGATGTCGAGGTCGGACTCGGTCGGGTCCTCGTACGCCATCGTCCGCATGTTGACGGACTTGATGACGGTGCCCTCCTTCTTGTAGAACCCGGCCTTCGACTTCGCCCCGAGGTTGCCGGCCTCGACGAGCTTATTCAGGATATTGGGCACACGGAATGCCTCCCTACTTTCGTCGTCGGGGACGGCGTCGTAGAGGTTCTGGGCGACGTGCCGGAGCGTGTCGAGGCCGACCACGTCGGCGGTGCGGAAGGTCGCGCTCTTGGGGTGGCCGATGAGCGTGCCGGTGAGCTGGTCGATCTCCTCGATCGAGTAGTCGCCCTCGGTCGCCTGGCGGAGCGCCTGCATCATGGCGTAGACGCCGATCCGGTTGCCGATGAAGTTCGGCGTGTCCTTCGCCACGACGACGCCCTTGCCGAGGTGGACGCGCGCGAAGTGCGCCACCCTCTCGACGACCGAGTCGTCGGTGTCCGGCGTCGGGATCATCTCGAACAGCTTGAGGTAGCGCGGCGGGTTGAAGAAGTGGGTCCCGAGGAACCGGCGCTTGAAGCCGGCCCCTCGCCCTTCGGCGATCTCGCCGATCGGGAGGCCCGACGTGTTGGTCGAGATCACGGCCTTCTCCGAGGCGTGCTCCTCGATCCGGGCCATCACCTTCTGCTTGACGTCCATCCGCTCGATGACCACCTCGATGACCCAATCGACGGTGCTGATCTTGCCGAAGTCGTCGTCGAAGTTGCCGAGCGTGACGCGCTTCTGGGCGGCGTCGGTGAAGAACGGCGCGGGGTTCATCTTGGTCGCCGCCTTGAAGGCGCTCTCGACGATCGAGTTCGGTGCCCCCTCTTTGCCGATCGACTCCGGCGCGACGTCGAGCAGGAGCACCTGGAGGCCGGCGTTGGCGAGGTGGGCGGCGATCTGCGAGCCCATCACGCCTGCGCCGAGCACGGCGGCGGTGCGGAAGGGGCGCGGCCCGGCGACGTGGGCGCGCCGGCCGTTGGCGCGAGTCTGGGTCAGGGTTTCCATAGGGGTCGGTTCTTGGTCCTTTGTCATGGGTCGGTCGAGAAGGCGAGATGCGGGGGTACGCCGATGTGGGTCTGGGTGCCTACGCGCTTGACGGCGTCAAGTGCCGGGATGGAGAAGAGAGAAAAGAGGGAGGAGAGGGAAAAGAGAGACACCTCGGCTGCCGAGAACCCGCTACCATCGAGTGATCTTGGTACAGAGCCCTCACACCAAGTTCGGCTGAAGTGCATCGGGTCGAGCGGGCAGTCCGGACACCTCTCTCCCTCCCTACCACCTCCTCTTTCTCGCTTCTGAGTCTTCCTCTTTTCTACCGGCAGTACTTTCCCAACCCCATGCGGCCCGCCTTTTTCTTCCTCCTCCTCTTGCTACTGTCCTGTTCGGCTCGGGCGCAGACCCCTGGCTTGTGGCCCGGCACCGAGGCGTGGGCGCGGGCCGTGCTCGACACGCTCTCGCTCGAGGCGAAGGTCTCGCAGCTCTTCCTCACCGACGCCCGCGCCACCGACGAGGGCACGACCCCGGAGGAGCTGGAGCGCCTGCGCGACCGCGCCGGGCCGTTCGGCGCGGGCGGGGTCCTGTTCTTCTCGGGCGACGCCGAGCGGCAGGCGGACCTTACGCGGATGCTTCAGCGCGAGGCGGCCCTTCCGCTCCTCATCGCGCAGGACATGGAGAACGGCGTCGGGATGCGGGTCGAGGGGACCACTGCGTTCCCGCCGATGATGGCGCTCGGGGCGGCCGGCGACGCTGGGCTCGCCTACGCCGTCGGGCGGCACCTCGCGGCGGAGGCGCGGGCGCTCGGCGTCCACCTCAACTTCGCCCCCGTCGCCGACGTCAACAACAACCCGCTCAACCCGATCATCAACGTCCGCTCCTTCGGCGAGGACCCGCAGGCCGTCGCCGGCCTCGCGGTGGCGGCGCTCCGGGGGATGCAGGACGGCGGCCTCGTCGCGACTGCCAAGCACTTCCCCGGCCACGGCGACACCGACACCGACTCGCACCACGCCCTTCCGCTCCTCGACTTCCCCCGCGCCCGGCTCGAGACGACCGAGCTGCTCCCGTTCCGCGCGGCTATCGGCGCGGGCGTGCAGACCGTCATGACCGGGCACCTCGCCGTCCCCACCCTCGAGCCCGACCCGGCGCTCCCCGCCACGCTCTCGCCGCGCGTCATCACGGGCCTGCTGCGCGGCGAGCTCGGGTTCGAGGGCCTCGTCGTCACCGACGGCCTCGACATGGGCGGGATCACCGACGGGTTCGGCATCGGCGAGTCGGCGGTGCGGGCGGTCGAGGCGGGCGTGGACCTGCTGCTGCTGACGCGGGACGAGTACGCAGCGCGGGCTTCGCTGATGGACGCGCTCCGCGACGGGCGCATTGCCGAAGCCCGCATCGACGCCTCCGTGCTCCGCGTGCTCCGGGCGAAGGCGTGGCTCGGGCAGCAGCAGCCCGACGAGGTCCGAGCGCTCCCGCCGGAGGCCCTCGCCCCGCCCGATTCCGGCCTTTTGCGCCGAGGCGAAGCGCTTGCCGAGACCATCGCTCGGCGCTCCGTCACGGTGCTCCGCGCCGACCGCGACCTGCTCCCGCTCCGCGCCGGGCGCTGCCTGCTCGTCCTCAGCCTCGCCGACCTCGACGACGGCGAGGGCCTCCCGTTCGTCGAACGGCTGGAGGAAACCGCCGGGGCGGAGTTCGTCGCCCACCGCGTGCTCCGCCGGCGGGCGAGCCAGGCCGAGGCCGACCGCCTCTTCGCGCTCGCCGAGCGCCACGACGTGATCGTGGTCCCTGTCTACCAGAGCGTCCGGCGCTGGAGCCGGCGGGGGCTGCCGGAGGTGCAGCGCGACCTGGTGAACCGGCTCGTCGCCTTCGGCAAACCCGTCGTGGTCGTCGCCTTCGGCAACCCGTACCTGGGGCTCGACACCGTCCGCCCGCAGGCCGAGGTCGTGGCCTACGACGCGCACCCGCGCACGCAGCGCGCCGTCGCCGACGCGCTCACGGGGCGAAGCGCAACGACCGGCACCCTCCCCGTCTCGGTCCCCGGCCTCTACCGGCGCGGCGACGGCCTCGCCCGCCCGACGGCGGCGCAGCGCGGCGCGGTGGGGTTCGACTCGGTCGCGCTCGCGCGCATCGACACGGTGGTGGCCGAAGCCATCGGGCAGCGGGTCTTTCCCGGCGCGGTCGTCGCCGTCGGTGCCGGCGGCACCGTGGCGAAGATGCAGAGCTACGGGCGGCACACCTACGCCCTCGACGCCCCGCCCGTCACGCCCTCGTCGGTCTTCGACCTCGCCTCGCTGACGAAGGTCGTCGCGACGACGCTTGCGGCGATGAAGCTCTACGACGAGGGGCGGCTCGACCTCGACGCGCCCGTCGCTCGCTACCTACCAGCCTTCGGGCAGAACGGGAAAGAGCGCGTGACGGTGCGGCACCTCCTGTCGCACTCCGCCGGGCAGCGCGTCTTCCACCCGTTCCACACCGAAGGCTTCCGCGACCGCGAGGCCGTCCTCGACTTCATCTGGGCCGACACGCTCCGCTACGCCCCCGGCACCGCGACGCGCTACAGCGACTTCGACCTGATCGTCCTCGGCGAGGTCGTCGAGGCGATCACCGGGAGGAGGCTCGACGCCTACCTCCGCGAGACGTTTTACCTCCCTCTCGGCATGGCCGACACCGGCTTCCGGCCCGTCGGCACGGTCGATCCGCGCGCGCTCCCGACCGAGCGCGACCGGACGTTCCGGCGGCGCACGCTCCAGGGCGAGGTCCACGACGAGACGGCCTCGCTCCTCGGCGGCGTCGCCGGCCACGCCGGGCTGTTCTCGACCGCGCCCGACCTCGCCCGGCTCGCCCGGCTCCTCACGAGCGGCGGCGAAGCCTACGGGCACCGCTTCTTCTCCCCCGCCACGATCGACACGTTCACGACGCGGGCCCGCCCTGCCGGCGAGTTCCCGGCGGCGCTCGGGTGGATCGCCACGCGGCCCGCGTCCGAGGGCTACTCGTCCGGCGGGAAGCGGCTTGGCCCGCGCGCCTTCGGGCACACCGGCTTCACCGGCACCTCGCTGTGGATCGACCCCCGCACCGGCCTGTGGGTGATCCTGCTCACCAACCGGACGTGGCCCACCCGTGGCGAGAGCGCCATCGCCCGCGTCCGCGCGGAGGTCGCCGACCTCGCGGCCTCGTCCATCCGCGAGACGGAGGTCTATCCGCGAGACGGAGGACAGAAGACCGCGAACGGTGAGCTATGACCTCGGAGATCTCAGAGCCTGATTGAGGAGGTAGAGCGAAGGCGAAAGCGAGCGAGGAGGGCGCACTCAAGGCGCGCGAATCCCGCAGGACCGGGGAGCGCAGCGACCCCACCAGGCAAGCCCGTAGGCTCGGCGCTGCGCTGCATCGCCGAGCGCGTCGTTCGCAGCCGTTTGCAGCCCGCTCGTACTCTTCGTGAACAGGCTCTCAGTACCTTGAGCAGCGTTGACCACCCTCCTACTCGTCCTTCGACCCTCGCCCATGCCCACGTACGTCTACCGCCGCGAAGACGGCACCACCTTCGAAGTCTTCCAGCGCATCTCCGACGACGCGCTCGAAACCGACCCCGAGACGGGGCAGCCGGTCCAGCGCGTGATCGGCGGTGGGGCCGGGCTGATCTTCAAAGGCAGCGGCTTCTACGAGACCGACTACGTCCGCAAGTCCGGCACGCCGGAGACGGAGAACGAGAAAAAGCCCGAGGCCAAGCCCGAGAGCAAGGCGGAGGCCAAGCCCGAGAGCAAGGCGGAGGCCAAGCCCAAGAGCAAGACCGACGCCGAGAGCAGTGCGAAGGGCGCGAGCAGCAAACCCGAGACTGACAGCTGAATGTTGAGAGCTGAACAGGGTCGAGACGGTTGCTCGTAGGTGCCCCCCCGCTTCCGCTGCCCTCGCTGTGCTCCGAGCGGCGGGCGCATGGCCGGGGGGTCCGCGCGCGAGCGCGTGGCCGCGACGATAGGTCCGGATAGGCCTTCGACCGGCTCGGCCTTAACCGACTTCGCACGGGAGACGATGGACAGAGAGCCGGGAGGCTTCGCCCCCGTGCTATATTTGCTGCCCACCACGCTCCGCTCGGCCATGCTGCGTCTGCTCGCCCTCGTCGTCTGTCTGTCTGCTTCCGCGCAGTCGTCGGCTTCCGCGCAGCCGTCCGGCTCGCCCGCCGCCGGACGGCCCGGCACTGGAGGCACTGCGCCGCCGACCGGTGCCGTGAGCGTCGAAGACGCGCCGATCTTCTACGTCGTCCGCGAGCGCCCGCAGGTGTTTGCCCAGCCCGACTCGGCGCTCGCCTTCGCCCGGCTGGACTTCCGCGAGGGCGTCCGCGTGATCGAGCAGCGCGGCGCGTGGAACCGGATCGTCGGCGAGGAGACCGTGGGGTGGGTGGCCTCCGCCGCACTCTCGAACGTCTGGATCATGGTCGACAAGGCCCACCGGAGGCTTACGGTCTATCGCGGCACCGAGGTCGTCCGCCGCTTGCCCGCCGACGTGTCGCAGAACCCGGACGACGACAAGGTCCGCCGCGCGACCCTCGGCGAGCGCGACCACTACCGGATTCCCGAAGGCGCGTTCTTCATCACCTCGAAGAACCTGGAGAGCCAGTACTACCGCTCCCTCATGCTGAGCTATCCCAACGCCGAGGACGCCGCGCGCGGGCTCGATGCCGGGCTGATCTCGGAGCGCGAGCACGCCGAGATCGTCGAGGCGGCAGCGGCCTTCCGCACCCCGCCGATGGGCACGAAGCTCGGCGGCGCGATTGCGATCCACGGGCAGGGGTCGGGGCGGCAGCGGGCGTGGACGCGCGGCTGCGTCGCCCTCCGCGACGTCCACCTCGACGCGATCTGGGACCTCGTCGAGGTCGGCACGCCGGTGCTGATTCGGTAGCTGCTCTCCGTCCACCGGTACCGTCCACCGGTACAGACCGCAGATGGCACACGACGAGAAGGTGTCCGAAGCACTCAAGCACCGGGTGCTCCGGGAGATTTTCGAGTGGAAGGAACAGGGCTTGGTGGCGGCCGTCGAGAAAGGGCACGACGGAGCCGCGCTGTTTCTCCTTCGGCGCGGCGCAGACCCCGACGCTCGGAACGGAGCAGACGAGCCGGTGCCGCACCTGGCGGCTGGCAGAGGCCACGAGGCGATCACCGAAGCGCTGGCCGGCGGGGGGCGGCGCTCGAGGCCCGCGACGCGTGGGGGCGAACGCCGCTCGTCCGCGCGTGCGGCGGCGCTGAATCTTCCCTGAGCACCTCGCGTACAGGTCCGACACGACTGCCTCGGACCTATGCCACGCCCGATCCGCGCCCTCTGGGCCTTCCTGCTCGTCACCCTCGGCCTCGCTGCCACCGACGTCTCAGCGCAAGCGACGCGCACCTCCAGCGAGCGCCTCGCTGCCGTCGCCGACTCGCTCGGCGACGGGGACGTGTTCGTCGTCCCGGTCGAGGGGATGATCGACGCGGCGCTCGCGGGCTACATCGACCGCGCGCTCGGCGACGCCGCCGAGTCCGAGGCGGCCCTCGTGCTCTTCGACATCGACACCTTTGGCGGGCTCGTCGATGCCGCCGACCAAATCCGCTCGGCGATCCTGCACTCGCCGGTCCCGACGGTGGCGTTCATCGACCCGAACGCGGCGAGCGCGGGGGCGCTGATTGCGTACGCCAACGACGTGATCGTGATGACGCCCGGCGCGTCGATGGGCGCGGCGACGGTCGTCGACGGGGCCGGGACGAAGGCGTCGGAGAAGATGCAGAGCTACATGCGCGGGCTGATGCGCGCCACCGCCGAGGCGAACGGGCGCGACCCGCGCCTCGCCGAGGCGATGGTCGACGAGACGCTCGAGGTCGAGGGCGTCGTGGAGGCGGGCAAGCTGCTCACGCTGTCCGCGAGCGAGGCCGAGCGCCTCGGCGTCGCCGACGCCGTCCTCGGCACCAGAGACGAAGCACTCGCCGCCCTCGGCGCGGGCGAGCGCGCCGTCGTCGCGCACCGAGCCTCGGGCGCGGAGCGCGTGCTCCGGTTCCTCGGCTCGCCGGTGATGGCGTCGATCCTGATGATGATGATGCTCGGCGGGCTGTACTTCGAGCTTCAGACCCCCGGCGTCGGGTTCGCCGGGGCGATGTCGGCCATCGGCGCGACGCTGTTCTTCGCGCCCCACTACATGCTCGGCCTGGTCGCGAGCTGGGAGATCGTGCTCTTCGGCCTCGGGGTTCTGTTACTCATGGCCGAGGTGTTCGTCATTCCCGGCTTCGGCGTGGCGGGCGTCACCGGGATCGTGCTCACGCTCTTCTCGCTGGGGGCGGCGCTCATCGGCAACGTCGGCCTCAGCTTCCCGGACGGCGGCGAGATCACGCAGGCCATCCTGACGCTCGCCGGGACGATGGTGCTCCTCGTCATCTTCGGGTATTCGGTCGGGCGCTACCTGCCGCAGACCGAGCGCTTCGGGCACCTCATCCTCGCGCCCGAGCTGGGGAGCACCGCCGGGTACATCGCCGCGGCGTCGGACGACGCGCTCGTCGGGCGGACCGGGGTGGCGCTCACCACGCTCCGCCCGGCGGGCACCGCCGAGATCGACGGGCGGCGGGTCGACGTCGTTTCGCAGAGCACGTTCGTGCCGCAGGGCGAGCCCGTCGAGGTCGTCAGCGTGCGCGGGAGCCGGGTCGAGGTCCGCCCGGCGCGGCCGGCTGCGGTGTCGTAGCTTGCGGAACTGCTGTTCCAACAACGAACCTGCCGGGTCCCCGTGGAGCTCCTCGTCCCCATCCTACTCATCCTCGTCGGCCTCGGGCTGATCGCGGTCGAGGTCTCCCTCGTGCCGGGGCTCGGGGCGGTCGGGATCGGCGGCGGCGTGGCGATGGTGGCCGGCGTGGTCTACGCCTTCGTCGTGGCCGGACCGATGGGCGGGGTGCTCGCGGCGCTTGGTGCCGTCGGGGCGGGGGCGGGGCTGTTTTACTTCCTCTGGCAGACCGGCGCGTGGGACCGCTTCGTCCTCGCCGCCGACCTCCGGCGCGACACCGACGCCGACGCGCGCGAGCACGACACCCGCTCGCGCTACCTCGGGCGCGACGCCGTGGCGGTGACGCCGCTCCGGCCCGGCGGGGTCGTCGAGATCGACGGCGAGCGCGTCGAGGTGCAGACCGAGGGCGAGTTCATCGCCTCGGGCAGCGCGGTCCGCGTCGTGGCGATGGACCGGCGGCGCTTCTTCGTCCGTCTCGCCGACGCCCTCCCCGAGCCCGGCAACCGGCAGGGCTGAGGAGCGCGGCGTATTTTGCCAATGCCTGGTCCCGCACACGGGCTCGGTCCCGCACACGGGCCACCTCGCCGGTCCTTCGGTCTCTCGCCTCCCATAAATAGTCATAACTAGTCAGCCCGGCCCCCGAGCCGGGACCCCTCGGCTAGCTTCGACCGTGGGTCCCCGCCTGCGCCGGGAGGACCGGTGTAGAGGTTGGGAGCTTGGACCGCACTCGCCTGTACCGCCCCTACCTGCCTCCTCATGCGCCGCTTCTTCCTCTTCACTTTCGCCCTCGCGCTGCTCGCCGGCTGCGGCGGCAGGGCCGCCGACCTCGGCCCGCCCCCCGGCTGGACCGCCGATGGGGACCGCTGGTGGCGCGACGGCGTCGACACGAGCGTCGCCTTCCGCGACCTCGAAACCTTCGAGGCGATGGGCCTCGGCGAGCACGCCGACGGCAAGCGCGCCGAGGGGCCGACCCACCGCAACGTGCAGCAGCGCTTCCTCGCGCTCTACCGCAACCAACCTGAGGTCGTCGACTCGCTCTTCACCGCCATCGCCGTACCCTTGATCGACGAGCGCGGGCAGGACGAGGACCGCGACGCGCTCGAGCGCGACATCAACCGCGAGCTGAACCGCGTCTTTTTCTACCCCCGCCCCTCGCCCGAGAGCGACGTGGCGATCGTCTACCCCGACAGCCTCCGGCAGGCCGGCATCGGCGGGGCGGTCAAGATGCAGGTCTACCTCAGCGAAGCCGGCGAGCCGCTCGCCGTCGAGCTCGTCGACTCGGTCCACCCGACGCTCGACGCGATTGCCCTCCGGGCGACGACCGAGAAGACGTGGATTCCGGCCTCGACCCGCGCCGGGGCGATGCGCTCCTACGTCCGCAGCGTGCTCAGCTTCAACGTGCCGCAATAGGCCGTGACGGAGCGGACAGACGTGGCCGTCGTCGGGGCCGGGGCGGCGGGGCTGATGGCGGGCATCTTCGCCGGACGCACCAACCCGGGCCGGCGGATCGTCCTCCTCGACGGGGCGCGGAAACTCGGCGCGAAAATCCTCGTCGCGGGCGGCGGGCGGTGCAACGTGACCCACCACGCGGTCGATGCCCGCGCCTACGCCGGCTCGACGCCGAACGCGGTCCAGAAGGTGCTCCGCCGCTTCGACGTGCCCGCCACCGTCGCGTTCTTCGCCGACCTCGGCGTGGCGCTCAAGCGCGAGGAGACGGGCAAGCTCTTCCCGACCACCGACAGCGCGAGGACGGTCCTCGACGCGCTCCTCCGCGCCAACCAAGAGGCAGACGTCGAGCTCAGGCATCCTCGGCGCGTCGAGAGGGTCGAGCGGACGGACGGTGGGTTCCGGGTGACGGGCGCGTGGGGGACGATCGAGTCCGCGCGCGTCGTCCTCGCCACGGGCGGCAAGAGCCTGCCCAAGAGCGGGTCCGACGGGCACGGCTACCGGATCGCCGAGGCGCTCGGCCACACCGTCACCGAGCGCGTCTTCCCGGCCCTCGTCCCGCTCACCCTCCCGCGCGAGCACTGGCTCTGCGCGCTCAGCGGCGTCACCGTCCTGGCCACGCTTCAGCTTCGCAGCGCGACCGGGAAGAAGGGCAGAGCCTTCACCGACTCGACCCTCCTCACCCACTTTGGGCTCTCCGGCCCGTCGGTCCTCGACCTCAGCCGCTACTGGCTCGGCGCGCGGCACGGTGACCCCGACGCGTACGTCACCGTGAACTGGCTCCCCGGCACCACCCGCGACGCGCTCGACGCGGGCCTGCAAGCGCTCGACACGACCGTGCTCCGCTTCCTCCGCGAGCGCCTCCCCGACCGCCTCGCAAGGGCGCTGCTCGACGCGGCCGGCATCGACCCCGCCACCACCGGCGACACCCTCACCCGCGCGGGCCGCCTCGCGCTCGCCGACGCCGCGACCGAGCTCCGCCTCCCGCTCACCGGCGACCGGGGCTACCGCTACGCCGAGGTCACCGCCGGCGGCGTCCCCCTGGCCGAGCTCGACCTGAAGACGATGGCGTCCCGCGTCGCGCCGGGGCTGCACGTGTGCGGCGAGGTCTGCGACGTGGACGGGCGCATCGGAGGGTTCAACTTTCAGTGGGCGTGGGCGAGCGGGTTCGTCGCCGGAAGCGCGGCAGCGAGCTAAAGAAGCAGCGGGGCACCGATGGCTCGGTGCCCCGATGTCTCGCCTGAGTGTGACTCGCCGGCTAGCGCACCACCGTCACGCGCTGGGTCTGGACGTGCGCGCCCGCTGCCATGCGGATGAGGTACGTCCCGCTCGGGAGCGCGCGCGTGTCGAGCGCCACGGTGTGCTGCCCCGCCTCGCGGGGGCCGTCGGCGAGGACGCTGACCTCGCGCCCGAGCAGGTCGTAGACGACGAGGCGGACCGGGCCGCCCTCGGCTAGGTCGTAGCGGACCGTGGCCGCAGCGGCAGCCGGGTTCGGGTAGGCCGCGTGGAGCGCCGACTCGGCGGGGGCCGCCGTGGTCGCGGCGGCCTCAGGCGTCGCCTCGGTCTCCGGCGTGCGGAGGTCGAGCGTCATGCCCGCCTCGAGGCGCGTGCCGTCCGCGAGCGAGAGCACCCACGCGTCGGGGCCGGTGCCGCGCGCGCCGGTCTCCGTCACGACGCCCGCGATGGCGTCCTGGGCGGCGACGGCCTCCGGGTAGGTGCCCACCTTCATGGTGAAGGTCCAGTCCCCCGGCGTGGCGTTCCTCGACACGTGCTGCCTCAGCATCTCGACCGTGGTGCCGGGCGAGACCTCCGCCGTGACCGGGCCGAGGAGCAGGTACGTCACCTCGTCCGGCCCGATGGCCTCGGCCCAGACCTCGACGCTGGCGGGGCCGCCTTCCGGGACGGTCAGCGCCGCCGCGTAGTCGAAGTCGCCGTCGCGCGGGACGACGACCGGCGGGTTGGCCGGCGTGAGTGCGAGCGTGACCTGGGAGGCCTCGCCGACGGTGAAGACGAGGGGGACGACGACGCTCGGGCGCTGCGGGTCGTTCGTCGTGACTGTCAGGTCGGCGGTGTAGGTGCCCTCGGCGAGGCCCGACGCGTCGAACCTCAGCTCGACCGTGTCGGAGTCGCCGCCGTCGACGAAGCCGGAGGCCGAGTCGGCCGAGACCCAGATGGCCGAGATCCGAATGGCCAGGCCCTCGTGCACGTAGGGCGCGTTGTAGACGATCTCGAGGCCGTCCGTGGCGTCGGCGTTCTCGATGCCGACGGTGGCGCTGGCCTCGTCGCCGGCCTCGGGCATGAACTCGTCGTACTGGAAGAGCATCTGGCCGCTGGCGTAGAGGACCGCCTGGAAGGTGAAGCTGCCATCGTTCGGGAAGTGCGGGATGTTCTCCCACGAGACCACGAACCGGCCGTCCCCCATGTCTTGGTAATAGACACGAGCCGACGTGCCCGAGTTGCCCGGATCGAGATCGTCCCAGAAGGGCGCGATGAAGTCGTCCGGGTCGTTCGAGTCCGGGACCGCGTCGTTGGTGAAGTCCGAGCCGTCGGAGCCGAACGTGAGGTAGCCGTTCGACGAGATCTTCACGCTCGTCTTCGCGTCGCCGTAGAAGTCGAACGCGAAGGGCAGCGTCACGGTCTCACTGTCGTCGTCGGAGAGCGAGAGCGCAGTCCCCGTCCCGGAGATGTCGATCCAGTCGTAGGCCGGGCCGCCGGGGGCGTCGGAGTCGATCCAGTTGTAGCCGAAGGCGTCGGGGCCGCCGCTGCCGCGCCCCGGTGCGGAGCCGCGCGGCTCGGGAGCCCCCTTCACCTCGGCAGCTTCGGCCAGGGCCGGGCGGGCGGCGCGGACCCCCTCGGCGGCGGCCTCGGCGCGTGCGCTGAGGCGCGCGGGCGTCGTCTCGGCGAAGTCGAGCGCGTAGGTCAGCCCGCTCTCGCCGGTGTTGCCGATCGCGAAGCTCGCGGTGGTCTGCGTGTTCGGCGGCGTGGCGACCACGAGCGGCGCGGTGCCGACTTGGGCGCTCGGCGCGCCCAGCGTCGTGGCCGAGGCCGAGTTCGAGAGCTCGGACGTGTTGAACGAGTTGTCCGACACCTTCAGCGCGAACCAGTACTCGGTCGAGAACGCGAGGCCGGTCACGGTGAAGCGCTCGGCGGAGCCGGACACCTGCGGAGCCGGCTCGCCGTCCGCCCGCGTCGCTGCCTCGAAGGCCGCGTCCGACGTGATCGGGCCGCTCGCCGAGTAGCGGACGTCGTAGACCGACGCCGTGCCCGCCGCGCCGTCGTCGCCGGTAGCGGTCCAGCTCAGCGTGACGCCGAGCGAGGCCGGGGCGGCGTCGAGGTCGGTGACGGGCGTCGGCGGGATCTGCTCGGGCTCGGCGAAGTCCTCAGAGGCTGACTACGAATGGAGTGTGATGGGACGTTGAGCCCGTCCCCCTCGACCGATCGCACGCATGGCACACAGGCCGTACTCGACAGACCTCACCGACGCCCAGTGGGCCATCGTCGCCCCGCTGCTGCCCCCGCCCCGCCCGCGCGGTCGCCGACCGACCGTCGACCGCCGCCGCGTCCTTGACGCCATCTTCTACCAAGCCAAGAACGCCTGCACATGGCGCGACCTCCCGCGCGACTTCCCCAACCACAAGACGGTCTACGCCTATTTCGAGCGGTGGCGCGACGACGGCACCCTCGCCTCGGTCTACGAGGCGCTCCACCGCCGGTGGCGTCGGGAGAACGGGCGCGACGAGGACCCGTCGGCCGGGTCCGTCGACAGCCGGAGCGTCCAGGCTGCGCCCGAGGCCGCCGAGCGGGGGAAGGACCCGAACAAGAAAGTCGTCGGTCGCAAGCAGCACCTGTGCGTCGACACCGAGGGGCTCCCGATCTCGGTCAGGGTCACCGTCGCCTCAGCCAACGACAAGGCAGCGGCCTACGACCTCATCGACGCGGCGGCCGAGCGGAGCCCGCGGCTGAAGAAGCTGTGGGCCGACGGGGCCTATGTGAGCGGCCCGCTCGCCGACCACGCCGCCGAGAAGGAGATCGACTTCGAAGTCGTGAGCCAGCAGAAGGGGCCGTTCGCGCCGATCCCGCGCCGGTGGGTCGTCGAGCGGACGTTCGCCTGGCTGAAGCGGTACCGCCGGCTGGTGCTCGACTTCGAGCGTCTCGCGCGGACGGTCGAGGCGTTCATCTACCTCGCGCTGACGCGGCTCCTGCTCAACCGCTTGGCCCCACGTTCATAGTCAGCCTCTCAGTGTTGTCCGAGTTGGTGCCCGACGACCCCTGGCTGGCCCCGATGCCGAGGCCGCGCCGCGCGAAGGCGGCCCAGAGCGCGTCGATGTGGAGGCCGTCGTAGAGCGCCTGGTCGGCGGCGAGGATCGCGTCGCGGGCGTCGACGAAGCCGGGGCGGCACGGCATCAGCTTCATCCCCTCGGTCAGCAGCGCGAGCATGACCACGTTGCCGGCGTCGGCGTCGGTCCCGGTGAAGTTGTACAGGTCGGGGTCGAAGCCGTGGAGGCCGATGAGCTCCCACGTGGCCTCCCAGGCGATGGAGGTCCAGACCGAGCCCACGCCGTGGGGCACCACTGCGGTGCGCGAGAAGGCGTAGGTCTGGGGGTTGACCGAGAAGTCCGTGCTGTAGGGGTAGTCCCGGATGCCGGGGCCGTCGGCGTCCTCGCCGAAGAGCCAGGTGCCGATGCCGCGGCCCTCGGCCCCGGTGTCCCCCGGCTCGATCGTCATGAGCAGGCCGTAGAGGTCGCTCCAGCCCTCGCCCATCTGCTCCGGCGTCGAGAAGGAGCCGAGGCAGTTGACGCTGCTCGGGCCGCCGACGAGGCGGTTCGAGACGCCGTGGGCGTACTCGTGGACGATGACCGCGTTGTCGAGGCTGCCGTCGCGCTGGACCGGGTTGTCGTTGCAGCCGAAGCTGCCGCCGGAGGAGATGTACATCTGCATCCGCGGGCGGCTGCCGTCGGCGGGGGTGAAGAAGTTGGCGTTGCACGTGCCGCCGCCGTCCTGCGCCTCGGCGCGGACGTCGTCGCCCGCGGCCCCGCCTCGGCCGTAGTTGTTGACCTGGAAGTTGCCGCTGGGCTCGTCGAAGCCGTAGTGCCACATCACGTCGTGGAAGACGTTGTTCCAGTAGAACAGGTTCGTCACCGAGGCCGGGCGGTAGGCCGACGGCTCCTGCGACAGGTCGACCGGGAAGTCGAAGACGAGGCTCGGGCCGCCGTCGGGGTCGCTGCCCGAGTCGGGGCTGTTGCTGTTGTTGGTGTCGGTGTAGGCGTGGACGTTGTTGCCGCGCGTGACCGTGAACTCGGGCCCGGCGGAGCCGTCGGTGTCGTGCCAGCCGAAGGGCGAGGCCTGGGCGTCGGCGGGGTCGGAGACGAGCGTGCGGCTCCCGTGGTTCGGGCTCTCGACCGGGACCGGGTAGACCCGGTAGGAGCCGGCGAGCGCCAGCGGCCCCGCCGCCGCCGGCTGCAAGGCGTACGGCACGAGGCGCTCGGCGGCCTCGGCGTGGCCCTCCGCCCCGGCGTGGCCCCCCGCCTCGCCGAACCGGTCGTGGACGACGAGGTCCTGGCGCGCCAGGACGGCCCCGCTCTGGGCATCGACGTAGGCGTGCCAGAAGTGCTCCGCGCCGCGCTCGTAGAGGCCGACCTCCCACGCGAGGGTCAGCTCGTCGCCGTCGAGGTGGTAGACGAGGCGCGCCGTCACCGGCTCCTCGGCCACGCCCGCCTCGGAGAGCGTCACGCGCGGCGCGCGCGCGGTCTCGACCGAGAGCACCCGGAAGGGCGCGCCCGGCGTCAGCCCGGCCGCGCGGGCGACCGCCTCCGCAGCCGCGTCCGCCGAGACCGCCGGGCTCGTCGCCAGCGCGCGCGACGCCAGGCCGGCCGCGCCCTTCCCGGCGGCGTGGAAGACCCGCCCCTCGGGATCGACGGCCACCGTGAACTCCGCCCCGGCGATCTCGATACCGCCGGCCTGCTGGCGGAGGTAGACGTGGGTCGTGCCCGAGCGGCGGCTCGTGTAGGCGTCGGTGACGGCGAGGTCCGCGAGGTCGGTCGCGGCGAGGCCGTAGCGGAAGGCGTTGCGCTGGAGGTGGGCCTTGGCTTCGTCGGTCGCCCGCTGAGCGAGCGTCACCGGAGCGGCGAGCAGGACCAGAGCCAGCAGGCAGAGGAGGCGCTGTTGCATGTCGTAAGAAAGGGGTGAGAGGAAAAGGGATGGCCCCGGATGGTATCGCATCCCGGCGGGATAGTCAAGCCTTCCTGCGCCCGATTGCCGCCGAGCACACTTGTCGGCGGGTGGTCCCCGTTGTATTTTAAGCGGTCCGCGCGATGCCTTTCCGGGGCGGGGGCCGACGCACGTTTTTCGTACCACAAACACTTGGGTGAGACGCATGGGCAAGCAGCGCATGGAGCAGAACTGGGAACGCGTGAGAGCGCAGATCTTCGCCGTCTGGGGCGAGATCGACGAGAAGGAACTCAAGAAGGCGCGGGGCAACCTCACCAAGATGGTCAACCTCATCCACGAGAAAACCGGCGAGGACCGCAGCCTCATCATGCAAAAGATGAGCGCCGTCATCTGACCCGATCCTCCCCCACGACCCCCTAGCGCCCGGCTTCTCGAAGAGGCTGGGCGCCGGCCGTTTACGGCAGGCTGTCTACGGCGGCCTGCCCCGCCCCGACGAGCGGTCTCAGGGTGCTCCCGGGCTTGGTGTGATGGGGTAGATGCTGTTGCTCCATGCCGGACAGCCTGTTCGATGCCGGACAGCCTGTAGGGACACGGCGTGCCTGTCCCTACGGAGGGCCACCGGGGCGACACGTGTACCCGAACCATTTCGCCGTAGACCCGTAAGGATCGTCGTAACCAGTCACAACCCATCACAACCCAGAGGCCTCATGGCGACCAAGCGGATGAACGAGCAGTGGTACCGAATTAGGGACCGGATCAAGCAGGCGTGGGACGACGCCGAGTTCGACGACCAGGAGATGAAGAAGACGCGGGGCAACCTCACCAAGATGGTCAACCTCATCCACGAGAAAACCGGCGACCCGCGCCCGCAGATTCGCCAGAGGGTCGTCGGGCTGATGTAGCTCCGGCCTCCTCCCGCCATCCGGTTCGGCCCTTCGGGTCGGACCTTTTTTTTGGCCCGCCGGTGGCTACTTTCGGCCCGGTCTCTCCTTTCCCGCCTACGCCCTTTCCGCCTACGCCGCCTCTCATGGCCGAAGTCGCCTCCACCCTGGGCAGTCCCGCCTCTGCCAACGCGAAGTTCACCGCGCGCCGGCAGCACCTCCGCACCCTCCTCGACGAGCTCGAGCACCGCGCCGAGACCGTCCGCCTCGGCGGCGGCAAGAAGCGCATCGAGCGCGAGCACAGCCGAGGCAAGCTGACGGCGCGCGAGCGCATCGCGGGGCTCATCGACGAGGGGACGGCGTTCATGGAGCTCGGCCTCTTCACCGGCTGGGAGATGTACCAAGACGAAGGCGGCTGCCCCTCCGGCGGCACCGTGATGGGGCTGGGCCGCATCCACGGCCGGCTGTGCGTCCTCGTCGCGAACGACGCCACCGTGAAAGCCGGCGCGTGGTTTCCCATCACGGCCAAGAAGAACCTCCGCGCCCAGGAGATCGCGATGGAAAACCGCCTGCCGATCGTCTACCTCGTGGACTCCGCCGGGGTCTACCTCCCGATGCAGGACCAGATTTTCCCCGACAAGGAGCACTTCGGGCGCATCTTCCGCAACAACGCCCGGATGTCCTCGATGGGGATTCCCCAAGTCGCCGCCATCATGGGGAGCTGCGTCGCCGGCGGGGCCTACCTCCCGATCATGTCCGACGAGGCCCTCATCGTCGACGGCACGGGCTCGGTCTTCCTCGCCGGGCCGTTCCTCGTCAAGGCCGCCATCGGCGAGACCACCGACAACGAGACCCTCGGCGGGGCGAGCACGCACTCCGAGATTTCGGGCGTGACCGACTACAAGATGCCCGACGACAAGACCTGCCTCGAGACGATCCGCGCCCTCGTGAGCCACCTCGGCGCGCGCGGCCGCGCCGGGTTCGAGCGCAGCGAGGCCAAGCCGCCCGCCTTCGACCCGGAGGAGCTCTACGGCGTCCTCCCCGAGAGCCGGCAGGTGCCCTACGACGTGCGCGACGTCCTCGCCCGGATCGTCGACGCCGAGAGCTGGACCGAGTACAAGGCGCAGTACGGGCAGACGCTCTTGTGCGGCTACGCCCGGATCGACGGCTGGAGCGTCGGGGTCGTCGCCAGCCAGCGGCTCGTCGTGACGGCGAAGCAGGGCAAGAAGGCGCACACGAACGAGATGCAGGCCGGCGGGGTGATCTATTCGGACTCTGCCGACAAGGCCGCGCGGTTCATCATGAACTGCAACCAAAAGAAGATCCCGCTCGTGTTCCTCCAGGACGTGACCGGCTTCATGGTCGGCAACCGGAGCGAGCACGGCGGGATCATCAAGGACGGCGCCAAGATGGTCAACGCCGTCGCCAACTCGGTCGTCCCGAAGTTCACCGTCATCCTCGGCAACTCCTACGGGGCGGGCAACTACGCGCTCTGCGGCAAGGCCTACGACCCGCGCCTGATCCTGGCGTGGCCGACCGCGCAGATCGCGGTGATGGGCGGCAAGCAGGCGGCCAAGACGCTGCTCCAGATCGAAATCGGCACCCGGAAGCGCAAGGGCGAGACCGTGTCCGAGGCCGAGCAGGAGGCGCTCCTCGCCGAGATGACCGCGCGCTACGAAGCCCAGACCTCGCCCTACTACGCCGCCGCCCGGCTGTGGGTCGACGAGATCATCGACCCGGCCCGGACGCGCGAGTGGCTCGCAACCGGCATCGAGATGGCCGACCACAACCCCGACATTCCGCGCTTCAACCCCGGCGTGCTCCAGACCTGACCCCCCGCTTCTCACACCACCGCTGCGCTCAGGGTGTGAGAAGCTGTCCCCCTCGTCGAGGGGGACAGCTGCGTGCTGCCGGGAACGAGCCTCGCGAGTGACCGCAAGCGCGGCGGGGGGTGCGATGCACGATTCGGCGCGGCGGTACCGTTGGTATATTTTGCCCTTTCCTTTGAAGGTATCCCCGACGCTCATGGCTCGCCCGACCCCGCCCTCCGGCCCTCGCCTCAACCTCCCGATCTTTCTGCTCGCGCTCCTCGGCGTGCTCGTCGTGGTCCACCTGTGGGTGCAGAGCCAGGCGGATTTCGCCTTCGGCTGCACGGGCGTGGGGGACGCCGAGAGCGGCAGCGGCTGCGCCTCCGTCACGTCGAGCGTCTACAGCGACTTTCTCGGAGTCAGCCTGCTCGTGTGGGGCGGGCTGTTCTACGCCACCGTGGCGGCGCTCCGCTTCGGGGCGGCCCTCCTGAAGCCGCCGACGAGCGAGACGCTGCGGACGGCGAGCTTCTGGGCGGTCGCCGCCGGGTTCGCGTTCGCGCTCTACCTCGTCGGCGTGCAGGTCTTCGCGCTCGAGCAGTTCTGCGTGCTCTGCCTCGCCTCGTCGCTCACGACCGCCGCGCTCTTCGCGCTCCACCTCGTCGAGCGGGCGAAGGGGCCGGGGCGCGACGTGGTCCGGGCGGCGGCGCTGCGGCCCTACGCCCTCGGCCTGGTCGCGCTCGTCGTGCTCGGCGGGGCGGACCTGGCGCTCGCCCCCGGCGACGGCGAGGCGAGGGACGACCGGCCCGTCATCGTGACGCGGGACCGGCTCTCGGTCGAGACCGCGACGTGCCACTACGACTACGAGACGCCGCGCCTGAACGTCTTCGACACCCTCATCTCGATGGAGACGCCCTTCGAGGGCAGCCCGGAGGCGCCCGTCCGCGTCGTCAAAATCTTCGACCCCAACTGCCCGCACTGCAAGACGCTCCACGACGCGCTCGAGGGCATCATCCCGCAGCTCGAAGACCAGGCGCGGTTCTATTACAAGCCGTACACCATCTGGGACTACTCGGTCCCGCAGGCGCAGGCGCTCTACCTCGCCGCCGAGGAGGGCAAGTTCTTCGAGATGCTCGACCTCCAGTTCGGCGCGCAGCGGCGGGGCGGCCTGTCGATCGAACAGATCACGGACGCCGCGCAGCGGATCGGGCTAGACCCCGAGCGGGTCCGGGAGGAAATCAAGGCGGGGAAATACGTCGGGCAGATCGAGGCGGAGAACCGGATGATCACGGAGGACGGGGTGCGGAGCGTGCCGAAGCTCGCGATCGAGGGACGGATGCTCGCGTACACCGAGGACGCCTGGACGCCGGAGTGCATCGGTCGGCTCGTGGCGCACGCGGCGGAGGAGAAGCAGGCCGCGCTCGGGACCGCCGCCGCGCCCGAATAGAACGCCGCGCCCGGATAGCAAGACCTGACCCGTCCATTGGCTACGGTAGGGGCGATTCGTGAATCGCCCCTACGCATTCTCACCGAGTCCATGCGCTTCGGCTTCGCCCTCCTCCTTCTGTTCCCCGCCGCCTGGGCGCAGCCCCTGCCGCTCGCTACCGACTTCGCGGTGCCCGGCGTCGCGGGCTACGACCCGGCGATCCCGACGCCCGAGGCCGTCATCGGCCACGTCATCGGTACCCGGCATACGCGGCCCGAGCAAGTCGTGCGCTACTTCGAGGCGGTCGCCGAGGCGAGTCCCCGTGTGACGTTCGGCGAGCACGGGCGGACGTGGGAGGGGCGGCGGCTCGTCCATGCTATCGTCGCGGCAGAAGGGACCGACCTGGAAGCGGTGCGGCAGGCCAACCTTCGGCTCTCCGAAGCGCCGGACGCGGTGAGCGACGCCGCGCTCGGGGCGATGCCGGTCGTGGCGTACCTGGGCTACAGCGTCCACGGCAACGAGGCCAGCGGGACCGAGGCGGCGCTCCTCCTGCTCTACCACCTCGCCGCCGGACGAGGGCCGGCGGTGGAGGCCGTGTTGGAGAACGCCGTCGTCGTCCTCGACCCGCTCATGAACCCCGACGGGCGCGACCGCTTCGTCGACTGGGTCAACGGCAACCGGGGCGGGACCGAAGGCTTCCCCTCGCTCGACGGGCAGGACCGCGAGCACCGCGAGCCCTGGCCCGGCGGCCGGACCAACCACTACCTCTTCGACCTCAACCGCGACTGGCTCCCGCTCGTCCACCCCGAGTCGCAGGCGCGGATGGCGCTCTGGCACAGCTGGCGGCCCCAGCTCTCGACCGACTTCCACGAGATGGGCGGCGACGCGACCTACTTCTTCCAGCCCGGCATCCCGAGCCGCAACAACCCGAACACGCCCGAGCGGACGTTCGACCTGACGGCCCAGATCGCGGGCTACCACGCGGCGGCGCTCGACCGGATCGGGCAGCTCTACTACTCCGGCGAGAGCTTCGACGACTTCTACTACGGCAAGGGCTCGACCTACCCCGACGTGAACGGCGGCGTCGGGATTCTCTTCGAGCAGGCCTCCAGCCGCGCCCTCGCCGCCGAGACCGTGAACGGTCGGCTGGACTATGCGACGACGGTCCGCAACCAAGTTGCCACGAGCCTGTCGTCGCTCGAAGCTGCCGTCGCCATGCGCACGGACCTACTCCGGCACCAGCGCGATTTCTACGCCTCGGCACCCGAGGTGGCGCGGAAGTCTGAGGTAAAGGGGTACGTCGTCTCGGTGGAGGACCGGCGAGGGATTCACTTTGCCGATGTACTCCGGCAGCACCGGATCGAGGCGTACTTCCTCGGTGAGTCTGTCGAGGTCAGCGGGGAACGGTTCGAGGCGAACCAGCAAACGTTCGTGGTGCCGATGGAGCAGCCGCAAGCGCGGCTCGTCAAGGCGGCCTTCGAGCGCGTGACGAGCTTCGAGGACTCGCTGTTTTACGACGTGTCGACATGGACATTGCCGCTAGCTTATGGCCTGCGCTACGCAGAGTTGGAGCGGCTACCGCGCAGCCTGCTCGGCGATGCGCTCGACGTGGACATGGAGAACGGGAAGCTGTGGACCAGCAAGGGCATTCCCAACCGCCAGTTCATCGCTGCGGACTACGCCTACCTCGTCGGGTGGGAGAGTCCGTTCGCGCCGAAAGTCCTCGCTCAGCTACAACAAGCAGGCGTTCGGGTGCGCATGGCGACCGAACCTTTCAAAGCCGGACGCAAGGAATATCAGTACGAACGCGGAACGCTCATCGTACCGGTGGTCCAGCCTGAGGCGGAGAGAGCTGTGGAGCGGCGCATTCTGAGCGAAGCGTCGTCCAAGCGCTTTGCTGGTGCCGTTCCCTTTGACGGCGGGCTGACGCCGGACGGGCCGGACCTCGGGAGCCGGTCGATGCCGGTGCTGGAGATGCCGCGCGTGGCGCTGCTCTCGGGCGAGGGGACGGACGCGTACAACGTCGGGCAGGTGTGGCACCTGCTCACCGAGCGCGCCGGGCTGCCGGTGTCGCTGCTCGACCGGGACGACGTAGGCGAGGCCGACCTGGACCGCTACACGACCGTCATCGTCACCGGCACCTTCCGGGGGCTGGACGACGACGCGACCGGGAAGCTGAAAGCGTGGGTGCGGAACGGCGGGACGCTTGTCGCCACCGAGCAGGCGGCGGCGTGGGCGGCGGAGCACGGCTTCGGGGAATGGACCGCGCGCGAGGCCGTGGAGGACAGCACGCGCCGCCCCTACGCCGAGGTCGATGCCGCGCGCGGCGCGCAGGTCGTCGGCGGGGCCATCTTCGAGGTCTCCCTCGACGCGACGCACCCGCTCGCCTTCGGGCACGGGGAGACCCTGCCGGTCTTCAAGAACAACACGCTCGCCTTCGATCCGTCGGCCGCGCCGGGCACGACCGTCGCGGCCTACACCGACGCGCCCCTCCTCAGCGGCTACGTCTCCGCGCCGAACCTGGAGCGGATCGCCGGCGGCGCGGCGATCACCGGACAGCGCCTCGGTCGAGGGCACGTCGTGCTGTTCGACTTCGACCCGACGTTCCGGGCGTTCTGGTGGGGGACGCAGGGGCTGCTCCTCAACGCCATCTTCTTCGGCGGAGCCTTCTGAGCGAGGCCGCCCCCGGCATCGTAGATTGCCGCCGCCGCCACCCGCCCCCCCCTCATGCGTCCCGTCACCGAAGCCTTCGCGCGTTTCTACGTCTGGCTGCAAGAGGCCACGGGGCTGAGCGAGGCCACGCTCGACCACCTCCTCAGCACGCTCGTCGTCGTGGTCGTGCTGGGCCTGCTGCGGGCGCTCCTCATCCGGGTCATCAACCGGCGCACGACCGACGTCCGCGCCCAGTACCAGTGGCGCAAGACGGTCAGCTACACCATCGTCGTCCTCGGCTTCCTCGTCGTCGGGCGCATCTGGCTCGACGAGTTCGGCGAGATCGGGACGTTCCTCGGCCTCGTCTCCGCCGGCGTTGCGATTGCGCTCAAGGACCCGCTGACGAACGTCGCCGGGTGGGGCTTCATCGTCTGGCGCAAGCCCTTCGGGCCGGGCGACCGGATCGAGCTCGTCGGCCACGCGGGCGACGTGATCGACCAGCGGCTGTTCCGGTTCACGCTCCTCGAGGTCGGGACCTCGACGGGGGCGGCGCAGTCCACGGGCCGGATCATCCACATCCCCAACGGCAAGGTCTTCACCGAGCCGGTCGTCAACTACACGCGCGGCTTCCCCTACATCTGGAACGAGATCGCGGTCGTCGTGACCTTCGAGAGCGCGTGGCGGGACACGAAGGAGATCCTCCTCCAGATCGCCCACGAGAAGGCCGAGGAGCTCAGCGCCGACGCCGAGCGCAAGGTCCGGCAGGCCGCGCAGGAGTACCTGATCTTCTACTCCAAGCTCACCCCGACGGTCTACACCAGCGTCGTCGACGTCGGCGTGCAGTTCGTGATCCGGTACCTCGTCGAGCCCCGCCGCCGGCGCGGGAGCGAGGAGATTCTGTGGGAGGCCATCCTCGACGCCTTCGCCGAGCGCGACGACATCGACCTGGCCTACCCGACGACGCGCTACTTCCACAACGTCGCCGAGGGCAAGCCCGGCGCGCGCGCCGAGCCGCCGGTCTTCGGCGCCAACGGGGGGGCGGAAGGACAGAAGGCAACGGGCAGCGGGCAGAGGACGGCGGACGGAGGACAGTAGACGGAACGGGGAGGTGCTGCTCTCCGTCCACTGTCCTCCGTCTACCGTCTACCGAAATGAACCGTCTCGCCGACACCCACAGCCCGTACCTCCTTCAGCACGCCGACAACCCCGTCGACTGGTATCCGTGGGGCGACGAGGCCTTCGAGCGCGCCCGGCGCGAGGACAAGCCGGTCTTTCTTTCGGTCGGCTACGCGACGTGCCACTGGTGCCACGTGATGGAGCACGAGTCGTTCGAGGACGCCGAGGTGGCGCGCCTCCTCAACGAGCACTTCGTCCCGGTCAAGGTGGACCGCGAGGAGCGGCCCGACGTGGACGCGCTCTACATGTCCGTCACCCAGGCCCTCACCGGGCACGGCGGCTGGCCGATGACCGTGCTGCTCACGCCCGAGCGCAAGCCGTTCTTCGCCGGGACCTACTTCCCGAAGCACGGGCGCGCCGGTCGGCCCGGCATGATGGAGCTCCTCCCGAGCGTCGCCGCGCAGTGGGCCGCCGACCGCGAGAAGATCGCCGCCTCCGCCGAGCACATCACCGAAGCCGTCCGCGACGGGTTGCGCCAGCATACCTCCGGCGAGGCGCTCGACGCCGGCGTGCTCGACCGGGCCTACAACCAACTCGCCGGCCGCTTCGACGCCGAGGCCGGCGGGTTCGGCGGGGCCCCGAAGTTTCCGACGCCGCACAATCTGCTCTTCCTGCTCCGCGAGGCGCAGCGCGCCGGGACCGAGACGGTGGGTGGCGCGCGGGCGCTGCACATGGCCGAGGAGACCCTCGGCGCGATGCGGCGCGGCGGGCTGTGGGACCACGTCGGCTTCGGCTTCCACCGCTACTCGACGGACCGCGTCTGGAAGCTGCCGCACTTCGAGAAGATGCTCTACGACCAGGCGCTCCTGGCCGCCGCCTACACCGAGGCGTTCGCCCTCACCCGCGACGACGCCTACCGCCGCACCGCCGAGCAGGTCTTCGCCTACGTCGAGCGCGACCTGACGAGCGAACACGGCGCGTTCTTCTCCGCCGAGGACGCCGACTCGCTCAACCCCGAGGGCGAGAAGGAGGAGGGCGCGTTCTACGTCTGGACTTGGGAGGAGCTGATGGCGGCGCTGGGCTCGCGGGACGGCGCGTTCGCCGCCGCGCTCTTCAACGCCGAGCGCGAGGGCAACTTCCGCGACGAGGCCACGCGCCGGCTCACCGGCGCGAACGTCCTCTTCCGCACGACCGACGACGCCGAGGCCGCCGACCGCCTCGGCGTGCCCCTCGACGCGCTGCGCGAGCGGATCGGCGGCATCCGGCAGCGCCTCTTCGACGCCCGCGCCGAGCGCCCGCGCCCCCTCCTCGACGACAAAGTGCTCACCGACTGGAACGGGCTCATGATCGCCGCCCTCGCCAAAGCCGCGTGGGCGTTCGACGCGCCGGAGTACGCCGACCGCGCCGCCCGCGCCGCCGACTTCCTCCTCGGCACGATGCAGACGGAAGACGGGCGGCTGCTCCACCGCTACCGGAGCGGCACCGCCGGGATTCCGGCTCTCCTCGACGACTACGCCTTCCTCGCGTGGGGCCTCGTCGAGCTCTACCAGGCTACCTTCGAGACCCGGTGGCTCCAGGCCGCGCTGGGCCTCAACCGGACCATGCTCCGCCACTTCGGCGACGGCGCGCGCGGCGGGCTCTTCCTCTCGCCCGACGACGGCGAGGCCCTGCTCGTCCGGCAAAAGGAGTACTACGACGGCGCGATCCCGTCCGGCAACGCCGTCGCCGCCCTGAACAACCTCCGCCTCGGGCGGCTCACCGGCGAGACCGAGCTCGAGGACGAGGCCGAGCGTATTCTTCGGTCCTCCGAGTCCGTCGCGCAGCAGCCGGTGGCGCACACCCACGCGATGAGCGCCCTCGCCTTCGCCCTCGGCCCGGCGCAGGAGATCACGGTGGCGGGCGAGCCGGGGGCCGACGACACCGCCGCGCTGCTCGGCGTGCTCCGCGCGCACTACCTCCCGAACGCCGTCTTTCACCTCCGCCCGCCCGACGCCGCCGCGCTCGCCGAACGGGCTCCCTACACCGAGACGCAGACGATGCTCGGCGGCGTGGCGGCGGCCTACGTCTGCGAGCGCTTCGCCTGCCAGGCCCCGACGACGGACCCCGCCGCATTGCGGGACCAACTCAGCGCGGCAGGCCGGGCCGGAGAGCCGCCGCCCGAGGGGCCGCCCGCGTCTCACCATGACCTCGGAGCACCGAAACAGGGGCATTGAATGGATGCGCTGAAAAAGGGAGACGACAAAGCCGGAGGCTTATTATCATGCGAGCCGCCCTGCACGGGCTTTGTTGGAGGGCCCGCAATCGCATCCTCTTCTTTACCCGCCATCGACTCATGAATCCTCCCGAACGCAAGTCCTCCGCCTACGTCGAAGCCATCGTCCGCGAGGCCGTCGCCCGCGTGCTGCACTCGGTGCGCCGCCCCCTCCGCGACGCCGGCTACGACGGCCCCCGCACCTCGCTCGAGCTCTCCGACGTCCAGCACGACTTCTTCGCGGGCTACCTCTACGGCGCGCTCCAGCGCCTGCTCGAACTCGGCGAGCTGCACGAAGAAGAAGACATCGGGCGGGCGACGCACCGGCTCTACTGCGGCCTCTTCGGGTTCGAGGACAACGAGTACGGGCCGTGGCACGTGTGGGTCGTCCGCGAGGGGCTCCACAACCTCCAGCGCCCTCACGTCTTCCTCGGGTACTGCACTGGGCGCAACGACGTCGTGAGCCAGCTTCGCCACGGGGGCGCGCACAACGCGCTCGCCGACGCCCTCCGCCACCTCGGCAACGAGGACGGCGAGCCCCTCTTCGGCGTCGGCTGACGCCCTTCTCTTCTCCGGATCACGCGCGCGCGTAGGGCGTAGCGGCTTTCCCTTCAGCCGCTGCGCCCGTTGCGTTTCCCCCCCGACTCCGTCCTGCTCGACACCGGCTGGCTCGGCACTGGCTGGCTCGGCACCTCCGGCGGGGCCTCCGAGGCGTGGCTCTTCGCAGACCCGGAGCGCGTCCTCACCGCCCGCACGCTGGCCGAGGTCGCGCCGCTCCTCGCCGAGCTGGACCGCGTCGCCGAGGCCGGGCGGTTTGCCGCCGGCTACCTGAGCTACGAGGCGGGGTACGCCTTCGAGCGCATCGCGCCGCTGGGGCCGCAGCCCGGGCCGCTGGCGTGGTTCGGGGTCTACCGGAGGCCCGAGCCGCTGGCGGAGGCCGAGGTGGAAACCCTCCTGGCCGAGGCCGGGACGCACCGGATCACCGAGCCGCAGTTCGCGCTCGACCGAGCGGCCTACGGCGAGCGCGTCGAGCGCGTCCGGCGTCATATCCGCGAGGGGGACGTCTACCAGATCAACCTCACCGCGCCCTTCCGCTTCGGGTTCGAGGGCGACCCCGCCGGGCTGTACCGAGCGCTCCGGCGGAAGCAGCGCGTCGGCTTCGGAGCCCTCGTGCGGACCGGCCAGGACTGGGTGCTCTCGCGCTCGCCCGAGCTGTTCTTCCGCCGCGCGGGGCGGCGCGTCACCACCCGCCCGATGAAGGGCACCGCCCGCCGCGGCCCGGCCGCCGCGGCCGACGCAGCGCAGGCCCGCTGGCTCACCGCCGACGAGAAGAACCGCGCCGAGAACCTGATGATCGTGGACCTGCTGCGGAACGACCTCTCGGTCGTCGCCGAGCCGGGCTCCGTCACCGTCCCGGCGCTCTTCACCGCCGAGCGCTACGACACGCTGTGGCAGATGACCTCGACGGTCGAGGCGACGCTGCGGCCCGGCGTCGGGACCGCCGAGCTCGTGCGCGCGCTCTTCCCGTGCGGCTCGGTGACGGGGGCCCCGAAGATTCGGGCGATGCAGCTCATCCACGGCCTCGAAGACGGGCCGCGCGGCGTTTACTGCGGGGCCGTCGGGTTCGTCGCCCGCGAGCAGGCCGTGTTCAACGTGCCGATCCGCACGGTCACGCTGCGCGGCGGCGAGGCAGCGATGGGGACCGGGAGCGGCATCGTGTGGGACTCCGACCCCGAGGCGGAGTACGACGAGTGCCTGCTCAAGGCCCGCTTCCTCACCGAGCCTCCGCTCGGCTTCGCGCTCCTTGAAACGCTCCGGTGGGAGGCCGGCTTCGCACTGCTTGGGCTCCACCTCGACCGGCTCCGCCGCGCCGCCGCCTACTTCGGCTATCCCTTCGACGAGGCGGGGCTCCGGGAGCGACTGGCCGAGCCCGAGCTTGACTCGGACGGGGCGCACCGCGTCCGCCTCACGCTGGACCGGCATGGACGTGTCGAGGTCGAGGCGACGCCGCTCGCCGAGGCTCCGCTCGTGCTCCGCCGCGCGGCGCTCTACCCCGAAGCTGCCGACTCCGGCGACCCGTTTCTGCGCCACAAGACGACGCACCGCCCGTTCTACGACCGCGCCCTCGCGTGGGCCGAGGCGCGCGGCTTCGACGAAGCCCTTCTCGCGAACGAACGCGGCGAGGTCACCGAGGGCACGCGCACGAACGTCTTCGTCCGGCAGGGCGGCCGGCTGTGGACGCCGCCCCTCGCGGTCGGCGGCCTGGGCGGCGTCTACCGCGCCTACGTCCTCGCCACCGACCCCGCCGCCGGGGAGCGCGTCCTCCGCGCCGAAGACCTCGCGCACGCCGACGCCGTGTATCTTGGCAACGCGCTCCGGGGCATGCAGGCCGTCACCGTTTGCTTTGAGGCGTGATGACGGGATGCGGAGGGTGCCGGCAGCGGCGCGCTCCGTTCCTCCCATTCCCCCACGCCCTCCCAAAACCCGAGTGCCAAGCACTCACCGACCCCACTCCGTCATGGCAGGCCTCCTCGACATGCTCGGCCCCGCGCTCAGCGGCGGCACCCTCCAACAGCTCAGCAGCGCCGTCGGCACCGACGAGCAGACGACGCATCGCGCGGCGATGGCTGCGCTCCCGCTGATCCTCGGTGCCCTCGACCGCAACACGAACGACCCGCAGCGGGCGCAGTCGCTCGCCCACGCCCTCGAGAAAGACCACGACGGCGGGATTCTCGACAACCTCGGCGGCTTCCTCGGTGCCCTCACGGGCGGGGGCGCGCCCGCGAGCCTGCCCGGCGTCAGCCCCCGCGCCGCCGACGGGACCGGCATCCTCGGCCACATCTTCGGCAACCAGCTTCCGCAGGTGCAGCAGGGCGTCGGCAAGGCGACGGGCCTCGACAGCGGGCAGGTGATGAAGATGATGGTCGCCCTCGCGCCCCTCGTGATGGCCTACCTCGGGCGCCAGAAGCGCCAGCAGAACCTCGACGCGGGCGGCCTCTCCGAGATGCTGAACCGCGAAGCCTCGACCGCGCAGCGAGCCGCGCCGAACGACCTGATGGGGATGCTCGGCGGCCTCCTCGACCGCGACGGCGACGGCAGCCCCATCAACGACGTGCTCGGCAGCTTCCTCGGCAAGCGCTAAGGCGGGGGCTGCGCTGGTCCGTATCGTCGCTGGTCCGTACCGTAGGGTCGCGGTACGCGCCGTGGCCCTCTCCCTTTTTTCTCGCGTCATGACTATCGACCTCGACCGCTACCGCATCTCGCCCGGCGATGCCCCACGCCTCGCCGAGCGCGACCCCGCCGACACGCAGGGCCTCTCTGAAGAGGAGGACGAGGACCGCGTCGACGAGCAGGTAGACGACAACCTCGACCGGCTCGACGAGTTGCAGGAGCGGCTCTACGCCGAGGGCGCGCAGTCGCTCCTCGTCGTGCTTCAGGCGATGGACGGGGCGGGCAAGGACTCGACCATCGAGTCGGTCTTCGGCCCGATCAACCCGCAGGGCGTCCGGGTGTGGAGCTTCAAAGCCCCGACTCAAAAGGAGCTCGCCCACGACTTCCTCTGGCGCATCCACAAGCGGACGCCGGGTGCGGGCTACATCGGCGTGTTCAACCGCTCCCACTACGAGGACGTGCTGATCGTCCGCGTCCACGGCTGGGCCGCCCCCGACGTGATCGAGCGGCGCTACGACCACATCAACCACTTCGAGGCCCTCCTCGCGGACGCAGGCACGCGCGTCCTCAAGCTGATGCTCCACGTCTCCCCCGCCTACCAGCTCGAACGGATGCGCCGCCGCCTCCGCCGCCCCGACAAGCACTGGAAGTTCAACCCCGCCGACCTCGAAGAGCGCAAGCGGTGGGGCGACTACCAAGACGCCTTCGAGGTCGCCCTCACGCGCTGCTCGACCGAGGCGGCCCCGTGGTACGTCGTCCCCGCCGAGGAGCGGTGGTTCCGCGACCTCGTCGTGAGCCAGCTCCTCATCGAGACGCTGGAGGACATGGACCCCCGCTACCCCGATCCGGGCTTTGACCCCGCCGACTACCCGCCCGAGTCCATTTCGTAGGGCAGGGCCGCGGCAAAGAGCCGCAGCCCCGCCGGGACCGGTCTGTTCTGATACCAGTTCGCTGAATTACTGAGTCCTTCTTCCCGCCTGCGCGGGGATGACTTGAAGTGGAGGAAGGCGCACACACTCAGCGATTGGGTATAATCTTTATAAACAAGATCTCAAAGCGCAGTGCCTTCGCGCCAGCGCTGGACGGCCCTCGTCCACGCCCGCTCGTAGGCCGGCTGCCGGACGAGGACAGAGTGCCCGAACGCGGTAGCGGACCCGGTGTAGGAGTCGGCGCGCTCGAAGGCGAAGGTGCTCGCGGGGTCCTGCGTGCCGTAGGCGTAGGTCCACACCTCGCCCTCGAACGTCCGCTCGACGTACTCCGGCGCGCCGAAGACGACGTAGACCATCCCCCGGTCCGTCTTCCACCCCGGCTTGACGGAGGTGAACAGCCGGTTGGCCTCCTCGACGCGCTCGTAGTAGGTCTTGAGCAGGGTCGCGGCCACGCGCCGGTCCGGGACGAGCGTGCCCCAGAAAGCGTCGAACCGGCGGCGGCGCTCCGCCGGGGTCGCGCCCTCGCGGATGAACGCGGTCTCGCGCGGGTAGGCGATGTAGGCGAGAGCGTCGATCAGCTCGTCGAGCGTGACGAGTTGGGGGAACCCCGGCCCCTTCACCGACAGCGTCCGCTCGGACTCGGCAAGCGTGAGGCTGCCCGCGCGCAGGCGGAGGCCGAGCCGGTACACGCCGGGGCGCAGGCCCGGCAGATCGAACCGCGCCGCCTGCTCCTCCGCGGCGCGCAGAGGCTGCTCGGCGGCGAGGAGCGTGTCGGCGGGGCCGCCCAGCCCGCGGAAGGCGAGGGAGCCGCGCGCGGGCGAGAGCCAGAACGGCGGGTAGGCGACGGTGGTGTCGGCTTCGAGGCGGACGAGGTGGAGCGAGAGCACCGCCCCGCCGGGGGCATCGTACACCCCGACGGTCGCGGCGAGGCCGTCCTGCCGGGCCGGGAGGTGGAGCGCGACGACCGGCTCGGCCTTTTCCCCCGCCCGCAGCCGCGCCAGCACAGTCGGTGCCCCGAGCCACCCCTCGCCGTCCAGCCCCCGGACCTCGACCCGCTGCCGCCGCACCGCCTGCTCGCCGCTCTCGCCGTCCTCCAGCACCGCCTCGACGACGTACGTCCCCGGCGCGAGCGGAAACCAGGTTTGCCGCCCGGTCCGGTCCCCGGCCCGCGTCGCCTCCGGCGTGGTCACCTCCAGCGTATGCCCGAACGAGCGGAACGCCTCGGTCCCGCGCCCGGAGTCGCGGACGCGGAGCGAGAGGTCGTAGCGGGCGGCGAAGCCTTCGTCCGTTCGCGCGAAGACGAGCGCGGCGCGGGGAAGGCTCGTCAGCACCTCGATGCCCGGCTGCCCGTCCCGCACGGAGGCGATGGCTTCGAGGTCGAAGCTCGGGAGGCCGGGCTCGTAGCTCGCCGTGCGCCCGGCGTCGGGGGCGTCGAGCGGCGACGGGGCGGAGCAGGCCGCGAGGCCGAGCGCGACGGGCAGGAGCAGGCCGAGTCTGCGCAGACCCAGGCTGCGCAGCCCCCCGCTGAGGGAGCAGGGAGCCCGAAGGATGGAGCACGGCAGGGCGTCGCGGAGCATGGTCTCTACCCTCTCTTCTCCCTCCTCCGTTTCTACGAGCCTACTTGCTCGCCGCTTCCACGATCTGCGCGAACGATTCGGCGTCGAGGCTCGCGCCGCCGATCAGGCCGCCGTCGATGTCGGGCTGCGCGAAGAGGTCGGCGGCGTTGCCCGGCTTGACGCTGCCGCCGTAGAGCAGCGCCACCCTCCGGCCCGGCTCGCCGAGGGCTGCACGCAGGCGCTCGCGGAGGAAGCGGTGCATCGCCTGCGCCTGCTCCGGCGAGGCCGTCTCGCCGGTGCCGATCGCCCATACGGGCTCGTAGGCCACGACGAGGTGCGCGGCGTCGCCGATCTCCGCGCCGCCGAGCGCCGCCTCGACCTGCCGCCCGACGACGGCCTCTTCGTCCCCCGCCTTCCGCTCGTCGAGTGTCTCGCCGACGCACACGATCGGGACGAGGCCGTGGGCGAGGGCCGCCTGCGTCTTCCGGTTCACGCCGTCGTCGGTCTCGCCGAAGAGCTGCCGCCGCTCCGAGTGGCCGAGGATGACGTAGTGGCACCCGACGGCGACGAGCATCCCGGCCGAGACCTCGCCGGTGTATGCGCCCTCGTCGGCCTCGTGCATCGTCTGCGCGCCGAGCCGGACCGGCGTGTTGCGCACGACCTCCCCCACGGCCGCGAGCGAGACTGACGGCGGGCAGACGGCGACGGCCACCGCGTCGGCGTGGCTGCGCACGCGGCGGGCGACATCGCGCGCCAGCTCGGCGGCGGCGGCGGGCACGGTGTGCATCTTCCAGTTTCCGGCGACGAGCATGGAGGTCGAGGTTGTGCTAACGGTGTGCGAGGTGAGGGAGCGTAGTAGGCAACCCGAAGGCTATTGGCTTGTGGCAGTTGGCCCCTGAACTCAAACGGTGCACCACTAGTGTGCTGACAGGTTGCTCGTGCGCGGACCCTCTCAAACGAGGGGACAGCTTTCGCTGCTCGGAGCGCAGCGAGGGCAGCGGAAGCGGGGGGTCGCCTGCGAGCAAGCCGTCCTGGCGGTAGCAGTCGATAGCCGAAAGCTTCCGCCGAAGATACCGCTCAGGCGGCGAGCGCGTCGCGCTTGGCGAGCACCTCCTCGGCGTGTGCGCCGGTCTTGGGCCGCTTGAAAACGTGTCGGACGATGCCGCCGGGGCCGATGAGGAAGCTCGTGCGCTTCGTGCCGGTGAGCGTCTTGCCGTAGAAGCTCCTCTCGCCCCACACCCCGTAGGCGTCGAGGACCGCGCGGTCGGGGTCGGCGAGGAGCGGGAACGGGAGGCCGTGCTTCGCGGCGAAGCGCTCGTGCGAGGCTCGGTCGTCGACCGAGACGCCGACGACGGCGATGCCTTCGTCCTCCAACTGTCCGGCGTGGTCGCGGAGGTTGCACGCCTGCTTGGTGCAGCCGGGCGTGTCATCTTTGGGGTAAAAGTAGAGGAGCAGCCAGCGGCCCCGGAAGTCCTCGAGCGAGACGGTGTCGCCGCTCGCGGTCGGGCCGGAGAAGGCGGGGGCCGGGTCACCGGCGGCGGGCATCGGGAGCGTCATGAGGGATCGTCGGCAGCGTCATTGTCGGCGGCGTCATCGTCGGCGGCGTCGTTGAGGGACCAGTCGTACTTGAGGAAGTCTACCTCGTAGCCGCCCGCCTCCAGCGTCTCGCGGACGGTGCCCTCGAAGTACGGCGCGAGGAAGGCTTGCAGCGCCGCATCGCCGTCGCCGAAGTCGCCGCCGAACCAGTCGAAGATTTTGGAGAGCCGGATGGTCTCCTCGCTGGCAGGCACGCGGTTCTTGGCGGAGTCGTGAAGGAAGCGCCGGGCCTGGTCGTCGAGCTGCGCGCCGAGCCGGTCGCCGGTGTAGGCTTCGGCGCGGAGCGGCGGGCAGCTTCGGGCGGCGCAGACGAGCGCGAAGTGGACGCGCGGCTCGTCGAACCGCTCGCGGATGATGCCGTGCTCGACCTCGTCGAGCGACAGCGTCTCCCCGCCGACCACGACGAACGGGGTCTTGAACGGCGTGTTGACGAGCGGGATGAACGCGCCGCGCACCACGTCGCGGATGCTCCCGACGGGGTAGTTGTCCGCGATGAGCTTGAGGGTGTACGCGTTGTAGACGTTGAGCCAGAACGCGAGCCGGTCGTCGTCCCCGAGGTTCGACGGGTCGGTGGCGGCGAGGCGGGCGAGGTAGGCACCGAGCGCGTTGGAATCGGCGGCGAGCGCGGCGTAGTGCACGAACCCGCGCTCGTCCACGATCCCGGCGAGGAAGTCGCTGAGCGCGCCGTGGTCGAACGCCGCGGGGGCCGTCACGGGCTGCGCCGGCTCGACGGTTTCGACGGACGCCTTCGAGAGGCACCCCGCAAGCGCGAGGGAGAACAGAGCGAAGGCGACGAGCGGAAAACGCGGCATCGGACTCGGGGAGAGAGGATCGGGAAGGCGGATCGGGACGGCGGGGCGCGCCTCGAACGCAGCGCCGTCCGGCAGGGTCCGCCGCCGGTTCACGCAAAGCGCCCGCCCAACCGCGAAGGCCGAGCGGGCGCGTCGAAGCGAGACGCTACCAAGGCTACCGGACGAGGTTGAGCTGACCGCTCTCGACCGTGCTGCCGGCGCGGAGATGCCAGACGTAGACCCCGCTGCTCAGCCCGCGCCCGTCGAGGACGGCCTCGTGCGCGCCGGCCTCGACCGGGCCGTCGGCGAGGACGGCGACCTCGCGGCCGAGCACGTCGTAGACCACGAGGCGCACGTCGGCGGCGTCTTCGAGACGGTAGCGGATCGCCGTCTGCTCGCGGAACGGGTTGGGGTAGGCCCCCTCGGCGGCCGCGCGTGCTGCCGCGTCGCCGCCCGGCGCGAGGTCTCCGTCGTCGCCTTTCGTGAACTGGAAGCTGTCCGAGACCACGAGGCTACCGTTGGCGCGCGCCGTGAGCCGGACCCGGTAGGTTCCGTTCGGTGCAGTCGCCGGGACGGTTTCGGTGAAGGTGCGCGTGACGGACTGCCCCGGCGGGAGCGTGACCGTCCGAGGCCCCATAATCGGCCCGAAGGGGGTCCCGTTCGGGAGCGTCACGTTGACTTCGGCGGTGATCCGCTGGGAGGCACTCGTGTTGTTCGTCAGGGTGACGGTATACGCGATCGTGCCGCCCGAGGCGTCCACGTCGTCGTCCGAGTCGACCTCGCCGTCGACCGAGCCGGTGCCGCCTTCGCCGGTGACGCGAAACGCGACCGAGCCGGTGTTGTTGGTCTCGTCGCTCTCGAAAAGGACGTCGGTGTAGTCCGCGACGACGAGGATGAAGTAGTTGCCCGGGTCGAGGCCGCTGGGGACGGTGATCTGCTCGTCCTCGTCGTCGCCTTCGCAGTCCCCTCCCCTGCCGAGGTCGTCGCCGTCGCAGGCGTCGATGTCGCCGCCGTCCTCCGCTTCGGCGAAGACGTCGTCGCTGCTGAAGGTCTGGTCGGTGGAGAAGAAATAGCCGATCTCGAAGTTGTCGGCGTCCTCGTTGCCGAGGTTGGCGATGCTGTACTCGATCGAGACGCGGTCGCCGGGGTCGCCGCTGGGGTCCTCGGAGGAGACCGAGAGGATGGTCAGGTCAGGCTGTGCGAGGGCCGCCGGCGCGAGCAGCCCGAGGGCGACGAGCAGCGCGGCGAGGCGGAAGGGCATGGAGAGGGACATGGTGAAGGGAGAGTTGACGAGAGAAGTGAGGGCTTTCCTATAGACCGTTGCGCTCTCGGTTCCGGCTCTTCCCGTTACCTTTTCGTTGCCCACGCCGCGAGCGCCTCGATCTCGTCGTAGGCCGTGAGGTCGTAGTGCAGCGGCGTGACCGAGACGTACCCGGCCTCGACCGCGGCGAGGTCGGTGTCGCGCCCCTCGTCGAGGTTGATGAACTCGCCGCCGAGCCAGTAGTAGGGCCGGTCGAACGGGTCGCGGCGCTCGTGGAACTCTTCCTCCCACCGCGCCCGCGCCTGCCGCGTGACCTCGATGCCCCGCACCTCCTCGGGCGGGCCCGCCGGGACGTTGACGTTGAGGAGGACGCCCGGCGTGAGGCCGTCGGCGAGGACGCGCTCGGCGAGGCGGCGGGCGTAGCGCCCCGCCGCCTCGAAGTCCGCCTCGGGGTCCCACGAGCAGAGCGAGACGGCGACGGCCGGGATGCCGAGGATCGTCGCCTCGGTGGCCGCGCTGACCGTGCCGGAGTAGATCACGTTGACGGCGGTGTTCGGGCCCTGGTTGATGCCGCTCACGACGAGGTCCGGGAAGCGCGGGAGGAGCCGCTGGCAGGCGAGCTTGACGCAGTCCGCCGGGGTTCCGGTGACGGCCCGCGCCCACACCTCGCGCTCGGCGAGCGCGAACGGCCACGGGTGCGCCCGGACGGGATCGCGCACCGTGATGGCGTGCCCGACGGCGCTCTGCTCCGTGGTCGGCGCGACGACCGCGAGCGTGCCCAACCCGTCGAGCGCCGCGGCGAGCGCCGCGATGCCGTTGGCGTCGATGCCGTCGTCGTTGGCGAGGAGGATGAGCGGGCGGGCAGGGTCGGCGTCGAGTGGGACGTTGGGGCGAGGCATCAGTTGAGCGACGAGTTTTGAACGACGAGCGACGAGCGATTCAAGCACCGAACGGCGAGCGCTGAACGGCGAGCCCTCACTCGTCGGTCGCCGTTCGCACCTCGTCAGTAGCTCTCCTCCAAGTCCGGAAACGCCCCCGCGCGCACGTCCTCGATGTAGGTTTCGATGGCACCGTGCATGGTGTCGGCGAGGTCGGCGTAGCGGCGGACGAAGCGGGGGTTGAAGTCCTTGGTGAGCCCGAGCAGGTCGTGGGTGACGAGGACCTGGCCGCTCGTCGCCGGCCCCGCGCCGATGCCGACGGTCGGGATCGAGAGGGACTCGGTGACGTCGGCGGCGAGCGTGGCGGGGATTTTTTCGAGCACGATCCCGAAGCACCCGGCCTGTTCGAGGAGCACGGCGTCGCGGCGGACGGCGTCGGCCTCGTCGTCCTCGCGCGCGCGGACGCGGTAGGTGCCGAACTTGTAGATGCTCTGCGGCGTCAGCCCGAGGTGGCCCATCACCGGAATCCCCGCCGAGAGGATCCGCTGGATCGCCCCGAGGGCGACGGCCCCGCCTTCGAGCTTGACGGCGTGCGCGCCGGTCTCCTTCATCACCCGGACCGCCGAGTGGAGCGCCCGCTTCGTGTTGCCCTGGTACGTCCCGAAGGGCAGGTCCACGACGACGAGCGCCCGCTGTACGCCGGGGACGACGCACTGCGCGTGGTAGATCATGTGCTCGAGCGTGATCGGCAGCGTGGTCTCGTTGCCCGCCATCACGTTCGAGGCCGAGTCGCCGACGAGCAGCACGTCCACGCCCGCCCCGTCGAGGATGCGGGCGCTGGTGTAGTCGTAGGCCGTCAGCATGGCGATCTTCGTCCCGGCGCGGCGCATCTCCTGGAGCGTCTGCGTCGTGACGCGCTTGGTGCGGTCTTCGAGCGTGGTGACGGAGGCGAGTTGGGTGCTCATGGCGGGCAGCGGCTGGTTGCGGGAGGGCCGGAGATTAACGACGCGCTGCTGAAACGCAAAGCGCAAAACGCCGGGGAGCCCGCAGCGAAGCCGGCACGCTACGTCTCACGCATACGAGCGAAGGCCCTCGCCGCGCGGGACGGCGAGGGCCTTCGAGACGGAGGCGGACGCGCTCAGCCGCCGGACGTGCCGTCGGTCTGCGTGATGCTGATGCCGAGCCGGCTCATCACCTCGGTCGTGATGTCGACCGTGTGCTGCTCGTCGGCGAAGAGGATGTTCGGCTCGCCGGAGATGCGCGCCGAGAGGACGATCGACAGGTTGCGCGCCTGCGCGACCTCGTCGATGGCCCCCTGGAGCTCGTTGAAGAGCGGCTGGAGGAGCTCGTTCTGGCGGCGGTCGAGGGCCTGGAGGCGGGTCTGCTGCTCCTGCTGGAGGGTGGTCTGGAGCTGGGTGATCTCCTCCTCGCGCGTCTGCCGCGCCTCGGCGGAGAGGACCCCGCTCTGGCTCTGGTAGTCGGCGAACTTCTCCTGGAGCGTCTGCTCCATCGCGGCGAGCTCCTGCTGGTCCTGCTGGGCCTGCTGCTGGAGCTGCGTCTGCACCTCGCGGTACTGCGGCATCTGGACGATGATCAGCTCGTAGTCGGTGAAGCCGATGCGGGCGGCGGTCTGGGCCTCGGCCGGCGCGAAGCCGACCGCGAGGAACGCGGCGCACACCGCGAGGAGGGAAAGTCGTTTGGCGTAGGTCATGGTGTGTCGCTGGTGGCGTAGTCGATGGTGGTCGGAATCGGGCGAGCAGCGTCCGGCGCGGCACTCAGCGCCCGGCTCGGGACTGTGCAGTTTCGATGCCAAGCTCGTCGAGGACGAGGTCGGAGATGTCGAGTTGGGGCCGGGCGTAGAGAAAGAGGAAGTCGCCGCTCTTGTCGAAGACGTAGTCGTAGTCCTCCTCCTTGGCCACCTCGTCGATGGCTTCGAGGACGCGCTCCTGGATGGGCCGCATCTGGCGCTGCTGCTCGCGGAAGAGCTCGCCCTCGGGGCCGAAGCGCTGGATGCGCCGGGACTCGACCTCCTGCTCCTTCGCGGCGATCTCCTGGCGCTTGCGCTCGCGCTCCTCGTCGGTGAAGAGCAGCTCGCGCGCTTCGTAGTCGCGCACGAGCTCGTCGAGCTCGCGCTGGAGCCCGTCGAGCTCGGTCTGCCACTGCTGGGCGAGGTTGTCGAGGTTGGCCTGGGCCGTGCGGTACTCGGTGACCTGGTCGAGCACGAACTCCGAGTCGACGTAGGCGATGCGCTGCTGGGCCGACGCCGGGAGGGCGGCCCAAGCGAGGAGCAGGAGGAGAAGCGTGCGCATTGGCAAGAGCGGGGCTACTGCCCGCCGAGCGAGAACTGGAAGCGCCACTTCGGCGCGATCTCGAGCGGGGTGTTGTTGCGGATGTCCGTGAACGAGTCGATCTGGTAGCCGTAGTTGAGGTCGATCAGCCCGAGGAACGGCAGGAACAGCTTGGCCCCGAAGCCGGCGGAGCGGAAGAGCTTGGTCGGGTTGTAGTCGTCGAAGCTGTTCCACGTGTTGGCGACGTCGAGGAAGAGGTACGGGGCAGCCGTGAACTGCGGCGTCTGGATCGCCACGATGCGCGCCTCGAGCGAGTACTTGTTCAGAATCCGGCCGCCGACGCGCCGCCCGTCCTGGAGCGGGGTGATGGCGAGCGTCGGGTAGCCGCGCATGTAGATGATGTCCTTGCCGTAGCCCTGGAAGGTGCTCTGGGCTTCGAGCGGCGAGCCGCCGACGAGGAACCGCTGGAACTCGACGTTGCCGCCCGTGAGCGATCCGATGTAGCCGTACTCCGCGTTGAAGTCGAGCGCGAGGCGGCCCACGATGGGCGTGACCCACCGCGTCGAGAAGCGCTCCTTGTGGTACTGGATGAAGCCGGGCACCGGGAGCGCGACCTCCGCCGAGAGCAGCAGGCTCGAGCCGGCGGTCGGGAATTGCGGGGCGTCGAACGAGTTGCGCGTCAGGCTCTGGCGGAGCGTGAGCTCCTGGCTCGTGCCCTCGGGCAGGCCGTAGCTCCGGCTGAGCGACTCGCCCGAGAGGTCGTAGAGCCGGTAGCCGAGGTTGGTGCCGGTCTGGAAGAAGTCGTCCGGCCACTTCAGCCCCTGCCGGTAGAACAGCCCCGCGTTGAAGGTCGAGAACTTCGGCGCACTCGTCGCCGCGTCCTCGGTCCCGATGAGCCGCGACGAGTTCGAGAAGTCGCGGTAGGTGTAGGAGACCGAGCCGCCGACGGGCGTGTTGCGCCCGCGGAACCACGGCTCGGTGAACGTCGCCGAGTAGCTCTGGTAGCGGAGGCCCGAGGTCTGGACCGAGAGCGCGAGCTGCTGCCCGTCGCCCGAGGGGACGGGCCGCCACGCCTCGCCGCTGAAGAGGTTCTGGATCGAGAAGTTGTTGAACGCCACGCGGGCCTGGAGGATGAGGCCGAAGCCGCTGCCGCCCCACCCGCCGGAGAGCTCGAGCTGGTCCCCGCCGGTCTCGACGAGGTTGTAGGTCAGGTCCACCTCCTTCGCCTCCTCGTCGATCGAGACGCGCGGCCCCTCGGCGAGCTTCTGCTGGTCGAAGTAGCCGAGCTGGATCAGCTCGCGGATCGAGCGCTCGATGGCCTGGCGGCTGTAGGTCTGGCCGGGGACCGTGCGGAGCTGGCGGCGGATGACGTGCTCCTTTGTCCGCGTGTTGCCCCGGACGGTGATCTCGCCGAACTCGTAGACGTCGCCCTCGTCGATCACGAACGTAACGTCGAGCGAGTCGCCCTCGACCTCGGTGATCTGCGGCTGGACGTTGAAGCGGAGGTAGCCCCGGTCGGAGTAGAGCGAGGTGATGTCGGTGTGCTGGGGGTCGTAGTAGAGCGCGCGCTCGAGCAGCGAGCGGTTGTAGACCTCGCCGGGCTGGAGCGTGAGCGCGAGCGCGAGCTGCTCGTCGGTGTACTCCACGTTGCCGTCGAAGGCGAGGCGGCGGAGGTGGTACTTCGGCCCCTCCTCCACGCGGATGTCGATCACGATCTCCGACTCGTCGCCCGAGGTGTCGAGCCAGACCGAGTCTTCGACGATGCGGGCGCTGTAGTAGCCGCGGTCGTTGTAGTAGGCGAGGAGGCTCTGCTTGTCCTCCTCGAACCCGGCCTCGTCGAACGTCGAGGCCCCCCAGAAGCGCCACCAGCGGTCCTCGGGGTTGTTGCCGAGCTGCTTGCGGAGCTTTTTGTCGCTGAACGCCCGGTTGCCCTCGAAGTCGATCTCGCCGATCTCGACCTTCCGGCCCCGGCTGACGTCGAAGGTGACGGCTACGCTGCCGTCGGCGGCGGGCTGCTCCCGGGTCTCGACCGTGACGAGGCGGAAGCCCTTCTCGGCGAAGTAGTCGCGGATGATCTGCTCGCTCCGCTCGAGGTCGGCGGGCCGGAGCGCGCGCCCGCGCAGAAGCGGAATCTGCTTCTTCAGGTCGTCGCGGTCGCCGCCCTTGACGCCCTCGAAGGTGACCTCGCTCAGGCGCGGCACCTCCTCGACCCGGACGAGCAGGAACACCCCGCCGCCGACGTAGCGCTCGGCCATCACGTCTACGTCGGTGAAGTTGCCCAGCTCGTAGAGCCGGCGGACCGCGTCGGAGATCGCCTGGTCGCCGAGGATCACGACGCTCTGCCCGACGCGCAGCCCGACCGAGGAGAGCACGAACTCCCGCGCCTGCTCGTCGCTCACCCCCTCGACGGAAATGCCGAGAATCTCGTAGGACGCCGGGGCGGCCGCGCCGCCGGCCTGCGCGAGGGGAGCCACGCCTTGCGCCCCGGCGGGCACAGCAAGGCCGAGCACGCAGCCGAGAACAAGCAGGGACGAGCGCATGAAGAGAAACGAGCGCATAAGGAGAGGGGCGGTGGCCGGGCAGTCGGGTCCAGAGTCAGGCCACGAACGGCAGGGCGGGCGGGGTTATTGCTCCGCGGCGAGGGCCCCGTTGGCCTCCTCGGACTGCACCCGGCCGAAGCGCCGGTCGCGGTTCTGGAAGTCCTCCACTGCGGCGTAGAGGGCCTCGCGGCGGAAGTCGGGCCAGAAGGCCTGGGTGATGTAGAGCTCGGTGTAGGCGAGCTGCCACAAGAGGAAGTTCGAGATGCGGACGTCGCCGCCGGTGCGGATGAGGAGGTCCGGGTCCGGGAGGCCTGCCGTGTCGAGGTGGGCCGCGACGAGGTCCTCGCTCACGTCGCGCGGGTCGAGCCGGCCGGCCTGCACGGCTTCGGCGATGCGCCGGGCGGCGCGGGTGATCTCCCAGCGCCCGCTGTACGAGAGCGCAAGGCTCAGCGTCATCCGCGTGTTGGCCGCCGTGATGGCCTCGGCCTCGCGCATCTCCTCCGCGGCGCGGCGCGGCAGCCGGTCGAGCTCGCCGAGGGTGCGGACGCGGATGTTGTTCTCCTGCAGCCGGCTGACCTCGCGGCGGATCGTGCGGACGAGGAGCTCCATCAGCGCGGTCACCTCCTTCGGCGGGCGCTGCCAGTTCTCGGTCGAGAACGTGTAGAGCGTCAGGTGCTCGACCCCGAGCTGGGCGCACGCCTCGGTGACGTCCCGGACGGACTCGACGCCCTCGCGGTGCCCAGCGACGCGGCTCTGCCCCCGGCTCTTCGCCCAGCGCCCATTGCCGTCCATGATCGCGGCGATGTGGACCGGGACTTGGCCGCGCGCCTGAAGCGCCTGCTGGCGGGCAGCGTCGGCCTCCGTCTGAGGCGTGTTGGTGAGGGAGACCGTAGACACGGGGCGGCGGGAGAGTGGATCAGCGGCAGCTTCGCAAGGTACGCTGCCCCCTCCGACCGACCACGTGAAAATCGGGTCGAAAGCAGGGCTCCCGCGACTCCTCACCGGCCGTACCGACAGGCCATAAAGAAAGGGCGACAGGCCCCACCACCAAGCCTGTCGCCCCGGTAGCACCCCGATCTTACGTGGTGGGCGCTACGGTGTAATGTCGCACAACCAAAGAACGTTCGTTCTCTATCGAGAGCCTGCACTTCATCCTCGAGCCTGCCCCTCATTACTCTTGTGTTTGGCGGGCTCTCCCGTACATACGAGAAAAGAGCGCACGCAAGGTCACGCGGGCGACCGAAAGTTTTCCTTCGTGAGACTCTGGGCCTCACAAACGCCCTTTCGCAGGAGACATACCCCAACGGGAGACCTGACCCCAAGTGGTGCTACTAAGTCGCTGAGTTTGCGCGTCGCCTTCCATTATAGTCATTCCCGGTCAGGGTCGGGCGGGACCGCACAGCAGCGGCGCTGGCGAGGACTCAGCAATCCAGCGAACTGGTATTAATATGCGGGCGAATCGCTGCCTAAACATGGACCCCTTACGAAGGTCTTCTCAGGGGATGAAGATCGCGGTGCCGGTGTAGGGGGTGCTGGTGCTGGTGAACCCATCGCCCGCGCCCTCGGGATCGTCGCGGAAGACCCACACGGTGTACAGCTCCCCGGCGCTGAGCGCTGGGGCCGGGAACGGCTCCAGCCCCTCAGGCGGCACCTGCGCCTGGTCGAAGGGGTTTACGTTGCACCCGCCTCCCGTCGTGGAGACGATCAGGAGGGCGGTGAGCCCTACGGCGTGTCATCGGGTGAATTTGCGCCGGTTGCGGACGTAGTCCTCGAAGATGAACCCGCCGAGGTCGTCGAGCGAGGCGTAGTACGCCCGGCCCTGGTTCGTCTCGGTGAGCTGGCGGACGAAGTTCTGGAGGTAGGGGTCGCGGGCGATCATGAAGGTCGTGATCGTGATGCCCTCGCGGCGGCAGATCGCGGCTTCGTCGAGGACTTTGTTGACGATCTTGCGGTCGAGGCCATAGGCATTTTTATAGAGCCGCCCGGCCTCGAAGTGGGCGCTGGGCTTGCCGTCGGTGATCATGAAGACCTGCTTGTTGCGGTTCTTCCGGCGGCGGAGGATCGTCCGGGCGCGCTCCAGGCCCGCCCGGGTGTTGGTGTGGAACGGCCCGACCTGGAGGTACGGCAGGTCCTTGACCTCGACCTCCCACGCCTCATTCCCGAACGCGACGATGTCGAGCGTGTCCTTCGGGTACTGCGTCATGATGAGCTCGGCGAGGGCCATCGCGGTCTTGCGCGCCGGGGTGATCCGGTCCTCGCCGTAGAGGATCATCGAGTGGCTGAGGTCGATCATCAGGACGGTCGCCACGGACGAGTGGTGGTCGGTCTCGAAGACCTGGAAGTCGTCCTCGGAGAGCGAGAAGTCGCCCAGCCCGCCGCGCCGGAAGGCGTTCGAGAGGGTGCCGGTCACGTCGAGCGCGTGGATGTCGTCGCCGAAGCTGAACGGCCGGGTCTCGGGGAGGCGCTCGTCTCCGGCTCCGGCGTGCGGGGTCTTGTGGTTGCCGCGTCCGCTCTTGCGGAGGTGGGAGAAGATGTCTTCGAGCGAGCGCTGCCGCAGCCCGCGCTCGCCCTTCGCGGTGATCTGGACGGCGCCCGTGGGGTCGCGCTCGATGAGGCCGCGGCGCTTCAGCTCCTCGATGAAGTCCCCGATGCCCATCTCGCCGTCGCCGAGGCCGTACTTGTTGTCGAGCTGGGTGAGCCAGCTCAGCGCCTCGTCGGCGTCGCCGCCGGTGTGGAAGAGGAGCTGCTGGAAGAGGTCGAGGAGCCGGTCGAAGGTGGGGAGGTTCTGGCCGTGGCGGCTCTCGTCCCACTCGGAGTAGCGGAAAAACATGTCGAGTAGCGAGTTTTGAGCGACGAGTGACGAACGGGGGATGCACCCGTCGTTCCTAGCTCGTCGCTCGTCGTTAGGAGCGTCCGTAGGGGCGATCCATGTAGCGGCGGGCGCTGTCGTGGGCCCCGGCGAAGTCGTCGAGGCGGAGGACCTGTCGGTAGCGCTGGAGGGCTTTGTCCCGCTCGCCGCGCGCGTCGTGGCTCATGCCCTGGCGGAGGCGACCGAGGGTCTGGAAAGCGCTCGGCTGCGGGCGGGTTTCGGCGATCCGTTCGAGCCGGTAGAAGAGGGCGAGGGCCTGGCCGTGGTTGCGGCGTAGCTGCTGGCTGCGCCCGAGGTAGTAGAGCGCCTGCTCGGCGAGGGCGTCGTTGTAGCCGGTGTCGCCCCGGGCGTGGCGGCGCATGACGGTCTGGAAGACCGCCTCGGACTGCTCCCAGTCCCCAAAGCGGGAGTAGATGCGGCCCTCCATCGCGTGGAAGAAGGCGTTGTCCGGGTACTCCTGCCGGAGCCAGCCGATGAACTGCTGGGTCTTGGCGTAGTCGCGCTCGAAGAGGTAATAAATCTGGAGCAGGAAGTAGGCGGCCTCGGCGCGGAGGTAGCTGCCGTCGCGGAAAGTCCGGTGGAGCGCGGCGAGGCCGCGCGCCTTGCTGCCCTCGGGGAACATCCCCATGAACGGCTTGCTCCACGCGTAGCGCTCGGGGACGGCGGCGGCGTAGTAGTCGTAGATGCCGCGCCCGAAGACGAAGTCGGCGTTGGCGGGGCTCTCGTCGGCCACGTCGAGGACGTAGCCCATCGCGCGCTTGCCGTCGAGGGCGGCCTTGAGCCAGCGGCGTCGGTTGCTCTGGAGGCGGCCCCGGAAGCCGAGCGCCGCGCCCTTGAAGAACTGCGCGTCGAGGTTGTCCCTGTCGCGGCGCAGGAGGCGGTCGGCGCGCTCGACGACCTCGTCCATCCGGTCGAGGAAGGCGTCGTCGTGGCGCGTGTCGGAGAGGTCCATGAGGATCTGCCACCACGGGACGAGGGCCTGGAGGAACGGCGCGACGGGGTGCTCCGGGTGCCGCGCCGCGAGGCGGTCGAAGATGGCCTCAGCCTCGGCGAACTCCATGTTGTAGAGCAGGTCCAGCCCGCGCGTGGCCTCGGCCTTGAACACCGGGTTGTCGAGCACGGAGGCGGTCTGCGCGTGCACCGGCAGCGGGGCGGCGGCCAGCAGGCAGACGCCGAGCAGCTGCCGGAAGAGGAGAGGGAACCCTGGCGAGGCAAACATGGCAGATGTACTGTTTCGATTTTGGCGCTGTTCCTACGACTGCCTTAACCTGAGTCGCGGGTTGAAAAAGCGTTTTGGCTCGGGAATCCTACCCCAACGCAGAAATACGTCACCCCCGCGAAGGCGGGGACCCACCGGGCTTGCAAAGTCTGTGGGTCCCCGATTGGGGTCGGGGACGACTCGGTGTGAGGGGAAAGAGTTCATCGGCGTTTGAATACTCTTGAAGGCATTTCTCAACCCGCGACTGACGTTGACTTAACGACGGGGCGGGGTCGTTTCGCACGGGAAGCGCCGCGCTCACCCGAACACGGCGCTTCCCGTTCCTTCCCACTTCAACCTGTTCAGTCTGGCAGCCCGTAGGCTTGCTTGACCGCTTCGTAGTTCGAGTAGTCGAGGCCCTTGTTGAAGTTGCCGCCCGGAATCGTGACGAGGCGGAAGTCGAGCCGGTCCAGCTTTGCCAGCAGCCCCTCGGTGCGGTCGAGGAAGCCGAGCGTGAAGACGTCGGAGGCGACGAGGTTGACCCAGAGGCGGCGCACGTCGTAGGTGTAGGTCGTCGTGAGGGTGTAGTCGATGAACCCGTCCGGGCTGCCATCGGCGTTGCCTTCGAGGTCGTACCCGAGCGTGAGCGGGAGCGCAGTCCAGCCGTTGCGCCGGAGGCCATTGGCATCGACCACGTCGGAGACGTAGAGCAGCACGACGCCCTCGTCCACGGCGTTCGGCGTCAGAAGCGAGGCGAGTTGGGGATAGAACTCGTCGTCGGTGTCGTACTGCACCTCGACGCTGTCCGCGCTGAAGGTGAGGCCGAACCGGCAGTCACCCCGGTTGTCGGTGTCGCAGAGCGAGAAGGTGAAAGAGCGAACGCCGTTGTCCGGGTTCCCGACCGGGTAGCGGGGGTCGCGGTCGTCGTCGTGGTAGTCACACCCAGCGAGGAGGAAGAGCAACGCGAGCACCCCGAAGCCGAAGAGCACGGTGTGCCGGGTGGTGCGGCGTCGGGGCGAGAAGGCGCGGGCGAAGAGCGGAGCGGGCATCGAGAGCATCGGACGCAAGGGTTGGTTCGGTAGAGGAGCCGCCTGGGCCTCGGCGGGAGTAACGCGGCCCCGAGCCGTTCCTCCGCAAAGCCGGGTCCAACGGCGCGACGGCGGCGCAGCGCAGCCCGTCGCTCGCTGGAGGCCGGGCGCGGTGTCCCCATTCGTGGGCAGCCCGCCGGGCCGGGTCCGGCGGAAGTGCCCCGGAGGATGTAGACTAGCCGGACCGTCCGAGGCGTTCCGTCCCACACCCGTCCACCCCACTGCCGATGCGCGCCCTCGCTGGCCTCGCCCTCCTCCTCGCCGCCCCTGCGTTCGCGCAGCCCGCGTCGGCCGTCCTCTCCGGCACCGTCACCGACGCCGCCGGCGACCCGCTGCCGGGCGCGCACGTCTTCCTCGCGCAGACGCAGCGTGGCACCACCACGGACGCCGCCGGGCGCTACCGGCTCGGCAGTGTGCCCCTCGGCGCGCACCGGCTCGTCGCGTCCGTCATCGGGTTCGAGACTGCCGCCGAGGACCTCGTCCTCCGCAAGGCAGGCCCGCGGACGGTCGACTTCCGGCTGAAGGCGTCGGAGTTCGCCCTCGGCGAGGTCACGGTCGAGGGGCGGGAGGACGCGCGGTGGCAGCGGCGCTACGAGCGCTTCCGCCACCGCTTCCTCGGCGAGAGCGCCAACGCGGCGGAGACCGAGATTCTGAACCCCTACGTGCTCGACTTCGACGAGCGCCTCGGCACGCTCACCGCCACCGCGCGCGAGCCCCTCGTCATCGAGAACCGGGCGCTGGGCTACCGCGTCCGCTACGACCTGACGAGCTTCGAGGCGACGCGCACCTCGAACTTCTTCGACGGTGAACCGCTCTTCGAGGCGATGGAGCCCGCCGACGAGACCGAGTGGGCGCGCTGGCAGGCGAACCGGCGGAAGGCCTACCGCGGCTCGCCGCGTCACCTGCTCCGCTCGCTCATCGCAGGCACGGCCGAGGAGCAGGGCTACCAGCTCTACCTCCTCCCCGCTCGCGGCCCCGGCGGGGGCGGCTTCGGCGGGGGCAGCCTCGGCGGCTTCGGCGGGCAGCGCGCCACCCGCTTCCCGACCTCCGCCGACGATATTCTCAAGCGCGGAGGCGACGAGCACACGCTGACGTTCCACGGCGTCCTCGAGGTGACCTACCTCGGCGAGGGCGAGGCCGCCGAGTACCTCGGCAGCGAGTGGAACCCCGAGCGGCGCGCCGCCCGCGAGGTCCAGACCTCGGAGCTTCGCTTCCCCGTCGCCGAGGACGCGGCCCGCCTCGACCGCTTCGGCGAAGAGCTCGACCCGCGCTCGATCGTCGTCTCGGGCTACCAGGCCTTCGAGCGCTTCGCCGACGACCTCCCGCGCGAGGTCGGCTTGGCCGAGAGCGGCCTCCCCGGCGCGGCGGAAGCCGTCGAGGCCTCCCTCCGCGAAGCCGAGCGCGTCGTGCCGGCTAGCGGGGGCGTAGACGACTAGTGCTACGACAACTCGATTCTGACAGGCTCTCGGCAGCCCGTGCGCCGCGCGTCGGCGTTGACCTCGTCGCCCGATGCGGTGCATCTAGTGCTGTGTCAAGGGGTCGCTGACGGGTAGAGTCGCGCGAGCTTCACCCGGGCGTCTCCTGTCGTCATCTGCCACGCGACGGTCCCGCCCTCGGCATTCCGCCGCGCCGCCCATGCTTCGGCCTCTGACCGCAGTCGCTGCAGGGTCCCGATTCGACGCCGACCCAAGCACTGCTTCACGAACACCGACAACTCGACCTCGACCGCATTGAGCCACGACCCATGCACCGGCGTGTGAACGAACTCCACCTTCGCTGCCAGCCGGCGGGCCTCGGTGGGCCCGAACGCTTTGTAGAATGAAGCGGCCGCGTGCGTGTTGAGTCGGTCGCAGACCAGGCGCACCGTCTCGGCCTCGGGGTAGACCTCATCGCAGAGTTGGCGAACCACCCCGGCGAAGTCCACGCGCCGACGCTGCGGAAGCACCCACACCTGCCGCCACGCCCGTAGTGGCTCGAAGGCGGCCAGCGCGCAACACGTCCCGCCGCGTGTATACTCGTGGTCCTGTCTCGCTTCTGCACCCGGTCGCGCAGGCAGCGGAGCGCGTACCTCGGAGCGGAGCACGCATGGGCGCTCGTCGAAGCAGACGACGGGCCGAGCGGGATCGTAGGGCTCGGCGTAGAGCGCGAGCACCGCCTCCATGTCGGCTACGAAGGCCGCGCTCTGTCCCGGCGGGATCACCCAACTCCTCTGACGGTGGGGCCGGAGCGCGTTTTTTTGAGCGTCTGCCGGACGGTCTGATAGCTCACCGGCTCCGAGACACCGAGGGCGACAAACTCATCTGCGAGTAGCCGGAGGCTCCACTCGGCCCGGCCCTCGGGAGGCTCGGAGCACGCCAGCGCGATCAGATGAGCCTCAGCGGCACCGTCGATCTTCGGAGGCCGTCCAGGCGTCTGGCGTCGGGGGCGGAGCGCCTCGTCGAGCCCCTCGGCGCAGAACTGCTTGCGAAGGCGGGCGACGGTGCGCGGGCTCACCCCGAGCGCGTCGGCGGCCTTCTCGTCGGACCAAGCCATACCGTCGTCGGCCTCATCGACGAGGAGAAGGGCGCGGGCGTAAGAGACCGTCCTAGCGTGCGCGGTGCCTATGCGGGTGAGGCGGTCGAGGTGGTGGCGCTGGTCGTCGGCGAGTCGAACGGAATGCTTGGTCGGCATAGCACGGAATGCTTGGTCGGCATAGCAGTGCAGGGTGGGTGGTCCCGAATCTACGCATCGGCCTGACAACTACAGCGTGACACAGCACTAGGCTCTGTCACGCAAGTCGGTCCGTCGGCGAGCGAGAGACCCCGGAGGGACCCGGCCCCCTGGAGGGACCCGGCCAGGCATCCGACAAGCCGGATGCCGTAGCATCGGGCGAGGAGGACAACGCCGCAGGGCCCTTCAGGGGCCTTGCCGAGCCAGGACCCGGATTCACGTGACGGGGCCTAGGCCTGTAAGGTCCGGGCGGTGCCGGCCTCTAATCCGTCAACCGACGGGCACCGGTGTAGGCTGCGCCGACGAGGAGAATCTTGGCGAAGTCCCAGATCGCCAAGAGCAGCCAGCCTTTGTAGATCGACTCGCCCCACGTCGCGTGGCCTGCGGCGTAATGGAGCCAGACGACACCGAGGGTGAACAAGACGACCGAGCCGCACGCGAGCGACAAGATCGACCCGGCGAAGGTGTTCCAGCGCTTAGACATCGCGCCGACAACTGCACCGACGAGTGGGAAGGCCAAGAGATAGCCCGCCGAGGCCGCGCCGAAGAGGTACGCCGGCCCATAGCCGTCGCCCGCGAAGACCGGAAAGAGCATCCCGAGCGTGAGGTAGAGCGCCATCGAGAGCAGCCCGCCGCGCCAGCCGAGGAAGAGGCCGCTGCCGTAGACGGCGAGCGTCTGGAGCGTGATCGGGACCTCCCAGAGGTAGATGCGGACCTGCGCGCCGAGCACGGCGAGCAGGGCGAAGCCGACGATCCCGGCGAGGCGGACGAGCGCCGAGGCGCGGTCGCTGCGCAGGAGGTCGACAGAGGCGGGGCGGGGCGAGTGGAGGGCGAGAGCAGACATGGCAGAGCGGGGAGTCGGGGGTGGGAGCGAAGATACATCACGGCTGCCATTCTCCCGGCGTAGCTTCCGACGCGTTCACCCACTCCACGCCTCGTCCATGCCCGACCGCATCCTGACCCACGCCGAGGGGGGCGTCCTCCGCCTCACCATCGACCGGCCCGAGAAGAAGAACGCCCTCACGGTCGCGATGTACGCCGCGCTCGCCGACGCGCTCGGGCAGGCCGAGGCCGACCCGGCGGTCCGCGCCGTGCTGCTCCACGGCAGCGGCGACGCCTTCACCGCCGGGAACGACTTGGGCGACTTCGCCGCCAACCCGCCCTCGGACGGCTCCAGCCCGGTCTTCCGGTTTCTCACCGCGATCAGCACCTTCGCGAAGCCCATCGTCGCCGCCGTCCACGGCCCGGCGATCGGGATCGGGACGACGCTGCTGCTGCACTGCGACCTCGTCTACGCCACGCCCGAGGCCCGGCTGCAGCTTCCGTTCGTCACGCTCGGGCTGTGCCCCGAGGCGGCGTCGAGCTACCTCTTGCCGCTCGTCGTGGGGCCGCAGCGCGCCGCGGAGCTGCTCCTCCTCGGCGAACCGTTCACCGGGGAGCAGGCCCACGCGTGGGGGCTCGTCACCGAGCTTCTGCCCGAGGGCGGCCTGCTGAGCCGGGCGACGGCGCAGGCCGAGGCGCTCGCCGCCCGCCCCCCGGCGTCGGTCCGCCTCACCAAGCAGTTCCTCCGCCGACCCCACGCCGAGGCGGTGCAGGCCACGATCCGCGACGAGGCCGAGGCGTTTCTGGAGCGCCTCCAGAGCCCCGAGGCCGCCGAGGCGTTCACCGCTTTCTTCGAGAAACGCAAGCCCGACTTCTCCCCGTTCGCATGATCGAGCGCGACCACCTCATGCGGCAGGTGCAGCAGCTCGCCCAGGTCCTCGCCGTGCTGCTCGGCCTCCAGCGCGCCGGGCGGTCGGACGAGGCGCAGGAGGCCCTCGCCCACGGACTCCGGGACGCGACCGGACGGACGCTCGGCGAGCTCCGCGACTTGGGGCGGGACGAGCTGCTCGCGCTGTGCAGCTACGGCGACGTGCTCTCGTCCGAGCAGGCCCTCGCCCTCGCCGACCTCCTACGCGAGGACCGGTCCGGTGCCGGGCGCGAGCGCGCGCTGTGGCTCTACGAGGCCGTGCGCGAGGCGGGCGACCTCGCCCCGCTCGACCTCCCCGAGCGCATCGCCGCGCTCCGCTCCGAGACGCCCGGCTCCGAGACGCCCGGCTCCGAGACGCCCGGCTCCGAGACGCCCGGCTCCGGCGGGGCAGGCTGACGCTACGGCACCTCGGCGAGCGGATGGAGCGGCGGCCAGACGGCGTCCTGCGTGCGCCCGTGCCCGGTATCGTGGTCGTAGGCTCGGTTGCGGGCGTCGTACTCGTTCAGCACCGCCAGCACCTCGCGCTGAGCCTCACGCTTGATCCGCTCGCAGGTCGGGACGCGGAGCGAAACGAGGCGCTCGCGGATCGCGTCGCCGGCTTCCTCGGCCAGGCTCCGGTGCCCGGCTTCGTGGTGGTCGAGCGCGGCGACGAAGCGGGCCCACGCCGCGCGCGTGCCGGACGACGCCCCGCCCGCGCCTCGCCAGCGCGGCAGGTGCGTCTTGACGGAGACGCGCACCGTGAGGTCGTCCACGGCGCAGCCCGCCGGGCGCTCCGCCCACCGGTACTGGGCGCTGACCTCCCACTCGGTCAGTCCGAAAAACTGCTCGCCGCCGATGCGCGGCCCGTGCCGGGTGAGGGCCCCGAGCAGCCCCTGCGCCGAGTCGCCTTCGACCTCGTAGTAGACGGTCTCGTTGTGGACCTCCACGCTGCCGGCGTCCGAGTCGTCCGGCGACATGCCCGCGCCCGGCAGGCTCAGGAAAACGACGAAGAGGAGAGGTCGAAGCACGGGGCCGGAAGGGGTGGGGAGACCCTTCCAGTTTCGGCGGCGACCCCGCCGAGCCTAAACAGCCCGAGTGCGTTGCTGCGCCTGTGCGCCAACGCCCGGGGCTAAACCGGCACCGCGGCGGCCCCGTCGCCGCTCCCGGCCCCGTCGCCGCTCCCGGCGTGGTCGCCGCTCCCAGCGTGGTCGCCGCTCCCGGCGCGCGCGTTGGGCTCGTAGCCGAGGGCGGGCGCGAGCCACCGCTCGGCCTCAGCCACCGCCACCCGCTTGCGCTCCGCATAGTCCTCGACCTGATCGCGCCCGAGCACGCCGAGGTTGAAGTACGCCGCCTCCGGGTGCGCGAGGTACAGCCCACACACCGACGCGGCGGGCGTCATCGCGAGGTGCTCGGTGAGGCCGACGCCGGTGCGCGCCGTCGCGCCGAGCAGGTCGAAGAGCGCGGGCTTCTCGGTATGGTCCGGCTGCGCGGGGTAGCCCGGCGCGGGGCGGATGCCGGCGTAGCGCTCGCGGATCAGGTCGTCGTTGCCCAGCGACTCCCCGGCGGCGTAGCCCCAGAGGCCGGTGCGGACGAGCGCGTGGAGGCGCTCGGCGAAGGCCTCGGCGAGGCGGTCGGCGAGGGCCTTCGCCATGATGGCGTGGTAGTCGTCGTGGTCGGCCTCGAACTCGGCCACGAGCCGGTCCAGCCCGTGCCCGGCGGTGACGACGAACGCGCCGAGGTAGTCGGCCCGCCCGGACGACTTCGGCGCGACGAAGTCGGCGAGGGCGCGGTTGGGCTTGCCCGGCGTCTTCTCGGTCTGCTGCCGGAGCGTGTGGAACCGCACGACGGGCTCGTCCCGCTGCTCGTCGGCGTACAGCTCGAGGTCGTCGCCGACGGCATTCGCGGGCCACAGGCCGGCGACGCCGTCGGCGCGGAGCAGGCGCTCGCCGACGATCCGGTCGAGGAGCGCGTTCGCGTCGTCGAAGAGCCGGCGCGCGGCGTCGCCCTTCGCCGGGTCGTCGAGAATCTGCGGGTACTTGCCCTTCATCTCCCACGCGGTGAAGAACGGCGTCCAGTCGATGTAGCCCCGGAGCTCAGCGAGCCGATAGTCCCGGAGCTCGGTGACGCCGAGGGCCGAGGGCGTCGTGATCGGCGCGGCGTCCCAGTCGAGCACGAGGCGGTTGGCGCGGGCGGCCTCCAGGCTCAGCAGCTTCGTCTCGCGGGTGCGGCGGGCGTAGCCCTCGCGGACCGCCTCGTACTCCTCCGCGACCTCGGCGGCGAAGCCGTCGCGGTGCTCCTCGGTGATGAGCTTTTGGACGACGGGCACGCTCCGGCTCGCGTCGAGGACGTGGACCACCGGGCCGGCGTACTGCGGGGCGACCTTGACGGCGGTGTGGACCTTCGAGGTCGTCGCCCCGCCGATGAGCAGCGGCAAGTCGAAGCCCTGCCGCTGCATCTCCGACGCGAGGTGGACCATCTCGTCCAGCGATGGCGTGATGAGGCCGCTGAGGCCGATCACGTCCACGGCGTGCTCGCGCGCCGCCGCGAGGATTCGGTCCGCCGGGACCATCACCCCGAGGTCGATCACCTCGAAGTTGTTGCACTGCAAGACGACGCCGACGATGTTCTTGCCGATGTCGTGGACGTCGCCCTTGACCGTCGCCATGAGGACCCTCGGGAGGGCCTTCGCCTCGGCCCCGCTCTCGGCCTTCTCGGCCTCGATGAACGGCAGCAGGTAGGCCACCGCCTTCTTCATCACGCGGGCGCTCTTGACGACCTGCGGGAGGAACATCTGCCCGCTCCCGAAGAGGTCGCCGACGATGTTCATCCCGTCCATCAGCGGCCCCTCGATCACGTCGAGCGGCCGGTCGGCGCGCTGCCGCGCCTCCTCGGTGTCTTCTTCGATGAACTCCGCGATGCCCTTGACGAGCGCGTGCGCGAGGCGCTCCTCGACCGGGGCCTCGCGCCACGCGAGGGTCTTCTCCTGCTTCGCCTCGGTGCCCTCGGCGGCGACGGCTTCGGCGAGCTCGACGAGCCGCTCGGTCGCGTCGTCGCGCCGGTCGAAGAGCACGTCCTCGACGCGCTCCCGGAGCTCCGGCTCGATCTCCGAATAGACCTCGAGCTGCCCGGCGTTGACGATGCCCATGCCGAGGCCCGCCTTTGTGGCGTGGAAGAGGAACGCGGCGTGCATCGCCTCGCGCACGCGGTCGTTGCCGCGGAACGAGAACGAGAGGTTCGAAATCCCGCCCGAGACCCCCGCGTGCGGGAGGTTCGCCTTGATCCAGCGCGTGGCCTCGATGAAGTCGAGCGCGTAGCGGCGGTGCTCCTCGAGGCCCGTCGCCACGGCGAAGACGTTGGGGTCGAAGATGAGGTCCTCCGCGGGGAAGCCGACCTCCTCGGTCAGCAGCCGGTAGGCGCGGGCGCAGATGTGCTTGCGCCGCTCGACCGTGTCGGCCTGCCCGTCCTCGTCGAAGGCCATCACGATGACCGCCGCGCCGTACTCGCGCACGCGCCGGGCCTGCGCCAGGAACGCCGCTTCGCCCTCCTTCAGCGAGATCGAGTTGACGACGCCCTTGCCCTGGAGGCACTTCAGCCCCGCCTCGATCACCGACCACTTCGACGAGTCCACGACGACCGGCACGCGGGCGATGTCCGGCTCCCCCGCGACGAGGTTGAGGAAGGTCTGCATCGCGGCCTCGCCGTCGAGGAGGCCCTCGTCCATGTTCACGTCGATGAGCTGCGCCCCGCCCTCGACCTGGTCGAGGGCCACACTCAGCGCCTCCTCGTAGTCGCCCTCCAGGATGAGCCGGGCGAAGCGGCGGCTGCCCGTCACGTTCGTCCGCTCGCCGATGTTGACGAAGTTGGTGTCTTCGCGCAGCACGAACGGTTCGAGCCCGCTCAGCCGGAGCGCCGGCTGGGCCGTGGGAATCGGGCGCGGGGGGTGCGCGGCGACGGCCTCGGCGATCGCGGCGATGTGCTCGGGCGTCGTCCCACAGCAGCCGCCGACGATATTGACGAAGCCTGCCCCGGCGTAGTCGCGGATCTGCCCGGCCATGAAGGCCGGCGTCTCGTCGTAGCCGCCCATCGCGTTCGGCAGCCCGGCGTTCGGATAGAGGCTCACCGGGACCGTGGCGACGCGGCTGAGAGCCTCGATGAACGGGCGCATCTGCGCCGAGCCGAGCGCGCAGTTGAGCCCGACCGAGAGCAGGTTCGGGCAGTGGCTCACCGAGAGCCAGAACGCCTCGACGGTCTGCCCCGAGAGCGTCCGCCCGCTGAGGTCCACGACCGTCCCGGAGAGCATCACCGGAAGCTGGGTGCCCGTCGCCTCGGCGTGGCGGACGACGGCTGAGATCGCCGCCTTCGCGTTGAGCGTGTCGAAGACCGTCTCGATCAGGAGCACGTCCGCGCCGCCGTCGACGAGCCCGGCGATCTGCTCGCGGTAGGCGTCGCGCAGCTCGTCGTAGCTCGTGGCCCGGAAGCCGGGGTCGTTCACGTCGGGCGAGAGCGAGAGCGTCCGGTTCGTCGGCCCGAGCGCGCCGGCGACGAAGCGGGGCCGGTCGGGCGTCTCGGCGGTCTTCCGGTCGGCGGCTTCCCTCGCGAGGCGGGCGGCTTCGGCGTTGAGTTCGTAGACCAGGTTTTCGGTCCCGTAGTCCGCCTGCGAGATCGCCGTGCTGTTGAAGGTGTTGGTCTCGACGAGGTCCGCGCCCGCGTCGAGGAAGGCACGGTGGATGCCCTGGATGACGTCGGGCTGGGTCAGCGAGAGCAGGTCGTTGTTGCCCTTCAGCGGCTGCGCCCAGTCGGCGAAGCGCTCGCCTCGGAAGGCGGCCTCGTCGAGAGCCCGCCCTGAGCCTGTCGAAGGGGCGTAGCGCTGGATCATCGTCCCCATCGCCCCGTCGAGGACGAGGATGCGGTCGGCGAGGAGTCGGCGGAGCGTGGCGGCGCGGTCAGTCATGGTGTCGGGATTTGGCCCCGGTGAACGCCACCCCGCCCGATGGGTTCGCCGCGCGAGCTGCACCGTGACGCGCGAGTTGCACCGTGACGGGCGCGGTCACCGTGACGGGCGCGCTCAAGGTCGGCACCGACTCACCAAGCTGGAGAACTGGTCTCAGTCCAGCGTCGGGTCACTCATCGGCGGCGCGGGGCCGTCGGTGTCGCGGCCCCGGACGACGTTGTACGCGGCCACCGCGGCGAGGGCACCCAGCGTCGGGGCGAGCCAGTAGAGGCCGTGCATCGTCCACACGCCGCCGACGAGCGCCGGGCCGAACGAGCGCGCCGGGTTGAACGAGCCGCCGCCGACCCACCCCACGGCGAACGCGAGGGCCGCCACCGTGAACCCGATGGCGAGGCCCGCCGGGACGCCCTCGATCCGCGTGTCCGTCGCCACTGCCGTGATCACGAACATCAGCAGAAACGTGGCGAAGAACTCGGCCACGAAGACCGGGACCACGCCTCCGAGCGCGAGCGCGGCCTCGCTGGGCACGGTCGGGCCTGCGGTGAACCCGTCGGCGGCCCCGAAGGCGAGCGCCAGAACGCCGCTCGCGGCGACCCCCCCGAGGAGCTGGGCGACGACGTAGGGCGCGACCTCCCTCCACGGAAAGTGCCGCCCGACCGCGAACGCGAGCGTGACCGCCGGGTTGAAGTGCGCCCCGCTGATGTGCCCCACCGCAAAGATGTTCACGACGAGCGCCAGCCCGAAGGCGAAAGGGACCGCGACGGTGCCGTCGCTGCCGGTGAGCGCCGAGCCAAGGATCGCCGCCGTGCCGGCGAAGACGAGGAAGAACGTGCCGATGAACTCAGCGAGGTAGCGGCGCAGGTTCATGAGTTCAGGGGCTGGACGAGGGGGAGGGACGGTGCCTACCTCACCCAAGGTACACGCCGGACCCAAGGTACACGCCGGGGCGCACCGTCCACCGTCGCCTCCCGGAGGGCACGGATTCGTCCCCCTCAAAATCCGCTCGGGCTGAGAACATTCCGTGAAGCGGTGCCGTATGCCCTGTCGTTTTGTCCCTGCCCCGCACTCTGTCCCTGCACTGAACCTGGCAGCCCCCTCATGCTAGGCGCTCTCTTCCTCCTCTTCGGCGTGATGCCGCTCCTGGTCGGCGTGTACGCGTGGCATCTCGTCCGGCGGCGCGGCGAAGACGGCCCCGAGGACCCGCCACCGCCGCCCGAGCCGGAGTCTCCCCTGCCGACGGTCCCCCCGGCACCGCGCCACCGCGACCGCGCGCCCCTACCGCAACGCGGCCCTCGCCTTCCCCAGCGTCCCCGGCGGGTCCGCTGATCCGAGCCTCACTCGCTCGTCGCCTCGGCCTTCGCCATCTCCTCGACGAGCACGCGTGCCGTGGCGGGGTCGGCCTGGATCCGTTCGAGCGCGGCTTCGCGCCGATTCTCCAGCCGGTTCAGCCGGTCCACTTGAGCCGGATACCGCCGGGCCGCATCCGTTTCGTCGAGCGCGAACGTCTCTTGGTTCCGTTCGAGATAGCCGAGCAGTCGGGCGGCCTCGGCCCCGAGGTTCCACGCCGTGATCGGCCCCTCGACCTGTTCGAGGACGGCGACGAAGGCTTCGAGCGTGTCGAGGGCCACGTTGAGCGCAGCCACCTTGGCCGGGTCCGCGTCGAGCGCGGGGGCAGTCGTGTCGGCGACGGGAGCCGGAGCCACGACAGGCAGCGAGTCGGCAGCGACCGAGTCCACGATGGCGTCCGGGGAGCGTGGCGCTCGGTCGGCCTCGCGCGAGCAGGCGGCGAGGGTGGCAGCGAGGAAGCCGCAGAGGAGCAGTCGGGGCATAGGGCAAGCGGCTGTCACCGAACGACGGTGAGCCGCTGCGTGAGGTCGACGCCAGTGGTTTCGAGCCGCACGAGGTAGACCCCGCTCGGCAGCGCCGAGGCGTCGAGCCGCAGGGCCTGCTCGCCCGCCGGGCGGACCTCGTCGGCAAGCACCGCCACCTTGCGCCCGAGCACGTCGAAGACTGCGAGCCGCACCGCCTGCGCCCGAGGCAGCGTGAAGCCGACCGTCGCCCGCGCCGAGACCGGGTTCGGGTAAACCGACTCCAACCGGTAGACGCCTTCCGGCGTCACGGCTTCGATGGCGGGCGGCGGTCCAGTGGGCAGTCGCACTTCCGATACGTTGTCGAAGAACGCCACCTCATCCTCCCCCGCGACGTAGGCGAAGCGCACCGTCACGCGCTCCCCCGCCGCCAGGTCGTATGGGCCGGTGCCCGTCACGGCTGCGCGCTCGGTGCCGCCCGGCAGCGGGTCGGTCTCCTCGGTCAAACCCGTCCAGAGCTCCTCGTCGGTGGCGTCGTCAGGGTTGCCGTCGAGGCCCGACACCTCGGTGCTGTAACCCGAGAGCGGGGCGCTGACGGCTGTCACGCCGTAGTACGCGCCGTCCTCGTCGAAGACGTACGGCACGGCGAGGTCTTCGTTGACGCCGCCGAGGTCGTCGTCCGAGCCGTCACCGTCCACGTCGACGTCCCAGTCGGCGAAGATGCCGACGTACACGTCATCGAGCGCCGCGCCCGACTCGTTCTCCACCTCGAGGTCGAGGATCACGAACGGGTCACCGATGCGCGAGAACGAGCGCTGCCTCACCAAGACGCCGAGTTGCTCCGAGCGGTACGACGTCTCGAACGCCTGGTCGAACGGGAACGGCGGCGTGATCGCTGTGACATCAGTGACGTTGGTGAACTCCGGAGGTCCCTCAGTGTAGGGGTTGGTGTTGACCGTCCCGCCCTGTGCGACCAAGACCGTGCTGACGTGGAGCCCGCCGAGCGTCGTGTCCTGACTGGAGATAAAGGTGAACAATGGGCCGTCGTCCGGGAGCGAGATGGAGCCACGGAGGCGGGCGTTCGTGCCGATAAAGCCGTAGTCGAAGACGCTCATCGTGATCACGCCGGTATCGTGGACGCCGAACGACGACGGCGGCGGCGGTGCCTCGATCCGGATCGGGTCGATCACGACCTCGGTGCCGAACTTCGCCTCGGGCACGAGGACCAGACTGCTGCTCTGCGAGACGAAGGCCGCTGGGGCTGAGCACACGTCGGGCCCGCAGTCCCCGATCATCGTGAGGAGGGCGTTGGGGTCGCCAGTGTCGTCCGCATTGAAGACGATGACGGCGGCAGCCCCGGCATCTGCGGCGTTCATGGCCTTGAGCACGTAGGCGCAGCTCCCACGCGAGACGAGCGCTACGGCACCATCCATGGCGTCGGTGTTCGTGATCGGCTCGCACGCCTCGCGGGGCTCGGCCAGGACGAGCGGGAGCGGGCCGAGGGGCTCGCCCTCGGTGAACTGCGCGCCGAAGTCGGCTCCTATCGACTGGAAGAGTTCGCCCGGGAGCGTCGTGACCGTGACGTGGATGCTGTCGCCCTCCTGCGCCAGCGCGAGCGCCGGAGTGAAGACGAGGACTAAAACGAGATAGCGAAAGAGTCTCATGGTTTCGGTCAGGTCAATGGATGATCGTGAGTCGCTGAGCGAGTTCCACCCCGCCCGCGTCGAGCCGCACGAGGTACACCCCGCTCGGCAGCGCCGAGGCGTCGAGCCGCACGGCCTGCTCGCCCGCCGGGCGGACCTCGTCGGCGAGGAGCGCCACCTCGCGCCCGAGCACGTCGTAGACCGCAAGCCGTACAGGGGCACTTGCGGGCAGCACGAAACCGATTGTCGCGCTCGACGCGAGCGGGTTGGGATAGGCTGCGCCGAGCACCACGGGCCCCTCCGGCGTCGCCGTCTCCACGCTGACCGAGACCGCGCTCTGCGCCGCCTGCGCGCTCGCCGTGATCGCCTCCAGGCTCTCCCCGGCCAGCATCGCAAACCGCGCCTGCGCCGAGTCCCCCGCCGCCAAATCGAACGGCCCGACCCCGACGACCGTGCGGGCATCCTGCGGCTCTTCGAGCTCTTCGCCGAGCGCCGTCAGGCCTTCGAAGAGGCTCGCGTCAGTGGCGTCCTCGTCGGTCGCTAGCGTCCAGCCGGCGACGTCGGCCTCGCCGAGGGCGGCGAGGCCGAAGTAGGTGGTCGAGGTGCCGCTGTCGTCGTAGACGTAGAGGAGGTTCGCCGCCGGGTCGAAGCCGCCTAGGTTCTCGGAGGCGTCGCCCACGTCCCAATCGGCAAAGAGGCCGACGTAGAGCCCGTCGAGGCGGCCGTCGGTCGTGTTGGTGACGGTCAGGTCGAGGACGATGAAGGCGTCGCCCTCCCGCGCGTAGGCGCGCTCGACGACCTCGACGCCGAGGGGCGAGCGGAGCGTCGTCTCCCGCCCCTCGTCGAAGTCTGCGAAGGGCAGACCGAACGGAGGGTCGAGGGCGGTGAGGAGCTCCACCCGTTCGTACTCTCCGCCCCCGTAGGGATCGCCAGTCACCGCAGGGTCGTCCTCGGCGTCCCGCCCGACGAGGATAGAGCCGGCGTACAGCCCGTTCTCCCCGTCGAACCGGAAGCCCGGGAAGCACACGTCTTCCGGGCTCGCCCCGACGAAGCCGTCGGCGTAAAGGCGCGTGGCGACCACGCCGGTGAAGAGCAGGGCCGTGAAGGGAGGGTCTCCGCAGACCGGGTCCGGCACGAGCGTGGCCTCGCCGCGGATCACGGGTTCGGTGAGAAGTGCCGTCCCGCTGTTGTAGGAGAGGAACGCCGCGGGCGACGCGCAGCCTTGCCCCGGCGTGCAGCCTCCCTCCATGGAAAGAAGCTCGTCCGGGTCGTCCTCTGGAGTGTCGGTGTTATACACGACGACAGCGATGGCCCCGGCCGCCACGGCGTTCCGGACCTTAAGCGCGAAGGCCCAGTCGCCCCGCTCGACGAGCGCGATGGTGCCCTCGATGTCGTCGGCGTTTTCGACCGTTTCGCAGGCCCGCACGGGCTCGGTCGCTACGAGCGAGGCCGGGCCCACCGGCTGGAGGAGCGGAGCGCCGAAGGCTGCGGAGCGCGCGGGGAAGGTATCCCCGTTCTCGAAGGCGAGGTAGGCGTCACTGAGCTGGGCGAGGGCCAGCGACGGGGCGACGGCGAGGACGAGCGAGAGGAAGCGAAGTCTCATGGCGAGGAAGTCTCATGGCGAGGTAGCGTTTGGCCGCGAAGCAGGTCTTCGGTGCACCTTGCAATTATTCGGTGTGCAATTATTCGGTGCACCTTGCAATTAAACGCTTCGCCTCTCGAAAGTCAAGAGAGGGGCCGGGCTACCGCGGCAGGCGCTCGGGCATCTCGGCGACGACGTAGGCGAAGACCGCGAGTGCCGCCACGCAGCGCTGCACCTCCGCCGCGTCGAGCTTGTCGAGCGTGTCCGCCTCGGTGTGGTGGTACCAGAAGTACCTGTCGCCGACGACGCGGAAGCCCGCGCCGGGGACGCCCTCGGCCATGAGCGGGCCGATGTCCGCGCCGCCGCCGCCGCGCGTGACCCCGGGCGCGCCGTCCTCGAGCACGGGCTGCATCAGCGCACCGATGGGTTCGAGCAGCGCGAAGGCCGCGTCGCTCGCGGTGACGCCGAGGCCGAGCGGGGCGAAGACGCCGCCGTCGATCTCCACCGCGAGGACGTGGTCGTCGAGCTCGCTTCGGTGGGCGTCGCGGTAGGCGGCCGCGCCGCGCAGGCCGTTCTCCTCGTTGGTCCACGCGACGACGCGGATCGTGCGCCGGGGCCTCAGCCCGAGCTCCTTGAGCACCCGCACGGCCTCCCACGTCACGACCACCCCGCCGGCGTCGTCCATCGCGCCCTGCCCGACGTCCCACGAGTCGATGTGCCCGCCGACGACGACGACCTCCTCCGGGTGCTCGCGCCCGACGAGCTCGCCGACGACGTTGCGGCTGACGGCGTCGGGGAGCATCTCGGCCTCCATCCTCAGGGTGAGCACGACGCGCTCGCCCCGGTCGGCCAGGCGCTGCACGAACTCGGCCCCCTCGATCGTGAGCGCGGCGTGGGGGATGCGGGGGGCGTCGTCGGCGTAGACGAGGGTGCCGGTGTGCGGGGTCTGGAGCGAGACCGGGCCGACCGAGCGGAGCATCGAGGCGACGGCACCGTGCCGCGCCGCCTCGCTCGCGCCGCGCACGCGGTACGGGACCGTCTCGCCGTAGGTCGTGAACGGGACGTTGAACAGGACGATCCGGCCCTCGGCCTCGCCCGCCCGCGCCTCGAGCTCCTCGAACGAGCCGACGACGAGCACCTCGGCCGTGATCCCCTCCGGCGGCGTCCCGACGCTGTTGCCGACGCCGAGCATCGCCAGGGCCTCGCGGCGGGGCTCGACGAGCGTCGCGGACTCGGCACCCCGGACCCAGTGCGGGACCAGCACTTCTTCGCCGCGCACGTTCTCGAACCCGTCCTCCGCCATCTCGCCGAGCATCCAGTCGATGGCGTCTTCGAGGGCTTGGCTGCCGCTGAGGCGGTGGCCGTAGGTGTCGACCATCACCGCGAGCCGGTCGAAGGCCGCGCTGTCGGCGAGGGCGGCCTCGACGATCCGGTCGGCGGCGGCGCGGTACGGCTCGACGTTCGAGCCCGCGCTCGACGTCGAGCGCGGGCTGCGCGGCGAGGGGGAGAGCGAGGAGGAGCAAGACGAGTGCGCGCATGGGACGGCCTCCGGTGGACGGGACCGGGCGAATCTACGCCACCCGGCGTCCAGTCGGCGGTAGAGCCTATCTTGTCCGCCGGACGCCTGTCCGCCGGACGCCTTCGCTGACCTTTTCCGCTCTCTGCCATGCCCGACGCACCCGTGCCCCCGCCGAGCCGCCGCAAGCGCGTCCGGCTCGGCCGCGCCCTCCGGCACCTCCGCTCCCGCCTCACGCTCTGGCGCATCCTCTTCGCGGTCACGGCCGGGCTCGCCGCCGGGCTCGCCGCCTACCTCGCGTTCTCGCCGGACGGCGAGGTGGTCCTCGGGCGGGGCCGCGCCGGGGTCGCCGTGATCGAAGAGCCCGACGTGACGAACGCCGGCAGCGGCGAGGCCAGCTATTACAGCGACGAGCTCGCCGGCAACGCCACGGCCAGCGGCGAGCCCTTCGACCCGTCGAAGCTCACGGCGGCGCACCGGACGCTCCCGCTCGGCAGCCGCGTCCGGGTCACCAACGAGACGACCGGCCGCTCCGTCGTCGTCCGCATCAACGACCGCGGGCCGTACCACGAGCGCCGCATCATCGACCTCTCGTGGGCGGCGGCCCGCCGGATCGGCCTGCACCGCACCGGAAAGGCGCGCGTCAAGCTCGAGCTGCTCGTCGACGAATAGCCCCTCCGGACGAGTAGCCCCTCCGCCTTGGGGCCCTGGACCCTTGAGGCTTGGACGGCCGTGAGACGGAAGACGGGCTCAAAGCGGCGAGGGGGAATGGCGGGCAGGGAGGGAACACCCATCGGCGTGTTGCGAAGCGGCTTCGGCAGCCTGAACGGTCCTCTTCACACTTGCGGCTCCAACCTTCCGCCTCGGCTCCGGCGTCGGTATCTTTCCGGCGTCCTCTTTCCCCAGCCCACGCAGCCCCATGCCCCGCTACAGCTCCATCGACGACGTCCTCGCCTCCTACCCGAACCGCTTCAACCCCGAGAAGGCCGAGGGCGTGGACGAAGTCGTCCAGATGAACCTCAGCGGCGAGGGCGGGGGCAGCTACCTGATCCACGTCCACGACGGGCAGGTGGACGTCGCCGAAGGCACCGCCGACGACCCGGCGCTCACCCTGAGCGCGCCCGCCGACGTGTGGCTCAGCGTCGAGAACGGGCAGACGAACCCGATGATGGCGATGATGTCCGGCAAGGTGAAGCTCAAGGGCTCGGTCCCCTTCGCCACGAAGTTCATGGGGATGTTCGGCGGCAAGGGCTAGCGGCACGGTGCCCGCCGCCTCACGGTGCCCGCCGCCTCACGGTGCCCGCCGCCTCACGGTGCCCGCCGCCTCACGCGGTGCCCGCCGCGTCACGGCGCGTCCGCCGTCGGGTCGGGGTGGCGGAAGGCGAAGCCGAGCTGCCGGAGCCGCTCGTTCGAGACGAGCTTGCTGCCTGCCACCGGGCCGCCGTCGAAGACCGGCGGGGCGAGGCCGAGCGACCGCGCGACCGCCGGGTAGAGGTGCCCCCGCGCCGGATGCCCGTCGGCGCAGACGTTGAAGGTCCGGCCCCGCGCGCCGCGCTCGAGCACGAACAGCGTCGCCGCGATCACGTCGTCGCGGTGGACGAGGTTGACCGAGGCCTCGCCGCCGGAGAGCCCGGTGCGCCCGGCGAGCGCCCGCGCCGGGTGGCGGTCGTAGCCGTAGAGCCCGGCGAGCCGGAGGACCGTCGTGTCGAAGCGGTCGCTGCCCCGGAGTGCGCGCTCGGCTTCGAGCACGGCGGCCCCGTGCCGCCGGAGCGGCAGCCCCGCGCGCGCGCCCGCGTCGGCCTCCGTCACCACCCCACCGAGGCCCGGGTAGACTGAGGTCGAGCTCATCATCACGACCCAGCTCGCGCCGTACGCCTCCGCCTCCTCACGGACGGCGTGCATCACCGCCGGGTAGGCCGCTCCGCCCTTCGGCGGCGGCACCGCGACGACGAGGACGGCGGACCCGAAGAAGTCGGCGCGACCCTCGCCCTCCACCGCCTCCGAAACGGCGATGCGGTAAGGCTCGATGCCCGCTTCGGCGAGCGAGGGCAGCCGGTCCGGGGAGGTGGTGCTGCCGCGCACGGCGAGGCCGCGCTGCGCGAGCGCCTCGGCGAGCGGCAGGCCGAGCCAGCCACACCCGAGGACGCTGACGGTTTGGAAGTCCATGACGGGCCGGTTGGCTATCTTCGGCGCGGCGGTGGGGGCGTGCCCCAACCCTCCCACCCCGCTCCACGAGCTGCGAAAATATACGCGCCACCCAGGCCGTGTGGACCTTACCCAGATCGGCTCTCACACCACGTCCGGCTGAAGGGAATCAGGTCGAGCGGCCCCTCCGAACACCGCTCCCCCTCCCTGCGCCGTGGGGAGGGGGAGGGGCCGCCGAAGCAATCACGCGCGGAGCAAACGGATCGGCTCTCACGGGCCGGATTCCACCCTCGGCGCTCCGGGCTCGGCGCTCCGGGTGCAGAACGGACGCGGCGAGGGGAAGCGAAAGGAGAGCTACAAAAGAAAGAGACAGAAAAGAGCGAGAGGAGGCGACACAGCGAAGGGGCGTAGGGGGGACGACTCGCTCGTCTTTCTCTCGCCCCGCTCCCCGCTCTCACCCCGCGAACCCTCTGCGAAGGCCGAACACGCGGAGGGGCCACTCCGTACTTTTCCCCCTTTCCAACCCTCTCCCCCGCTCTCTGCTTCATGCCCGACACCCGCGCCCAGCTCAAACGCCAGATTCTCGACGCCCTCCGCAACGACGGCAAAAAGGCCTTCCGCCCGAAAGAGCTCAGCAAGCAGCTCGGCATCAAGGACACCCAGCGCTACAAGCTCTTCCGCAGCGTCCTCGGCGAGCTCGGCGAGTCGAGCCTCGTCCAGAAGGTCAAGGGCGGGCGCTACCAGCACCAGTCGAAGCACGAGCTCCACGGCGCGGAGGGCGTCCTCCAGATGCACCCGCAGGGCTACGGCTTCGTCACCGTCGAAGGCCAGAGCACCGACGTGTTCGTCCCGGCCACCCGGATGAAGACCGCCCTCGACGGCGACCGCGTCCGGGTCTCGCTCGCGGCCTCGGTGCGCGGCAAGCGCAGCGACCGCCACCGCGAGGCCGAGATCGTCGAGGTCCTCGAGCGCGGGCGGACCCGGACCGTCGGGACGTTCGACAAGATGGGGCACTTCGCCTTCGTCAAGCCCGACGACCAGAAGCTGACGAAGGACATCTACGTCGCCGAGGAAAACTTCAACGGCGCGACCGAGGGCGACAAGGTCGTCGTCTCGATCGAGACCTACACCGACCCCAAGGCCTCGCCCGAGGGCAAGGTGCTCGCCGTCCTCGGCAAGGCGACGGACCCCGGCGTCGCCGTCCTCGCCGTCGCCCTCAGCCAGGGCATCAAGTCCGAGTTCCCGAAGGCCGTCGAGAAGGAGGCCGAGGACATCCCCGTCGAGATTCCAGCGTCCGAGATCACCCGCCGCCTCGACCTCCGCGGCAAAGCCGTCTTCACGATCGACCCCGACGACGCGAAGGACTTCGACGACGCCGTCCACATCGAGCGGCTCCCGAGCGGCAACCTCGAACTCGGCGTCCACATCGCCGACGTGAGCCACTACGTCAAGCAGGGCACCCTCCTCGACGGCGAGGCCTACGAGCGTGGGACGAGCACCTACCTCGTCGACCGCGTCCTCCCGATGCTCCCCGAGAAGCTCTCGAACGGCGTCTGCTCGCTCCGCCCGGAGGAGGACAAGCTCGCCTATTCGTGCCTGATGGAGGTCTCGCCCGGCGGCGCGGTCAAGGACTACCAGATCCGCGAGACCGTCATCCACAGCAAGCAGCGCTTCACCTACGACGAGGCGCAGACGATCATCGACGGCGGTTCGCAGAAGCACCCGCTCCGCGACGACGTCCTCCTCGCCGCGGGGCTCGCCCGGACCCTCACCAAGAAGCGCAAGCGCCAGGGCTCGATCGACTTCGACACCGCCGAGGTCAAAATCATCCTCGACGACCAGGGCGTGCCCGTCGAGATCGTCCGCAAGGAGCGCAAGGAGGCCAACCGGCTGATCGAGGAGCTGATGCTGCTCGCCAACCGGACCGTCGCCGAGCACGTCGGGAAGGGCAAGGACGCCAAGCCGTTCGTCTACCGCATCCACGACCGCCCCGACGCCGAGAAAATCCAGGCCCTCCGCGACTACGTCAAGGCCTTCGGCTACCAGCTCCCGAAAGGCCCCGACGGCAGCGTGGACCGCAAGGACCTCAACGCCCTCCTCGAACACGTCAAGAGCTCGCCCGAGGGCGCGGTGGTCCAGGTCGCCGCGCTGCGGGCGATGGCCAAGGCGGTCTACTCGCCGAACAACATCGGCCACTACGGCCTCGGGTTCGGCCACTACTCGCACTTCACCTCGCCCATCCGCCGCTACCCCGACCTGATCGCGCACCGCCTGCTGAAGCACTACGGCGCGGGCGGAAAAGGCATCGGCGAGGACGCGCTGGAGGAGGCGTGCGACTGGTGCTCGCAGCAGGAGCGCCAGGCGGTCGAGGCCGAGCGCGAGTCGGTCAAGCTGAAGGTCGTCGAGTACGTCAGCCGCCACGTCGGCGACGTGTTCGAGGGCGTCGTGACGGGCGTGACGAAGTTCGGCGTCTTCGTCGAGATGACGCAGCTCCTGGCCGAGGGCCTGGTCCACGTCCGCGACATGGACGACGACCACTACGAGTACGACGAGCGGAGCTACACCCTCGTCGGCGTCCACACCCGGCGCACGATCCGCCTCGGCGACCCTGTCAAGGTCCAGGTCGCCGCCGCCAACGTCGAGACCCGCAAGATCGACCTCGCCTTCGCTGCGTGACGGACGGCCGCTCGCTCTGTCGCCGAGCCTTCGTTTTGGTCATCTCGAGCGCAGCCCCAAAGGGGTGTAGTCAAGGGATCCCATCAGTTGAGCTTTGCAACAGAGCAACAACAGATGGACCGCTCAGCCGCAGAGGGCGGGGCGATCAGCCGAAGCTACGGAGACGCCACCGCCCCGCCCGAAGCTGAGAAGGCTGACGCCCTTCGTCGGCTTGCAGCGGCGGGTTATGTGCACGGGCGGTACAGACCGGGCTGATGGTTTACACAATAGTCCAGGCACATGGTTTACACGGACACCCTTCCGTGAGTTGCCATGCCCTTCCAGACTACCGACCCGCCTATGGAGCGCGCCCGCCTCGTCGCCGCTCACCTCGACGGCCTCTACTCTGTCGCCGAACTCGCCGACCGCTTCTCGGTCTCCCGGCCCACCGTTTCTCGGTCTCCCGGCCCACCGTTTCTCGGTCTCCCGGCCCACCGTCTACAAGTGGATCGAGCGATACGCTGAGGGTGGCACCGAGGCGCTCCTCGACCGTAGCCGAGCCCGACATACCCAGCACGCTAAGACCGACCCGGAGGCGGAGCGCCTGCTCATTGAGGCCCGGCGGGCGCACCCCACCTGGGGCGCACGCAAGCTGCTGCCCTACCTCGCCCGGCGGCACGAGGGCGTCCGCTGGCCTGCGCCGTCTACGGCAGCGGCCATCCTCCAGCGCCACGGGCTGACGAAGACGCGCCGCAAGCGCCGGGTGCCGAAGCACCCCGGCTCCGCCCCGCTGGTGACGACGGCCCCCAACGAGGTCTGGACGGCCGACTTCAAAGGCCAGTTCAAGACCCGCGACGGGGTGTACTGCTACCCGCTGACGGTCTGCGACGCCCACTCGCGCTTTGTGCTCGGCTGCACCGGCCTGCCATCGGTCAAGCAGAAGGGCGCGAAGGATCAGTTCGAGCGCCTGTTCCAGAAGTACGGCCTGCCCGAGGCGATCCGTAGCGACAACGGCGTACCGTTCGCCACGCAGGCGCTCTGCGGCCTGAGTCGGCTGAACGTGTGGGGGCTCAAGCTCGGAATCGGGCACGACCGGATCGCACCAGGGCAGCCTCAACAGAACGGACGCCACGAGCGGATGCACAAGACCCTGAAGGCCGAGACGGCACGACCACCCGAGCGTGAGATGGCACGGCAGCAGGTGCGCTTCGACGGCTGGCGCACGGAGTTCAACGACGAGCGCCCGCACGAGGCCCTCAGCTATGAGACTCCCGCTTCACTCTACGTGGCCTCGCCCCGCGCAATGCCCGACGTGCTCCCGAAGCCGGAGTACCCCGGCCACTTCGAGGTGCGCTGGCTCTCGAAGAGCGGCAACATCAAGTGGAAGCGGCAGCAGCTCTTCGTCAGTCAGGCGCTGGCGCACGAGTGGGTCGGGCTCGAGGAAGTCGCCGACGGGGTGTGGAGCTTGTACTTCTACGACCGGCTGTTGGCGCGGCTTGACGAGCGCTCGGGGCTAAGGCTTCGGCCGTGAGGGGTGTAAACGATGTGGTCAGACAAAACTGTAAAGGAACTGACCGGCTCCTACACTGGCGAAACCACCCGCCGGGGTTCACGCTCCGCGACCTTGCAGCCGCCTTCCGCCGCACGTTCACGCGCTCGGCGAAGGATCGCCCGCACGTCGTAATCAAAGCGGGCGGCGTAAGCCTCGCGGTTGGCGCGTACTTCCTGGATAATCTCGTCCCGGTGCGTCGTGTGGGTGTCGTCTAGGAAATCAGGGATCATGAGATCGTGCCCTCCAGCAGGTCTTCGGGGGTGCAAAGCGTTGGGGGTTCGTATCCGCTTCTACGGCAGACCTCGGCGATCTGCTCCCGAAGCACGGGGTTGGCGATATGCCTGAAGTTCCACGTCAGCAGGTACTCCGCTCCCGCCGTGGCTGCCACCGCGATGTGGACCGCGTCGGCAGCCGCTTTCTCCGGGAGCGGCACTTCGCGCAGAAGCGCCTCGGCCAGTGCATCAGCTTCAGGGGAAGGCGTAGGAGCGTCGAGGTCTTGGAGGACGGAGAGACGAGCCGCAGCAGCTTCGGCGTCGCCTAGCTCCGCTTCTTCCAAGACCAACGGGGAGATGAAGAGGTCGTACTTCGAGCGTTGCGTCGCCCACCACACAGCCGTGAGTTGCTGTCGAGCGGCTGTGACGAGGTCACGATTCGGGTGTGCGGTGAGGTAGCTGACGACGGAGGTCTCAATGTAGAGCGAAGGCTTCATACCTCCAAGCTACTGCTCGTCTGGTCGCAATCCGTAGCTCGGGTTCATGACGCTTCACGAGCCTATTGCTACAGCCACGGTCACCGTTGCTGTGTCTGTCTCGAACCCGTTGGTCACCGTGTAATCGAATCTGCACGTTCCAGGCGAGTTTGGAGCTTGGTATTCGATCTGGCCGGTCTCAACTACCAGTATCGTCTCCCTGACGGTAGAAGGTGGGGCTGTCATCACCGACCTTGACCCACACGCGAGCATCGAGTTGAGTGAGAGTGATGTCGTCTACGTCCCAACACGGCCCGACGAAGGAGAAGTCAATATCTCGGTTGTAGTGGGTGAGGCTGGGGACTTGGATGACGAGCTATTCGGCTCCGTCCTCCAGATCGAGCTGCCAAGTCCCGTTGACAGAGAGGCGGTCCGACTCGCTGTCTTCGTCGGAGTCGCAAGCGATGAAAAGCACGGGGGCGAAGAGGAAAAGGAGAACTGCTGTCAGACGTTCCACTGTGTTGTGCGGTTGGTGAGCGGCTTCAGCTACACCGCGAGGCGGTATAACAGAAGGCGGCTCAGCCGCCCAACAGAAAGCGGGACGGCGGGGAAAGCGAAAGTAGGCGCGGCGCTCGAGCAACGCAAAAACCGCCGCGTTGGGTCGGCCTGCAAGCGCGGGTTATATGGACGGTTTTGGGACACAATGGCGAGGGCACGCGCCTCTATCCCTACCGCACGAGCGTCACGCGGCGGGCGGCGCTGAAGTCCTCACCCGAGGCGCGCACGACATAGATCCCTGAGGGCAACCCCGAGCCGTCGAGCGCGAGCGTGTGACTGCCGACAGCGAGCGGTCCCTCGTACAGCACAGCCACCCGCCGCCCGAGCACATCAAAGAGCGCGACTTCGACCCGCTGCGCCTCGGGCAGCGCGAGTGTGAGCACCGCCGCATCGCGGAACGGGTTCGGGTGCGCCGCCGACAGCGCCGCACCTGTAGCCGGATCGGCACCGTCCTCCGACGAGACCGGCGGTGGCGGGAACGCTGCCGCCAACTCCACCGCCACTACCCCGGCGTGCCCGCTCCCGTTCAGGCTATTCTCGAACCCCCCGGCGACGAAGAGCGCCTCGTGACGCTCCGAGAGCAGCACCGTCGTCCCGAGCACCGCTGGCTCCCACCCCGCCACTGGTGCCGCCGTCTCGGCGTCGAGCGCCAGCCCGTTGTTCGTGTAGACCACCCCGCCGCCCTCCGTCGGTTGCGCTGCCAACGTGCTGGCGCTACGCCGCTCACCCAAGAACGGGGCCGGGTCCCACGGCAGCAGCGCCGCCGTCTCGGGGTCTACGGCGAGAAGGTCCGTCCCGCGCATCTCCCCCTGCACCTCGAAGAGTTGGTCGCCGCCGAGGTAAAGTGCTGGCTCCTCAGGTCCGTCGCCGTCCGTGTCGAGCCAGGCGATGCCGCCGCCGAGCGAGGCACCGGGGCCGGCATCCGTCACGCCGACGTCCCAATCAAAGACGTCCCCCGTCCGGGGGTCGAGCGCACCGAAGGCCGCGCGCGGAGTCCCGAGCGGGAGCTCTTCGAGGCCGCCGGAGAGGTAGAGCGTGCCGCGGTCGCCACCCGGCCCGCCGGGGCCGTCGAGCAGCAGGACGTTGGTATCGCGCCCGATGATGCCGGCCCCGAGCGTGAGCCAGACCTCCATCTCGGTCTGGCGGTCGAAGGCGACGCAGCCGGCCCCGCAGAAGAAGAGTGCGCGCTCGGTGACAGCGAAGGCGGAGTTGTTGCCGAGCACGCGCGGGGTGCCGCCGGCCGCGCGAGCGGCGGGCAGCGAAGCGGACGGAGAGACCTCATGCAGTTGAGGAGTGGAGGTCCGGTGAAAGACAGGCCGTGTCGCGCCCGCGTCAGCGGGGGCGACTTGCGCGATGCGGTGGGTAGTCGGCGCAGCCTCGGCCCCCCCGAAGTTACGGAGGCTCCACGATGGCGCGTCGAGCACGCCGAGGCCGAAGAAGGTGCCGAAGTAAACGGTCCGGCCGTCGGGCGAGGCGGCGAGGTCGAGGACGGACTCGACGACCTCGCCGGTGAACGGTGGCAGCGCGCGGCCAGTCGTGAGGTCGAGCGCGGCTAGAAACGAGCGGCGGACGCCGCCGATAGAGATGGTCGAGCCGCCGGCGAAGACGCGGCCCTCGGGGCCGGGCTCAACGGCGAGCGCCCCGACGAAGTCGGTGCCGCTGGCACCGGGTGCGGCGAGAACCTCGAAGCCGGTGGCCTCGCCGGTGGCGGGGTCCACGCCGACGACGACGGGGACGAACTCGGACCCGTTGTCGACTAGGCGATCACAGGCGAGGTATAAGGTGCCTTCACCCGAGGGGCCACCCGCCAAATCAAGTACTACGGAGTTACCGCTGCGTAGCTCCGCGTCCACGGGGAAAACCACGACCGCTCCGGTTTCACGGTCGATCCGCGCCAGTGGGCCGCCGCTGTAGCCTCGTGCTCCCCAGATGTACTCCCCGGTCACGACGAAGTCCGATGCGCCCACGCTCGGGGCCCAAGGCGTCACCTCACCGCCCTCGCCCGTCATGGGATCGGCCAGCGTCACCTCGGCGAGCCCTCCTCGCGCCTGCCCATCCACGAAAGCGAATGGACCACCGAGGTAGAGCGTGCCGTTGCCGCGACCGAAGTCGAAGGCTCCTGTGGAGAAGTCGGGGTTCTCGTCGGCAAGGTCGGCCCGCCACGGGAGCACAGCACCGGTGGCGGCATCGAGCGCAGCGGCCCCCACGCGCGGCTGACCATTCACGGAAGTGAAAAGACCCCCGACGTAGAGCGTGCCCTCAATGAGGGCAAGGGTCTCGACATATGAGGAGGGGTCGAAGTTGCCTAGGAGCGGGAGCGCCGCTCCGGTCTCCGCACTGAGTGCGGCGAGGTTCTGGCGGCCAACCCCAGCAATAGTCTCGAACAGGCCACCGACATAGAGCACGCTGTCTTCGAGGACTATGGTGCGGACGCTGCCGAACGGTGAGGGGTCCGTCCCCACCACAGGGTCCGGCCGGAAGTCGGGGTCGAGTGTGCCGTCGGCAAGCACGTGCGCAAGGTTGTAGCGCGGCTCACTACTGACGAAGCTGAAGTCGCCCCCAACGTAATAACCACCCGACTCATCCGGGACCACCGTGAGCGTTATTCCAGCTGCTCCGCCAGCCTCACCGACTCGGGGAAGCGAGAGGTCAGGCTCGCCAGTGGCCTTGTCAAGTACGGCGAGTTGTCCCGTCGGCGGGCCGACGTACTCGAAGTCACCCCCGAGGTAGAGCGTGTCGCCGACGACATCGAGGCTGCGCACCCTGTTGTCGACCACCCACAGATCGGGGAGTGCGTCGTAGGGGGCCGACTGCGCGAGTACGGCGGGAGAGAAGAATGAGCAGAGGGCGAGCACGAGGCCCGCGCGGAAGAGGCGAGAGAGGCGCACGACGGAACTGGTGGGCTAGAGGGGTGGAGCGCGAAGTGGGAAAGGGCGGCGCTCCGGCTGGGAGCGCCGCCCCGGTGCCTTGCTCCTAGACCTCCACGATCTCGCCCGTGCTCAAGATGCGGACCTTGATGCCGCTGAAGAGCGTGAGTTCGAAGAAGTGGTCAGCGTTGTTGAACGAGCGCGCCTGCTCCTGCAAGATGCCGAGGCCGACGTACTCTCCGAGCAGTGCCGACTCCGTGTAGTCGAGGCGGTAATGCACTCCGGCGTAGCTCCGCATCAGTGCCACGTTCGCCGCCAGCTTGTTTAGCTCACGTCCAAGTGTGAGCGGAATGTCAGGCTGGCCGAATTCTGACGGATCGTAGAGCTCTAGAGCCGTTCCATTGTCGTTCGGGACAAGCGCCCGGTCGCCGCCTCCTTCACTGAAGCGGTCGGTAATGCGGAAATCCTCGTTCCAGATGCCCTTGAGCACCGTCACCTCCGCCGCGATCTGCGTCGCGTGCCCCGCCGGATAGCTCGGGTGCGTCGGGCTACCCTCCGGGTACTGCTGCGGCAGCAGGAACGAGTCCTCCGTCGGCCGATTGGGCTGGTTCTGCTGTAGGTTGTGCTGCCGCACCAACTCCATGATCTCCGCGCCGGGGGCGGTCCCCCCGAGGCCGGTGATCTCCCGGTTGATGTCGTAGCGCTCTTCCTTGACCCGCTTGACGAGCACGTTGTGGATGCGCCCCCCGAGCGTCTCCGGGCGCAGCCGCCGCTGGTTGTACCACTTCTGGTACCACGCCGCCTTGATCGCCCGCGTCGTCGCCTCGGCCAGGAGCGCCAGGATGTGCCCGTTGCCGAACGTCCCGAACCCCATCTGGGTCGAGGAGTCGAGGTAGGGGTTGCCGTCGTTGAAGAGCTGCTGGTCCGTCCGTTCGGCCCGCTCGAACATCGAGATGATCAGGAGGCACGCGATGAGGCCCTCCTGATAGGTCTGGTCGCGGTGGACGTACTCGGCTGCTTGGCGCAGCGAGTAGAGGAACCGCCGCTCCCCGGTGTAGTCGCTCATCCGGGGAGGCGTGAGGTTCGCGGGATCAACCCCCTGGAGGATCGAGAGCCATGTGGCGTAGTCCGTGATGAAGTCGAGGTCCTCCCTGACCTCGAACTGCTTCTGGTTGATCGTCAGCGTGCCGTAGACCACCTGCCCGTCCTCCCGCCGGAGTTGGACGCCCTGCGAGCCGCTAGGTGCCCCCTTCCCGCCACCGAGGCGCTGCGGCGGGAACATGTTGTCGATCCGGCTCCCGATGAGCAAGAACTGCGAGAGGTGCGGGCCGTCGAGTTCACCGACGTGGTCGCTGGCGTTGCCGCTGTCGCGCCGCGCGCTGAGGATGTTGCCACCGCGGAAAAGTGTCTGCGGCGTGACCCGCTGCGTCGTGGCATCCACCGGCCCGCGATAGTCGGTGAACTGGTTGATGAGCTCGACGGCCTTCGTGATGCGCGGGTTCGACGAGGAATCGCCCACGAGCCGGTTCAGCGGGACGTCACGCACGAGCGCCATGAGGTAGACCTCGCCCACGTCGGCGGCGAGCCACGGCGTCTCGAAGCGCGGAGCCACGAGCATCCGCTCCGGGGTCAGGCTCGCGCGGTAAGTAGCCGCCGACGGCGCATCCGGCCCTTCGAGGTCAAAGGCGACGCCGGCCTGCGGGTCCACGAGTTGGCGGATCTCGGGCGGTGGGGCCACTTGCTCGTTCGGCCCGGTCGGGATCGCCTCGTAGTCGGCCGGGTCGGTGGTGTTGACAGCGATCAGGAGGCGCTCGTAAGCCTTCCGGTTGTCGCCCGTCTCAGCGATGACCTCGCCGATGTCGTTGTGCGGCATCCCCTTCGTGTTGTTCGCCGCATAGATGCGCTCGCCAGTCTCAGGGTCCTTAAGCGTCCATTCCTCGCGGTTGTTGCGGTTCCTCCTCGGTTCGAGGTCGCGCTCGCAAGCGCGGTCGGCCTCAGTGACTCGGTAGCTCCCGGCGCGCCGCTTCCGCATGTTGTCGGGGTCGCAGTCGGGAAAGTTGCTGGGCGCGAGGGCGCGACCATCGGTAGCAGGATCGAAGGGACCGGCGGGGTTGCTCTGGTCGTTGGGGTCGAAGGTGTTCTCGGAATTTCCGTTGCTCATGGCGGGGCCTCACAGAGCTCGCTGAGAGAGTGGCGTCAGGAGTCTAGACGCGCGAGGTGCGTTCGATATAACCTCGGGCCATCAGAATTCACAAAGCAGCCCGCGCCCTACCTCCTACCGAAGTCCATATAACAAATGGCCCTTCAGCCGCCCAACGAAAAGCGGGACGCCCGGGCGAGGAAACTAGACACCGCCGAGCAAGCGAAGCAAGAACCTCCGGCGTTGGGTCGGCCTGCAAGTGCGGGTTATGGAGCCGGACCTTGCTTTTATGTCTGATATGACATACATTGTGCCGATGACGGCCCACGATAAACCTCTCGTCTGGCTCCACGGCGAGATCAAGACCCCGCCCTTCTCCGCCGCAGCGCGCCTCGAGGCTGGGGTGCTCTTACGGAGGCTACAGCAGGGGGAGTCGTTCTCGATGCCGCATTCGCGCCCGATGCCGACCATCGGCAAGCGCTGCCACGAACTCCGCATCCCCGACCAGAACGCAACTTGGCGCATTGTCTACCGCACCGACCCCGACGCCATCATAATCGCCGAGGTGTTCGAGAAAAAGACGCAGAAGACCCCGAAGCGGGTGATCGAGAACGCACAGCAGCGGCTCCGTCACTACGACGAGACTACAGCCTGAGGAATCGACCCAAACGAGTAATGGACACAGCAAAGCGGAAGAAACTGGAAGCGGTGGGTTGGCGCGTCGGCACCGCTGACGAGTTCCTCGGACTGACTCCAGAGGAGTCTGCTTATGTCGAGTTGAAGCTAGCGCTGAGCCAGGGCCTGCGCGAGTGGCGGACCCGCGAGGGCTTGACGCAGGCGAAGCTGGCGCGGCGGATCGGGTCGAGTCAGTCGCGGATCGCCAAAGCCGAGGCGAGCGATCCGGGTACCTCGGTGGACCTGCTGATCCGGGCGCTGCTGGCGACGGGGGCGACGCAGAAGGACGTAGCACACTTGATCGGCAAGCGACGCCGAGAGGCCGCCTAACAAACCAGAGGGGTCCAGCGGTACGGGCTGCCGGACCCCTCTGTTGGGCATGGCTAGCGTAGCAGCGTCAGCCGGCCCGTCTGCACTTCGGCTCCGGCTTCGAGCCGCCAGAGGTAGACGCCACTCGGCAGGCCCTGCCCGTCGAAGGTCGCCTCGTGCTGACCGGTCTCGGTGGTACCGTCGAAGAATACCGCGACCTCGCGCCCGAGCACATCGTAGACCGCAAGCCGCACCCGCTCCGGTGAGGGCAGCGTGAACGAGAGCGCCGTCTGCTGGCGGAATGGGTTCGGGTAGGCTGTGACCACCGCGTCCGTTGCTCGGGGCGCTACTTCAGCCGGAGCATCGGCGGGCTCCCACGGTGAAGCATCCGTCACTGCCCACGCCTCCGAGGTGCCGGCCGCACGTGCCGACCCCGTTACCGTCACCGCGAAGGTCTCCGCATCCACCGTCACGTTCGGGAAGCGTCCGATGTTGAGGGTGTAGGCGTACACTCCCGGCGGGGCATTCCCCGGGACGTTCTGCGTGAAGCTTGCGTTGACGGTCTGCCCCGCCCCGACGGTGCCGCTCGTGATTACGCCGGAGAGGCCACCCGGGGTGACCGTGAAGAAGAGGTCTCCAGAGGCGGCGACACTCGTGGTGTTCGTGATGGAGTAATTGAAAGAGACCGAGCCGCCGGGAGCGACTGTCAGCGGGCTTGTCGCCGTAGCCGTGAGGTCTACGGTGGGTAGGGTGCCAATAGAGCCGCTGAAAAGATAGGCCCGGCCAGCATCCTGGGGGCTTGCGCCAGGGTCCTCACGCCTGGCACCGATCAGCAAGTCGCCTCGACCGTCGCCATTAGCATCGGACACGCCTGCCACAGAGACGCCGAAGTTACCACCGCCCTCAGCATTAGGGGAGGCAACTTCAAGGAGAAGGTCGCCGCTGGATCCGCTAAAGAGGTAGGCCCGCCCGCCAGTAGCGACACCCGTTGCGCCAATGAGAAGGTCGCCTTTACTGTCGCCACTGGCATCGGGAACGCCTGCGACTGTAAGGCCGAAGCGATCATTAGGGCGTCCCTCGGGAGAATTGAGTTCCAAGAGAAGAGCGCCAGAGTCACCACTGAACAGATAGGCTCGTCCTTCGCCAAAGTTGTTGTCTCGGTTAGCTGCCCCGACGAGGAGATCGCCCCTACCATCGCCGTTGACATCGGGCACCCCTGCTACTGAAAAGCCAAAACAGCAGCCGTCCAGTGGGTTAGGAGAGGTTAGCGTAAAGAGGAGAGTGCCTGTAGCCCCACTGAAGAGATACGCCCGTTCGGGGTCCTCAAAGTAAGCCCCAATGAGAAGATCGCCGCGCCCATCACCGTCAGTGTCGGGTACGCCTGCTACAGCTTCACCGAAGTTGCCACCCTTCTGAGCATTAGGAGAATTGAGCACATGGAGGAGGGTACCGGTAGCCCCGCTGAAGAGGTATGCTCGCCCAGTCCCCGAGAATCCTGGCCCTTCAGAGTCTGCCCCGATTAAGAGGTCGCCTCTGCCGTCTCCATCGGTATCAGGCACGCCCGCTACGAAGTCACCGAACTGGCCGCCGTCCGGGTCTGGAGAGGGGGAGTTGAGCACATGGAGGAGAGCGCCGGTGGCTCCGCTAAAGAGATACGCTCGCCCATTACTACCTACGCCCTTTGCTCCAATAAGAAGGTCGCCCTTACTGTCGCCATTGGTGTCAAACACGCCCGCCACGGATTCGGCAAACCCGCCGCCGCTTTCTCCTGTAGGCAAATCGAGCGTGTGAAGGAGGGCACCCGTAGCTCCGCTGTAAAGGTGCGCTCGGCCTGGGCCTCCGAAGAACCCCGAGCCCTCTCCCATAGCTCCAACGAGGAGATCGGACACTTGGTCTCCATCGGCATCGGGAACTCCTGCCACCGCGAAGCCGAAGTTACCGCCGAACCGCTCACTAGGAGAGACGAGTGTGTGAAGGAGATCTTGTGCCCGCGCCGATGAAGACAGCGCCACAATGGCAAGGAGGGACGAAAGCAGTGTCGCCGCAAAGGCAAGCAGGAAGCGTGCTTTAACGCGTTGGGCAAGGGAAGGGTTGGTCATGGCGGTGCCCCAATGAGGGGCGGCTGAGTGGAGTAGGGTGAGATGAGGAGTCGCAGAGAGGTAGGAGGCAGTCCCTCTACTGTATTCTTGTAAAAAGCGGCCGGAGTACGACATCGCCCCGGACATTTCCTGTCTGATCGAAGGCGCAGGCTCAATAACCACCTATTATACTTAAGATAGAGGTACTATATGTAAGATCGATCTCCACATCTAGTGACAGTCTCATCTGACCTGTCGAGCCGTCAGAGTTCGAGAGCTTATAGCCGGAGAACGCGTAGCAAACGGCCGCTCGAAGACGAGGCCCACCCGCGAGACTACCCTCTCACCGGCATTCAGTCTCGCGCACGAAACCCAGCATCGCCGGACCGGCGGTCTGGTCGTCGCGGCTGAGGGCGAGCACGATCCGCTCGTGGCTCTGGCCGGGGACGACGACGACCTCGCTCTGGGCTCCGGCCTCCCTCAGCGCGGCGTCGAGGAGCCTGGACTGGCGCTGCAACGCCTTGCTTTCGCCTCCGGCGTAGAGGATCAGAAACGGAGGGGCGTCGGCGCGGGCGAAGCGGATCGGCGAGGCCTCGGTTTGCCAATCGGCATCGGTGCCGGTTGGGTTGAAGCGGCGGGCGTAGTAGGCGGGGTCGTTGCTGAGGGCGTAGGTCTCCGGGTCGCTCAGGTCGTAGGCCGCGCCGCTGACGGCGATGACGCCGCACACGCCGAAGGCCTCGGTGCCGGGCAGGGCGTCGGGGTCGAGGGCGACGCGGGTGGCGAGCTGCGCCCCGGCGGAGTGCCCCATGAGGAAGAGCGCGCCGGGGTCGCCGCCGTAGAGGGCGATGTGCTCGCCGACCCAGGCGACGGCGTCCGCCACGTCCTCGATCTGCCCCTCCGGCGTCACGTCGTGCAGCAGCCGGTAGCCCACCACGGCGGCCCCGATGCCTCGGCTCGCAAAGTAGCGCCCGATGTTGCCGTAGACGTCGGCCCCGCCGAAGGCGAGGTCCTTGTCGCCCTCGGTCCACCCGCCGCCGTGGACGAAGACGACCGCCGGCCACGGGCGCGGGCTGCGCGGCGAAGGCAGGAAGAGGTTCAGCCGGTGCTTGTCCAGGTCCGAGCCTTCGACGTAGCGGACGTCGCGGACGACCTGCGCCTCGGGCAGCGCGACCTCGTCGTAGACGAATCCGATGCCGAGGCTGTAGATCACCGAGCACCCGCTCACCCCGAGGGCGACGGCCAGGACCAGCGCTCGCCGCGCGGCGCAGAAGGCCAGCGCGCCGACGGCAGCCCCGGCCTCTTCGCGGGCGGCGCGGACCGCTTCGGCCGGGGGGCGAGGGACGGGAGCCATCAGCCCCCCCACCCCAGCGAGACGGCCACGGCGAGCGCGGCGAGGCCGAGGGCGAACAGGCCGAGTTGGAGCGGGAGCACCCACCGCGCCCACGTCTGCCACGGCACCTCGGCCAGCGTGAGCGCGCCCATCAGCACGGCGCTCGTCGGAACGATCATGTTCGTGAAGCCGTCGCCCAGCTGGAACGCCAGCACCGCCGTCTGCCGGCTCACGCCGACCAGGTCCGAGAGCGGGGCCATCAGCGGCATCGTGAGCGCGGCCTGCCCGCTCCCACTCGGGACGAAGAAGTTGATCACCGTCTGCGCCCCGAACATCGCCATCGCCGCCACGGTGGAGCCGGTGCCCTCGAGGCCGGAGGCGAGCGCGTGCAGGATCGTGTCGATCACCTGCCCGTCCTGCAGCACGACGAGGATCCCGCGAGCCAGCCCGATGATGATGGCGGTCGCGACGAGGTCCTTCGCCCCGGCCATGAACGCCCGCGCGGTGCCGTTGGCCCCCAGCCCGCCGGCGGCTCCCATCACGATGCCGAGCGCGACGAAGAGCGCCGCGATCTCGGTGATGTACCACCCGTAGCGGAGCACGCCGAAGACGAGCGCGGCGATGCCGAGCCCGAACAGGGCGAGGACCCCGCGCTGCCGGCTCGTCAGCGCCGGCAGCGCGCCCCCGGCGGGGCGCTCGGCGATGCCCTCGGCGTCGAGGTGCAGGCCGCCGCGCCGCTTCCGCTCGTCGGCCTCGAAGGTCGGGCTGCGCCGTGGGTCGCGGCGGACGCGCGCCGCGTGGGCCATCACGAAGGCCGTCACCACGGCCGTCACCACGGCCCACAGGCCGACGCGGAAGCCGACGCCGGAGAACAGCGGGACTGCCGCGATGCCCTGCGCCACGCCCACCGTGAACGGGTTGAGGAACGCCCCGGCGAAGCCCGCCGCCGCGCCGAGGAACGGGATCGCCACGCCGGTCACCGAGTCGTAGCCGAGCGCCAGCGCGAGCGGGACGAAGATGAGGACGAACGGGATCGTCTCCTCGGCCATGCCGAAGACGGCCCCGCCCAGCGAGAAGACCGCCATGAAGACCGGGATCGTCAGCACCGCGACCGCCCGCGAGCGCTGCGACGCCGCGACGAGCCGCCGCAGCGACGCCTCGACCGCGCCGGTCTCCTGCAGCACCGCGAACGCCCCGCCGACGAGCAGGACGAACGCGATGATCGGCGCGGCGTCCTCGTCGATGAACCCGAGGATTGGGGCTTGCAGGACGACGGCGACCGTGTGCCCGAGCCGGTCGAGCGGCCCGTCGAAGGCGCGCTCGACGGTGCGGAACGAGCCGGGGACGACGACCTCGCGCATCCCCGCGCCTTCGACCATGATCTCGGCCTTTTCGTACTCGCCCGCCGGGACGATCCACGTCAGCACCGCCGCGAGGACGATGATCGAGAAGATGATGAGGGTCGTGTCGGGGGCCTTGAATCGGGAGAGCTGCATCGGCGGGCGGTGAGGCGGTGGGCGGGGCGAGCGGTGGGCGGGGCGAGCGCTAAGCTACCCCGCGCGCGTCGAACTTTTGCGCCTCCGCGCGTATCAGGGGCTCGGACCGATCCCCGTGCAACCATGCTCCGCTCTCTCCTTTTCCTGGGCCTCGTCTCCGCGCTCTGCCTTCCCGCTGCCGCGCAGGAGCGGCTCGACGCCGCCGAGGCCGTCAAGCACGCTCCGCGCGACACGCTCCGCGCGATCCGCGCCGAGCAGGCCTTCGTCCGCGGGATGACGCGGGCCTACCTCGGCGACCACCCGGCGGCGATCGAGCAGTACGAGCGCGCGCTCGAGCTCCGGCCCGGCGAGGCCGCCGTGCTCGCGGCCCTGGCCGAGGCGCACGAGGCGGAGGGCGACGGCGCGGCGGCGCTCTACTTCGCGGCCCAGGCCGCCGGGGCGGCCCCGGACGAGCCGAGCACCTACCACCTGCTCGCCCGCCTCCAGCTCAGCGCCGGGGAAACCGACGCGGCAGCCGAGACCTACCAGCGCCTGCTCGGGCTCGACCCCCGCGACGTGACGGCGCTGACGGCCCTCGCCCGCGTCCAGCAGCAGAGCGGTCACCTCGAGGAGGCCCTCGCCAGCCTCGAGCGCGTGCTCGAGCGCGTCGGCGAGAGCGGGGCGGTGCGGACGCGGATGCTGGGGCTCTACGAGCGCCTCGGCGACGCCGCCGGGGCGGTCCGGTCGCTCGAAGCCCTCGCCGCCCTCGACCCGTCGGACGCCGCCCTCCGCCGCCGGCTCGCTGCGTCCTATGCCCGCGCCGGACGGAGCGCCGACGCCGTGGCGACGCTCGAGGCGCTCGTCGCCGAGCGGCCCGCCGACACCGACGCCCGCGCCGCGCTCGCCGCGCTCCACCGCGACCGGGGCGACGACGAGGCCGCCGCGCGCGTGCACCCCTCGGCCCCCGCGGCGTCGGCCCCCGAGGTCTCTGCCGACGCGCTCGCCCAGTCGCTGGCCGAGGAGCCGGGCAACCTCGCCGGGTGGGAGCAGCTCGTCCTCGCCCACCTCCGCAACGGGGACCCCGCCGCCGCGCTCGATGCTGCCGCCGAGGCGACGCTGCTCTTCCCCGGCCAGGTGGCGCTCCTCCGCGTCGCGGCCCTCGCCCACGCCGAGGCCGGACGCCCCGGCGAGGCGGTCCGCCTGTTCGAGGAGGCCGTCGATCTGCTCGCGGAGGACCTGCTCGCGGAGGACCTGCTCGCGGAGGACCCGGCGGACGCTGAGCGGGCGGCGCTGCTCGAGGCGCTCGGCCGCGCCGCCGGCCTCGCCCCTGGCGACCGGCAGCGGCTCCGCCAAAAGCTCGAAGGCCGCGCACCGTAAGCGACGCGCACCGTAAGCGACGCGCACCGTAGGCGAGCGGCGGTATACTTCACCGCCGGCCTCGCCCGTCCGAGGCACCGCTCCGCTCCCCACGCGATCCGCCCTGCCTCTCGTGCGCCTGCTCCTCGCCTCCGTCCTGCTGCTCGTCGCCGGGTGCGCCCGGCCGCTCGTCCGCGACGCGCCGGACCTCGGCCCCCCGGCGGACTTCCCGAACCACACCGCCGCGCAGATCGTCCTGCTGATGGAGACGGTGGCGGCCCAGGACTCGCTCGCGGCGTTCTCGAGCCAGGCCAGGGTGGCGGTCCGCTCGCCCGAGCGCGACGCCGACCTCTCGGTGACCCTCCGGCAGCGCGCCGCCGACACGCTCTGGGCCTCGGCGCGCGCCGTGCTCGGGATCGAGGTGGCCCGGGCGCTCGCCACGCCGGAGCGGTTCTCGGCGTGGGACAAGCTGAACGGACGGCTCTACGTCGGCTCCATCGACGCGGCGGCGCGGTTCCTGCCGAGCGAGATCGGGACGCGGGAGCTGTTCGACACGCTCCTCGGCAGGCTCCGACCGGGGGCCGGCGAGGGCTGGACGCTCCAGAACGACGGCAGCGCCTACGTGCTCACGAGCCCGGCCGAGCGCTTCACCGTCGATCCGGCGACGTGGCGGACGGTGCGCTACCAGGCGTTCGACGCCGGGCAGCTTGTGGACGAGCGCGTCTTCGAGGCCTTCGACGCGGTCGAGGGCCGGGTGCTGCCGCGCCGCGTCGTGCTCCGCAACCCGGCGGGCGCGCTCAGCATCACGGTCGAGCACCGCACGCTCACCCTCAACCCGGCCTCGCTCGACTTCCCGTTCTCCCCCGGTGACGCCGAGGTGATCCGGCTCGACTGATCCGGGTCGACTGATTCGTCCCTGCCTGCTCCCATGCGACCCCGCCTTTCCAGTCCTCCCGAGCCCAGTCCGCCCGAGCGCAGCCGGCGCGCCGCCCGTCTGCTGGCTCTCGCGGCGCGCGGCCTCCTCTTGCTGGTTCTCGCCGTGACGGCGCGGCCCGCCGCTGCGCAGACCGACCAGCGCGCCGCCGAGGAGCGTCTCCGCGAGCTTCGGTCGCAGATCGCGGACTACGAGCAGCGGCTCTCCCGCACCCGGCGTGAGGAGACCGACGCCGCCGCTGCCCTCGACGCGCTCGACCGCGAGATCGCCGTGCGCGAGGCCCTCATCGGCTCGTACCGCGAGCAGCAGGCCCTGCTCAGCAACGAGGCCGTCGGGATTCAGCGGTCTACCGCGAGGCTCGAAGAGGAGCTGCGGACGCTCAAGGAGGAGTACGCCGTCCACGCCCGCAACGCCTACATGCGCGGGCGCGCCGGCGACCTCGCGCTGATCCTCTCGGCGGGGTCGATCAACCAGATGCTCGTCCGGGCGCGCTACCTCCAGCGCTTCAGCCGCCAGCGCCAGAGCAAGCTCGGCCAGATCACCGAGACGCAGCGGGCGCTCGCGGGCCGCCAGGCCGCGCTCGACTCGTCGGCGGCGCGCATCGACACGCTGCTGGCCGAGGTGCGCACCGAGCAGCAGGCCCTCGCCCAGCGCAAGGGCCAGCGCGCCGCGCTCGTCGCCGAGCTCCGGCAGCAGCGCACCGGCCTCCAGGCCGAGCTCCAGCAGAGGCAGGACGACGTGAACCGCCTCGAGCAGCGCATCCAGGCGATGATCGCCGCCGCCGAGGCCGCCCGCCGCCGCGAGGCCGAGCGCGCTCGCGCCGAGGCCGAGCGCGCCCGCGCCGCCGGCAACGCCGAGGCGGCCCGCGCCGCCGAAGCCGCCGAGTCCGCCTTCGTCGAGCTCACCGGCTCGTTCCGGCAGAACCGGGGGCGGCTGCCGTGGCCGGCGAACGGCGTCGTGACCGGCCCGTTCGGGACGCGGACGCACCCGGTCCACGGCACTAAGACCAAGAGCATCGGGCTGGAGCTCTCGACGGCACCGGCGGCGTCCGTCCGCGCGGTCTTCGGCGGGCGCGTGAGCCGGGTCTTCGCGATGCCGGGCTACGGGACCTGCATCATGGTCTCGCACGGGGCCTACGCGACGATCTACGGCAACCTCTCGTCGGTAGACGTGCGGCAGGGGCAGGAGGTCCAGGCCGGGCAGGGCGTGGGCCGCGCCGGCACCGCCGACGACCCCCTCGGCGCGGGCGTGTTCTTCGCGCTCTTCGCCAGCGGCGAGGCCGTGGACCCGGCGGGGTGGCTCGTGAGGAAGTAGGAGCGGAAGAGCGAAGGAAAGAAAGAGCGGAAGATTTCAGGATTCACCGCCGAGTCCCTCTTCCGCACTTCCGCTCGTCCTCGCTTCCACTCTTACAGCATCCCGCGCAGCTTCTCGGCGCGGACGACGCGCTCGACGGCGACGACGAAGGCCCCCTCGCGCATCGTCACGTCGTAGTGCTGCGCGCGGTCGCGCACGGCGCGGTAGGCCTTGAGCATGATCGCCTCGAGGCGGCTGTTGACGTCGGCCTCGTCCCAGCGGAACTGCTGGAAGTTCTGGCTCCACTCGAAGTACGACACCGTCACGCCGCCCGCGTTCGCGAGCAGGTCCGGGAGGACGAGCACCCCGCGCTCGGTCAGCCGCCGGTCCGCCTCGGGCGTGACCGGGAGGTTGGCCCCCTCGACGACGAGCTTCGCCTTGACGCCGTCGACGTTGCCCTCGTGGATGGCCGACTCGACCGCGGCCGGGATGAGGACGTTGCAGTCGACGCCCATGAAGTCGGCGTGGGCGACGTGCTGGACGCCGGGGGCGTCGTAGCCCTCGATGGTCTTGTGGTCCTGCGCGTCCTTGTAGTCGCGGATGTCCTGGATGTCGAGGCCGTCGCCGTTGAAGAGCCCGCCCGAGACGTCCGAGATGGCGACGACCTTCGCGCCCTGCTGGTCGAGCAGCGCCGCCGCCCACATCCCGACGTTGCCGAAGCCCTGCACGGCCACGCGGAGGTCGGTGACCTCCATCTCGAGGTCCTTCGCGGCCTCGAGCGTGCAGATCATCACGCCGCGCCCCGTCGCCGCCTCGCGCCCCGGCGAGCCGCCGAGCTCGAGCGGCTTGCCGGTGACGACGGCCGGCGAGTGCCCGTGCTGGCGTCCGTACTGGTCCACGATCCACGCCATCACCTGGGCGTTCGAGCCCAGGTCCGGCGCGGGCACGTCGCGGTTCGGCCCGAGGATGAGGTGGATGCGCGAGATGTAGCGCCGCGTGAGCTGCTCGAGCTCGCGCGTCGTCAGCTCGCGCGGGTCCACGTTGATCCCGCCCTTGCCCCCGCCGAAGGGGACGTCGACGAGCGCCGTCTTGTAGGTCATCATCTCGGCGAGCGCCCGGACCTCGTCGGCGTCGACGAGCGGCGAGAAGCGGATGCCGCCCTTGAACGGCCCGCGCGCGCCGTTGTGCTGGATGCGGTAGCCGGTGTAGGTCCGCAGCGTGCCGTTCTCCATGTGGAGCGGGACCTCGACCTTCATCTCGCGGAACGGCCGGCGGATGAGGGTGCGCCACTCGTCGTCGAGGCCGATCACGTCGGCGGCGCGGGCGAAGTTGGCGGTGGCGATTTCGTAGGCAGAGACCTTCGGGCGTTCCTGGACGATGGACGGCATGACGGGCGGTGAAGGATGGGCGGACGTGTGAGCGCCGAAGTTAACGGAAGCGCTTTCGACAAAGGGAAGCGACGGGGCAGAAAAGGCGGAGCGCGCCAGCCCGGACGGCGCGTGGGGGGAAGCGGGAGCGGGGAGGGAACGAGCCTCGGCACGAGGGTCCGGGTAGCTGGATCGGGTTCTCTTTCCACGCCCTGCCGTAGCTTCCCGCCATGCCCGGACGCCCCCTCATCACCGAGCGCGACGTGCGCCGCGCCCACAGCGGCGGGCAGCGCTCGCTCGCCGTCGCCCCGAAC
>CBDCBW010000016.1:0-145610 GCA_965214485.1 Rhodothermales bacterium | reverse complement strand
CGACGACGAGCCGTTCGACTCGAGCACGTCGCAGATGAGGCGGATCGTGTAGGGGAACTCGTCCTCGCTCGGGAGCAGGGGCGCGAGCGCGCGCTCGGCGAGCATCCCGTGCCCGATCTCGCGGCGGCCCGGCCCCCGGAGGAACCGCGCCTCGCCGACCGAGAACGGCGGGAAGTTGTAGTGCAGGTAGAACCGCTTGTCGGTCTGGTCGAAGAGCTGGTCGACGCCCTGGACGTCGCGCCCGGAGCCCAGCGTCATCTGGGCGAGCACCTGGGTTTCGCCGCGCGTGAAGATGGCCGAGCCGTGGACGCGCGGGAGGTAGTCCACCTCGGTCCAGATGGCGCGGACCTCGTCGAGGCGGCGGCCGTCGATGCGGCGGCCCTCGCTCAGGATCATGTCCCGCATCACGTCACTCTCGACGGTCGAGAACGCGTTCTTGATGTCGGAGTCCGAGACCGACGGGACGGTCTCGACGCCGACCGCGCCGAGCGCATTCCCGACGAAGCTGTCCTGAATCTCGGCGACGACCTCCTTCTTGATATCGCTCAGGCCGCCGTAGAGGGTCTTCTTGTCGTACGGCTGGCGGAGGTGCGCCTCGATGCGCTCGCGCGCGATCCCGCGCACCTTCTCGACGAGGTCGCGGTCGGCCATGACGGTCTCGTACTCCATCGTCTCGACCGCGCCGCGCTGGTGCTCGAAGTCGCGGCGGAGGTCGTTCTGGGCGCGGCAGAGCTTCCGGATGGCCTCGTGGCCGACGTCGAGCGCGGCGAGCATGTCGTCCTCGCTGGCCTCGTTCATCTCGCCCTCGACCATCACGATGGCGTCCTCCTTCCCGGCCACGATGAGGTCGAAGTCGCCGCCGGTGCGCTCCTCCTTCGTCGGGTTGATGACCCACTCGCCGCCGACGCGGCCGACGCGGACGTGGGCGGTGGGGCCGTCGAACGGGCCGCCGGTGAGGTTCAGCGCGGCGGACGCGCCGAGGCCCGCGATCACGTCGGCATCGACCTCGGGGTCGGCGGACAGGACGAAGCACAGGGCCTGGACCTCGTTGCGGAAGCCGTCCGGGAAGAGCGGGCGGATCGTGCGGTCGATCAGGCGCGAGGTGAGCGTCTCCTTGTCGCTCGGGCGGCCCTCGCGCTTGAGGAAGCCGCCGGGGAACTTGCCGCCGGCGCTGAAGCGCTCGCGGTAGTCCACGGTGAGCGGGAAGAAGTGCTGGCCCTCTTTGGCGCTCTGGTCGATGACAGCGGTGCAGAGCACCATCGTGTCGCCCTGGCGGACGACGACCGAGCCGCCGGCCTGCTTGGCGAGCTTGCCGGTCTCGAACGTGATGGTTTTGCCTTGACCGATATCGACGGTCTGCGTAATGGCGTTCATAGCGTTGGGGTTGGTGTGCCGCCCTCGCTCGGCTCGGGCTCGCTCTCCTCCCCGCGGAAACGGGGTGTCGAAAATCAGCTTTCAGGCGTCCGCGCCGTGTGCTCAAGATTGAGCCGTGTGCTCAGGATTGAGGCGTACTCGGGGCGGACTCGTGAAGACTGACTGCCGACGGAGGCGAGGTCCTAAGAACTTCAACAAAACACGTGTTCAAGTCATTCCCGCGCGGGCGGGAGTCCAGCAGCGTTGCTTTCCTGCGGGTCCCCGCCTACGCGGGGATGACTGTTCGTGGGTTTTACTGGGCGCTCTAAGCTGCAGGTCGGGCCGGCGGATGAGGGGCAGCGCACGCCGCCCCAGTGGAAACGACGGCAGCGGCACCCGCTGTCGGGGCCGCTGCCGGGGTGTTACTTGCGGATGCCGAGCTTGGCGATCACGGCGCGGTAGCGCTCGATGTCGCGCGCGGCGAGGTAGTCGAGCAGCCGGCGGCGCTTGCCGACGAGCTTTAGGAGGCCGCGCCGCGAGGCGTGGTCCTTGGAGTGCGTCTTGAGGTGGCCGGTGAGGTCGTTGATGCGCTGGCTGAAGAGGGCGATCTGGACCTCGGTGGTGCCGGTGTCGGCGTCGCTCGAGCCGTGCTCGGAGATGAGCTCCTGCTTACGTTCTTTGGTGATCATCGGGAGGGGTGCCTCTTTAGATATTCCATGCTAAAGGAGCGGACGCCACGGCTCGCAGCGCGAGGCTTCACGGGTCGGGCGAATGCTAAAGCGCGAAAATTACGCGCGAGCGCGTTCGGCTCATTCGAAGTCTGGGCTAAAAGTCAACAACGATGCTACCGAGCACGCCGGTAAGCTCGCACGAACTCATCGCGTGCGATCCCACTCTGACGCAGAATAGCACGCAGCGTCGAACTCTTGATCGTCCGATGGTTCGGGAGCGTGAGCGGTGTCCGCGTCCCGTCGGCCTCCTCCCGAAGCATCGAGATGTGGTTGCCTTCCCGCACCACTGCGAACCCCAACGCTTCAAGTGCGGCAAGCACACGCCGCAGCGGGGCGTCGCGAGGGAAGCGTTCCGACATCAGGCTGCGATGGTGGCTTCGGCGATGAATACTTCGAGCACCGGCTCGTCCTCGCCATCGAGCACCTCCGCCCCGAACGTTTCGACGTGGAAGGCGACGGCGCTCCGAGCGTCGGCGAGTGCCTCCTCATACGTATCACCCTGCCCGACGACGACGCCCTTGAGTCCGACGGGGTACGCGACGTACCCGTCGGCGTGCTTCTCTACGATGATCTTAACCAGCTTTGGCATCTGTGGTCTCGGTTTCGGTCTACAACTCGTCGGGCGCTTGGATGTTCGCTTTTCGCTCTCTCGTGCGTAAGCTAGGGAGTCTGGGCGATCCCTCTGGACTGCTACACTCCCGATATGCTGCCGGTCCTCGACGCGATCACCCGCCACCTCGCCTCGTTTCCCGAGGTCGAGCGGGTCGTGCTCTACGGCTCCCGCGCGCGCGGCGACCACGCGCCCCGCTCCGATATCGACCTGGCTATCGAGTGCTCCGGGGAGGACGCGAGGTGGGGGTCTATCTCAGCCTATCTCACCTACGACGCCCCCACCCTCCTAAACATCGACCTGACGCGGCTCGGCAGCGCACCCGCCGACCTACGCGCGAGCATCGAACGAGACGGCATCACGCTCTATGAACGATAGGCTCACCCAACGGCTTTCGGACTTGGAGCGAGCGCTACGCCGCTTGAATGAGGCTGTAGCCGAAGAACCTGCCGCCGACCGCTACCTCATCGATGCGACGATCCAGCGCTTCGAGGTCACCTTCGAGCTGTTCTGGAAGACCCTGCGCCTGATCCTGAGGTTGAAGCGGCAGCAAGCTAATTTCCCGCAAGACGTGCTGAAGCAAGCGTACTTCATTGGCGTCACTGGATCGACTACGTTAGGAGCTATTGCTGAAGCAATGCCTCCGGTGGTGACTGCAACCTCTCGTCCCCGTCTACCTACAAGCTTCCGCTAGCCGCCGAGATCCCTTACAGCCGCGTAGGTAGCTACGCTTCGGAGCCCTGAGTAGGGCGTTCGCAACCGATTGCATCAGTCGCTGTAGGATGGCACATGCCCAACCACATCATTTCAGCTGATGGCGGCGAGAAGAGCGCTAGCGGAGACGCAGACCTGGCATCCACGAAAACGAGTGAAGACGTTCGAGCAAAGGCAGTAAAGTCTTGAAGGTGAAGAGGATCACACCAATCAACATACACTGAACCCCCGGGACCCACGACCTTCTCGGGCAGCGCAACGGATTGCTACCTCAGCACCCGGCGACTCTGAGCCTCGTCGTCGCGGAGTTGCGCCACGAGCGCTTCCGGTCCGTCGAACCTGACCTCGTCCCTCGTGCGGGCGGCGAAGGCGACGCGGAGCGTGTCGCCGTAGAGGTCGCGGTGGAAGTCGAACAGGTGGACTTCGACGCCCAGCGCGCCGTCGGTCTCGAAGGTCGGACGGCGACCGACGTTCACCATCCCGCCCCACCTCTTCCCGTCGTGCTCGACGCGGACGGCGTAGACGCCGACGCGGGGGATCAGCTTGCGGGTGCCGTCGATGCGGAGGTTGGCCGTGGGATAGCCCATCGTCCGGCCCCGGCCGTCGCCCCGGACCACGGCGCCGGTGAGGAAGTACGGTCGCCCGAGGAGCGTTGTGGCTTTCGCCACGTCGCCCTCGTCGGCCAAGAGCTTGCGAATGGCCGACGACGAGACGGTGGTCTCGCGGACGAGTTGGGCGGGGATCACGTCCACGCTGAAGCCGTGCTCGGCGCCGAGGGCTTCGAGCGTCTCGCGGCTGCCGGCGCGGTTGCGCCCGAAGCGGTGGTCGTACCCGATTACGACCTCGCGCAGCCCGACGGTTCCGATCAGGATTTGCTCGACGTAGGCGTCGGGGCCGAGGTTCGAGAGGTCGCGCGTGAACGGGAGCACGACGAACCGGTCGATCCCAAAGCTCTCCAAAATGTCGGCGCGCTCGTCGAGCGTGGTGAGCAGCGGGACGTGCTCGCCGAGGACGACCTCGCGCGGGTGCGGGTCGAACGAGACGACGACGCTGCACCCGCCCACTTTGGCCGCACGGTCTTTGAGATAGTCCAGAATGGCCTGATGCCCGAGGTGGACCCCGTCGAAGGTGCCGACCGTCAGCACGGAGCGGTCGTCCCTCGCGATCTCGTTGAGGCCGAACTGTCGTTTCATTGCGGTAACGGAATCGTGGTAGGGGCAGGTTTGAAACCTGCCCCTACCCCTGTTCTGCCCCCTGAGCCAGTGCCCCCAGCGTCCACGCCTCGGCCACGCTGAACGGCCCGATCGCCGTGCGCCGGAGCGCCGCGAGGTGGGCCCCGACGCCGAGCGCCTGCCCGAGGTCGTGCGCGAGGGTGCGGACGTAGGTCCCCTTCGAGCACTCGACGACGAAGTCTACGTCGTCGCCCCGTCGCTCCGTGAGGTCGAACCGGTAGACGCTGACGGGGCGGGCGCTGCGCTCCACCGTTTCGCCGCGCCGGGCCTTTTTGTAGAGCCGCTCCCCCTCGACCTTCACGGCGGAGTACATCGGCGGGCGCTGCGCGGTCTCGCCGAGGAAGCGCTGCCGCGCCGCGTCGAGGTCGGCGTCGGTGACGGTGACGGGCGAGGCGTCCACCGTCTCGACGACTGCGCCCTCGGCGTCGTAAGTCTCCGTCGTGGCCCCGAGCCGGAGCGTGCCGGTGTAGGTTTTGGGCAGGCCCATGAACCGGTCCTGGAGGCGCGTCGCGGCGCGGCCGACGAGGCAGATCAGCAGGCCCGTCGCCGCCGGGTCGAGCGTCCCGGCGTGGCCGATTTTTTTGGTGCCGAGGAGCGGGCGCAGCCGCCGGATCACGCCGAAGGACGAGAGGCCGCCGGGCTTGTCCACGAGGAGGATCGCCGGCTCGCCCGGTCCGGGCAACGGGTCCGCGTTCGTGACGATGGGCGGCGCGTCCGCAGGCGATGCGGGCTCCTCACCCATCGCGCTCGGTCTCCTCGGGACCGGGCACCGACTCGTCGCCGAGAGGCTCGTCGCCGAGAGGCTCGTCGCCGCGCTCGTCACCGAGGGGCTCGTCGCCGCGCTCGGCGCGGATCTGGTCGAAGAGCTCCTCCATACGGGCGGCCTGCTGCTGCGACTCGTCGAGGAAGAACCGGAGCTCGGGGATTTTGCGGACCTGGTGGCGGATGCGCTGTGCGAGGGCGTGGCGGATCTGGGGCGCAGCGTCCTCGATGCGGCGAAACGCGATCTGCCGCCGGGCGTCCTCCTCGCCGAGCACGCTCAGGTAGACGTAGGCGATGCCGAGGTCGTTCGTGACGCGGACGTTCGTGACGGTGACGAGGGCCTGCGACGCCTCGTGGAACTCGCCGCCGAGGAGGTCGGCGACTTCGCGCTGGACCATGCGGCTGAGCCGCTCGGTTCGGATAGACATTCGAATTACGAGTTACGGGCGACGAGCGACGGACGGGAGACACCCTCGCCACGCGCTGCTCGTCGCTCGGCGTTCGTTAGATCTGAAGCGTGCGTTGCTCCTCGAAGACCTCGTAGGCCTCGATCTGGTCGCCGACCTTGACGTCGTTGAAGTTCTGGATCGAGAGGCCGCACTCGTAGCCGCTGGTGACCTCGCGGGCGTCGTCCTTGAAGCGCTTGAGCGACGAGAGGAGGCCCTCGTAGACGACGACGCCTTCGCGGACGAGGCGGACCTTGTCGTTGCGGTTGATCTTGCCCTCAATCACGTAGCAGCCCGCCACCGTGCCGACGCGCGGGATCTTGAACGTCTCGCGGACCTCGAGCATCCCGAGGGTCTTCTCCTTCTCCTCGGGCGTGAGGAGGCCTTCAAGCGCATCGCGCACGTCCTCGATGGCGTCGTAGATGACCGAGTAGAGGCGGATGTCGATCTCCTCGCGCTCGGCGATCTGGCGGACGCCGGCCATCGGGCGGACCTGGAAGCCGAAGACGATGGCGTCCGAGGCGGCGGCGAGCATCACGTCGGTCTCGGTGATCGCGCCGACGCCGCTGTGGATGATGTCTACGGCGACCTCGTCGTTCGAGATCTTGAGCAGGGCGTCGGAGATGGCCTCGACCGAGCCGGCGACGTCGCCCTTGATGATGAGGTTGAGGTAGTTCAGCTCGCCGAGGGCCATGCGGCGCGAGAGGTCGTCGAGCGAGACGTGCTTGCGCTTGCGCATGGTCTGCTCGCGCATGATCTGCTGGCGCTTCTGCGCGATCTCGCGGGCCTCGCGCTCGTCCTCGAGCACGACGAACCGGTCGCCGACCTCGGGCGCGCCGGAGAAGCCGAGGATCTGCACCGGCACCGACGGCCCGGCAGTGTCGACGCGCTCGTCGCGCTCGTTGAACATGGCCCGGACGCGGCCCGAGTTGGTCCCGGCCACGAAGGCGTCGCCGACCTCCATCGTCCCGGTCTCGACGAGGATCGTCGCGACGATGCCCCGCCCCTTGTCGAGGCGGCTCTCGATGACGCTCCCGACGGCGTAGCGCTCGGGGTTGGCCTGGAGCTCCAGGAGCTCGGACTCGATGAGGACCTTTTCGAGGAGGTCGGGGACGCCCATGCCGGTCTTGGCCGAGACGAACTCGGCCTGCACCTTGCCGCCGTACTGCTCGACGAGGACGTTCTCGTCGGCGAGCTGCTGCATGATGCGGTCGGGGTTGGCCTCCTCGCGGTCCATCTTGTTGATGGCGACGACGATGGGCACGCCGGCGGCCTTCGAGTGGTTGATGGCCTCCCTCGTCTGCGGCATCACCTGGTCGTCGGCGGCGACGACGAGGATGACGAGGTCGGTGACCTGGGCCCCGCGGGCCCGCATCGCGGTGAAGGCCTCGTGGCCCGGCGTGTCGAGGAACGTGATCGGGCGGCCGTCGTCGGTCTCGACCGTGTAGGCCCCGATGTGCTGGGTGATGCCGCCGGCCTCGCCGGTGGCGACGCTCGCCGAGCGGATGTAGTCGAGGAGCGAGGTCTTGCCGTGGTCGACGTGGCCCATGATGGTGACGACGGGCGGGCGGGCTTCGAGGTCCTCGGGGTCGTCCTCCTCGATCTCGATGTCCTCCATCCCGATGTCGGTCACGAACTCGACGTCGAAGTTGTACTCGTCGGCGATGAGGGTGATGGCGTCGGCGTCGAGGCGCTGGTTGATGGACACCATCATGCCGAGGTTGAACCCGGTCTGGATGACGTCGGTGACGGGGACGTCCATCATGCCGGCGAGCTCGCCGGTCGAGATGAACTCCATCAGGCGGAGCTGGCTCTCCTGCTCGCGCAGCTCCTCCATCTCGCGCTCGCGCATCTCGGCGCGCTCCTCGCGCCTCGCGCGGCGGCGCTTCTGGCGCGAGCGGCCCGAGCCCTGGGCGAGCTTCTGGAGCGTCTCCTGCACGGTCGAGGCGGCCTCGGCCTTGTCGACCTTGCCTTTCTTCTTGCGCTTGCCGCGCTTGCGCGAGGACGACTCCTCGGCCCCGTCGTCCTCGGAGACGGCTTCGCTGGCCTTGCGCTTGCGGCGGCGGCGGCGGCCGGACTCCAACCCGGAGAGGTCGATCTTGCCGACGACCTTCGTGCCGCTCAGCTCGTAGCGGTCGCCCCGGAGCGTGTCCTCCTCGTCTCCGCCCTCGGCCTCGGCCCCCTCGCTCTCGGCGGCCTTCGGCTCCGTCCCGTCCGCGACGGTCTCGGCGGCAGTCGCTTCGGCCTCGGCGACCGGGCCGGCGTCTTCGGCTTCGGCCTTCGGTGCTTCGGCTTTCGGCGCTTCGGCCTGCTCCGGCTCGGCGGCGGCTTCGGCAGCAGGCTCGGCCGGTGCTTCGGCGACGGCTTCGCCCGGCGCGGCCTCGGGCTTAGAAGCCTCGGGCTTGGGAGCCTCGGGCTTGGGAGCCTCGGGCTTGGGAGCTTTCGCTGCGGGCTCGGCGGCGTCGGGCTTAGCGACCGGCGCGGCCTCGGCAGCGGGTTCCGCTTCGGCCTCCGGCTCCGCTTCCGGCCGGCGCTCGGCCGGCGGCTTGGCGGCCGGTGCCTCTTCCAACGCGGGGGCCGGCTCCGGAGCGGGCTCCACCTCGGGCGGCTCGGCGGTCGGCGCGGAGTCGCCGGTGGCGACGGGCGGGGCCTCAGCGGAGACGCCGGCGGCGGCGCGCTCCTCGGCCTCGCGGCGCGACCGGAGCGCCGAGACCCGGGCGCGGGCGTCCATGTCCTCGGCGAAGACGGCCTTGAGGGCGTCGTACATCTCCGGCGGGAGCTTCGCGTTGATGTCCCCTGTTTCGAGCTTGGCGTCTAGCTCGAAACCGCTCTGCTGGAGCGTCTCCACGAGGGTCTCGGCGGAGACGTTGAACTCGCGCAGCGCCTTGAACAGGCGAACGGGTTTTCTCGACTTGGTCGAATCAGTTGGCATACAGGGGGTGCGCAGCGGTGGGGCCGTGAGAGTCTAGGTAAATCAGTGGGGGGGCCGTTCAGGTTCCCCCATCGGGGGGTGATCTCGGAAAGAAAATACGGTAGCGGGGCTACTCCTCCCGCGCGGCTTCCTCCGGCACGTCGGTCTGCGCGGCGGCTCCGGCCTCGACGAGCGCCTCCTCTCCGGGAGCCGTGCTCTCGTCGGAGGCCTCGCCCGAGGCTCCCTCGGCGGCCCCGTCCGGCGCTGCAGGGGCGGCTCCGCCGGACTCGGCGGCAGGGGCTTCGTCGGCAGCCGCTTCGTCGGCAGGAGCCTCGTCGGCAGGGGTCTCGTCGGCTTCAGCAGCGGCCGCTTCATCGGCAGCCGCTTCGGCAGCCGCTTCGTCGGCAGCGGCTTCGTCGGCGAACTCGGCGTTCATCAGCAGGAGGATCTTCTCGGTCTGCGCCTCTTCGAGCCCGGAGCGGCGGGCGAGCTCGGCGGCGGAGAGCTCGAGGACGGCCTTCGCCGTGTCGCAGCCGATGTTCTTGAGCTGCCGGATCACGTCGGCCGGGATCACGTCGGCGAACTCTTCGATCTCGACGTCCTCCTCGTCCTCGGCGATGTCGCGGTAGACGTCGATCTCGTAGCCGGTGATGCGGGAGGCGAGGCGGATGTTCTGGCCGCCGCGCCCGATGGCGAGCGAGACCTCCTCGGAGGGCACCGTGACGCGGGCGCGCGGCGGGTTGAGGTCGTCGTTGAGCTCGACCGCGACGGGCTTGGCCGGGGCGAGCGAGCGCTTGATGAACTCGATGATGTCGTCGGTCCACGGGATCACGTCGATGTTCTCGTTCGACAGCTCGCGCACCACCGCGTGGATCCGCGAGCCCTTGACGCCGACGCACGCGCCGACGGGGTCCACGCGGTCGTCGTAGCTCACCACCGCGACCTTCGCCCGGTCGCCGGGCTCGCGCTCGACCTTTTTGATCTCGACGATGCCGTCGTAGATCTCCGGCACTTCGAGCTCGAACAGGCGCTCGATGAAGATGGGCGCGGTGCGGCTGATCTTGACCTGGGGCGCGTTGCCGGTCTCGCGCTCGACCTCGTGGACTACTGCGCGGAGCATGTCGCCCTTGCGGTAGCGGTCTTTGTAGATCTGGCCCTCGCGCGGGAGCAGGAGCTCGGTCCGGTTGTGGAGCACGAGCACCTCGCGGCGGCGCATCTGGTAGACCTCGCCGACGACGATCTCGCCGACGAGCTCGGAGTATTCCCGGTGGATGTTCTCCTTCTCGATGTCGCGGATGCGCTGGCGGAAGGTCTGGAGCGCCATCTGGATGGTCCGCCGCCCGAAGTCCTCGACCTGGATCGTCGAGGCGACCTCGTCCTCGACCTCGTAGTCGTCCTCGATCCGGAGCGCGTCCGAGAGCTCGATCTGGGTGACCGGGTCCTCGACGGCCATGTCGACGACGACCTCCTGGACGTGGATGATCTGGATGTCGCCGTTGTCGGGGTTGAAGATGATCTCGAAGTTGTCGTCGGCCCCGTAGCGCTTGCGGATCATCGCGCGGAAGACGTCCTCGAGGATGAGCTGGAGCGTGTCGCGGTCGACGTCTTTCTCGCGCGCGATCTCGGCGAAGGCGGAAACAAGCTGGGTGCTTTGCATGGCGGGTCGAGAGTCTGGAATCGGAGGTCAGGGGTCGGGCCGGCGGCCCGATCAGTCAGCACATCACTAGGGAACTCACACTAGGGAAATCACCAGGGCAGTTGGACGCGGGCCTCGGCCACGTCGGCGAAGGCGATGGACTCGGTGGCCCCGTCGACGTCGAGGTCGAACCTGTCGTCGCCGACGCCGCCGAGGGTGCCGGTGCGCTCGGTGCCGTCGGCGGTGACGACGCGGAGCAGGCGGCCGGTGTGCTTGCGGTACTGCCGCCGGAGGAGCAGCGGCCGGTCCGCGCCGGGCGACGAGACGTTGAGGTAGTACTTGCCCTTGACGGCCTCCTCGACGTCGAGCAGAAACGCGAGGCTGCGCGAGAGCGCCGCGAGGTCGTCGGTCCCGATCCCGTCGTCGCCGTCGGCGAACACCTCGACGATGCGCGAGCCTTTCTGCCCGCGCACCTGTACCTCGACCACGAAGAACCCGGCGTCCTCGGCGATCTCGTCGGCGAGGGCGCGCAGGCGCGTGCGCAGTTCGGCGTTCTCGGCCTGCGCGGCGGCGGCGTGGGGATGGGAGGAAGCCTGAGGCATGCAGAACCGTGAGGCATGTATACGGAAAACGCCCGCTCCGGCGACGCGGCCACCGCGAGGCGGGGCGTCCGGACAGGCGTCTACGAGGGTATCGTAAACAGAAAGAGGCGGCGCGCGGCCCCCTCCTCTCGCTGGGCGAGATCACCCCGGCCATGCGCTGCCGTGCAAGACACACGCTCGTGCGGGGAGGTGACTGGAATATACGGGCGTGGCCCGTTCAGCTCCAAACGCCGGAACGTGGACGTGGAACCGCCGCAGTCAACCCTGCGCTGGTCGGCAGGTTTCGGCGAAGATGATGCGTTCAGCGTGAAGCACGGCGGCGCGTCGGGCGGCCCATCTGGCGTGAAGGCTGCGGCGCGGCGCGGTGCAGCGAACGCCCACCCTACCTGTCGCGTTAACGCCCCTCTCGGCTGCCCTTCGCTCCCTCTCTTCCGGCCCTTTCTCCCACGACACCTCTACCATGACGATTGACGTCTTCGCCGACATCGCGTGCCCGTGGTGCTACATCGGCGAGCACCGCCTCTTTGCCGCCCTCGCCGCGCGGCCGGAGCTCGATGCTGCGGTACGCTGGCGGCCCTTCCAGCTTCAGCCCCAGCTCCCGCCAACGGGCCTGCCGTGGCGTCCGTTCGCCGAGCAGAAGTTCGGCGGCTGGGCGCGCGCCGTCGCAGGCTTCCGGCACGTCGAGCGCGCCGCCGAGGCCGACGGCATCGACTTCGATTTCGAGGGGATCGCAAGCGCGGCCAACACGACCGACGCGCACCGGCTCATCCTCTTCGGGCGCGCACACGACCGCGAGTGGGAGACCGCCAGGGCGCTCTTCCGAGGCTATTTCACCGAGGGCCGCGACCTCAACGACGCCGACGACCTGCTCTCGGTCGCCGCGCTGGCCGGCCTCGACCGCCGCGCGGCAGCGGCCTGGCTCGCGAGCGACGGTGGGCGCGACGAGGTGGTCCAGAGCCAGTCCTTCGCGCAGCGGCACGGCATCACCGGCGTCCCGTTCACCGTCCTCGACGGCCGCCTTGCCCTCTCCGGCGCGCAGTCTGCCGCAACCTTCGCCCGGGCCTTAGACCAAGCCGCCGAGTCCACCGCGGCGTAGGTCTCTTCGAAGGCGTAGTCGGACACCGTCGCATCGTTGGCGCTGAGGACGCCAACGCGCCGACCGTCTTCTCTGCCGACCTAACCTTCTCTGTCGACCTAACCCCGGCGAGGCTCAGCAGCAGGCCGCCGAGGGGCGTACGGCCGGGGGTCTGCGCACGAGCACGGGACCGGGACGGCCATCAACCCCCTTACAGCCCGAGCTGCCGGAGGAAGATGCCGAGGGCGTCGGGGTAGACGAGGATCGTCAGGAGGACGCCGCCGAGCGCGCCGCCGAGGTGGGCCTCGTGCGCGATCCGCCCGCCGCCCTGCTGCGAGGCGTAGACCGACCCGACGACGTAGAGCACGGCAAACAGAATCGCCGGCATCGGGATGACGAACATGATGCCGAGCATCGCAAACGGCTGGAACAGGCAGAACGAGAATAGCACGCCCGAGATCGCGCCCGACGCCCCCGCCGCCGAGTAGGCCGGATTGTCCCGGTGCTTGGCGAGCGTCAGCAGGTTGGCCGCGACTTCGGAGCCGAAGTAGACCGCCAGGAACCGCGCCGGGCCGAGGAGGGCCTCGATGTACGGACCGAAGAAGTACAGCGTGATCATGTTGAAGGCGAGGTGGGCGAGGCCGACGTGGACGAACCCCGCCGTGAGCACCCGCCAGGTTTCGCCCTGCAGGAAGCGGACCGGCTTGAACGACCACCGGTCCAGGAGCGACGGCTCGGCGAAGAACGTGTAGACCGCCACGAGGACGTTGACCACGAGCAGGACGAGCGTGATCGGGGTTTCGATGAACATGCGGCGGGGACCGAGAGTGGGGAGTCGGTGTAACTTACCACTCCACCACGTTCGACTTTTCCGTCTCCCGCTCCAGGTCTCGGTCCCCCGCTCCATGCCTCGCTCGTCCTGCCTAGCCGTCGCCCTCGTGGCCGCCGCCGCGCTCGCCGCCTGCGCGGCCGAGCAGCCGCCCCCGCTCGACCCCGCCGCCGCGCTCATCGGGACGTGGGAGGTGACGGGTGAGGCCGGCAGCTTCAACCGGAACGGCCAGCGCTACGTCTTCGGCGAGCGCGGCGTGCTCCAGATCACCCGCCCCCTCTCGCTCGGCCCGGCCTCGACGATCGACGCGGCCTACGACTTCGTCGGCGACTCGACGCTTCTGATCCGCACCGAGTTCGGTGCCGAGCAGTTCGAGCCGACGGTGCGGGGGGACTCGCTCCTGCTGCGCCCGCTCGGGACCGGCGACCCACGCCTGCTCGTCCGCGTCTCGGACGAGACGCCCACGGCCACGCCCGCGCCGGTCGCCCTGCCCGTGGACTCGGTCTACTCGCCCCCGCCGGACGCGCCGCTCGACGAGCTGCCGCCGGCCCAACTGCCGGCCCCATGACCGCGCGCCTTTCGCTGCTGACTCTCGGCGCGGTGCTAGCGCTTGCCGCGTGCGCGGAGCCGGCGGAGCCCCCCGCGCCCGCCCCGCCGGACCCGGTGGAGGCCACCGCGCCCCCCGCGCCGGAGGTCGTGATCGAGGGGGCCGACGAGCTCCTCGGCGAGTGGGTGATCACGGAGCAGCCCGGTGCGGCCCCGGAGGACCTCTACTTCGTCACGCTTACTCGGGCGGGCGGCTACGTCGTCCGCAACGAAGCGGGCACGACCGAGCGCTCGACCTTCCGCCTTGCCGGGGAGCGGACGATCGCCGTTACGGACAGCGTGGGCACCCACCGCTACGCCTACGAGGTGGACGGCGACCTGCTCACGCTGACCGTCCCCGGCACCGAGACCCGGACCGTGATGGAGCGCCGCGCCGCTAACTTCTAGCGAGCACGCTTCTAGCGAGCACGCGCCGGAGCCACCGCTCCAGCCACGCCGTCTCGCCGGGCACGAGCGGGATCGCCCCGACCCCGATCCGCTCCACCGCGGTCCACAGCCGGCTCCGGGCGAAGGCGTCGGTCGCTCCGGCGGGGAACAGCGCGACGGCCTGCTCGACCGTCCGCCTCGGCCCAGGCTCGATGATGGCGTCGCGGTAGCGGTGCAGGTCGCCGAGGGCGTCCTCGGGCGGGCCGGGCGCGCCGTACCGGCGGAGGTAGCCGGGGGACTCGTCGCGGCGGTACTTGGCGTCGAGCACGAAGCGCCGCGTCTGCCCCTCGCTCTCGACCGTCATCAGGAAGTCCGGGCGCTGCGCCATCAGGCCCGGCGCGGCGGAGAAGCGGGGGTTGTAGGCCAGCGTCACCCGCCCGCCGGGGAGCTCGAACGCGACGCCGTGCCGCCGCCCGCGCCGCAGCAGGAACCGGACGCCCCGGTGCTCGGCCCGGAAGAACGCCGACGGCGGCACGGGCTGCCCGAGGAGCCCGGCGACTGCGCGCACGAGCGTAAGGTAGGCCCACAGCTCGTAGAGGAGGGGTAGGTCCTTCGTCGCGTGCGGGACCGGCCCGGCGGCGAGCGCGAGGCCGAGGTCGAGCATCCGGCAGGCGGCGTGAGCATCGGCGTAGCCGGGGGCCGCGAGCAGGCGCGGCGTCGGTGCCGGCGGCGGACCGGGGGAGGCCGCCGCGAGAGGCGCGAGGCGAAGCAGCCGGGCCAGGCGCACCTCGGCATCGGTCAGATCGGCGAGGACACGGCGGCGGCGGGCGGACGGCGGGCGGGCGGCTTCGTCGGCGTGGAGCGCGGCGAGGACGCGGTGCGCGGTGGTGACGCGGGCGCGCAGCCAGCGGTGCTCCGGCGTGTCGAGCGTGACGCGGGCGCGGCGGCTCGGCAGGACCGACCGGACTGGCAGCCCACTGCGCAGCCGCTGGACGGCTCCCATGCCCTGCCCCCGTCGCACGGCACGGCGGACCGAGGCATCGGGCCGGGCCACCTGCTCGGTGCGGACGGGCCTGACCTCACGCCGGAGGTCGCGGTGCGGGCGGGCGGCGACCTGCCCGAGGGCGTGTTCGAGCGCGGGCAGCGTGCGGCGCAGCAGCGTCAGCCATGTCGCCCGGCGCGACACCGAGGCTGACTCGACCGCGAACGTCTGCGTCGCCCGCAGATACTCGAAGGCCAGCCCGGCGAGGGCCTCGTCGATCTCGCCCCGCATTCGCTCCACCTCCCGGTGCGGCATCTTCGTCGGGAACACCTCCACCTCGAAGGCGACCTCGGGCGTGTCCCCGACCGCCACCACGAACCGGCTCCGCCCGACCTGTCCGCCGAAATCGACTATTCCGCTCACGACCTGCTCCGCCTCATCGCTCGCGAGTTGGTCTATGACCACCGGATCGCGGTGCCGGATCGCCACCGGACCGCCCGTCCGGCTCGTCACGAACAGGCGGTACGGCGTCTGCTCGGCCAGCCGGAGCCTCCTCCCGTCCCCCGTTCCTTCGACCTGCACCTCGGCCTCGTCGCGCAGCGCCTCCACGGTGAGATAGCCAGGGGGTGCCGTGGCATCCGGCGGCGCGGGCGGTCCGCTCCACGCGATACGCACCCGGTCGGTGGTGATGGAGAATAGCAAGAGGCAGAGGACAGAGGACAGAGGACAGAGGACAGAGGACAGAGGACAGAGGACAGAAATTAACCGGCCTCAGTACCTTTGTAGGTTTTCTTTCATTCCCTCCATTCCCTCCATTCCCTCCATTCCCTCCATTCCCTCCATTCCCTCCATTCCCTCCATTCCCTCCATTCCCTCCATTCCCTCCATTCCCTCTCACTCCCAGAACGAGGCGAAGCCGTCAGCGAGGAGGCGCTCGGTCATCAGGGTCAGCCGGGCGGCGGTACGCGGGTAGCGAGCCTCGGCGAGGGCGGGCGGGCGACCGGCGCGGTCCCAGGCGTCGAGCAGGGTACGGGCGTCGTCTTCCGTGCGAAACGCAGCGCCGCCGGTGGCCCAGCCGAGGAGCGCGAAGAGGGCGCGGCGGACGCTCCGGCTTCCGCCCGCGATGCGCGGCAACAGCTTCACGAACAGGGCAAGGTCGAGCGGGTCCACCGGCTGCCCGTCGCGCGTGCGGAAGGCGTCGGGCGTTTCCCCAGCGTGGAGGACAAAGAGCGCCGCCTCGTCGCGCAGGCGGTAGCCGACGCCCAGGCCCGCCGGGGCGAGCAGCGCGTCGGCCTCGGCCAGCGTCGCCACGACCCGCTGCACCACGCCGGCCTCCTCGTCCGGCAGCGGCCCGAGATCGCCGAGTGTCATCGCGCGCGGCCACCAGGCCCCGACCGGCCACACGTCGGGAGCCGGGGGCTGCGCCTCGGCAGCGTGCCATGCCCCGAGGTCCACGTCCGAGAGCTCCAGCGTGAAGGCCCGGTCCAGCACCTTCCGGCTGAACCCGAAGGCGCTCTCGTCCATGTTCACCGTCCCGACGAGCCCCAGGTTTGGCGGGAGCTGCCCCTCCACCCCGAATAGCAGGGGCAGACTCTCGAACCCACCGCCCTCAGCAGCTCGGCGGCCTTCGATCCGGCTGAGGACTTCGGCGAGGTAATGCTCCGGGCGGGCGAGGTTCATCTCGTCGAGCACGGCGACGGCGTACCGCCCCGGCTGATCGGCGGCAGCACGCGCCGCGGCGAGGAGCGCACCCGGGCAGAACGTGCCCTGCAAATCGGTGTAGCCGAGGACTTCGGCGCTGTCCGTCCAGTCCGGGCGGACGGGAATAAACCGGGCGGTCCCGCCCGTCGCCTCGGCCACGAGCACGGGCAGGCGCGACTTGCCGACTCCGGTGACCCCGGCGAGGATGACGAGCGGCTTCGTCCGCAGCGCCGTCACGTAGGCTGCGATCTGCCACGGCTGATAGACGAACCCCCGCGCCTCTACGGCGACGGTCAATCGGTCGAGCGCGGCGGCGCGGTCCCAGCCTTCGAGCGACGGTGTTTCGGGCGACGGTGTGTGGTAGCCACCGGGCGGCTCGCGGACCGCTGCCGACTTCACGTCGGCCTCGCCGTCCTGCGCGCGCCGCAGCCGCTCGTAGGCCGTCATCACGGCCTCGAAGTCCGTCCCCTCGCGGGCACGCACGAGGAACTCCAGCACCTTCCCGTCGACCGGCGGGAGCGGGTGGACGACGCGCTGCACCACCGCCCGGAACATCCGGTCGGCGTCGGCGAGGTGGGCGTACTCGTCGAGCACGGCGAGCTTGCCGGCGAAGGCGTCGTAGGCCACGCGCACCTCCTCGTTGAGCACGACCAGCGGGCGGACGCGGACCCGGTGGCGGTAGGCCCCGCCGGGGACGAGCGGCGTCTCGTCCTCGAACGCGGGGCTCGTCGCCTCGAACAGCCCGGCGACCGCGCGGACCCCCGAGAGGTACGCCACGATCCGGTCGCCGGGGCGAACCTCCTGCGCGGTGCCCCGCCCGACGCGGCGCACGGCGAACGTCCCCGTGCGGACGAACGCCGGGTAGTGCTCGGGCCGGACGGACCAGATCCAATACCGCATGGCGCAAAATACGGTGACGGCCCCTGGACACGGCGCAGCCCGTGCCCTACCTTCGCTCCCCGACCATCCTCCGCGATTCCATGCGCTTGTTTACCTGCCTGCTCGCCTTCGGCTGCCTCAGCCTCTCGCTCACCGCCTGCACCGACGCGCTCGGCCCGGGCGAGGCTCCCCCCGAAGGGCTGTTCGACGACAGCCCGCTGCTGCCGGCGCTCTCGGCGGCAGAGGCCGAGGCGTGGCAGTGGATTCCGACCGACGGGATGCAGTGCCGCGACGGCTCGGACACGGGCTTCGGCCTGCGGCGGGCGGCAGGGTCGCGTGACCTGCTGATCCTGCTCCAGGGCGGCGGCGCGTGCTTCGACTTCCTCACCTGCCTGCTCAACCCGAGCCGCTACGGCGAGGCGAACTTCACGGAGGAGATCGCCCAGATCGGCGAGCGCGGCGTCTTCTCTCCCACTGAGCCGGCCAACCCGTTTCTCGGCTGGAACGTCGTCTACGTCCCCTACTGCACGGGCGACGTGCACAGCGGCAACGCGACCAACGTGCGCGTGCCCGGTGCCGGGCAGCAGGACTTCGTGGGCTACCGCAACCTGGAGGCCCTCCTCGACGTGGTCGGCGGCCCGGCGCGGCGGGCGCGGCACGTGGTCCTCTCGGGCGTGAGCGCCGGCGGCTTCGGCACGATCGGCACCTACGGCTTGGCGCGGGCCGCCTCGCCCCGGCCCCCGTCGACTTCCTCGACGACTCCGGCCCGGCCCACCGCGCCGACGACGTGCTCAGCCCCGGCCTCCAGGAGAGGTGGCGCACCCTCTGGGCGCTCGGCGACGCGCTCCCGCCCGGCTGCCCCGACAGCCTCTGCAACCAGGCCGACGGCGACGGCCTGGAGTACGCCCTCCCGTACTACGCCGCCACGAACCCGCAGCGCGCCTTCGGCGTCCTGTCCTACGAGCGCGACGCCGTCATCCGCGCCTTCTTCGGCGGCGTGAGCGGGCCGGCCTATGAGGACAGCCTCTTCGACCTCCGCTCGGTCCACCCGCCGAACGTCGGGACGTACTACGTGGGTGGGCAGGGGCACACGTTCCTGCTGGACGACCGGTTCTATTCGACGACCGTCGAGGGCCGGCCGCTCGCGAGCTGGGTGACGGGGCTGCTGAACGGCCAGGCGAGCGACCTGCCCGCCGCGCAGTCCAGCGTGCTGGCAAGCAGCGTGCTGGCAAGCGCCGAGTAGCCTCCACGCCAATTTATCAGAAGGCGGGCCCGGCGGCGAAGTAGCTTTGGCTCTTCCCACGGCCACCTACCTGACCTCCCCATGCACCGCTCCTCTCTGCACCTCGCCGCCGCGCTCTGCCTCGGCGCGCTCCTCTTCGTCCTCCCCGCCTGCGACTCCGACGACCCCATCGACAACGTCGACGACGGCCCGCTCGCCGAAGCCGCCGCCAACCCCGGCGAGTGGTTCTTCATCCCCACCGACGGGGCGCAGTGCCGCGACGGCTCGCCCACCGGCTTCGGCATCCGCTTCCAGGAAGACTCCGACGACCTGGTGATCTACCTCGAAGGCGGCGGGGCGTGCTTCAGCCCGCAGACCTGCGCCACGAATCCCTCCAGCTTCGACTCCGACGACTTCAACCTCTTCAAGGCCCAGGGCGCGAACGCCGGCCTCTTCGACACCGACGCGAGCAACCCCATCGGCGACTGGAACGCGGTCTACGTCCCCTACTGCACCGGCGACGTCCACGGCGGCAGCGCACCCGGCGCTATGGTCCCCGGAGTCGAGGGCGTCCAGCAGTTCGTCGGCCACCAGAACATCGAGCGCTACCTCGCCCTCCTCGAAACGGCCTTCGAGGACCCCGACGAGGTGCTCCTGACTGGGTCGAGCGCCGGCGGCTTCGGCTCGCTCGTCAACTTCGCCGAGGTCGCCGACCGGTTCGACGGTGCCGACCTCACGCTCGTCGACGACTCCGGCCCGATCTTCTTCGCCGACAGCGTGCTCAGCCCGACGCTCGGCGGCGCGTTCGTCCAGACCTTCAACCTGACGGCGGCCTTCCCCGCCGACGCCGTCGCCGCCGGCCTCTTCCAGCCCGACGGCCTGCAGAACATCTACGCCTACTACGACCAACGCTACCCCGACGCCACGTTCGGGCTGTCGTCCTACCTCGAAGACGACACGATCCGGCGCTTCTTCGGCTTCGACCCGCTCACCGGGCAGCCGTTCGCGATCTCCGGCGATCAGTACGAGGCCGGACTCGAAGGCATCGAGGCGATGGCACCCGAGAGCTGGGGCACGTACTACGCCGCCGGCGACGCCCACACGTTCCTCCGCTTCCCCGACCGCTACGCCAGCACCTCCGGCGGCGTCGTCTACCGCGACTGGCTCGGCGAGATCATCGACGGCAACCCGCTCGACGTAGCCCCGGCTCCGTAGCCCGCTGCGCCTCCTTCGCACCGAAACCCCGCTCTGGCCTGCGCCGGGGCGGGGTTTCGCCCATCCCCGGGGCACCGACCGTGCCGGGGCCGCGTGACACACCGTCGGCACCCCGGTGCGGTATGTTTGGGGATTGCCCTGCCACCGCCGCCGTGCCATGTCCATCACCAAGATCGACACCCCGTTCCGCCTCGACGCGCCGTTCCGCCCGACCGGCGACCAGCCCGGTGCCATCGCCGAGCTCACCGAGGGCCTGTTCCGCGGCGACACCTACCAGACGCTCCTCGGCGCTACGGGCACCGGCAAGACGTTCTCGCTTTCGAATGTCATCCAGAACACGGGCACCCCGACGCTCGTCTTCTCGCACAACAAGACCCTCGCGGCGCAGCTCTACGCCGAGTTCAAGGCGTTCTTCCCGAACAACGCGGTGGAGTTCTTCATCTCGTACTACGACTACTACCAGCCCGAGGCCTACATCGTCTCGAACGACACCTACATCGAGAAGGACTTCGCGATCAACGAGGAGATCGACCGGCTCCGGCTCCGCGCCACGAGCGCCCTCGTCTCGGGGCGGAAGGACGTCATCATCGTCGCCAGCGTGTCGTGCATCTACGGGCTGGGCGATCCGAAAGAGTACAAGAAGCAGGTCGTCCAGCTCCAACCGGGGGCGGTGATCCCGCGCGACGAGCTCCTGCGCCAGCTCGTCAACATTTTCTATACCCGCAACGACGTCGAGTTCGAGCCGGGGGCGTTCCGCGTGCGCGGCGACGTGGTGGAAATCTTCCCGGCCTACCTCGACGACCTCGCCTACCGGATCGCGTTCTGGGGCGACGAGGTCGAGGCGGTCTCGTCGTTCGACCCGCTGACGGGGCAGGAGAAGGCGAAGGAGGACCTGCTGACGGTCTACCCGGCGAAGCACTTCGTCACCCCGAAGGACCAGCTCGAGCGCGCGATCGCGAGCATCGAGGAGGAGCTGCGCTGGCGGCTGGCGGTGCTGCGCACCGAGGGCAAGATGCTCGAGGCCCAGCGCCTGGAGCAGCGGACCATCTTCGACATCGAGATGATCAAGGAGATCGGCTACTGCTCGGGGATCGAAAACTACTCGCGGCATATGGACGGCCGCGACCCCGGCACGCGCCCGCACTGCCTCCTCGACTACTTCGAGGAGGGCTACGGCACCGACTGGATGCTGGCGATCGACGAGAGCCACGCCACGATCCCGCAGGTGCGCGGGATGTACAACGGCGACCGCGCCCGCAAGCTGAACCTCGTCGAGCACGGCTTCCGCCTGCCCTCCGCGCTCGACAACCGCCCGCTCACGTTCGAGGAGTTCGAGGCCTTCCACCACCAGGTCGTCTTCGTCAGCGCTACGCCCGCCGACTACGAGCTCGAGCAGAGCGAGGGCATCGTCGTCGAGCAGATCATCCGCCCGACCGGCATCCTCGACCCGGCGGTCGAGGTCCGGCCCGTCGACGGGCAGATCGACGACCTCTTGGACGAGGTCCGTACGCGCGTCGAGCGGAACGAGCGCGTCCTCGTCACGACCCTCACCAAGCGCATGAGCGAGGACCTGACGGACTACCTCGACAGCTTCGGCGTCCGCGTCCGCTACCTCCACTCCGACATCGACGCCCTGGCGCGGGTCGACATTCTGCGCGACCTCCGGCTCGGCGCCTTCGACGTCCTCGTCGGCGTCAACCTCTTGCGCGAGGGCCTGGACCTGCCCGAGGTCTCGCTCGTCGCGATCCTCGACGCCGACAAGGAGGGCTTCCTCCGCTCCGAGCGCTCGCTCATCCAGACGGCGGGCCGGGCCGCGCGCAACGCCGGCTCGTCGGTCATCATGTACGCCAACCGGGTCACGGACTCGATGCAGCGGATGATGGACGAGACCGAGCGGCGGCGCGAGCTCCAGCGAGCCTACAACGAGGAGCACGGCATCGTCCCGCAGACCGTCTCGAAGTCCACGGACCAGATCCGCCGCGGCACCGCGATTGCCGACCACAAGGCCGCCCACGACGAGAAGCGCGAGGTGCATTACTACGCCGGCCCCGACCAGCTCCCCCGCGTCGCCGACCCGGTCGTGAAGTACCTCACCGACGACCAGAAGCGCGACCTCGTGGCGCAGCTCACGCGCGAGATGGAGGCCGCCGCCGAGGCGCTGGAGTTCGAGAAGGCCGCCGAACTGCGCGACTCGATTGCCCAAATCGAGGCCGAGCTAGCGGCGTAGCTCGCGCTTGAGCCGTTCGAGCTGCGGGAGCTTGATGCCGTGGCGGAGGGCGGCGCGGAGGACGAAGGCGCGGAGCACCTGGTCGGGCACGGGGAGGGTGTAGAGCGGGCGGCGCAGCAGCCGAAGCGCGGAGCGCAGCAGGAGCGGGAGCACCCGCCAGCGCACGAGGACGAACCCGATCAGCCCCGCGCCGACGGCTCCGAGCCGCCCCTGCGTGCCGAGCCAACTCAGCACCGCGACGTAGAGCACGGCCTGCACGAGCGGCTTCTCGATCACCCGGAGGACGGCCACCAGGTGCCGGCTCACGACCGACGGGCTGAGGGTCTCCCAGCCGAGGTACACCGTCAGCGCGGCGAAGGCGGCACCCACAGGCGGAGCCGCCAAGAGCAGCAGCGCCAGCGCCCACAGCGCGAGCGTCTGCCCCGAGCGCAGCCACACCTCGGCCCGCTCGACGAGCGTGGCGAGCGGGACGGCCTCCAGCACCGGCCCGGCGTAGGCCTCGAGGAGGGCGCGCGTCGTGCGGAAGTGCACGCCGGAGGCGGTGATGATCCCGCCGGGCGTGTCGAGGAACGGAGGGTGCTCGTCGGTCACGTCGGTTATTCGGGCGAGGGTTCCAGCGTGAGGTCCGGCGCGAGGTGGAAGCGGAAGCGCGGGGCCTCCAGCCCGGCGGCCCGGAGCGGCGGGGTGAGCATGGCCTTCAGCGCCTCGGCGGTGTGGACGGCGGGTTGGACCGAGTCGTCGAGGTGGCGCTCGGCCTGGCGGCGCAGGAGGACCTCCACGTCGCGCAGCGCCTCGCCTTCGAGCTGCCGCCCAGCTCCGCTGCGGAGCATGCCCTCGTCGCTCTCGATGCGCAGCCCGCCGAGGTCGGTCTCCACCGCGATCACGCGGAGCGGCGGGAGCGTCACCTCGACCAGGCCGTCGGGGTGGACCTCGATCATCCCCGGGGTGAGCGCGCGCACGTCGAACCCGTAGAGCGCCTCGCCCGTGGCCTCGACGCGGGCCTCGGCGTCGAGCACGTTGACGCCGGGGAGGTCGAGCCACGCCGGGAGCCACGAGAACTGCCCCAGGTCGCGGATCTCGCGCCGCGCCGAGATCCCGACGCGCCCCGTGACGAGGTCCGAGGCCGGAGCCTCGGACTGAATCGTCGTGACGACGGTGTCGCGGACGCGCTCGACGGACCAGCGGGGCCGCGCCAGCCACAGGAGCGCCGCTAGGCCTGCTCCGACGAGGAGCACGGCGAGCACGAGCAGCAGGCGGCGGGAGCGGAGCATGGCGACCTATACGCACGGTGCGCCTCCGGGTTTAGCGGCGGACAGTGGACAGAGATTAACGGCGTGGAGGGAAGGGGGGCAGGGAGGGTGTGCGCGTCGGCGCGAAGCGCGGCGGTCTGGTTACCTTGTCGGGTTTTATTGCTCCCACTCCTCCCACTCCTCCCACTCCTCCCACTCCTCCCACTCCTCCCACTCCTCCCACTCCTCCCACTCCTCCCACTCCTCCCACTCCTCCCACTCCTCCCACTCCTCCCACTCCTCCCACTCCTCCCACTCCTCCCACTCCTCCCACTCCTCCCACTCCTCCCACTCCTCCCACTCCTCTCTCAAAACCCCAGCAGCAGCAGGGCCAGCACCGACAGGCCCAGCCCCAGCCGGTTCGCGCGCGACAGGCGCTCGCCCCAGACCAGCACGCCGAGGAGCGCCGCGCCGATCACGATGGCGATGTTGTTGACCGGGAAGACGAACAGGCCGGAGAGCCGGGCAATCGCCTGCAGGATGAACTCCGCCGAGCCGTAGTTGACGAGGCCGAGCACTACGCCCCAGCCGACGGTGGCACCGCGCGGCCAGAGGCCCGTCCGCGCGCCGCGGTGCACGACGAGCACGAGGCCGATGCCGAAGGCCACGCCGAAGACCATCAGCAGGAACAGCGCCCGGCTGCTGGTCGCCGCGAAGACTTCGTCGAACGCTTTCATCGAGATGTCCACGACGCCGCCGGCCAGGAAGAGCAGGAGCAGCACCGCCGCCACGCGCCACGCGCCGGGCTTCGCCCCAGGCTCTGCCTGCTCCGGGCTCGCCCCGGCAATGTGCCCCGCCGAAGCCGGGGCCTCCCGCCGAGCGATCAGGAAGAAGGCAGCGCCTGCCACGGCCAGCCCCACCGCCTGCGCAGCGCTCGGCACCTCGCCCCAGACTAGCCACGAGGCCAGAAACGGCAGCGCCACCGCCAGCCGCATCACTCCCGTCGCCAGCGCCATGCCCGCCACGCGGATCGCATACGAGAACAGCACGAACCCGCCGATGAACAGCGCCCCGGTCCACACCCCGAGCGCGAGCAGGCCTGGGTGCAGCCCCAGCCCCCCCACCGTCTCCTCGACCCCCACCCCGAGCAGCAGCCCGGCGACGGCGAAGGCGACGGCGTAGTTCACCGTCAGCAAGGCGATCCGGTCCAGCCCGCGCCGCTCGCTGTGCTTGAAAATCGCCACGATGGCGAGGCTGCACGCGACGGCGAGAGCGAGGTAGACCATGTGGGGACGAGCGGAAGCGGGGACGAGCGGAAGCGGGGAAGATAGGCGCGGCGGTGAGCCCTGAAACCTCCGCTCTTCCTAGCCTCGCCCTTCCGCTCTTCCTATCCTCTGCCCCTCCGTAGGCGCTCTACTCGACCCGGATGCGGTACTCCAGCCGGCGCGGCGTGATGCGGTGGTCGCGGATGTGGAGCTCCTGCGGGAATTGGACGATGGGCTGCACGGTCCCCGTCGTGTCGTTGATCGCGGAGGCGTAGTCGACGGTGGCGTAAAAGCGCTCGGTCTGCTGCGCGCGCTCGAACTCGTCCACCGGGATGCGGTAGGTCACCGTAACCGTCGAGGGGATGAGGCGCACCGGGTCGGACCCCGGCGGCATTCCCTCGGTGCGGACCTCGAGCTCGCGCGACGCCTCGGTGAAGAGCGCCACGTTGACGGCGAGCTCGACCTCGTCGGGGTCCACGCGCACGAGGCCGCCGAGCGTGTCCGAGAGGGCCACGGTCGCGGTGAACGACTTCCCCACGTCGCTGCGCACGACGAGCTCCGTGGGCCAGGCCTCGAGGCTGTTGAGCACCGAGCGGGCCCCGGAGGCGCGCACCGTGTCCTCGTCCACGGTGGGCTCGCCGAGGACTTCGTGGAGCGGGAGCAGCTCCAGCCGAATCCGGGGCTCGACCGGCAGCAGGCGCTCGATCCGGGGCTCGAGGTCCGGCTCGATGAACGCCGGGATGACGCTCTGCACCGAGACGCCCGGCGGGAGGCGGCTCCCCTCGGACGCCGCCGAGAACACGTCGAACCGCTCGTCCTGCGCGTCGATCTCGATCACCGGGGGGCGGCGCTGCACGTTGAAGAGCGCCCAGCCCTCCCCCTGCACCGTCACCCGCGCCGTCTGGGTCGGCATCTGGCTCAGCGCCTGCCCCTCCGGCAGGTTCCGCACGACGAGCGGCATCTCGACCACCACCGAGTAGGACTCCAGCATACTGATGCTGAACCAGAGCACGAGCGCGACGAGAACCGAGAACGAGACCGCGGCCCAGCGACGGCGGGTCTCGCTCTCCGGCGCGTCGGCGCGGGCCGAGCGCTCGGCGAGGAAGCTCCTGAAGCGCTCGACGAGTGGGGAAGACGCCATGAGGGTCGGACGGAAGAACGGGAAAGATACCCCTCGGGTGCTACCCCTCGGGTGGCTCAGCAGGCCCGCCCTACTACGAGGTACGCAGCAGGGCGACGAGCTCGTCCTTCGTGGCCCGCGAAATCTCCCGGCCCCGCAGGGGGAAGTCGGCGCGCTCGCGGGCGAGGCTCCGCAGCTCGCGGACGGTGCGCTCCGCGAAACCATCCCCGCCGCCGCGCGCATCCGGGACCGGCGGCGCGGGGGCCGGCGGCGCAGGGGGCCAGGCCTCGGCGGCCTCGACGAAAAGGTCGTAGACCTCGGGGGCCGGGCGCGGGATGAGGTGCGCCGAGACGAGGAGCCCGACGCGCGCGGCGGCGGCGGACCCGGCATCGACGGACGCCCGCACGGCCGCCGTCTCGCCGACGACCTTGACGGTGACGAGCGCCGCGACGGTCTGCTCCAGGCCCACGAGCCGGACGCGCGCCGCCTTCAGCATCGCGTCGCAGGCCTCGATGCCGGCGACGAGCCCCTTCGTCTCGACGAGGCCGAGCGCCTGCCGGTCGGGCCGCCGGTCGGGCCGCCGGTCAGGCGGTGCCGGGTCAGCCACCGTTCCCGTCAGGACCGTTCCCGTCAGGGAGGATCAGCTCGACGTCCGCGTGCGGGCGCGGGATGACGTGGACGCTCACGAGCTCGCCGACGCGCTCGGCGGCGGCGGCCCCGGCGTCGGTCGCGGCCTTGACCGCCCCCACGTCGCCGCGCACCATGACGGTGACGTAGCCCCCGCCGATCTTCTCTTTGCCGACCAGGCCGACGCGCGCGGCCTTGACCATCGCGTCGGCGGCCTCGATGGCCCCGACCAGTCCGCGTGTTTCGACCATGCCGAGGGCCGCTCCGAGTTCGTCTGCCATAGGTTCGGGGTGCTGCGTGGGGGCGAGGGGAAGGCGCGAGGCATCGGCCGGACGCGCTGCCGAATATAGCCGCCGCACGCCGAGCTTGTCAACGGACCCGAGCGCGCCGGCGGGCGCGCCGTGCCCCCGTCATGCTCCCGGCCCCGCGCCGCGCCGCGCTCGCCACCGCCGCGCCGCGTCGCCCATCACCCGGAGCTCGTCGCGCGTGTAGACGCCCGCCGCGAGCACGAGGGCCGGGTAGAGCGCGACGAGGCCGAGCCGAGCCGCGAGCCGAGCCGACCGTTCCCACGCCAGCGACGGCTGCGCCAGCCCCCACAGCCCGACGGCCAACAGCACGACGACGGCGAGGGCCCGCCACGGGAACGCGATCGGCACCAGGCGGTGCGCCTGCCGCGCCGTGATGCCCGCCAGCGCGGCATACGCCGCCAGCGTCGCGAGCGCCGCCCCCATCGCCCCGAGGGGGGGAACGAGGGCGAGGTTCAGCACGAGGTTGACGAGCGCCGCCGCGAGCACGTTGCCCGCGACCCGCCCGCTCTGCTCCGCCGCGTAGAGCACGTTGACCATGATGTAGTAGATGCCGTACCCGAGAAACCCCAGCGCGACCGGGAGCACAAGCCGGTCCGCGTCGAGGTACGCCGGGTTCGGCGAGAGGAGCGCCGTCACGTCGAAGGTCAGGAGCGAGACGCCGAGGACGCCCCAGCCGGTGAGCACGGCGAAGTGCCGGAAGGTCCGGCGGTGGAGCCGCCCCACCTCGCCGCCCGCGTCCGGGGCGAGGCTCCCGAGGGCCTTGAGCCCAAGCACGGCGAAGGCCAGACTGAAGCTCTGCACGAAGAGCATGTTGACGAGCCCGCCGAACTTCTGCGCCAGCCCGTAGACCGCCACCGCTTCGGCCCCGTCGAAGGCGTCGAGCACGAACCGGTCGCCGGTGTTGAGGAGCACACCGGCCAGGCTCGCAAACGTGAGCGGCGCGCCGAAGCGGAGGAGCAGCCCGGCCTGCCCGGCTCGGAACCGCCACGGCGTCCGCGCCAGCAGCCCGACGCTCAGGAGCCCCGCTGCTCCCGCCGCCGAGGCGACGAACCCGAGGAGCACCCCCTCCAGGCCCAGCCCCCGCTCCGCGAGGAAGTAGTACACGCCGCCGAGCAGCACGGCGAACTCGACGAGCACGCCCAGCACGTACCACCCCACCCGCTCCTCGATCCGCAAGGCCATGTACGGGACCGAGGCGACGAGCTTCAGCGCGATGTACGCCCCCAGCAGCCGCACGATGCCGGCGCGCCCGGCGTCGTCGAGCAGCAGCGCGGCGAGGGGGCCCGCCGCGAGCACGAAGCCGCCCCCGACCACCACCGCCAGTCCAGCCGAAGCGACGAGAGCGGTGAAGGCCAATGAGCCCTGCTCCTGCGTGTGCGCCGGATCGGTGCCGTACTTCAGCAACCCCTGCGCCAGCCCCAGCCCGGCCACGACGACCCCGAGTTGCGCGACGGTCTCGAGCAGCACCAGCCGTCCGTACTCCGCCTGCGACAGGACCGCCGGGTCGAGGTAGAGCAGCAACAGGACCAAGCCCCCGGCCTTAAGCGCGAGGTTGCCGAGCGTGTAAATCCCGCTCTGCTTGGCGAGTCGGGCCAGCGAAACAGCCAAAGGTCCAGCCTCTCAGCGTGTGTTCATGAATAGGATGTGCGAGGCGAGAGCGAGGAGACCGCCACCGAGGCGCGCGAAAGCGAAGCTTCGAGGAGCGGAGCCTCGAGGAGCGAAGCGACTCCACTGGGTAGCGCTAGCTACGGCGATGCAGCGCCACGCCGAGCGCGTCGTTCGCAGCCGTTTGCAGCCCGCTCGTACTCTTCATGAACAGGCTCTCCTACGGGATCCGGCTGTCGATACAAGTTGGTCAGGCCTTAGCGTCCCGCAGCTCACCGTACATCTCGATCAGTCCCTGAACCGTGGCCTCCCAATGGTAGCGCTCCAGAACCGCTTGGTGGCCGCGTTCCCCCATCGCCTCGCGTCCGGCGGGGTCGGCAGCCAGGCGGAGGGCGGCCGCGGCCAGTGCCCCGGCGTCTCCCGAGGGGAAAACGAGACCCGCTCGCTCCGCCTCCACGATCCGCTCGAGCGGGCGGCAGTTGGTCACGAGGACCGGGCGGGACATGAACATGTAGTGGAACAGCTTGTGGGGGATACCGGCGTCTGTGTTGACGGTCTTGTGATGGGGAACGAGGCAGAGGTCTGCCGCTGCGATGTAGCTCTTGAGACGAGGCTGCGGCTGCCACCCCTCGAACCGGGCGGCGTCCCCGAGGCCGAGCGCCGCAGCCCGCGCCTCCAACTCGGGGCGGATGCGCCCGTCGCCGACGACCACGAGCCGCGCCGCCGGCTCACCGCGCAGAATCAGCGGCATTGCGTCGATCGCCGTGTCCAACCCCCGGTGGGCATCAATGCCGCCGGTGTACACGAGGGTGAGCGGCGAGCGGTGCCGCTCGATCAGGGCCTCGTCCAGCTCGACCCCCTGAAACATCTCCATGCGGATCGTATTGGGCGTCACGACGATCCGCTCCCGGGGCACCCCCATCGCCGCGTAGCGCGCTGCCTGCTCCTCGATGATCGACACCAGCCGGTCTGCCGCGTGGACCCAGCGGCGCTCCGTCCGTTCCCACCGTGGGATGCTCACGGCGAGCCTGCCCGGGTAGCGCGAGCTCCACGCGTAGTGTTTCAGCCCCTCGACCCAGTTCTCGTGGAGGTCGGCCACGACGGGCACTCCGAGCTTCCGTCCCGCCCGGAGCGCCGCGCCGACGAGGTACAGGTCGTGCGCGTGCACGGCGTCGAAAGGATGCCGGGCGTGGAGCTGCCGGATGCGCCGGTCGAGGTACAGGTCCATCGCCGGAAGCGTGCTGACGAGGCCGCGCATGACGTTCCGCAGCTTTTTCGGAAGCTTGTCCCGGTAGACGGTCGTGCCCTCGTGGTCGCCCACCTCGGGGCGGTCGTCCGGGGCGAGGGCGAGCAGGGACACCGCGAACCCCGCCTCTATGAGCGAACGGGCTTCGTTCTCGACACGCACATCGGGCGGATAGGCGTGGTCCAACACCATGAGAATGTGGAAGGGGGCCTTGCTCATGACGCCGCCTCTGACGCCAGCGCGTCCAGCAGAGCCGCCACCTCGCCCGTCTGTGCCCGGCGCGAGTACGGCGCGGCGGCCTCGGCGCTCGCGCCCTGCGGCATCGCCCCGCGCTCCCAGGCCTCGTAGAGCGAACGGAGGTGCGCCGCGAACCCCTCGGCGTCGTCGCGGTCGATCATCCGCCCGGCCCCGGCGGCGCGCAGAATGGCGGCGGCGGCCCCGTCCGGCGGCCCGGACCCGACGACCGGGCGGCCGGCGGCGAGGTACTCGTAGAGCTTCCCCGTCGTCGTGCCGTGCTCGTGGCGGTACGGCTCGATCGTGAGCAGGAGCGCCGTGGCGCGCTGCATCTCGCGGACGGCCTCGTCGTGCGGGAGGTAGGGCACCGTCTCGGTGACCGCGTCGAGGCCGTGGCGGCGGAGCGTCGCCTGCACGTCGTCCCCGATCCGCCCGACGAGCCGGAGCCGCAGCTTCGGGACCACTCCCTGCGCGCGCAGCCCGGCGAGGGCCTGCCACAGCGCCTCGGGGCTGCGCGAACCGTAGAGGCTCCCGACGTAGGCCAGCACGAACCGGTCGCCGGGCGGTGCCGGGCCTTCGGGAAAGTCCGCCGGGTCGAACCCGTTCTCGATCACCGTGAGGTCGCCGGGGGCGCGCTCCACTTTACCGAGAAAGAGGGCCTTTCCGGCCTCGCTGATCGTGGTGATGCGCGTCGCCTCCCGGAGCACGGTGCGCTCCAGGGTCTCGTCTAGGGCGCGGGCGAGGGCCGTGCGCGGCAGCTCGTCGTAGTAGCTGATGTCGGTCCACGGGTCGCGGAAGTCGGCGACCCACGGGAGGCCGGTGAGGCGGTGCAGCGCGAGGCCGGTGAGGTGGACCGAGTGCGGCGGCCCGGAGGTGAGGACGGCGTCGAAGCGTCCGCTGCGGAGCACCTGCGCGCCCCGGCGCACCGCAAAGGGCACCCACCCGACGCGCGCGTCCGGGATGAACACGTTGGCCCGCACCCACTGCGCGAGGCGCTCTTTCCAGTCCGGGCTCTCGGCGAGGTGCCCTGCCGTCTCGGCGACGGCCTGCTCGCGCGAGCGGCCCGTGAGCCGGGCGTAGGCCCCGTACGGGTCGAACGAAGGTGTCCGCCGGACCTCGACGCCGGGCGGCACCTCGGCCCACAGCGTCTCGTCGTACTTCGGGTACGCCCCGGCCTCGACCGTCAGCACCGCCGGCTCGACGCCGAAGTCGCGGAGGTACTTCACCCACTTCAGCACGCGCTGCACCCCGGCTCCGCCCGAGGGCGGGAAGTAGTACGTCACGACGAGCAGACGGCGCATCGGCAGTGGACGGTGAGACGGAGGACAGAGGACGAGGACAGAGGACAGAGGACAGAGGACAGAGGACAGAGGACAGAGGACAGAAAGGTAGGCGCGCAGCCTAAACGTTCCCGTTAACTTTCTCGGTTTTCCTTTCCACTCCCTCCACTCCCTCCACTCCCTCCACTCCCTCCACTCCCTCCACTCCCTCCACTCCCTCCACTCCCTCCACTCCCTCCACTCCCTCCACTCCCTCACTTCCGCACGGCTTCGACGGCATACCACCGGGGCGTGAACTGCCGGAGCAGCGGGCGCACCCCGAAGAGGTTGGGAGCCGGGCCGGTCCACTTCTCCGTGCGCACGATTCGCCACCCGGCCTTGTCGAGCAGCCAGTCGAACTGCCGGTCCTCGAACTCGTGGTAGTGCCGGTCCCACGGATTGTCCTCGTTCCAGTAGGCCTTCGCGAACCAGAGCCGGAGCGGGACGCTAGCGAAGAGGCGCGGGGCCTCGATGGCGCGGAGCACGTTCAGCGGGGCCACCAAGTGCTCGAAAATCTCGAAGGCTGTCACGGCATCGACCTCCACGCCGCGCACCACCTCGGGCTCGTCGTCGAGGTCTTCGCCACCCGTGTTGCGGACCGCATAGCCGACCTCCTCCATCACCTTCGAGAACGGGTTCGGCGTGCCGAGGTCGAGGATGCGGGCCGGGGGCGGAAGCGACGCTTCCATGAACCGGAGCGTCAGTCGGTACCGGCGCGCGAGCAGCGGGTCGTCTGGAAACTGGAGAGAGGCCATAGTGTCGTGGTGTGTCATTCGCCCTCCCCGCGCCGGTACCACAGCAGCCCGGCCATGAGGAGCGCGCCGAGGTAGACGAGCAGCGTCGCGATCCTCGAAATCACGATGCCCTGCTCGTGGCGCGGCGGGTCGAAGCGCATCGTCAAGAGGTGGCGACCGGCGGGGACGGCGACGGCGCGGAGGAGGTGGTCGGCGCGGACGATCGGGACGGGCTCGTCGTCGAGCGTGGCGTGCCAGCCGGCGGGGTAGTAGACCTCGCTCGCGACGAAGAGCCGGGGCCGGTCGGTCTCGACCTCCCACACGATCTCGCGCGGCCCGAACCGGCTGAGGGCCACCGTCGCCGTGCTCGACGAGTCGATGGGGGCCGGAGCGAGCGCCTCGGGCAGCGGCTCGGGCAGCAGCGCCGTCCGGCGCGGGTCGAACGCCGGATCGCGCAGCCGCCGGAACGTCTCGTCCTCGCCCTCCACGACCTCGGTGTCCTCGACGAAGAACGCGCGCGGGAGCGCGTCGGGGTTTTCCAGCACGGCCATGCCCGTCTGCTCGTCCCGGAACACCACGTTCATGCCAGGGAGCGGCTGCCGGGCGACGACGTAGCGCGTGCTGAGCAGGTCCAGCCCGCGAGGGCTCAGCGTCCCGTCGGGGTTGGCGAGGATGTGGTCGATGTAGTCCTGGAAGAGCGCGAGCTTGGCCCCGTGGTAGCCGCCGACGGACTCGTAGTGGTAGGGCGTCCGTCCGTCGTTGAAGGCGTTGAGGGCGAGGGGGAGCGTGCGGAAGTGCCCCGGCCCGCCCTCGACCTCGATCCGCGCCTTGATGAAGCGGTCGAAGCCGTACTCGGGGATTTGCGCCTCGGCGGCGCTGCGCGCCCGGAGCGCCGGGCTCTCGGCGTTGTAGTACCGCCGCCCGACGCTCCACAGGTCGATCGTGACGAGGAGCACGAGGCCGAGCTGGAGGGCCCACGCTGGGGCTGTGCTCCGCCGCCAGAGGACGAGGAGCGCCCCGGCGGCGAGGAGGAAGAGGAACGCCCGCACCGCATCGCTCGAGAAGAGGTCTGCCCGCTCGGCCCTTGCCTCGGCCAGGACCTGCTGCACGCGCGGGTCGCCCGGCGCGATGTTCTGCTGCCGCGCGAGCTCCTCGATCTGCGCCCGCTCGCCGGGCTTCTCGAACGAGAACAGGGCCCCGCCGCCGAGCCACAGGACGCCGAGGAGCACCGCCGCCGCGCCGAGGGCACCGTAGACGGCCTTCGTCTTGCGCGCCTCGCCCTCCGGCGTCGGCTCGCGGCGGGCGAGGTAGTAGACCCCGGCTCCGGCGAGCAGGGCCAGGAGAAGCGCCACCACCGCCAGCCACGTCTCCGGCACCCGGAACGCGTCGAAGAGCGGGAAGACCGCGAACATGGCTTCGTTCAGGAGGGGGAAGTATTCGCCCAGCGCGAAGAGCGTCATCAGCCCCGCTGCGACCCCGGCCCCCCACACGATCCGCCGCCGCACGCCCCACAGCCCCAGCCCCGCGAGGAGCAGCATCACCACGCCGACGTAGTGCGGGCCGGCGGTGAACGGCTTCGGCCCCCAATACGTTTGCCCTTCGCCGCCGTAGGCGTTGGGGATGAGCAGCGTCGCGAGCTCGCCCCAGCCCTGGCTCCAGCGCATCGCGTAGTCGTAGGCCAGGCCGCCGCCCGCGCCCGCCGAGCGGATCGTGAACGCCTTGTACTCGGCCTGGACGAGGTACGGGTGCGCCACCATCAGGAGCGCGAGGACGCCGCCGAGCGCGAGCGCGCCGGTCGAGGCCGCGAAGCTGCGCCCTTGCCCCTCGCGCACCGCCGCCACGCCCTCGACGACCCAGGCCACGCCGAGGGCGAAGGCGACGTAGTACGTGATCTGGACGTGCCCCGCGCGGAGGTTCGCTGCGAGCGCCACCGCGAAGAGGAGGCCGCCGAGGAGGGTCCGCTGCCACGCCGCGTCGGGCGGGCGGCGCACGGCGAAGGCGTAGGCCAGCACCAGCCACGGCGCGAGCGCGAGCGCGATGAACTTCGACGTGTGCCCCGCCACGAGGATGATCGGGAGGTAGGTCGTCAGCCCGAACGCCACGGCGGCGAGCGTCGCGGCGAGGGGGTCGCGGAAGAGGTAGAACACGAGCAGGTAGGTCCCGACGAGCAGCGCGAAGAAGTGCGCCCCCGGCCACCACCCGATCCGCCGCAGCCAGGTGAGCGCCGTGTCGATCTGAGGCACCTGGTTCGGGTACGACACCATGTAGCTCGGCATCCCCGCGAAGGCGTTCGTCACCCAGAGCGCGTCCTGCCCGGTCCGCCCCTGGTACTCGATCACGGACTCGGCCATCCCGCGCCACTGCACGATGTCCCCGCCGACGAGGCTCTGCCCGCCGAAGGTGGTCGCGGCGAAGAACCCGAGGGTGACGGCGAGCAGGAAGCCGAGGCAGAGCGCGTGCCGGAGCCAGGGCGAGGTCCGGTCCCACACGCTCCGCGGCAGGACGGAACCGGCGGCGCGCACCTTCGCCGGGCGCGGCGTCGCATCGCTGGAGTCTGGCGGTGCGGCGGGGGCAGCTTTTCGGTTCCTGACTTTCTGTTTCGCCATAGATCAGTGCAGCCTCAGCCCTGCTCCGATGAGTGTGTGGAAACGGTTCTCCCCTCCCCTTCCCGGTAACCGGAGTCACCCCGGCCGGAGCCTGTCCGTCGGAGCCCAGAGCGGAGAGGGAAAACGGGCGGCGGCGGGGCCCGAGCGGCGCGCCGGTTGCCGCCTTCGCGCCGCCGTCTAGTCCCCGGCGGGCGCGTCACGGTGGGTGCGGCCCGCCTGGGCCGAAGATACGCCGTGCGCCCGGTCTAGCTCGACCTGCATCGCCGCGCGGACTTCCTCGATCAGCGCCGAGACGTCGGCCCGGGTCTTCCCCTCGGTCGGGATCGGCTCGCCGACGACGAGGCGGGCCGTGCCGACACGCCCGACGAAGCGGCGCTCGTCGACGAGCCGGTAGTTGTCGATCACCGTGACGGGCACGAGCGGCACCCCGGCCTCGACCGCGATCACGAACGCCCCGCGCAGAAACGGCAGCAGGCGCGGCGAGTACGAGCGCTCGCCCTCGCAGAAGACGAGGACGGAGTTCCCCTCGCGGATGCGCGCCGCCGCCTCCCTCATGCTCTCGACGGCGCGGCGCGGGTCGCTCCGGTCGACGAGCAGGCAGACGGTCTCCTCGAGCATTTTGCCGAGCACCGGGACCTTGCGCAGCGCCGCCTTCGCCATGAACCCGAACGGCCACGGCACGCCGGCCAGAATCGTGACGACGTCCAGCTCGTTCTGGTGGTTGGCGACGAAGATCACCGGCTCCCCGCAGAGCCGGGCGCGCACCGCCGCCTCGACCCGGACCCCGGCGACGGCGAGCACGAGGCGCGCCCAGAGCGTAGACCAGAACTTGAACGACCGCGCCGAGGGCCGACCGCGCCGGACGGCGTTCTCGACGAGGTACCCGCCGAAGCAGGCGGCCATCCCGGCGGCGGCCCACGGGAGCACCCAGAAGAAGTGCAGCCGCGTCCAGAGCGACACGCGCGGCAGCCCGTGCGCGGCGGGGTGGTCCAGCGTCTCGGCAGGGATCGGGTGCATCGGGGAGGCGGGCAGGCGAGGAGACGGAAAGTACGGTAACGCCCTTCACCGCAGACGACCGGCCCGGAGACCGCGTCGGCGACCGGCCCCGACCGTGTCGGCGACCGCGCCGGAGCGGTTCGCGCACCGAGGTGGTGCCGCTAGGCTCTGTCACGTAGGTCGGTCCGTCGGCGAGCGAGAGACCCTGGAGGGGCCCGGCCAGGCGTCCGACGAGCCAGATGCCGTAGCATCGGGCGAGGAGGACAACGCCGCAGCGCCCTTCACTCGCCGAGCCAGGACCCGGATTCACGTGACGGGGCCTAGCGCCGGCGCGATGCGGGCGGCTCGTGCTACCCGTGCCGCGCGTTGCGCACCGCGTGGAGGAGCGCCGTCGCCGCGCGGAGGCCGTCGGTCGCCGTGCCGGCGGCGCGGAGGTCGAGGCAGAGGGGGCCGGCGAAGCGCGCCGCGTGGAGGCCGCGTAGCGCCTCCGCCCACGCCTCCGCCGCGTCGTCCCGCAGCAGGACGAGCTCGGCGCGGGGCGCGAGGGCTTCCAGACCGTCGGCCACAGGCTCGCCGGCGTCGCGCGCGTCGGCCGGGCTCCAGCACGCGCGCACAGCCGGGTGCTCTACGGCGGCGAGCAGCTCGGACAGCGCGCGGCCCGTGGCGCGGCCCTCGGCTTCGTTGCGGACGGCGAGCACACACCCGCGCCGCGCCGCGACCTCGCCCGCTCGGCGCAGCACCTCGGCGGCGGCCTCGACTGGCCCCGGCAGCGCCCCGACCAGCACGCGCGGGCAGCCGATCCGCCCGGCGAACGCGGCGGCTTCGCCGAGCAGGGCGAGGTCGTTCATCCCGACCCCGCGGTCGTCGCTACGCCCCTCGAACAGGCCAGGGTCCACCGCGACGACCGGCACGCCGAGCTCCGCGAGCCGCCGCTTCAGCCTCGCCTCGTTGACGTGAGGCACGCGGTCCCCGTGCCCGCCGACCGTCCGCAGCACGACGCCTTCGAGGCCCCACTGAAGCGTGTAGTGAAGCGCCCGGTCGAGGTTTGGGGTGAACGTGTCGGTGAGCCAGACGGGGAGCATGGGCGGGGTCAGAGGCGAAGGTCAGCGGCCGGAGATTCTGCTCACTCGGCGGTTCCGGCGGCGGCGGCGCGCGTCCGGGCGAGCAGCGCATCGGTGAGGCGGACCGCCTGAGCGAAGGCGCGGGCGCGCTCGACCTCCGGTGCCGCCTCGGCTACGGTCCGGTCCCCCAAGGCCAGCGCTTCGGCTTCGATGCCTCGCGCGGCCAGCATCCGCCGCCCCTCGTTCGTCGCAGCCGTATCGGCGGAGACGAGCAGGACGCGGCGGACCCCGTCCAGCGCCCACGTCGGGTGGGCGAGGTAGTCGGCCAGCCCGAACGCGCCCGTGCGCGGCGGCCCCCAGAGCGCGACGAGCACGGTGCGTTCCGGCACCTGCGTCGTGCGCGCCTCCTCGGCCAGCACCCGCGCCGCTTCGAGCGCCGCGGCGGCCCCCGTCCCGTCGAGGTCGGCTGCGACGAGTACGAGCTCGTCGGCATAGCTCGGATGCCGTCCGGCGACGTAGCCCAGGACGTGGACCCGCGCCGGATCGAGCAGCGGACCGGTGCTCGACCCGTCCTGCCGGAGGAGAAACGAGCTTTCCAGCACCGGCATCAGCCCCGCCGAGCGCATCCGCCCGGCGGCGTAGCGCGCCCGCTCCGCCGCCCGCGCCGAGTCCGCCGCGATGACCGGTTCGGCGAGCACGCGGAGGTGGCTGCGGAGTGCCCGCTCGGAAATCACCACCTCTGCCTCGGGCACTACCCGGCCGCCGGAGCATCCCCCGGCGGTCAGGCCCACCGCGAGCACGACGGCGAGGCGAAACAGGAGGCGAAGCGGGAGCAGCATTTCCAGAGGAGGCGTCTATAGAAAAGGCCGCCCGGAGCGGACCGCGAGCGGTCGTCCGGGCGGCCTGAGCCGTGAGAGGCACGCCGGTTTAGAAGCCGAGCGACGCCGTGACGGTAAAGCCCTTCTTCGTCACGAGGTCCGACGCGCCGCCGAGGGAGTAGCCATAGTCAGCGTACTCGCTCAGGAACGCCCCTTTGACCGAGAGCGACACGGGGAAAGAGGGCGGGGAGAGCCGGAGGTACGGCGCGATCGACCCCTGGTGACCACCACCGGTGGGGGCACCGAGGCGGTTGACGGCGAGGTTCGTGCGCAGCAGGGCCGCTGCACCAATCTCGACCCACGAGATCATGAGGCCAGCGCCCGCATTGAAGACAATGATCTCATCGTCTTCAATGGCACTCTGCGTGGCGTTCGCCGCAAACTCGTCGCGGTTGAAGTAGTCGATGCCGGCGAAGACCCGGATCACCTCGGAGGGATAATCGAAGTCAACCCCGACGAACCACGCATCCGCTTGGTCGGAGTTGGTCGTCTCTCCATCCGTGATCAACGTCGCCAGGTCGGCGTCGTCACCGAGGTCGAAGAGATAGCCTCCGTGGATGCCGAGGGTGCGGCCCCGGATGAGCCCGTAGACCTTCGCGTTCTGGAGACCGAATCCACTCTCGAGGTCGCCGCCAGCGGGGTTGGCTTCGCCGAGCTTGTTGTCGGCAAGAATCAGTTGCCCTCCTGCGCCGACAGAGAAGTTGGTGAAGTTGATGACGTTGATCTGCGCGCCAACGAATGCTCGCTGGGCCGTCACCGTATTGATATCCACCTCGTTCCCATTCGCGTCATAGGCTTCCTCGTCCTCGGCCCAGGCGTAGCCGAACCAGAGCTTGATCGGGATGCGCTCGGTGCGGCCGAGGGCGTAGGTGTCGTTGATCGGGTCTTCTTCGCTGAGGGCGGCGTCCTCACTGGGAACGAGGATGGACTCGATGGGCTGCTGTGCGTCGGCTTTCGCCTTCTTGTCCTTGTCTTTGTCGCCGTCCGGGCTGCCTGCGAGGAGCGAGCCTGCGAGCAGTGCCGTGAGTGCCAATTGGAGCATGGGGTGTCCTCCGTAAGTGGTAGGGTAGAAACTGAAGTCGAGGGGAATGGGCGGGAAGGGAGACTACAGGCGGGTGGTGCCTGCATTCCGCCCCACATAGCCGTTCCGAGTGACGTGTGTTCCTGCTGGCATCACAAAAGTACGGTGGAGCCCGCTTACATTTCAATCCCTGCGTTTACGCACGCTAATTTCGCCTGGTGGTACCGAAATCTTTATTTCGCGGCCTCCACCCTCCCCTCGGCGGGTGCGCCGGGGCCCCCCAGGCAGGAGCGAACTGGCCCCTTCCCTTGTCCTGCGCCGTCCCCCCGTCCCTATGCCTCCTGCCTCGCCTTTGCCCGACCCGAGTGCCGCGCCCCTCCGCGCCGACCGCTCACTCGTCGACGAGGCGGCCGAGGCGCTGCTGCAGCGCGAGCGCGTGCTGCTCGGCGGCCTCCACGACGCGATGCTCCTAGCCGGAGCCGACGAGGAGACGCTGCGCCGCCTCGCCGAGCTCGCCGGCGGGCTGGGCGAGTGGTTCCTCGTGGTCGTCGTCGGGGAGTTCAACGCGGGCAAGTCGAGCGTGCTCAACGCGCTCTTCGGGACCGTGCTGATGGAAGAGGGGCCGGTCCCGACGACGGACAAGATCACGATCCTCCGCCACGGCGAGGCGGGGCAGCAGCACCGCCGGGGCGACTTCGTCACCGAGCGCCAGCACCCCGCCGACCTGCTGCGCGGCCTCACGCTCGTCGACACGCCGGGCACGAACTCGATCGTGCAGGAGCACCAGGCCATCACCGAGGACTTCATCCCGCGCGCCGACCTCGTGCTCTTCGTCACCTCCTTCGACCGCCCGCTCTCGGAGTCGGAGCGCCAGTTCCTCCACTTCATCCGCGACGCGTGGGGCCGCCGGCTCGTCGTGGTCCTCAACAAGGCCGACCTCGCCCGCAGCGACGGCGACCTCGCCCAGGTGAAGGAGCACATCCGCTCGGGATTCGACGCGCTGCTCGGGTTCGAGCCGCGCGTGTTTCCCGTCAGCGCGCAGCAGGCCTTCGCGGCGAAGGCGTCGGGGGAGACCGCCGCGTGGCGCGCCAGCGGCTTCGCCGCCCTCGAGGCGTTCCTCACCGAGACGCTCACCGGGGACGAGCGCCTCGCCCTCAAGCTCACCGCCCCGCTCGACGCCGCCGACCGCCTCCTCGGCCGGCTCGGCGAGCGCCTCGCCGAGCGCCGCACCATGCTCGACGCCGACGGGGCCGGCCTCGACGCGCTCCGCGAACAGATCGCCGAGAGGGAGACCGACCTGCGCGAGGGGCCGGAGCGCTATCTGACCGAGGTGGACAACGTGCTCCTGGAGATGGAGAAGCGCGGCGTGCAATTTCTGAGCGACACGATCCGCGTCTCGAAGCTGACCCTGCTCCGGGACCGCGACAAGTTCAAGGACGAGTTCAACCGGCAGGTCATCCGCGACGCCGAGCGGCGGATCGAGGAGCAGATGGGAGCCGCAGTGGACGGCCTTCTGCGGCAGGTGCTCTCGCTCTGGAACCAGGCCTACACCCACGTCGCGGAGCAGGCGCGGCGAGTGTCGCCGAAGAAGGCGTCGGCGGCGCAGCCGTTCCTTTACAACCGGGAGGAGGTCTTCCAGGACGTGATGCGCGAGGCGCGGCGGACGGTCGACGCTTACGACCTCAACGAGGAGGCCCGGCGGCTGCTCGAGAACGCCCGCAGCATCGCCGCGCTGTTCGCCGGGACGCAGGCCGCCGCCGTCGGCCTCGGCGCGGTCACCACCGTGGTCATCGCCGCGACGGCGTTCGACGTGACCGGCGGCATCCTCGCGGCGGGGGCGCTCTCGCTCGTCGGCTTCGTGCTCCTCCCCCGGCAGCGCCACCGCGCCGTAGCCGAGTTCAGCGACCGGGTCGGCACCCTGCGCACGGCCCTCAAGGCCGCCCTCACCGAGCAGTTCGGTGAAGAGGCCGACGAGGCCCTCGCCGAAGTCCGCGCCCTGCTCCGCCCGCTCGTGGACCTCGTCGAGGGCGAGCGGGTAGCCCTCACGGGACTGGAGCGCCGCCGCGACGCGCTGCGCGCCGAGGCCGCCGCCCTCCGCGCCGACGTGCGCGCTCGCTACGGCGAGGCGCGCATCGGCTGACCCGGGGCACCGGAAAAAAGGTGGGAGGAGACGCCCGCCAAACGTCTCCTCCCTGGAGCACCGCGCCTTACGGGGCGCGGTGCTGTGGGCTCGTAGGGTGCCGAGGGGTTACTTCATCTTGCCCGGCTCGATCAGGCGGAGGTCCTCGCCGGCACCCGGCTTGAAGCGGTCGAGGCGGCGCTTGACGTCCTCGCGCTCGCGCTCGTAGAGGTTCGTCGGGAACGGGCGGCCGGCGCGGGCGCGGAGCGGCTCCACGACGCGCGCCTGCAGCGCGATGAGCAGCTCCCGCTGCACGACGCTCTTCGTGCGGAACGAGAAGAGGTACTTGACCAGCGGGATGTCCATCAGGATCGGGATGCCCCGGCGCGCGATGGACTCCTCGGTCGAGAACAGCCCGCCGATGACGGTCTGCTCGCCGTCGAGCAGGAGGACCTGCGTGTCGGTGCTGTTCTTGTCGATGGTGATGCCCGCCTGCGAGGGGCGGCCGGAGCTCTTCTCGACGTTGATGTCGAGGTGGATGAACTCGACCGGGAGGGCGTCGGGGTTCGCGCGGAGGTCCGAGGCGTCCGAGATCAGCGTCGGCGTCACGTCGATGATGACGCCGGTGGGGATGTACTGCGTGATCGTGTTGCCGGCGAAGTCCTGGAGGGTCACCGGGATGTCGGAGCCGCTCTGGATTTGCCCCTTCTCGCCGCTCTGGACCGAGACGCTCGGGCTGGCAATGGTCTCGCCGATGCCGCTGGACTCGAGGTAGCGGAAGAGCCCGACGATCTCCTTGAAGTCCACGGCGTCGGGGCCGGTGATGACCTCGGAGATGGAGTCGAAGAACGAGTCCGTTCGGAGGAAGAACTGGAAGCCGGTGCCGCCGCCTGTCGCGGCCCCGCCGCCGCCGCCGCCGTCGGCGAAGATCGAGGACCAGTTGGTGCCGACTTCGCGCAGCCGGGTCAGGTTCAGCTCGAAGATGTAGGCGTCGATGCGGATTTCGCGCGAGAGGGCCGTCGCCGGCGGCGTCGCGTCCTGGCCGGCGGCCCGCGCCGTAGCGCCGTCCGCGACGATCTGGACGAGGTCCTCCTCGAGCGGCTCGACGATGAAGTAGTCGTCGGTCTCGCGGAAGCCGAGGCGGTGCCGGTCGAGGACGAGCTCGAACGCGTCGATGAAGTGCATCCCCGAGAGGCTGACGCCGATTGCCAGGCTGCGGTCCTCGGGGTCGATGACCTGCTTGCCGGTCACCTTCCGGAAGATGGGGTTGAGCAGGGTGACGAACTCGCCGAACGAGGTGCCCGGCAGGAACGAGACCACCTGGTCCGGCGGGATGTAGGTGCGGAGCTGGCGCTGGCTCGGGACCGGGTCCACGGCCTGCGCGTGGACCGACGGGAGCGCGGTCCATGCCGCGAGGGCTAGCAGAACCGTGAGCGTGTGGCGTGTCATGGGGTCGTTGGGCTAGGAGTAGCGAGGCGCACGCGGGCTAGGAGTAGCGGGGCGCACGCGGGGGAGGCGCGGGTCAGGGGGTGGGGGGAGCCGGTGCCGTGGCGGCGCGGCGGGCTTCGGGCGTGCCGGGGGCCGGGGGGGCCGGGAGCGGCGGCGCGCCGTTGAGCGGGGCGAGGCGCGAGTTGCCCAGGGCCTGCCGGTAGCGCTCGCCGGTGGCGAGGTGGATCTCGATGCGCTCCCGGATGCCGCCCTTGTTGAGGTCGGCCACGATGCGGGCCTCGTTGGGGTCGACGCGGGTGATGCGGCCGAGATAGACGCGGTCGCCCTCGCGGACGGTGCGCGCGCCGAGCTCGTCGCGGAAGACGGCCACCGCGCCGATGACCGAGACGAGCGAGTCACCCTCGACATCGACCAGGTTGTCGGTGTTCGGCGGGAGGGCGTCGAGGATGAGCGGGAAGAAGGGGTTCGAGGCCGTCGTCTTGGCCGGGAGCACGTAGTCCGGCACGACGACGATCGAGTCGGGGGCGCTCATGCCGTCGGCCCCGGCGAAGTAGGCGTTGACGCTCATCGAGAAGTCGACGATGTCGTCGCGCCGGGGCACGCCGGTCTCCTCGTTCTCTTCCCGGACCGTGACGGCCTCGAGCGTGAGGCCCCGCACCCGGTAGAGGCCGCGGCCGTTTTCGAGATTCCAGATGAACCGGTAGAGGCTCTCGAAGTAGCCCTGCCCGCGAACGTTGTAGGCGAGCGTGCTGAAGGCGTCATTGCGCGTCACCCCGGCTAGGGAGATGTCGAAGGTTTTGAAGCCGGAGCCGGAGAGCGCGTTGAGGTACTCGACGACGGCCGGCGAGGTGAGGTGCTCGGGGAGCACCTTGTAGCGCGAGTTCCAGCGGCGCAGCGCCGCGTCCGCCCGCTCCGCCGACCCGGCCTTCTCGACGAGCAGCTCCTCGACCTCGGCCTTGCGCAGGCGCAGCGCGGTCTCCTCTTGCTCGAGCCGCTCCAGGCGCTCGGGCTGCTTCTGCTGCGTCACGTAAATCCCGAACCCGACCACGAGGGCGAGCACGACGGAGAGGACGAGCGTGTTGAGCGTATCGTTTGACATGGTGCAGAGGCTAGGGCGGCGGGTCAGTCGCTGCGGCGGGCGACCTAGTCGTTGCTCGGGGTGTCGTATTCGCTGAGTGGGTCGCGGCCCTCGGGCGCGAGCGGCTCCCGGCTGGCCTCGGCGACGTCCGCCTGCTCGCGGAGGTAGCGGGCGACCTCGGGCAGCTCCTCGCGCACCGGCGCGTCGAGGACGTAGTTGTAGACCGGGTACTCCCTGATCTGGCTGAAGGTGACCTGCTGGATGGAGCCGTCCATCCGTTCGGCGAACTGGACGACCTGGGCGCGGCTCGTCGCCGCCCCCGACACCTTGAGGCCGAGTGCGCTCGGGGTCCAGGTGTTGACCCACACGCCGCCGCTCGAGGCCGTGGCGCGCGCCGTGCGGGCGAGGCCCCGGCTCCACTTGTCGCTGCCGACGAGGAGCGAGTCGATGACGTTGAGGGTGTTGTTGATGCGGAGGTAGGCGTTCTGCAGGCTGTCGATCTGCGCCTGCAGCGCCGGGCCCGAGAGGTCGATCTCGTCCGGGTAGGCGTCGACGCGGGTCTGGGCCTCGGCGATGTCGCCCTGCTGGCTGAAGTAGAGCCCGACGAAGAACAGCACCGAGAAGAAGAGCAGCACCCCGGCCACGAGCGTGTGCCACGCGACCGAGACGTTGAGCTTGCGGCGGCGGCGGCGCAGCCGCTTCGGCAGCATGTTGACGTCGTAGAACGGCGAGTCCTTGCGGCGCTCCATCAGCGTGCGCAGCGCCATCCCCACCGCCGGGACCGTCTGGGCCGGCAGGCCCACGTCCGAGCCGGGCGGCACCACGCCGCGCTCGACGAGGCCGCCGCGGAGCGCGCCGACGCGCGCGTCCGGGTAGAACGCCCCGAAGCCCTGCACCAACTCGTTCTCCCGCTCATCGCTCAGCACGACGACGTTGTGCACGGTGCCGACGCCCTGCACGTCCTGCTGGAGCAGCACGCGGCTGCAGATCGTGTCCGGACCGTCGAACGTCGAGACGTTGCGCATGTGCTCGACGTGGTGCAGCGTGCGCCCCTGGAGCAGCATCACGAGCGTGTCGTCGCCGCCGACGCGGACAATGGCCGTGTTCTCGTGCGGCTCGACCGGGAACGCCCACCGCGTCAGGCCGACGAGGACCGGCACCTCGGCATCGACCGAGCGGAAGGGGACGGCCCGCATCCCGGACTGCTCCCGGAGCAGCTCCAGCGACTCGGCCAGGGACTCCTCCGGCGCGGGGACGACGGCCAGGAAGCGCTGCTGCCCGTCGCGCGGCGTCATCGGCAGGAACGCGACTCGCTCCTTCTCGAAGGGGTCGTCGTACTCCTCGGCGAGCTGGGCCAGCAGCCTGTCGCGCTTGACGACGGGGAAGCCGGACGGTCCGGCTGCATCTCCCTCCTCTTTCTTCCGGTCCTTCTTGCCTGCTTTCTTGTCCTTCTCTGCCTTCTCCTTTTTGTCTGCCGCGACCACCAGCTCGACGTACTCGACGTCGGGCTGCGTGAGGCAGAAGGCCGTCGGCGGCCTCTCGTGCCCGGCGGCCTCGCACTCGTCGAGGATGTCCTTCAGCTCGAAGACGACGGGGGTCGCCTGCTTCTTCGGTGCCTGGGTCTGGAACTCGCTCTCCGGGGTCTCGATGCCGGTGAGGTCGCTGAACTCGGAGTCCAGGAACAGGTCGTCGGCCGTCATCCCCGCCGAGGCCCCGCCGAACTGCACGGTGATGTCGTCCTCGCCGACGGTGCCCTCGCCCTCCGGCGTCAGGCCGGCCAGGTCCGGCACCTCGGCGTCGAACACGCTGCGCTGGCGGGTGAAGGGGCGGAGCACGCCGTACTGGTCCCCGGCCTCGCGCACGAGAATGCCGTGCACGGCGGCCGAGGTCACGCACACGCCGAGCACCGGGGCGCTCGCGCTGCGCCGCCTGCGGTCTCCCTTCGGAGGCGGGGCGGGCTCCTCTGCCACCGGAGCCGAGCCGTCGCCGCCGTGCTCCTCCGAGACGCTCCCGCCGAAGGCGCTCTCGTCGCCGAAGGCACCCTCGTCGTCGAAGACGCTCTCGTCGAAGACGCTTTCGTCGATCGGGTCCGGCTCGGCCCCGAAGTGCGTCTGCATGGAATCGGGAAGCTTCTTCATGGGCTTGGAGCGCGCCGGCGGGGGCGCGGAAAACGGGTGGGGTACTCGCGGTGGGAGCGGCGGCGGGCGGGCGGGGGTGGCCTACTGGATGAGCTGCTGGAGCCGCCGCTTGTTGTTGGCGAAGTTGATCGCAGTTTCGGGCGTGATCTTCCGTTCCTTAAGCAGGCGGACCAAATCCTGCTCGAGCGTGATCATCCCGAGGCGGCCCCCCTCCCAGATCATCTGGTAGATCTCGCCGACGTTCTGGTTTTTGATCGCCGCCCGCACCGAGGGCGTGATCCAGAGCACCTCTTTGCACAGCACCCGCCCTCCGCCGACCTTCGGCAGGAGCTTCTGCGAGACCACGCACCGGAGCGTGTCGGCGAGCCGGTTGCGGACGCGGTCCTGCTCCTCGTGCGGGTACTCCGCGATCATGCGATCCAAGCTCTCGATCGCCGAGGAGGTGTGGAGCGTCGAGAAGACCTTGTGGCCGGAGTCGGCGGCTTCGAGCGCGCTCGAGATCGTCTCCGGGTCGCGCATCTCGCCGACGACGATGATGTCGGGGTCCTGCCGGAGCGCCTGCACGATGCCGTCCTTGAAGCTGCCCACGTCCTGCCCCACCTCGCGGTGGCGCACGATGCAGTGCTTCGGGGTGTGCATGTACTCGATCGGCTTGGCGACGATGACGATGTGGCCGGCGAAGCTCTCGTTGTTGGCGTCCACCACGGCGTCGAGGGTGGTAGACTTGCCCGAGCCGGTGACGCCGGTGACGAGCGTGAGCCCGTCGCGGACGTGCTCGAACATCAGCCCGCGCTCGATGGCCGGGTGGAACCCGACGCTCTTGAGCGGACGGAGCTCCTGCGCGATGGCGCGCATACACAGCCCGAGGTGCTGGTAGTCGAAGTACATCGTCGCCCGGAACCGGAACAGCCCCTTCGGGCGCTCGATCTGGTACGAGAAGTCGATGGCGCCGTGCTCGAAGAGCTCGTGCTGCTGCACCTCGCCGGCCATGTTGAGCAGGAGGACGTCGATCTCGTCGCTGCTCACGGTGCCGGTCTCGTCGTAGGGCCGCTTGTCGCCATCGACGCGGTACCAGACGCGGCCCGAGGTGGCGTGGCCGCCCAGGTCGAGGTCCGAGGCCCCGAGGTCGTCCATCCTCTCGATGAACCGCTCGAGGTAGGCCGCGAGCGTGTCCCGCTGCTTGTCGGTGAAGCGGTTGACGTGCTCCGAGTAGTACCGGAGCCGGTCCTTTCCGTGCAGCGACGCCGGGGCCGAGCGCGCCAGCGAGCGCACGAAGTCCGGGAGCCCTGCCGGCCGCGCCGCGCCCGCTCGGGCAGGCGTGCCCTCGGGCGCGCCCGGAGCACGGCTAGGGGGATCGGCGGAGACGACAGGGGCCGGCGGTGCGGGGGGGGCTGCAGGTGGGGGGTTCACGCCTGAAATAGAGGGGCTTAGAGTTTGGGCGGACGCGCCTCCGTCCCGACTTCAAAAGGTGAGCCAAAGCACCCACTCTTCCTCAGCCCTTTGCCTGGACCTTTCGGGGGCCGCGCGCCGGTCGATTCGTACCCCTCCCCAACACGAAGCGTAATGCGCCCGTCCGGTCTCGGCGGGAGCGCCCGGCCCGCAACGGCAACGCGGGGACGGTGCGTGAGCACCGCCCCCGCGCGGGGTCGTTAGGACGCCGGGCCGAGCCTTATTCGCCGGAGGACATGGCCTCGAAGCCGCCGGCCGGGTTGTACGAGCGCTGCCGGAGCGCCTTCACGGTCGCCGTGCTGCTTACGGTGCCCAGCCGCTTCGCCAGCCGGCCGATGGCCTCGGCGCTGTACTGCACGCGGGCGTCGCCGGCGAGGTCGAAGTTGACGCGCGAGAGCGAGATCGTGCCGGAGCCGCCCGTGCCGGAGCTGCCGCCCGGCGTGGCCGCGACGACCTCGATCTCCTTCGCCAGCGTGAGCAGGACCACGGCGTCCTGGAAGTCCGCCGCCGAGCTGTTCAGGTTCGTCGTGCCGAGCTCGAAGAGGTAGATCGCCTGGTTGGGTTCGAGCACGACGTGGCCGTTTTCGATGTAGTCTGTGACGAAGCTCGCCACGCTGCCCTGGCTTAGGTAACCCGCGATGTTGGGCACGGCGTCCCCGTCGCGGAGGACCTTCACGAAGTCGCTGTCCTCGCCGGACTGGCGCTCGCGAAACTCGTACCAGTCGCCGTTGTGCGTCCCCGGTGCGAAGTTGTAGACCCACTGGTAGCGCCAGCACCAGCAGGAGTAGCTCCAGTACCAGTCCTTCTTCCACTCCCTCTTCTTGTTGAACGCCTTGGCGAGGACCGTGACCTCCGAGCCGGCGTCGTAGATGTCGGGGACGTCGAAGCTGCGCGGGTTCCTGTCGTCGTTGATGTTGCCGCTGACAGCCTTGTCGACGTCGCCCCACGGCTCGAAGTCGTCGTCGCCGACCTCCGCCGAGATGGTCACCGGCATGTCGTAGGCCCCGTTAGCGCTGATGGCTGCGCCGAGCACCTCGACGCGCGCCGCGAAGCGCTCGTTGACGGTGAGGGTCCCGCCCGAATCGATCGTGAAGTCGATGGAGGCTGTGACCGAGTCGACGACCGGGCTGTCGAGGATGAGCGCGCCGTCGATGCGGGTCTTGCCGCTCTGGCTGTAGGTGATCTCGGCCGCTTTCTGCGCGAAGACGAGGCCCTCCCAGGCGAAGTTGTCGTCCGGGTTCGAGCTGCTGCCCTGGATCTCCAGGTCCCCGTCGACGATCAGCACGCCGTGCCCGTCCACGTCGCCCGTAAACCGGGCATTGCCGTTGACGTAGACGATCTTGGGGTTGGTCGGCGAGCTCCCGAAGGTCTCGGTGCCCGAGAAGTGCTGGTTCCCCGCGTACGACACGACCTCCGGCTCGCTGTCGGCGATGCGCTGCTTCGCCTCGGCGTAGATCATCTCGACGAGCTCGAGCCCCTCGGCGTCCTCGGTGCCCGGCGTGATGGGGCTCGTCATCCCGTCGGCGATGCGCCCGTCGATGCGGTCCTTCTGCGCGTTCGAAAGGCCGGAGATGAACAGGTCGGCGAGGCCGGGGCCGACGGCGAGCACGCCGAAGGCGTCGCTGCCTGCGCCGGTCGTCATCGCGCCGCCGGGGCGGCGGTCCTGGCCGGAGACCATGAAGGTGTTTCCGGTGATGTTCGGCACGACCTCCAGAGCGCGGACGACGACGGCGCTGGGGGCCTGCCCGATCCGGGCGAGGTTCCCCTGCATCCGGTAGCGACGCGTCTCGGGGTCGTGCTGCGTGTTGATGAAGCGCGCCTGCCCGGTCGAGGTGACCGAGAGCGTCGCGTCGCTCTGCTCGACGACCGAGAGGTCGTAGCTGCCGCCCTGCGGCATCCCGCCGACCTCGGCGTCGATGCCCGTCCGGGCCGGGCGTCCGGCGTAGGCGAGGGCCACGTCGCTCATGCCGACCTCGTAGCCGCTGCGCGCGGCCTCGCGAGCCAGGAACTCAGCATCGGCCTCGGCGATCTGGCCGGCGGTGTGGAACTCGGTCTCCTGGGTTTGCAGAGCCATGATGCCGCCACCGATGGCAGCGGCTGTTACGATGAGGAGGAGTGCCTTTCCCATGACGTTAGTCCTTTTATGCTAGAGGAAGCCGGAGTGTGAAGGGCCGAGCCGTCGAGCCGTCGGTCTCTTCTGCTTCTGTTGAGTAGGGGTTGAGACGCGCCGTGGCTTGCCGAGGCCCGCGTCTCCTCGTCGGCGACGAGAGGGGGTCCCTGTGGGCCGAGCCCGTCGGTCCTTCACCCCGGAAGAGGGCACAATCCACACCGGGACGGTAGACGGGTCGAATAGACCTACGCTTTGACATCACCCGCCCGGAGCAGGGTTTAGCCAAACCCTCGCGCGCCGTCTCATTCCGCCTATCGGTCTCGGGCAGACCGGGCGTTTCGACCTCCGCCCCGGTAGCTTCTTCCTGCGCCGGCGGCCTGGGGGCGTGGTCAGCATCCGCCGGCCACGCCGCCGGAGCCGTCGGACCGCCGTGCCAGGTTCGACGGCCGGAAGCGTCCCTGCCAGTTCATGCGCTGCACGGCGGTGCGCTCGCGCGCGCCCTGCCCGGCGAGCTGGAACGGCATGATGCTCTCGAGGGCCACCTCGATGCTCTCGGCCCCGTTGAGGTTGTCCTCCACCGGCTGGCCGTCCTCGCCGAGCAGGTTGAGCTCCAGGCGAAGCACGCTCCGGCCGCTGCCGCCGCCGGGCACCATGCCGCCGGCCTCGGACTCGACGAGCCGCTCGAACTCGAACAGGGGCAGCACCGTGTCCGGCGCGGCGTAGCTGCCGGCCGGTTGGCGCTCGTAGCGGACCCGCCCGAGCCGGATGGTCCCGTCGGAGGCCTGGAACTCCTTCTCGAACTCGATGCAGTCCAGCCCGTGCTGGTCCTTGCCGTAGCTGTGGATCATCCGCTCGCCGGTGGGCACGCCCGAGCCGAGCTCTTCGAGGTCGTACTCGATCACGTCGATGAACTGCGCCTGCCGGGCCTTGGCCGCGTGGAAGCGCGTCGCGTCGAAGGCGACCTCCTGCGTGCGCAGCCGCACCGTCATGAGGACCAAGACCAGCAGGGCCGAGACGATGACGGCGACGAGGTTGTCGTAGATCAGTTGCATGAGAGCAGAAGCAGGGGCCTGCCTGCACCGGGCCAGCCGGTGTCAGAGCCTGTTTATGAAGAGTACGAGCGGGCTGCAAACGGCTGCGAACGACGCGTTCGGCGTGGCGCTGCATCGCTGAGCCTACGGGCTCGGCTGGTGGGGTCGCTGCGCTCCCCGATCCTGCGGATTCGCGCGCCCTGAGCGCGCCCTTCTCGCTCGTTTTCGCCTTCGCTCTACCTCCTCAAACAGGCTCTCAGAACTCGGCGGGGGCGTACGAGAAGGGGCGGGCGAGCCGGAGGCTGAAGTGCGGATCGTCCCAGGGCGTGCCGGCGAGGTCGAGGCAGCGCACCGACAGGACGACGAGCTTGTGGTTGGTCTGGCTGTCGTCTGGTGTGGGCTTCATCTTCTGCTCCCCGCCCTCGACGACGAAGTAGGCGTAGTCCACGGTAGCCGTGACCTCGAAGGTGAGCGTGGCGAGGGAGCCGTCCGGTGCCGTCACGTCGCGCGTGACGAGGTGGGGCGTCATGCCGTGGACGTCGTCCACGTCGTCGGCGTCGGCGAAGAGCTTGTTCGTGCTGAACGGCTCCGGCGTCATCCCGCTCGGCGGCACGACGCCCGTGGCGTTCTTGGTGTTCTCGTCGAAGGCGAAGCTGGCGATCTCGGCGAAGACCTCGCTGGCCACGCCGCGCGCCTGCGTCTGCGTCTCGCGCTGGACCACGTTCATCTGCACCCGAATGGCCTGCCGCGACTGCTGGAGCGCGAACATCGAGGTCAGCATCACGGCGAAAAGAGCAAGGATGGTCTGTGGCATGGTAGGGTTGGCTGGCGACGGCGCGCGCGGGTTCGGCGCGAGCACGGCACGTCTCGTTCCTCGCCCCCGCCGAGTTCTTTGCCCCAAGCGATTGTCACCGATCGGCCTCTCCAGGCCGGTTCGCTCGGCGGAGAGCCTCGCACGGCGACCCGCTTCGCTCGCGGCGGTGGGCAGTCTCGCCCCGGCCCCGGTACGAATCGTTATCGCCCGTCGGCGGCGCGGCGCGGCTCAGGGCCGCCGTCTGTCTTCGCTGCATTCCCGGGTCTCAGAGTGTTAGGCTTCGCCCGCTGTGACGCGGAGCATCTCCTCCAGGCTGGTCTCGCCCATCCGGACGAGCTCGCGCGCCGACGCCTGGAGCGTCAGCATCCCCTCCTCCACCGCCTTCTCCCGGATGCCGTCCTCGTCGATGGTCTCTCCGGCCTCGACGATCAGCTCCCGGATGGCGGGCGAAAAGTAGAGCGCCTCGGCCACGGCGCGGCGGCCTTTGTAGGCGCGTCCCTTGCAGGTCGGGCAGGCCCTGCCGTCGCCGGGGCCGTAGAACTCGGTCTCGGCGAGGTCCTCGTCGCTGAAGCCGAGCTGCTTCGCCAGCAGGGCGTCCGCGTCCTCGACGACCTTGCAGTCCGGGCAGAGCGTCCGCATCAGGCGCTGCGCCACGACGAGGTTGATCGCGTAGGCGATCAGGAAGGGCTCGAGCCCCATCTTATAGAGCCGGGAGACCGCACTCGGCGCGTCGTTCGTGTGGAGCGTCGAGAAGGTAAGGTGGCCCGTGTTGGCGAGCTTGACGCCGAGCTCGGCGGTGGCCTTGTCGCGCATCTCGCCGACCATCACGACGTCGGGGTCGTGGCGGAGGATGGCGCGGAGCGCGCCCTCGAGCGAGAGCTTGTGCGAGAGCTGGATCTGGCGGACGCCGGGGATCATGTACTCGACCGGGTCCTCCACCGTGAGCACGTTCACCTCGGGGGTGACGACCTGGCTGAGCGCCGCGACGAGCGTCGTCGACTTGCCCGAGCCGGTGGGGCCGGTGAGGATGACCATGCCGTTGGGCTGGCGGATGGCCTTGTTGAACTGCTCCAGCGCGAAGGGCAGGAGGCCGAGCTTGGCCAGGTCCGTGAGGACCTTCCGGTCGTCGAGCACGCGGATGACGATCGACTCGGCGCGGACGTCCGGGTTGGCGTTGGCGATCGGGAGGACCGAGACGCGGTAGCGGATGAGCGTGTCGTCGACCCAGCGCTGGATGAAGCCGTCCTGCGCCGTGTCGCGCTCGAAGCGGTCGACGTTGATGGCGTTGTCCTTGAGCACGGCGAGGAGCGCCTCGGGGTGGCCCTTCTCCTCGGTGTGCCAGTGCTGGAGCCGCCCGTCGAGGCGGAAGTGGATTTCGGTCTTGCGGTTGGCGTTGGGGTAGATGTGGATGTCCGAGACCCCCATCCGCACGGACTCGACGAGGACGGCCTCGACGAGGTTGATCAGCGCGCTCCGGCTGATCTCGGCTTCGAGGGCCTCTTCGTCGAGCAGCTTGGTCTCGCCGCTCTCGAAGCTGGTCCCCAGGTCGAACGTCGGCTCGTCGCCGTTGTCGCGGATGCGTTCGAGGTACTCGTTCTTGCGGGGGTAGGCCTCGTCGAGCACCCGGCGGACGACCGAGCGCGGGGCGTAGTACAGCTCGAAGCGCTCGAGCTCGAGCGCGTGCATGAGCCGGAGCAGGTCCGGCCGCATCGGGTCGCTCGTGACGAAGACGAGCTTGCGCATCCCCGTCCCCTGGTCCTGGACGTAGGCGTAGGGCGCGACGCCCAGCGCCAGCAGCTCGTCGCGCACCCCGTCGCTGAAGGACCCCAGCACCGTCTTGACGAAGGCCACGTCGGGCGGGCGCTCTTTGACGGGCGCGACCCGGAAGGCGTAGGTCAGTGCGGCCTGCTCGTAGACCGCGTCCCGGTCCACGTCGGCGACCTCGGCGAGCACGCGCCAGAGCGGCTCGCGGCGCCGGCTCGCGCGCTTCGCCTCGACCGCCGCCTCGACCGCCGCCTCGGCGACGAGGCCTTTGCTCAGCAGGCCCTGAACCACCCGGTCCCGCCCCGGCTTCGAGTAGTTCGACGCCGGCTCCTCGGTGGCCCGCACGCCGGTCGCCCCGGGGAGCCGCGTCGGCGGCAGCGACCGGATTCCGTCGCCGCCGGGTGCCGCCCGCCCGACCTCGACCAGGCCGTCGAGCGCGGGGTCCTCGGGCTGCGGGGGCGCTGCCGAGGGGGGCGCGCTCAGGTTGTTCAGCGAGACCCATCCGCCCTCGTCGGCCTCCTCGACCATCGGTTGGACGCGGAAGCCGTGTGCCTTGAGCGAGTTCTCGTCGGAGGCGCTGCGGTCGGGCATAAGCGAAGGGAGAGCGGGTGGCCTGAGCGGGCGGCTCGGGGGGCCTCGGATCGACGGGGGTATCGGCGGCGCGCGGGGTTCTCTTTACCAGAGCGTCTCGGTTTCTTGGCGCGGGCCGGGGGCAGAAGCAGGGCCTCCCCGAGAGGACCTCCCCCAAGACGGAAGCGGGGCGCGTGGGTGGCTCAGGCCCACACGCCCCGCTCGCTTCCGCTGCGTTCCGCCAACGGAGGCTTAGCCCCCCTGGGTCACTGTCCCATCAGACTACTGTCCCATCAGACTACTGTCCCATCAGACTACTGTCCCATCAGGTCGGTCGAGCTGGGCCGGATCAGCGCCGTCTCGGCCGAGAGCACCGTCAGCAGCGCCACGATGATGCCGATGAAGAGCGACACGACCGTCTGGATCGACTGGAGGGCGACCTCGAGCTTCAGCGAGGTCTCCTTCTCGTAGTAGTCCGCCATCTGCTGCGCGCTCTTGCGCACCGCCCCGGTCTCGGAGCCGGTGCGGAAGCGCGCGATCGCCATCGGGGTGAAGACCCCGGCGGCGTCCATCGCCCGGACGAGGTCCGCGCCCTGGGCCACCATCATCGGGATCGTGATGGTCTTGACCCGGTGCTCGATGTAGCTGTTGCCGCACGCCTCGCTCGCCACCTTGATGACCTCAATGTTCTGGCCGCTGCCGGAATAGAGAATGGCGAAGACGCGGCTGAAGACCTCGATGTTGAGCTTGTGCAGCAGCGACCCCATGATCGGCATGCGGATCATGTTCTTGTGCGCCCAGAAGGTCCCCTTCGGACTGCGGAGCCAGAGCACAATCGCACCCACAATAGCTGCCGTGCCGCCGAGCAGGTACATCATGTTCCGGTCGAGCCACTCGGCCATCACGATCGAGAGCTCCGTCAGCGGCGGCAGCTCGATGCCGTCGAAGTCGGCGAAGAGCCCGGCGGTGGCCGGGACGATGTACCACACGTACCAGACGAAGACGCCGAGCGTCGCGAGGATCGTCACGGCCGGCATAATCATCGACGAGCGGACGCTCTTCTTGAACTCGTCCCGGCGCTCGAGGAACTTGGCCGTCGCCTCGTAGATCTCGCTCATGTTGCCCGACTGCGAGGCCACGCCGAGCATGTAGGCCGTGAACTGGCCGAGCTTGTCCTGGTGCTTCATGAAGGCCTGCTTGGCCTCGACGCCGCCCTTGAGGTCGGAGTTGATGTCGCGGATGGTCTGCTTCAGGCTGGCCGACGAGATGTCCGCCACGAGCAGGTTCAGCACCTCGTTGAAGGGCATCTTCTCCGAGAGCAGGTTGGCCGCGAGCCGGACGAACATGATGACGTCGCCGCTCGGCGGCTTGCGCTGCACGTTGAAGAGCTTCTTCTTGACCGAGAGCACCTCCATGCCCATGCGCGAGAGCGCCGCCTCGATCTCCTCGGACGAGAACGCCTTCTGCTCGCCCGCGACGATCTTGCCGCTCGGGTGCTTGATCTTGTAGCGGAAGAAGACCCGCTGGTCGAGGTCGCGGAGCGTGAACTTGTGCCGGTCGGCGAGAGTGGCGACCTTCTTCTGGGCGGCGCGCTTGTTCGGGGCGTAGACGGTGCCCTGCACCGGCTGCCCGGCGGCGCTCAGTCCGTTGAATCGAAACTCTCCCATAGCAGCGCGTGCCGGTTAAGCGGGCCGGGCCCGCGTCGTGTGTCTAGTTGCGTCGTGTGCCTAGTTGAGCGTGATCGAGCTGTCGTAGGCGACGACGGTCCGCTTGATCTCGTACTGGTCGACGGTGATGCGCACGCCGATGTCGGGGTAGCGCGAGCTGACGGCCGTGATCTCGACCGAGTCCGGCCACGCGCCGGTGACGTCGAAGCGCCCCCGGACGGTGGCCGTGTCGAGCGCCAGGGTTTGCATCCCGTTGGTGGCGAGCGCCGCGTAGGACTGGTCGCCGCCGGCGAACGGGTCGTTCTTGGTCTTCCAATAGACGGCCTGCGTGGCGATGGCGAGCGAGCGGTCGAGGAGGCCGTCGGACTCGTCCTGCCGGGTGTACTTCTGGACGGCTGAGATGCCGGCGACTACGGCGAGCCCGACGAGGATGATGCCGATCACGAGGAGAAGGAGTTGTTGCTGTCCCATGAGTGTCTGTACCGTCGTATCGGCTCTCGGCGGAGAAAATCAACCGGCAACGGTTCCTTTTGTGAATGAGGACTGCACCTTCCGGCCCGTACGGGGCCTGTGCAGCGATACCAGGGAGAATGCAAGTTCGCTGCCACTACGGCCACCCCCCGCTCTTCCGCCCATCCCTTCGTTCAGAGCCGGAAAAGCTGTCCCCCTGGTCGAGGGGGACAGCCGCGCGCAGCTTGGAGCGAAGGGACGTGTCCCGGAGCGACTGCAAGCGCGGCGGGGGGTCCGCACAAAAATGGCGACATCCCCGCCGAGCCGAAGCCCGACGGAGATGCCGCCAAGATGGTGCTGACCCGGAGGTCGGCCTCAGACTGCCCGGCTTAGAGCGAGCACTCGCTAGGCACGTCGCCTGGGACCGGATCAGCCGGCTCGGTGGTACCGAGGGCCGTCGTGATGCACTCGGGGTCAGTGCCGAAGACGCCCACCTTCACGAAGTTGTCCAGGTTGCTGCTGTCCTGTGCCGTGATGATGGCTCCGGTGCCGCTAGCCTCGAGCTGGAAGCCACCGTTGAGGTTGGTATAGCGCTCGGCAGCTCCAGTACCGTCGGTCGTGTAGCCGAGCTGCGCAAGTGTCACATTGCTCATGCCCGTTTCGTTGGCACCGCCGCCGAAGGCGGCCGGCTTGAGCTTCCACGCCTGGGTGTCGGAGGCGATGCGAATCGCGTCGTTGACGAGGGCGTCGGAGTTTGCTTTTTTCTGGTTCTCGCCGAAAGCCTGGATACCGACGACGACGGCCAAGCCGACAATCACGATACCGAGGACGAGGAGGAGAAGTTGCTGCTGACCCATAGGGGGACCTCTCTGTAGTTGGTTAGTTGGTCTTGCTGGAGCACGCCGCTTGGGGGCTACCGCTCCTGCGCTTGGATTGAGTAGTCAAGCAGACGGCTGCCAGTGTGGCGTGCTCCCATCCGCTCGGCTGGTCCCTCTAGCATGGGCCGTGCCCGAACGCCCGAGCGCCCGGCCCTTCGCAGCCCCGCCGCGCCTTCTCCCCAGCCCTCCCCTCCTGGGCGGCCGGATTGTGCGCCTTTTCAGGCGGCTTGGGCGGTTGGGTTACGAATCCCACCCTTAATCGGCCCCGGCGTACGACCGACCGGGCGGGGCGGGGCGACCGGAGAACTTTGTCTAGTCCGGTTCCTTTTCGTAATGCCCCCTCGCATTTTTACCTGATCGGTTCGGTCCACCCCTGGGGAGGCTGAGGGGGCCCGAGCGGAACTAATGAAGCGGTTTATCCGTGAGCCGTTTCCATTCATCCTCCCCCAGCCCACCCCTGCGGCGGGCCTCCGTCTCACCCACCTCTCTCCTTCCCGCTATGAACAAGAGCAATCCGTCCGTCGCCGACAAAGCCAAAGCAGCCACAAACGACGCCATCGAGGAGATCAAGCTGGCCAGCAACCAACTCGTGGACCGCGTCCGCGACCTGATCGAGGAGGGCAACGTCCGCCACCTCCGCATCAAGAAGGACGACCGGGTGCTGCTCGAAATCCCGCTCACCGTCGGCGTCGGCGCGGGCGCGGCGGCGGTCTTTATCTCGCCGATGCTCGCGGCCATCGGAGCGCTCGCCGCCCTCGTGACGGACATCACGCTCGTCGTCGAGCGCGACCTGGATGCCGCGACGGGCGAGCCGACCGAGACCCCCGCCTCGAAGCCGGTGACGGAGTCTGACAAGACGATCGGCAAGTAGTCCCGCCTCTTCGCAAACGCTCGCTCGTAGGGACACGGTGCGCCGTGTCCCTACGTTCGTTTATGCCGGACGCCTGTGTATGCCGGACGCCGCCTCGCTCAAAACCTACCTCGACGGCCTCGTCGCCCGCTACGAGCGCCCGGCCTTCATCGCCGACGACCCAGTCTCGATCCCGCATGGCTTCGACGACGAGCAGGACCGCGAGGTGATCGGGCTCTACGCCGCGCTGCTCGCCTGGGGCCGGCGCGCGACGATCATGGCGAAGCTGGCCGAGCTGTGCGAGCGGATGCGCTTCCGCCCCTACGCCTTCGTCCGCGATTTCGACCCGGAGCGGGACGGCGCGCGGCTCGGCGGGTTCAAGCACCGCACGTTTCAGCCGACCGACGCGCTCTGGCTCACCCGCGCGCTGTCGGCGCTGCTGCGCGAGCACGGCTCGCTGGAACCCGTTTTCGCGCGCGCCCTCTCGCCGGACGCGCCCCACGCCGGGCCGGCGATCCAGGGGTTCAGCGAATCGGTGATGGCGGCGGTGCCCGGCACGCCGGCGCGGCTCCGGAAGCACCTCGCGCGGCCCTCGACCGGCAGCGCGTGCAAGCGCCTGGCGATGTACCTCCGCTGGATGGTCCGGCCCGGCCCGGTGGACTTCGGCGTGTGGACCCGCATCGCCCCGGCGCAGCTCGTCCTCCCGCTCGACGTGCACACGGGGCGGCAGGCGCGGGCGCTCGGCCTCCTGAGCCGGAAGCAGGACGACTGGCGCGCGGCGACCGAGCTCACCGAGCGCTGCCGGGCCTTCGACGCCGAGGACCCGTGCCGGTACGACTTCGCGCTCTTCGGTGCCGGAGCCTACGGGCACGAGCACCCGGCGGAGTTGGTGGTGCAGGAAGCGTGACCCCCCGTCACGCTTGCAGTCGCTCCGGGAAACGTCCCTTCGCTCCTAGCTGCGCGTGACTTCCCCCCTTCGACGAGGGGGACAGCTTTTCCGGCTCTGAACGAAGTGACGGGCGGAAAAGCGGGAGGTCCGCTACTCGGCCTCGGCCACCATCCGCAGCACGTCCGCGCCGTAGCGCTCCAGTTTGGCTGGCCCGACGCCCTTGACGGCGAGCAAGGCGTCTTCGTCCTGCGGGCGGGCGCGCGCCAGGGCCTCGAGCGTCCGGTCGTTGAAGACGACGTAGGACGGGACCTCCTGCTCCCGCGCCTGCTCCGTGCGCCACGCCTTCAGCGCGGCGAAGAGGTCGGCCGCGTCGGCGTCGAGCGGCTCGCCCGGCTCCTCCGTTCGTTTCGGCGAGGCGCTGCGCGAGGCCGAGGCGGGCACGTCGAGCGCGACCGCCTCGCGGTGGGCGAGGGCGCGCTTGCCCAGCGCCGTCAGCTCGACGACGGGATACTCCGCCCCGACGACTTTCAGGTAGCCCCGCGCGATGAGCTGCTTGTAGAGGCCGTCGATGTCGTCCTGCGACATGAAGCTGAGGCGGCCGTAGTACGGCGACTCGGTGTATTCGCGGCGGTCCATCCCTGCCGCCTTCGAGCCGGAGAGGATCTTGACGAGTGTCTTGCGCCCGACGCTCCACCGCAGGCGGCGCACCAGGTCGAGCAGGCCGATGGCGATGCGCGCGGCCATCGGCAGGCTCTCGAAGGCCGGCAGCTCGTCCGGGGCCTCGGCGATCTGGGCGGCGACGAGGCAGTTGTCGCAGCACCGCGCGGCCTCCGGCGGCTCGGGGTCGCCGAAGTGGTCGAGGAGGAGCTGGCGGCGGCAGGCGTCGGCCTCGGCGTAGCCCGTCATCCGGGCGAGGGACTCGCGCTTGGCGCGCTGCCGCTCCGCCGAGCGCGCGAGCACCCGGCCGGCCTGCGCGCTGTCCCACGCGCGGACGGCGTACTGCCGGAGCGGGCCGAGGTCCTCGCCGCGCTCGAGCATCCCCATGCGCTCGAGCAGGCTGATCCCGACGCGCGCCCCGACCGGGTGCTGGTCGACGCGCTCGGCGACGACCTCCTGATCGACCGTTACCCACTCGCGCTCGGCTTGGCGCGCGAGGTGGCGGTGGATCGCCCGCAGGTCGCGCTCGGCCGGGGCGTACTGGTCGATGAACCATTCGCGGAGCGAGGCGTCGTGCGTCGCGTAGAACAGGAGGGCCTCGGCGGGGCCGCCGTCGCGCCCGGCGCGGCCCGCCTCCTGGTAGTAGGCTTCGAGCGACGCCGGGATGCCCCAGTGGACGACGAACCGCACGTCGGCGCGGTCCACGCCCATGCCGAAGGCGTTCGTGGCGACGACGAGGCCGAGGCCGCCGGTCATGAACTCGTCCTGGACCTCGGTCCGCTCGGCGTCGGGCAGCCCGGCGTGGTAGGCCCGGACCTCGCGCCCGAGCTCGGCGCGGACGAACCGCGTCACGTCGTCGCACTGCTTGCGGGTGCTGACGTAGATCAGCCCGGCCCCGCTGTTCTCCTCGAGGAACGCCTTCAGCGCCCGGCGCTTGTCGTTCGCCGCCGGCGTGGCCTGGACGTTGAAAAAGAGGTTCGGGCGGTTGAAGCCGGTGACGACGCGCTCGGCGGACGGGGTGCCGAGGGTCGCGAGGATGTCGTCCTGCACGCGCGGCGTCGCCGTCGCGGTGAGGGCCACCGTCGTCGGGTCACCCATGTGGTGGCGGGCGCGGGCGATCTGGAGGTAGTCCGGGCGGAAGTCGTGCCCCCACTGGCTGACGCAGTGCGCCTCGTCGACGGCGAGCAGCGCGACGCGGGCCTCGGCGAGGGCCCCGAGGAAGGCGCGGTTGCGGAGCCGCTCCGGGGCGACGTAGACCAGCCGGACCTTGCCGCTGCGCAGCGCCCGCAGCCCGGCGCGCTGCGCTTCGGCGTCCTGCGCCGAGTTCAGCGCCACCGCCGGAATCCCCCGCCGCTTGAGCGCGTCGACCTGGTCCTTCATCAGCGCGATCAGCGGCGAGATCACCACCGTCACGCCGTCCGAGAGGCACGCCGCGAGCTGGTACACCAGCGACTTGCCCGCGCCCGTCGGCATCACCACGAGCGTGTCGGACCCGCCGAGGACGGCGGCGACGGCCTCGCGCTGCCCGCGCCGGAGCGCGTCGAAGCCGAAGTGCTCGCGGAGCGCCGCGTCGATCGCGGCGTCGGAAGGAGGGGCGGTCGTCTGCACGGCAGAAGCGCGGGGGGACGGGAGCGTAAGGGTAGACACGCGGGGACGGGGGAAGGTAACCAGAGGGCGTACGGTCTGGCAGATACGATCTCCGGCTGACACCGGCGGGTCATAGCGAGCCCGCACGCCTCGGCGAGACGGGGGGCCGTGAGACGGGGGGCCGTGGTGCCGTTCCCGACCTGGGCGGCCGCACGGGGTCGCCCCTACGAATCGGAGCCCAATCGTCCTGGTGCCTTTGTCAGATCATCCCGTCCTCCGCCGGGGTGCTCCGGCAACCGCTCGCCCTGGGCCGCGTTGCACCGCATCCTCTATCTTTGCCGACCCCCTATCTTTGCCAACATGGAAACGACCGACGCTGCCGCCGTGCTCGCCCTCGCCCCGCGCGAGCGCCTCTTCACTGCTGAAGAGTATCATGCCCTCGCCTGCGCCGGCGTCCTCACCAAGGACGACCGCGTCGAACTCATCAACGGACGCATCGTCACCATGTCTCCTGTTGGTCCTCCCCATTTTCACACCGTCAACCGGCTCGAACGGCTGTTCGCTCGCCGAGTCTACGCAGCGGAGACCGACCTCGCCCACGTAAGCGTACAGAACCCGGTCCGTCTCGGCGTGCACGACGAGCCGGAGCCGGACCTCGCCCTGCTCCGCACCGATGCGTCAGAAGACAGACTCCCAACCCCCGGCGACATTTTGCTCGTCGTCGAGGTAGCGGACTCGACCTTGAATGAGGACCGGCGGGTGAAGCGGCGGCTCTACGCGGCGGCGGGCGTGCCCGAGCTGTGGATCGTCGCCCTGCCGCTCGGCTTGGTCGAGGTCTATCGTTCGCCGCAGGACGGGGACTACGCCGCCCCGCTCCGCCTCATGCCCGGCGACGCACTCACGGTCGAGGCCCTGCCGGACCTCCCGCCCATCCCGGTCGCCGACGTGCTCGGCAAGAAATAGGGTCGTGTGCTGAAGAACCAGACCGTCGCCATCCTCGGAGCCGGCAACATCGGGCGCGCCCTCCTCGGTGGGCTGCGTCGCGGCGACGACCTCCCCGCCGAGCGCGTCCGCGTCACCCGCCGCGACGCGGGGGCGCTCGGCGACCTCGCTGGACAGTTCCCCGGCATCCACACCGGCACCGACAACGCCGCTGCCGTTCAGGGGGCGAGCGTCGTCATCCTCGCGGTCAAGCCGCAGCACATCGGTGGACTGCTGGAGGAGATTCGGGGCCACGTCGCGCCGGGCGCGGTGGTGCTCTCCGTCTTGGCCGGGATCACGACCGACGCCATCCGCGAGAGCCTGGGCGGCAAGACCGCGGTGGTCCGGGCGATGCCGAACACGCCGGCCCTCGTCGACGAAGGCGCGACCGCAATCGCCGCCGGGCAGCACGCGAGCGCGGCGCACCTCGAGCTGGCGCGGGAAGTCTTCGCGTCGGTCGGGACCGTCGAGGTCGTGCCGGAGTCCCTGATGGACGCGGTGACGGGGCTCTCGGGCAGCGGCCCGGCCTACGTCTACATGGTCATCGAGGCGCTCACCGACGGCGGCGTGAAGCAGGGCCTGCCGCGCCCGACCGCGCTCCGGCTCGCGGCGCAGACCGTCCTCGGCGCGGCCAAGCTCACCGTCGAGACCGGCAAGCACCCGGCGATCCTCCGCGACGAGGTCACGACCCCCGGCGGCACCGCCATCGCCGCCGTGGCCGACCTCGAGGCGCACGGCCTGCGGACGATGCTCATCAACGCCGTCGCCACCGCCACGCAGCGCTCGAAGGAGCTGTCGAAGGTCGAATCATGACACGCTCCGTGCTTCGGGTTTCCTGTCTGCTTGCACTGTTTCCTGTCTGCGAAACACGCGCCCAAGCGCCTGAGCAGGAGTCTCGTATGCCTGATCAGGAGCCTCGTATGGTGGTCACTTGGGACCTCGGCCTGGGATGGACCTACGCGAGGGCTGACGCCTTGGGCAGCTTGGCGTTCGCCGCCACGCTCCACTACCGACACTACGGCGCTAGCTTCCAGGTCCATGCTCACGACCAGCTGATTGGGAGAGGTCACTTCTGGCAGGTCGGCGGTGTGGGGCGCTTCCTGCTCGCCGACTGGCTCTCGCTCGGCTCCGGCGTGGCGTACGTCTCCGAATCCTACACGTCCCAGACCACCTACGATCTCGTGTTCGCCAACCGATTCGGGGTGCCGCTGGAGGTGATGCTCCGGCTCCGAGGTCCGGGTTCGACCACCCCGTTCGTGCTCGGCTTCGTCGCGCTCAATGAGAGCACATTCGGCGGCCTCGTCGTAGGCGTTTCCTTCTGACGGATCGAGCAGGCGACCTGCGCGTTTGAAGGGGTTGGACCAGCTTCCGCGCCCCATGCTCCTCATCATCCCGGCCATCGACCTCCGCCACGGGCACTGCGTCCGCCGCCGGGGCACGCAGTACGGCGTGGACTCGGACTACTTCGACGACCCGGTGAAGATGGCTAAGCTGTGGCGCGTCCAGAACGCCCGCGTGCTCCACCTCACCGACCACGACGCCGAGGCGAGCGCTGACTCGCGGACGACCAACCGCGACACGATCCGCGCCATCGCCGGTGCCGTCGACATCCCGGTCGAGGTTAAGGGCGGTGCCCGCACGATGGCCGACGTAGAGGCCCTACTCGGTGCCGGGGTCTACCGCGTCGTGCTCGACCCGGCGGTGGACCCGGAGATTGCGGAGGCGGCCGTGGCGAGGCACTCGTGCAGCCGCGTCGTCGCCGCGCTCGAAGCCGGAGCGGGCGACGTCGAAGCGGCGCTCGACCTGGAGCGGCGCGGCGTCCGGCGCATCCTCTACACCGCGACCACGCCCGAGGGCGTCGACGCCGGGGCCTTCCGGGCGCTCGGGGCGGCGCTGGGCAAAGCCCGCGTCACCGCCGCCGGCGGCGTGGCCGGCTACCGCGACCTGCTCCGCCTGCAGGAGCTCCAAGCGCTCGGCGTGGACTCGGTCGTCATCGGGCGGGCGCTCTACGAAAACCGCTTCCCGTGCCAGCAGTTCTGGTGCTGGCACCGCAAGGCCGACGTGGACCTCGACCGCTTCTCCACCGCCCGCCTCGCCGAGAAAAGCCTTTCCAGCTCCCCCGATGCCTGCGACTGACGACGGCCCCGACTCGCGCCGCATCCTCCGGCTGCTCCGCCTCGCCGCCGCGCTCGCCGTGCTCTTCGGCCTCGGGATGACGGTGTGGCTCGTCGACAAGGCGGTGCTCAACCCGGACGTGCGCGCCCGGCGGCCGTCGTGGTTCGACGGCGGCGTGTTCGACGTGCCGTTCTGGCTCCCGCTCGTCGCCACCGTCGCCGGCGGCTCGGCGGCGGTGGCGTACGTCTACGTCCGCGCCGCCCGGCGGCTCAAGTCCGGCGAGGACCTCTACGGCAACAGCTACCGCGAGCGCGCCCGCGACGGCGAGCAACCTTAGCGAACGGACGGTGTCTCTACGGTGTCTCTTCAGTGACCGCTTTCTACTCCCCGATTGCCATGCGCCGCTTTTTCCTCTTGCTCCTTCTCGCTCCCGCCGCCCTTCCGGCACAGGCGCAGGACGCCCCCGAGGCATCCGTAGTCGTCGAGGACATGCCCAAGCTGGTCGGCGGCCTCGAAGGGCTGGCCCAGGAGATCGTCTACCCCGAGGCCGCCAAAGCCGAAGGAGCCGAGGGCACCGTCTTCGTGCAGTTCGTCGTCAGCGAAGAGGGAAATGTGACGGACGCGGAGGTCGTGCGCGGCGTCGGTGCGGCGCTCGACGCCGAGGCGCTGCGCGTCGTCCGGCAGGCCCGGTTCGAGCCGGGGATGCAGCGCGGCGAGCCGGTCAAGGTGAAGTTCGCCCTACCGATCAAGTTCGTCTTGCCCGCCGAGAAGGTCGAGGATCGCTAGCCGTCCGGCTGGGCCCGGAGCAGACGCTCCACGAAGGCGCGCGTCTCGGCGTAGACGCCCGGCACCGTGCTCTCCCGCGGCCCGGCGACGTTGAGCACGCGGACCTCGTTTTCCCGCAGCCACTCGGTCACCGGCTCCACCTCGTCCGTCTCGGCGAGGTCGATGATGTGGCACGGTTTGCCGTAGCCGCGTGCGGCCTCGACGGTCGTGGCCGTGCCGCCGGCCGGGGGGCCGTGGGTGAGGACGAGTGTAGCGTCGGCGTCGCGGGCGTTCCACCTCGTGCGCTCGGCGTAGTGCGGGCTGGGCGTCTCGCGGAGGAGGTAGCGCGAGGCGATGGGCCCGTCTTCGGCGCGGCGGCCCTGCGGGCACCACCCGCCGACGGGCACGCCGAGCGCGAGGGCGGCGTCGAGCGCGGCGCGGTCCACGCCGGTCTGCCCGCCGGAGTGGATGGTGAGTTGAAGTTCCGTCATACAAGGCACGGCACCGTGAGGCGGGGTCCGCAAAATCGGCAAGCGCGCTCTGTCAGATTGGCAAAAATCGCAGGCGAAGCAGGGGCTGGCACACGCCATGCTGGAAGGTAGGGCGGTTCGCTCCGGTCCGCACTTCTGCCGGGACGAACCGCAGTCATCGTTCACCAACCTCGACCCGTTCCTATGGCACTCATGCGCTACGCGCGGGGCAACGACCTCGACGTGCTCCGCCGCGAAATGACCACCCTCTTCGACACCTTCTACGGCCGCCCCTCCGGCGAGGACCAGGAGTCCGCCGTCTGGGCTCCGCGCGCTGACCTCTCCGAGACCGAGGACGCCTACGTCATCCAGCTCGACGTCCCCGGCATCGACCGGAACGACCTCGAGATCACGCTCGAGGACGGCACCCTCAAGGTCTCCGGCGAGCGCCGGATGCAGGACGAGCACGAGGACGGGCAGTACCACCGCATCGAGCGGAGCTACGGCCGGTTCTTCCGCTCGTTCACCTTCGGCCCGAACGCCGACGCCGACAACATCGAGGCGCACTTCGACGACGGCGTGCTGACCGTCCGGGTCGGCAAGGCCGAGGAGCGGAAGCCGCGCCGGATCGAGGTCGGCAGCCGCAACGAAGTCGTCTCGTCGAACTGAGTCGTCTCGTCGAACTGACCGTCCGGCCCGGCCGGACGTACCTTCCGGCTCCACCACGACGCCTCGCCGGGCTTCCGGCGGGGCGTTTTTCGTTCGGGCACGCAAAGGCACAAGCTTTGTCCGTTGTACGCCCGTCTCTCACCCTTCAGCTTCGACCATGGCTCTCCCCTCTTTCGCCCGCCTCCTGACCCGTTTCGCCTTCTCTTTCTTCGCGCTCGCCCTCTTCGCTGGACAGACTCGCGCCCAGGCCGGCGGCGACCTCCTCGACCGGCTGCGGATGCGCTACGAGACGACCGAGGCCCTCCGCGCCCGCTTCACCCAGTCGGGCGGCGGCGCGACGATGCAGGGCACGCTCATCCTCCGCGGCGACGCCTACCGCATCGAGACGCCCGACCAGCTCCTCGTCACCGACGGCACCACCTCGTGGGTCTACGCCAAGGCCGACGGGCAGGTGCTCGTCAACGACGCCGTCGCCGACGAGACGACCTTCTCCCCCGCCGACTTCTTCACGCACTACCCGGACCGCTTCGCCGTGCGCGTCGATACGAGCACGGTCCTCGACGGGGCGCGCCACGAGGTGCTGCGGCTGACCCCGAAGAGCAGCGACGCGTTTCTGCGCGAGGTCACGCTCTGGGTCCGGGCCGAGGATACGCTCCCCCGGCGCGTCCGGCTCATCGACGGCAACGGGCTGGAGCTGACGTTCGACCTGCGCGACGTGGAGATCAATCCGCCGCTGCGAGGCGACGTGTTCCGGTTCGCCCCACCGCCGGGGGCCGAAGTCGTGGACTTGCGGTCGTAGACCTGCGCTCGTAGCGGCAGTGCTACTCCAGCAATGTTACGCGCCGCGTGAGCACCTCCGTCGATGTGCCGATGCCGCGTTCCAGCCGCACGAGGTAGACCCCGGCGGCAAGGCCTGCCACGCCGAGCTGCACCTCGTGGGTGCCGGAGGTCTGTACGGCGTCCGTGAGCACGGCGACCTTGCGGCCGAGCAGGTCGTAGACCGAGAGACGAACCGGGCCGGGCGCGTCGAGGCGGAAGCGTACCGTGATCGCCCCGGAGGACGGGTTCGGGTACGCTTCCAAATCCAGCGAGGCCGGCATTATCTCTTCGTCCTCGGCTGCCGTGCCGAAAGCCTCCGTCTCCCACCGCGCGATGCACGACGACGGTTGCCCCGCTGCTCCGATAAACTCGCCTCCGATCCACAGCGTCACCCCCGACCGTCCCACTGCTGGAGGTACGGAGGGGCAGGATTGAAGAGTTCCCCACCGAGCACCCCCGCGTAGAGCGCTCCGCCCGCTTCCGGGTCGCCGTTGAGCGCGAGCGAGTAGGCAATCGCCGGACCCTCCAGGCGTTCCCACACATCGTCCTGCCAGCGCCAGACGCCCCTCTCAAGGACGGCAGCATAGAGCGCGCCGTCACTAGTGGGATCACCCACTGCGGCGAGATCTTCGACACCGAACGCGGGATTGCTCGGCTCTCCCCATTCTCGAACCGTGGTCCACTGCTCCGTCTGCGGGTCAAGCCGGACGACACGCGCGCGCGACTCCCCCGTCCCATCGACGGTCCGGTAGCCGCCGACGTAAAGGGCTCCGGCCTCATCTACTGCGAAGGAATAGACGCCGTCGAAGTCGTGGCCTTCCGGCGGAGCTTCCCACCGCGCGGTGCCGGGGTTCCAGCGTGCGAGGCTCTCGACGGCGAGCCGCTCGCCGTCCCCCTGGACGACCTCCAGAAAACGACCGCCGACGTAGACGGTCCCGTCCTCGTTCTCGGCGAGTGCCCGGACCGTCCCGAGGGCAAGGCCACCGCCGAGTGCTTCCCACTGCTCTCCGGTCCAGCGTGCGACACTCTTCGAGGCGAGGGGGGTGCCGTCGGCCTGAAATGCCTCGTCGAAGAGGCCCCCGACGTAGAGGCCATCATCCCGGTAGAGCAGGGCTTCGACGCGCCCGATCTCTACGCCTTCGAAAACGCGGCTGACGCCCTGCCCGAGTGGATTCCACGCCGTGCCGTCCCAGCGCGCGATGACGTCTATCTGCTCGGTGCCAGCGAAGCGGAACGTACCGCCTGCATAGACCTCTGCGTCGGGGCTAGTTTCCAGCGCGAACACGTCATCGGAGAGGCCGTCGGTGGCGTCGCTGCCGAGGACGCCCCACCGGTCGGCATCAGGTTCGTAGGTGTAGAGGAAGTCTTGGGGGTTGTTACCCTCGAAGAAGAAGTAGCCCAGAAACCCGATGTAGAGGCGGTTGGAACTGCTGAGAAGAGCGCGCGGCAGACGCCCTGGGTGAATCCCAGCGGGGCCGGGGTCCACCGGGGTCCACACTTTACCGTCCCAGCGGCGAAGCACGTCCTCAGACCACTCGCCGCCCGCGTAAAGCCCCCCGTCGGGCCCGAAGGCGAGCGCGGTCAGCAGAAACTCGGTTCCCTCGCCGAGAGTGCTCCACGTTTCCATTTCCGGGTCCCACCGCGCGATGTTGTTGACCGCGAGTGTGCTCCCGTCCGGCTGAAGGGCTTCGCTAAACGTACCCCCTGCGTAGACGCCGTCCTCACCGACTGCGATGGCGTCGACCCCCACTATCGACAAACCGTCTCGGTCCACACCGCCGCCCAGCCCAAACCACGCTGATGTGGCGAGGTCGTAGCGGGCGATGTTCTCTGTCTGAACCCCCCCGGCTATGCTGAAGCTCCCGCCGACATAGAGCACGTCTCCATCAAAAGCGAGACTGGTAGCTCCCTCAGACGAGTTCTCCCCGAGGTCTCCTATCCTGCTCCACCTCGTTCCATCCCACCGGGCGATACCCGACGCGCTTCCCCCGGCTAGCTCGAAGCGCCCGCCGGCGTAGAGCGAGCCGCCAGGTCCAATGGCGAGTGCAGCCACCTCTCCGTCAAGACCCGCCCCCAGCGGTTCCCACTCCCCCGCCACGGGATCATACCGAGCGACGTTAGCAGCCGGAACCCCAGCTACGCTGTCGAAGCGCCCCCCCACGTAGACCACGCCGTCCGCGTCTACCGCCAGTGCGTTGACCCCCTCGCCTATCACATACCCCAACGCCGTCCATTGCCCCGTCGCTTTCTCAAACGCGGCGATGTTGACCGCCAGCTCGTTGCCGGCATAGAAAAACTGTCCACCAACGTAAAGACGGTCGTCGGTCTCGGCGAGCGCAGTGACGGGGCCCGCCACGCCGGGGAGCCCAAAGGCGGCGGCCCATTCCCCAGTGGGCTGCGCCCCTGCGGTCGGCACCGAGAGCATAAGGGACAGGAGGAGTAGAAATCGTGCGCATCGCATGAAGGTACCCTGCAGGAGCTACTGTGACCAAAAGGAAGGCAGAGGGGGATATCGCTGACACGCGCCAGCCCCCTCCGCCCGTTCGGACCGTGACTCAGCGCAGCAGCGTGAGCTTCTGCGTGAACGTCTGCGCCGTGCCACTTGAGGACAAGACTCGGGCGTGGATGACGTAGACCCCCGCGCTGACCCCGGTCGCCTCGAAGCGGAGCGTGTGCCGTCCGGCATCGAGTTCACCGTCGAGCAGCACCGCCACCTCGCGCCCGAGCACGTCGTAGGCGACGGCTTGTGCCTGTACGGGTGACGGCGTCTCCAGCACGAGTTCGGTCGTCGTGCGGAAGGGGTTGGGGTAGCCCGCCGAGAGCGCGAGCGACGTGGGCACCGCCGACCCGAGCGCCGAAGGTGATGCCGTGGTTGTGGTGCTCCAGTGCTCGCCCGCGAGGACCGGCGTGCCCGTCGCGGCGTCCGTCACCTGCCAGCGCTCGGGCCCCGCACCGGCGCGTCGGCCCGGATCGGCGAGCTTGCGTCCGGTGAAGCTGCTGCTCGCTGTGCCGTCGGGGAAGGTGCCCGCGTAGCCGGTGTAGACGTAGTCGCCGGCCGGGATCGAGCCGGGGACCTGCTGCACGAGTTGCCGCACCAGTGTGTCGCCCGGCGCGAGCGTGACGGTGACGGGGCCGAGCAGGTCGTTCCGTCCGTCGGGCCGCTTGACGGAGCCGTCGGGGAACGTCGCCTCGCTCCACACCTCGACCGTCTGCGCCTCGTCGCTCGAATTGACGAGGGCGAGAGCGAAGGGGAAGGACCCGCCCTCGGCGGGAACCACGACCGGCTCGGAGGGCGCGCCGAGCGTGATCGTTACGTCGCCTCCGGCCGCGTTCGTCTCCCAGCGCGCGATGCACACCGAGGGCTCGCCTCCGGCGTAGTCGAACTCGCCGCCGACCCAAATGCCCGTCCGCCCTGCCGGGGTGTCGGTTGCTTGGTCGAGGGCGAAGACGCTGATGAGGCTCCCCGAGGTGATCTCAGCGATCGCCACCCCATCCCACTGCCGGAAGCCCCGGTACCTGTTGCCGCCGACGTAGAGCGTACCGCCTGTGCGGGGGTCGCCGTCGCGGGCGAGGGCACGGGCATTCGCGTCATCGAGTTGGGTCCAGACATCGCCTTCCCACTGCCACAGGCCCTCCCCGTCGAGCGCGGCATAGAGCACACCGCCCGCCATTGGATCGCCGATGATCTCCAAGTCACACCCTGTATCGAAGAAGGGGCCGCCGCGGGTTTGGCTGCCCCGGGTCCAGGTCCGCAGCGTGGTCCACTGCGCCGTCTGCGGATCGAGCCGCGCCACGGCATTGCGGCTGGCGGCGTAGAGCGCACCTGCCGCGTCGAAGGCGAGCGCATAGACCGAGCCGATGCCTGGTGGAGGGACCCCTACCCATTGCGCTCCGTCCCACCGCGCGAACCTGGGTGACGTAAGGAACGTGCCGTCCGGCTGGCGAACACCGCTGAAGGGCCCGCCAACGTAGACGCTCCCATCGGGACCCTCGGCGAGAGCATAGGCGCGCCCGAAGGCTTCCGCCTCCAGCCCCAGTCCGCCGCCGAGCCCAGTCCACTGCTCCGCCGCTGGGTTCCAGCGTGCGATGCCCGCCGCCGGGAGGACGGTGCCATTCGCCTGCACCGCTTCTCCGAAGCGCCCACCGACGTAAACGCTCCCGTCGCGGGCCGAGAGAAGCGCATCGACCTGCTCATCAACGCCCTGCCCGAGCGGGAACCACGTCTCGCCGTCGAAATAGGCGACGCGGTCGGCGCGGTGGGGGCCCGCGAAGCGGAAGATGCCTCCGGCGTAGACCCCGCCGTCCGGCGTCGAGGCGAAGGCCGTCACGTCGTCGGTCACGCCGTCGGTGTCTTCGCCCCCGAGGACGCCCCAAACGTCGGCGAAGGGGTCGTAGGAATAGAACATATTGTGGAGGTAGGCAGCATCCGAAGCCACCTGCCCAACGAAGCTGTAGTAGAGCCGGTCCGCTCCGACCAAGACCTGTGGGGCTAGGATGCCGGATATCCCGCTGATGATGGGGGCATTGCTCACGAGCGTCCACGCCTGCCCGTCCCAGCGCTCGAGGCCTGAGTAGCCAGCCGCCCAAAGCGCTCCATCGGGACCGGCGACGAGGGTGTCGCCATAGCCTGACCCTCCGGGGAGGGCCGACCAGCGTTCCGTCTGTGGGTCCCACCGCGCGAAGCGCCTTGCGGTGAGCACGCTTCCGTCGGACTGGACCACTCGGCTGTACCACCCCCCGACGAAGAGCTGCCCTCCACCGAAGACGAAGGACGTGACTCCCCCTCCGTCGAGACCTCGCCCTAGCTCTGCCCATGTGTCGGTCGCGGTGTCGTACTGAGCGACGCCTTCCGTCTCGACCCCACCGGCGATATTGAACTCCCCGCCGACGTAGAGCACGTCTCCACCGAAAGCGAGCGCGTTGACCTGGCTGGACTGGCTCCCCACGTCGCCGGGGTTGCTCCACGCTGAGCCGTCCCACCGGGCGAGGTTGCGCACCGGCACCCCGCTCGCCGAGCCGAACCTGCCGCCGACCCAGAGCGCCCCGTCCGGTCCGATTGCGAGAGCATACACGGCACCCTCGATGCCGTTGCCGAGAGCGGACCACTGGCCCGTCGCCGAGTCGTAGCGCGCGATGTTGGATGTTGAGACACCGCCCGCCTCGTCAAACTCACCGCCGAGGTAGAGCGACCCGTCCGGTGCGAGGGCGATAGCCCGGACCGTCGGCCCGTAGCCTTCGCCGAGTTGCCCTGGTACGGACCACTCTTGGGCGGCCAAGTCATAGGCCGCGAAGCCCGACGCTGGGTGTGGCCCGGCATAGCCGAAACGGCCTCCGACGTAGAGCACGTCGCCGACCTGAAGAACGGCATCGGGTAAGCCATCAATGCTGGGGAGGGCGAAGGTCCCGGTCCACTCGCCGGACGGCTGTGCGAGCGCGAGTGCCGGGAGGGCAAGGAAGAAGGCGAGCGCGAGGCGGCGTGTCATGGCTGAGCGGGCTACGGGCGGTAAGAGAGGAATCTGTATGCGGATAGTCTAACTGCTAAACGATACGGCACCGGGGACCGGCGCGCAACCTCCGGGGCGGCGGGCGTAGCTTTGCGGGCTCACCCGCCCCGCCGCCCGTGCCGCCCCGCGTCAAGACCATCCTCGTTCAGGCCGGCTCCTTCCTCCTCGGCGGCGGGCTGCTCTACCTCGCGCTGCGCAACGTAGACTTCGCCGCGCTCGGACGCGCCCTCGCCGACGCCAACTACTGGTACCTCGTGCCGATGGCGGCCGTCACGCTGGGCTCGCACGTGCTGCGGGCGTGGCGCTGGGTGATGCTGCTGGAGGCCCTCCCCGACGCCGACCGCCGGCCGCTCGGGCTTCGGATCGCGTTCTACTCGCTGATGATCGGGTACATGGTCAACTACGCCGCGCCGCGCCTCGGCGAGGTCGTGCGCACGGCGAACCTCGCGACCCGGACGCGGCTGGGGTTCTCGGGCGTCCTCGGCACCGTGGTCGTCGAGCGGATCGTGGACGTGCTGACGCTGGCGCTCGGCATCCTCGCGGCGTTCGTGCTGATGGCCGACGAGATGGCGGGCCTCGCCCCGCTCTTCGAGCCGGCGGCGGCGTTCCTGCGCGAGCCGCCGGTCGCGTGGTGGATCATCCTGACGAGCGCGGTCCTCGTCACGCTGGGCCTCGGCGCGATCTTCCTCGCCGTGCTCCGCCGGGGGGCGCGGGCCGAGGGCCTAGCGGCGCGCGTGACCTCGACGCTCCGCTCGTTCAAACAGGGCCTGGTCTCGGTCCTCCACGCGCCCCGCCGCCTAGCCATCTTGCTCACGACGGTGGCGATTTGGGCGTGCTACCTTTTCATGGCCTACCTCCCGCTCCCGATGCTCGGCATCACCGGGATCGACCTGGGCGGGGCGTGGGTGCTGCTCATCGTCGGGGCCGTCGGGGTTGCGGTGCCGTCGCCGGGCGGGATCGGGTCGTACCACTACGTCACGATCCGCACGCTCGAAGGGCTGTTCGCCGTCGCCTCGCCGCTGGCGACGGCCTACGCCGTGCTCTCGCACGCGGCGCAGCTCGTGCTCTACGCCGTCGTGGGGTTCCTCTCGCTCTTCCTGCAGGGCTCCGGCCTCGGCGACCTCCGCGCCGCCGCGCAGCGACGAGGCAAAACGGCGGGATGAGAGCAAGGGGGGCCGGCGTGTAGGGACACGAAGGCAGGGAGAACGGCCGTTCGACTGATTCACTTCAGCCGGACTTGGTATTACCCCCACCCACCGGGCGGAGCACTCGGAACGCGCCGGGCTGCACGGCCACCGTCACTTCGACGGCCGACCTCGTCAGGACCTCGCCGTCGAGGTGGACCGGGACGCCGTGCTCGGTGCGGAGCGAGAAGCGGCGGATGCGCTCGGCGGTGACCTCGGGCTCGCCGAGGTGGTGGCCCCGGAACGCCCTCGGCATAAGGCGGAGGATGCGCCGCAGCGCGAGCGGCCCGGCGACGAGGCACAGGTCGAGCAGGCCGTCGTCGAGGCGGGCCTCCGGGGTGAGCCGGAAGCCGCCGCCGACGGAGGTGCCGTTGCCGACGGCGGCGAGGAAGAGCGGCCCGCGGTAGACCTCGCGCCACGCCCCGCCCGGACCGAGGCTCCGGGCCTCGACGGTGGGCTGCGTCCACCGCCGCAGCGTGCGGAGGACGGCGGCGGCGTAGCCCGAGACGCCGCGCAGCCACTTCGTCCGCTCGGCCTCGGCCGCCACGAGCGCGTCGAACCCGATCCCGACGGCGTTGATGAAGACGGCCTCGTGCCAGCGCCCATCGCCGGCCTCGCGCCAGCGGACGGTCCCGCCGTCGGTCGGCACCGCCTCGGCCGCGAGGAGGGCGCGCACGGCGTCCGGCGTCCGCTTCGGGAGGCCGAGCACGTCCGCGAAGTCGTTGCCCGTGCCGAGCGGGATCACCCCGAGCGCCGCGCGGTCGGCACCGAGCAGCCCTGCCGCCACCTCGTGCACGGTCCCGTCCCCCCCGGCGGCCACGACGGCGTCGGCGTAGGCTGCGGCGCGGCGGGCGAGCGCCGAGGCGTGGTTCGGGCGCTCGGTGACGACGATCTCGAACGGGACGCCGGTGGCCTCCAGCGCGGCCTCCAAGCGCGCCCGCGCCTGCCCGGCGCGGCGGTTCCCGGCAGCCGGGTTGAGGATGACAGCGAGCGAGCGGATGGGCATGAGGCGGGAAGCGAGCCGAGCCGAAGCTACGGAGCAGCCGTCGGCCGCGGACGGCGGGGCCGCCAGGCCGGAGCCCCCGGCGAAGAGCAGCAGTCGGCGAAGGGCAGCAGTCGGCGAAGGGCAGCAGTCGGCGGCCTCGTCCCTCGCTCCGTTTCTCCCGACTCCCGACTCCCGGCGCAGTACCTTCCGTGCTCTCCCTGCCCCCGCCCCGATGCGTCTCCTCGCTTGCCTCGCGCTTCTCCTCCTCGCCGGGTGCGCCGAGCGCGGCGCGTCCCGGTCCGATCTGCGCGACGACCTCGGGCGCGCCGTGGAGGTGGACCTGCCCGCCAAACGGGTTCTGACGCTCGCGCCGAACCTCACGGAGCTGCTCTTCGCGGCGGGCGGCGGGGCGGCCCTCGTCGGGGCGAGCCAGGCGGACGACTACCCGCCCGGCGTCGATTCGCTCCCGCGCTTCGGGACGTACCCGCTGGACGCCGAGGCCATCGTCGCCCTCCAGCCCGACCTCGTCCTCGCCACCGCCGAGATCAACAGCCCGGACGACGCCCGCGCCCTCGCCGCCATCGGCGTGCCGACCTACTTCTTCTCGTTCGACGCGCTGGGCGACGTGCCCCGCGCGGTCCGCCGGATCGGCCTGCTCGTCGGGAGCGAGGCCGAGGCCGAGGCCGCCGCCGAGACCTTGAGGGTGGAGCGCGAGAGCCTCGCCGCGCGCACCGAGGGCCGCCCCCGGCCCCGGACGCTGCTGCTGATCGGCGACGAGACGCTGTTCGCCTTCGGCGGGGCGTCGTACACGCAGCAGCTCATCGCGGTCGCCGGCGGCGAGAGCGTGACGGCGGAGTTCGAGGGCGAGGCCGTCACGCTGTCGGAGGAGTTCGTGCTGGAGGCCGCGCCGGAGGTCATCGTCGGCGGGTGGGGGCCGGAGTACGACGTGGGGCGGCTTGTCGAGCTCCACCCGGCGCTCGCCGCCGTGCCCGCCGTCGCCGCGGGCCGGGTCTACAGCCTCGACCCCGACCTGCTGCTCCGCCCCGGCCCCCGCCTCGTCGAGGGCGCGCGGGCGATGGCGCAGGTGCTGCACCTGGGAGCGGAGGAGCGTTCAGGGGCGGACGAGCGTTCGGGAGCGGACGAGCGCTCAGGAGCGGACGAGCGCTCGGGAGCCCAGAGGCGTGGAGGCGCGGGCGTGCAAACCGCCCAGCGGTCCGCACTCGGCCGCGCCCCTCAGCCCCCCCACCGCTCAACCGCTGAGTCGCCCAGCCACCGATGAGCCGAGCGGTGCTTCTCGGCGTCGGCCTCGTCGCGGCGCTCGTCGTCTCGGCGGCGGTGGCAGTCGCCGTCGGCAGCGCCCACGTCGCGCTCGGGGACGTGGCCCGCGCGGTGGGCCACCGGCTGACGGGCGGAGCCGTCGCCGCGCCGGGCGAGGTCGCCGACGTGATCGTGTGGCAGCTCCGGCTGCCGCGCGTCCTCCTCGCGGCGCTCGTCGGCGGCGGCCTCGCCGTGCTCGGCGTGGCGATGCAGGCGCTCGTCCGCAACCCCCTGGCCGAGCCCTACATCCTCGGCGTCTCGAGCGGGGCGAGCGCGGGCGTGTCGCTGTTCTACCTGGGCTTCCTGCCGCCGCTCGTGGCGCGGGCGCTCTCGCTGCCCCTCGCCGCGTTCCTCGGCGCGCTCGGCGCGATGCTCGTCGTCTACCTCGTGGCGAGGCAGGGGCCGCGCATCTCGACGGCGCGGCTGCTCCTCGCGGGCGTCGCGGTCTCGGCGTTCCTCGCGGCGCTCACCGCGTTCGTCACCTTCGCCTCGCCCGAGCCGAACCGCATCCGCACCGTCCTCTTCCTCCTGCTCGGCTCGTTCGCCGGGACGACGTGGGGCGAGGTCGCGCTCCCGGCCGGAGCCTCGGCCCTCGGGCTGGGCGTGCTGTGGGCGCTCGCCCGACCGCTCGACGCGCTCCTCACCGGCGAGGAGCCCGCGCAGAGCCTCGGCGTGCCGGTCGAAGGCGTCAAGCGCACGCTCGTCGGCCTCGCGGCCCTCGTGACGGGCGTGCTCGTCGCGGCGAGCGGGATCATCGGGTTCGTCGGGCTGATCGTCCCGCACGCGGTCCGGTTCCTCGTCGGGGTGAGCCACCGGCGGGTCGTGCCACTGTCGTTCGCGGCGGGGGCGCTCTTCCTCGTCTGGGCCGACCTCGCGGCGCGGACGATTCTGCCGAGCCAGGAGCTGCCGGTGGGCGTGCTGACGGCGCTGTGCGGGGTGCCGTTCTTCCTCGTCCTGCTGCGCCGGGCGGGGGTGTAGCGCCTTCGGCGATGCGCCTCCGGCGATGCGCCTTCGGCGCGGAATGGGAGGAGTGGGGAGAATGGAGGGAATGGGGGACGAGCGGCGGCGCGGAGCACCGCGGCCTGGTTACCTTGTCGGGTTTTATTGCTCCCACTCCTCCCACTCCTCCCACTCCTCCCACTCCTCCCACTCCTCCCACTCCTCCCACTCCTCCCACTCCTCCCACTCCTCCATGTGCCGCGCAACCTGGAGGCCGCTCATCGGGTAGGAGCTTTCAGTTATAATTGAAAACGTCGATGGAGCCTCCCGTCCTCCCCGCGATCCGCACCCGCCGCCCCACGCCGTCGCTCGCGGCGATCCGCGCGCCCGTCGAGGACGACCTCGCCGCCTTCCGGTCGTACTTCCGGGGCGCGATGCGCTCGCGCGTCGGCCTCCTCGACAAGGTCACGCGCTACGTCCTCCGGCAGAAGGGGAAGGAGATCCGACCGGTCCTCGTGCTCCTCTCGGCGCAGGTGAGCGGCGGCGTCACCGAGAAGAGCTACCGCGCCGCCGCGCTCGTCGAGCTGCTCCACACGGCTACGCTCGTCCACGACGATGTCGTAGACGACGCCGAGCGCCGCCGGGGGCTCTTCTCGATCAACGCCCTGTGGAAGAACAAAATCGCCGTCCTCCTCGGCGACTTCCTCCTGTCGCGCGGCCTCCTGCTCGCGCTCGACGGCGGCGACTACGACCTGCTCCACACCGTCTCCGACGCCGTCCGCCGGATGAGCGAGGGCGAGCTGCTCCAGATCGAAAAGGCCCGCCGCCTCGACATCGACGAGGCGACCTACTTCCGCATCATCTCCGACAAGACGGCCTCCCTCATCTCCGCCTGCACCGCCTGCGGCGCGCTCTCCGCGACCGACGACGCGGAGGAAATCGCCGCGCTCCGCGCCATCGGCGAGAAGCTCGGCCTCGCCTTCCAAATCCGCGACGACCTCTTCGACTTCGGCGACGTGGACGTGGGCAAGCCGCTCGGGATCGACCTGCAGGAGAAGAAGATGACGCTGCCGCTGATCGTCGCCCTCCGCGCCGCCCCCGCGCCCGAGCGCAAGGCGGTCCTGAGGATCGTCCGGCAGAAAAAGAAGAGCCGCGAGGACATCCGCACCGTCGGCGCGTTCGTCCGGCGGCACGGAGGGCTAGGCTATGCCCGGCAAAAGATGCAGGCCCTCGCGGGGGAGGCCGCCACCGCCCTCGCCGCCTTCCCCCCAACCCCGGCCCGCGACGCGCTCATCGACCTCACCGCCTACGTCGTCGCGCGGAAGAAGTAACGCCCGGTTGCTACTGGGCTGGACGGCCGATGGCTCCTACGTTCGACTCACGAAACCGGGCGCTCTGGGTTGCGGCTGTCGGGAACACACTCGTTGCTTTACCGACCCCGTTCTGACGCGATCGTGGGTGCGTGGCTCGGGGCTACGGAATCCCACATGCTGAGGAGCGAGTGAGTATCCTTCCCCCCTCCAACCGCACCCTTCACATCACCTGGATGACCCTCTACCTCCTCGGCACCGGCGCGGCGGTCTCGGACCCGCACCGCACGACCACGATGCTCGCCGTCTCGGACGGTGCCTCGACGCTCGCCGTGGACTGCGGCGGCGACCTCGTGCAGCGCCTTCTCGCCGCCGGAATCGACCTGGGCACGCTCGACGGCCTCGTGGTGACGCATGAGCACCCGGACCACGTCAGCGCCTTCCCGCTCTTCATGGAGAAGCTCTGGCTGACCGGCCGGAGCCGCCCGATCCCGGTCCACGGCCTCGAGGCGGCGCTCGCTCAGGCCCGCCGGGTGTGGGAGGCGTTCGACACGAGCCGCTGGGAGGACGTGCCGGAGATCGACTGGCAGGAGGTCCCGGGCGAGCCGGGGGCCGAGGTGCTCAAGAATGAAACGTGGCACGTCATCGCTTCGCCCGTCGATCACCCGGTCCCGACGATCGGCCTGCGCATCGAGCACGCGTCCGGGCGGACGGTGGCCTACTCGTGCGACACGGCCCCGTGCGAGCACGTCGTCGAGCTCGCCCGAGACGCGGGCATTCTCGTCCACGAGGCGACGGGCGCGACGCCGGGCGTCCACTCGTCGGCCGAGCAGGCGGCGGAGGTCGCGGCGAAAGCCGGGGCGCAGCGCCTGCTCCTCGTCCACCTCCCGCCGGGCCTCACCGACGCCGACCTCGGGGCCGGGCGGCGCTGGTTCACGGAGATGGAGCTCGGCGAGGAACTCGGCGTCTACGAACTGTAAGGGCACCGGTACGAACTGTGAGGGCACCGGGAGCCGGTCGCCGATGAGCCGTAGGGACGCGGCGTGCCGTGTCCGGGGCTGTGTCCGGGGCCGTGTCCGGCACTGGGGCCGTCCTCGATGAGGGCGACCCCGTGCGGCCGCTCCACGGGTGGTGCCGCGAGCGGAAGGGCGGCGCTACCTTGTACCGTCGGCTTTCCGCTCCTCTTTTCCTCCGCTCCTCCCCGTGACGAGCCGCTTCAAAATCTTCTCCGATCCCGTCCACGGGTTCATCTCGGTGCCGAAGCGGCTGATCCTCGGCCTGATCGAGACGCCGGAGTTCCAGCGGTTGCGCCGCATCCGGCAGCTCGGCCTCGGGCACCTCGTCTTCCCCGGTGCCGAGCACACCCGCTTCGCGCACGCGCTCGGCGCGACCGCGCTGATGCAGCAGGCGCTGGGCAACCTCTCGGAGAAGGGCACGCCGATCACGGAGGCCGAGCACGAGGCGGTCCTCGCCGCCGCCCTCCTCCACGACGTCGGCCACGGGCCGTTCTCCCACACGCTCGAGGAGGACCTCATTGCCCCCGGCACCGCCGCCCCATTCCTCGGCCCGTTCCGCCACGAGTGGATGAGCCGGACCATCATCGAGCGCCTCAACGCGCGCTTCGGCGGCGCGCTCGACCTGACGCTGACGGTCTTCGACGGGGCCTACGGCCGCCCGTTCTTCCAGAGCTTGCTCTCGTCGCAGCTCGACATGGACCGGCTCGACTACCTCCGGCGCGACAGCTTCTACACCGGCGTCGCCGAGGGCATCGTCGGCGTGGACCGGATCATCAAGACGATGCGCGTCCACCCGCCCGAGGGCGGGCCCGAGGCCGACATCGTGATCGAGGCGAAGGGGGCGTATGCGGTCGAGAGCTTCGTGCTCTCGCGGCGCCTGATGTACTGGCAGGTCTACCTGCACAAGACCGTGATCGCGGGCGACCACCTGCTGCGCTCGGCCTTCGCGCGCGCGCGGCAGTGCTGCGCCGAGCGCGACCCGGCGGTCCTCGCCTCCTCCCCCGCCCTGCTCTTCTTTTTGCAGGAGCGCGTCCCCGCCGACCGGATCGGCGAGCCCGACGTGCTCGACGCCTTCTGCCGCCTCGACGACACCGACATCCTCTACAGCCTCAAGCAGTGGAGCCGGTCCGCCGACGGCCTCCTCGCCGACCTCGCCCGCCGCTTCGTCGAGCGCGACTTCTTCCGCACGACCTACCTCGCGGTGCCGCCCGGTGACGAGGAGGTCGAAGCTTGGCGCGAGGCCGTCGCCGCGTGGCTCGTCGGTGCCGGTCTCTCGGCACCGGGCGAGGCGAAGCGGGACGCGGGCCTCTACCTCACCGTCGGGCAGTCGAGGCTCGACGCCTACCAGCGCTTCGAGGACTCGATCTCGATCCTGGAGCGCGACGGGCGCGTGCGCGAGCTCTCGCGGGCCGACGACGTGGCGGCCGTCCGGGCCGTCGCCGGGGCCGCCGTCCGGCACTACGTCTGCGCGCCGAAGGGGGTCGCGCTCAACCCAACTTGACAGGTTTGAGTGGTTAGTATTTATTAACTTGCTCGGTATCTGTCGGGCGGCGTACCCTCCGCTGCGCACTCTCACCCCGACGCCGATGTCCGTCCGAACTGACCGCGATCTCCAGGCCCTTTTCGAGGCCATCGCCGCGCTACCCCACGATCAGCGTACGGCGGCGCTCAGCCAGGCCTGCGGCTCCGACCCAGCGCGCCGCGTCGCCGTCGAAGCGCTCCTCGCCGACCTCGACGCCGACGTGGACGACGAGCCGCGCGCGATGGGAGGGCTCGGGGCCTTCTCCCGGGATTCCGCCGAAGGAGCTGCGATCGGGGCCTACCGGGTCGTGCGTGAGCTTGGGGCCGGCGGCATGGGCGTAGTCTACCTCGCCGAGCGAGACGATGGGCTGTTCGACAAACACGTCGCCATCAAGCTCGTCCGGCTCGGCCTGTTCGCCTCCCCCGAGCGCCAGCAGCGGTTCCACCTCGAACGCCGGCTGCAAGCCCGGTTCGAGCACCCCCACATCGTGCGCGTCCACGACGCGGGCCTCACGCCGGAGGGGGCACCGTACTTCGTCATGGAGTACCTCGCCGACGCCCAGCCGGTCACCGACTACTGCGACGCGCACCGGCTCTCGGTCGAGGACCGGCTCCGGCTGTTCGTGCAGGGCGTCGAGGCGGTGGCGTATATCCAGCGCCGCCTCGTCGTCCACCGCGACCTCAAGCCGTCGAATCTGCTCGTCACCGCGCCGACCCCTGCGGAGGGCGAGCGCGGCCCCCACGTCAAGCTGCTCGACTTCGGCCTCGCCAAGCTCTTGGAGGAGGACCACCCGCACGCCCCGCTGACTCAGACGGGCGAGCGCCTGCTGACGCCGGAGTACGCCGCGCCGGAGCAGACGCGGGGGGACGAGGTGACGACGGCCACCGACGTCTATGCCCTCGGCGTGGTGCTCTACGAGCTCCTCGCGGGCTGCCGCCCCTACGCCATCGAGCAGCGCCACTCCGCCGCCGACGTCGAGCGCATCGTGAGCGATCATGAGCCCAAACGCCCCTCGGCGGAGGTGATTAGGGACGCAGAGGAGCGATCACCGGCCCAGGTCGCGGAGGCACGAGCGACGACGCCGGAGCGCCTCGCCCAGCGGCTCCGCGGTGACCTCGATACTATCGTCCTGAAAGCCCTCGCGAAAGAGCCGGACCGCCGCTATCCCTCCGCCGATGCTCTTCTCGACGACCTTTGCCGCCACCTCGACGACCTGCCCATCGCCGCGCGCCCCAGCACCGCCGGCTACCGCGTGCGCAAGTTCGTCCGCCGCCACCGCACGGGCGTCGCCGCCACCGTCGCGGCGGCTCTCCTCGTGCTCGGCTTCGGCGCGCTCCACACGGCGCGCGTCACCGCCGAGCGCGACCGGGCCGAGGCGGCCCTCACCCAAGCGAAGCAAGTGAGCGGCTTCACAATCGACCTCTTCCGGCAGGCCGACCCGAACGAGACGGCGGGCGACAGCCTGACGGCACGCGCCCTCCTCGACCAGGGCGCGCTGCGCGTCCGCGACGAGTTGGCGGACCTCCCTGCCGTGCGAGCCGAGATGCAGGAGGTGATCGGCCAAGTGAACCACGTCCTCGGGAGCTATGACCAAGCGGCGGCGCTGCTCGCCGAAGCCCTCGCCGTCCGCCGCGCTGAGGGCGACGAGGCCGCGACAGGCCGCACCCTCTTTCTCCTCGGCGACGCGCACTACAACCGAGGAGCCTACGAAGAGGCGGAGGCGCTCATGCGCGAGTCGGTGGTGCTGCGCCGCGCCGCGCTCGGCGAGGCCCACCCCGGCGTGGCCGAGAGCCTTCGCGGCCTCGCCGCCGTGCTCTACGACCAGGGCCGGATCGAGGAGGCCGAAGAGCACTACCGCGAAGCCCTCAGGCTTCTGCACTCGGCGCACGGCCCGGACCACCCCGACGTCGGAAGCGCGCTGTCCGACCTGGGCACCTTTCTCGACCAGGCGCGGCGGGACCCGGAGGCCGCCGAGCCGCTCCTGCGCCAGGCCCTCGATGTCCAGCGCCGTCACCACGGGGAGCAGCACGGCGAGACGGCCCGCACCCTCAGCCAACTTGGGTTGGTGCTCGACGCGCTCGGCCGCCACGCCGAGGCCGAGCCGCTGCACCGCCGCGCCGTCGCAGTCTCGACCGCGCTCGTCGGGGCTGCGCACTATAGCACGCTGGGCACGATGAGCAACCTCGGGCTGACGCTGATCGCGCAGGAGCGCTACGCCGAGGCCGAGGCCGTGTACCGCAGCGCCCTCGACCGGCTCACCGGCACCCAGGGGGACGAGGACTATGGCCGGGCGCTGCTCCACCTCAACCTCGCCCGGGCGCTCGAAGGCCAAGACCGCGCTGCCGACGCTGAGCAGGCGGCACGCGAGGGTGAGGTCCTCCTCGACGGCCTCTTCGGGCGCGGCCACCACCTGACGGCAAGCGCCGTCCACATCCGGGGCGAGATGCTTCAAGGGGCCGCCCGCCGCGCCGAAGCAGAGGCCGCCTTCCGCGAAGCCCTTGCCACGCGCCAGGCGGTCGGGGGGGACGCCCACCTCTCGACCGTCCAGTCGAAGGTCGCGCTCGGGCGGCTCCTCATCGAGCGCGGCACCGACGCCGAGGCCGAGCGCCTGCTGCGGGAGGCCGCGGCCGTGGAGGCAGCCCCAGGCTCCGGCCAGAAGGCGCGCGCCGCCGCTCTCCTCGGGCTGGCGCAGATCCTCATTAGGCGGGGCGAGACGTCGCAAGCCGAGCGCCTCGCCCGCGAAGCCGTCGCGCTCTACGAGGCCAGCCTCCCCGCCGGCCACAGCCGGCTCGCCGAGGCGCGCCGGGAGCTTGCCGCGGTCCGCACCCTTCTAAATTCCTGAACCGCCATGCACGCTACCCCGCCCTCCAAAGACGCGACGACGCGCACGCTCCAAGCGGCCGCCGGCGGCAACCGCCAGGCCGTGGACCGCCTCATGCCCGTTCTCTACCGCGAGCTCCAGACCCTCGCTCGCCGCCAACTCGGCAGCGAGCGCGCCGGGCACACGCTCGACTCGGTTGCGCTCGTCAGCGAGGCCTATCTCAAGCTGATCCGTGGCGACGCCGTCACGTGGCGAGACCACAGCCACTTCGTCGCGCTCTGCGGCCGCGCCGTCCGCCAGGTGCTCGCCGACTACGCCCGCAAGCACAACGCCGCCCGCCGCGGCAACCGCTTCCGCCGCGAACTCCCGCACCTCGACCCACCGGGCGGCCCCATACCCATCGACATCGTCGCCTTCGACGATTTGCTCGCCCACCTGGAAAAGGTGGACGAGGACGCTCTCACGGTCATCGAGCTCTACGTCTTCAGCGGGTTCACCTTCCGCGGAATCAGTGAACACACCGGCTGGACGCCTCATAAGATCAAGCAGAAGTGGGTCTTCGCCCGCCGACTGCTCCTGCAAGGGCTGGGGCTGCTGCCTGCGCAACCCCAGCCCTCCGAGCCCCCGCAAGCGTGAGGCGGAGTTACCTCGCCAGCACCATCCGCCGGACCTCACTCCGGCTCCCGGTGTCGAGCCGGTAGACGTAAACCCCGCTCGGCAGGTCCGCCGAAGCAAACGGCACTTCATGTTGCCCTGCCGCACGCGGCCCGTCCGCGAGCGTCGCCACCCGACGCCCAAGCACGTCGTAGACCGCGAGCCGCACGTCCGAGGCTTGGTCTAGCGCAAAGGCAATGGTCGTCGCACGGTCGAACGGATTGGGGTAGTTCTGTTTGAGCACGAAGGGGGATGATGCGGAGCCTTCTTCGTCATCAACGACGGCGTTGAAGCTGACGTTGTCGATGTAGAAGCCGTCGGCGACGTTGCCGCAGCAGCCGGCACCGAAGTCGCCCGTACCGTGCTGCTGGAAGCGAATCACGAACTCGCTCGTCAGGCTCAGCCCCGCAGCCATTGCTAGGGAATCGATCGGGATGACTTCCTGCCTGTAGCTGTTGGGCCAGATTGACGGTTCGAAATCATACACCTTTCTGAAGGTGTCGCCTCCGTCGTCGCTGAAGAAGAGGCCGTCTTGGAAGTTCGTGTCGTCCTGGATGTCCTGAATCCAGAAACTGAGTTCTGGCCCTGGCTCCGCACCGGGTATGACACTCGAGAGGTCGAGGTGGAGGTCGAGCGCGTTCGTGGTCTCATTGCCGTCATTGCGCCGCCCCATCCGCACGCCGAAGATGCCGTCTTGGGCTACGCTTTCGCTCCGCACGACATCGACGAGCCCGCCGGGGCGAACGAAGGCGTCCCCTCCAGTCAAGGTCCCGACCGGCGTTCCCCACTGCCACGCCGGGCCGAGCTCACCAAGCTCAAAGCTCTCGAAGATGGGCGGCACCGCGAACGTGATGTTGGTTTCGCGGACTGAAACGTTGTCGATGTAGAAGCCGTCGGCGACGTTGCCGCAGCAGCCGGCACCGAAGTCGCCCGTACCGTGCTGCTGGAAGCGGATCACGAACTCGCTCGTCAGGCTCACGCCGGCCGTCGCCGCTAGCTCGTCGAGGTCGAGCGGCGGGAGTTGGCCGTAGGCGTTCGTCCACCCGCTCGGCGCGAAGTCATATGCCTTTACAAAGGTATCACCACCATCGTCGCTGAAGAAGAGGCCGTCTTGGAAGTTCGTGTCGTCCTGGATGTCCTGAATCCAGAAACTGAGCTCGACGTCGTCGTAGCCCGAGAGGTCGAGGTGGAGGTCGAGCGCGTTCGTGGTCTCATTGCCGTCGTTGCGACGCCCCATCCGCACGCCGAAGTTGCTGTTCTCGCCCTGGGAAACGGCCTCACTCAGTACGACCTCCACGAGGCCACCCGGCCGCGCAAAGACATTGCCGCTCGTCAGCGTTGCCACGGGTGTCCCCCACTGCCACGCGGAACCGAACTCGCCAAACTCAAAGCCGTCAGAGAACGGCAGGGTCTCGAACGTGATGTTGGTTTCGCGGACTGAAACGTTGTCGATGTAGAAGCCGTCGGCGACGTTGCCGCAGCAGCCGGCACCGAAGTCGCCCGTACCGTGCTGCTGGAAGCGGATCACGAACTCGCTCGTCAGGCTCACGCCGGCCGCCGCCGCTAGCTCGTCGAGGTCGAGCGGCGGGAGTTGGCCGTAGGCGTTCGTCCACCCGCTCGGCTCAAAGCGGTAGGCTTCGACAAAATTTTTTCCACCGTCATCGCTGAAGAAAAGCCCATCCTGGACATCGTTGTCGTCCTGAATGTCTTGAATCCAGAAACTGAGCTCGACGTCGTCGTAGCCCGAGAGGTCGAGGTGGAGGTCGAGCGCGTTCGTGGTCGCTGGACCGTCGCTCTCGCGCCCTATACGCACACCGAAATCGCCTTGCTGCGCAATGGACTCACTGAGTACGACTTCTATGAGTCCGCCGGGCCCCCCGGCCAGGTTAGCTCTAGCCGTCCAAAAGTCGGGGTTGAACTGGCCGCTCTCGAATCCGTCGAAGAAAGGCAAGTCCTGCGCGAAGGCGGGGGGAAGCGTCACGCTCGCCAGCAAGGCGAGCAGGAGGACATGGCGAAGTAGTGCAGTAGCACTGGACATGGCGGGTTAGGGCAAGGTGATAGAAAGCGAACCGGGCCGCGTAGGCCCTCACCTATTCCCTGCGTAAAAAACCCGTCCGAGCGTCGATGCCTGCGCAAGAAAGTTGCGAGCTGCCCTTCCAACCCAAGGGCCCCTGGCCGGATCAGGGCCCCTCGGCCCCCACCTTATTGCTCCTCGTCGAGGATGTAGATGGCGGGCAGGTTGCGGCCGAGCTGGCCGTAGTCCAGCCCATAGCCGATCACGAAGAGGTCCTTGATTTCGAACCCTACGTAGTCGAGCCGGAGGTCGAGGTCGGGGTGGGTGGCGGCTTTCTTGTGGAGGAGGGTCACGGTCTTGACCGAGGCCGGATTCAGATCCTCCATCAGGTCCGTGATGAACTGCATCGAGAGGCCGGTGTCGACGATGTCCTCGACGACGATGATGTGCCGGCCTTCGAGGTCGGCGTCGATCTTTTTGAGCTCGGTGACGGTGCCGCTCGACACCTTCTCGGCCCCGTAGGACGAGAGCTTGAGGAAGTCCACCTCGCAGTCGATCGTGATCGCCCGCATCAGGTCGGCGAGGAAGAGGAAGGCCCCGTTGAGCACGCCGATGAGGATGGGCCGCTTGCCGGCGTACTCGGCGTCGATCTGCTGCCCGATTTCCCTAATCCGGGCGGCAATCGTGTCGGCGTCGAGGTAGAGCCGGAAGTGCTCGCCGCGGCAGGTGACGGTCTCGGCGGCGGAGGGCAGGTCGGACATGAGCAGGCGCGGGCGAGGGGGAGCGCCGAAGCTACGCACCGGAGCCGTCGGACGCCAAGGCGGGGGCCCACGTCAGCCGCACCACCCGCCGCGTCTCGGGCCCCACGGCAACCGCCGCCCCGAGCCGGTGTCCGACGACCCAGACCACCGCATCGCCCGAACACAGTACGAGTTGGCGGGCCCGTTGGTGCGACGGCACCCGGCGCTCGGTGAGCAAATCGCTGACGAGCTTGTGCCCGTCCATCCCGAACGGCTGAAACGCATCGCCCGCCCGCCAGGGCCGGAGCACGAGCGGAAACCGCAGCCGGCCCGCGTCCGCAATCTCCCCGTCCGGCGAGGCGTCGAACCCCGGCGGCACGGCGTCCAGCGGCTCGGCACGCAGTGTGCCGAACGGGGTGACGGTCCGGCCCGGCTGCACCTCCACCGCTCCAGGCTCCGCCACCGGTGCCGCCTCGAAGACGAGCCGGTCGCGGTCGCGCCAGACCGTCACGCCGGGCCAGTCGATCCGCCGCCCCGGCTGCGCGGGGAGCAGCGACTCGAGCTCGCGCACGGTGGCGGAGGAGCGCGGGGCCTCGGGTGCCCACCGGCGGAGGGCTTCGAGCAGGAGCGCGCGGCGCACGGGCTCCGGCTGCGCGGTCAGCACGCCGAGCCGGAGCGCGTCGCCGCCGCCGGCGACGCTGTCGAACAAGCCGCCGGGCACGAGCGCCGCGCCGTGGTCGAGCGCCTCGCGCAGCCGCTCCGCCGCCCCGGCGATGCGCGCGCCGGCGCCGGGGAAGTGCTGTTCGAGGAGCGGCAGCACCTCGTGGCGCACCGCGTTCCGGCGGTACGACGGGGACGCGTTCGAGGCGTCCTCCCGCCAGGGCAGTGCGCGCGCGCGGGCGTAGGCTTCGATCTCCGCCCGCGACGCCCACAGCAGAGGCCGCACGACCTCGACGGGGCTGCCGGGCGCGAGCGGGCGGCGGACCGGGATGCCTGCCAGCCCCCTCGCCCCGGCCCCGCGAAACAGGTTCAGCAGGACGGTCTCGGCCTGATCGTCGCGGTGGTGGCCCGTGGCGACGGCCGCCGCGCCGACCGCCGCCTCACCGAAGAACCCATACCGAGCCTCGCGCGCCGCCGCCTGCACCGACCCCGTCTGCACCGACCCTCGGACCTCGGCCCGGCGCACCCGCAGCGGCACGTCCCACCGGTGGCAGAGCCTCCGCACGAGCGCTTCGTCGGCCTCGGACGCCTCCCCGCGCAGCCCGTAGTTGACGTGCGCCGCGACAGGCGCGAACCCCGCCCCCCGCAGCAGGTGCAGCAGCACGACCGAATCGACTCCGCCGCTGACGCCGACTACGACGCGCGCCCCGGGCGCGAGCAGCCCACGGTCGGCCACGAACTCGGTGAGGCGTCGTTGCAGCATGGCGAGGGTGCTGAGTCGAGGGTCGCGGTGCTGAGTCGAGAGTCGCGGTGCTGAGTCGAGAGTCGCGGTGCTGAGTCGAGAGTCGCGGTGCTGAGTCGAGAGTCGCGGTGCCGGCCCGGACCCGGGTGATCCCGTGGGGTCGACCCGGGGGGCACGCTGCACCCCGCCTCGGTGCCTTGATCGGTTGTGCCTGATGCTCCCACGCTCCCACGCTCACCCCCGACCGAAGCGCCGCTCCAGCTCGTCCATCGACAGCTTGATCATCGTGGGTCGCCCGTTCGGGCAGGTGTAGGGCATCGTGCAGGCGAAGAGCTCGTCGATCAGCTTGCGCGCCGCGGCCTCGGCGAGGACCGTGCCCGGCGTGATCGCACTGCGGCGGGCGAGGCTGCGGGCGAGGCTGTCGCGGGCTTCGAGGTGCAGGTCGGCCCGGTACTGCTTGTACTGATCGAGCACGTCCTCGAGCAGGCGCTGGACCGAGTCGCGGGAGACGCCGGTCGGGACGCCCTGCACTTGCACCGTCCGCCCCGAGAACGGCGCGAGGTCGAAGCCGAGCTTCCGGAGGTCGTCCATCAGCTCGAGGACGGTCTCGAAGTCGGCGGGCGTGAACTCCAGGGTGACGGGGAAGAGGAGCTGCTGCGAGAGCGACATCCCGCCGTCGAGCGCGCCGAGGGCCTGCTCGTAGAGGATGCGCTCGTGCGCCGCGCGCTGGTCGACGAGGAGCAGGCCGGAGCGGATCGGCGTGACGACGTAGCGGTTGTGGAGCTGCCACACCGGCGGCCGGTCGCCGAGGCCGAGCGTCTGCTCTGCGCCGTCGGCGAGCGGGTCCTCCGCGAACGGCTCGGCCCCGGACGGGATCGGCTCCGGGCGCGGCCCCCGCGAGCCGGGCGGTGCCGGCGGCGCGGACGCGCCGGGCGACGCCGGGCGCGGCGCAGGCGGTGCGGGGAGGCGGGCGTCCCCGAATCCGCTCGCCTCGAAGCGGACCGGGCGTACGTCGGGGATCGACGGCCCGGCGGGCCGCGCCATGCCGGGCCGCGTCACGCCGGCGAAGCCGTCGCCGAGGCTGGGCGTGATGTCGGCGTCGCCGAGGGCCTTCTTGACGACCGCGCGGACGAACCCGTAGACCCGCGCTCGTCGTCGAACTTGACCTCGGTCTTGGTCGGGTGGACGTTGACGTCGACGTGGCGCGGGTCGAGCGTGAAGAAGAGCGCCGAGAGCGGGTGCGTGCCCTTCGGCAGGAGGTCGCCGAAGGCGCTGCCGACGGCGTGGTCGAGCGAGCGGTTCTTGACGAAGCGGCCGTTGACGAACAGGAACTGCTCGCCCCGGCTCTTGCGCGCGCCCTCGGGCCGCCCGACGACGCCGCGCACCGAGAGGTAGCTCGTCGTCTCCGCGACCGGCACGAGGGCGTCGTCCGGCCGCTCGCCGAGGAGTTGCCCGATCCGGGCGCGGAGCGCCGCCTCGAAGCCCGCGCCGGAGGCCGCGAGCCGGTAGACCTCGGCGTCGTCGTGGACGAGCGCGAAGCCGACCGTCGGGTTCGAGAGCGCGAGGAACTGGAAGGTCTCGACGAGGTGCTTGAACTCGGTCGCCGGGGACTTGAGGAAGTTGCGCCGCGCCGGGACGTTGAAGAACAGGTTGCGCACCGCCACCGAGGTCCCGTTCGGGGCGGCGCACGGCGACTGGTCGACGACCGTGCTGCCCTCGATGCGGACGCACGTCCCGGCGGCATCGCCCCGCCGCTTCGACTTGAGCTCGACCTGTGCCACCGCCGCGACCGAGGCGAGGGCTTCGCCGCGGAACCCGAGCGTCCGGATCCGCTCCAGGTCCTCGGCCTCGGCGATCTTGCTCGTCGCGTGGCGTCCGAAGCACGTCGCCGCGTCCTCCGGCCCCATCCCGCACCCGTCGTCGACGACCTGCACGAGCTCGCTGCCCGCCTGCCGGAGCACGACCGTGACGTGGGCGGCCCCGGCGTCGAGCGCGTTCTCCATCAGCTCCTTCAGCACCGAGGCGGGCCGCTGCACCACCTCGCCCGCCGCGATCTTGTTGGCGAGGCCCTCCGGCAGCACGCGCACGAGCCCGTCCGGCGCGTGCTGCGCCGCCGTCTCCTCCGGCGTGGTGCTCGTCTGCGAAGCCATAGGGTCGGTGACAGGGAGTGCCGGAAGCTAGGCCCGGAGCCGGGCGGCACCCTTGCTACAGCGTGATGCCCGGTTAGAGCTTCGTGTAGACGTACAGCGCGAGGAGGAGCAGCACCGCCACCGCGATGAACGCGGGCTGCTTGCCGCGCCGAGTGTTGGTCTTGAAACGGAGCTTCTGCTTCAGCGCCTCGTCGTGGCTCGGGTCGTAGAAGCGCGGCTCGTAGCGGAAGCGGCGCGGTTTGGGGCGGTGTCTCGAGGTCAGCATCGGGCCGGGTCTCGGTCGGCGGGAGTATACCGTCGCCCCGCTGCCACCGTTCCGTCAGAGGCCACCGGGGGGTTGAGCGGCTGAGGGACCGAAAGGCAGCGGGAGGACGAGGAACCGTGGGAAGACGAGGAGTCGTCCTCCCACTCCATCCTCTGGCGGCACGCCCTCACCACAACTCCCGCACGTGATCCAGGTAGAGCACGACGAGCGGGACGGCGATCAGCATCGCGTCGATCCGGTCGAGCATCCCGCCGTGGCCGGGGAGGTAACCGCCCGAGTCCTTCACCCCGACGGAGCGCTTGAGCATACTCTCGGCGAGGTCGCCGAGCTGCCCGACCGCGCCGCAGACGAGGCCGACCACGGCGACATCTTCCCACGCCAGGAACGGGACGAGCGTGAGCTTCATCACCGCCATGAGCGCGAGCGCGCCGCCGACGCCGCCGACCGACCCGGCCCACGTCTTCTTCGGCGAGATGCGCGGAAACAGCGGGCGCTTGCCCACGGCCCGCCCGGTGAAATAGGCCGCCGTGTCCGCCGCCCAGATCGCCACGACGACGGCGACCGTGAGCAGCATCGCCCCGCCGTCGCCGAGTGCCTCCGCGCTGAGCACCCGGAGCTCGACGAAGTAGCCGGCCAGCAGCGCCGGGTAGAACACGCCGAGGAGCAGCGCGCCGACGTTCGGGATCGGCCCGCCGAGCGCCTCGCCGGGCCGCCGCCACAGCTCGGCGATGAAGGCGACGGCGACGCCCACGACCGCGAGCGGCACCGCCCCGGGCCACACCGCCCGCACGACCACGAGCGCCCCCACGGCGAGGCCGAGGCTCTTGAGCGGGCGGATGCCGCCGGCCTCGGCGAGGCCGTACAGGTCCCACTGCGCGAGCAGCCCGATCAGCAGGATGAACCCGACGAAGAATCCCCCCCCGAGCCACACCGCCCCGATCACGATCGGCGCGCCGACGAGCGAGGTCAGGATGCGCTGCGCGAGGTTGCTCATGAGGGGTCCGAAGCAAGGGGTCACGGCTCGAAGCAGAGCCTCAACCTCGAACCTCCTACTTCTTGACCGGGTCGTCGTCGTCGGGAGCCGAGAACCGGATGGCGTCGGGGCCGGAGTCGAGCATCCCCTCCTCGTCGGCGGTGTGGGCGTCCTCGCTCTCGGGGTCGGCGTTGAGCGCGGCCTCGGTCAGCTCGGCGTCGGTGAAGGGCCGCTCGTTGATGACCTCCTGCGCCGCGCCGAGGTCCTCGGGCCGGACCATCACCCGGACCGCCGCCATGTCGCCGACGTTGAGGTTGAAGGCGTGGTCCCGCTGCGTGAGCACGACTGCGGCGAGGCCCGCCGCGTCGAGCCGGTCGCGGACGAGGTCGGCCTCGTAGTCGGTGGAGGAGTTGAAGACGGCAACCCAGTCTTCGTAGACGCGCGGATCGTCGGACATGGCGGGGGGTCGGAAATGGAAAGCGAGGAGGAGGGCGTGGAGGGCAGCTACCCGCGCGAGGCGTCGGAGCGAGGCCCCCTCACGTTTCGCGCGTCACGCCCCGGCGAGCAGTGCGTGCCGACGCCGGAGCAGGAGCGCCGCGATACCGGCAGCAGCGACGGCGCTCAGCACGGCAAGATACCACGGCACCGCGATCGTGTCGAGCGCGACCGGGTCGAGGTCCGGCCTGCGCTTGAGGTAGTCGCTGACGACGACCGCGAGGCCGTTGTTGAGCAGGTGCACGAGCACGCCCGCCCACAGGCTGCCCGTCACCCACACCGAGAAGCCGAGGTAGAACCCGAGCATGGTCAGCGGCAGCACCTGCGAGGGGCGGAGGTGGAACGCGCCGAAGAGGACCCCGACGGCGACGATGCTCCACACGACGCCGAAGCTGCGCTCGACCTGCCGCTGCAGGTACCCCCGGAACATCACCTCCTCGCAGACCGCAGGCGTGAGCGCGACGAGGAGCAGCGCGAGGACCACGTTCATGTCCGCCCCGAGGACCTGCTCGATGAGCGCCGCCTGCTGCTCGTCCCACGCCCGCCACGATTCGGGGAGCGGGAGGTCGGCGTTGACGCTCCCGAGCCACGCCACGAACGGCAGCAGCGCCAGCAGCCCGGCACCGGCGAGCGCGAGGTGCACCCCGTCGGGCCGCCGCACCCGGAGGTACGACGCCACGTCCGGCGTGTGCAGCCACGCCACGAACCACACGAAGCCGAGGAACCCGGCGAACTGCCCGAGCGCGTTGCCGCCGAAGAGCGCGAGCGCGTTGCCCTCGAGCGACTCCAGCACCGCCGCCACGTCCAGCGCCCCGTCCGCCCCACTCAGCGCCGCCCCCACCATCACCACCGTCCCGACGACTTGGTACACGACGAACCCACCGACGAACGTGATCAGGGCCGTCAGCATCGGGTGGAACCGCTGCTGCTCCAGGACGCCCGTGAGCTGCGCCGGCTCCGCCCACGGCACCGCGTCGCGCAGCACGGGCGCGGCGTCGAAGGGGGCCGGTGCGGGGGCGTCAGGCGGCAGCGTAGTGGGATCGGGCATGAGCATCGGCTAGGTACCTGACAAAACCTTTCCTCGTCATTCCCGCGTAGGCGGGAATCCAGCGGAATGACGTTGCCTGTGGGTCCCCGCCTGCGCGGGGAGGACTATTAGTAGGTGGTGCTGTTGTAGGTGATGCTGATTGCAGGTGATGCTGAGCCTCGGGAAAAAGCCACGAGACGGAACGAGTATCGGTACCACCGCGCCCAGAGTCAACAGGCTACCGCATCCCCGAGGTTTTCGATCACGTCCGCCCAATCGCCGGCGAACACCTCGACGGGGACGCCGCCGAGCGCAGCCGCCAAGTCCTCCGGCGTGTTCCGGCCGGGTCGGTTGTCGAGGAACAGCCCCTCGAAGTTGACGCAGTCCGGCGGGAGCAGGACCAGGTCGCCGAGCCGTCCGGCCTCGGCCAGCGGGCGGAGCGCGGCCTCGAAGCTCTTGAAGTTCAGCAGCCCGCTGACCGTCACCGAGTCGCCGAAGAGCAGGTTCTCCGCCGCGACGACCCGCACCTCCAGGTTCCCGACCGAGCGGAGCACCGGGGCGACGCGCTCCTCCAACAGGGGAGCCGTGAGCGTGCCCGTCACGAGGGTCAGGGCCCGAGGTTCGGGCAGCGCCTCGGGGAGGTAGGCGCGCTGGAAGGCCAGCTCGTTCAGAAAGTCGCGGCTCATCCCGACGCCGTTCTCCATGAGGGGGTAGCCGTCGTAGTGGTTCTCGTCGGGAAAGTCCAGCCCGGCCAGGAGGTACATCTCGTCCGAGAGGTAGACGAACCCGCGCCCTATCTCAGCCCGGAACCGCGCCTGCCAGCGCTCGACTTGGCCGGCGAGCGCGCGGGCCTCCTCCGGCGTGAGCGTGCGGAGGTCGGCCAGCTCCCGCCGGTGCCGCGTCAGCCCGACCGGGACGACCGAGAGCGACTGCATCCGGTCGTGCATGGCGTAGAGGTCGTCGACGGTTCGGGCGAGCGCTGCGCCGTCGTTGAAGCCGGGGACGAGCACGACCTGGGCGTGCATGTCGATGCCGTTCGCCCGCAGGAATTCCAGCTTCTCCATCAGCCGGTCCTGCTGCGTGCGGTGCCCCATCATCCGGCGGCGGATCTCGTCGGTCGTGCAGTGGACCGAGATGTAGAGCGGGCTGAGGCGCTGCTCGACGATCCGCCGCAGGTCGCGCTCGCGGAGGTTCGTCATCGTGATGTAGTTCCCGTAGAGGAACGACATGCGGAAGTCGCCGTCGCGGAAGTAGAGCGTGTCCCGCAGCCCGACCGGGTTCTGGTCGACGAAGCAGAAGACGCAGTCGTCGCCGCAGGTTTTGATGCGGAACTCCTCGAAGGCTGCGCCGAGCGGCTCGTCGAGGTCGCGCGAGACGGACTGCTCGCGGAGGTCGCCGCCGAGGCGCACCCTGACCACGAAGCGCTCCTCGGCGGTCTTGAACCGGAGGTCGAGCTCGTCCTGCACCGTCTCGCCGCCGACGGCGAGGATCTGGTCGCCGGGCCGCCAGCCGAGGTCGTCGGCGAGCGAGCCGGGCTCGATGTCGGTGATGCGGACGGGCATGGGCGCGGGGGGCTCGGGAGCGCGGCGGATACGCGGCGTTCCAGCGCGCAGGTCCGTGAAAAGTCGGTGCCGGGCGGGGGTCGGCTTTGCATCGTCGCGCGGGTTTCGTAGCTTGGCTGCTGAATGCGCCCGTAGCTCAGCTGGATAGAGCGTCGGATTCCGGTTCCGAAGGTCGGAGGTTCGAATCCTCTCGGGCGTACCAAGCGGTTTCCGTCTCAAGAGCTGCTTTTTCACTTACCCAGGCTTCGCATGAGACCCTACGCGTCCCCCACGCTCACCGACTTCGGCGACGTAACCCGGCTCACCGCGACCCTCGGCAACCCCTTCACGGGGGACGTCGCGTTCGATGTGGACGGCAACGTGATCGAGACGGGTGAGAACTCGGTCAACCAGTGCCCCGCCCTCGAGGGAGCCATATGCGAGCTACCCGGCGAAAACTCGCCTTAAGGGAGCCGGCTAGGTCCGCTTAGGCACGCCGAGCGTCAAGTCGTCGTCGAGCGTGCCGCCGCCGGTGAAGCGGCGCAAGCGAGCCCTCCACGAACTTCTCGTCCACCCCGAACAGCCGCTCGTCCAGCTTCCCGATCTCCCGCCGCACGCCCCCGCTTCGCGCTCCCGATCCCCGGGAGGCCCCCGCCACAGCAGAGGACCTCCTAGGGGAAACCCCCAAGAGGACATGCGCTTAGTGGTGCACTCCGAACAAGCCCCCAGTGCAGCCGCCTGTATCCTGTTTATGTTATCCTTAGAAAGAGGGTCACAAGCCCCACAACGCGTAACTCCATTCACTCCTAGCTAGGGAAACTTTTTATGAAAACCTATACGACCCCCCAACTCACCGCCTACGGTGACGTGGCAGAGATCACGGCCACGCTGGGCGACCCCTTCACGGGAGACACCTCGTTCGACATCGACGGCAACGTGATCGAGACGGGTATCAACTCGGTCGACCAGTGCCCGACCGTCAATCAGGAAACGTGCATGCTGCCGGAGCAGCCCTAGAGGCCCGCTCTAGCATGACCGGCACATGCTGCCGGACTCCATCAACTTCGCGGGCTTCGGGATGCGCTTCTCGAAGCCCGCGTTGCATCAGGCCGACGCGGCAGCCGCTCTAAGGCCACCCTTTCCGCCGGCTACCTGTCCGACCTACTCACCTTGGTTGTCCCTATGAAGCCTTACACTACACCGAAGCTCACTGTCTACGGCGACGTGACCCAAGTCACCGCCACCCTCGGCGACCCTTTCACGGGTGACGTCGCGCTCGACCTTGACGGCAACATTGTCGAGCAGGGAATGAACTCGGTTGCCCAGTGCCCGGCCATCGAAGGGTACCCCTGCGAGCTGGCGAGCGAGTTTCCCTGGGAGCCGTAACCCAAGTCGTAACCCAGCTAAGCTCGTTTCAAAACGGTGCGTGTGAGGTCGCCGTCGAGTGTGCCGGCGGTCGTAGGGTACCCCCGCGAGCTAGCCGGCGCATAGCCGTGGGAACTGCGCTGCACCCTCTTGAGGGCGGAGAGCGTTAGGGTGGAGAGCGAGGGGGCGAAGCGGATTCGCCCGGTTGCGCTTCCGACTTCCAGGGTTATATTCCAGCAGATCACATAACTACGGAGGGTAGTCGTATGAAACCATACGCTAGGCCCATCCTCACCGACTACGGCGACGTGGCCCAAGTCACCGCCACCCTCGGTGCCCCCTTCACGGGGGACGCCTCCTACGACGTGGACGGCAATATCATCGAGACGGGGATGAACTCGGTCGGCCAGTGTCCAGCGGTCGGGAACGCCTGCGAGCTAGGCCCTGGCGAAAATCCGTACCCGCCGTGAGGGAGTCGGCTACGTCCGTCTGAGGGCGGTGGGGCGAAGCAGGTCCGCTCTGTTGCGCCTTCCGATCCGCAGGGTTAGATTTCAGCAGACCACGCATCCACAGAGGGTAGTAGAATGAAACCATACGCTGCGCCCGTCCTCACCGATTACGGCGACGTGAACGACATCACCGCGACGCTCGGTGACCCCTTTACCGGGGACGCTTCGTTCGACCTCGACGGCAACATAATCGATGCGGGGATGAACTCGATCAACCAGTGCTCGGCGATCGTGCCGAGTCCCTGCGAAGTAGCCTTCGAAAACGGCACGTGGCCTCCGTAAGGGAACCGGCTACGTCCGCTTGAGCACGACGAGCGTGAGGTCGTCGTCGAGGGTGCCGCCGCCGGTGAAGCGCCGCACGTCGGCGCGGACGGCGTCGAGGAGCGCCTGCGCCGACTCGGCGGTGTGGGCTTGAATCTGGGCGAGGAGCCGGTCTTCGCCGTACTCGTCGTCGTGGTCGGTCGCGCTCCAGGCTTCGGTGACGCCGTCGGTGAAGAGGACGAGCGCGTCGCCGGGGTCGATGGCTGCCGCGCCGTCGGCGTAGGGCATGTCGGGGAACGCGCCGAGGAGCACCCCGCCCTCCTCCAGGCGCTCCACCGACCCGTCGGCCCGAAGGAGGAAGGGCGGGTTGTGCCCGGCGTTGACGTAGCGGAACTGCCCGTCGCGCCGGTCGAAGATGCCCCAGAAGAAGGTGATGAAAACCGTCAGTCCGGTATTGCGGTGGATGACGTTGTTGACCCGAGCGGTGGCGTCGGCGAGGTCGAGCGTCTCGGCGGCGAGGCTGTCGCGCAGCACGTGGAGGCACGCCTGCAGATTCGCCATCAGGAGGGACGCGGGCATCCCCTTCCCCGACACGTCGGCAATCGCCACGAGGAGGCGGTCGTCGTCGAGCGGAATCAGGTCGTAGTAGTCGCCGGCGACGAAGCGGCTCGGGAGCGCGAGGCCCGCGAGACCAATGCTTTCGAAGGCGGGAAGCTTCTGGGGGAGCAGGCGCTCCTGGATGCCCCGCGCGAGCCGCATCTCCTCTTCCAAGCGCTCCTTCTCGATCCGCGCCGCCACCCCACGCGCGTTCTCGATCGAGGTCAGCGCGAGCGCCCCGAGCGAGGTCAGGAACTCGACCTCGTCGGCCTGGTACGGCGCGCCGGTTTGGCGGGGGCCGAGCAGGAGCACGCCGCGCGTCTCGTCCTGCATCCGCAGCGGGAGCGCGAGGGCGAAGCCGCCGAGGTCGCCCCACTCCGGCGGCGCGTCGTCGAGCAGGAGGAGCCGCCGGAGGTCGCCGAGCCGCGCCAGGGTGTCCTCGCCGAGCGGCTCGGCGTTGCGCGCGGCGACGGGGTCGAGGTGCCCGGTCGCGTCGCGCAGCAGGAAGACGTAGCGGCGGACCATGAGCTGCCCCATGAGCGCGAGCGAGAGCTGGCGGACGGAGCGCTCGACGCCGAGCGTCCGGCTGAAGGCCTGCGAGAGGTCGAAGAGCGTGTCGAGCTGCTGGACTTTCTGGCCGAGGTCGCGGTTGGCCTCCTGCAGCTCCTCGACCATCCGGGCGTTGTGGATCGCCGTGGCGGACATGTGGACGAGCGAGTCGACGAAGGCGATCTCGTCGGCGGTGAAGGCCTCGCCCGTGGCTTTGGGCCCGAGGCCGACGAGGCCGATGGCTCGGTCGTGGTAGGTAACCGGGAGCAGGAGCACCACGCCGCGCTCGCGGAGCAGCGGCGGCACGGCCTCGCCCTGCTGCACGCCCTCCGGGACCACGCCGAGCTCGAGGAGCGCGTCGCGCTTGAGCGCGGGCAGCCCCTTGACGGCCTCGATCCGGAACGCCCCCGCCAGCGGATCGTCGAGCAGGACGACGCCGCGCGTGACGAACAGCTTGCTCATCGCCGTCAGGAGCAGGTTGCCCAGCACGAAGTCGATCTCGAGCGACGAGCTGAGCAGGCGGCTCGTTTCGAGGAGCGCGCGGAGGTCGAACTTTTGCGTCTGGGCCTCGGACGTGGCGGCATCGGGCATGGGCACGGCATCGGGCATGGGCGGCGGCGTGGGCGAGCCCGGAAGCTACGTCCCCTCGTCCAGATGCACCACCTCGGCTTGGCGCGCCGCGCCGCCCTCGATGCGGAGGCGGACGCAGGTCTTGACCGTGTGGAACCCCTGCCGCCCCGCCGCGCCGGGGTTGAGGTAGAGCATTCGCCCGAGCGACGGCACCCGCTCGATGCGCAGGATGTGGCTGTGGCCGCAGATGAACACGTCGGGCCGCTCCTCGCGCAGCCGGTCCCCCACGCCCTTCCCCCAGCGCCCGGGCCGCCCGCCGATGTGCGTCATCCAGATGCGCTGCCCGTCGATGCGGAGCCGCTGGTGCTCCGGCGCGCGGTGCCGGACCGGTCGCCCGTCGATGTTGCCGTAGACGGCCCGGGTGGGGGCGACGGCTTCGAGCGCGTCGAGAATCTCCGGCGTGCCCACGTCGCCCGCGTGGAGGATGAGATCGACGCCCGCGAGCACGCCCGGCAGCGCCGGGTGCAGCCAGCCGTGCGTGTCGGAGACGATGCCGAGCGTCACCGCAGGGTCAGGCGGAGGCCGAAGCGGAGGTTCTGGAAGCGCGGCCCCCACGTGTTCGTCTCGCCCTCCACGTCCATCCACGTCGCCATCGGGACGCCGACGAACGGCGAGAACTGGTAGCCCGGCCGGTTCAGCTCCAGCCCGGCGCGGACCCAGCCGACCCCGCCCCGGTAGCGCCCGCGCTCCTCGGTCTCCGCGCCCTCGTCGTCGGCCTCCGTCTCCGCGTCCTCGAACGGGCGCGACTCGACGAGGTCGTAGTCCATCGCCTCGGCGAGGAGGGTCAGGAAGAAGTTGCTCCCGGCGGGGTCGAAGTGCAGATGGTGCCCCCACATCAGGTGGACCTCCTTGCCGATGGCGCGCGTCCGCACGAGCTCCGGGTCCGTCGCCGTCGCCGAGACCTCGAGGCTGGCCGGGTCGTCGACCTGCAGGCGCTCGTAGCCGACGTGCGCCTTGCGCAGGCCGATCGCAAAGTCCGACGAGACGCGCGGCGAGAGGTTCGAGGTCGAGACGAAGGCGATGTCGGTCTGCCGGAAGCCCAGGCCGCCCTCGCTCACCGGGTCCACGGCGATCCGGACGGCGTAGTCTGTGTCCTCGTTGTGCCAGTACGGCTTGACGACGATCCAGCTCAGCCGCACCGGCCCGCCGCCGAGTTCGCTGACGAGCCCCCCGCTCACGTCGAAGACCGCGCTCAGGTCGAGCTGCGAGGCGAGGGCGTAGTCGAGCTGGAACGAGAGCGCGAGCGGGCCGCGCCGGTCGGCGTCGGGGGCCTGCCGGAAGGGGCCGGAGGAGCGGTAGCCGATCTCGCCCGAGAGCGCGAACCCGTCGTAGAACGCCCGCCGCGCCGACTCCTCCTGGTAGAACGGGTCGAGCACGTCGAACGGGCGCTGCGCCAGCGCGAGGCTGGGCAGCAGCGCGCCCAGGGCGGCGGCGAAAGCCCAGCGGCAGCGGAGCGTGCGGATATGTTCGAGAGCGGGCATGGGAGCGGTTCGTCCGGGGTCTACGCACTTACAAGGTAAGCGTTTCTCCCGGCTCCAGCACATGTGACTCAAACCCGGCCTCGCTCATCCCCCGCACGAACGCCTCCGGGGTGCCGGTCTGGAACGGGAACGTCCCGTAGTGGACCGGCACCGTAAGCTTCGGCTCTAAGACCTCGACGCAGTGGACGGCCTCCTCCGGCCCCATCGTCACCACGTCCCCGATGGGCAGGAGGCAGAGATCGAGGTCGAAGGCGTCGCCGATGCGGGCCATCCCGTTGAAGCGGCACGTGTCGCCGGCGACGTAGACGGTCTTGCCGTCGATCTCCAGGACGTAGCCGTTGGGGTTGCCGCCGTAGGTCCCGTCGGGGAAGGAGGACGAGTGCCGGGCGTAGGTCTGCGTCACGCGGCCCCACGCGAAGTCCACGGCGCCGCCGGTGTTCATCGGTTGGACGTTCTCGTGCCCGTGCTCGCGGCCCGCGTACGTCACGATCTCGTAGTTGGCGACGAGCAGCGCGTTCGTGCGCTTGAGGATATCCGGCGTGTCGCCCCAGTGGTCGCCGTGGGCGTGGGTGAGCAGGACCACGTCGGGGTCGAGGTCGTCCGGCGTGACGACGCCCTCGGCGTGCGCGTTGCCCGTGATGAACGGGTCGAAGAGGAGCGTCACGGGCGGGGACTCGCCCGGTCCGTCCGTCTCGATTTGGAAGGCGGCGTGCCCGTAGAAGGTGAGGGTCATGTCGGTGTTGGAGTGGGGATTTGAGGGGTGTTTCCGGCCTGCCCGAAGATAGGACGCGCCGGGGCTACGGCCCCCCGTCCCTGAACCCTTCGCTCCCGAAACCGCCCCGAGTCGCGCTACCGCGTCAGCGTCAGCTTGTGGGCGGCGCTCCCGCTCGGCGTCTCGAGCCGGACGAAGTAGACCCCGCTCGGCAGGCCGTCCGCCGTGAAGCGGTGCTCGTGGCGGCCCGCCGGGAGGGCCTCGTCGACGAGTGTGGCGACGCGCGTCCCGGCCACGTCCCACACCGAGAGCCGCACGTGCTCGGGCCGCGCGAGCTCGTAGGTGATCGTCGTGCGGCCCCGGAACGGGTTGGGCGAGTTGCCGACGATGAGGGCCGCGGCGGCGTCACCGCCGAGGCCGAGCTTGAAGGCCCCCGAGACGCGCTCGGGCTCCCCGGGCGTGAGCTGCCGGACGCGGTAGTAGAGCACGCGGCCCTCCGGCGGGAGGTCGGTGTGGGCGAAGCGGAGCGCGCCGCTTGCGCTCTCGCCCACGGCGTCGGACGCCCGGACGGTCCCCACCGCCTCGAAGCGCTGCCCGTCGCCGGAGCGCTCGACGCGGAACTCCGAGGCGCGGCGGTCCTTCGTCTCCCACGTCAGCGTGACGATGCCCTGCTGCACCGACGCTTCGAGGGCTTCGACCGGGAACGTGAACGAGAGGCTCGAGGGGATGCGGAGCACGGCGTCGGGGACCTCGACGAGCGCGTCGGGCGGGAAGGGCGACTCGAAGCCGAGCCGGAACGCGCCCTCCGGCGGGTCGTCGAGCGGGAGGCGCATCGTGCGCCGGAGGTCGGCGGCGGCGCGGGCCGCCGGCCACACGCGGAGCTCGTCGAGGGTGCCGCTGAAGCGCCGGGCCGAGGCCGCCCCCGGGCGCACGGGCCGCCCGCCGAGCGCCAGCGACATCGTGTTGAGCATCCCCGCCGGGTCGCCGCTCCGCAGCGAGTCCGCGAGCCGGCCGTTGACGAACAGCCGCGCCCGCTCGGCCTGCGGGTCGTTCACGACGGCGACGTGGTGCCAGTTGCCGTCGGCCACCGGAGACGGCGAACGCATCGTCTCGTGGCGGCCCGGGCGGCCTCGGTAGAACGCCACCCGGCCGTGCCCGTCCACGAGGAGCTCCAGCGGGTAGGGGCGCGCCTCGTCCCCGTCCCACGTCGAGAGCACGACCTCGTTCAGGCCGAGCGTGCGCACCCAGAGCTCCAGCGTATACGGCTCGCGCGGGTCGAGCGACGGCAGGGTGCCGCGCCGGAGCGCGACCGGGGCCGCGTCCCCCACGCGGAAGGCGCGGTTGCGGCCCGTCGGCAGCGCCTCGTTCACGTAGGCCTGCCAGCGCGCCGCCGCCCCCCGCTGCGCCTTCCCCTGCACGACGGGCGCGGCTTGGACGGCGTGGTAGCCGAGCAGCGACCCGGCCCGCAGGCGGACGACGAAGCTCTGAGCACCCCGAAGCGGCTCGGCCAGGAGCGCGCGTACGCGGCGGGCTCCGGCACGCTGCACCCTGGCGGCCACCGGGACGGACGAGCCGGCGTAGACCGCCTCGGCCCGCTCCACCACCCACCCCGGCGGAAGCTCTACCTGAAGGCCCTCGACCGGGCCGCTCCCCGTCCAGTGGAAGAAGGCGTTGACCTGCTGCCCGGCATCGAGTGCATGGACGGTCCTGTCCGCCTCAAGTTGTGCCCACGCAGCGGACGCCGGGAGGAGCAGCAGGAGGAGCAGGCAGCGTGTAGCAAGGAGGCGTATGGCGTCCAAAAGAAACGGTGGTCGTCGGAACGGTATGAGGGTCGGAACACGGCTTCGGCGCAGGCGACCGGCGCGCCGAAGCGGTCCCGAAGGTAGGCGTCCGGGCGTGGCCAAGTCAACTCCTCAACGGAATAGCTCCACCGGTTCGCATCTCGCTCGGCTCGCATCTCGCTCGGCTCGCATCTCGCTCGGCTCGCATCTCGCTCGGCTCGCCCGTCGCGGTGCTCAGCCGCCGCTGCCGAAGGCGGCCCGCCGCTGCGAGGCCGGCAAGTCGTACCGCCGGGCGACGGGAAAATTGTGCCCCTCCGGTGGCTCAGCCTTTGTCTTGACGATCCGCCCGTTTCCTCGATCTCGTCCTCCCGGGCGTAGCGAAGGATCGCTCCAGGACAGGCGATTCCACGTAGACCGGGGAGATTCGGGGGACCTCCGGCGGTCGCTGCGCGCGCTCAGACCGACCTTCCTGGAGGGCATCCGGCCCGTGCTCGGCCCCGCCCCCGGTGCTTGGCAGCGCCTTTGAAAGGATGGCCGCAGCCAACCCCGAGCGCCCATGCTTCTTCGCCTCCGCAACGCTGCCGCCTCCATGTCGGAGATGAACCGGCAGCAGGAACGCACCGCGAACAACCTCGCAAACGCCAACACCGTCGGCTTCCGGCGGGACCGGACGTTCACCGACGTCCTCAGCCGCCGCATCGACGACGAGGGCAACCCGGTCAGCCGGCGGACGGCCACGGCGTGGCACGACCCGCAGCGAGGCGTCTTCGAGACCACCGGCAACCCGCTCGACGTGGCGCTCGGCGGCGACGGATTCTTCGTCGTCACCGACGACGCGGGCCGGGCGCGCTACACCCGCGCCGGGCGCTTCATGCCGATGCCCGACGGGAGCCTCGTCACGCAGGACGGCTTCGCGGTGGAGGGCGTGGACGGCCCGCTCCAGCTTCCCGCCGAGGGCGGCCCCATCGCCGTCACCGCCGACGGCACGGTCCGCGTCGGCGAGCAGGAGGTCGGCGCGCTCCGCGTCGTGCAGTTCGCCGAGGGCACCGCCTTCGAGCGCCTCGACGGGGCCACCTTCACCGCCGACGCCGAGCCCGAGCCGCTCGAGGCGGCGGACGTGCGGCAGGGCGTCCTCGAACTGAGCAACGTCAACCCGATGGCCGAGATGACCGACATGATCACCCACTTCCGCCTCTTCGAATCGCAGCAGAAGATGCTCCAGACCACCGACCAGGCCCTCGCCGTCGTCACCCGCGACCTCGGCAAGTTTTAGGAACGACGACCCCCGAACGGCGAGCGATGAACGGGGCCGCACCTAACCGCCTCGCCCGTCCTCGCTCGACTCCCGACCACCCGACCCCTGACCGACTATGCTTCGAGCCCTCCGCACCGCCGCCCTCGGGATGAGCGCCCAGCAGAACGGCGTGGACAACACGGCGAACAACCTCGCCAACGCCAACACGACGGGCTACAAGCGCTCGTCGATCGTCTTCCACGACCTGCTCTACCAGAGCGTGCAGGCCGGCGGCGAGCAGGCCGGCGGCGGCACCCCGGCCTCGATGCAGATGGGCCACGGCGCGACCGCCGTGGCGACCGTCCGCAACTTCACCCAGGGCAGCCTCGCCGAGACCGGCAACCCGCTCGACCTCGCCGTCAACGGCGACGGCTTCTTCCAGGTCCGCAAGCCCGACGGCTCGGTCGCCTTCACGCGCGACGGCACCTTCGGCCTCAGCGCCGACGGCGAGCTCGTCACCCAGACCGGCCTGCTCGTCGAGCCTGACCTCTCGGTACCGCCGGAGGCGACGAACATCACCGTCAGCCAGGACGGCATCGTGACGGCGCGCTTGGCGGGCGACCCGGAGCCGGTCGAGCTCGGGCAGATCGAGCTGGCGCGGTTCGCCAATCCGGGCGGGCTCGGCAGCCTCGGCGGCAACCTCTTCGAGCAGACCGCCGCCAGCGGCGAGCCGACGATCGGGCTGCCGGGCGAGGACGGCATCGGACTCGTCAGCCAGGGGTTCGTCGAGTCGGCGAACGTGGACGTGGTGCAGGAGATGGTGAACCTCATCACCGCGCAGCGCGCCTACGAGCTGAACTCGAAGATGGTCACGACGAGCGAGGAGATGCTCCAGATCGCCAACAACGTCAAACGCTAGCGTCACGCGCTGATGGCGATCCTCCTCCTCGTCTTTGCGCTCGCGGCGTCGCCCGGTCCGCCGTCCAGCGACCCACCGAGCCTTCAGGCCGCCGCCGAGCACGCGCTCGCCGCCCGGTTTCCCGAGGCCGCCGAGCGGCTTCGCGTCCGCGTCCTCCGAACGGGCGGCGACGTCGGCGCGGCCTCGCTCCGCGTCGAGCTTCCGGCCAGCGGGGCGCTCCCGCGGGGGCACACGCAGGTGGACGTGCTCGCGGAGACCCCGCGCGGCTGGCGGAAGACGGGCTGGGCGCTGCTCCACGTCGCCCACTTCGACTCGGTCGTCGTCGCCCGGCGCGCGGTGCGGCGCGGCGAGGCAGTCCGCCCCGGCGACCTCGGTGCCGTGTGGACCGAGACCACCGCGTTCCACGGCGAGCCGCTGCGCACGGTGGACCTCCGCGCGCTCGGCCCCGAGCTCTTCGCCGAGCGCGCGCTGCGGCCCGACCGGGCGCTCCGGCGCGGCGACCTCCGCCCGCCCCTCGCCGCCGACACCGGCGACACGGTGGCGATGCGCTACCAGCGCGGCCCGCTCTCGTTTACGATCCCTTGCCACGCCCGCAGGCCGGGTGCCGTCGGCGAGGTCGTCCGGCTCTACGCGCCGTCCACCGGCACCACCTACCGCGCTCGCCTCACCGGACCCGGCACCGCCGAGTGGGTCGCCACCCTCTAGCCTTTCGCCATGCGCCTTCTCTCCCTCCTCTTCCTCTTCAACTTCGGGCTCGCTGCGACGCAGACCACGTCGGCGCAGTCCCTCTTTGCCGACCCGAAGGCGGCGCGCCCGGGCGACCCCATCACGATCGTTCTCGCCGAGCGGACGGCGGCCTCCAGCCAAAGCCAGTTCGAGGACCGCTCGCAGGCCGGCGTCCGCGGCAACGCGAGTGTCAACGGCGGCGAGATCGGCGGGCAGTTCAGCCTCGACGCGACGATGAACCAGAACCAGGCCGCCGAGAACCAGGCCGTCCAGAGCGACCTCCTCAGCGGGACCATCACCGCGCTCGTCGTCGCCGTCGACAGCACGGGCAACCTGCAGATCGCCGGCGAGCGGACGCTGCACGTCAACGGCGTGACGCACCTGATGAAGGTCAAGGGCACGGTCCGCCCGCTCGACGTGACCTACGACAACACGGTGCTCTCGTACCAGATCGCGAATGCGAACGTGGACTACCGGCAGAAGGGGCTGCGCAACAAGCTCTTCCGCCCCGGCACGATCCTCAAGATCGGCGCGCTCGCGCTCGTCGGTGCCGCCGTCGCCCTCAGCAGCCAGTGACGGGCTACGGGCTGTCGGCCCTCAGCCCGCAAGCCGGCAGCCCGCAGCTAAAAGCCAACCCCCCTCTCGATGCTTCACCGCCTTCCCCTCATCGCCGTCGCCGTCCTCCTGCTCGGCGGCGACGCCGCCGCCCAGAGCACGGGCACGGCGCGGCTCAAAGACCTCGTCGTGCTCGAGGGCGCGGCCCCGGTCCAGCTCACCGGCTACGGCCTCGTCGTCGGGCTTGACCGGACGGGCGACCGGGTGCGCGGGCGGCGCGGCGCGCCCCACACGGTGCAGAGCATCACGAACATGCTCCGCGCCTTCGGGATCACGGTGGACCCGGCGCTGCTCTCGGCCCGCAACGCCGCGGCAGTGATGGTGACGGCGACGATGGACCCGTTCAGCGGGCCCGGCGGCCAGCTCGACGTGACGGTCTCGGCCCTCGGCGACGCGCGCTCGCTCTCGGGCGGCGTCCTCCTCCAGACGCCGCTCCTCAACCCGATCACCGCCCAGACCCACGTCGTGGCGCAGGGTCCGGTCTCGACGGGCTCGGTGCAGGCGGCCGGCATCGGGTCGAGCGCCCGCACCGGGCCGACGAACACGGGGCGCGTCCCCGGCGGCGGCCTCGTCCTCGTCGGCACCGCCGCCTCCGTGGCGGGCACCGACCTCGGCCTCGTCCTCAAGCAGCCCGACTTCACGAACGCGAGCGCGCTCGCCGAGGCCATCAACGGCGCGCTGCCGGGCTCGGCGACGGTCGTCCACGCGGGGCTCGTCCGCGTCGATGCCGCTGGGGCTGAGGGCGGCTCCCCGGCGGTGATGGCCCAGCTCGAAGCCCTCAGCGTGACGGTCGACGTGCCGGCGCGCATCGTCATCAACGAGCGGACGGGGACGATCGTGGCCGGCGGCAACGTCCGCATCAGCGAGGTCATGGTGACCTACGGCGGGCTCGTGATCGCGACCGAGGCCCAGCCGTTCGTCTCGCAGCCCGCCCCGCTCTCGGGCGGGCAGACGGTGGCCGGGGCGACGGGCCGCGCCGGCATCGAGCAGGAGCGCGCCCAGAGCGTCGTCCTCCAGCCGAACACCGACGTCGCCGAGCTCGCCGCCGCGCTCAACGAGCTCGGCCTCGCCGCGCGCGACGTGATCTCGATCTTCCAGGCCATCGACCGCGCCGGAGCCCTGCAGGGCGAGCTCGTGATTTTATGACGGCGTGGGAAGAGAGGGCGCAGCGGGAGGACCCTGTCCGCGCCCGCCTTCCCGCTCCTCCCCGCTCCTCCCCTCCCAACATGACGACTCCTCAAGCCACCTCCCCGCTCGCCTCGACGACGCCCTCGCCGAGCGCCGACGCCCCCCGCACCCAGGCCGAGGCCGCCGAGCAGTTCGAGGCCGTCCTCGTGCGGCAGTTCGTGCAGGCGATGACGAAGGACCTCTTCAAGCAGTCGCTCTCCGGCGAGGGGATGAGCAGCGGACACGTGGACACGCAGCGCGACGTGCTGACCGACGCGCTCACGGACCACCTCGTCGGCAGCGGCGCGCTCTCGCTCTCGGACCTTCTCCTGCGCCAGTGGTCACCCGGCGATGACACCCACGCTGGCTGAACCCCTCTTGCCTTCGACGCCCATGCCGCGCTCCGAAAACGCTTCTGCCCCCCTGTCGCCTCAGCCCGCCGTCGAGGCGCTCCTCAAAACCATCGACGAAGAAGGCGAGGCCGTCCGCCGCCTCGACGGCGCGCTCGCTCGGCAGCTAGAGGCACTTCAGACCAACCGACGAGACGCCCTCGCCGACGCCACCGACGAGGCCAGCCGCGCCGCCGGCGACCTCCACCGGCTGCACGCCGTACGCGAGCGCCGGACCGGCCTCCTCGCCCGCCTCCTCGGCCCCGACACCGACCTCGACCCCACCGACTCTGCCTCGATCGTGGACGCCCTCGCCGCTCTTCACCCTTCCCTCGCCGAGCGCCTGCAGGCCGCGCAGGAAGCGCTGCGGGCGAGGGTGCGCACGACCCGAGCCCGGTCCGAAGAGCTGGCCTTCGCGCTCCATGTCGCTGCCCACGTCGGGCGCGAGATGCTCCTGGCGTGGCAGCACCTCGACGCGCCGACCCAGATCTATACCGCGGGCGGCACCGGGTCCGACGCCGCGCCGCCGCGCCCCTTCGTCAACCGGCTCGGTTGACCCCACCTTTTGGCCTGAGCTATGAGCATCCAGAACCTCTACCGGCTGAGCCGGCGCTCCTTCGGCGTGTTCAGCGCGCAGATGAACGTCGCGGGCCAGAACGTGGCCAATGCCGGCACGCCGGGGTACTCGCGCCGCCGCCTCATGGTGGCCCCGGTCGGGCCGCCGCGCGGAGGGGTGCAGATGCGCCCGGCGTTTGCGGTGGGCGGCGGGGTCTCGGCCCAGAGCCTGGAGCGGGTGCGCGACGGGCTGCTGGCCTCGGCCTCGGGCGACGCCCGGACCGGCCTCGGCGGGGCCGACGAAGAGACGCGCCTCCTGAGCGCGCTCGAAGGCACCTTCGGCGTCGGCAGCGGAGCGTCGCTGCAGGACGTGATGGGCGGCTTCTGGAACGCCTGGAGCGACCTCGCCAATAACCCCACCGACACCGGCGTCCGCACCACGCTGCTCAGCCAGGCCGAGACCGTCGCTGACACGGTGGGGGACCTCGACGCGAACCTCGCCCGGCTCGCGGGCGAAACCCAGACCGCGCTCGGCCAGAGCGTCGGCGAGGTCAACGGCTTGCTCGACGAGATCGCCGCCCTCAACACCCAGATCAGCGCCGCGAGCGCCGCCGGCTCGCCCGACCTCGCGGCGGAGGACCGGCGCGACGCCGCCGTGGCCGAGCTCGCCGCCTTCGTCCCGGTCGAGGTCTCGAGCGACGGCAACGGCTACACGGTGACCATCGACGGCATGGTGGCGGTGCAGGGGGACGAGGCGCGCGGCCTCACGCTCGACACGCCCACCGGCGGCCCGGCAGCGGTCCGGTTCGAGGGCACGACCGTCGCCTTCGCCTCCTCCGAGGGGCAGGTGGGGGCGCAGCTCCGCACGCTGAACGACACGATTCCCGCGACCCGCGCCGCGCTCGACGAGTTCGCCGCCGCGCTCGTCACCCAGGTCAACGACGCGCACGCGGCGGGCTTCGGGCTCGACGGCAGCACGGGGCTCAACTTCTTCGACCCCGCCGGCCTCACCGCCGGCTCGGTCCGCCTGTCCGACGACCTCGACGATCCGGCCAAGATCGCGGCCTCCGGCGCGCTCGGCGAGCCGGGCAACTCCGACGTGGCGCTCGCCCTCGCGGGCCTCCGCACCGGGTTCGACGAGCAGGTCGTCGACCTCGTCTCGGGCGTCGGGGCGAAGCTCCGGGCGGCGAAGACCGCCGCGAACGGGCACTTCGCCGTGGTGTCGCACCTCGACGCGATGCAGCGCGGCGTCTCCGGCGTCTCGCTCGACGAGGAGATGACGAACCTGCTCGAGGCCCAGCACGCCTACGCCGCCGCCGCCCGCCTCCTCACCACCGCCGACGAGATGATGCAGACGATCCTGGCATTGTGAGCGGATAGTGGTTAGTCGATAGTAGGGACGCTCGTCTCACTGTCTCCGCGCTACGGACCCCTCTGCCACCCCCTACTCCCCACGAACCCTTAGCCAACCCCATGATCGCCTCCCGCATCGCCCGCGAGCAGAGCCTCTACGCCGCCCGCGCCGGCACCGAGGTCCCGGCGCTCCGGCGCGACCTCGCCGCGCTCCAGGAGCAGCTCATCACCGGACGCCGCGTGAACCGGCCCTCCGACGACCCCTCGGCCTTCGCCCAGGCCCGGATGCTGGACTCCCTCGACGGGCAGTACGCGCAGTTCGGGCGCACCGTGGACTCGTCGCGGCTCTGGGTCAACCGCACGGCGGACCAGCTCGACACGCTCACCGACCGCTTCGCCGAGGCGCACGAGGAGGGCCTGCGCGCGCTCAACGGCACCCTCAACGACGGCGACCGCGAGGCCGTCGCGGACCGCGTCGAGGCCCTCTTGGAGGAGGTGATCGACGGGCTGAACGCCCGGGCCGACGGCGAGTACCTCTTCGCCGGAAACCGCACGACGACCGCACCCTTCGACGCCGACGGCGCGCCGACCGGCGACCTCGGCGGCGCACGCACCCGGCAGATCGGGCCGAACACCACGCTGGCCATCAACGTCTCGGGCGAGCGCGTGCTCGACACCGGCGAAGGGCACACCATCGTCGAGAGCTTGCAGAACCTCGTGGCCGCGCTGCGCCCGGGCGTTCCCGACGGCCCGCTGCCCCCCGTGTCCCTCGAGGACGCCGCCGAGCAGGTCGCCGTCGCGCGCGACCACCTGATCGACCTCGGGGCCGAGGTCGGGGCGACGGCCCGGCGGCTGGGCCACGCCGAGCTGTCCCTCCAGAACGCCTCGATCGAGACGCAGCGCCACCGCTCCACGCTCGAGGACGCGGACTACTTCGAGACGGTCTCCGCGTTCCAGCAGACGCAGACCACGCTCGAGGCGGCCCTCGCCACGACGGCGTCCATCGCCCAGACCACCCTCCTCGACTACCTCCGCTAGCTCGGCCACCTCCGCTGGCTCGCTCCCTTGCTTCGGCGGCCTCCACCAGTTCTACTTCCGTCTTCATGGACCCCGCTCCCCGCACAGCCAGCTCCCTGGGCAGCCTCGAGCTTCGGTGCCCTCCGCTGCCGCACACCCTTGTCGAGGCGCTCCACCTCGTGGACAACCCGGAGCAGATCGAGACCAAGACGGTGACGGCGCTGCTGGAGCGCGACCCGCTGGTGGTGGCGCGTTTGCTCCAGACCGTCAACTCGGCGTACTACGGCCTGCCGCGCACCATCAGCAGCCCCGAGCGGGCGGTCGTGATGCTCGGCCCGGTCGCGGTGGTCGGGATCATCGTCGGGATGAGCATGTTGCGGCTGCGCTCCGTGCTCGACGGCCCGGCCTCGGCGTGCTTCTCGCGCCTCATCCTCCACAGCATCGCCACGGCCTACCTGACGGACTTCCTGACGCGCGACGCGCGCGCCCTCGACCAGGCGCAGCTCGGCGCGGGCTACACGGCGGGCCTGCTGCACGACTTCGGCAAGATCATCCTCGTCTACAACTTCCCGGCCGAGGCCGTCGCGCTCTACGAGGAGCGCTCGCTGTCTGTGCACGCCGCGAGCGAGCGCGAGATGGAGAGCCTCCTCTTCGGTGCCGACCACACCGAGGCCGGCGAGTTCGCCGCGCACAAGCTGCGCTTCCCCGACCCCCTGGCCCGCGTGGCCCGGCACCACCACGCGCCCGAGCGCGCGCCGAGGGACCCGGCGGTCGCCCCGCTCCTCCGTGCCGTCGCCGTCGCCAACCTGGCGAGCTCGGCGATGGGCTACGCCTTCACCGAGGCCCGGACCTGGGAGGAGTGCGCGGCGGAGGCCGCGTGGTCGCTCTACGCCGACGCCGGGCACACCCCCGACTCGCTGGTGGCGCGCCTGTCTGCGAAGCAGGACGACCTCGACGTCTACATCCAGTCGTTCACCACCCCTAAAGCCTCGTAGCCCCGATGGACCTTTCCTCGCCGCCTCCGACCAAGCTCAAGCTGCGCTGCCCGCCGCTGCCCGAGACGCTGCTCGACGCGCTCAAGCTCTCGAAGCACCCCAAGCGGATCACGCCCGAGGGCGTCACCGAGATGCTCCAGCGCGACCCGCTGGCCGTCGCGTGGCTGCTCCAGATGGCGAACTCCTCGCTGCACGGCCTGCGCCGCACGATCAGCAGCCTCGACCGGGCGGTCCTCATGCTCGGCCCGGTCCAGGTCGTCGGCCTCGTGGTGGGCATGAGTATGCTGAAGCTGCGCTCGGCCCTCAGCGGGGCCGCCGGGCCGACGTTCAACCGGCTCATCCGGCACAGCGTCGCCACGGCGCACCTCTCGCAGTTCCTCATCGAGGGCCTGCCGGTCCAGCACGGGCAGGCCAAGCCCTCGTTCGCCGGGCTCGGGTTCACGGCGGGCCTGCTGCACGACTTCGGCAAGATCATCCTCGTCTACAACTTCCAGACGCAGGCCGTCGCGCTCTACGACCAGTACGGCATCGGGTACGACGTCGAGGTCGCGGCCCTGCAGGAGCGCGAGCGCCGCCTCTTCGGCTGCGACCACTCCGAGGCCGGGGCCTTCGCCTCGGACCGCCTGCACTTCCCCGACCTGCTCACGCAGACGATGCGGCTGCACCACCACCCGGAGCTGATGCCCAGCGGCGCGGACGCCAAGCAGTTCGTGACGGCCGTGACCCTGGCCGACCTCGCCGCGCGCGCCCTCGGCCACGCCTTCACCTCGCCCCGCCCCTGGCTCTCCTGCGTGACCGACGAGGCGTGGGCCGCCTACCTCCCCTTCGCCCCCCCGCCGGTTGACACGCCCGAGAAGCTGGTCGACGCGGTGCAGGCGCAGCGGGAGCCCCTGGACCTCCAGGTCCGCTCCTTCTCCACGTCCCTGACGGCCTGAGCCCTGACGGCCTGAGCCCTGACGGCCTGAGCCCAGCGCGCGCCGCGTCCGAAGGGCGAGCACCACGCCAGGTGCTCGCCCTTTCTTCTTGGTTGTTCTTGGTTCTTGGCCTGGTTCTCGGCGCAGGCCCGTTACGGATTCCCTCGCGAAACGGGCCGAGCGGCATTTTCGGAGCCCGTCCTTAGCGAACCCGGTGGGGGCTCGATAACTGGGCCAAGACCGAACCTCCTCCCCCGTTTAGCAACCCACAGGTACCTCCCCATGAGCATCGGAGATCTCAGCAGGATCAACACCAACATCCAGTCGCAGCAGGCGCTGGGCCAGTTCAGCAAGACCAACGCGGAGCTGGGCATGCGCCAGCTCCGCCTCGCCACCGGCAGCCGCCTCAACCGCGCCGAGGACGACTCGGCGGGCTACTCGATCGCCAAGAAGCTCGAGAGCCGGGTGCGCGGCCAGGCCCAGGCGATGGCCAACGTCGGCGACGCCAAGAGCATGCTCGGCGTCGCCGAGGGCACGCTCGGCAGCGTGATGGACATCCTGCAGACGATGAAGGAAAAGGCCGTCCAGGCCGCCAACGACACGCTCGGCGACTCGGAGCGGACCTCGATCCAGAACCAGATCGACGCCCTCTCGTCGGAGATCAGCGACATCATCAACACCGCCGAGTTCAACGGCACCAGCCTCTTCACCGACGACGCGGCGGGCACCGCCCTCGACTTCCAGGTCGGCGCCGAGAGTGATGACAGCTTCGGCGTCACGATCGACCGGATGAGCAAGGACGCCCTTATCGGGGCAGGCTCGACGGTCGACACGGGCGGCCTTACGGGCGGTGAGGTCACCGTCACCGGCTACAGCGGCACCACTGCCGAGGACTACACCATGACCGTCGACCTGACGGTGGACGCTGCGGGCGACGACGCCGCAGACATCTCGGCGGCCACGTTCACGACCGGTTCCGGCGCGTTCGCGCTCGGCCAGAACGTCGAGTTCCGTGCGACGACCAACGCCGCCGGCGGCGCCAGCGACACGGCCAAGGCACAGGACATGCTCATCGAGTATCAAGACACCGACGGCGAGTGGCAGACCGTCGCCGACAACGTCGACCTCAGCGCCGCCTCCGGCGGTGACTATACGGCGAGCGTCAACGGCCTCCAGTTCACGATTGCTCAGTCCGACGCCGCCGGCAACGACGGCGATTGGGGCGACGGCCTCTCGTTCAACCTCAACGCCGGCGGCCTCACCGACGGCGGCGCGGTGACCTACAACGCCACGACCGAGACCTACACCTCCAGCGACGGCGCGCTCTCGTTCCAGGGCGACTTCACCGGGGCGATCGTCAACGACACGTTCGACGTGGCCGCCGACGTCGGCGGCGTCAACGTCACCACGAACGACGGGGCACGTGCTTCCGTCGACACGATCAACACCGCGATCCAGAGCTTGGCCGACCAGCTCGGCGACATCGGCGACGTCCAGAGCCGCTTGTCGTTCAAGCTGGACAACCTCCAGACCTCGACGACGAACCTGGACGCGGCCCGCAGCCGCATCGAGGACGCGGACTTCGCGAAGGAGCAGATGGAGATCGTGAAGCTCCAGATCCTCCAGCAGACCGGCATCGCCTCGCTGGCGCAGTCGAACGCGGCCCCGCAGTCGGTCCTCTCGCTCCTCGGCTAGGCCGAGGCGCAGCCCGGCGCACCGAGCCACCGGCGCACCGAGCCACCGGCGCACCGAGCCGCCGCTTCCCTCCGGGGAGGCGGCGGCTCTCGCTTTTCGAGCCGCGCGCTCGCTTAGCGGCCTGACCCGAGACCCGATAACGAACCCAGCTCCACGAGACTAGCTCCACGAGACTAGCGCCCCTTCCACCCAGCCACGTCCGATCCCATGCACCCTGCCTCTCGGATGCGCCAATACCAGCACCAGGATGTCCGCTCGGCCTCGCCCGACCGGCTGATCGTCAAGCTCTACGACCTCGGCGTCGCGGCCTGCTACCGGGCGGACCGGGCCCAGGCGCGGGCCGTCGTCGTCGAGCTGATGTCGGCCCTCGACCACGAGCGCGGCGGCGACCTCGCCGCTCGGCTCTACGGCCTCTACGTCTACTGCCTCCACGAGGCCACCGACGGCGACCTCGACGCCGTGGCCGACATCCTCAGCGGGCTCCGCGAGGCGTGGCAGGACAGCGTCCTCTGCCGCGCGGCCTGATCCTCTTCGCCCTGACCCCCTCGTCATGAACATCTCGGGCTTCAACGGCAGCGACCCCTACGAGCTGCTCATCGCGCAGACCATCCAGATCGAGCGGCAGCCGCAGTTCGCGCTGCGGGGACAGCGCAGTGAGCAGTCCATCTTCAAGGCCGTCCTGAGCGACTTCGACAGCGCGCTCTCGGCCCTCGACACGGTGCTCGGGGCGTTCACCGACCCGCTCGCCAACCCGTTCGCGGCGCGCGCCGCGACAGTGCCCGACGGCGCGGGCTTCGGCGTCGCAGCCTCGGACGACGCCTCGCCGGGGTCGCACACGCTCCACGTCGAGCGCCTCGCCTCAGCCGACGCCCGGCTCTCGCGGCAGGTCGCCGCCGACGGCGGCACGCTCCGCTCGTTCTTCGACACGAACGGCGAGCAGACCTTCACCGTCGAGGTCGCCAGCCCGACCGACGAGGACCCGGGCCGGCGCGTCGGGATCGAGGTGACGGTAGACCCCGAGGGCGCGACGGACGCCGAGGTGCTGGCCCAGATCAGCGCCGCCATCGACGAGGCGATGAGCGCCGCCGCCGATGACGGCACGATCCAGCGCGGCGACGCGGCGAGCGCCTCGGTGGTGAACGAGACCTCGGACACGGCGCGCCTCTCGGTCCGCAGCGGCGAGACCGGCTTCGCGGGCCGCCTCGCCTTCACCGACTCCGCCGACGGGCTGCTCGCCGCCCTCGACCTCACCAACGCCGGAGCCGTCGCCGGCACCGGCGGCGGGCAGGTGGCGGCCGTCGGGACGAGCGAGACCGACTCCGGCCTTAACAGCCGGTTCGTGCTCGACGGCCTCACGATGTACCGCAGCTCGAACGAGGTCGAGGACGCGGTCGAGGGCCTGACGCTCTCGCTCCGGTCCGCGGGCGACCTCACATCGTTCAGCGTAGGGTCGGACGGCGAAAGCGTCGCAGCCGAGGTCGAGGGTTTCATCGCGAAGTACAACGCCGTGCTCGGCTTCATCGAGTCGCGCTCGAAGGTGGACCCCGAGGCCGGGACGCGCGGCGCGTTCGCCGGGGACCCCGCCGTCGTCGGCCTCCGCTTCGGGATGCGCAACGAGAGCCTGCTCACGGTCGGCAGCCAGCCCTCCGGCACGCCCACCGGCCTCGCCGACCTGGGCATCGAGATCGGCGACGACGGCACCCTCAGGCTCGCCGACCGCGACAAGCTCGCCGCCGCCGCCCAGGCCGACGCCGACGCCGTGCAGTCGTTCTTCGCCGCCGACGACGGCCTCGCCACGCGCCTCCAAAACCGGCTCGGCACGTTCCTCGACGCCGACGGCATCCTCGCGAGCCGGACCGACGCCGTCGAGGCCCGGATCGACCGGCTTGACACCCAGATCGGGCGCTGGGACGAGCGCCTCGCCCAGCGCGAGGACCAGCTCCGCACGCAGTACGCCTACCTCCAGGAGACCGTCGCCGTGTTGCAGAGCCAGCAGGACTCCCTCGTCTCCTTCTTCTTCTAGGCCCCATGCCCTCTCCTCTGCTTCAGGCCACGCTCAACGTCGGCGAGCACCTGCGCCGCGCGGTGCAGGCGGACGACTTCGAGCACGCCGAGACGCTGGCCGCCGCGCGCGGCGTCCTCGTGGAGCGCCTCCTCGCCGAGACCACCCCGGCGATGTACACCGAGCAGGAGGTCGACGCCCTCAGCGCGCAGCACCAGGCGCTCGCGGAGGCGCTCGCCAGCCGCGAAGACAGCCTACGCGACGCCCTCGCCACCCTCGCCCGGCAGCGCCGGGCCCACACCTGCTACGACGGGGCGACGCCGCGCACGAGCATTCTGCGCACGGTCCACGGATGACGCACGGGCCGCGGATGACGCACGGGCCGCGGATGACGCACGGGCCGCGGACCACTCGGTAGCGAAGCGGGGCGGGCGGCCTCGACGGGAGCGTACCTTTTCGCATGACGCCCCTCGACCGGCCCTTCTTCGCCCGGCCTACGCTTGAAGTCGCCCGCGACCTCGTCGGCAAGCTGCTCGTGCACGAGACCGACGGCGGGCGGCTCGCGGGGCGGATCGTCGAGACCGAGGGCTACACCCGCGACGACCCCGCGCTGCACGGCTGGAAGGCGACGTTCGACGGCGAGGGCTTCGTCCTCCCGCAGGGCCGCGCCGCCGGCCTGTTCACGCCGCCGGGGACGGCCTACGTCTACCTGATCTACTACACGAACTGGCTCATCAACGTGGTGACCGAGCCCGAGGGCACGCCGGGGGCCGTGCTCGTCCGCGCGCTCGAACCCGTCGAAGGCATCGAGGCGATGCGCTCGCGCCGGCCCCCGTCGGTCCGGCGCGAGCGCGACCTGACGAACGGGCCGGGCAAGCTGACGCAGGCCCTCGGCATCGACGACCCCGCCTTCCACGGCACCGACCTGACGTGCGCGCCGCTCTACTTTGCCGACGACGGCACACGGCCGCCCCTCATCGAAACCTCGGCGCGGATCGGGCTGACGCGCGGCGTGGACCGCCCGTGGCGCTTCTTCGTGCCGGGCCACCCGTTCGTCTCCCCCGGCATCCCGAGCGACGAGCGCCTGCGCGCGAAGCGGTGACCCTTTCGTTCGATTGATTCGGCCGTGTGCGTCTCTTCGGCCCCTCCCCGGCTCCCGCTTTCCGCACGTCCCCGTCAGTGGTTCCCGTCAGTGGTCCCCGTCAGTGGACGTAGCTCCCCGCGTTGAGGTCGATCGTGCTGCCCGTGGCGTGGTCCATCTGCCCACTCGCGAGGAAGACCACCGTCGGGGCGATGTCCTCCGGCTCGGTCATCCGGTCCAGGGCGAGGTCGCTCGTGGCGTAGTTGGCTCCGTACTGCTCGATGAAGGGCTGCGCCATGTCGGTCCGGGTGAAGCCGGGGGCGACGGTGAAGGCGACGACGCCCTGCCTGCCCAGCCCCCGCGCGAGGGACCGCGTGAGGGCGACCACGCCGCCCTTGCTCGCGGCGTAGGCGAGGTACTCCGGCGTGTCGCCCCGGAAGGCCGCCCGGCTCGCCACGTTGATGATCCGCCCGCTGCCGCGCTCGGCACCTCGCTGGGCAAAGTGCGCCGCCGCCGCCCGGCACAGGATTCCGACGGCCCGGAGGTTCACCGCCAGGGTCCGCTCCCACACCGCCAGCCACTCATCCGCCGCCGCGCCGAGCGCCACGCCCTCCGCGATGCCTGCGTTGTTGACGAGGACATCGACGCGTCCGAACGCTTCGACGGCCTCGGCGAACAGGCCCTCGGCGGCTTCGGCTTCGGCGAGGTCGGCTTGAAAGACCTCCGCGCCGAGGCCGAGGCCGGCAGCAAGGTCGCGGGCGGCAGCTTCGTTCCGGTGGTAGTGAACCCCGACCGTCGCGCCGGCAGCGGCGAGCGCTTCGGCGGCGGCGCGCCCGATCCCCCGGCTCGCGCCGGTGACGAGGATGGTCTGCCCGGAGAGGTCGAGGACGTGGGCCATAAGGACGCGGCGGACGCTCGTCGCAACAAGACGCGGGTCGTGCCGAGAGGGCACTGCGCCGTCAGAATGCCTTTCGTGACGCCATAACCTAGCACAGCGGGGGGAGAGGAGCAACGGTGTCCGTTCGGGCCTCGGAAAAAGAGGAACTCGGAAAAAGAGGAAGGGGACCGAGCGAACACCCGATCCCCCCTCGTTATGCCTTCCGCTTGGACAGCCTGACGGGTTTGATGCCGACCGGCTTCGCCACCACGGCACCCTCGGGCTTGGCCGTCGGCTTGCGCCAGAGCGGGACGGACGAGCACGGCTCGCCGTACATCAGCTTCTTCGCCACGCCCTGCAACCGCTGGGTCGCGACGAGGTACGCGTTCGCCGGGACGACCGCGCTCCCGCAGCCCTTGATCACGACGGGCTTGCCCTCGAAGCGCGACCAGTCCTCGGCGTCGAGTGCCCGCGTGAAGTAGTCCCGCAGCAGGTCCGCCGTCCGCCCGTGCGCGACGGACGCGGCGATGCCTTCCAGCTTCGAGGCGACGAGCATCCCCGCCCACGTCGGGATGATCGCGTCGGTCGAGCACCAGATGGCGACGTGCTGCCCGTCGTACCGGCTCCAATCGTGCGCCTTCATCGCCTCGCGGAACGGGACCTCGCGGAGCACGAGGCCCTCGACGAGAAACGGTTCGAGGTCGAACTCGGCGACGGGCTTGCCGTCCCACAGCTCGTCGAGGTTGTAGACGGCGATGTCGCTCTCGGCGACGCGGTTGACGATTTCCATGATGCTCGGGTTAGACGGTGACCGGTTCGGTGCGGACCTTTTCGACGGCGGCGATGACGTGTTCCACCGCGCGGTCGATCTCGCCGTCCGTCGTGAAACGCCCGACGGAGAAGCGGACGGAGGCGAAGGCGTCGGCTTCGCCCAACCCCATCGCCGTGAGAACGTGGCTCGGCGTCGCGGCCTTCGTTTGACAGGCGCTGCCGGTCGAGACGGCGACGCCGCGCATCGCCGAGAGGAGGTCGCGGGTGCGGACGCCGGGAAAGGCGAGGTTGGTCGTGTTCGGGAGACGTTGCTCCACCGTGCCGTTGACCCGGACGCCGGGAAGCCGGTCGAGCAGCGCGCCTTCGAGCCGGTCGCGGAGCGCGGCGAGGCACGCAGCCTCGTCGTCCAATCCTGCCACTGCGATCTCCGCCGCCTTTCCGAACCCGACGATGCCGGGCACGTTGAGCGTCCCACTCCGCAGCCCGTCCTCGTGCCCACCGCCGACGACGAGGGGGGCGAGCCGCACGCGCGGCTTCCGCCGACGCCGGTAGAGCGCGCCGACGCCCTTCGGCCCGTAGCACTTGTGCGCCGAGCACGCGAGCAGGTCCACGCCTGCCGCCTCGACATCGACCGGCATCTTGCCGAGGGCCTGCGTCGCGTCGGTCATCACGAGGGCACCGCGCTCGTGCGCGATCTCGGCCACCGCGCGGATCGGCTGGACGACGCCGGTCTCGTTGTTGGCCCACATCACGGCCACCATCAGGGTCTCGTCGGTGAGCGCGTCGCGGAGCTCGTCGAGGTCGATCAGCCCGTCCGCGCCGACGCCGAGGACCGTGACGCGGGCACCGGAGCGCTCGGCGGCCTCGCAGGCTTTCAGCACGGCCTTGTGCTCGGTGGCGACGGTGACGAGGTGATCGCGTTTGCCGCGGTACGCTTCCGCCGCCCCGCGAACGGCGAGGTTGACGGCCTCGGTCGCGCCGCAGGTAAAGACCAAATCGTCGGGCTGCGCGCCGAGGGCGGCGGCCACCCGCTCGCGGCCCTGCGCCACGAGCTCGTCGGCGACCCAGCCGAAGGCGTGCCCGTCGGAGGACGGATTGCCGAAGTGCTCGGTGAAGGTCGGCAGCATCGCCGCCACGACGGCGGGATCGACCGGCGTCGTGGCGTTGTAGTCGAGGTAGATCGGTGCCGGCATGGCGCTGGGTGTGGAGACGGGCAGCTATACGCCACAACGGCGCGGCGGTTTGGCATCGGTGGACAGAGGGGTTTTATAAGGCGTGGGGGGAATAGAGGGATGGCGTGGGAGGAATGGAGGGAATGGGAGGACGAGCGTCGGCGCGGAGCGCGGTGGGCTCAGTATCTTTCCGGGTTTTATTCCACTCCTCCCACTCCTCCCCACTCCTCCCACTCCTCCCACTCCTCCCACTCCTCCCACTCCTCCCACTCCTCCCACTCCTCCCACTCCTCCCACTCCTCCCACTCCTCCCACTCCTCCCACTCTCGCCCTCAATAGTACCGCTTCATCCGCTCGGCGGGCGGGTCGGGCGCGTCCCTCGGAAGCCAGTACGACGCGGCTTCGGGGTCGAGCCGGAGGCGCAGCAGGTCTTTGCCGGCGAGCCGGAGCCCCAGCCCGATGGGAACGACGAGGAGGACGAAGACGAGCGTCAGCAGCACCCGCGTCATGACGAAGCCCAGCACGACCGCCAGCCCCATCCACACGCGGTAGACCGGCCGCAGCCACCCCGGCACCGCGAGCCCGAGCAGCATGAGCGACGCGCCGAGGCCGCCGACTCCTGCGGCCCACGGCGTGGCCCCCCCGCTCCGCCACGCGATCACGGCTGCGATCCCGACGAACACGCCGCCGACGACGAGGCCGAAGCTGCGCAGCGCCCGGCGGCCCGTGTCCAGCGCGCGGATTTCCCCAGCGATGATGTGGAATGCGCCCACCTTAGAGTCTGTCTACGGAGTTCAGGAGGAAGCGAATAACGAAAGCACGGCGCGCTCCACTCTCAAAACAGCGAATAGATAAACGGCGCGAGCGCCGAGCCCTGCGTCAGCACGATCAGCAGGCTCAGCACGACGAGCACGACGACGATCGGGGCGAGCCAGTATTTTTTACGGACGCGCAGGAAGCGCCAGAACTCGCGGAGGATCGAGACTTTCCCCATGGGAGGCAGCAGGTTGAAACGGGAAAGCCAAAGTACGGACGAGGGCGAGCGGCGGCGGGGCACCCAGGGCATTCCGCCGTGCCCGGCGCGTGCGCGTGCGGGCCGTGGGTAGTTTACACGCAGGAAAGCGAGGTAGGCTCGGACGCGCTTCGAAGATTATGGGCCGGGGGGTTGCGCCGCCGGGCGTATTATGATATCATTGCGCTATGTAAGCGCTTACATCCCTCCGAAGCACTCCGCGCCGTGGCCCTCACGATTTACGACATAGCCGAGCAAGCGGGCGTCTCGATCGCCACCGTCTCGCGCGTCTTCAGTGGGCGCGCACGCGTGGCCGAGGCGACGCGCGCGCGCGTCTTCGCCGTGGCGCACGAGCTGGGCTACGAGCCCAACGTCTCGGCGCGCAGCCTCGCCCGCCAGAGCACCCGCGTCGTCTCGGCGGTGGTCCCGATGCTGACCTCGTACTTCTTCATGGAGGTCATCCGCGGCGTGCAGGACCGGCTCTCGGAGATCGACTTCGACCTGCTCGTCTACGCGTCTCGCTCGCCCGAAGAGGTGGACCCTCAGCTCGGCCGCGCCGTGCAGCGGGGCCGCGCCGACGGCCTCCTGCTGTGCTCGACGCCGCTGACGCCGCCGCGCGTCCGCAGCCTCCGCGCCAGCGGCCTCCCCGTCGTCCTCGTGGACTCGGTCCACGCCGACTTCGACTCGGTCTCGGTGGACAACTACGAGGGCGGCGTCACGGCGACGCGGCACCTGATCGGCCACGGGTACGAGCGCATCGCCCACGTCGCGCCGAGCCCGGTGTCCGTCCCCGGTGCCGCGCGCCGCGCCGGCTACGAGGCGGCGCTCCGCGAGGCCGGACACGCCGTGGACCCCGAGCTCGTCGTGAGCAGCGAGGCGGCGGAGCAGCACGGCTACACGCGCGAGGCCGGCTACGCCGCGATGCAGCGCCTCCTCGCCCTCCCCCGCCCGCCCGACGCCGTCTTCGCCGCCTCCGACGTGCAGGCCCTCGGCGCGATCCGGGCCGCGCGCGACGCCGGGCTGCGCGTCCCCGCCGACCTCGCCGTCATCGGCTTCGACGACATCCGCACCAGCGCTTACGTCGGCCTCTCCACCCTCAGGCAACCGATGTACGAGATGGGCAAGCTCGCCATCGACCGGCTCCTCCGGCGCATCGGCGAGCCGGAGCGCCCGGTCTCGCACGCGACCTTCTCGGCGGACCTCATCCCCCGCGAGACGTGCGGCCACCCGGAAGAGAGCGCCCTCCTCTCGCCGGCGAGCCGGCCCGAGCCGCAACCGACCTCGGTCTCCCACCCCTGAACGGCCCGCCCCCTTTTCGCCTCCGCCCCGCCCCATGCTCCGCACCCCCATCGCCCCCTTCCGCCTCGTCCGGTTCGCTGCCGTCCTCGCGCTGGCCGTCCTCGCGAGCGGGGCCGCCGCGGCGCAGTACGGCAAGCTCGCCGGCACCGTCACCGACGCGGTCAGCGGCGAGCCCCTCCCCGGCGTCAACGTGTTCATCGAGGGCACCACCCAGGGCACCGCCACCGACCTTGACGGCGACTACTCGATCATCGGTCTCCGGCCCGACACCTACGACGTGGTCTTCTCCTTCGTCGGCTACCGCAACACCCGCGTCGAGGGCGTCCGCGTCAGCATCGACGTCACGACGCGGATCGACGCCGAGCTGCAGGAGGACGTGATCCAGGGCGGCGAGATCGTCGTCACGGCCGAGCGCGAGCTGGTCCAGAAGGACCTCACGGCGACGACCGCCTTCGTCTCGGGCGACGAGATCGAGGCGCTGCCGGTCGAGAACTTCGCCGAGGTGGTCGAGCTCCAGGCGGGCGTCGTCAACGGGCACTTCCGCGGCGGGCGCATCGGCGAGGTCGGCTACTGGGTCGACGGGCTGCCGGTCTCCGACGTGTACGACGGCGGCCTCGCGCTCTCGATCGAGAACGACATGGTGCAGGAGGCGCAGGTCGTCACCGGCGCGTTCAACGCCGAGTACGGGCAGGCGCTCTCGGGCATCGTCAACGTCGTCACGAAGGACGGCTCGGACGAGTTCGAGGGCTCGTTCTCCGGCTTCCTCGGCGACTACGTCTCGAGCCAGGAGAACCTCGTCGGCAACACCCCGGTCTTCCCCGCGCTCGACGACCTCAGCGCCACCGCCGTGCAGAACGCCGAGGGGTCGCTCTCCGGCCCCGTCCTCCCGGGCCGGCTGTTCTTCTTCACGAGCGGGCGCTACTTCAAAAACGACGGCTGGATCTTCGGGCGCGACGTGTTCCGCGCCGGCGACGTCGCCGTCAACGACACCACGCAGCGCCTCGAACTCGCCAACCCCGGCGGCTCGGGCGACTCGTCCACCGTGTCGCTCAACCCGTTCGAGAAGGTCTCGGGCCAGGTCAAGCTCACCGCCCGCCTCGGGCGCGGGATGCGCGTCGCGGCCAACGTCATCGCCAGCCGGGAGGCGTTCCAGGACTTCGACCTCAGCCGGTTCTTCTTCCCGACCGCCCAGCGGCAGAAGCGGCGCGAGGCGCTCAGCGCCTACCTCAAGTGGACCCACACGCTCTCGAACGCGACCTTCTACGACCTCGGCCTCACGAGCAACTACAGCGAGTTCGAGGACTACCTCTACGAAGACCCCCTCGACTCGCTCTACCGCGAGCCGCAGTTCTTCGAGTTCACCGACCCGCTCCAGACCAGCGGCTTCAAGGTCGGCGGGACCGACAACGGGCGCTTCCGCCGCTCGACCAACACGCTCCTCGCCAAGTTTGACCTGACGAGCCAGGTGGGCAGCGCCAACCTCGTCAAGCTCGGCCTCGAGGGCCGCTACCATACGCTCGACTACCAGGACGACTTCGTCGTCGTCCTCAACGAGGACAGCCGGCCCAACCGGCAGCAGTTCGTCGCCAACAACGGGCGCTACACGTACCACCCCATCGAGGTCTCGGGCTACGTCCAGGACAAGGTCGAGCTCGGCGGCCTGATCATCAACGCGGGCGTCCGGTTCGACTACTTCGACTCGAACGGGGTCGTCTTCCGCAATCCGCGCGACCCGCAGGCCGTCTTCATCGAGAACCGGCTCGTGCTCCGCGACGCCGACGGCAACCCGGTCCTCGACGCCGAGGGCAACCCCCAGCCCCTCCTCGACGCCGACGGTGGCCTCGACTTCACGCCGGGGCGCTACTTCGAGGACGCCACGCCGACGTGGAAGGTCTCGCCGCGCCTCGGCGTCGCCTTCCCGATCACCGAGGGCGGCGTGGTCCACTTCTCCTACGGCCAGTTCTTCCAGGTCCCCAACTTCGAGCTGCTCTACCAGAACCCGTACTTCACGCTGGGCTCCGGCGGCTCCGGGCTGATCGGCCTCATCGGGAACGCCAACCTCAAGCCGGAGGAGACGATCTCGGGCGAGATCGGGCTCAAGCAGCAGCTCACCTCTAGCTCGGCGGTCGAGGTGACGGCCTACTACCGCAACATCCGCAACCTGACGGGCACCGCCACCGAGCCGATCCGCATCGAGGGCTCGTCGGCGCGCTACGGGCGGCTCGTCAACTCGGACTTCGGCTTCGTGCGCGGCCTCATCACGCGGTTCGACCAGCGCATCGGGCGCAACCTCTTCGCCGGCTTCGACTACACCTTCCAGGTCGCCCGCTCGAACGCCTCGGACCCGGCCCAGGCCTACAACGCCGCCGCCGGCGACGGCCCGCTCGAGCAGCAGATCCTCCCGACGAACTGGGACCAGCGCCACACCTTCACCGCCTCGCTGACCTACGACAACCCCCGCTTCGACGCGGGCTTCGGGCTCCTCCTCTCCTACGGCTCCGGCGAGCCCTACACCCCGCGCCGGACCACGCTCCAGACCGGCACCATCGTCCCGACGCGGATCCCGCTCAACTCCGAGATCAAGCCCTCGACGGTGAACCTCAACCTGAGCGCCTACAAGAGCTTCCGCGTCGTCGGGGACCACCGCGTCCGCCTCTTCACCAAGGTCGACAACCTGCTCGACACCCGGAACGAGAACGGCGTCTTCGGCGACACCGGACGGGCCACGTACTCGCTCCAGCGCAACGTGGACCTCGCGACGTTCCGCGGCAACCTCGACTTCCTCAACCGCAACTACGTCCAGCCCGGCTTCTTCAGCCAGCCGCGCCGCGTCGTCGTCGGCCTCGATTACCGCTTCTGAGAATGCCTAGCCAAACACAGAACCAGTCATTCCCTGCAGGCGGGACCGCGCAGCAGCGGCGTAGCCCATCCAGAGGGTTGGCTCAGCCTGTGGGTCCCCGCCTGCGCGGGGATGGCGGTGGATCGTCCCGTTGGTGCTATCCTCCTATTCGTTCCGCTGTGTCAGCGCTTCCTCGACCGCCCCTCATGCTCCGCACCCTCCCCCTGCTGCTCTTGGTCTTCGCCTCGGCCTTCGCCGCCCACGCGCAGGGCCGCTACGGCTTGCCGGACTTCCTGTTCGACCCGGCCTACTACTCCAGCCGGATCAACGAGAAGAGCGCCGTGATGGACGGCAACGAGGTCGCCCTCACGTTCTTCAACTACGGCCTGCTCGGCGGCATCGGCGAGATCCGGGGCAACTGGCCGAAGGGCCGGTCCAACTCCTACATCGGCGACGTCCTGCCGGTCATCGGCGTCGAGGTGCCGGTCGACACCGACGGCGACGGGGTGGCCGACGACATCGTCCTCAACACCGTCACCACACGCGGGCCGCGCGCCGGGATCGACTTCGAGGGGCCGCCCGGCGGGCAGAACAGCATCTTCTGGGGCTTCGAGGCCAAGCCGGGCTTCGCCTCGGACCAGTTCGTCAACCCCAACGGCAACGTCGAGGAGAACCCGCGGGCCGCGCTCTCGACCGCGCCCGAGACGTGGCCCGCCTTCTGGCCCGACGAGCCGACGTGGCAGGACCCCCAGGGCGGGGCCGACTGGAACGGCTTCTTCGGGCGCGACCAGTTCAACGCCGACCTCGAGACCTACTTCTGGATGGACGACCACAACGACCGCGAGATCACCGACCCGCAGGGCTTCGGGTTCGGGTCCTTCCGGGCGGACTCGCTGCGGCCCGAGCGGGGCGGGATGGGGCTGGAGATGAAGGTGCGCGGCCTGCAGTGGAGCCAGTTCCTCGCGCAGGACGCCATCTTCTGGCTCTACGAGGTCACCAACACCAGCACCACCACCTACCCCCGCGTCGCCGTCGGCCTCACCGTCGGGAGCTGCGTCGGCGAGGCCGGGAACGACGGCAGCGAGTGCCAGGACGACCTCGCGTTCTTCGACCAGGCCAACCGCATCGCCTACTCGTGGGACTCCGACGGCGAGGGCGGCGAGGGCGAGCCCACGGGCTACGTCGGCTACGCCTTCCTCGAAAGCCCCGGCGACGCCGCCAACGGCATCGACGACGACGGCGACGGCGACCCGCTCACCGACCTCGGCACCGACCCGATCACCAGGCTCCCCTACGTCCGCGACGGCACCGAGGGCACCGACAACGTCTTCGACCCCAGCGACTTCACGCCGCGCGTGCTCGCCGAGGGCGACCCGCTCATCCTGATCGACGCGGAGACCGGCGAGCGCTCCATCGCCTACGTCGGCCCGGACCCGGTGGAGGTGGTCTCGCAGGGGCGGCGCTACACGGTCGGCCCGGGCGTCAGGCTGGAAGAGACGCAGCGCGAGCTGGCCGGGCAAGACGAGGCCATTGTCGTTACCGAGAAGAACCTGATCGACGAGGACCTCGACGGGCTCATCGACGAGGACGAGAACCTCCACCTCGCCCGGCGCTCCGAGGTACTCGACCCCTCGAACCCTCCTGCCAACTGCTCAGGCGGAATCTGCCTACTCCCCGAGCTCCGTTTTAAAGACTACGTGGGCTTCGCCGAGGCCACCCGCGACCGCCCTCCGGCGCGCGCGGACTCCGTCGCCTTCGGCCTGCTCAACCCGATGATCGACGAGGCCCGCGACGACGGCATCGACAACGACCAGGACTGGGACGCGACGACCGACGACGTGGGGGCCGACGGCGTGGCCGGCACCGGCGACGCGGGCGAGGGCGACGGCCGCCCCAGCCCCGGCGAGCCGAACTTCGACGCCCTCGACGTGAACGAGTCCGACCAGGTCGGGCTGTCGTCGTTCTTCTACTTCACGCCGCCGGGCGACTTGCGGATGAACCAAGACGTGGAGCTGTGGCGCGCGATGACGCCGGGGTTCTTCACGACGAACGCCGAGCTGACGGCGCAGCAGCCGCAGGGCGTCGACGGCGACTTCATCTTCTCGTCCGGCTACTTCCGCCTCGAGCCCGGCCAGACCCTCCGGTTCTCGCTCGCGACGGTCTTCGGCAACGACCTCGAGGACATCACGAACAACACCCAGACCATCCAGGAGATCTACAACCGGAACTACCAGTTCGCCCGCCCGCCGGACCGCCCGACGCTCAGCGCCGTCCCCGGCGACGGGCGCGTCACCCTCTTCTGGGACGCCGTCGCCGAGGACTCCGAGGACCCGATCCTCGGGATGGACTTCGAGGGCTACCGCCTCTTCAAGAGCACCGACCCGTTCTTCGAGGACGCCGAGGTCGTGACCGACGTGGCGGGCAACGACGCCATCCTGGTCCCGACCTTCCAGTACGACCTCGACAACGGCGTCAGCGGGACCTACACCTCGCCCGACCCGCGCGTGCGCGGCGTGCCGTTCCCGCTCGGCACCGACACCGGGCTGCGCTACTCGGTCGTCGACACGCTCGTCAACAACGGGCAGCGCTACTACTACGCGATCACGGCCTACGACGCCGGCTCGCCGGACTTCTACCCCGCCGAGAACAACTTCGCCGTCAGCGTGCGCGAGGACGGCGAGGTCGTGACCGGCCAGAACGTGGTCGAGGTGATCCCGAACGCGCCCGTCGCCGGCTACGAGACGGCGCGCGTCGAGGGCACGGTGCAGAGGGCGGCGGGAGCGGCGACGGGCACCGTCGCCGCCGAAATCCTCGACCCGCGCATGGTCGAGGACAACCAGACCTACCGCCTCACCTTCGGCGGCGACGAGCCGGTGGCCGACAGCTTCTTCGTCGAGGCCGGCGGCGAGGTCCTCGCCGCCGGCCCCCTCGACGACGTGCTCTCGACCGTCTTCGACGGCGCACGCTTCCTCCTCGCCAACGACCCGGTCGCCATCAACCGCAGCACCAGCCGGGGCGGCACGCTCGACACGACCGGCTACGTCGGCGGCGGGGACCGGCTGATCCGGCTCTTCAGCAACCGGATCGACATCAACAACTCGTTCCCGCGCGAGTGGCGCTTCCAGGGATCGCTCGTGCCCTACGACTACGAAATCCGGTTCTCCGACGAGCTCGTCGGGCAGTCCATCGGCGGGTTCCAGCTTGGGACCGGAAGCTCGGCTCCGACGGTCGAGGCCAAGCAGACCAACTTCACCGTTTTCAACACGACCCTGGGCCGCCCCGCGCCGTTCGCCTTCTTCGAGCCCGCCACGTCGAACCCGAACGGGCGGCTCGACGAGTTCGAGTCGATCTTCCTCTACGACGACCTCGACGGCGACCCCGCGACCCCGCCCGAGCCGACGTACATCGTTCGCCCGTTCGACGACACCCTCGGCGAAGGCGAATCCTTCCCCGGCGATGGGGATGTGTTCCTCCTCGCCACGCTCAAGCCGTTCTCGCCGCGCGACGTCTACACCTTCTCGACGGTCGCCGCGCGCGTGGACGAGGCCGAGGCCGCGGCGCAGCTCGACCGCATCCGCGTCGTCCCTAACCCCTACGTCGCGGCGGCGTCGTGGGAGCGCCCGCTCCCGCCGACGGTGACCACCGGGCGCGGCGAGCGGCGGATCGACTTCATCCACCTCCCGGCGGAGTCCGTCGTGCGGGTCTACAACGTCCGCGGCGCGCTCGTCTGGGAGGGCCGCCACGAGAGCGGGATCGACGACGGGACCGTAAGCTGGAACCTCCGCTCGCGCGAGAATCTGGACGTCGCCTACGGGGTCTACTTCTACCACGTCGAGGCCCCGAACGTCGGCTCGAAGACGGGCAAGCTGGCCCTGATCAAATGACGAGTTACGAACGGCGAGCGGGCCCAGCCCTCGAACGGATACGACTATGACTAAAGCACTACTATGACTAAAGCACTCTTCTTCTCGGCCCTGCTTGCCCTGGCGGCGCTGCCCGCCCAGGCGCAGGACAAAGTCGGCACCACCGCCGCGCCGTTCCTCGGCATCGGGGTCGGGGCGCGGGCGACCGCGATGGGCGGGGCGCAGGTGGCGCAGGCGCAGGGGCCGAGCGCGCTCTACTGGAACCCCTCGGCCATCACCGACATGCCCACGAGCGGGGTCGAGTTCTCGAACTCCAACTGGTTCGTCGACTCGCGGCACCAGCACGCCGCGCTCGTCTTCAACGCCGGGAGCCTCGGGCACTTCGGGGTCAGCGTCAACGCGCTCGACTACGGCGACGAGCTCGTCACGACGGTCGAGAACCCCGATGGGACGGGCGAGCTGTGGGACGCGCTCGACCTCGCCGTCGGCGTCTCGTACGCGAAGGCGCTGACGGACCGCTTCGCGGTCGGCGGCACCGCCAAGTTCGTCCGTCAGCAGATCTGGAACGAGTCCGCGAACGGCGTCGCGCTCGACCTCGGGGTGACCTACGACACGCGCTTCCAGGGCATCCGCATCGGCATGGCGATGACCAACTTCGGGACCGACATGCGGCTCGCCGGGCCGGACCTCCGCCAGGCGGTGGACGTCGAGCCCGGCGAGGCCGGCAACAACGACCGCCTCGGGGCCAACCTCGAGGTCGACGGCTGGGCGATGCCGCTGATCTTCCGCGTCGGCGTCTCGGCGGTGCCCTTCCGCACGGCGGACCAGCGCGTGACGGTCTCCGCCGACGGCAACGCGCCGAGCGACGCCGCCCAGAGCGCCAACTTCGGCGCGGAGTACGCCTGGAGCGAACTGCTCTTCGTCCGCGGCGGCTGGCGCCAGGCCTTCGGCCCGGCGGAGGACGGCGGCTGGACCGCCGGCTTCGGCCTGCGCTACGCCCTCAACCGCCGCCTCGCAGGCACCTTCGACTACGTCTTCCAGAACTACCAACCGTTCGGCACGCCGCAGATGTTCACGCTCGGCGTGACGTTCTAAGAGGGTGTCTATGAAGTCCGGGAGAGAAGCGAGAGCGAGCGAAAAAGGCGTGGCCGAGCCACGCGAGAAGCCAGAAGCCCCCCGCCTTCGCGGGGGCAGGCTCTGCACCGGGCAGGGCCTGCCCTGAGCGCAGCCGAAGGGAGCGCAACGCGGAACACGCCTTTTGCAGCCGCTCACAGCCCTTCAGCATCTTCATAGACACCCTCTAAGCCAGACCGCACGACCCCGGCCCCGGCTGGGTTTTTCCCTCCAACCAACACAGGTACCACACCATGAGAACCGCTACGCGACACCTCCCATCGGGGCTGCTGCTCTTGGGGCTGGCGCTCGTGCTCGGGGCCGCTCCGGCCTGGGCGCAGGACACCAGCGACGTCACCTTCCAGGTGGACATGAGCACCGCCATCACCAACTGCGCCCTCGACCCCGCGACGGACTCCGTGCTCGTGCGCGGCGGCTTCAACGACTGGTCCGACACGGGCACCTACACCGTCCTCGAAGACGGCGACGGCGACGACATCTTCACCGCGACCGTCGAGCTCTTCGAGGACTCGACCTACCAGTACAAGTTCTTCGGCGGCACGCCCGAGACCGGCGGCGACGAGGAGCTGGGCTACGAGGACGGCAGCAACCGCGAGCTCACCGTCACGGGCGACGAGACCCTGCCCGTCGTCGAGTTCTTCAAGGCCAACGGCATCCCCGACCAGTGCTCCCAGCAGGAGCAGGTCTACGAAGTCGTCTTCCAGGTCGACATGTCGGTCCAGATCGACATGGGCAACTTCGACCCCGAGACCGATGTGGTCGTGGTGGCGGGCGCGCTCAACGGGTGGAACACCACCGCCGACACGCTCTCGCAGGACCCCTTCGACCCGGACCTCTACATCGGCCTCGTCACGGCGGAGCTCGCCTTCCCGAGCACCCAGCCCTACAAGTACATCATCGGCGAGCCCGAGGACCAGGCCCCCGACGGCTGGGAGAACGACCCCGACAAGACGTTCGAGGTCACCGGCGACGAGACCGACCAGAGCGGCAACGGCATCCCCGAGGTCAACGTGCCGCTGCGCTTCTTCAACAACCAGAGCCCCGACGACTTCCTCGACGCCCCCGCGACGGTCACGTTCAACGTAGACCTCCGCACGGCCTTCCAGGTCCTCGCCGACAGCTCGCAGCTCCCCTCGAACGCGGACGCGACGCAGTTCACGACCTCCATCAACGGCCTCTACATCAACGGACCGGTCGCCGGAGCATCGACCGCCGACGAGGTGACGGACTGGGCCGACTGGGGGCCGGGCCAGCTCGGCTCGATCGACACCCGTGCGCTCTCCGACGGCGACGGGGACAACGTCTACACCATCACCTACAACTACGAGGTCGGGACCGCTCGGAACCTGACCGGGAAGTTCGGGACCGACGGCTACGACAACGAGGCGGCCCCGTTCAACGACCAGCGGTTCTCCATCGCCCCCGGCACCCAGACGATCACCGTCGTCTTCGGCTGCATGCAGCAGGAGGACGGGACGTTCGAGGACGACAACGGCCCCGGCGGCGCGCCGGTCTACGACCCCTACGCCCTCATCGACAACACCGCCAACCCGCCGACGTGCGTGTTCGTCGAGAGCGGCGGCGAGGACGACGTCAAGGGGACCGCCGTCGAGGGCACGGGCGTGGTCCCGGTCTCGGCGGAGCTCCGCGGCAACTACCCGAACCCGTTCGCCGGGCGGACGACGTTCGAGTACGCTCTCCCCGAGAGCGGGCCGGTGCACCTCGCGGTCTACGACCTCACGGGCCGCCGCGTGGCGGTGCTCGTGGACGCGGTGCAGACGGCGGACACCTACCGCGTGGCCTTCGACGCGACAGGCCTCGCCAGCGGCGTCTACGTGACGCGCCTCCGCGCGGGCAGCACGGTCCTCAGCCAGCGCCTCACGGTGCTGAACTAGGGACCCGGGGCCCCCTGCCCTACCGTTGAAACGAGTCATCCCCGCAGAAGCGGGGACCCACCGGGTTGCTGAAACCCTTGGGTCCCCGCCCACGCGGGGATGACGGTTTCAAGAGTCGAATCCAACCTACAAAACCAGTTTCCGTGCTACACATCTTTCGGTTTCTATTCCTCCTTTTCCTCTTCCCCTGCGCCGTCCTCGCGCAAGCCCCGCTGGAGGTCACGTTCCGCTTCCTGCCGGACCTCACGACGCCCCCCATCGAGCCGGTCGCGCGGGCGTTCCTCCCCGGCTCGTTCAACGACTGGGGGCCGAACGCCGGCGGGCAGATCAGCACCGGCGCGCCGTCGCAGATGACCTACGACGCGGCCCAGCGCGAATACCGCTACACCACCTCGCTCGCGGTCGGGCAGAGCTACGACTACAAGGTCCACTACCACCGAGACGCCGGCGGCAGCGACTGGGTGTGGATCACGGACCCGCTGAACCCCACGAACGACGGGCCGCCGGACTTCAACTCGGTCCTCGCCGTCACCGACCCGCTCGTGATGCAGCTCGCGCGTGAGCAGAATGCGAGCGGGCAGCTTGCCGCCGTCTCCGCCGGGGTTTTCGGGACCGAGGCCATCGAGGCGGTCGAGTTCCAGGTCAACGACGGGCCGCCTCAGAACGGGCTCGCGTTCTTCGACGCCGCGACCGGCCTCTTCCGCTACCCCCTCCCCTCGCCCGCCGCTGCGCCGGGCTTCTTCCGCCTCACCGCCACCGACGCCCTGGGCCGGAGCGCCGAGGCCGAGGTCGGCGTCGTCCCGCCGAGCGTCGTGGACCAGGCGCGGCCCGCCGGGCTCGAGGACGGCATCACCTACACCGGCCCCACGTCCGTGCGCCTCTCGCTCTTCGCGCCGGGCAAGAGCTTCGTCCACGCCGTGGGCAGCTTCAACGGCTGGACGGCCGACGGGGCCTCGCTGATGTTCCGCGACGCGGCGGGCGCGGACCCCGCCACGGCGGACTCGGTGTGGTGGTGGACTGAAATCGGCGGCCTGACGCCGGGCCAGCCCTTCACCTTCCAGTACCTCATCGACGGCGACCTCCGCATCGCCGACCCGTACTCCGCGCTCGTCCTCACGCCCGACGACCAGTTTATTTCCGAGGCCACCTACCCGAACCTGCCGAGCTACCCGCAGCAGGCCGCCGGCCGCCCGGCCACGCTCCTCCGCACCGGCGTCGCCCCCTACGCCTGGCAGGTCGACGACTTCGAGCGCCCGGCGCAGGAGGACCTCGTGATCTACGAGCTGCTGGTCCGCGACTTCATCGCCGCGCACGACTGGGACACGCTCGCCGACACGCTGGACTACCTCGACCGCCTCGGCGTCAACGCGGTCGAGCTGATGCCGGTCGCCGAGTTCGGCGGCAACCTCAACTGGGGCTACCAGCCGACCTTCCACCTCGCGCTCGACAAGTACTACGGCCCGCCGGACCAGTTCAAGCGCTTCGTCGACGAGGCCCACGCGCGCGGCATCGCCGTGATTTTGGACGTCGTCTACAACCACGCCGACAGCCCGTCGCCGCTCGTCGACCTCTACGGCTGCACCGAGGCGTCGGTCTACGCCAACGACCCGGCGCGCCACCCGTTCAACGTCTTCTGCGACCTCGACCACACCGCCCCCGCCGTGCAGCACTGGCTCGACCGCGCGAACCGGTGGTGGCTCGAAGAGTACCGCGTCGACGGCTTCCGGTACGACCTCTCGAAGGGCTTCATGCAGACCGGCCCGTGGGACGGCTACAACGCCGAGCGCATCGGCCTCTTGACGCGCATGGCGGAGCAGCTCTGGGCGTTCGACGACCGGGCCCTCATCATCCTCGAACACCTCAACCCGAGCGCGCAGGAGAACCTCGAGCTCGCGACCTTCGGGCGCGGCGAGGGGCTCCCCGGCATGATGCTCTGGAACAAGATGAGCGACCCCTACAACGAAAGCTCGATGGGGTACCTGGGCGACGGCAGCGACCTGGGCGACACCTACCCGCCGAGCTGGATCGGCGGGATGCCGCTCGGCGGCGCGGTGACGTACATGGAGAGCCACGACGAGCAGTGGATGATGTTCAAGAACCGCGCCTTCGGGAATGCGAGCGGGGACTACGACGTCAAGGACCTGAACACGGCGCTGGACCGGCAGAAGCTCGTCGGCTCGTTCTTCTTCACCGTGCCGGGGGCGCGGATGCTGTGGCAGTTCGGCGAGGTCGGCTACGGCGGCGGCCCCGGCGAGTGCCTCCGGCCCGGCGACGGCTCCAACGGCGACTGCCCGCCCTCGACCCCGAGTCGCACCGGCCCGAAGCCCATCCGCTGGGAGTACGCCGACGACCCGGCTCGCCGCACGCTCTACGAGACCTGGGCTGCGCTCATCCACCTGCGGGCCGACTACGCCATCTTCACCCACCCCGACACCGAGGTCGCGCTGGAGGTCGGGCCGGGCGACGCGTCGCGCTCGATCACCCTCACGCTCGACGGGGCTCCGGAGGGCGAGCCCAGCGCGGTCGTGGTCGTCGGCAACTTCGGCCTGCAGGCGCGCGAGGTCGCGCAGGCGTTCCCGGCGAGCGGGACGTGGTACGAGTTCTTCACCGACACCGAGCGCGAGGTCACGGGCGGGAGCGCGCCGGTGCTCCTCGGCCCCGGCATCGCGCGCGTCTTCACCGACGTGGACGTGCCCTCGCCCGAACCGGGCATCTACGTCGTGGACGACGAGGCCGGCCCCGCCGGCCCGCTTGCCTTCGGCCTCGACGCGGCCTACCCCAACCCCGCGAGGGACGCTGCCACGGTGGTGTACACGCTGGCGGTGCCGGGCCGCGTCCGGCTCGAGGTCTACGACGTGCTCGGCCGCCGCGTCGCCGTCTTGGCCGATGGGCGGCTGCCCGCCGGTGCTCACCGCGCCGTGCTCGACGGAGCCGGGCTGCCGAGCGGGACCTACCTCGTCCGCCTCACCGCCGGGGCGGAGACGGCCACCCAGAAACTCCTCCTTCTCCGCTGACATGAAGACCTTCTCGACCCCCCGCTTATCCGCTCATCGCTGCGCTCAGGAGCGGACAAGCTGTCCCCCTCGACGAGGGGGACAGCCGCGTGCAGCTTCCCGCGCAGCGGGTGCAAACGCGGCGGGGGGTCTGCTGCTGCTCGCCCTCCTCGTCGGCTGCGGCCGGACGGTGCCGGTCGAGGTGCTCGGCATCGAGGCCGAGCCTCAAGTCGCCGCCCGCGTGGTAGAGCCGAACGTGCGTGCCTACCCCGCTTCGGTGCGAGCGTCGGTGGCTACGAGCGCTCAGCCTGCCAAGCACCATGTCGTCGGCGAATCGGTTCGAGGGTTTCAGTCTCCGAACGTCCCGGCCTGGGCCGCCGACGCCGTGTTCTACCAGATCTTCCCCGAGCGCTTCCGCAACGGCGACCCGGGCAACGACCCGACGTGGGCGTCGCTCGAAACCCCCGTCGAGGGCAGGGTGCCGGAGACGTGGGCGGTGACGCCGTGGACCGGTGACTGGTACGCCCGCGCCGGCTGGGAGACCGCGCGCGGCGAGGACTTCTACGAGGACGGCGTCTTCGACCGGCGCTACGGCGGCGACCTCCAGGGCGTGATCGACAAGCTCGACTACCTCCGCGACCTGGGCGTCAACGCGCTCTACTTCAACCCGGTCTTCTACGCGCGCTCGATGCACAAGTACGACGGCAACACGTTCCACCACGTCGACCCGCACTTCGGCCCGGACCCGGCGGGGGACTTCGCCCTCATGGCGACCGAGACGAGCGACCCGGCGACGTGGCACACCACCGCCGCCGACCAGCTCTTCTTCGACCTCGTCCGCGAGGCGCACGCGCGCGGGCTCCGCGTCATCATCGACGGCGTCTGGAACCACACCGGGCGCGACTTCTTCGCCTTCGAGAACCTCCGCGAGCTGCAAGCCGACAGCCCCTACGCCGACTGGTACATCGTCGAGCGCTTCGACGACCCGGCGACGCCCGAGGACGAGTTCGCCTACAAAGGCTGGTGGGGCGTCGAGACCCTCCCCGAGTTCGCCGACACCGCCGACGGGACCGACCTCCACCCCGGCCCGAAGCAGTACGTCTTCGACGCCACCGCCCGCTGGCTCGACCCCAACGGCGACGGCAACCCTTCGGACGGCGTCGACGGCTGGCGGCTCGACGTGGCGAACGAAGTCCCCACCGGCTTCTGGGCGGACTGGAACGCCCACGTCCGCGCGGTCAACCCCGAGGCCTACACCGTCACCGAAATCTGGGAGGAGGCCGAGGCCTTCATCCGCGAGGGCGGGTTCTCGGCGACGATGAACTACCACGGCTTCGCCTTCCCCGTCAAAGGCTTCCTCGTCGACGGCACGCTGCCGCCGTCGGAGTTCGCCCGGATGCTCGACGAGCGGCGCGAGGACTACCCCGAACCGGTGCAGCACGCGCTCCAGAACCTGGTCGACTCGCACGACACCGACCGCCTCGCCTCGATGATCGTCAACGCGGGCCGGTTCGACTATGAGGCCCCGGACCGGTTCGACTACGACTGGGGCGGGCGCGTCTCGCCGCGCGGCGGGCTCGACTACGACGTCCGCGCCCCGAGCGAGGCCGAGCGCGAGATCCAGCGACTCGTCGCCCTCGTGCAAATGACCTACGTCGGCGCGCCGATGCTCTACTACGGCACCGAGGCCGGGATGTGGGGAGCCGACGACCCCGACGACCGCAAGCCGATGGTCTGGGCCGACTTGAGCTACGACGCCGAGTGCGCCGACCCGCTGGGGCGACCGCGCGACTGCGATGCCGTGAGCTTCGACGCCGACCTGTTCGACTTCTACCAGGACGTGATCGCGCTTCGCAACGAGCACGAGGCGCTGCGCCGAGGCGACTTCCGCGTGCTCCTGGCCGACGACGCGACCGGCGTGTTCACCTTCGCCCGCACGCTCGGCGACGAGGCTGCGGTCGTCGTGCTCAACCGGAGCGGCGAGGCGCACGGGGTTCGCGTCGAAAAGCCCGCCGCCGGCTCGTACCGCCTCGCCTTCGCCACGACGGAAGGACCGACGCGGGTGCAGGAAGACGAGACCGGGCTGATCGTCGAACTCCCGGCGCGCACCGGCGTCGTCCTCAGCCGCTCCGCTCGATGATACGCGCGTACCCCCCGTCACGCTTGCACTCGCTCCGCTCATGGCTGCGCGTGACTGTCCCCCTCAGCGAGGGGGATAGCTTGTCGCGCCTTGAGCGGAGCGATGGCGTGACAAGCGGGGGGTCCGCCCGCCTGCTGCTCTTCCTTCTCCTCTTTCTCCTCGTCGGCTGCGGCCCCGAGGACACGCGGACGCAGCTCCGCATCTGGCACCAGAAGAGCGGGGCCGAGCGTACGCACTTCAACGAGCTCATTGCCCGCTACAACGCCGCGCACCCGGACCTCAACGTCGAGGCGCTCTACCGCGAGACCGAGGAGCTGCGGCGGCTCTTCGTCGTCGGCAGCGTCGGCGGGCGGGGGCCGGACCTGGTCTTCGGGCCGGCGGACAACGTCGGCGTCCTCGCGCTCACCGAGACCATCCGGCCGCTCGACGAGGTGCTGCCCGACAGCTTCCTCGCGGGCTTCACCGAGGCGGGCATCGTCCGCTGGTCGCCCGGTGCCTCCGGCGAGGGCGAGCCGTGGCTCCTCGCCGACCAGATCGGCAACCACCTCGTGCTCGTCTACAACCGGGCCCTCATCGCCGAGCCGCCCGAGACGATGGACGCCTACGTCGAGCTCCTCCGGCAGACCACCGTGGACGCCGACGGCGACGGGCGGCCCGAGACCTACGGCCTGACGTGGAACTACCGCGAGCCGTTCTTCTTCATCCCCTTCCTCACCGGCTTCGGCGGCTGGGTGATGGACGAGGACGGCACCCCCACGCTCGACACCCCCGCGACGGTCCGCGCCATCCGCTTCGTGCTCGACCTCCGGGACCGGTACCGGGTGATCCCGAGCGAGAGCGACTACGAGGTCTCCGAGGCGCTCTTCAAGGAGGGCCGCGCCGCGAGCATCATCAACGGCCCGTGGGCGTGGGCGGACTACGCCACCTCCGGGATCGACTACGCGATCGCCCCGCTCCCGCGCGTCGCCGAGACCGGGCAGTGGGCCGCCCCGATGATCGCGGCGAAGGGGTACTCCGTCAACGTGAACGTCCCCGACGAGAAGCTGCCTGCCGTGCGCGACCTGCTGATGTACCTGACCGGCCCCGAGGTCCAGCGCGAGATGGCCGCCGCGCTCGCGACCATCCCCACGCTCCGGTCGGTCCGCGACTCGGACGCCGTGGCGAACAACCCTGAGCTGCAAGCCTCGCTCCGCGCCGTCGAGAAGGGCCGGATGATGCCGATTGCGCCGCAGATGCGCCAGGTCTGGGACGGGATGCGCGGGCCCTACCAGCTCGTGATGAACGGGGCGGTGACGCCCGAGGAGGGCGCGCGCCTGATGCAGGAGAACGTCGAAAAGCTCATCGCCGACACGTTTCTGTGAACGACGACGGACGAACGCCGAGCGACGAGTGATCGCCCGTTCGCACTTCGCCGCTCGTAACTCGTAGCTCGCTTCATGCTCGAAGGCAAAACCACGACGGCTGGACTGGAAGCTCGCGAGCGCACGCTCGAGGAGGCACCCGTTCGCCCTGCCAGGACCCCCGAGTCGCGGCAGCGGACGCTGTTCCTCTGGGCGCTGCTCAGCCCCACCGTGCTCGTCGTGCTGGCGGTCGTGGCGTACCCGTTCGCCTACAACGTGGTGCTGTCGCTCTCGAACATGAACCTCTACCACATCCGCGACTGGGAGGTGATCGGGCTCGAGCAGTACGCCTCGGTCTTCGCCGAGCCGGCGGTGTGGGCGGTGTTCCTCAAGACGGTGGTGTGGACGCTCGTCAACATCGTCTTCCACGTCGGGCTGGGCGTGTGGCTGGCGGTGATCCTGAACAAGGCGTTCATCAGGGGCAAGCCCGCGTGGCGGGTCCTCCTGATCCTGCCGTGGGCGCTGCCGCAGTACATCACGGCGCTGACGTGGCGCGGGATGTTCAACTACGAGTACGGCGCGGTCAACCTCATCGCCGGGGTCTTCGGCGCAGGCCCGGTGGCGTGGCTGACGAGCCCGTTCGAGGCGTTCGTTGCGGTCATCCTGACGAACATCTGGCTGGGCTTTCCCTTCATGATGGTCGTCGCCCTCGGCGGCCTGCAGTCGATTCCGGGCGAGCTCTACGAGGCGGCGGACGTGGACGGGGCGAGCGAGTGGACCAAGTTCTGGCAGATCACGGCCCCGCTGCTGCGGCCGGTCATGATCCCGGCCGTCACGCTCGGCATCGTGTGGACGTTCAACAACATCAACGTCGTCTGGCTGGTCTCGAACGGCGGCGAGCCCAACGACCAAACCCACATCCTGGTGAGCTACGTCTACGAGGCGGCGTTCTCGATGTACCGCTTCGGCTGGGCGGCGGCGCTCTCCCTCGTCATCTTCGCCATCCTGTTCCTCTTCACCCAGGTCTTCCTCAAGAAGACGAACGCGACGGAGGCGGCGTACTAGAGGATGGCTGTCTCCGAGACCCCCCGCTTTCCTCGTGCCCTGCGGGCGACTTCGGAAAGCTGTTTCCCTCGGCGAGGGGGACAGGTACGTGTAGCTGGGAGCGGAGGCGAAGCCTCTGCGACCGCAAACGTACCGGGGGGTCCACAGCACACTATCCTTTGCGCCCTCATGTCCAACCTGTGCGCACGATGAGCACCCGCGCCCGTAGCAACCTCGGCGGCATGGTCTGGGCCTACCTAGTCCTAATCGCCTTCGCGCTCGTCTCGGTCTACCCGATCACGCGGATCATTACCGTCAGCCTCCGGCCGGGCGACCAGCTCCTCTCGACCTCGCTCGCGTTCATCCCCGACGGCGCGACGCTCGACAACTACCGGACGCTGCTCTTCGAGACGCCGTTTCTCCGGTGGCTCTTCAACTCCCTCCTCGTCTCGGTCGTCGTCACCGTCACCGGCGTCGCGCTCGCCTCGACGGCGGGGTACGCGCTGAGCCGGTACCGATTCCGGGGGCGGAACTCCCTCCTCGGCGGGCTCCTCATCACCCAGATGTTTCCGGCGACGATGCTGCTCCTGCCGCTCTACGTGGTGCTGATCAACCTGCGGCTGCTCGACTCGTACCTCGGGCTCGTCGTGATCTACTCGGCGACGGCGCTGCCGTTCTGCGTGTGGCAGATGAAGGGGTACTACGACACGATCCCCCTCGCGCTCGAAGAGGCCGCGCAGATCGACGGGTGCACGCCGTGGCAGGCGTTCCGGCGGGTGGTCTTCCCGCTCGCCGCGCCGGCGCTCGTCATCACGGCCCTGTTCTCGTTCATGACGGCGTGGAATGAGTACGTCGTGGCGAACGTCGTGCTGCAAGACACGGCGATGTTCACGCTGCCGCTCGGGCTGAAGATGTTCCAGGGCGACATGTCGACGCAGTGGGGGCTCTACGCCGCCGGGGCGCTCTTGGTCTCGCTGCCGGTCGTCGCGCTCTTCCTCGTCCTCAGCCGCTACCTTATCTCCGGCCTCACGCTCGGGGCCGTGAAGGGCTGAAGCCCGTTTCGAGTCTGGGGTCTGGAGTTCGAGGCCTCCCGCCCCCAGACTCGACCCTTACCTCCAACCCACAACCCCATGGCCGGCGTCCATCTCAACGAAGTCCGAAAAGTCTACCCCAACGGCTTCGAGGCCGTCCACGGCGCGTCGTTCGAGGTCGCCGACGGCGAGTTCGTCGTCTTCGTCGGACCCAGCGGCTGCGGCAAGTCGACCCTGCTGCGCATGATCGCCGGGCTCGAAGACATCACCTCCGGCACCCTCCACATCGGCGACCGCGTCGTCAACGACCTCGCGCCGAAGGACCGCGACGTGGCCATGGTCTTCCAGAACTACGCCCTCTACCCGCACCTGAGCGTCTACGACAACCTCGCCTTCGGCCTCAAGATCCGCAAGTTCCCCAAGACCGAGATCGACCAGCGCGTCCGCGAGGCCGCCCGCATCCTCGGCGTCGAGGCGGTCCTGGAGCGCAAGCCGAAGCTGCTCTCGGGCGGGCAGCGCCAGCGCGTCGCCGTCGGCCGCGCGATTGTGCGCCAGCCGGCCGTCTTCCTCTTCGACGAGCCGCTCTCGAACCTCGACGCCAAGCTCCGGGTCCAGATGCGGACCGAGATTTCGCGCCTCCACAGCCGGCTCGGCGCGACGATGATCTACGTGACGCACGACCAGGTCGAGGCGATGACGATGGGCGACCGGATCGTGGTCTTGAAAGACGGCGCGGTCCAGCAGATCGACACGCCGCTCTCGCTCTACGACCGCCCGGCCAACCAGTTCGTCGCGGGCTTCATCGGCAGCCCGGCGATGAACTTCGTCCCGGGGCGGATCGACCCGACGAACGCCGGAGGCACGCATGTCGGAGACACGAACGCCGGAGACACGGGCCTCGCCTTCGTCGCCGACGAGGCGGCGCTCGCGGTGCCGCTCTCGGCCTCGGACGCGGCGCTCTTCCGGGGGCACGCCGGGGCCGTCACGCTCGGCATCCGCCCCGAAGACCTGTACCTCGCCGAGGCCCCGGCCGGGGCCGTGGCGAGCCGGTGGGTGCTCGACGTGGTCGAGCCGATGGGCAACGAGATCGTGCTCTACCTCAGCCACGGGCCGCACGCCGCCGTCGCGCGCGTCGCGCCGCAGGCGGTGCCGGAGCCGGGAGCCGAGCTCGCGCTCGCGCTCGACGTGGGCAAGCTGCACTTCTTCGACGGCGAGACCGAGCTCGCCCTGACGGAGACCGAAACTGCCGAGCCTGCCTGACCCCGTCCCTTTGTCATCCCGAGCGAAGTCGAGGGCCTAAGCCCGAAGCGCATCCGAAGGTCTCTAGCGAGACCACCCGGAGAGGCCCTTCGACCACGCCTCTTCGAGATCCCGCTCGGGATGACCGTACTGCTGACCACGCTTTTCCATGCCCGACCCCTCTTCCTCTGCCGGCGCGTCCGCCGCGGCGGATGCTGCACGCCGCTTCGAGACCCCCGGCTCGGTCACCGCCGTAGCTCCCGACCCCGCCGGCGTCACCGTCCGCTGCGGCGACGCGGCGACGCGCCTGAGCTTCCCCGCCGACGGCGTGCTGAAGGTCGAGCTCTCGCCGAGCGGCGCGTTCTCCGATGGGTTCTCCTACGCGCTCGACCCCGAGGCCGCCCGTCCGGGTCCGAGCGCGCTCGTGGCCGGCGAGGCCGGCGGCGAACTCACGCTCCGCACCGCTGCGCTGCACGTGCGCCTGGAGAAGGCGACGGGCCGCCTCCGCGTCTCGACCCCGGACGGGCGGGCGGTGCTCGAAGACGCCGAGGCCCCGGCGTGGGACCCCGCCGCGCCAGGCCTCGCCCTGAGCAAACGGCTGCGCCCCGGCGAGCGCCTCCTCGGGCTCGGCGACAAAACCGCCGCGCTCGACCGGCGCGGCGGGCGCTACGAGCACTGGAACTCCGACGCCTTTGCCTTCGAGCGCGGGACCGACCCGATCTACAAAACCATCCCCTTCGTCCTCGGCCTCACGGCGGACGAAGAGCCGCTCGCCTACGGCCTGTTCGTGGACACGCCCGCCCGCTCTAGCTTCGACCTCGGGAAGGGGGACCCGGACTGCCTCCGCGTCGAGGCCGAGACGGACGCGCTGAGCTACTACGTTTTCCACGCGCCGTCGCCGGTCGAGGTGGTGCAGCAGTTCACGCGGCTGACCGGGCGGCCCCCGATGTGGCCGAAGTGGGCCCTCGGCTACCACCAGTGCCGGTATTCGTACCGGACGGAGGGGGAGATTCGGGCCGTGGCGCGGGGCTTCCGCGAGCGCGGCATCCCGTGCGACGCGCTCTACTTCGACATCCATTACATGGACGGCTACCGCGTCTTCACCTGGGACCGCGACGCCTTTCCCGACCCCGCCGGCCTCCTGCGCGACCTGCGGGAGCAGGGCTTCCGCTCGGTCGTGATGGTCGACCCCGGCATCAAGGCCGACGACCCGGATTACCGCCCCGCGCAGGACGGGACCGAGCACGACGCGTTCTGCCGCCTCCCCGACGGCTCGCTCGCCACCGGCACGGTCTGGCCCGGCCCGTGCTATTTCCCCGACTACACCCGCCCCGGGGTCCGGCAGTGGTGGGGCGAGCTGCACCGCGACCTGGTCGAGATCGGGGTCGACGGCGTGTGGAACGACATGAACGAGCCGGCGGTGTTCAACACCGAGCATGAGGGCGAGGGCGACGTCGAGGAGGACGCGCTCACGCTGCCGGCCGAGGTGCGGCACGGCTACGAGGGGCGCGGCGCTAGCCACGCCGAGGTGCACAACGTCTACGGGATGCAGATGGTGCGCTCGACGTGGGAGGGGCTGAGGCGGCTCCGACCCGAGCGCCGCCCGTTCGTCATCACGCGCGCGGCCTACGCCGGGACGCAGCGCTACGCCACCGGCTGGACCGGCGACAACTCCTCGACGTGGGACCACCTCCGGCTCGCGCTCCAGCAGTGCCTCAGCCTGAACGTCTCGGGCTTCGCCTTCGCCGGAGCCGACGTCGGCGGGTTCGTCGGCGCGCCGAGCGGGGAGCTGCTGGCGCGGTGGACCCAGCTCGGCGCGCTCATACCGCTCTTCCGCAACCACTCCGGCCTCGACACGCCGCCGCAGGAGCCGTGGCAGCTCGGGCCGGAGACCGAGCGCGTCTGCCGCGAAGCCATCGCACTTCGCTACCGCCTGCTGCCGGCGCTCTACACGCTGCTCCACCAGGCCGCCACCGACGCCCTGCCCATCCTGCGCCCGCTCGCGCTCGCGCACCCCGGCGACGTGGCGATCCGCCTCGGCTCCCCCGCCGGGTTCTACGTCGGCCCCAGCCTGCTGGCGTACCCGGTCCTGAGCGAGGGCCGGAAGCACACCGACGTGTACCTCCCCGTCGTGCCCGGCGGCTGGTTCGACTTTTGGACGGGCTCGCGCCACGAAGGCGGGCAGACGCTCCGCGTCGAGACGCCGCTCGGCGCGCTGCCGCTGTGGGTCCGGGCCGGGACCGTCCTCCCGCTCGGCCCCGTCCGCCAGACCACCGCCGAGCCGGTCGGCGCGCTCACGCTCCGCGTCTATCCGGCGAGCGGCGACTTCACCTCCGTCCTCTACGACGACGCCGGCGACGGGTGGGACTTCGAGCAGGGCGCGTTCTACCGCTGCGCCTTCCACGGCACCTGCACCGAAGACGCCCTCGACCTCGGAGCCGAGGTCGAGGGCAGCTTTCCGCCGCCGTGGGACCGGTGGGAGGTCGAGGTCTTCGGCCCGCCTCCGGTTGACGTGCTCGCCGACGGTGCGCCGGTCGCGTTCGAGTACGACGGGACGTGCGCCCGCTTCACCGTCCAGCCGGGGCAGTCGTTCACCGTGCGGTACTAGTCTGTACGTTCCAGCGCCACACGGTCCCAGTCGGCGAGGTCGGCGGCGGCTTCGTAAGTGCTCTGCAGAAAGCTGAGCACCACGGCATCCGGGTTGGCGGACGTGCGGACGGCTTCATAGGGGAGCACGAACTCGCCCAGGTCGTCGTCGAAATAGGCGGCGTCCGGTTCGATGGAACGGTCGCTGAATCCGTCGGGCTGTGGATAGGCGTAGGCGTAGAACGCAGCTTCGCCCAGCCCCGTGCCCGGCCAGAAGCCCGCGCTCGCTACCTCGTGTGAATAGGCCTCCTCCATCACCCAGTCGGCGACGTTGGGGTAGCCGCCGGGGTGCGGCGGCGCGGTCCGACCGGAGAAGCGCGTCACGGCGAGGTCCATCGCGCCCCAGAAGAAGTGCGACGGGCTGCTCTTGCCGAGGAAGCGGGCGCGGAAGTCGGTGAACACGCGGTCGGCCTGAACGAGGGCGTGCCAGAACGCGTGGACGGCCTCGGCGTCGTAGCTCGCGTGCTCGGTGTCGTCGGGGAACGGAGTGACCTCCTCCAGCTCGACGGGCACGGGCCAGACGGCGGCCTCGACCCCGACCCCGCCGAGCGCCTCCATCGTTCTCCGGTAGAACTCCGCGACCGGCATCGGCTCCAGGCCGAACGACGACGCCTCACCGGTCGAGGTCTCGATGCACAGGTCGTGGTCGATGAAGTCGAAGTCGATCTGCACAGTGCCTGCGGCGTAGGGCATCGCCGAGGTCGTGAGTCCGCGCGGCCCCACGTAGAGCGCGACGCCCCACCAGTGGTTGAGGCGCGGCCCGAGCGCGAGCCGGACCTTGCCGACGATCTGCGTCCACAGGTGGACCGTCGCGCAGGTGTCCTGCCAGTCGTCGAGCGGGGGGAGTTTCGGCCAGGCGGGGTCGGGCATCGGGTCGGGGGGTTAGGGGGACAGGGGCGGGAGTCCAGCCTCGATCTCGGCGCGCTGCTCCTCCAGCCACGGCGGCAGGATGAGGGCTTCGCCGAGGTGCTCCGGGGTCTCGTCGCGGGCGAAGCCGGGGCCGTCGGTAGCGAGCTCGAAGAGGACGCCGCCGGGCTCGTGGAAATACACCGACTCGAACCAGAAGCGGTCGATCACCGGCGTGGGGCGCAGCCCGGCGGCCTCGACAGCGCGGCGAACGGCCAGCTCTTCCTCTTCGTCGCGCACCCGCCACGCGACGTGGTGGACGCCGCCGGTGCCCCCGCCGCCGCGCCGCTCGCCCGGGAGCACGCGAACGTCAACCCGTGCTCCCGGCCCGCCGCCGGCCACGCCGTAGCGGTGCCACCCGCCGTCCTCGCCCAGGGCTTCGAAGCCCATCACCTCGGTCAGCAGCGCCTCGGTCGGGCCGAGCGCGGCCTCCCAGAGCCGGACGCTGTGCACCCCCCGGAGCTGGTGCTCCGGCGGGACTAAGCTGCCTTTCCAGGCCACGAACGGCCGTTCGGCGTCGGTTTCGACGAGTGCGAGCCGCAGCCCGTGCGGGTCCTCGAACGGCAGCGCCCGCTCGCCGAAGCGCACCTCGACTTCGCCGGCGGCGACGTCGTGCTCCGCGAGGCGACGCTGCCAGTACCCCATGCTCCCGACCGGAACGGCGAAGGGCACCTCGACGACCTGTCCGACGCCGACGCGCGCGCGGGGCAGCCTCGGCCACGGGAAAAAGGTGAGGTCCGTGCCCGGCGTGCCCTCGGCGTCGGCGTAGAACAGGTGGTAGGTGCCGGGCGCGTCCTGGTTGATGGACTTCTTCACGAGCCGCAGTCCCATCGGGCCGGTATAGAAGTCGAGGTTCTCCTGGGCGTCGCCAGCGATGGCCGTGACGTGGTGGATGCCGTGGACGGAGGCGTGCATCAGGCAGCGAGGCGGGTGAGCAGGGTGCGAACGCGCGCGATCTCGTCGTCGTTGACGGTGTGCCCGAGGCCGGGGTAAATCCGCATCGTCACGTCGCCCCCCATCGCGGAGAGCGCGTCGGCGGAGTGCTCGACGCGGGAGAGCGGGATGTGCGGGTCCTCGTCCGAGCAGCCGAGGAAAACGGCGGTGCCGTTGAGTGAGCCGTCGTAGTCGAGGAGCTTGTCGGCGGGGGGATCGACGGCGCGGAGCTGCTCGCGCCCGATGAGCCCGCCGCTGAGGACGACGACCCCACCGTAGCGCCGAGGGTTGCGGGCGGCGAACTCGGCGGCGAGGCACGCGCCCTGCGAGAAGCCCGCGAGGACGGTCCGCTCCAGCGGAATGCCGTGCGCCTCGGCCTCCGCGAGCGCCCGCCCTACGGTCC
>CBDCBW010000015.1:0-508734 GCA_965214485.1 Rhodothermales bacterium | reverse complement strand
GGCGCAGAAGCGGACCCGCCACGGGGTCGTGTAGGCGATCTTCTGCATCAGCAGCTCGTCATCGCCCGAGGTCAGGTGGTCCGTCCCGGCGAAGCCGCCGACCGCCTCGAAGACCGCCGCGCGGTAGGCCACGTTCGCGCCGTTGCACAGGTTCGGCCGGCCGACCCCAATCGCGCCCGCGCCGACGGCGACCAGGCCGAGAAACTCCAGGGCCAGCACGTCGTCCGCGGGGCTGCCCGTCGGGTAGAGCACCGGCCCGGAGACGAGCGCCGTCTCGTCATCGAACGTCCTAACCATCGCCCGAATCCAGCCCGGGGCGGGGGTGCAGTCGGCGTCGGTCGTGAGAATGATCTCGCCGCGCGCCCCGGCGATGCCCTTCTCGATCGCCCGCTTCTTGTGGGCCTGCGCCCGGTCCAGGTTCTCGGGCATCGACACGAGGCGGAGGCGCGGCGGCGCGTCGTCCTCGAGGCCGGCAGGCACGAGGGCTCGGTTCGCGCGCTCCATCCTGTGGCGGACGAGCCCCGCGGTCGCGTCCTGCGAGAGGTCGTCCACCACGACCACCTCGAAGCGGTCCTCGGGGTAGTCGCTGCCGAGCACCGCGTCGAGGCAGCGCGTGATGGCCTCGGCCTCGTCCCGCGCCGGAATGATGACCGTGACGAAGGGCACCTCCGCTCTTCTGCTCTTCCGCGCTTCCCCACTTCCGCGCCTCCGCGCTTCCGCTCGTACCACCCGCCGAAACCCCACCGCGAAGCTGCCCACCGCGAGGGCGTAGAGCAGGCCCGACCCGAGGAGCACGGCGGCGAAGGCGGCCGTCACGCGGAGACCCCCACCGGCTCCGGCGCGAGGCGCAGCCGCAGCACGAACGGCACCCCGACCAGCGACGGCAGCAGCAGGTTTACGCAGAACAGCCCTAGCGCCGCGTTGAACGCCGCCGCCGTCCCCACCCCGAGCGCGCCGAGGAAGTAGACCGCCGCCCCCTCGCGGATGCCCAGGTCGGCGAGCGTGAACGACGGAATCGCGCTCTTGGCGAAGAACACGAGCACGACCCCGCCGACCGTCGGGAGCCACGCCGCGCCGGGGGCGAAGGCGAAGACGAGGCACACGAACTGCGCCGAGAAAAGGCCGTAGCGCAGGGCCGAGAGGCCGAGCAGGCCGCGGGCGTCGTCCGGCCCGAAGGCGTCGAGCACGCGGAGCCGGGGGGCGAAGCGCTCGGGGAAGACGAACGCGAGAAGCTGCTTCGCCACCCGCGGATGAAGCAGGAGGTAGAGGAAAAACGCCGTGCCGACGAAGCCGGCCCCGCACACCGTCGCCCACGCGAAGACCGGGACCTCGGTCCGGGTCACCAAAAACGGGACGAGCGCGGCGAGGCCGGCGGCGAGGCTGCACGCGAGCGTCGCCATGCGCTCGGCGAAGGTCAGCGCGGCGAGGTCCCACTTCCCGGCGTGGCGCAGGTAGAAGGCCCGCCCCGCGTAGTCGCCGAGCCGCCCCGGCGTGACGAGGCCGAGCGGGTAGCCGCTCAGGACCGCGCCCAGCGTCACGCCGAAGCGCACCTCCGGGGCCAGCCGCCGCACGAGCCGGTGCCAGCGGTACGCCTCCAGCCCCACGTTCGCCGGGAGCAGCGCGAGCGCCGCCGCGATCCACCCCGCGTCCGCCGCCAACCCAGCCTCCACGATGGCGTCCCACGCGACGAAGTGCCCGACGTAGGCGACCGTCGCGGCAGCGAGGCCGAGCTTGAGCACGAAGAAGCCGAGGGTGCGCACGGAGCGGGGGAAGGGCAGGCGGTAGGGTAGAGAGTATCGGTCGGTGGAGGAGAAAAGGGAGAAGACAGGGAAAAGACAGGAGCGGGCCGCCTCCTTTGCGCTCTCTCCTCCCTCGTCTTCCCTCCGCTCACCGCACCAGCGGGCGCACGTCGCGGATGCCGTAGACCAGCCGCAGCGTGCCGAACTTGTAGCCCTCCGGGTCGACGCCGACCTGCCCGCCGACGATGACGCGGTCGCCGTCGAGGTCTACCAGCCGGAGGCCGATGGAGAGCGCCGGGCGCAGCGGGGTCCGTCCGTCCTCGCTCTGCGGGTCGCTGTCGAAGGAGACGCCCGGCTTGAACTGGTCGAAGAGGTCGTCGTAGGCGTTCGCAGCGCTGACCTGGAGGTTCGCGTCGAAGGCGAACCAGTTGAGGTAGGTGAACACCGGGAAGCGCCAGCCCACGGTGAAGGCCAGCAGGTCGTTGCCGTTGAAGCGGTAGCGGGTGTAGGCCCCGAGGAGCTGGTCGTCGAGCAGCGGGAGCGCGTAGAACGGAATCGGCTCCTCGCCGATCTGCCGCGTGAGCGCGAAGACGGTGCGCGTAAAGAGGACGTGACGGTGCGCCGGGAGCGGGACGAACCCGTACACGCTCGCGGTGCCCGTCCAGTAGCGGAAGGCGCGCCGGCCGAACCCGTCGTAGCGCCGTCCGGTCAGGATGAAGAGGACCCCCTGCGAGCTGTAAAACAGCTGGTCCCGCCTGTCGTACGCGATCTCCAGGCCGTACGTCACCCCGGTCGACGGGCGCTCCACCGAGTCGAAGAGCGTTCGCTGCGACGCGGGGTCGAGGCGCTCGAACGCCCCCGCGTCGCGGTTGCGGAACGAGCGGAGCTCCTCGTGGAGCAGCCGGACGGCAGGCTGCACCAGCACGCGCGCCTCCCCGAGCGGGTACCAGCCGACCCGGAACCCGACCTCGACCGACTTGAGGCTGGCGTAGACGCTGTTGTCCCGGCTCGACGCCGGCCCCAGCCCGTAGAAGCGCCGCACCTGATCGGTGGTGTACTCGCCGCTGACGCCCGCGTACACGGGCTGCTCGAACGGGTCGCCCGTGAAGAACGAGGCCCGGTAGCGGCCGAACCGCTGCATCGGCTCGGCAGAGAGCCGGAGCTCGGTCCCCGGCGCGCCGAGGCCGTCGACGCCCACACCCACGCCCACGCCGAACCCTTTGGTGGTCGAGAAGAACGCGTTGGGCAGCACCCGGTAGCTGAAGCGCGCCCCGTCCGCCGACTCGGACCCCGCCGTCTCGATGGCGACGCCCTGCTCGGCGGGCGTCTCGGTGGTGTCGGGCGCGGCGAGCTGGAAAAGCGCCAGCAGCAGAGCGAAGAGCATCGCGGGTGGTGAGAAAGGGGAACGGCTAGGCTCTGTCACGTAGGTCGGTCCGTCGGCGAGCGAGAGACCCTGGAGGGACCCGGCCAGGCGTCCGACAAGCCAGACGCCTTAGCATCGGGCAAGGAGGACAACGCCGCAGGGCCCTTCAGGGGCCTCGCCGAGCCAGGAGCCGGATTAACGTGACGGGGCCTAGGGTTCGGATAGAGGATCGGAATATAGGCGGCAACGTGTAGCGGGGCCGTCTCTATCCTGTTCCCCTGCGTGCATCCCGTTTCCCGGAATGCGCGGTGCGCCCGCTATCTTCCGGCCCCTCCACCGCCCGCCTGCCCATGAACATTCTGGTCCTCGGCGGCGGGGGCCGCGAGCACGCGCTGTGCTACGCCCTCGCTCGCAGCCCTCGCCGCCCCGCCCTCTTCTGCGCACCCGGAAACCCCGGCACCGCTGCCCTCGCCGAAAACGTCCCCCTCGCCGCGACCGACCTCGACGGCCTGCTCGCCTTCGCAAAGCGACGCGCCATCGACTTGACGATTGTCGGGTCGGAGGCTCCGCTTGTGGCCGGGCTCGTGGACCGGTTCGAGGCCGCCGGGCACCCGGTCGTCGGGCCGACCGCCGCGGCGGCGCGCTTGGAGGGCAGCAAGCAGTTCGCCAACGCCTTCATGGACCGCCACGGCATCCCGACCGCCGCGTCGCGCTCGTTCGAGGCCGCGCAGTTCGACGAGGCCGTCGCCTACGTCGAGGCCGGGGCGTTCCCCGTCGTGCTCAAGGCCGACGGCCTGGCGGCGGGCAAAGGCGTCCACATCTGCCCAGACGCCGCCGCCGCCCGCGGCTCGCTCCGCGCCATCCTGCTCGACGCGGCCTACGGCGAGGCCGGGGCGACGGTCGTGGTCGAGGCGTTCATGCACGGCGAGGAGGCCAGCGTCTTCGCCCTCACCGATGGCACCGACTACGTCCTCCTGGCTCCGGCGCAGGACCACAAGCGCCTCGGCGAGGGCGACACCGGCCCGAACACCGGTGGAATGGGGGCCTACGCGCCCGCACCCGTCGTGACGCCGGAGGTCCTCGCTGCTGTCGAAGAGCAGGTCATCCGCCCGACGATCACGGGCATGGCGTCGGAGGGCACGCCGTACCGAGGCGTCCTTTACGTCGGCCTGATGATCGACGCCGAGGGCAACCCCCGCGTCGTCGAGTACAACTGCCGCTTCGGCGACCCCGAGGCCCAGGTCGTCCTCCCGCTCCTCGCGTCCGACGCCGTTGATCTGTTCGAGGCGGTGGCTCACCGGCGTCTCAGTGAGATAGAGGTTGCCGTTGCCGACGGAGCCGCCGCGTGCGTCGTCTTGGCCTCGGCGGGTTACCCCGGCGCTTACGAGAAGGGCTTCCCAATTAGCGGCCTTGACACGAGGCCGGATGACGTGATGGTCTTCCACGCGGGTACGGCGGAGCAGAACGGCGAAGTAGTGACAGCGGGTGGGCGCGTCTTAGGCGTCACCGGCTTCGGCCCGGATCTGCATGCCGCCCTCGACCGAGCCTACGCCGGGGTGGACGCTATCTCGTTCGATGGGATGCAGCTTCGCCGAGACATCGGGCAGAAGGGACTTTTAAGGGAGGAAATGGGGGAGAGCGGAGGCAAGTAGATCGCCGCAACTTGCCTCTTTCCTTTCATGTGGAGTAACATCTGCCTTGATAAGAAGTGGCCTTGCCTCTCAGACTCTAACCGAACCGCCGTCATGCGACGCTACACCTTAGTTGCACTCCTCTGTTTTTCGTTTGTATTCTCATCCTGCGATTCTGACGGTGCAGAAGCCGGGACAGATACGAGTGTCAAAGTTAGTGGGGCGTTGACTGACTCTTTTGAAGGAGAAGCTATCTTTATCGATTCTCCTGGTGCTTTTTTACTGACGATATATGAGGGAGAACTGCCTCGTTCTATCGGTTCTGAATACACAGGTGGAACGGTTATCCTGTCATTTGGTTCAGGGCGTCCAGAAAAAGGAGAATACACCATAAGTACAACGCCCTCTGGAAACGCCTTCGGTGGTGGATACTGCAGGTCATTTTCTATTATCATAGGCGAAAATGGAGACTGCGAAGAGGGATCTGCGCTCACCTTAGGTGGCGAGATCACGATAAGCTCGTCCTCAGAGAACCGAGTGCAGGGTAGCTTTTCGTTCACAGGTGTGATCTTCGAAGAAGGAGGATCGATGAATGATGAAGAGGTGACAGTCAGTGGTTCCTTCTCTGCTACTGATGCTATCAATCCCTGACACACGTTATCATTTAGCCACGCCTCGTAGCAGAGAAAGAGGCTGAAGGGGTTAATCGGACTGCAACCGCGAACTTTTTATTTGACCCTCACGCTCGCTCCTCAATGCTCCGCTTCAGCAGGCCCTGCTTCTTGAAGTAGATCATCGTCGTGTCGAGCGTGCCGTGGCGCATCCGCTGGCGGACCTCGTCGAGGCTCATCCCGTCGTTCAGCCAGATCAAGGCGGCGGTGTGGGTGAGCGAGTGCGGCGTGACGCCGGGGCGCTTGAGGCCGGTCGCCTTGAGCAGGCCGTTGATGCGGCTGCGGACGCTCCGCGTGTTGAGCCGCTCGCCGTCGGAGCGGTGCCCGTGCGAGACGAAGAGCGGGTCCTCGGGCCGGACGCGCCCGCGCGCGTCGAGGTAGAGCCGGATCGCGTCCATCACCGGCGGGTCGACGGGCACCTGCTGGTCTTTGACCGTGCGGCCCTTGCCCTGGACCCGGAGGTACCACCCGAGGAGCGTCTGCTCCAGGTCCTGCAGGTCGGCGCGGACGATCTCGATTTCGCTCAGCCCGGCGTAGAGCATCAGGAAGACCACCGCCCGGTCGCGCTTCTCGATGGGGCTAGCGGTGCGGAGGCCGTCGAGGAGCCGGGCGATCTCGCGCTCGGTGAACACCTTGCGCGAGTGCTCGCTCGGTCGGCGGTTGCCCTTGACGGCCTTCGCCGGGTTCTCCTCGAGCAGGCCGATGTCGACGAGGTACTGGCAGAAGCGGCGCAGCGCGGTGAGGTACGTCGAGACCGAGACCTGGCTGAGGCCGCGGTCCTCCATCAGGTATTTCTTGTAGCGCTCCACGTCCGAGGTGCGGAAGCGGAAGCCTTTCTTGGTGCGCTGCTCCACCGCGAACCAGCGCTCGAACTCGTTGAGCGAGCGGCGGTAGGTCCCCGCCGTCTCGGGGCTCTTGTTCTTGAGGTACTCCGTCACGAAGCCGTCGAGGCGGGCGTCGAGCTCGGTGAGCGAGAGGGTGAGGCCGGCGTCGTCGGGCATGGTTCAAGAGGGGAAGAGCGGAGGAGTGGAGGAACGGAAGGTGTCACGGGTCACCGCCGAGCCGTTCTTCCGCTCTCTCCCGCGTTCGCTCTTCCGCTTCTAAATCGCCTCGCCCGGGTCTATGTTTTCCAGCGCCTCCTTGAAGGCGTGGAGGTAGCTCGCGCCCATCGCGCCGTCGATGATCCGGTGGTCGTAGCTCAGCGAGACGTACATCATCTGCCGGATCGCGATGATGTCCCCCAAGTCCGGGTGCTCGACCACCACGGGCCGCTTGCGGATCATGCCCGGCGAGAGGATCGCGACCTGCGGCTGGTTGATGATTGGCGTGCCCATCAGCGAGCCCAGGCTGCCGACATTCGTGACGGTGAACGTCCCGCCCTGGAGCTCGTCCGGCATGAGCTGCTTCGAGCGCGCGCGCGCGGCGAGGTCCGCGACGGCGTGCGTGAGACCGGTGAGGTTCTTCTGCCCGGCGTCGCGGACGACCGGGACGAGCAGGCCTTTTTCGAGTGCCACGGCGATGCCGATGTGGTAGTCCTTCCGGGCGACGATCCGCTTGCCCTCAACCGAGGCGTTGAGGAGGGGGTGCGTCTTGAGCGCCTCCACCGCCGCGCGGACGAAGAACGGCGTGTACGTCAGCTTGACGCCCTCGCGCTTGAAAAAGGACGCCTTGTGCCGCTCCCTCGCCTCGACGAGCCGCGTCACGTCGATCTCGTTGAACGAGGTGACGTGCGCGCTTGTGTCGACGGACCGCCGCATGTGGTCCGAGATGAGTTGGCGCATCCGGTCCATCTCGATGATCTCGACCCGGTCGCCGGGCGGCGTCGTCGGCTGGGCTGCGGGTGCAGCGGCGGGCGTCGGCACCGAGGGCTGAGCGGGGGCCGGCGTCGGCGCGGCGGGCTGCGTCTTGGCGGGCTGGCTCTTGCGCTGCTCGACGTAGCCCAGGATGTCTTTCTTGGTGACGCGCCCCTCGGTCCCGGTCCCGGCGAGGGCTTCGAGCTCCTGCTGCGAAACGCCTTCGGCCCCGGCAATGGAGCGGACGAGCGGCGAGTAGAACCGGCCGTCGGAGCCGCGCCGCTGCAAGGGACCTCCGGCCGGGCCGCTCTCGGCGACCTCGGCGGCGGCTGGGGCCGCGAGCGGCGAGCCGTCGCCCGCGAGCGCTTGCCCGGTCAGGCCGTAGCTCTTCTCCGGCGGGCTCGGCGCTCCGCCACTCGCGGCTTCGGCACCACTCGCGGCTTCGCCGTCGCCCCCGGCGGCTTCGGGCTTCGGCGCGGCGGGAGCCGGGGCCGCGCCGACCGACGCGCCGGCGCCCGTGGCGATGACGGCAATCTGCGCGCCGACCTCGACAGTCTCGCCCTCGGGCACCAGAATCTCGGCCAGGATGCCCTTGGCGGGGGAGGGCACCTCGGAGTCGACCTTGTCGGTCGAGATTTCGAGGAGCGTCTCGTCGAGCTCGACCTCGTCGCCGACGGCCTTCGCCCACGCGAGCACGGTGCCCTCCATCACGCTTTCGCCCATCTTGGGCATCACCACGTCCACGCGCTCGCCGCCGGTGACGGACGGGGCCGCGCCGGCGTTGGCCTGCGCGCCGTCGCCGCTGGCCTCGGCGGCGGCTTCTGCGACGGGCTGGATGTTCGGCGCGGCGTCCTTCGCTTCTTCCGTAACGGCCGCTTCGGCGTCGGCTCCCGCTTCGGCCGCCTCGACCTGCGCCTCCGTGCTCTCCGGCCCGGCACCGCCGCCGCCGCCGCCGACCTCGGCGTTCACGTCGGTCTCGATAACGGCGATCTTGGCCCCCACGTCGACGGTTTCGCCCTCGGGCACGACGATCTCGGCGAGGCGGCCTTTCGCGGGGGAAGGCACCTCGGAGTCGACCTTGTCGGTCGAGATTTCGAGGAGCGTCTCGTCGAGCTCGACCTCGTCGCCGACGGCCTTCGCCCACGTGAGCACAGTGCCCTCCATCACGCTTTCGCCCATCTTGGGCATGACGACATCGACCTTGGCCATGAGAGTTCGGGGTGCTGGTGGAGCAGAAAGGAAAGGGAGCGCAGAATATACAGCCGGAGGCGCGGCCGCCAACGCCGAAGCTGTCGGGGTCACTGCCTGTTAGAGCCTGTTTGAGGAGTTAGAGCGAAGGCGAAAACGAGCGAGAAGGGCGCGCCCAAAGCGCGCGAAGCAGGCGAGCCCTTAGGCTCGGCGATGCAGTGCCACGCCGAGCGCGTCGTTACGCAGCCGTTTGTAGCCCGCTGGTAATCTTCATAAACAGGCTCTCAGAGACTGACTACGCGTGGAGGAAGAAGGCGGGAGCGCGAGCCAAACGTAGCAGCCCTGCTACGGGTTGGGGGCGCGTCGCAGCGTGCGAAAACCCGTCTCACGCTCTAGAATCTAGAACCACGGCGGCACGCCGCGCTCGCTCGTGGCGAGGAGGGCGGCGGCGGCCTTGCCGTCGCGCGTGAGGTGGTAGGCGCTGTCGCCGCGCGCGAGGAGGCCGTTCGTGCTCAGGCGGCGGCGCTCGACCTCGGGCGCGACCCACACGACCTCGGGCGCGTCCACTGCCTCGGCCTGCCGCCGGACCTCGACCGGGACGCCCTCCTGCGTGAAGCCCACCACCCACGCCCCGCCCGCGGCGGCGGTGTCGGCCAGGCTCACGCCGTCGCCCGCGAGCCACGGGTAGCGGGTGAGGACGTCGAGCGGGGCCGTGCCGGGGATCGCCGTGCGGTAGGCGACGGGGCGGCTCCGGACGAAGGCGCGGAACGAGAACGCGGGGTCGGCGCGGTGGGCGGCGTAGAGCGCCTCCACGTCGAGCCCCGCGAGGTTGCGCCCGAAGTACAGGCCGTGGCCGTTGCGGCTCCCGTAGTACGCGTCGAAGTAGCGCTGGAAGTGCCGGTTGAGCAGCAGGTTGACTTCGAGGTGGACGTGCGCCCGGTGCCTCGCGGTGCCGCGCCCGGTGTACCCGAGCCGCCCGAGCGGGCCGCCCGCCGCGACGGAGTCCGACGCGCTCACGTCGACGCGTTCGAGGTGGGCGTAGAGGCTGTAGACCGGAGCGCCCTCCCACGTGTGCTCGACGACGACGTACTGCCCGTAGGCCGAGCTGCCGCGCCCCCGGTTGGCGTAGACCACGCGCCCGTCGGCGATCGCGCGGACGGTGTCCGCCGGCTCGCCGCTCGCGTCGAAGTAGAGCGGGCGGATGTCGAGGCCCTCGTGGGGGCGGGCGAAGATCATCCCACGCGAGCCCCGGGCCGGGTTGCGGACGTAGCCGTACTGCCCGCCCTCCCAGGCGTGCGTCCGGAGGCCGGGAATCTCGGCGCGGTCGAGCCCGGCGTAGAACGCACTCTTGTCGCGGAAGAGCGCGTCGTTCCCGGTCGGGAAGCGGAGGTCGAGGGGCACGCGCGCCGGGCCGATTTCGGCGCGCGACCGGGGGAGTGAGTCGGGGACCGCAGGCGCGGCGGCCCCGGGGGGCGGGGCCGAGGAGGCGGGGCCGTCGGCGCAGCCCGCGGCGGCGAGCGCGGCGGCGAGGCAGAGGAGAAAGCGCATGGGCGAGAGCGAGAGGGGAGCGGTCTAACGACCGGCCCGCCGGCCGGATTGCCCTCGCCGACAATTCACCGCTGGCATTCGTAGTCAGTCTCTCACCGCGCCAGCCACTTCGCGTAGAGCTCGGGCCGCCGGTCGCGCAGGAAGAACCGGCGCGCGTGCGAGCGCCCGGCCTCCGTCAGGTCGAGCTCGGCGTTGAGAATCTCCTCGGTGCCCGCGCCGGCCCGCGCCACGACCTCGCCCGCCGGGTTGCACACGAACGACGCGCCCGCGAACGTCAGCCGCTCCTCCGGCCCGACGCGGTTGACGAGCGCCGTGAAGAACCCGTGCTGGAACGCCGCCACCCGCATCTCGGCCTCGTACAAGCCCTCCGGCCACTCGCCCACCGACCCCGCCTGCGGCACGACGACGAGGTTGGCGCAGCGCGAGCGCCCGGAGGTACTCCGGGTAGTGCCGGTCGTAGCAGATCGCCACGCCGATGCGCCCGGCGGCGGTGTCGTAGACCGGCGCGCCGGTGTCGCCGGGCGCGTAGTAGCCCTGCTCCTGGAAGCCGTCGTAGTCCGGGACGAGTCCCTGCGCTCAACGGGCCGACGACCTGTCCCCCTCGCTTGAGGGGGACAGCTTCCACTGCTCGGAGCGCAGCGATGGCAGCGGAAGCGGGGGGTCCGCTTTCGAGCAAAGGACTACGGCGTAGCGCGGCGAAGGCGTCGGTCGTCGGGCCGGGGATCTGCCGCACTTCCCCGCTGCCGCTCTGCCGCGCTCCCGGTCCTAGACGTCCAGCCGCCACGCAGCGGCGACGTGCCGGAGCAGCGTGGACTCCATCGTGTGCATCACCTCGTCGGCTTCGGCCACGGCTTCGAGCGCGGCATAGGCCTGGGCCCGCCCGTCCGCGTCGAGCGCGCCCGCGAGCCGGTAGACGACCGTCTCGGCACCCTCGACGCGGGTGTCGAGGTAGGCCTGCGCGCCGCGCTTGACGATCCGGATGACCTCGTCGCCGCTGAGGCGCGGCGCGAGGCGGTGCAGGTGCTCCGCGAGCGTATCGACCTCGCGCGGGTCGAGGTCGGCGTCGGCCCCGTGGGCGATGACGAGGGCGAGCAGCGTCAGGTCGATGAGGACGTCCTCGGAGAGCGGGTCAGGCATGGCGCGGCGCGTCGGGTGGTCCGCTAACGATAGGCATCCCAGCCCGCAACGGCAAGCGCGGGCACCGCCGGCGGCTCAGCGCGCGGTCAGGAGCCGTCCACTCTCCTCGCCCGAGAGCATGCGCGGCGCGAAGGGGCCGCAGGGAATCAAGGCCGGGCGGTGCGAGAAGGCAGACGCCCGTCGCCCTACAGCGCCGCGCCGACGAGCGCGAAGCCGACGACGGAAACGAAGATGCGTCAAGCCAGCTTTGCTTCGAGTGCATCCCAACCGGTTCCTTCCGGCATGACGAACAGGCAGGCTCCGCTCGACTTCGCCTCCCAGAACGCTCCGACGGCGCGCTTCTCTTTCGAGTCGTCGTTGCTCCACCGATCGGCTCCCTTGTACTCGACGGCGAGCACTCGGTCGTCGCGGAGTTGGCAGACGAAGTCGGGGTAGAACCTGTCCGTCGAGGTCTGGAGCCAGAACGAGTGGTACGGGCGGCGTTCCTCGTTGCGGACCCACTGCACGACGGCAGCGTGGTCATCGATGATTTTCGCGCACGCCTCCTCCTCCCCATTCATCCCGCCGATCCAGTCGAGCGTGGGCATGGGCGAGCGGGTGGGAGAGAAGAGGCAAAAAGACACGCGGCCCGTCCGCGCCTTTCGGCCCGCCGGGCTACTCCGATGAGCGCGAAGCCGACAACGGCAACGGTAGCGGCGAAAACGCACTGCTAGCACGACGGCCAAAACCCCATAGCACGCGCTGCGTGCTATGGGCATCTCCCGTGTGCCCCACCCCCGATGATCCACAGCTTCCACGACGAAGCCACTGAAGACCTCTTCAACGGCGCGTCCACGAAGCGGGCTCGCAAGCGGCTCTCGCAGCGACTCTGGCCGATAGCCCGCCGCAAGCTCGACTTCCTCAACGCCGCCGCCGACCTCGGCGACCTCCGCTCGCCGCCAGGAAACAGGCTCGAAGCCCTCCGTGGCGACCGCCGGGGGCAGCACTCGATCCGTATCAACGACCAGTACCGCATCTGCTTCGCGTGGACGCCTGCCGGCCCGGAGCGGGTCGAAGTGACCGACTACCACTAAATCTCGTTCGTACCGATGGCTCGCATCCCGACACACCGCTCCCCTACGTCGCCCGGCGACGTCCTTCTCCACGAGTTCATCGAGCCGATGGGGCTGACGCAGGCCGAGGTTGCCCGCGCCATCGGCGTACCGTACCAGCGCCTCAACGAGGTCGTGCGGGGGGTCCGGGCGGTCTCGGTGCCCACGGCGCTCCGGCTCGGGCGCTACTTCAACACCACGCCCGCACTGTGGCTGAACCTCCAGCAAGCCCTCGACCTCTACCGGGTGCAAGAGGAGGAAGCCGCGGCGCTCGCCGCCATCGAACCCGTCGTGGCGTGAACCGCCCACCTCCCCTCACAGCGCCGCACCGACGGCGGCGAACCCGAGGGCCGCGACGCTCGCCGCGAGGGCGGCGTAGGGAAGCTGCGTCCTGACGTGGGCGATGTGGTCCGTCGCCGCGGCGAGGCTCGACACGATCGTCGTGTCGGAGATCGGACTCGCGTGGTCGCCGAAGATGCCGCCGGAGAGCGCGGCGGCCAGGAACGGCGCGGCCGGCAGCCCGAGTGCGGCGGCGGCCGGCACCGCAATCGGGATCATAATCGCGAACGTACCCCAGCTCGTCCCGGTCGAGAAGGCGATGAACGCGCCGGTCAGGAAGACGAGCGGCAGGAGCACCGGCGGCGGGAGGACGCCCGCCACGGCCCCGGCGACGAACGCCCCGGTTCCCAGCTCGCGCGCGACCCCGCCGAGCGCGAGGGCGAGCAGGAGGACGAGCGCCATGCCGAGCATCCCCCCGGCCCCGCGCAGCCCGGTCTTCGTGAGCGCGTCCACGGTCAGCCCGCGCTGCGCCAGCATCAGGAGCCACGCCGTCGCCAGCCCGGCAAGCACGGCCCACAGCACGCTCGTCGAGCCACTCCCGGCGAGGAGGTCGCCGCCGCCGGTGAGCCACAGGCCGAGCGGCATCGCAGCGACCATCACCCCGAGCGGGAGCAGCATGTTCGCGGCGCGCGGCGGGACCCGGGTCGTCGGCTCCGGGACGAGCGCGGACTCGTCGAGGAGGGGCGCGGCGTCGGAGTCGAACAGCTCGCCGGTTTCGGCGCGGCGCTCGGCGCGGGCCATCGGGCCGACGGCCCAGCCGGTGGCGGCCACGAACGCGGCGAGGGCGACCGCCGCGAGCGCGTAGAGGTTCAGCGGGATCGAGGCGACAAACAGCCGGAGCGGGTCGGCCACGCCCTGCTCGGCCAGGAGCACGAGGACGTAGGCCCCCCACGCGTTCAGCGGGATCAGCACGCAGACCGCCGCGCTCGTCGAGTCGATCAGGTAGGCCAGCATCTCGCGGCTGTGGCGGTGCCGGTCGAAGAGCGGCCGCGCGACGGCCCCGGCGACGAGGACCGTGATGTTGGACTCGATGAAGATCACGACCCCGACCAGGAACGCGAGGACGCGTGCCCCGCGCGGGCCGGTCACCAGGCCGCGCCGCTCGATCCAGCCCACGAACCCCCGCACCCCGCCCGCCGCCTCGACGGTGGCGATCAGCGCCCCGATCACGAGCGTGAACCCCAGCACGCGCGCGTTCCCGGCGTCGCCGACGACGCCGACGAGCGCCTCGACGCTCGCCCCGAGCCCGGCGACCGGGTTCCAGCCGCTCAGCACCGTCCACCCGAGCCAGACCCCGGCGGCGAGCGAGAGGTAGACCTGCCGCGTCCCGATCGCCAGCACGATGGCGAGCAGCGGGGGCAGCAGCGAGATCCAGGTCGGGTCGGGCATGGGCCAGGGGGCAGAAGACGGGTGGAGATTACGAACCGCGCTGTCGCCTCGCCCGTCTTATTGCCGCCTGTGTTAGGCCCTGCCACGTTAATCCGGGTCCTGGCTCGGCAAGGCCCCTGAAGGGCCCTGCGGCGTTGTCCTCCTCGCCCGATGCTACGGCATCCGGCTTGTCGGATGCCTGGCCGGGTCCCTCCAGGGGGCCGGGTCCCTCCGGGGTCTCTCGCTCGCCGACGGACCGACTTGCGTGACAGAGCCTAGTGCTGTGTCACGCTGTAGTTGTCAGGCCGATGCGTAGATTCGGGACCACCCACCCTGCACTGCTATGCCGACCAAGCATTCCGTGCTATGCCGACCAAGCATTCCGTTCGACTCGCCGACGACCAGCGCCACCACCTCGACCGCCTCACCCGCATAGGCACCGCGCACGCTAGGACGGTCTCTTACGCCCGCGCCCTTCTCCTCGTCGATGAGGCCGACGACGGTATGGCTTGGTCCGACGAGAAGGCCGCCGACGCGCTCGGGGTGAGCCCGCGCACCGTCGCCCGCCTTCGCAAGCAGTTCTGCGCCGAGGGGCTCGACGAGGCGCTCCGCCCCCGACGCCAGACGCCTGGACGGCCTCCGAAGATCGACGGTGCCGCTGAGGCTCATCTGATCGCGCTGGCGTGCTCCGAGCCTCCCGAGGGCCGGGCCGAGTGGAGCCTCCGGCTACTCGCAGATGAGTTTGTCGCCCTCGGTGTCTCGGAGCCGGTGAGCTATCAGACCGTCCGGCAGACGCTCAAAAAAACGCGCTCCGGCCCCACCGTCAGAGGAGTTGGGTGATCCCGCCGGGACAGAGCGCGGCCTTCGTAGCCGACATGGAGGCGGTGCTCGCGCTCTACGCCGAGCCCTACGATCCCGCTCGGCCCGTCGTCTGCTTCGACGAGCGCCCATGCGTGCTCCGCTCCGAGGTACGCGCTCCGCTGCCTGCGCGACCGGGTGCAGAAGCGAGACAGGACCACGAGTATACACGCGGCGGGACGTGTTGCGCGCTGGCCGCCTTCGAGCCACTACGGGCGTGGCGGCAGGTGTGGGTGCTTCCGCAGCGTCGGCGCGTGGACTTCGCCGGGGTGGTTCGCCAACTCTGCGATGAGGTCTACCCCGAGGCCGAGACGGTGCGCCTGGTCTGCGACCGACTCAACACGCACGCGGCCGCTTCATTCTACAAAGCGTTCGGGCCCACCGAGGCCCGCCGGCTGGCAGCGAAGGTGGAGTTCGTTCACACGCCGGTGCATGGGTCGTGGCTCAATGCGGTCGAGGTCGAGTTGTCGGTGTTCGTGAAGCAGTGCTTGGGTCGGCGTCGAATCGGGACCCTGCAGCGACTGCGGTCAGAGGCCGAAGCATGGGCGGCGCGGCGGAATGCCGAGGGCGGGACCGTCGCGTGGCAGATGACGACAGGAGACGCCCGGGTGAAGCTCGCGCGACTCTACCCGTCAGCGACCCCTTGACACAGCACTAGTGCTACGACAACTCGATTCTGACAGGCTCTCGGCAGCCCGTGCGCCGCGCGTCGGCGTTGACCTCGTCGCCCGATGCGGTGCATCTAGCTCCTCGGTCGCCTTGACTCGCAGCACCCGAACACGCCGATCTACCCGTCATTCTGCTCGTGTCGCAGCACTAGCGCTGAGACCGAGTTTCTGTAAGCTGTTCAGACCCCCCGCTCGGACCGCGCATCGCTGGCGCTCAGGCGCGGCCCAAGCGGTCCCCCTCGCCGAGGGGGACAGTCGCGCGAGGACGGAGCGCAGCGACCCGAGTGCGACGGGGGGTCCGGCTTACGACAACTCGACCGCTGATCTATTGCCGCGTGAACACGGTGTGCGCGGTTGGCACCCCATCGCGCCGGGGCGGATATTGCGCCCACATCCACGCGGTGGCATTCCCGACGCGGGCGACCACAAGGGATCGCTCCTGCGGCACGTCGTCGGGGCATCGGCACCCGTTCGGCACTCGACACTCGTAACTCTACGCTCCGCTCATGGTCCGTGGCATCTACACCAACCGCACGCTCAACCTGCGCGGCATCAAGGCCGTCGGGTACGACATGGACTACACGCTCATCCACTACCACGAGCGCGCGTGGGAGGAGCGGGCCTACAGCTACATCAAGGAGCGGCTGCTTGGGCGCGGCTGGCCGGTCGAGGACCTGACCTTCGAGCCGGACCTGGTGATGCGCGGGCTGATCATCGACAAGGCGCTCGGCAACGTCGTCAAGGCCAACCGCTTCGGCTACATCAAGCGGGCCTTCCACGGCACCGAGCCGCTCGATCGGTCGAAGCTGCGCGAGGCCTACACCCGGACGCTCGTCGACCTCGACGAGCCGCGGTGGCTGTTCATGAACACGCTCTTCTCGCTGAGCGAGGCGAGCATGTACATGCAGCTCGTCGACCGCCTCGACGCGGACGTGATCGAGGCGAAGCTGAGCTACGCCGACCTCTACGCGCTCGTCCGCGGCGCGCTCGACGAGGCCCACATGGAGGGCCGGCTCAAGGGCGAGATCATCGAGGACCCGGCGCGCTTCGTCGCGCTCGACGCCGAGGTGCCCCTCACCCTGCTCGACCAGCGCGAGGCCGGCAAGAAGGTGCTGCTCATCACCAACTCCGAGTGGGCCTACGCCGCGCCGATGCTCGCCTTCGCCTTCGACCCGTTCCTGCCGGGCGACATGACGTGGCGCGACCTGTTCGACGTCGCCATCGTCGGGGCGCGCAAGCCCGCGTTCTTCACCGCCCGGATGCCGACCTTCGAGGTGGTCAGCGACGACGGGCTGCTGCGCGAGCACGTCGGGCCGCTCCGGGCCGGGCACGTCTACGTCGGCGCGAACGCGAGCCTCGTCGAGGCCAGCCTCGGCCTCAGGGGCGAGGACATCCTCTACGTCGGCGACCACCTCTTCACCGACGTCAACGTCTCGAAGAGCGTCCTCCGCTGGCGGACGGCCCTCATCCTGCGCGAGCTCGAGGACGAGCTCGAAGCCATCGCGGGCTTCCGGGACGTCCAGCACCGTCTCACCGACATGATGGCCGAGAAGGTGGCGATGGAGGGCGAGTACTCGGCCTACCGCCTCGCGCTCCAGCGCTCGAAGAGCGACTACGGCCCCGACCCCGCCCGTCCGCCGGCCGAGATCGAGGCCGACATGGCGGCGCACCGGGCGAAGCTGCTCGCGCTCGACGCCGAGATCGCGCCGCTCGCCCAGGCCTCGGCGCGGCTCCACAACCCGCGCTGGGGCCTGATGATGCGCACCGGCAACGACAAGAGCCACCTCGCGCGCCAGGTCGAGCGCTACGCCGACGTCTACACCGGGCGGGTCTCGAACTTCCTCCACGCCACGCCCTACGCCTACCTGCGCTCCCACCGCGGCTCGCTCCCGCACGACGGCGCGTGAGAGCGGGCACCTCGTAGTTGTTCGGCGCGCTCCACCCGCCGGAGGACCCGGCATACGGACCCTGCCTCCGTCTCCGTTGAATCCCCTTCACCGGCCTGCCTCGGCTGCCGCGCCTCGCACGCCGTAGTTTCGCCGTCCCCCCACCCTCCGCCGCCCCCTACGCTCCATGCCTGCCTCCCGAGTGCTCCTGCTCACCGCCTTCCTCGCCGCGACCGCCTCGGCGCGGCCCGCCGTCCCCGCGCCGGACTCCCTCGACTACGACCGGATCGAGGACTTGGGCTACGCGGCCTACGTGCAGCCGCTCCTGGCCGAGCGCGACGTCTTCGGCCTCGGCGACGCCGGCGCGTACGCGTGGGACGCCCTCTTTGCGAGCGACGCCGGCGCGATGATCGTTCCGTTCGACCCCGAGGGGAGCTATGCCGTTCGGTTCGTCGAGGACCTCGCCGACACCACGGCGGTCCCGTACCCGAACCTCCGCGCGCTGCGGGCCGACGAGCTCCGCTACCTCAAGCGCTGGATCGACGCCGGAGCCCGCGATGACGACGGCACCGTGCCCTATGCCGACGCCGAAACCCTCCTCTTCGCGTGCGTGCAGGGCGAGAATCACGTCGCGCTGATCGACCCCGCGCGCCGCCGCGTGATCCGCCGCGTCTACCTCGACGACCTCGGGCTGCCGAGCGCGCCCTACGGCCCGCACCACGTCGTCTTCGAGCCGGACGGGAGCGCGTGGTACGCCTCGCTGATCAGCGCGGGCGTCGTCGCCAAACTGTCGATGGACCTGGCGCTCGACCCGTCGGACCCGGCCTACCTCCTCGCCCACTCGGAGCCCCGCGGCTTCGCGACGCCGGGGATGATGGCGCTCGACCCCGCCGCGCACCGGCTCTACGTCGGGCGCTCGACGCTGTCGAGCGGGGGGACCTACGGCCTCGGCGCGTTCGACACCCGCACCCTCGCGCTCGGCGAGGAGCTTCCCCTGCCGGGCTACGACGTCCCCCACGCGCTCGCGCTCACGCCGGACGGGCGCTTTCTCCTCACCGCCCCGCTCACCGGCCGGGCCGCCCTCGTGATCGACACGCGCACGGGCGACCTCGCCGGCCGCACCCCGCTCGGCGCGGCGAACCGCGAGCTCGTCCACTTCAGCCTCCTCCCCGACGGCCGGACGGCCACGCTCACCTCGAACAGCGAGGGCACGAGCGAGGTGCTCTTCTTCCGGCTCGAAGACGACGGGACGCTCACCCCCGACGGGGCGGTGCCGACCGGGGCCCGCGCCTGGCGCGGCCACCTCGACAGCGACGGGCGCACGCTCCTCGTCCCCAACCGGGCCGGCAACAGCGCCACCCTCATCGACGTGCCCGGCAAGGCGGTGCGGCTGACGGCGGAGGGCCCGGCCGAGGGCGGCCCCCTCGCCATGCCCCACTCCCCCGCCCCGACCGTCGGCGGCGTGTTCTTCGTCTCGAACTCGAACCTGCAGGGCACCTGGGCCCCGCCCTACCGCTTCCTCGACGACGACCCCGACGGCGACGGCACCCGCGCCCCGCTTCCTGCCGACGCCTTCGGCAACGTCGCCGTGCTGGACGCGCAGACGGGCGAGGTGGTGGGCGTCGTCCCGCTCGGGCGCTACCCCTCGGGCCTGGAGCACTGGCACGCCGGCGGGCACGGCGGGATGCCGCACCACCGGGGCGAGCACCGCGAGCACGAAAAAGAGCAGCACCGAGACCATTGAGAGACTGACTACGAAGGCAAACGAAGGGCTGCTCCAGCCGCCGCATCCGGCGTTGCGCTCCATCGCCGATGCGTGGTGCCGATGCGTAGCATCGGCTGCGTCGCGCGCCTTTGCCGCAGGTCAGCGAGGCAGCGTGCAGGCGAGGCGGTCGGCGAGCGCGAGCAGCGTCAGGGTCGGGTTCGAGTGCGAGCCGGTCGGGTAGACCGCCGCGCTGCACACGTACAGGTTGGGGATGCCTCGGACCTGGAGGTCCGGCGTGACGACGCTCGTGGCGGGGTCGGTGCCCATCCGCGCCCCGCCCATGTGGTGGTTGACGTCGCTCAGGAGGTCGGTCCGGTCCTCGCCGCCCTCCATCTCCGGGCGGAGCCGGAGGTGCCCGAGGCCGAGCCGCTCGAACTCGTCCCGGAGGGCGCGGCAGAAGGTCACCGCCGAGCGCCACGTCTCCGGAGAGACCGCCCACTGCACCGCGAGCCGAGGCAGCCCGAACCGGTCGGTCTCGGTCGGATGAAGGCGGAGCCGGCTGTCCTCGGTCGGGGCCTGCTCGCACATCAGCGACAGGTACGCCTCCGCCCCATGCTTGTAGAGGAAGCCGTCCCGGACGAGGGCAAGGCCGGTGCGGGCGAGCGCTCCCGAGGCGGCGAGAAGGCGGCCGGGCCGGGCGAGGAGCCGCCGGACGTCGCGGACCTCCTGGTACGGATCGAAGTCGCCCCCCTCCAGGGTGAACATGACGCTCGCGCTGAGGTGGAGGAGGCGGTGGCGTCGGACGAAGGCGTCGGACGCCGTCAGCCGGACCGAGTACTTCCGGCCCCGCTTGAGCCGCGTCGCGAACAGGCGCTGCAGGCGGTAGGGGTCGCTCGTCTCGATCGTGCCGGCCCGGAGGCAGGGGTGGTCCATGAACGCGGTCCCGAGCACCTCGCGCTGCGCCTCTGAAAGCGGCGCGCCCTGGTCGGCGGCGATGAGCAGGGTGCGCACGGTCTCGAGGCCTCCGCAGGCTAGCACGAGAAGGGGGACGCTGAAGTGCGCGCGCCGTCCTTCGAAGCTGCTGACCCGCACGCCCTCCACCGCACCCTCCGAGAAGTCGAGCCCCAGCACCTGGCAGTTGTAGAGCACGTCGAAGGACGCTTCGACCTCGCGCGCGAACACCTTGCGGAAGTTCGGCTCCGGAGCCCACTTGGAGACGTGGGTGCGGACTACCTCCGGGGCGAAGCCGGGAGGGGCGTAGCGCAGCAGACGGAACGCCTCCTCGTCGTAGTCGAGCGCGTCGACCCCCATGGCGCGGTTCGCGGCCTGGTAGTGCGGGACCAGGTCGCGGCGGCGGATCGGCCACCCGGAGCGCGGGACCCAGGCGCGGACCTCGAAGTCGGACTCGAGAAACGGCAGGGACTGCCCGCCCCACGCGAGCGTGGTCCCGCCGACGGCTCGCTTCCGGCCCCACTTTGCAAGCCTCAGGGGCTTCCCCTCCTGGACCACCTCGTTGAGCCGCTGCCGGTCCGGGTCGAGTGCGAAGTGCCCGCTCTCCAGGACCAGCACCCGCCGGGTGGCGCTGAGGCGCGAGGCGAGAAGCAGCCCCGCCGCCCCGGCCCCCACGATCACCACGTCGTAGGCGGACCCGTCGAAGTCGGGGCGCTGGTTAAAGTCGAACGCGGCCATGGGCGGGGCTCAGAAGGCGCGCGCGCGCACACCCAGGTCGGCCCGCAGCCGGTCAGTCGAGCGGGTGCTGAAGAGGACCTTCCCGTCGGGGTTGGCCTGCTGGGCCGAGGCCAGGACGGTGGCCGGGTCCGCGGCCCCGAGCCGCCGCAGGAAGCCGTGCTGGAAGTGTGTCATCTTGGGGAATCGGGTCTGCAGGTCGGGGAGTCCAGTCTGGCCGCCGCCTTCGTACTGCAGGACCGTAAATCCCTCGACGGGTTCGTAGTAGGCAGCGAGGGTATGCGCGTTCGTGCCTACCCCCAGACGCTCTACGGTGCCATCGGTCTTCAAGTCGAGGAGGAAGCTCAGGGTGCGCTCCTCCAGATTCGTGGGGAGGTGCTCGTGCAGGAGGAGCGTGTCCACGGCGGCAACGCCCAGGCTCTTCAGGGTCGCGCCGAGCGAGGCGCGGACGTAGTCGTGAGCCAGAGGGCGGGGGCGCGACGGCTTCGCCGGGGGTGCCTGGACGGGCGCGGAGGCGGCCGGGGGCGTGCCGCGCACCTTCCCGCGCCAGTGGTTCAGCGGCAGGACGAGGCGCGGCGGGAGACGCCCCGTCTGCGTCGTGCCGACTCCCACCTTCGCCGTGAGCAGCAGGTCTACGCGGTGCGCGCGCATGAACTCGCCCACGAGCCGCTCGGAGTAGCCCCGCCCGTAGAGCCGCGCCGTGTCGAGGTGCCGGACGCCCGAATCGACGACGGATTCCAGGAGGTGGAAAACGGCCCGTCGAGAGCGCATGGTGCTCAGCGGGTTGGTTCCGAATACGAGCCTGCCAGGATCGGGCTTCATGAAGACGGAGGCGACGGGGACCCAGCCTACTGCGTGACAACGCGGAGGCGGCGAATATAAGCCAGGCAGTCCACGCCGGAGCGGCGTGTGCTGGAGGCGGGGAGCGCTCGGGGGGACCGGAAGGGGCGCGCCTCAGACGCTCGGGCCTCCTCGACCCCTATTCCGCAGGGTGGCAGCCGAACCGCCCTCAAGGGGAGGGCCCCCCAAGGGGAGGGCACACGAGGTCACCGGCTCCGGGCCAGCCTCAGCCACGCCTCCACTCGGGGCACGGTCGGGAAAAAGACGGCGGCGAACCCGAAGAAGGGGACGACGAAGAGCAGGTTGATCAGCTCGCCGGTGAGGAAGGCCGAGACGCCGGCCACGAGCGCCGAGCCCTCCAGAAACGCGAGCGAGAGCACCCCGGCGGCGCGGATCGCCGCGAGCCCCTCGGCCCGCGTGCCCGCCGCCGGGAGCCGGTCCTCCACCAAGCGGCGCTGCACGGCGAAGGCCCCGAGGACGGCGGCCAGGTTGACGACGGCGTTGACGTAAAAGAACGACGCTGCCCCGTCGCCGAACGCCCGCCCGTAGCCGATTACGGTCAGGCTCCCCAGGACCACCGTCATCAGAGCCACGCCGCCGATGAGCGCTCGCCAGACGAGTTGCAGGGTGCGGACGTCGGGAGCGCGGGATTCCATGGCCGAAAGATAGCTCGCCGTGCGAAATGTCGGTGATGGAGCGCGCAGCGGCGGCGGCGTATATTGGACGCAGCCACCCACGGGGCGTGGCGCAGCCCGGTAGCGCGTCTGCTTTGGGAGCAGAAGGTCGTCGGTTCGAATCCGGCCGCCCCGACTTCTTGGCAGCAGCCATCGGGCCAGTAGCTCAACTGGAGAGAGCATCGGCCTTCTAAGCCGACGGTTCCAGGTTCGAGTCCTGGCTGGCCTGCACGCCTCGGCGCTCGGCGGAGCGCGTTGGGGGTTTAGAACCTCCATCGGTGCGCTTCGTATCTTGCCCTCCCCGGTGACGTGGCCGAGTGGCTAGGCAGAGGCCTGCAAAGCCTCGTACAGCGGTTCGAATCCGCTCGTCACCTCCAAACCGTAGAGGGCTGTTCGGCGTTGTGCCGGGCAGTCCTCTTTTCTTGCCATACGCTCCAAAATGGGCAGGAAACGCCCATTTCTCCGCTCGTCTACAACCCGCCCGCTTGCGCGGGGCGCGTCGTAGACCTCAGCCAGTCACCTACCGCCGGATCGGAGCAAGCGCAGATTGTCAACAGAAACTGTTGTCAATCGGGAGCAGTGTCAACAGTCGGTTGCTGCTAACGCAGAGGTCAGTACGTGAATGAACGAAGCGCCGTGAGTCGGCGCAGGCGATTGGGCTACGACGTTTGCGCCGCGTCCCTAATCTTACTCAGCACCTTCGACAGGTCGAAGGTCTCTGAGTTGCCAGCATACGCGGCGACCGTCCGCCCGTCTACCGTCGCGTACCCGTTCCACGTCGGCTTCCGCTTGTCCCGCCCGTGCTCGTCGCCGTGGCGACGCTTACGGAAGGTGACGCGGATAGAGCCGTCGTAGAAGCTGAACGAGTCGAGCGATTCAAGCTCTTCCCTGCTCGGCTGCGTGCGGTACTCCTTCGTGCCGCGCTGCGATTTCGGACGTGCAGTGTAGGGCATCGGGTGTCGTGTTGCTGAACGTCCCTAATCTAAGGGATGCCCCCGACGGATGCAAGGCGACGGGCAGGGATTCACACGGTCTGCACAAAGATTAGGGACGAGCGATTCGCCATGCTCCCGACGCTCTACTTCCTACCGGCGTCGCCTACCAGTGGGGCACCGGACGCCTTCTGAGATTAGGGACGAAACCAGCTTGCCCCCGACGGGCACCGGAGCACCGCAACACGCCGCCGCCGGACTGCCCACGCTGGGGACCGATCTACCCCCGGCGCTTGCACCACTTCCGGTTCAAACCCTTGTGCCGATCTACCCCCGGCGTGTAGGGCACCGCGAACGTGGGTTTACCAGTTACGGGTCAGGGCATCACCCGATCTACCCCGAACCCCGGCTGCCCCTCTACCGAAGATCGGGAACGGTCACTCCGGCGCGCACTTCACTTCAAGCCGCGTCGGGTACCCGTAGCGTTCGGCTCGCTCTGCCACCGCCTCTTCAAGCCGCCCCAAGTGAAGCTCGGCGCGCCCGTCGAACCGGATCGAACAGCCGTCGTGTTGCCAACACAGGACGCGCCATTTTGGGCGGGTGCGCTCTGCCTCTCGCTCGGCAAGCTCAATCAGCGGTTCCAGTAGCCAAAGCTCCCGCGCCTGTGCCTTCTGAGCGAGCAGCGACCGGGCGGCGTCGGCACCGCTCACGGTGCGTTTGATGCCGTCGCCGTACTCCATCTGCCCTTGAACAAGCCGCCGCCCGAACACGTCCACAACGTAGCCCCGTTCGCGGATGCGTTCAAGCTCGGCGTCTCGCACCTCTAGCACTTCTCGAACGAGCGGATGGGTAAGGAATCGCGCTGCCTGTCCCGCGTCCATCTGCGCGCCCGTGAGCGCGGCGTACTCGTCTCTCACATCCGATACGATCCGGGCATCTCCCGCGCCGTAGACGAGTCCGTAGGTGCCGCGCTTCACCGCTGCCTTGCTCGCCGCGTCGAAGGGCACGCCGATGTGCTCCACGATCTCAGCCCAGAACGACTTACCCGCGTCGAGGAAATCGTACAGCGTCGGGCACCCTAGCTCGACGGCGGCGACGGCGAGTTGACTACCGGCGAGGTCCACTTCGTAGCAGTCCGGCAGGAGCGCACGGCGAACCGGAGTCGCCACCGTCGCCACGCCGGGGTTGGTCCCGAAGATGCGCGCCGAGTAGGGCGTGAAACCGTACCGCTGGATAGGCTCGTCTGCGATGCGGTCTAGCGCCTTCAGAGCGTCCCGCCGCGCTCGCTCTTTGCCCAACCCCTCGGCTGCAATTCGTGCCGCGTCAAGGCGGTCTAAGAGCGGCGAGAACGCCCGCGTCGGTACCGAGTCCATGAGCGCGTACACGCGCCCGGTCAACGGCGTCGGGGCGAGGGCGGCGTACCCCTCCATCTGCTCTCTCGCTCGCTTCCGTTCGCGGGACCGGCTCACACTACCGAACGCTTCGCCCGTGTCGAGGTACACGCGGTCTTCGAGCTTGTGGGCGGGCGTCTCCATCTCAGCGTTCCACAGTCTCAGCAAGTGAGGGTCCAGCAGGTCCCGGACGTGAGCAAGGGCGACGGCGCGGGCACGCTGCCCCGGTTCGTACTCTGTCCATTCGAGGTTCGGCAACACGATGTCCCGGAAGGCATGGAGGAACGCGCCGGTCGCCTCGTCGCCGGTCAAGTTGCCCTCGGCGTAATCGCGCTCCCGCCCCATGCAAGCGGCGAGGGTCTGACCGTCAAGCAACACCTCGGCGTCACCGTCCGCCGACGTACCTACACGGTTCGGGCTGAGCAAGGCGAGCAGCACACGGGCGAAGCCGGGTTCGTCGTAGGTCGCCGGGTAAAGCGTCGTCATCAGGTCGTAAAACCGGCGAGACCCCGTGATCCGCTGAGAGACGCGCCGGGAGAGACGCCGAACGTCGGGCGTGTAGACGCCACCCTCTTCGCCTAAGTCCTTTATTCGATACTCGCCGGGTACACTAATTTCAGACCTTCGAGTATCACTTGAACCCCCGAAATCGCCCTTGCCAACATCGTCAAGGCTGATATCGGTGTCTCCTTCGACCGGGGGCGGTACGATACATGGCGGTGGGGTGGTGGCTTGTGCCCCCTGTCTCCCTTCCTCCTTCGCCTCCTCCCGTCCCGCTGGGGTTTCCTCCTCTGGGTCCTGCTCTCCTCCGCTTGTAAGATGCTTTTCAACCGTTAGTATCTCTTCGATGGGAAGCACTTCATCGGTCGGGTGGGTCTCTACGGCGTCCGCTCGTTTAGCCGTCTCACGGTGCTGGTTCTCTGTCGTAGGGGCAGTGCGCCGAGGAACTTCGGTGTTGAAGTCTAAGTTGAATTGGATAGACACAGTTGATGATCTTTCAGTGGGTTTGATACTGTTGATCTTGCCGCTCGGTCACGTTCTTGTCTTGTCCCGGCGGTTGTAGAATCTTCCTTCGAGCGCTCAACCTCTTGGCGGGGGCTGGGCGCTCGTCGTTTAGGGCTACGCTGCTCGTCGTGCGGCACCCTCCGGCGCTCCCTCTCCGCCGAGCACGAGCAAGCCGTCCCGGAACCCACGGCAGCCCTCAACCGCGTTCACAGCACGTATGAGCCGCATTACGTCGTGCGTGACACGGAGCTTGCCGTTAACCTCGACGGTGGGTACCCGCCCGGCTGTGACGTAACGGTAAAGGGTTCGTCGCGTCATATTCGCAGCGCGAGCGGCTTCGGAAATGGAGTACGTCATCGGCTTGTTTTTAGATGTTAAGGAGTCTGTTCGTTAATACTTCACAACAGGGGTTTTGTTCTCTCTGTCATGCTATATCTGTGACTCTAGCGTGCCAAAATCCCAGTCTCGACCGGAACAACTTCATCGTTACTTCATAAAAGAGCGAGACCGATACGCTACGAACTTGACCCTACGCTTCCATGCTCACACTGCCCCCTGTCGAACCCCTCACCCCCTACGCCGCCGCGCGTGCCGCTGGGGTGTCTTATCAATGGCTGCTCAGGCAGCTTGACGCCGAGATGATCCCCGGCGTGGACTACGTGGGCAGCGGAGACACCGCGCGCCCCGTCATCCTCTCGTCCAATGTCCCCGACCTAGCCGAACGCTACGACAAGTACCGTGAGAACCTGAAGGCGATGCGCGACCGTCAGAACGCGGCTCGGAGGGCAGCAGCATAATGAGCACACCCGAAGCCTACATCCACCCTCGGGACCTGCCAACAGCCGAAGACCGCATCGCAGAGCTTGAAGCGGAACTAGCGGCGAAGGACAAAGAGGTTCGGCAGGCTCAGCGGAAGGTGAGTGACCTTCGCCTCGCCAAGATCGTCCGCGCCGACGTGAAGCGCCGGAACGTAGAGACTCACGCGAAGCAGCCTATCCCGACGAAGCACCCGGCACCGGCGAAGCCCAAGCCTCGCCTCCGCTCGCTCGACGCCCTGCTCGCAAAGGCGAGGCGGAAGTAACCCGACGACCATCAAACCGAAGATTCCAGATGATGACCACGAAGACCGACCGTATCAGCACTCACAACGCCGCCCAGATGTTGGGCGTCAACAGCGGTATCCTCCGCGCCTACGTCGAACAGAACAGGTGGCAGCTTCCCGGCGTCGAGGTCGTCAGCGGATACCCCGTTCGGCTGCTGAAGTCGAAGCAGGGAGACCCGAACCTGAGACAAGCGCGCGGCGAGTTGTTCGCGCCGTTCGGAGAAGCTGAGATCACAGAAACCGAATGGAGCCGCTGGTTCCTGACCCCGTTCGGCAAGCGCGGTGAGTGCCCTGTTGACTTCGACGCGCTGGGCTACGGCGACGATGACGTATTCCCCTTCACCGATGAGCTTGACGAGTTGACGGGCATCCGGTGGAGGCAGGCGACCCGACAAGGTGGGCGCGGTCCTCGTCTCCGTCCTCGGGACTACGTGAATGAAGAGAGCCGTACCTACCTCACGGCGGAGGCGGTGCAAGCCCTTGCCGACGGGCGGGGTCACGGCTCGCTCGCTTACTTCCACACGCACGCTTACCGCGCCGCTGCGGTCGTCGTAGAGGATTCGCCGGTCGAAGGGCAGGCTGCGTTCGTGGAGTACCTGAACGGGATGTATGAGCACGCGCGCCGCGCTGCCTAGCCCACCCCGCCCAACCTCGCCGCGTCTGGCTCTAGCCATGCCAGAACGAGGCTTCAGAACCCCACGCCGGAAGACCGAACGGGGAGGGGTTCTTTGCGTTGGGGTGCTTTACAGGTTGACAGGAAGTTTGCAGCCCCACGGTCGGGCATTGAGGTTCGATGCGCCGAGAATGCCTGTTTGAACAAGCGTTTTACAACTGCCGCCCCCGTCAGTTTTGCCCCTCTAGTGTTAGAGCAAGCACACCCCTTCAGCCTCTCGCCGCTGCCCCTACTCGTCGCGTAGATCGTGCCAGTACGCCCGCTCCCCGCCTCCGCACGGCTGCCCCTCACACTGGTAAGCCTCGCCGTCGAATGCCGCCCTGCCCCTGCCTCTCGGCTGCTCCGGTGGTGTCGCTACTCCCCGCTCCTTGACTACAGACGTATCTAATACTGGTAAAGGGGTATGTTGGGAAGTTATCTCTGAGTCGGTTAGATTCGGCGGGCGAAGTATACCAGTTGAGCATGTAGGTGTGCGGTGGTTATCCTCCCCGTGATGCTTCCTCACCCTTCCTCAAAACGGAGAACGCAGTCCCGCATGAAGCTGAGTCTAGCCGCCAAGATCGGTATCGCCTGTATCGTCCTTGTCACCCTCATAACAGCGTCCGTTTTCTACTCTGCATGGAGTGAGGACAGAGCGCTTGCAGGTGACGTTGACCGACCAGAAACAACGAGCATAAGCCGCACGAGCCTCTTCGGGGAGGACGTGCTGCTCACGCAAGACCTCTTCTGTGAGGGCGTAGGCGAATCTGACAGCTTATGGGCGATCTACCACGGCTTCCGCGTCAAGGTGCGCTTGTCGCCCGAGCGAGACGAGCGCATGGTCGGCTGCACGACCGTGTGGGCGAGGTAGAGCGCGTGGCAGGCTCAGCAAAGGCTTACATCAACAACATCTGATTTCGCACTGCTGAGAAGAGAGAGTCGCCGTCTCCCTTATGTGAGGTGTCCCACGATCTGAGAGCTTCTTTTCCAAGCTCTGTGATACTGCACTTTGCGGAAGGTCCGGTGCTCTTGCGACTCTCTTGTTCGACGTATCCCAACTCCTCTAGACGATTAAAATGCTCGAAAAACGAAGCGCTACCCCCCTCAAAAAACTTTAGATACGCTTGTTCTAGATGAGCAATAAACTGGCTCTTCTGGTTACAGGCAATCAGAATGTAGAAACGCCTCATACTGTAGTGGGCATTGAACTGTCTGCGCTCTTTGCTCATCCGCCTCTTTCTCTCCTCTTCTGCTCGCTCCCCCTCCTTCTTCCTCTCCTCCGCCCTCCGGCGTTCTTCCTCTCGTCTCTCCTCTTCGATCCCGAGCGCCTTCTGAGCGATTGTGTTCGCCCCTCGGGAGAGTTCATTCGCCCCCTCCGCAATCCGATTGCTCCGGCGGGATTGCAGAAGGCTGATTCCAGCAGCTAGAAGAGCCGCAAGCGAGATGTAGAAGGCAGGGTCTTCGTAGAACATGCAACCTGTTGGGCGATGGAGTGAGATGCAAAGTTAAACTCGCCGCCGCTCCTCGATTGCTCCCCACTGGTATACTCCCTTCGCGGTGTTGACTCGCTCCGTTGAAGACTTGACACCCTCTCAGAATTAGCCTCCGGTGTCAGAGACGGTGCGTGTCGAAGACACCCCTACCCCCTTTCATTTTCTGAGCGAACCCAAAGCGCCGCCGCCCGGAGTCGAGCGACGGCGCTGGGCAGGAAGCGAAACGGCTCAGGCGACGGCGGCGAACGCGCGCTCAATCTGATCTGCAAAGCCGTCGGGGGAGAGGTGCATATACTTTTGTGTCACTTGGATTGAAGAGTGCCCCATGAACCGGCGGATTGCTTCAACGCTCGCTCCCTGTTGGGCAAGCCAACTCGCCGCCGTGTGGCGCGTCGCGTGGAAGTTGATTGCGTCCGGTAGCTTCGCCCTCTTCGCAAAGTGCTTGAACCGGCGCGACAGGTAGAGGCGGTGAAGCTGAGTACCGCCGTGGTTTGGAAATACCCATGCGGCGCGACGCTCCATGCTTCGCAGCATGTCGAGTGCGGGCGCGGCAATCGGGATAGTCCGTTCTTTCCCTGCCTTCGTCGTGAAGTCCTCTCGGTTCTTCACCGTGAGAGTCCGTCGTTCGAGGTCCACGTCTTCCCATCGGAGGTTGACAACTTCGCCCGCTCGCAACCCCAAGTAGACGTTCGCTCGGACGATGGGGAGCAGCCAGCTTGACGTACCCGGCGTGACCTTTGGGCGCTGTTCGTTCTCGGCAATCGCTCGACAAATCGCGTCAACGTCAGCCGGTTCGAGGAAGCGCGGGTGCTTGTCTGGGGCGCGCTCTAGCCGAAGGGCGGCGGTGGGGTCGCTCGCTACGGCGTCGCGCTCTTGAAGCCACCGGAAGTAGGTTCGCATCGCCCGCCGGTAGGAGTGCTGCGTCACGGGCTTCGTATCGGTCCCGTCGAGGAAGTGCAACAGGTCAGCAGTCTTGATGCTCGCCACTTCTCGCGCCGCGCCTAAGCTGTCTCTCAGGCGCTCTAGGACGCTCCGGTATCGCTCTTGGGTGTAGGGGCTGAGGTTGGATCGGGACGCGAGGAACGCCGCCACAGAGGACCCCAGAAAAGCGAGGTCGGGCGCGTCGTCTTGGCGGGACTGCTTCGGTTCGAAGGTGCCGGGGTCATCGGTCCACGGGTCGAAGTCGCCGAGTAGCACGGCGCGGTCGAATCGCTTCTGGACTTTGGCGGCGTCGCGCTTTACCTTCGTGCCCGTAGTGACGTGTTTACGTTGCGGGCGTTTCGCGGCGTCGTAGAAGGCGACATACCAGTAATCGTTGGCGCGCTTGTAGAGGCTGGACATGGGAGATCGGGTTGCGACCTCCGCGTGCAGCAAGTGTTGTCAATACTGTTGTCAATGTCGCCGGGTGCTTCTCAAAACGGCTCGTATGGCTTGGATTGGGCGAATCTTAGTGGCTAGGCAGAGGCCTGCAAAGCCTCGTACGGCGGTTCGAATCCGTCCGTCACCTCCTACGAGAAGCCCCGACGCTCGCAACGAGCGTCGGGGCTTCGTCTCGCTAAAGATCGCCTACCAAGTCGCTGAGTTTGTGCATCGCCTTCTATAGTCCTTGCCGCGCAGGCGGGAATCCATACGGCGAGGGCGCGTGGCTCAACCCTCGCAGGGTTCCCCGCCTGCGCGGGGATGACTTGACGTGGAGGAGGGCGCACCAACTCAGCGATCGGGTATGACTACAGACAAACAAACGGTAGCGCACACCCTCAGCGACCCGGGATTAGAACGGCGCGTCGCTGGGCGGGTAGTCCTCGTAGCCGTCGCTGAAGCCGCCGTCGCCGCCGGGGAGTGGCGGCGGCGGGGCCCCGCCGGCGGGCGGCGCGCCGAACTCGTAGCCGGGGTCGGAGCCGTAGTACGTCGTCAGGTTCTCGAACCGGGCGTACTGGTTGACGAAGGCGAGCTTGACGTTGCCGATGGGCCCGTTGCGCTGCTTGCCGATGATGATCTCGCCGACGCCGGCGGTCGAGTTGCCGTGCTCGTCCTGGGTGATGCCGTAGCGCTCGGCGCGGTAGATGAACGCGACCACGTCGGCGTCCTGCTCGATCGAGCCGGACTCGCGCAGGTCGGAGAGCATCGGGCGCTTGTCGCCGCCGCGCGTTTCGACGGCGCGCGAGAGCTGGGCGAGGGCGAGCACCGGGACGTCGATCTCCTTGGCGAGGGCCTTGAGGCTGCGGCTGATCTGGGCGATCTCCTGCTCGCGGTTGCCGTTGCGGTTGTCCTGCGTGCCGTGCATCAGCTGGAGGTAGTCCACGACGACCATCCCGATGTCGTGCTCGGCCTTGAGGCGGCGGCACTTGGCGCGGAGCTCGAGGATCCCCAAGCCCGGCGTGTCGTCGACGAAAATCCGCGCCTCGCCGAGGCGGCCGGCGGCGCGGGCGAGCTTCGGCCAGTCCTCGTCGGTGAGCCGCCCGGTGCGGGCCTTCTGCGCGTCGATCCGCGCCTCGCTCGTGAGCATCCGCTGGGCGAGCTGGTTCGCGCTCATCTCGAGCGAGAAGATCGCGACCGGCACGCCGTACTTCGGGTGCGTCGCCGCGTTCATCGTGACGGCCAGGCTGAGCGCCGTCTTGCCCATCGAGGGCCGGGCGGCGATGATGATGAGGTCGGAGCGCTGCCAGCCGCCGGTCATGTCGTCGAGGGCGTGGAAGCCGGAGGGCACGCCGGTCAGCCCGCCCTTGCGCTGCCCGAGCGCCTCGAGCTGCTTAAAGGTGTCCATCACGACCTCGCTCATCGCCCGGCTGCCCTTGCGGAGCTGGCTCTCGGAGATCCGGAAGATGTCCTGCTCGGCGCGGTCGAGGAGGTCGAACGGGTCGGTCGTCGGGTCGTAGGCCTCGCCGACGGTCGTCGTCATGGTCTCGATCATCCGCCGGAGGAGGGACTTCTCGGCGATGATCCGGGCGTGGTACTCGACGTTGGCCGCGCTCGCGACCCGCGTCGTGAGCTCCGAGAGGTAGTAGCCGCCGATGGGTTCGAACTCGCCGCGCCGCTTGAGCTCCTCGGTCAGCGTGATGAGGTCGACGGGGTTGGTGCGCTCGAAGAGGCTGAGCATCGCCGCGTAGATGCGCTGGTGGCGGACGTCGTAGAACGCCTCGGGCGGCAGAATCTCGATGGCCTTCGGGATGGCCTCGCGCTCGATCAGCATCGCCCCCAGGACCGACTGCTCGACCTCGACCGCCTGGGGCGGGACGCGCCCGGCCTGCTCGTGGAGCGAGACGACGTTGGCCCGCCGCGGGCCGCCGCGCCGGCCGGTCAGCTTTTCGAGCGGGAACGAGCCGCCCTCTTCGATGCGGAGGGGGCGCTGCTGGGGGCCGTCCTGGTCGGGCATGGGCGTCGGGGGCGAGTAGGAGCGTGCGGGAGGGTGGGGGTGTGGGAAGGGCTTCGACGCTACGGCTGAATTTCCTCCCCCACCCCGCCTCCTCCCCCACACGGTTGTGTTAGGCCTGGACGAGCTGGTCGTAGCGCGTGCGCAGGAGCTTCATGTCCTCCCACGTCGGGCGCTTCCACTGGGGGTTCCGCAGCAGCGCCGCCGGGTGGTAGGTCACCATCAGCGGCAGCCCGTAAAAGTCGTTGAAGCTGCCCCGAAGCGAGGCCAGCGACGAGGTCCGCCCGAGCAGGCCGTTGCCGGCGGACTTGCCGACGGCGAGGACCACGCGGGGGCGCACGAGCGCGATCTGCTTGTAGAGGATCGGGAGGTGCGCGGCGACCTCGTCGGGCTGCGGGTCGCGGTTGCCCGGCGGCCGGCTCTTGAGGATGTTGGTGATGTAGACCTCGTCGCGCTGGAAGGTTACGGCTTCGAGAATCTTGTTGAGGAGCTGCCCTGCGCGCCCGACGAACGGCTCGCCGGTCTTGTCTTCGTCCGCGCCCGGCGCTTCGCCGATCACCATCAGGTCCGCGTCCTCCGGCCCGACGCCGAGCACGGGGTTGATCCGGTTCTCGTCAATGGGCGTGAGGACGGTGTCTTTGAGCCAGTCGAAAATCTCGCCGAGCGAGTCCAGGCCGTGCAGCGGCGAGTCCTCGGGAATGAGGGCTTCGATGCGGTCGTGGGGCGAAAGGTTGGGGTCCTGCGAGGGGTCGGGGAGGGCTCCAAAGAGGTCGGGCGACATGGGATCGGGAGGAGCGTCGGCGGCGGCGGGGAGCGCATCCGGGAGCCAGTCGCCGCCGAGGGCGCGCTGGAGGTCGAGCACGGATCGGGCGTCGCGGAGGAGGTCCAGCACCGTGGCGTTAACCGGTTGTCGTAGGATGCGTTGCGCCGAAGAAACGGGGGCGGAGCCGGGGCTCCGTCCGGCGCGTGGGCGAGGCCGTCAATCTAACGGGGCCGGGCGGGACAGGCAAGGTGAACGACGGTGAATTTGGTCCGAGCCGGCGGACGCCGCCGACCGCACGCCTCGCCCGGGTCCGACGCCCGGGGCGGCACCCGGGTCCGCGGGGGCTACCTTGGGAGACCCCCGTTTCTCTCCACCGTTTTTCTTTAGCCGTTCCTCGCTGTCCGGTTGTACGTCTCGCTCTCCCACGGCACGACCTCCCACGGTACGACCTCCCACGGTACGACCCCCCACGGCACGACCTCCCACGGTACGACATGAACAGACCCTCGCTGCACCTCGCCGACGTGCCGGTCCCGGCCCTCCGCCGGACCCTGCTGACGCTGGCGCTCTTCCTGGCGGTGCTCGCGCTGTTCGTCTCGATGGTCCACGAGCTCCTCGTGGCCGCCGTCCTCGGGGCGATCATCGGGGCCTACCTCCTGCCCGTGCAGCGGTGGATCGCCGCGCGGACCGGGCGCGAGGCCCCGGCGGCGGTGCTGACGCTGGTGCTGCTAATCGTCCCTGCGCTCGCGCTCCTCGTCTACGGGTACCTCGAGGTCCGGTCGGCGGCGGAGTACCTCGCGGCGAACGCGGCGGCGGTGGCCGTGCAGATCAACGACGCGCTCTCGCTGCTTCCGCTCGTCGGCGAGGTGCAGAAGGAGGCAGCGATCGAGCGCGCGCTCGCCGAGGGGGCGGCCCTCGCGCTGGAGGTGCCCGCCGGCGCGCAGGCCGCGCTCTCCGAGTTCGCCGTGGACACCTCGGTGTTCCTGTTCACGGCGTTCTACGTCTTCATCCGGTCCGACGTGATCGTGGCCTATCTCCGGGGCAAGGTGCCGCCGCGCTACGGGGCCTTCGCCGAGCGGCTGGAGCAGCACGTGCAGGGCGTGCTCTACGGCGCGGTCTACAGCACGCTGGTCACGCAGACGCTCAAGAGCGTCCTCGTGCTCGTGCTGTGCCTCGTCTTCGGCGTCCCCCTCGCCGTGGCGCTCGCGCTGCTGACGTTCCTCATCGGGTTCTTCCCGGTCGTCGGCTCGTGGACCGTCGTGATCCCGGCGGCGGGGTACCTGCTGATCTTTCAGGACTCGCCCTGGGAGGCGCTCGCGATGGCCGGGCTCGGCCTCGGGATCAGCACGGTGCTGCTCTCCTTCATCGTCCGCCCGAAGCTCGCCGCCGCCGAGTCGAAGGTGCTCGACTTCTACTGGATGTTCATCGCGCTCGTCGCCGGGGTCTACACGTTCGGCGTGCCGGGCATCGTGATCGGCCCGGTCGTCGTCGGCGTGCTCAAGGCGGTCTTCGACACCATCACGACCGAGCTCGAATGGGCCCAGGTGGACGACGGCGAGGCACCGGAGGCGAAGGTGTTCGTGGAGGAAAAGGTGGCGCAGGCTGCGCCGCCGGGAGACCGCGGGGAGGAAAACCGAACGGGGTAGCGCGACCGCCGCGCCTTCCCGGCCCCGCCTAGGCTGTGTTTGGAAAATCCACTTCCGGCCTGCACACGGCATCTGCCTTCGCTCACAGCGTGGTGCTGCCTCGCCGTAGCGGTGCTACGGCTGCTTCGCGCGCCTTGTGAAGCAAAGACATCTGCTCGTGCTCGGCGACAGACTGAATATCCAGACACAGCCTAGTGCAGGATCATGCGAAATCTGAATGATTCGTTGGAGGTTGTCCTTCCGAACGAACGGGAGGACTCTCCTGCGCTGAGGTCGTGCACGGTCGCATCGGGGGAGAGTCCTCCTCGCTGTGCTCGTCGAAACGACAACCCTTCAGCCGGACTTGGTATCAGGGGGTGTTCTGCGGTTCGGGACGGCGTGGAGGGCATCGAGGGACGGAGAGGGGCCGTCTCCCTTCCCTCCACTCCTCCCACTCCTCCCATTCCCTCGATTCCGTCGCTCGCTCGGCACGAGGCGTCTCCGGTTCAGAGGGCAGCAGACCGCCTGCCGAGGCCCTAGACTCTGTCACGTTAATCCGGGTCCTGGCTCGGCGAGGCCCCTGAAGGGCCCTGCGGCGTTGTCCTCCTCGCCCGATGCTACGGCATCTGGCTCGTCGGACGCCTGGCCGGGTCCCTCCAGGGTCTCTCGCTCGCCGACGGACCGACTTGCGTGACAGAGCCTAGTTCATCTGAGGGTCGTCGGGGTAGTTCGAGAGCAGGGCGTACTCGCCGCCGAGCGCGCGCATGGTCTCGCGCCAGAGCACCGACGGGTCACCCCCGAGCACCTGCGCTGCCGAGGCCGGGAGCACGACCCAGCTCCCCTCGCCCACCTCGTCGGCGAGTTGGCCCTCGCCCCAGCCGGCGTACCCGACGAAGAACCGGAACCCGTTGCCGTCGAGCGCGCCGGCCCGCACCTGCGCGGCGATCTCCTCGAACGGCCCGCCCCAGCCCACGCCGTCGAGGACCGCCACGGCGTGCTCGAGCTCGTCGGCGTAGGCGTGGAGGTAGTGCAGCGTATCGGTCTGCACCGGCCCGCCGAACCAGAGCGGGTGCTCGAGCCCGACCGGCTCGTCGAGCACGTCGGGCAGGCGGAGCTCGGTCGGGCGGTTGAGGATGAGCCCGAACGAGCCGGCGGCGCCGTGGTCGCAGAGCAGGATGACCGAGCGCCGGAAGTTGGGGTCGAGCAGGGCCGGCTCGGCCACGAGGAGGACGCCGGGGGCGAGGTCCATGACGGAGAGGGAGAGGGCTACGTCACGTCAAAATACACGCTCGTACTCTGGCGATGCGGGGAGGGGGGCACACGTCGTTTCTGGGCGGGGAGGGAAGCGGTGAGGGATGCGGTTGTCCCTGAGCGTGGGGGCCGGCTTCTCGGAGGCCCGGGCAGCGCGTAGTCCGCGAGGGCTGGCTCCTCCTCTGCCTCCCCCTTCAGAATCCGCGCTCTCCGAGGTCCCGCGCGACGGCCAGGTAGAACGCCTTCGAGTCGAAGGAGCCCGGCGCGAGGCGGAGGCCGATCTGCCGGGCGTGGTCGGCGTCGAGGACGCCCCGGAAGTCGCCCCAGGTCGCGCTCTCGACGGCGACGAGGCCGTCGTTGACCCCGGCGCGGGCGTAGAGCACGCGGTTCGGGACGGCGAGGGGCGGGTAGATCGGCACGTCGGTGCCGCGCCCGGCGCGGCCTGCCCACGAGGCGTAGTAGACGTCCGGGTGGTCGGGGTGCGCCGGGTTGAAGGTGCCGGTGACGGCCTCCGGCGTCAGCTCCCGCAGCCCGTCCTCCGCGTTGGGCGGCTCGGTCGCGTAGGCGGCGCGGCCCACGAAGTTCATCACGCCCATCATCCACGCCCGCAGCCGCTCCGGGCGCGAGAGCACGTAGCCAGCAACCGGGCTGCCGCGGTGCGGCGTCGAGACGGTCACGAGCGACGCCACCTGCCCGGCCCGCCCGAGGCTGCCGATGAGGTAGCGCGCGTCCAGCCCGGCGGACGAGAACCCGACGAGGTTGAGCTTCTCGGCCCCGGTCTCGGCGAGGACCGCGTCGAGGCGCTCGGCCCAGGCGCGGGCGCGGACGGCCACCGTGTCGTAGGGGTTGACGTGCGGGGCGTAGGCGAGGACGCCGCGCCCGCGCAGGTGCATCGCCTCGGCGTGGAGCACGCCGCCCTGCCCCAGGTTCGCCATCGCCCCGAACCCGTGCATCAGTACCACCGGGTGGCGCGTCCGCACGAGCGGCGGCTGCGGGAACGGCACCAGCTCGACCGCCCGGCGGGCGAGGCGTTCGGCGCGCTGAGAGAACGAGTCGGCCACGGGCTAGGTCGTGTGGACAGGGGCGAGGTCAGGCTCGCACGGAGGGCACGGGCCCCGCCAAAGGGACAGGCTGGAAAAGGTACCGTGCCGGGGCCGTCTCGCCGGTTCAGCCGAGGCCGTGGACGAGCGCCATCACCGCGCCCGCCACGAGCGGCACCCGGACGTTGTCGTTGAGCGGGACGGGAGCGGCCTCGGCCACGGCCGCCGCCGCCGCGCCGAGGACCAGCGTCGGCAGCGCGAGGCCGTCGGCGGGGAGGAGGCCGAACGGGAGCGCCGCCGCCAGCCCCGTCGTGAAGAACGCCGCCGACCCCTCGACCGACTTCGACGAGAACGGGTAGCGCCGCCGCCCGTAGCGCCGCCCGACGACCGCCGCCGCGCCGTCGCCCACCATCAGCATCGCCAGCGCCGAGGCCGCGACGGGCTCGGCAAAGAGCGCCGTGCACAGCGCGGCGGAGACGCACATCCACGTCGCCCCGTTGACGACCACCGGCCCGCCGAACGGGGGCTGCTCCTCGGGGCGCATGATCGGCGCGAAGACCCAGTTGATGAACCGGTGCACCGCGCCGACCCGCACCCGCAGCGCGTCGCACGCCAGCGCGAAGACCGCGAGCGGGGCCAGCAGCCACAGCGCGGCGGTCCGCCCGAGCACGAGGATGCCCGCCGGGAGAGCGAGCGCGCCGAGGTGCAGCGCCTTGCGCTTGAGCTCGGCGGAGTAGGAAATCAGCGGCGGGGCGTCGCTCACGGCAGAGAGCTCACGGCAGAGACGGGAGAGGGAGAGCCTCGGCGAAGCTACGGGGTTCGCGGGAGAAGAACGGAAGAATGGCCCCGGCACCGCGCCGAAGGTAGATTCCGGGGCGGCCCCGGTTCTGCCCCAGCTCTGCCGCTCCCCGCGCTTCCCTTCACCGGCCCCCGTCCCGCCATGCGCCTCACCATCCTGCCCCTCCTCTTGCTGCTGCTCACCGGATGCGCGCGCTCTGACGACCCCCGCGACGCCGACTACGTCGAGGCCATGTCGCGCGAGCACGCCGGCGGCGCGCCCACCGCCACCCCGATGACGGCGTCCTCCGGCGACGACCTCGTCACGGGCCGCCCGGTCTACGCCACCGTCGGCGGCGCGAGCGTCACCGGCTTCCTCGCCCGGCCCGACACGGCCGGGGCCGCGACCCCGCCCGGCCTCATCGTGATCCACGAGTGGTGGGGGCTGAACGACAACGTCCAGGCGATGGCCAAGCGGCTCGCCGGGGAGGGCTACGTCGCGCTCGCCGTGGACCTCTACGGCGGTGAGGGGGCCGAGACCCCGGAGGCGGCGCGCAGCCTGATGCAGGCCGCGATGGGCCGCGAGGCCTCGCTGACGGACAACCTCACGCAGGCGTTCGAATACCTCAAGACGCAGGAAGGCGTCGGCGAGGTCGGGGTCGTCGGGTGGTGCTTCGGTGGCGGGTGGGCGCTCCGCACCGCGCTCGCGCTGCCGGACTCGGTCGACGCTGCGGTGATCTACTACGGCCAGCTCGTCACCGACCGCGACCGCCTCGCCACGCTCGACATGCCGATCCTCGGGATTTTCGGAGCCGAGGACGAGGGCATTCCCGTGGCTCAGGTGCGGGAGTTCGAGGCGGTGCTCCGGGACCTCGGCAAGGACGTCGAGATCGAGGTCTACGAGGGCGCGGGCCACGCCTTCGCCAACCCCTCGGGCGAGCGCTACGCCGCCGCCGCCGCCGAGGACGCGTGGGAGCGAACCCTCGCCTTCTTCGACGAGCACCTGCGCGGCGCGCGGGAGCAGCCCGCGGAGCCGGTGCGCTGAAAGTGACCGTAGGAGTGCGCCGGTCGTCTCTTGACTCGGCGAGCGCCTCGCTTATACTAACCCCGTATGCGCTTGCCGCGTACGGGGCTCTTTGTTTGTCTAACCCTTCCAGCATCATGACCCGGCTTCCGCTCTTGCTCCTGTTCGGCTTCCTCCTCTGGTCCGGCTTCCTGCCCGCGCCCGCTCTGGCCCAATCGGTTCTCTACGTGGACCAAAGCGCGTCCGGGGCCGACGACGGCACTTCGTGGGCCGACGCCTTCACCGACCTTCGGGACGCCCTCGCCGTCGCAGACGGCGGTGACGAGGTGCGCGTCGCCGAAGGAACCTACACGCCAAGCAACTCGGGCGACCACAGCGCCTCGTTCGAGATCGGCAAAGGCGTGCGCGTCCTCGGCGGCTATCCTTCGGGCGGCGGCCCGCGCAATCCGCTCCTCAACGAAACGGTGCTCTCAGGCGACCTCGACGGGGACGACGGGCCGGACTTTTCCGGGTATGCCGAGAACAGCTACCACGTCGTCCGTATCGACTTGGAGTGCACGAACGCGATGCCGGACCCGGCACGGCTCGACGGCTTCGTCGTCACCGGCGGCAACGCCAATGGGAGTGCGATCACCGATCAGTCCGGAGGGGGCCTGCTCTATGCTTTCACCTCTACCGCGCTCGTCACCTGTAGCTCGCCGCCTAGCATCCGCAACACGGTATTCGTTGCCAACCGCGCCGATCGCCAGGGCGGTGCTGCCGCGCTTCTCGGCTCTGATGATTTCTACCCCGGGATCGTTGCCCTCTCAAACGTTGTCTTCTCTGGAAACGAAAGCCAAGTCGGAGGAGCGTTCGCGGCACGAGGTGTTCTCGCGACCCGCCTGCGCGTCGCGAGGTCCATCTTCGACGACAACGAAGCGTCCGGAGACGGAGGTGCCCTTTACCTCAGAAGCTCGTTCGAGGCGGAAGAGGAGCGCTCGGTCTTCACGAACGCTGCTTTTTACGGCAATCGTGCCCGCTCCGGCGGTGCGGTCTTCTTGGACGGGGGGCTCGCGCTCGCGGGAGCAGACTTTCAGAATACAGTTTTCTCCGGGAACGAGGCCACGTTCTCCGGAGGGGCCTTCGCGCTCGTTGCGGGCAAAGGCTCTGCCTTCGCAGCATTCTCGAACGCGACGTTCGCCGGCAACCTCGCACCCGACGGTGGTGGGGGAGTGGTCTCCTCGATTAGCACACCTTTCGGCTTCTCCGATATTGTGTTCGATAACACCATCTTGTGGGCTAACTCGAGCCCTGCCGTGCTACCCGCCAACAGCATTGTTGCTCGGCATAGCCTGCTGCAAGGCGTAGCACCGAATGTATTTACCGACGCCGGGGGCAACTTCGTCGCCGACCCGCTCTTCGCCGACGCCGATGGACCCGACAACATCACCGGCACGCCCGACGACGACCTGACGCTCCTCCCGGCCTCGCCCGCCGTCGACGAGGGCGACCGGACCGTGCTCCCCGACGACACCGCTGACCTCGACAACGACGGCGACACGAGCGAGACGCTCCCGCTCGACCTCGCAGGGGGGCCGCGCATCGAGGGTCTTGGCCTCGACATTGGAGCCTACGAAGCGCCGTCTACGGGCCTCGAAGTCCGCGCCGGGTTGCAGATCGATCCGGTGACGGTCGGGGCCGGGGGCGGGGCGCTGACGTACCGCGTGCGCCTCGCCAACCAGAGCGCGCAGGCGCAGTCGTTCGACGCGTGGGTGGACGTGCTCCTGCCCAACGGTACCGCCTTCGGGCCGGTCGAAGGGCCGCGCCGGGTGACGCTCCCGGCGGGCCGGGTCACGGGACCGGTGACGCTCCAATCGTCGGTTCCGGGGAACGCTCCGCCGGGGGACTACACGGCGCTCGTGCGGGTCGGCACGTTCCCGGACGCCGTCGTGGCGCAGGGCGCGTTCTCGTTCGAGAAAGCGGGCTCGGCGCGGGGGACCCTCGCCGCCGCCGACTGGCCGAGCGGCTCTGGCCTCGACGCGCTCGCTGAGGCAACCGGCACGGCCACGCCGGGCGCTCCGGCTGCGTCGAGCGCGGCGCTCCCGAGCGAGGTGGTGCTCGCCCCGTCCTACCCCAACCCGTTCGCGCGCACCACGACGGTCGGCTTCGCGCTGCCCGAGGCGGCCGAGGTGCGGCTCGCGGTCTACGACGTGCTGGGCCGCGCGGTCGCGGTGCTCGCCGCCGGTGAGGGGGCTGCGGGCCGCCACGAGGTCCGCTTCGACGCGTCGGCTCTGGCCGGCGGCGTGTACCTCGTACGGCTGGAGGCCGGTGGGCAGGTGCGGACGCAGCGCATCACGGTGCTCCGGTGAATGGGGCTCCGGTGAGCGGGGCTCCGGTGAGCGGCCTGCGATTCCGAGGCGCAGCGGATGCCGGGGCAGCCTCGGCATCCACTTTCGCCACGGCGGTTCCGCGCGGCGACCGTTCGCCCGTATGTTCCCGGCCGCATCCCCTTCCCTTCACCAAACCTCCCCTTTTCCATGAACGTCTCGTTCCGCCCCTCGGTCTTCGGACTTGGGCTTTTCGCCCTGCTGTGCCTGCCGCTCGCGGCCCTCGCGCAGACGGCCCCCGTCGAGTCGCATGTCGAGCAGGTCAGCGTCGACTCCGGCATTCACGACAACCGGCGCGGGCTTGCCACGGCCCCCGTCGAAGTCTACAGCACGGTGGTCGAGGTGGCCGGTGCCCCGTGGCTGCGGCTGCGCTTCAGCGATGCCGAGCTGGGGAGCAAGAGCTACCTCACGGTCACGTCGCTCGAGGACGGGGCCGAGCAGCGGCTCGACGCCCGAGCCCTCGCGCAGTGGGAACGCACGAGCGCGTACTTCAACGGCGACGCGGTGGAGGTGAAGCTCTTCGCCGCGCCCGGTGAGGCCGGGCTCTTCGCCCGCGTGGACGAGGTCGTCGTCGGCGACGCGCCGGCGGCCCCGCGCTCGCAGTGCGGCACGAGCGACGACCGCGTCGCCTCGTCGAACCCGGCGGCGGCGCGCATCGTCAGCGTCGGCTGCACGGCGTGGCTCATCGAGGGCGGGCTGTTCGTCAGCGCCGGGCACTGCCTGGGCTCGTCGGCCAACGTGGTGCAGTTCAACGTGCCGCCGTCGCTGCCCAACGGGACCATCCAGAACCCGGGCCCGGAGGACCAGTACCCCGTCATCAGCAGCAGCATCGTCCGGGCCAACGGCGGCATCGGCAACGACTGGGGCGTCTTCCGCACCCAGCCCAACAGCCAGGGCCAGACCGCGCTCGAGGCCCAGGGCGCGTTCTTCAACGTCGTCCGCGACCTCAGCCCGGCCACGATCCGCATCACCGGCTACGGCGTCGACGACTCGCCGCCCGGCTCGACCGGCTCGCGCAACGCGCAGAACCAGACGCAGCAGACCAACGCCGGCCCCAACGCCGGTTCCTCGGGCACCACGCTGCGCTACCGCGCCGACACCGAGGGCGGCAACTCCGGCAGCCCCGTCATCGACGAGGCCACGGGCAACGCCGTCGGCGTCCACACGAACGGCGGCTGCACGTCCTTCGGCGGCAGCAACAGCGGCACGAGCACCTTCAACGCCTCCTTCTGGAACGAGATCGACGGCATGATGCCCGTCGCCTCCTTCGACCCGTCGCCGAGCGTCGGGCTCGAGCCGGTAGTGCCGCAGGGCGCGACGGCCACCGCCAGCCTGACCCTCAGCAACAGCGGCAACGAGGACCTCACGTTCGACTTCCTCCAGTTCTCGCGCGCGGCGGCTCCGGCCCTGGCGCACCTCGATCTGGGCAAGGGCGAGCTCGACCCGCGCCAGGGCAGCGCGCCGAGGCGCGGCCTCGGCGGCCCCGACGCCTTCGGCTACGGCTGGGTCGACTCGAACGAGCCCGACGGGCCGGTCTTCGACTTCGTCGACATCTCCGGCACGGGCACCGCGCTGAACCTCTCCGACGACGACGGCGAGTTCGTCCCGCTGCCGTTCACGTTCGAGTTCTACGGCAGCGACAAGACCCAGGTCGGCATCTCGTCGAACGGCTACCTCACCTTCGACGCCTCCGACTCGACCCCGTCGGACTTCACGAACGACGGCATCCCGGACGGTGCCACGCCGAACGACCTCATCGCCCCGTTCTGGGACGACCTCGACCCCGGCGACGGCGTCGGGCAGGTCTACTACCGCAATCTCGGGGACGGGCGCTTCGTGGTGCAGTGGGAGAACGTCCCGCACTTCCCCGGACCCGGCTCCGGCAACAACTACACGTTCCAGGCTATCCTGAACGACGACGGCACGATCCTCTTCCAGTACGAGTCGATGGACGGTGACCGCACCTCGGCCTCGATCGGGATCGAGAACGCCGACGGCTCGATCGGGCTGGAGGTGTCCTCGTTTGCCCCCTACGTCGAGGACGGCCTCGCGGTCCTGATCGGGCGGGTCGAGAGCTTCGTCACGGACGTCTCGCCCGCCGCCGGCTCCGTGCCGCCGGGCGGCTCCGTCACGGTCGACGTCACGGTGAGCGCCGCCGGCCTCGCGCCGGGGTCGTACACGAACGTGCTCGCGGTCTCGACGAACGAGCCCTCGACGTACACCTACCCCGTGCGGCTCGAGGTGACGAGCGCGGGCGGGCTGAGCGTCCTGGCCGAGGCGCAGAACCCGCCCGTCGTGCTCGGGCCGCCGGGCGGTGCTTTCTTCTACGACGTCGCGCTGGCCAACGGGGCCGGCAGTGCGCAGTCGTTCGACGCGTGGGTGGTGGCGGTGCTGCCGAACGGGAGCCTCTTCGGGCCGGTCGAGGGGCCGCGCGCGGTCAGGCTCCCGGCGGGGGCTACGGGCCAGGCCACGCTCCGGGCGAACGTCCCGGCCAACGCGCCGCCCGGGGCCTACACGGTGCTGGTGCGCGTCGGAGGCTTCCCTGACGGCGTCGAGGCCGAGGGCTCGTTCCAGTTCACCAAGACCGGTGCGGCCCGGCCCGGCCCGATGGCGGCTGCCGACTGGCAGGCGAGCGGTCTGGAAGCCCTCGCCGACGCGGCGTCCTCCGACGCGGCGACCTCCGACGCGGCGGCGAGCACCGCGCTGCCCGAGGCGGTCACGCTGGCGGCGGCCTTCCCCAACCCGTTCGAGCGCCGGGCCACGCTCGGCTTCGCGCTGCCCGCGCCGGCACCGGCGCGGCTCGCGGTCTACGACGTGCTCGGCCGCACCGTCGCCGTGCTCGTCGACGGCGAGGTGGAGGCGGGGCACCACGCGGTCGGCTTCGACGCCTCGGGGCTGGCCGGCGGGGTGTACCTGGTGCGGCTGGAGGCCGGCGGGCAGGTGCAGACGCAGCGCATCACCCTGCTGAACTAGCGGGGCTCGGCTGGCAAGGCACGCGGCGGCGGCGGCGGTCCCTCGGGGTCGCCGCCGCCGCCGTGTTCGGGCGCAACGGGCGTATGTTGGAGGCCTCACCCGACCCCCGGCCCGATGCAACTCGACCCCTCGCCCGACGCGATGCACTGGACGCGCTACCATAAAGCGAAGAAGCTCGCGTGGGACCCGCAGAGCATCGACCTGAGCCCCGACCGCCGCGACTGGGCGGCCCTCACCGGCACCGAGCGCGACGCCACGGCGCGGGCCTGTGCGCTCTTCCTCGGCGGGGAGGAGGCCGTCGCCTCGGACCTCGCGCCCCTCCTCGTCGCGCTCCGCCGCCGGTCCGGCGAAGAGGCGGCGTGCGCGTTCCTCGCCGGGCAAATCTGGGAGGAGACCAAGCACGCCGAGTTCTTCCGCCGCTGGCTGGGCGAGGTGCCCGCGGCGGCGGCGGCGGGCGCGCACTCCGGCCCCTCGCACACCGAGCTCTTCGAGCGCGTCCTCCCGGCCCGCCTCGAGGCGCTCCTCGCCGACGGCTCGGACGGAGCGCTCGTCCGGGCGGTGACGACGTACCACCTCTTCATCGAGGGGATGCTCGCCGAGACGGGCTACTACGGGTTCTACCAAATCTTCGAGCGGCGCGGCATCATGCCCGGCCTCGTCGAGGGCATCCGGCTCGTGCAGCGCGACGAGGCCCGCCACGTCGCCTTCGGCCTCGATCTGCTCGCCGACGCCTTCGGGCGCGACCCCGGCCTCCGCGAGGTGATGGAGGACGAAGCCGAGGCCCTGTTCCCGCTCGTCGTCGGCACCCTCGGCGACTACTTCGCGCCCTACGGCGGCGAGCAGGACCCGTTCGGGCTGACGGCGACGGAGCTGCTGACGTACGCCTCGGCGCAGCTCGGCAAGCGGCAGGCCGTGCTGGACCGGGCCGCCGCGGGGTGACGGGAACTTGACGCCATGACCGACGAGCGACGCTACAGCGAGGCCGAGCGGCGCGCCCTCTTCGAGCGGGCGGCGAAGCGGCAGGAGGCGGCCCGCCGCGCCGAGGCCGCAAGTGGGGACCAGCTCACCCTGGCCGAGCTTCAGGAGATCGGGGCGGCGTCCGGCATCGACCCGGCGCACATCGCCGCAGCGGCGAGCGAGCTGGCCGCCGCCCCACCGGTGGAGGCACACACTTTCCTCGGCGCGCCCACCGAGGCCGAGCGCGCGCGCCTCCTGCCGGGTCCGGTCTCCGACGAGGCGTGGGCGCGGATGGTTGCCGAGGTCCGCCGGACGTTCGGCGACGACGGGAGCATCGGGCAGATCGGCCGGATGCGCGAGTGGACGGTCACGAAGCGAGGAGCAGGCCGCCGCAGCGAAAGCTCGATACGCCTCGCGCTCGAGCCGGCGGGCGGCGGGACGCGGGCCACCCTGCGGCAGTCCGTCCGCGAGACGGCGCGCGACTTTGGAATCGCTGCGGCTATCAACGCTGCGATGGCCGTCGTCTTCGCCTTACTCGCCGCCTTCGGCCCCGAGCCGGGCCTCTGGATTCCTGCCGTGATGCTGGCGAGCATGGCACTCGTCTTCGCCGGGGGCATGCGTGGGTGGCTGGGCTATTGGGGCGGGAAGCAGAGGGAGACGTTCGGCGGCGTCCTCGACCGGCTCGAACTCATCGCCCGGAGCGACCACACCGAACAGCCGACGACCGAACAGACTGCGGTGGCGGCCAGCGATGGGGCGCGGATCGACCTTGACGATTTGCCCGACCCTGAGGAGGAAACGGGAGCAGCGCAGCGCAACCGCACGCGCTCGTGAAGATCGGCCTCGTCTACGACCGCTTCGGCGACACGCCGCCGCCGGCTGGGGCACCGCCCGACTGGGACGCCGAGTACGAACCCGAAGAGACCATCGCCGCGCTCGAAGCCGCCGTGCGGGCGCTCGGCCACGCGCCGGTCCGCATCGGCTCGGCCCAGTCGCTGCTGGCGAAAATGACCCGGCCGCTCGGCCTCGACGCCGCCGTCACGATTGCCGAGGGCTACGGGAGCCGCAACCGCGAGGCGCACGCGCCGATTCTTCTCGAGCTCGCGGGCGTCCCCTGCCTCGGCTCCGACGCGCTCACGCTGTCGGTCTCGCTCGACAAGGCCCTCACCAAAACCGTCGCCCGCGCCGCCGGCGTGCCGACGCCGGACTGGACCGTGGTGGGGGAGGGCGACGGGATCGACGACGCGAGCCTGCCGCCGTTTCCGGTGTTCGTCAAGCCGCGCTACGAGGGGACCGCGAAGGGCCTCGCGCCGTCGAGCCGGTGCGGCGACCGGGCGGCCCTGCGCGCCGAGGTCGAGCGGCAGACTCGGCTCTACCGGCAGGACGTGCTCGTGGAGCGCTTCGTCGAGGGGAGCGAGTTCACCGTCGCCGTCGTCGGCAACCCGGGCGAGGCGCTGCCGGCGTTGCAGCGCGCGACGGAGCGGGCCACCGGCATCGGGCTGCACGCGCTGGAGCGACACGAGGACCCCGCCGACCCCTTCGCCTACGACCTCGGCGCGCTCGGCGCGGACCTCGAAGCGCGCCTCCACGCCCTCGCCCTCCGCGTCTACGGAGCCCTCGAGTGCCTCGACTTCGCCCGCCTCGACTTCCGGGTCGATGCCGGCGGCGAGCCGTGGTTCATCGAGGTCAACCCGCTCCCGACGTTCGCGCCCGACGGCACCTTCGCCATCATTGCCGAGCTCGCCGGGCAGCCCTACCCCGACTTCCTCGCCGGCCTCCTGGCGCGCGGGCTCCGTCGCCTCGGGCTGGGGTAGAATCCCGGTGCCCGCTGCGGCGTAGGGTATCCTCATGAGCACGACCGAAACCGAGCGCCCGACCTGCCGGTGCGGGCACGACCGCTACCACCACTTCGCCCGGCCCGACATGCGCTACGGCGTCGGCGGCTGGCTGAACTTCCTCAACGGCATCTCGGCGCAGCCCAAAGAGATCGTCTTCCGCTGCGGCCGGTGCGGCGAGGCCTTCGAGGCGACCCGCGACCCCGCCGTGCTCCGCGCCTTCCGGCGCTACCCCAACATGGAGGGCCGGCCATGACGCGTGATCCCCAGTGGACGGACTGGCGCTGGCAGATGCGCCACCGCGTCCGCGACGAAGCGGGGCTCCGGCAGTACGTCGAGCCGACCGAGGACGAACTCCAGGCGCTTGAGGCGGCGCGGGACGTCTTCCGGTGGGCCATCACGCCGTACTACGCCAGCCTGATGGGCGGCCCCGGCTGCCCCGTCCGCCGGCAGGTCGTCCCCCGGATGAGCGAGCTCGCCCCGGACATCGTCGGCGTCGTCGACCCGCTGGACGAGCTGGGGCACTCGCCGGTCAAGAACCTGATCCACAACTACCGCGACCGCGTCGCCTTCTGCGTCACGAGCGAGTGCGCGATCTACTGCCGCTACTGCCTGCGCAAGCGCATGGTCGGCGACGCGGGCTTCATGATGCGGAAGGACGAGCTCGGCGAGGCGCTGGACTACCTCGCGGCGCACCCGGAGATTCGGGATGTCCTCCTGACCGGCGGCGACCCGCTCGTCTTCAACGAGGCGGGCCTCGGCTGGCTGCTCGGGCGGCTCTGGGCGATCCCGCACGTCGAGGTCGTCCGCCTCGGCAGCCGCCTCCCGGTGACGCTCCCGTTCCGCATCACCGACGCCCTGTGCGACCTGCTCCGGCAGCACCACCCGGTCTGGCTCAACACCCACTTCAACCACCCGAAGGAGCTCACCCCCGAGGCTGCCGCCGCCTGCGCGAAGCTCGCCGACGCGGGCGTGCCTGTCGGCAACCAGACCGTGCTCCTGCGCGGCATCAACGACGACCTCCCGACGCTGAAGGCGCTCGTCGAAGGGCTCGTGGCGATGCGGGTGCGCCCGTACTACCTCTACCAGGCGCAGCTCATCGGCGGCACCGCGGCCTTCCGCACGCCCATCGAAACCGGGATGGCGCTGATGCATCGTCTGCGCGGCCACACCTCCGGCTTCGCCGTGCCGAGATACGTCCTCGACACGCCCTTCGGCAAAATCCCGCTCACGCGGGACTACGTCCGCGGGCGGGCGGGCGACCACGTCGTCGTCGAGAGCACGCGCGGCGACCTGTGGGCCGAGCCGAACCCGCTCGGAGAGGAAGTCCCGGCGCTCGCGTTGCCCGCCATCGAGCTGCCGCCGGGCACCGCCACGCTGCCGACCGGCGCGCCGACATTTGTGCCGGTGCCGGAGGGCTACGCCGAGGTGGGCTGAGGCGAGGGTTGCATTTGTTCAGCGAGCGTGCGTAGTTATCTATCTCACTCACCCTCGGAGGCCCCGATGATTCTACGCAGGATCGACCCCTTGTCTTTTGCAAAAGTCTACGGCGTCGTCGCAGCCGCTGTCGCCTTCGTTTTCTCGCTCCCGGCGGGCTGCGTGATGACGATGGTCGGCTCGCTCTCGGACGAGCTCGGCGGGACGGGATTCGGCAGCAGCCTCGGGCTGTTCATGATCATTCTCTACCCGCTCCTCGGGCTCGTCGCCGGTTTCATCGGTGGGTTCATCATGGCCTGGGTCTACAACCTCGTGGCCGGGCGCATCGGCGGGGTCGAGCTGGAGTTTGAGGAAGACGATCTCGACAACCTGCGCTGAGCGCAGCCGAGGGGACCGGCTGTAGCGATTCTGTCCGAGAGGGCGGTCGGTCGGTTGACATTGGCCGGGGGCACCGGTAGATTCCGAGCAGTTCTCCTCCTCCGCACGCGCAGCCCGCGCAGAGCGTTATGGCCCGAGTGTTTGTCGCTGCGCTCGCGGTCATCGCAGCCACTCTAGGGTATTTGATGGACAATGTCTGGTTACTGGGCATCGGCGCGGCCCTCCTCGCGCTCGCGTTAGGGACGCTCCTGGTGCTCGCGTCCAAGCGCCGCCGCCGCCAGGCCGCCGCGCAGCAGCGAGCCGCCGCCGCGCCCTCGCGCGAGGACGAGCTCCGCTCGCTCGGCATCTCGAACATCCGCCCGAAGGGGAGCCCGGCCGAGGAGGCGGACCTGCCGGACGACGAGGTGCCGGAGCCGGTCGTGGAGGTCTCGGGCGGGGCCGCTGCCACGCCGGAAGACGGCCCGCTGCCGGAGCGCCACCCGGCCCCTGGCCGGGCTGCCCCTGACCGGGCTACCCCTACGCCCCCGGTGCCCCCCGTCCCTGCGCGCGCCGCTCCTGTGCGCGCTGCTCCTGCGCGCGCCGTGCCGGACGAGGGCGCGGTCGAGGCCCCCGTGCTCGAGGCGCGCGACGACTCCCCGTTCTGGCGGGTGCACTCGCCCACGGCGGTGACCTCGCTGCTGCGCGCGCTCTGGGCTGCCACCGACGTGCAGACCGTCGCGCTCTTCTCGACCGACGCCACCGGCACCACCCTAGAAGCGGCGCTCTCGCACAACCCGGCGGCGCGCCGCGAGGGGCGCTTCCCGGCGGGCAACGTGTTCTTCGACGCCGTCTCGCCGGAGCCGTCCCTGACCGTGCTCGACGCGGGCGATCCGCTCCTCGCCGCGCTGCCTCACTACAAACGGGCGGTGCCGCTCGGCGGCGTCGCGGTGGTGCCGGTGTGCACGCTCGGCGACGGGCCGGTCTACCTCGTCGTGGACGTGGGGCCGGACCAGGCCGGGTTCACCGAGCGGCAGCGCAGCCTGCTCACGCAGTACGCCGGGCTCCTCGCGGCGATGCTCACCCAGCCCGATGAAGCGCCCTCCCCCGCCGTCCCGACCCGCCGCTCGATCATCGCCGGGGAGATGGAGCGCGCCCGCGCCGAGGGGCGTCCGCTCGCGCTCGCGCTCGTCTACCAGACCGACGCCGAGCGCATCGCGGGGGAGGAAGAGGCGACGGTGGCCGAGGCCGAGCGCGCGCTTCAGCAGCACCTCGAAGCCGTCAGCCGCAACGGGCGGGTCGAGCGCTTCGGGGAGCTGATGGTCGGGGTTTTCCTCCACGAAGACGCCCAAGGCATCGAGGCGTGGGCCGCCCGCGTGCGCGCTCGCGCCGAGGCCGAGCGGCTGCCGGTCGCGCTGGGCGTCGCCCGCCTCGCCCCACACCACCGTGACGCCGACGCGCTGCGCGCCGACGCGGCGAACGCGCTTCAGGAGGCGCTCGCCACGCCGGAGCACGTCGTGATCGGGTGACGCCCGGTGCTCGGGTTCGGCGTGCTCGGGTTCGGCACCTCGGGTCGGGGCCGGAGGCGCTCAGGCCGACGCGCTGCGTCCGGGCACGAGCGCCGGCTCCCCCTGCGCCACACCGTCGCCGAAGAGCGGGAGGTTGAGCGGGCCGGACCGGCTGAGCCGGTGCTCGGGCGGCGCGTACCGGTCCCACACGTCGGCGAAGACCTCGAGGAGGCGGTCGATGTCCTCCTCGGTGTGCGTCGCCATGAGGCTGATGCGGAAGCGCTCCTCGCCGGTCGGCACCGCCGGGTACTCGATCGAGTTGAGGAAGACGCCGCGCTGGTTGAGCTCGACGATGGCCTCGCGGATCGGCATCCCGGCCGGGGCCCGCAGCGCGATGATCGCCGACGCGTGATCGGGCAGCTCGAAGCCCAGGTGCCGGAGGCCGCGCACGGTGTAGTCGATCAGGTGGTGGAGCCGCTCGACGCGGCCCGGCTCGCGCTCCATCACGTCGAGGCTTGCGAGCACCGCTGCCACCGAGGCCGGCGGGAGGGACGACGAGAAAACGTAGCTGCGGGCGTAGTACCGCAGGAAGTCGGCGATGGGGCGGGTCGTGCAGACCGCCGCTCCGGTGACGCCGAAGGTCTTCGAGAAGGTGCTCAGGATGAGGTCCACCTCGTCGGTGACGCCGAAGTGGGCGGCGGTGCCGCGGCCGCCCGGCCCGGTCACGCCCGTGCCGTGCGCGTCGTCGACCATGAGCAGCGCGCCGTGCTTGCGGCAGACCGGGGCGATCCGGTCGAGCGGGGCGAGGTCGCCGTCCATCGAGTAGACCCCCTCGACCCCGACGAACGCCTCGCCGGTGCGCTCCGACAGCCCTTCGAGGTAGCCCTCGAGGTCGGCGACCTTGTTATGCCCGAACTTCTGGTTCTGGGCGAAGCTCATGCGGATGCCGTCGCGGAAGGAGGCGTGGCTGAGCTCGTCGAAGAGGACGTGGTCGTGCTTGCCGGCGAGCGTCGAGAGCAGGCCGACGTTGGCCCCGTAGCCGCTCTGGAAGAGGAGCGCGTCCTCCTTGCCCTTGAGCGCCGCGATGCGCTCCTCGAGCTCGACATGCAGCATCCCGCGCCCGTTGAGCAGCGGCGAGCCGCTGACGCCGACGCCGTAGGTGTCGACGGCGTCCTTCATCTTCTGCCGGACGTAGGGGTGCCCCATCAGCCCGAGGTACGAGTTCGACCCGAACATCAGCATCGGGCGGGTCTCGTCCGTGTTGTGGTTCCCGACGAGGGTGACGCGGTCGGTCACCGAGCCGATGGGGCGGAGGTGCAGGCTTCCGCCTCGCTGGTGGAGCTGCCGGATCCAGGTCGAGAAGAACCGCGCTCGCTCGGTGAGGCGCATCCGGTGCGCGCGTTTCAGCATCTCCCGGAGGTTGAGGGATTCGCTAGCTTCGTGCGCAGGCGAGTCCTCGTGCGCAGACGAATCGGCTTGAGGCGGACGGTCTGTAGTGTGCTGGATGCTCATAGGTTCGGGGTGGGTAGGTAAGGTCCCCAACGAGCCATGGGGGAATCCTTGAGTGAGACCTAGAGGAAAAACGCTGGCTTTAAATAAAAGCACAGAAAGGAGAAAAAAAACCCCACCTGCGATAATTAATTCTAGAATCCGGCGTAAGTTTATAATTAACGGGTGCTAACTGGACTGCTCACTACTGTTGCCTCGGCTGCATTACAACTAACGTGTTTTCGCCTATCTACTCTCCTATGTCTCAGCCTCGCCAGAACAGTCCTGCAGCCCCTGGGCGTGACGCAGCACGTGGCATGGAATTAGGAGACGCTCCTCCGACAGAGCCCACTCCCCTCGATTCTATGCCGCACTCCTTGCCCACACCCACCGTCGCCCCCGCCGTCGCCGAGTCGAGCCGGGTGCGCATGACTAGCCGCATCCTTCACCTCACCGACGGCGAACCTGCCTATACCGCCCAGATTCGCTCCATGATGTGGAGTGAGTACTGCGACGCGGGCGCGCCCCTCGGGCGATCGGAAGAGGGCATGTTGGTGTGGTGGGACCGGAAGCTGAACGACTGAACCGGGTCCCGCCGGGCGTGGATTCTACCCACGCTCGGTTCGTTTCTACCCCACCGGTCGCCCTTTAATAGCGCGGCACGAGGTCGCGCCGGTTTGACGAAAGGCGAGGCCGCAGCGCGCAGGGACGCCGCTCCTCGTTGAAGCCGCTCCTCGTTGAAGCCGCTCCTCGTGGAGCAGGGCCCGCCGAGGGCTGGACACGCAGCGGGCTCCAGTCGTGGTCGTTCCGCCCCGCACGCCTACGCTGCCAGACCTACGGACGATGAGACTCTACCAGAAGCTCCTCCTCGGATTCGCGCTCGTCGCCTTGCTCATGGGGTGCGTCGGGTACGTGGCGCAGGTGATGAACGGGCGCGTCGAGTACGGCGTGCTCCAGCTCAGCGAAGGGGCGGCGCTCGAGACGAACCACGCGATCGAGATGACGCTTGCGCTGCGCGAGAGCCAGGCCGTGGCGCAGGACCTGGTGGCGCGGCGCGGCGCGGCCTCCGCCGACGCGCTGCGGGCGGCCCTCGTCCGGTTCGAGCAGCGGCTGGCGCAGGCGCGCTCCGTCGCGGCCGCCTCCCGCGCCCGGGCCGCGGCCTGGAAGCAGCACGAGGACCTCGCCAAGGCCGACGAGCGGCTGGCCTGGATCGACGAGCTCGGCACTGGGTTCAGCACCTACCAGCAGCACACGGAGCACCTCCTCGGCCTCGCGGCGCGGCGGCCGGGCGAGGCCCGCGCGTTCCTCGCCGAGACCGTCACGCCCCACCTCCAGAAGGCGATGCTGCCGGCGCTGATCCAGTACCGCAACCGCGTCGACCTCACCTTCAACACCGAGGCCGAGACCGTGCGCGCCCACCTCGCCCGCGCCGACCGGATGCTGTTCGTCGCCGTCCTCCTCGCCATCGGGATGACGCTGGTGCTCGGGATTTTGCTCGCCAACTCGATCTCCAGCCCGATCCTCTCGCTCACCAAGGCCACCGAGCGCATCGGGCGCGGCGACCTCGACTTCCGGCTCGACGTCCGCTCGGACGACGAGGTGGGCGCGCTCACGACGGCCTTCAACACGATGGCCGAGGCCCTCAGCCGGACCACCGTCTCGAAGCACTACCTCGACACGATCCTCCAGTCGATGGCCGACCCGCTCTTCGTCGTCGCCCCGGACGGCACGGTGGAGCTCGTCAACGACGCCGTCACCGACACGCTGGGCTACGACGAGGCGATGCTCGTCGGGCGGCCGCTCGGGTTCGTCTTCGCCGGCGGGGTCGTCGAGGCCGACGCGCTGCTCGCCCGCGTGCTCCAGCGCGGGTACTCGGGCAACCGCGAGACCACGCTCCAGCAGCGCGAAGGGGCCGAGCTGCCCGTGGCCTTCTCCGCCGCGGCGATGCCGGGCGACGACGGGGGGGTCCGGGGGATCGTCTGCGTGGCGAAGGACGTGACCCAGCAGAAGCTCTTCGAGGCCGAGCTGATCCGCGCCAAGGAGCAGGCTGAGGAGGTGAGCCGGCTGAAGTCCAACTTCCTGGCCAACATGAGCCACGAGATCCGCACCCCGCTGACGGGCATCATCGGCTCGGCGCAGGTCCTCACGGGGGAGCTCGAGGGCGAGCACCTCGACCTCGTCGAGACGATGGGCCGGGCGGGGATCCGCCTCCTCGGCACCATCAACTCGGTCCTCGACATGGCGCGGATCGAGGCCGGGGCGCTCCACCCCGAGGCCGAGCCGCTGGAGGTCGCCGAGGAGGTCGCCGACGCGATCAGCGTGCTCCGGCCCCTCGCCCTCGGCAAGGGCCTGCGGCTCGGCCTCGCCGAAGTCACGCCCGGCGTCCGCGCCGCCGCCGACCCGGACTGCCTCCACCGCATCTGCGTCAACCTGATCGGCAATGCCATCAAGTTCACCCAGCGCGGCGAGGTCGTCGCCGAGATCGACGCGGAGGCCGGGGCGGCGGTGCTCCGGGTGCGCGACACCGGCATCGGCATCGGCGAAGACTTTCTGCCGGAGCTCTTCGACAGCTTCAAGCAGGAGTCCACCGGGATGCAGCGCTCGCACGAGGGGAGCGGCCTCGGCCTGTCGATCACCAAGCGGCTCGTCGAGCTGATGGACGGCACGGTGGAGGTCGAGAGCACGCGGGGCGTCGGCTCGGTGTTCACGGTGCGGCTGCCGCTCGCGGGCGGCCCGGCCCCCCGGCGCGAGGCGGAGCAGGCCGAGGAGCGGGTCTAGGCCCCGTCACGTTAATCCGGGTCCTGGCTCGGCGAGGCCCCTGAAGGGCCCTGCGGCGTCTCAAGCCCCATCCCCTGCCCTCCGTCTCACCGTCCTCCGGGTGTACCTTGCGGCACCCCTGCCTCGCTCGCCATGCCGCTCCCCGATTCGCTTCCCGCCACCGCCGGTCTCGCCGGGCTCCTCGGCATCGAGTTCGAAGAGGTCGAGGACGAGCGGGCCGTCGCCACGATGCCGGTGACGGCGCAGCACCACCAGCCGCTGGGCTACCTCCACGGCGGCGCGAGCGTGGTCCTCGCCGAGACCGTCGCGAGCGTCGCGGGCACGGCGTCGAGCCTGCCGGAGAAGGTCGCCTTCGGGCTCGAGATCAACGCCAACCACGTCCGCCCGGTGCAGGCGGGCACGCTCCGCGCCGTCGCCGAGCGCCTCCACGCGGGGCGCACCACCCAGGTCTGGCAGGTCCGCATCTCCGACGACGCGGGCCGCCTCGTCTGCGTCAGCCGCTGCACCCTCGCCCTCGTCCCCGCCGGCGAGCGCTGAAGGCCGGCGGGCAGAAGGCAGAGCACGCAGGTCTTCCGTAGCTTGCCGGCCCCCGATTCTCCCCTGCCTCCTCCCGGCCCTCCCCATGCTTCTCGGCAAAGTCATCGGCACCGTGTGGGCCACGCGCAAGGACGAGCAGACCGTCGGGATGACGTTTCAGATCGTCTGCGAGGTCGGGCTGGACCTGGAGGAGAAAGAGAGCTTCGTCGTCGCCGTGGACTCGGTCGGGGCGGGCGTCGGCGAGGTCGTGCTCGTCGCGCAGGGGTCGAGCGGGCGGCAGACCGAGCTGACGCAGGGCAAGCCCGTCGACGCCGTCATCATGGCCATCGTCGACCGGCTCGACGTGGACGAAAACGCGGTGGCGGCGCTGGGCGCATGAACCTCGGGCACGTCATCGGGAGCGTGTGGGCGACGCGGAAGGACCCGTCGCTCGAAGGCAAGCGGATGCTGCTCGTCCAGCCGCTGCACGTCGACGGCTCGCCGAAGGGCGGCCCCATCGTGAGCCTCGACACCGTGGACGCGGGGCCGGGCGACCGCGTGATCTACGTGAGCAGCGCCGAAGCCGCCATCCCCTTCCGCCCCCCGAACGACCTCACCGCCACCGACGCCACGATCGTCGGCATCGTGGACGACGTGCAGCACGCGGCGGGCGACTAATCGACACGCGCTTCGACCTCGTTGTGCTCTTCTGCCAACACCTCGTCGCCCGCGGCGAGGCGGCGGCGGCCGAGCCACGCGAGCGCCGTCACAAACGCGAACCCGCCGAGCGCGAGCGCAAGCGCGAGCGGCCACCCGTCCCCCGGCGCGAGGAGGACCGACGGGTCGGGGATCGCCTCGACCGTACCGTCGGAGCTCGTGTGCTCGACGACGCCGACCCACGGCCAGAGCGCCCGCAGCGACCCGGCGAGCAGGCCGACGAGGACGGCCATCGTGAGGTCGTGGTGCCGGTCGAGGAGCCACGACAGGAGCTTCGCCACGGCCCCGAGCCCGAGCGCCGCGCCGAGGGCAAACGTGAGGACGTAGCCGACGTCGAGGTCGCGGAGCGCCTCGAGCGTCGTCCGGTACAGCCCGAGGACTTCGAGCAGGAACGCGCCGCTCACGCCGGGCAGGATCATCGCGTTGATCGCCACCGCCGCCGTCAGCCCGACGCGGAGCGCCGACGGGTCGGCGAGGTCCGGGCTGCGCGGCAAGCCGACGAGCCCGAACGCCGCACCGGCGGCGACGGCGGCGGCCGCGTAGTGCCAGCCTCGGTGCGCGTGCCGCTCGCGCCACGGGATCACGATCGACGCCGCGACGAGGCCGAAGAACAGCGCCCGGCACTCGACCGGATACCGGTCCAGCAGCTCCGGGATGAACAGCGACCCGATCCCGATGGCGAGGAAGATGCCCGCCGCCAGCGGGAGGAGCAGGCTCCACTCCAGCGACCGGACCGCGGCCCACGCCTCGCGCCACCGGCCCCGCAGCAGCAGGAGCGCCGCCGTCACGGCCTCGCCGATCGCGTCGATCAGGTTTTTGTAGATGCCGACGATCAGCGCCATCGTGCCGCCGCTGACGCCGGGGATGATGTCGGCGGACCCCATCAGCACGCCCTGGCTGAAGTGGGTGAACAACGCGCGCGCGGGCCGGGGAGAAGAGGCCATGTGCTGGAGGAAAGGGGGGCTAGCGACCGTCGGTGTCAGCGATGAGAGGGACGAAGAGGCAGTCCATCAGCTCCTCGCGCTCGAACGAGGTGGGGCCGGTGCGGGTGATGCGAAGCATCGTCTGCTTGTCGCGCTCGCCGACGGGGATGACGAGCCGCCCGCCCGGTCGGTCGCCCTCGGGGGCGCGGAGTTGGTCGAGCAGCGGGGTGGGCACGGTCGCTCCGCCCGCCGTCACCACGATCCCGTCGAACGGGGCCGACGCCGGCCAGCCGAGCGTACCGTCGCCGTGCCGGGTGAGGACGCGGTAGCCCAGGTCGTCGAGGAGGGCGCGGGTCCGCTCCAGGAGCGGCTCGTGGCGCTCGACCGAGAGCACGCGCGCGCCGAGCTCGCAGAGGATCGCCGCCTGGTAGCCGCTGCCGGTCCCGACCTCGAGGATCCGCTGGCCCGGCTCGACGCCGAGGAGGCTGGTCTGGTAGGCGACGGTGAACGGCTGCGAGATCGTCTGGTGCAGGCCGATCGGGAGGGCCTCGTCCTCGTAGGCGCGGTGGTGCAGCGCCTGGTCCATGAACGCGTGGCGCGGCACCGCGCCGACGGCCCCGAGCACGCGCTCGTCCGTGATGCCCTTCTCGCGGAGGAGGGCGACGAGGGCGCGGCGCTGGCGGTCGTAGGGGCGGCGGGGCATGGTCTCAGAGGGCGGAGGGTCCCGGCAGAGGGCAGACTGAGCTGGGAAAGATACCTCGGCCACAGCGCTCCGCACCGTAGGGGCGGCCCCGTGTGGCCGCCCGGGTTGGGATCGGCTCACCGTCCCCCGGCTCACCGTCCCCCGGCTCACCGTCCCCCGGCTCACCGTCCTCCGTCTTCGGTGACGAACTCGTCCTCGGGGGGCGGCTCCTCGGCGCGGCGCTCGACGAGGGCCTCGAAGAGGCGTTCGCGCAGCTCCTCGGGCGAGAGGTCGGTCTGGATCACGCCGTCCTCGGCGACCGAGATGCGCCCGGTCTCCTCGCTCGTCACGACGACGAAGGCGTCGGTCCGCTCGGTCAGGCCGACGGCGGCGCGGTGGCGCAGGCCGAGGTGCGGGTCGAGCCGCCGGCCTTCGGAGACCGGGAGGATGCAGCGCGCGGCGGCCACCTTCTGGTCCTCGATGATGACCGCGCCGTCGTGCAGCGGCGAGTTCGGGAAGAAGATGCTCGTCAGCAGGTCGCGCTCGACGTTGGCGTTAATCGCGGTGCCGCTCTCGATATAGTTGCGCAGCCCCGACGCCCGGGCGAAGGCTGTGAGCGAGCCGATCCGGTTCTCCGACATCTCGCGCGCCGCCGCCACGATCTCCTCGACGGTCTTCTCGCGGGCCGAGGTGGCGACGAAGCGCCGGACGAGCGGGTTCTTGCCGAGCATGAAGAGCAGCCGCCGGATCTCGGGCTGGAACAGGATGATCACCGCGACGACGAACACCTCGCTGACCGCGCCGAAGAGCGCCCGCAGCGTGGTCAGGCCCGTCGCCCGCACGACCTGGTTGACGATGAAGATGCCGAAGAGCAGAAACGACATCTGCACGGCGATCGTCCCCCGGATCAGCCGGTAGAGCTGGTAGACGAGGACCGAGACGATGAGCACGTCGAGCGCGTCCTTCAGCTCGACCGGGAGGAAGCCGAAGAGTTCGAGGGCCAGCGTCATCGCGCGGCCTCCCGACGCCGGTGCGCCCGGTGCCGGTGCGCCCGAAGCCTGCAGTCCGGCGACGCTTCGACGACGGCTGCCAGGCCGCGGAGCATCTCGACCGTCGCCCGCACGTCGTGGGTGCGTACGATCGACGCCCCGCCGAGCACCGCCACGGCCGTCATCCCGAGCGTCCCGAAGAGCCGCTCGCCGACGGCGGCAGGCTCCCCGGCCGTGCCGAGGACCGCGCCCACGGTGCTCTTGCGCGAAATCCCGACGAGCACCGGGCGTCCGGTCTCCAGCAGCGCGTCCGTCCGCCCGGCGAGCCGCAGGTTCTCCCGCACCGACTTGCCGAACCCGAAGCCGGGATCGACGACGACATCGCGGACGCCCGCCGCCTCCGCCGCGCTCACGGAGGCCGCGAGCGAGGCCGTCACCTCGGCCACGACGTCGGCGTAGGCGTGCGCGTGCGGCATCGCGCCGGGCGCGCCGAGCGAGTGCATCACCACGAGCGGGGCCCCGGCCCGCGCCGCCGCCCGCGCCACCCCGTCGCCGTAGCGCAGCCCGGTGACGTCGTTGACGACGTGCGCGCCCGCGTCGAGCGCCGCCTCGGCGACCTCCGGCTTGTACGTGTCCACGGACATCAGCGCCTCGGGAAAGCGCGCCGCCACCGCCTCGACGACCGGCACGAGCCGCCGCCGCTCCTCGCTCGCCGCGACGGGCGCGGCTCCGTCGCCGTAGACCGTGCCGCGCGGTCGCGAGGACTCGGCCCCGACGTCGAGGAGCGCTGCCCCCTCCGCGAGCATCACCTCGGCGCGGTGCAGCGCGGCGTCCGGCGTGAGGTACCGGCCCCCATCGGAGAACGAGTCCGGGGTGACGTTCAGAATCCCCATGACGTGCGCCCGCCCGGGCCGGCAGTCGAGCGGCCGGCCGCGGCAGTCGAGGAGGAACGGATCGGGGACGCGGGGCATGGCACAGAGCGGGCGAGGCGAAATCTACGACCCCGAGCGCCGGGACGCACGCCGCGCGAAAACGCCTCGCCGGGAGGAGGAGCGCCACGGGAAGGGCGGGAGCCAGGCACGGTGCGCGCCTAGGGGAACGCGGTGCGCGCCCAGGGGAACGGGGTATCCGCTCTCCCGTGTAACGAAACGGTCGCGCGGTGGCCGGGGGACGAACTCCCACGGTGACGCGGCCCCTCTCGCTGATCGACCTTCCTCTCCTGTGCCTACGGCCTCTCGTTGATACGCCAACCCGCAGCCCCATGTACGTCCCCCGCCAACAGCGGATGCTGGACCAGTACCTCCGGGAGATCGGGGAAATCCCGCTCCTGAAACCGGAGGAAGAGGTGGCGCTGGCCCAGCGCATTAGAGGGGGCGACGGTGCCGCGCTCGACACCCTGGTGCGCGCCAACCTCCGGTTCGTGGTCTCGGTGGCGAAGAAGTACCAGGGCCAGGGGCTGGGGCTCTCGGACCTCATCAACGAGGGCAACTACGGCCTCATCAAGGCGGCGCAGCGCTTCGACGAGACGCGCGGCTTCAAGTTCATCTCGTACGCCGTGTGGTGGATCCGGCAGGCCATCCTCCAGGCCCTCGCCGAGCAGAGCCGCGTCGTCCGCCTCCCGCTCAACCGGATCGGGACGCTCTCGAAGATCCGCAAGACCAGCGCGCTGCTCGCCCAGCGGCACGACCGCGACCCGAACATCGACGAGCTCGCCGCCGAGCTCGAGATCGACCCCGAGAAGGTCCGCGACGCGCTCCGGCACTCGGGCCGCCACCTCTCGGTGGACGCCCCCTTCGGCGAGGACGACGACAACTCGCTGCTCGACGTGCTCCCGAGTGAAGGCGAGGTCTCGCCCGACGAGGTCCTCGTCGACGAGAGCCTCAGGATCGACGTCGAGCGGGCGCTCGGCGGGCTGCACGCCCGCGAGGCCGAGATCACCCGGCTCTACTTCGGCATCGGGCGCGAGCACCCGCTGACGCTCGAAGAGATCGGGCAGCGCTTCGACCTGACGCGCGAGCGGGTCCGGCAGATCAAGGAGAAGGCCCTGCGCAAGCTCCGCCAGAAGCACCGCCGGGACGAGCTGCAGATGTACACCGGATAGGCTGATGCACGCCGGACAGGCAGATGCACGCCGGACGATCCGCGCCGGGCAGGGCAGCCGGGTAGGGCAACCGGACCTGGCAGGGCACCGGCCGGGTCAGCCGGGGGCGGGCAGGTCGCCGGCGAGGGTGCGGACGTAGCGCTCGATCTCAGCCCGGGCCCCGGCGAAAGCGTCCTGCACGGCCCCGACGAGGGCCTCGGCGGTGGCCGCGTCGGCCTCGCCCGCCGCGCGGCACCACGTCTCGAGGGCCTCGGCTGCCTCGCAGACCTCGAGGGCCCCGCAGGAGTGGCTGCTCGCCTTGAGCGAGTGCGCGGCGTTCTGCAGGGCGTCGCGTGCATCAGGGAGGCCGGAGCCGAGGGCCTGCGCCATCGAGGCCAGGAGGGCCGGGGTGTCCGTCAGATAGACGCCGAGCAGCTCGCGCAGGAACGCGGCGTCCCTGTCGGCGAGGTCCTCGACCTGCCTCCGGTCGAAGCTCGGCGTGTGCGGGGGCGCGGCCTCGGCCTCGCGGACGAGGGGGGGCTGCCCGAGGGCCGCCGCCTCGACGACCGCGGCGAGCTGCTCGGCGCGCACCGGCTTGGCGACGTAGTCGTCCACGCCGGCTTCGAGGCACCGCTCGCGGTCGCCCTCCATGGCGTTGGCCGTCATGGCGATGATGCGCGGCTGGCGCTCCGCCGGGAGGGCGCGGCGGATGTGCCGCGTCGCCTCGAGCCCGTCCATGACCGGCATCTGCACGTCCATGAACACGAGGTCGTACGGCGTGCGCTCGAGGGCGTCGACGGCCTCTCGGCCGTTGGCCGCCACCTCGGCGCGGACCCCGAGGCGCTCGAGCATCCGCAGGGCCACCTTTTGGTTGACGAGGTTGTCCTCGGCCAGCAGCACCCGGAGCGACACCGCGCCGTCGCCTGCCGAGATGGGCGGGGGGGGGGGCTGTGGTGTGTGCATGCCGAGAACGCGTTTGAGGGAGGTGTAGAGCGTGTTCTTCTTGACGGGCTTCGTCATCCACGCCGCGAAGAAAGGCCTGGCTTCTGCCGGGTGTTCGCCCAGCGAGCTGAGCATGACGAGCGGGAACGAGATGCCCTGCGCCCGGAAGTCGCGCGCGAGGTCGAGCCCGTCGCGCTCAGGCATCTGCATGTCGAGCAGCGCCAGGTCGAAGGGCGGCGTCCGAGCGACCACCGCGAGCGCCTCCTGCGCCGAGGCAGCCGCCTCGACGTGCGCCCCGACGGCTTCGAGCTGGCGCGTGAGCATCCGCCGGTTGGTCGCGTTGTCGTCGACGATGAGGACGCGCCGCCCGGCGAGCTCGGCGTCGGGCGGGGCACCTTGCCGGGAGGGGGCCGTGGGCGTAGCCCGGATCGAGAAGTGGAAGACCGAGCCCTCGCCGAACGTGCTCTCGACGCGCATCGTCCCGCCCATGGCCTCGGCGAGGCGTTTCGAGATGGCCAGCCCGAGGCCGGTCCCGCCGTACTTCCGGGTCATCGAGGAGTCGGCCTGCGTGAAGGCTTCGAAGAGGCGCGCCTGCTGCTCGGGCGTCATCCCGATGCCGGTGTCGTGCACCGAGAAGAGAATCTCGCATGGGGAGCCTTCCACGCACGGCGCAGGGCCGGTGCGGGCGCGGACCACGACCTCGCCCTCGTGCGTGAACTTCACCGCGTTCGACAAGAGGTTGACGATGATCTGCCGGACACGTGTCACGTCGCCGAGCACGGTCGCGGGCGTGCCGTCCTCGATGAAGTAGGCGAGCTCCAAGCCCTGCCCGGTTGCCTTCGGGGCGACCAGGTCCAGGCTTTCCTCGATGACGGTGTGGAGGTCGAAGGCGTGCTCCTCGAGTTCCACCTTGCCTGCCTCGATCTTCGAGAAGTCGAGGATGTCGTTGATGATCGTCAGGAGCGCGTCGCCGGAGACGCGGATGGTCTCGACGTAGTCCTGCTGCTCGTTGTCGAGGCGCGTGTCGAGCAGCAGCCCGGTCATGCCGATCACACCGTTCATAGGCGTGCGAATCTCGTGGCTCATCATGGCGAGAAACTCGCTCTTGGCGCGGACCGCCGCCAGCGCGTCTTCGTTCGCCCGGTCGAGCCGCCGGTTTGTCACTTCGAGCTTGTCCTTCTGGTGCCGAAGCTCGCTCGTCCGCTCACGCACGGCGGCCTCTAGCTTTCGTTGGTGGCGTACGAGGCGCCGGGTATGCAGCCGCCCACCCCCGATGACGGTGCCGAGCAGGAGTAGACTAGCGAGGAGGGCAAACCACGGGCGCTGCCAAAACGGCGGGGTGATGGTAAAGGCGAACCGCGCCGGCTGCGGCGTCCACGCGCCGTCTCCCGCGCGGGCTTGGACCTCAAAGGTGTAGTCGCCGGGCGGTACGTTCGAGTAGGTGGCGTGGCGCTCAGCGAACGCGGGGCTCCACGCCGCATCGAGGCCGTCGAGACGGTAGCGGTAGCGGACCGCTTCGGGATTTCCCAGGTGGATCCCGACGAAGTCGAACGTGAGGTGGTTGCGGTCGTGAGCCAGCGCCAAGCCAACCGGCAGCCCGTCGGGGCCGACCGAGTCGGCGAGCAGGCTCCAGTCGGGCGCTTCGAACGTGAGGCTGAGGGCGGTGACGCGCAGCGCCGGCGGGTGGTCTACCGCATCGTCCGCGGTCGGGTTGTAGCGGTAGGCACCGTCGACGGTCCCAAACCAGAGCTGACCTTGACTGTCGATGATCGTGGCGAAGGAGTTCGTCTCGAGCGCGCGGAAGCCCTCGGGCGCTCCGTAGTGCCGGACCGGCGGCAGGTCCGGCCCGCCGTCGTAGGCCGTCGGGTCGAAACGCGCCAGCCCACGGTTCGTGCCGATCCAGAGGTCGCCCTCGGGGCCGATCGTCGAAAGGTAGAACGAGGCCCCGGCGAGCGCGTCGCCGAGCCAGAAGCTCGCGGTCTCGCGCTCCGGGGTGATCCGAGTGATCCGGCCCGAGTTTTCCGTCACCCACACGTTGCCGGCCTCGTCTTCGGCCAGCGAGATCACGTGGCCGGAAAACGTCTCCGGGTCGAGCGGCACCAGGTCGGTGCCGTCGTAGAGCACGATGCCCTCGTCGGTGCCCACCCACAGCGTGCCGTCGCGCGCCTCGAGCAGGAAGAGGACGCGGGTGCCGGTCACCCCATCGGCCTCGGTAAACGTCCGGATCAGCCGGCCGTCGGCGTCCAGGTGGACGAACTCGGCCTCGAACATGCCGGCCCAGATCGATCCGTCCCGGGTTTTGACCATCGAGGCGATCTCCCCGTCGACGCTGGAGAGCGGAGTGTGCTGCCCGTCCTGAAAATGACCGAGCCCGGCTTGGGAGCCGGTCCACAACCCCTCGTTCGCAGCCACGAGCCTGGAGCCGCGCATGTCCGACTGCTCCTCCTCGAACGGAAAGACGGTGAACGGGTCGGCGTCCTGGTCGCCAGCCCGCTCGCGCTCCGGCTCATACCGGCTGATGCCCGCCTCGGTCCCGATCCAGAGGTCGCCCTCGGTGTCCTCGGCGAAGCTCCAGACCGTCGGGTCGGGGAGGCCGTCGTCGGTGGTGTAGGCGATGAACCGGTCGCCGCCGTACCACGACAGCCGCGCGTCGGTCCCGATCCAGAGGTTGCCTTCGGTGTCCTCGGCGAGTGCCCATACGTTGGGGCTCGGCAGCCCGTTGCCCAGGCCGAGGACGACAGGGCGCTCCTCCGGTGGTGCGTCCGGGTCGAAGCTGGTGAGTCCGCCGCCGTGGGTGCCTACCCACAGCCGCCCATCGCTCCGGGACAGGAGCGCTATGACGAAGTCGCCGCCGAGCCCATCCTCGGTGGTGTAGGCCGCGGTCTGCTCCCCCTCCAGGCGGAACAGCCCTTGGGAGGTCCCGGCCCAGAGGACGCCGTCCTCAGCCAGCGCGAGCGAGGCTACCCAGCCGTCGCCTGTGGGGAACGTCGTGAAGCGGCCCTCAGCGAGTCGACTCACGCCGGCGTCGGTGGCGAACCACACGGTACCGTCCGGGGCGACGGCGATGTCGTTGACGGCGTCGGTGGCCAGCCCGGCGGCCGAGGTGTAGGTCGTAAGCGCGGCCCCGTCGAAGAAGTGAGCACCGGTCTGCGTCCCGACCCAAAGCCCTCCCTCGGCGCCGGGGCGCAGCACCCAGACGTCGCTGCCGGCGAGGTCGTTGACGACCTCGTGGACGGCCGCGTCTGCGGCGTGGTGCGCAAAGCCACGCCCGTCAAACACCGCGAGGCCCTCGCCCGTGCCGACCCAGAGGCGCCCTTCGGCGTCCTCGCTGATCGCTCTGACGGTGTTGCTCGGGAGGCCGTCCTCGGTAGAAAACGTGCGGAATTCGAGGCCGTCGAATCGGCTCAGGCCGCCGAAGGAGCCGACCCAGAGGTAGCCCTCGCTATCTTGGTAGAGCGATATAACGTCAGCCTGCGCGAGGCCGTCCGCGACGTTGTAGTTACGGAAGTGATGCTGCTGCGCCGATACCGTCCCTGCCGAGAAGAACAAGGCTGCGGCGCAGCAGAACAGCAAGGGGCGGAGGCCGGGCATATGGGGGATGCGACAGAGGCAGGGCACCCCCTGTATATCGTCGGAACGGTGCGAATCCTTAGGCCGCCCGGGGCGGTGAGGAGGCGTCACCGCGGCGCCCCGGGGACGGCCCCGCTCGAGGGCGTTTGCGGCTCTCTTAGACCAGATTTCACCACCTCTCCCCGGCCTCTCCAAGCGGCCCTCCCGTAGTTTGACCGCCCTGCTCACCGGAGCGTTTTGCCCTTCCACTCCGTCTGCCATGACGCCTGACATGCTACTGGGTCTGACGCTGGGCGGAGGCATCGGAGTGGCGAATGCGGCGGCGAGCTACGGGCTCTACCGCATCGCCCGCGACCGGACGGACAAGGTGTTCTACTCGGTCGTGCTGCTGGGACTGGTCGGCCGGTTGGGTGTGGCGCTCGTCCTCGTGGCGCTGGTGCTCGTCGCGGTGCCCGTCCACGCCCTCGCGTTCGTCGGTGCGCTGCTCGCCAGCGTCGTCGCCGGCCTCGTCGTCGAGACGGCGCTGATCTACCGGGGGCAGCGGCGGCACGCCGGCGGCCCCACCGTTTCCCCGACTCCCTCACCCCAGACTTCGCTGTGACGAAAGACTTCGCTGTGACGAACCGGTTCTTTCGCGCTCCGTTTTTCGGCGTCCTCCTCGCCCTGGCGGTGGGGGGAGCGGCTCCGGCCAGCGCCGCCGGCGAGGGCGAGCCGCTCGACGCCATCGGCCACACGATGGACGGCAACTACCTCGACTTCTCGCCCTTCGGCATCGTCGAGCTGCCGCGCCTCTTCCTCGTCCGCCACGCCGACGGCGGCCTCGGGTTCGAGCTCTTCGGCAGCACCGAGGCGGCGCTCCGCTCGGGGCTCTACGAGATGGTCGGCGCGCACGGCGACGAGCACAGCGACGGCGTGGTCCACGCCGAGGTCGGCCTCGACGGCGAGGCCGGAGGCGAGGACGCCCACGGGGCCGCCGAGTTCGGCGCGGGCGAGCCGGCCCTCGGGATGACCGTCACCCAGGCGGTCTTCGACCAGCACGAGTACCTCCACGCCGGCATGGCCCGCACCGAGGGCACCGTGCTCGTCGACTTCTCGGTCACGCGGCACCTGCTCTTCGCGCTGCTCGCGATCCTCATTCTGTGCCTGCTCTTCATCCCGATGGCCGGGAAGTACAAACGCGGCATCGGGCGGACCGAGGCCCCGCGCGGGACCCGGCAGAACCTGCTCGAGACGCTCATCCTCTACATCCGCGATGAGGTCGCCCGCCCCAACCTAGGCGACAAGGCGGACAAGTACCTGCCGTACCTGCTGACGATCTTTTTCTTCATCCTCGTCTGCAACCTCCTCGGACTCGTCCCCTTCGGGGCGACCGCCACGGCCAACATCTCGACGACGGCCGTCCTGGCGCTCTTCACGTTTGTGATAACGCAGTTCGCTGGGACGAAGGACTACTGGATGCACATCTTCAATCCGCCCGGCATCCCGTGGTTCGTCAAGCCGATCATGATCCCGATCGAGTTCCTCGGCCTGTTCATCAAGCCGTTCGCGCTCGCCATCCGCCTGTTCGCCAACATGACGGCGGGCCACCTCGTGATCCTCAACCTGATCGGGCTGATCTTCGCGATCCGCGTCATCCTGGGCGACGGGGCCGGGTGGGGCACGGCGGTGCCCAGCCTCTTCCTGACCATTTTCATCTACGGCCTCGAACTCCTGGTCGCGTTCATCCAGGCCTACGTCTTCACCATCCTGAGCGCGCTCTTCATCGGCATGGCGACCGCCGAGCACGAGCACCACGGCGATCACCACGAGCCGCGCGACGCGCACGACCTCGCGGTCGCGGCCTCGGCCCCGCTCGTCCACGGCAACGGCTACCCGCTCGACGAGCGGACCGTCGGCACGGAGTCCGTCATCTGACCCGTGTGCCCCGACTTCCCGCTCGGCGGCTTCGCCGCTGCCGAGACCCCCGTTAGCACCCCCGCGGGCTCCGCGCCCGTCCCCCTCACAACACCCCCTACACCCAAGACACGACTTTCACCATGGACGCAGTTTCTCTAGCATGGCTCAGCGCCGGCATCGGTGCCGGCCTCGTCGCTATCGGCACCGGCCTCGGCATCGGACGGCTCGCCGCGAGCGCGCTCGAAGGCTCGGCCCGCCAGCCCGAAGCCGGCGGCGACCTCCGGACCACGATGATCATCGCCGCCGCCCTCATCGAGGGTGTGGCGTTCTTCGGCTTGGTGGTCTGCATCCTCCTCACGCTCAAAGAGGCGGTCTAAGCACCGCGCGCCGCCTCGGCGCGGACCCCCGGGACGGGGGCAGCCGGTGACCCGTCGCCGGCTGCCCTGGCCGTCCTTCCCCGTTTGCCGGACTTCTCCGGCGGCCCCCCTGGGGCCCCGGCCGCCGGGAGCCCGCCCTTGCCGTTCCGACCCATGACTCTCTTTCTCGCCGCCGACCTGCTCTCGCCCAACGTCGGGCTGATCTTCTGGATGGGGCTGGCGTTCCTCGTGCTCCTGCTCCTGCTGAGCAAGTTCGCGTGGGGCCCGATCACCTCGGCCCTCGCCGAGCGCGAGCAGACCATCGAGGACTCCCTCACGAGCGCCCAGAAGGCTCTCGCCGAAGCCAAGCAGCTGTCCGCCGACAACGAGCGAGCGCGGCGCGAGGGCGAGGCGCAGGCACAGCAGATCATGCGCGAGGCCCGCGAGGCCGCCGAGGCGCTCCGCGCCGAGCAGGTCGAGAAGACCCGCGCCCAGCTCCGCACGATGCAGGACCAGGCCCAGGCCGAGATCGAGCGCGAGAAGCAGCAGGCCCTCGCCGAACTGCGCGCCGAAGTCGCCGACCTCGCCATCCAGGCCGCCGAGAAAATCCTCCACGAAACCCTCGACGCCCCGCGCCAGAAGCGGCTCGTCGAGGACTTCATCTCCGACCTCCCCAAGAACTAGCGACGAGCGGCGGGCGACGACCGGTTCGTCGTTCGGTGCTCGCAATTCGACATGAGCGACGCGATCGTGGCCCGGCGCTACGCCCAGGCGGTCTACCAGGAGGCCGAGGCCGCCGGCAAGGCTGAGGCGGTAGACGAGGGAATGCAGAGCCTCGGCGAGAGCCTCGACGCCTCGCGCGAGCTCGACCGGTTCTTCCGCAGCCCGGTGGTCTCGCGCGAAAAGAAGGACGCCGTCATCGGTGCCCTCTTCGACGGGAAGGTCGACCCGCTGATCGTCCGGCTGATGCGCCTGCTCGTCGAGAAGGGGCGCGAGGACATCCTCCCGAGCGTGGTCCGCCAGTACGGCGAGCTGCGCGACGAGCGCCTCGGCCTCGTCGAGGCGACCGTCAGGACGGCGATGCCGCTAGAGTACGACGAGACCGAGTCGCTCCGCCGGGCCCTCGAGGCGCGGACCGGCCGCAAGGTCCGGCTGCGGATCGAGGTCGAGCCCGAGCTGATCGGCGGCGTCGTCGTCCGCATCGGCGACCGGGTCTACGACGGCAGCGTCCGCCACCAGCTTTCTACGCTCCGCGAGCAGTTCGAGGAGCGCGCCTACTTGAGTAACTGATACTTCCCGTACGGGCGGGTTTGAAACCCGCCCCAACCATCAAAGGATATGGCAACGGCAATTCGCCCCGACGAAGTCACCTCCGTCCTCCGCACCGAGCTCGGCGGGTTCTCTACCGAGACCGACGTCTACGAGGTCGGCACCGTGCTCCAGGTCGGCGACGGCATCGCCCGGCTCTACGGGCTCTCGAACGTCCAGGCCGGCGAGCTGATCGACTTCCCCTCGTCCGGCGTGACCGGCATGGCGCTCAACCTCGAGGAGGACAACGTCGGGGCCGTGCTCTTCGGCGAGGTCGACGAGGTCAAGGAGGGCGACGAGGCCCGGCGCACCGGGCGCATCGCCTCGATCCAGGTCTCCGAGGAGATGCTCGGCCGCGTCATCGACCCGCTCGGCAACCCCATCGACGGCAAAGGCCCGATCGGCGGCGAGAAGCTCGAGATGCCGCTCGAACGCAAAGCCCCCGGCGTGATCTACCGCGAGCCCGTCACCGAGCCGCTCCAGACCGGCATCAAGCCCATCGACGCGATGACCCCCGTCGGGCGCGGCCAGCGGGAGCTCGTCATCGGCGACCGGCAGACGGGCAAGACCGCCGTCCTGCTCGACACCATCATCAACCAGAAGCGCACCCACGAGGCCGGCGAAAGCGGCGTGGCCGACGCCGGGCCGGTCTACTGCATCTACGTCGCCATCGGCCAGAAGGCCTCGACGGTGGCCCAGGTGATGCAAACGCTCCAGGAGGAGGGCGCGCTCGACTACACGGTCATCGTCAACGCCCCGGCCTCGAGCCCGGCCCCGCTCCAGTTCATCGCCCCGTTCGCCGGCGCGTGCATCGGCGAGTTCTTCCGCGACACCGGCCGCCACGCCCTCGTGATCTACGACGACCTCTCGAAGCAGGCCGTCGCCTACCGCCAGGTCTCGCTCCTGCTGCGCCGCCCGCCGGGCCGCGAGGCCTACCCCGGCGACGTGTTCTACCTCCACAGCCGCCTCCTCGAGCGCGCCGCCAAGATCACGGCCGACGACGGCATCGCCCGCGGCATGAACGACCTCCCCAAGAGCCTCCAGGGCAAGATCAAGGGCGGCGGCTCGCTGACGGCGCTCCCGGTGATCGAGACCCAGGCCGGCGACGTCTCGGCCTACATCCCGACCAACGTCATCTCGATCACCGACGGCCAGATTTACCTCGAGCCCGACCTCTTCAACGCCGGCGTCCGCCCGGCCATCAACGTCGGCATCTCGGTCAGCCGCGTCGGCGGCAACGCCCAGATCAAGGCGATGAAGAAGGTCTCGGGCACGCTCCGGCTCGACCTCGCGCAGTACCGCGAGCTCGAAGCCTTCGCCAAGTTCGGCTCCGACCTCGACCCGGCGACCCAGCGCCAGCTCAACCGCGGGGCCCGCCTCGTCGAAGTCCTCAAGCAGGGGCAGTACGTCCCGATCCCGGTCGAGGAGCAGGTCGCCGTCATCTACGTCGCCGGCCAGGGCCTGCTCGACCGGGTGCCGGTCGACAAGATCCGCGAGTTCGAGCGCGACTTCCGCGAGCGCCTCCGCACCAAGCACGCCGCCGCCCTTGCCTCGATCCGCGCCACCGGCGTGATGTCCGACGAGGCCGCTCAGGCGCTCCGCCGGGAGACCGAAGACCTCGCCGGCGTCTACACGTCGTAAATGAACCCGTAGGGGCGGGTTTGAAACCCACCCCTACCCTCTGATTCCGAGATGGCTTCTCTCCGCGACATTCGCACGCGCATCGCGTCGGTCAAGAACACGCAGCAGATCACGCGCGCCATGAAGATGGTGGCGGCGGCCAAGCTGCGCCGGGCGCAGGAGCAGATCTTCCAGACCCGCCCCTACGCCTTCAAAATCCGCGAGATGATCGGCCACCTCCGCGAGTTCGTAGACCCCGAGAGCCACCCGCTCTTCCAGCCGCGCGAGGACGTGGGCACCGTGCTGATGATCGTCGTGACGAGCGACCGCGGCCTCGCCGGCGCGTTCAACACGAACATCCTCAAGCGCGCCGAAGCCGCGGTGGACGAGCAGTTCGCCGAGCTGCGCGGGACGGACCGGCTGAAGGTCCTCGCGGTCGGGCGCAAGGCGCACGACTACTTCGGCAAGCGCGGCTTCGCCCTCGTCGGCGACTACCGCGGCTTCTTCAACGACCTCTCGTTCGCCCGCACCAATGCCATCGCCGACCGCGCCGTCGAGGGTTGGATCGAGGGCGAGTGGGACGACGTCGTGATCGTCTACAACGAGTTCAAGAACACGATCTCGCAGAACCGCATCGTCGAGCCGTTCCTGCCCGTCCCGGCCGGCACGTTCACCACGCCGGTGATGGAGGCCGACGAGGGCTACCACGCCGACGAGGCGCTCGGGCGCGACGTGGACTACCTCTTCGAGCCGGACGCCGAGACGATCCTCCGCCAGCTCATCCCGCAGTACCTCAGCTACCAGCTCTGGCGCGTGGTCCTCGAGAGCAACGCCGCCGAGCAGGGCGCGCGCATGGTGGCGATGGACAACGCGACCTCGAACGCCGGCGAGCTCCTCGACCAGCTCAAGCTGACCTACAACCGCGCCCGCCAGGCGGCGATCACGACCGAGATCATCGAGATCTCGTCCGGGGCCGAGGCGCTCCAGCAGGCGTAGGGCCGGAAGCCGCAGCCTCCGACCCTACGCGGCCCGTGGCTAGCCGACGATGAACGGGTCTACAATGGCCAGGACCTGCTTCCTTGTCAGCGGCGCATCGAACGCGATCTGAGCGGCAACACGCTTGCGCGCTGCGTCCCCGATCACGTCGGTATTGGGGAGGTTCGCCGTATCGATACGCAGCTCCTGCGTCCCGTTAAACGTCACCTGGACGGTCTCCTCCTCGCCGGCGTAGATCGCGGTGAGGGCCGCCGTCACTTCGGCCGGCAGAGCGAGGCCACCTACGCCCGCCGCCTCTAGCCCACCGCCGAGGACGTAGCCGCTGTACCTGAGCGCGGTGATCTCCGGGTTACGCTGGCGGCGGATGCGGCGGATCCGGGAGGCGTGCCGCCCCTCGACCGTCTCGATCCGGCAGGCGTCCTCCAGCACCATGTCGGCGTTCGCGTTGCCCGAGTTGTTGAGCAAAAGCGGGATCTGCCCCTTGTAGGCACGGACGCCCGTATCCTCGAAGGCCTGCGAGGTCAGCAGCAGCACGTCGAGGTCGGTCGTGGCCGCCAGAAAGGGGCCGTCGCCCGTGCCGTTGCCGCCGGTGAAGTCGAAGTCGTTAGCCGTGAAGTTTTGGGGCGAACCCCCGTTCGACTGAATGGCACCGCGGAGGTAATCCACGTGCTGCTGCTCGTGCTGCTGGATCAGCTCGATCGACCCGCGCGCCTCGGCGGGAATCTGTCCTCGCACCTCCGCGAACGCCTCGTTCTGAGCCGAAGCCGCGCTGGTTCCGAGCACCGCCTTGTAGAACTCGTTCTCCAGGTTTTCCAGGGTGAACGCGAACTGGAGCACGCCCAGAATGTCGCCGGGCATTTGCTGCGCGAACGCCTCCCTGCTCAGCGCAGCGAGCGTCACCGGGACTGAGCCCATCGCCAGTCCCACCGCCGCGACGGAGCTGACGGATAGGCCCTTCCGGATCGCGTCGCGCCGGGTGACGAGGTGGTCCATGATCTCGGGATCGACTGCGTCGAGAACCGTTTGCTGTTGGCTTTCCATGTTTGCTTCTCGTTATGTGCTAGAGGAGGTCGCTTAGAAGATGGGGGGTGGGAAGCTCGGAGTGGGCATCCCCTGACTGGGCGTCGGCGGGTTGCTCACCGGAGGATCCGCCAGCGTATCGGCTTCGAGCAGCCCGATGGCCGCCACCCGGTCGAACACGCCGCGCGGCTCGTCCGCTTCGACCTTCACGTCTCGGCCGGTGGCATCGACCACGTTGGAGCCCGCGAAGTCGGTGCTCGAAACGCTCCCACCCAGGGTAAGCGGGATGTCGAGCAGGGCGGCGGCGTGCCGTCCCTCGACCGAGGCGAAGTTGCGCGTGGTCTGCAGGTTCCGCCGGTCCTGAAGGAACTTGGACGCGCCGTTCAGCCCGGACACCCCCGTGTGCTCGAAGTTGCGAGCGGTCGTGATGATGTTCTCGCGGCTGGAAAGGAGCTCATTCAGCCGGTCCCGGTTGATGGACTCCATCGTCACATCGGGTACGCGCATCGGCCCGAGCGCCTCGCGGACGAACTCGCGGTGCACGATCTCGGCGTCGCGTAGATCGACGAAGAGCTCCTGCTCCTCCGGGCTGAAGAACGAGGCGAAGTTCGGACTCCCCACCACCTCGGTGTAGTAGAAGCCTTCCAGCAGCTCCAGAAGGTCCACGATGCGGAAGATGCCCGCATCCGTGCGGAGATCGAACGAGAGGCCGGTGACGTCGCCCGGTCCCATGCCCCCATCGTCATCACACGCGGCGAATACGGATGAAGACAGGACCACCGTCCCGCCGGCGAGCAGACGGCGCACAAAGTCACGCCGCTTTACCGGAGACATCAGCTCCCCTAGGTTGCCGATGGTCATTGGGCTTTCGCGTTCTGTTTGCTGCTTTGTCATGGGTACCTCTATCTGGTTGGTTTGAGAGGCCGAAGCCGGGACAGCGTCAAGGTCGAGTGAGCGATTCCCAACGGCTATCCCTGAGGTTGGTGATGGCGGTCTGGAGGAAGGCGACGGGCACCCTGAGAAAATACGCAGATGCGGGCTCCGTGGCGTAAAGGCGTCATGAGGGCACGTAGTTCTACCTCTTACTCTGCTCCATCATGGGCGGGTGGTCAGGGTCCATCGTCTCGCCCATAGGGACTTAGAACGTCAGGCGCTCGGTGTACGGGGCCTCGCGGCCCTCCTTAAACGCCATCGCCTGCTCGGCGTAGGTCGTCCGCGCCTGCTCGACGCTCATCCCGTTGGCCACGATCTCGTGGGCGAGGTTGAGCGCGAGCATGTTCAGCGGCTCCTTGTCACAGCGCGCCGAGAGCTCGCCCTTGGTCCGCTCGACGATCACGCTGCCGTCGTACATCGCCAGCTCGTCGAACATCGCGGGCGGCACCTGGTAGTCGATGACCTGCTCGAGCACGTCCGGGTGCGGGGCGGGGAAGTCGTGCTGGACGGGGTCCCGGTAGACCATCGTCCGCTTGAACGGGGCCGTGTCCATCCACGTGACCATCATGGGCGTGACGCCGTCGGGCATGCCGTACTTCTCCATGGTCATCATCACGGCTAGGCGGGAAGGCTCAGGCCAGTCGGCCACTAGGTGCTCGACGGCGTCGTGGGTCATCGCGCCGTCGGGCATGTCCTGGCCGTAGGCAGGGACGGAGATCGTGATGGCAAGGGCCAGCAGCGCAAGCCCCAGAGGGGACTGATGAGGAGAGGGCTTCGGGAAAGTGCTCATGGCGGTAGCGTTGAGGAGCGGTTCTAGGGTTGAAAGGGCGGTGCTCGGACGGAAGAGGTCCGATTCGCCGACAGGTTAGACCGCTTCTGCCCCGTAATCCTCTCGGAGATCTAAACGTAGTGTCCCGTAACTGTAAAGGAGTCGTCCCAGAACGTGAATGACCCGGTGCCGGGGCGATCAAGGCCTACCCATCTTGGGAGCGTTTACCATTTCGAGAGGACCTCCGCCGGCACCCGCTGTAAGTTTCCTTATCCCCGCCGAGGTCTCCACTGAAACCCCTTCAACGAGGGCGCGGCCCCGGCTCGTCACCGGGTGGCCCTCACGCCGATCCGCATGTTCCTCGCCGACACCACACGGCTCCCCCTCTTTGGCGACAACCCGGCCGAGCTCGTGCAGGACGTAGCCCTCCGGTTCCAGCAGGAGGCGAGCCGCCTCGGCGTCACGCTCAAGTCCATGTTCGAGCACCCGCTCCCCCCGGTCCACGCCGACATCGGCCTCGTTGAGCGGGTGCTCGCCAACCTCATCGGGAACGCGCTCAAGCACACGCCCCCCGGCGGCACCGTCCGCGTCGGAGGCTAGGCCGAAGGCGACAGGGTGCGGCTGACCGTCTCGGACACCGGCCACGGCATCGCCCCCGACGACCTCCCGCTCGTGACCTGGCGGTTCTACCGCACGGTAGAGAGCCGGTCGCGGGGGGTGAGCGGGTCCGGGCTCGGCCTCGCCATCGCCCGCGAGCTTGTCGAGCTTCACGGCGGGGTGCTCGAAATCGAGAGCACGCTCGGGGCCGGCACCACGGTCGCCTTCACCCTGCCGACGCAGGCCCCCGAGCCGGGCGGCACCGGAGCCCCGGCGGAGCCCACTACACGCTCACCGACGGAACCGCGCCGCCTACCCGAAGCTCCGCGCGACCACCCAGCGCCGGGGCAACAGCACGAAGCCGCAGCCTCCCTCGGGTCGCGATGACCACCTCCGCCTCGATCCCATGCTCCGAGGCGGCCTCGACGGTCTGGCGCTCGTGCTTCATGGGGCGTCGGCGGCGGGAGCGGACGGCGTCGAGGCCAGCCTTGAGCACGCCCCACTCCTCGTCGGTCAGTACGTTCACGGCTTCGGGAGTTGGTCAGCCCGAAGCTACCCCTTACGTGACACAGCCTAGCCGATGCGCTCGAAGCCGGTGTAGGGCCGAAGCGCTTCGGGGATCACGACCGAGCCGTCGGCCCGCTGATTCTTTTCGAGCAGCGCGGCGACGATGCGCGGCAGGGCGAGGCCGCTGCCGTTGATCGAGATCTCGTCGGGGGCCGAGGCGCTCCAGGTGGGCTAGCGCGATTTTCGACGGGCTTCGCCGAACCTTCGGGTTGGGGATCGGGGAGTTTGGATTTATCTTCCCACCCTTCGGCCCGATACGCCAATCGGCAATCCGACGTCAACAGTCCAAAACAGGGAGAGGTGGCCGAGTGGCTGAAGGCGCGCCCCTGCTAAGGGTGTATACCGTTTATAGCGGTATCGAGGGTTCGAATCCCTCCCTCTCCGCCGCGAGCCAGCCGCTCGCCCTGCCCGGTGCCGACGTGTTCGGTGCCGGGCTTTTTGCGTCCGTCCAGCGCCGTCGGCTAACACCGAATCCAGGGCCTAGGCCCCGTCACGTGAATCCGGGTCCTGGCTCGGCGAGTGAAGGGCGCTGCGGCGTTGTCCTCCTCGCCCGATGCTACGGCAACCGGCTTGTCGGACGCCTGGCCGGGCCCCTCCAGGGTCTCTCGCTCGTCGACGGACCGACCTACGTGACAGAGCCTAGTGCTGCGACACGAGCAGAATGACGGGTAGATCGGCGTGTTCGGGTGCTGCGAGTCAAGGCGACCGAGGAGCTAGATGCACCGCATCGGGCGACGAGGTCAACGCCGACGCGCGGCGCACGGGCTGCCGAGAGCCTGTCAGAATCGAGTTGTCGTAGCACTAGCCCGTGACGAAGCAAACCAATACAGATACCAAACGCCGAGCTCGGAAAAGCGAAACAACGGCGAAGACCGAAAAAAAGTTGAGCGGAATAGCCCGTTTCGGAAACGGATAATGGTTTTCACCATAGGAGGGAGGGCGACGCCCCCGACGAGCCCTCCCACTTTTGGACTAAACGCAACGAGTATGTACGTTCCCCGACAGCAGCGGATGCTGGACCAGTACCTCGACGAAATCAGCCAAGTCGAGCTGCTCACCCCCGACGAAGAGGTGGACCTGGCGCAGCGGATCAAGCAAGGGGACCAGGAGGCGCTGCACAAGCTCGTCCGGGCCAACCTCCGCTTCGTGGTCTCAGTCGCCAAGAAGTACCAGGGCCAGGGGCTCACGCTCTCCGACCTCATCAGCGAGGGCAACTACGGCTTGGTGAAAGCCGCGCAGCGCTTCGACGAGACGCGCGGCTTCAAGTTCATCTCCTACGCCGTGTGGTGGATCCGGCAGTCGATCCTCAAAGCGCTCTCGGACCAGGCGCGGACGGTGCGCCTCCCGCAGAACCGGATCGGGACGCTCTCGAAGATGCGCAAGGCCAGCGCCCGCCTCGCCCAGGAGCACGGCCGCGCGCCGACGGTCGAGGAGCTCGCCGGCGAGCTCGAGATGAAGCCGCACAAGGTCGAAGAGGGCTTCCGCCACGGGCGCCGCTCGCTCTCGATGGACGCGCCGTTCTCGGAGGACGGGACCCAGAGCCTGCTCGACGTCGTCCCCGACGAAGAACTCGTCTCGCCCGACGAACCGATCACGGCGGAGTCGATCAAGATCGACGTCGAGCGCATCCTGTGCCAGCTCCAGCCGCGCGAGGCCGAGATCACCCGGCTCTACTTCGGCATCGGGCGCGAGCGCCCGCTCACCCTCGGGGCCATCGGCGAGCAGATCGGGCTGACGCGCGAGCGCGTGCGGCAGATCAAGGAGAAGGCCCTCCGCAAGCTCCGCCGCCACCACGCCCACGCCGACATCCGCGCGCACCTTAACTAAGACCGGAAGGGAAGACGTAAGGAAGAGCGGAAGAGTTTAAATTCACCGCCTCGCCCTTCTTCCCCGCTTTTGCTCCTTGCTATCTGTGGCTCATGAGCCTTACCGCTCATATGCGTTTCACTGCGATCCTGCTGCTTATTTTCGTCGGCTGTGGCCCTGAGGTGCGCCCCGGCGACGTGCTCTACGGTGGTGGTGGGTGCTACCAAGTGATGGAGATCGGTCGATGCCGTGCCCTTGCGCCAAACGATGGCACCAACTCGGCAGAGGCGCAGTGCGCTGCGCTGCGTGCGCTCGACTCGGAGAACAAGCGTTTTGATGCTTTGATTGAGCGCCGACACCGCATCATGCCGGTTGAGATCATTGCGTCATGGGAGCGCTTCGACTGCCGCTAACGAATCCCGCCCACCTCCGCTCTACGCCATGTCCGAGTTCCCCCGCACGCCCGGCGCGCCGACGCCCCACGAAGCCGAGCCTCACCACGGTGCCGCGCATCATGGTGCCGAGCCGGCTCCGCTCTCGCTCTACGACGACTCGTTCTACGACAGCAAGCAGACGGCGATTCTCCTCGGGAGCATGGGCCTCGGATTCGTGGTGCTCGTGGTGATCTTGCTCGTCGTCGGGTCGTAAGCGCGCGACGGCCTCGCCTCCCCCGGCGTAGCCGCATCGGCGTAGTCGCATCAGGGCGGCCGCATCGGGGCGGGCTGCGCTTTTTTTGTGGCCGTGCGGTATCCTGTGCCTTCCGTTCACCCAGGCGAGGAGGCATCATGCAGCTCGACACCTTCATGGCGGGGCTGGAGCGCCGCAACCACAGCCAGCCGGAGTTCCTTCAGGCCGTCCGCGAGGTCGCCGAGAAGGTCGTCCCGTACATCAACGCGCACCCGGAGTACGAGGCGGCGCGCGTCTTGGAGCGCCTCGCTGAGCCGGACCGGGTGCTGATGTTCCGCGTGACGTGGGACGACGACGAGGGCGGCGTCCACGTCAACCGCGGCTACCGGGTGCAGCAGAGCAACGCCATCGGCCCCTACAAAGGCGGCCTCCGGTTCGACCCGTCGGTCAACCTCGGGATTCTCAAGTTCCTCGCCTTCGAGCAGGTCTTCAAGAACAGCCTGACCACGCTCCCGATGGGCGGCGCGAAGGGCGGCAGCGACTTCGACCCGAAGGGCCGGTCCGACCGCGAGGTGATGCGCTTCTGCCAGGCGTTCATGACGGAGCTGCACCGGCACATCGGCAAGGACACCGACGTGCCGGCGGGCGACATCGGCGTCGGCGGGCGCGAGATCGGCTACCTCTTCGGGCAGTACAAGCGGCTCAGCAACGCCTTCACCGGCGCGATGACCGGCAAGGGCGCGGGGTGGGGCGGAAGCCTGATCCGCCCCGAGGCCACGGGCTACGGCAGCGTCTACTTCGCCCGCGAGATGCTCGCGCACCGGGGCGAGGCCCTCGAAGGCAAGCGCTGCCTCGTCTCCGGCTCGGGCAACGTCGCGCAGTTCACGGGGGAGAAGCTCCTCGACCTCGGTGCCACCGTGCTCACGCTCTCCGACCGCTCCGGCACGCTCTACGCGCCCGGCGGACTGACGAGGGCCGACCTCGACGCCGTGATGGACCTCAAGAACCACCGCCGCGGCAGCCTCCGCGAGCTCGCCGACCGCGCCGGCGTCGAGTTCAGAGAGGGGACCAAGCCGTGGGACATCGCGTGCGACGCCGCCTTCCCCTCGGCGACGCAGAACGAGATTCAGGACGACGACGCCCAGACGCTCCTCGCCGGCGGCTGCACGCTCGTCTGCGAGGGAGCCAATATGCCGAGCTCCGCGGGGGCGGCGCACCGCTTCGAGGAGGCCGGCGTCATGTACGGCCCCGGCAAGGCGGCGAATGCCGGCGGCGTGGCGATCTCCGGGCTCGAGATGACCCAGAACTCGATGCGCATCTCGTGGTCGCGCGAGGAGGTGGACCAGCGGCTCCAGGGGATCATGAAGAGCATCCACGCAACGTGCGCCGAGTACGGCGGCGGCGACGGCAGGGTGAACTACGTGCAGGGGGCCAACGTCGGCGGCTTCGTCAAGGTGGCCGACGCGCTGATGGCCTACGGGACGATGTAGAGCGGGCGAGGGGTAGAGCGGAGCGGCGCGAGGGCGCGCCGCACGAAAAGCGAACAGTTTGAGCCTCGACGGTATGGGTACCTTTTGGCTCCCGGAGGGGTGGCAGAGTGGTCGAATGCACTGGTCTTGAAAACCAGCGTGCCGCAAGGCACCGTGGGTTCGAATCCCACCCCCTCCGCTCTGCTGAACGTCCGCCCGCTCTGCTGAACGCCCGCGCGGTGGCGGCCCGGTCCCTCGCGTCGCGAGGGGGCAGCGTCACGAGGGTGTAACAAAGCCCCGCACCGCCCCGTCAAAGGCCGCAGTCCCACCTCTCCGGCTCTGCCCCGCATCATGGCTGCTCGCTCGCTCGCCCTTCTGCTCCTGACGCTTTGCCTCGCCGGGCCGGTTGCCGCGCAGCAGGCTCCCGAGGAGATCACCTTCGACGAAGCCCTGCGGATCGGGCTCGAGCAGAACACAGCCCTCCGGCAGGCGACGACCGCCGCCGAGGCGCGGGCGCTCGACGTGTCGCTCAGCCGCTCGCAGTTCCTCCCGGACCTCAACGCCTCCATCCGCCCGACCCAGCGCTACGGCCTTGCCTTCGACCAGACGACGGGCCAGCTCGACCAGGAGACCTCGGAGGCGCTCGACGCCTCGGTCTCGGCGAGCCTGAACCTCTTCAACGGCTTCCGCGATCAGGCGTCGCTGCGGCAGGCGCGGGTCCAGCGCGAGGCCAGCGAGCGGGGGCTCGGGCGCGCCCGGCAGGACGTGCTCTTCAACGTGGCGAACCAGTTCCTGCAGGTCCTCCTCACCCGGGAGCTCGTCGGGATTCAGGAGGAAAACCTCGAGGCCGACCGCGCCCAGCGCGACCGCATCGAGCAGCTCGTCGAGGGCGGCGTCCGGGCGCGGGCCGACGTGTTGCAGCAGGAGGCGCTCGTCGCCCAGCGCGAGCTGAGCCTGCTCCAGGCCGAGTCCGACCTCGAGCTCGCCAAGACCCGCCTCGTCCAGGTGCTCCAGCTCGACCCGTTCGGCAACTATACCTTTGTGGCTCCGTCGCTCGAAGCGGTCCCCCTCGAACCGGAGGCGGTCGAGCTCGAGGCGCTCCTCACGGCTGCGCTCGACCGGCGCGACGACCTCCGCGCGCAGGAGCTCCAGATCGAGGCCGCCGAGGAGGAGGTCCGCGTGGCGCGCTCCGGCTACTACCCCAGCGTCAACCTGTTCGCGAGCTACGGCTCGGGCTACTCCAGCCTCGCCACCCGCTCGCTCGGCGCGTCCGTCCCGGTCCCGGTCACGACGGGGAGCGGCGAGGTGATCCTCGTCGGCGGCGAACCGCTCACCTTCCCCGGCCCGTCCGACCGCGAGGACACCCCGTTCGCCGACCAGTTCTTCACCGACAACCGGGGCGGCTCGGTCGGGCTGAGCGTCAACATCCCGATCTTCGACCGCTTCGTGACGCGCTCCCAGGTCCAGCAGGCGCGGCTCCGCGCCGAGAACCAGCGCACCGCGCTCGACGACCTCCGGCAGGCCGTCGCGCTCCAGGTCCGGCAGGGCTGGCTGGACTACCAGAACGCCGCCAAGCGCCTCGACGTGACGGCCCGGCAGGTCGCCGCGTCGCAGGCCGCGCTCGACGCCGAGCAGGAGCGCTACGACCTCGGCGTCTCGACGCTGACCGAGCTGACGCAGGCGCGGGCTACGCTCGTCGAAGCGCAAAGCTCGCGAGCGCAGGCCGTCGCGCAGTTCGTCTTTCAGAGCAAGCTCATCGACTACGCCGTCGGCACCCTCGACCCGTCGGAACGCCTCTTCGACTGAGGCTGCTTCTCGCTCCGGCCCTCGACGTTCGACTCCAGACTTCCGGCTCGCCCTATGGCTACCCCCGCTAAGACAAACACCACGAAGCGCCTGCTCCTCGGCCTCGGCGGTGCCCTCGTCCTGCTCCTGGCCGCGCTCTTCCTCCTCGGCGGCGACCGGCAGGAGGGCCTCGAGGTGGAGACCGCCCCGGCCCAGGTCCGCACCGTCACGCAGCGCGTGACGGCCTCCGGCAAAATCAGGCCCGAGGTGGAGGTCAAAATCTCCTCCGACGTCTCCGGCGAGATCGTCTTTCTGGAGCTCGAAGAGGGCGACCTCGTGCAGCAGGGCCAGCTCCTCGTCCAGATTCAGGCCGACGTCTACGCCGCACAGCGCGAGCAGGCCCGCGCCGGGCTCCTCCAGGCCCAGGCCGACGTGGCGCGCGCCCAGGCCGAGATGATCCGCGCCGAGGACGACCTCGACCGGAAGCGGATGCTCGCCGAGCGCGGCGTGATCGCGCAGATGGAACTGGAAACCGCGCAGACGGCCTTCGACGTGGCGAAGGCGAGCCACCAAGCCGCGGAGTACCGCGTCAGCAGCGCCCAGGCCTCGCTCAGCCAGGCCGCCGACCAGCTCCGCAAGACCTCGATCTACGCCCCGATGAGCGGCACCGTCTCCCAGCTCAACGTCGAGCTCGGCGAGCGGGTCGTCGGGATGATCCAGATGACGGGCACCGAGATCATGCGGATCGCCGAGCTCGAGCGGATGGAGCTCGAGGTGGACATCAACGAGAACGACATCGTCAGCGTCGCCGTCGGGGACTCGGCGCTCATCGAGGTCGATGCCTATCCCGAGGCCCCGTTCCGGGGCGTCGTGACGCAGATCGCCAACTCGGCGCGGGTCTCGGGGATGGGGACGCAGGAGGAGGTCACCAACTTCCCCGTCAAAATCCAGATTCGCAGCGGAGCCGGTGCCCCGGCCTCCGTCGCCCGCCCGGTCTCGGCCGGCGAGCCGCAGGAGATGCCGGCGCGCCGGCGCACGCTCCGGCCCGGCATGAGCGGCACCGTCGACGTCTTCACCGAGACCGTCCCCCGCGCCGTCGTCGTCCCGATCCAGGCCGTCACCGTGCGCGACTTCAACAGGCTCGGCGAGGACGACGACCGAGAGCAGGAGGGCGAAGAAGAGGACGGCACCGACCAGCCCGCACCCCTTGTGGACGAAGACCTGCGCCGCGTCGTCTTCCTGCTCGAGGACGGCGAGGCGAAGATGGTCGAGGTCGAGACCGGCATCGCGGACGACACCCACATCGAGGTGACGCGCGGGCTGACCGGCGGCGAGACGGTCATCATCGGCCCCTTCCGCGCGCTCCGCTCCGAGCTCCGCGCGGGCGATGCGGTCTACGTGAGCGAGGACGACGAGCAGCGCGGCCCGCCCCGTTCGTAGCGGTTCGTAGGGGCGCAGCCGCGTGTGCGCCCGTCGCCGAAGGGCATACCCCCGGAGGGCAGGCACGCGGGCCTGCCCCTACGACGCTTCCTCTATGCAACCCGACCTGATCATCCACATCGCCGACGTCTGGAAGACCTACCAGATGGGCGTCGAGCAGGTCCACGCGCTGCGCGGGCTCTCGCTCGACGTGGCACGCGGCGAGTACGTCGCCATCATGGGGCCGAGCGGGTCGGGGAAGTCCACGCTGATGAACATCATCGGCTGCCTCGACATCCCGACGAGCGGGCAGTACGTGCTCAACGACCGCGACGTCTCGACGCTCTCCGACGACGACCTCGCCGCGGTGCGCAACCGCGAGATCGGGTTCGTCTTCCAGACGTTCAACCTCTTGCCGCGCGTCAACTGCCTCCAGAACGTCGAGCTCCCGCTGATCTACTCCGGCCTCGGCAAGCGCGAGCGGCGGGAGCGCGCCGCCGAGGCGCTCGTCAGCGTCGGCCTCGGCGACCGGATGGACCACCGGCCGAACGAGCTCTCCGGCGGGCAGCGCCAGCGCGTGGCCGTCGCCCGCGCCCTCGTCAACCGCCCGGCGATCCTGCTCGCCGACGAGCCGACGGGCAACCTCGACACCGCGACGAGCGAGGAGATCATGCGGCTCTTCGAGATGCTCTACCGCCAGGGCAACACGCTCCTCGTCGTCACCCACGAGGAGGACATCGCCGGGCACGCCCGCCGCATCGTCCGCCTCCGCGACGGGGACGTCGAGCGCGACGAGCCGGTGGCGCAGCCGACCCTCGCCGGACTGGAGGTCGGAGCGTTCGAGGCGGCGTAGGCTGCCGGGCTCGCCTCTGCCGCGCAGACTGGGCTTTTCCGCGCACCTTAGCTGCCGAAGCACCTTAGCCGCCGAAAGAGGCGAAGGTATATTGCGGCTCCCCAGGCTGCACCGAATCGCTGCGCGCGTCGGCGCGGGCCCACCGAGCGGCCCGCCCCGTCCTCTTCTCCGCTCGCGGCAGCGCGCCGCGCCCCCCTCACCTTCTGTCACTCTGCCCGACCCGCCATGCTTCCTCCGCCGGAATCGACGCTTCGAAAGATTTACCGGAAGCTGACCCCCGACTTCATCTCGGCTCGCCCGCCGAAGCCGGAGAAGCTGTTCTTCGTCCACATCCAGAAGTGCGGCGGCATGTCCATCGACGCCGCGTTGCAGCGGGCCTACACCGCTTCGGGTGCCCACGTCGTCCGGCTCAACGCGGTGGCGTTGGAGGTGGCCAGCAAGGCGCTCAAGAAGAACCGGGATGCTCACCGGAACTGGCTCCTGGGGTATTACATGGCGGGCGAGGCAGACTACATCTCGGGGCACTTTCACTTCGACGAGGCCGCGCACAAAGCCTTCGGCGAGACGTGGCACTACGCGACCGTGCTGCGTGACCCCGTTGCTCGGTGGCTCTCGAATTACTTCTACAACAAGTACAAGACGCACAGCCAGCACTTCCGGACGGACCTACCCATCGAGGAGTTTCTCGAGGCGAGGCAGGGGCGCAACTTCGGCTCCAACTACGTCCGCTGCCTGACCACGGTCGCGCGCGGCGAGGAGCTGGCGTCGGAGGAGGTCGTCGAGCAGGCGATCCGCAACCTCGACCTCTTCTCCGTGGTCGGGGTGCTCGAAGACCTTGGCACCTTCGCGGCCGACTGCGAGCAGCGCTTCGGCCTCCGGCTCGGCATCGAGCACCGCAACGCCAACCCGCGCTCGGGGAAGCAGCAGCGGGAGGAGCTGAGCGATGAGATACTCGAGCGGATCCGCGAGCTGTGCGAGCCGAACTTCCGCGTCTACGACGCCGTCCGCGCCCGCCTCGCCGAGCGCGGGACCTGGCTCGGCACGGAGCCGATGGAGCGGAAACGACCCCGGGGGTGAGCCGGGGTGAAGTTCCGGCGAGGCCTACCGAGGGCGAAACCGGCGCAGGGAGCGGGCGAATAAGGCGCATCGAGCGGCGGAGGTGACGCTGCCGTCTGCCGTCCCCCGCCTTCTGCCCCCGGTCCTTCGTGTTCTCGCTCGACGCCTTCATCGCGGCCTTCCTGCCGCTCTTCGTGGCGCTCAACATCCCCGGCGTGCTCCCGCTCTACATCGGGATGACGGAGACGTTCGAGGCGCGCGCCCGGCGCAGCCTGCTGATCCGCGCGATGACGGTGGCGGTGGCCGTGGCGCTCCTGATGCTCTTCGCCGGGCAGGTCATCTTCGAGACGCTCGGCATCACGGTCCACGACCTCCGCGTCGGCGGCGGGCTGATCCTGCTCGTCCTCTCGATCACCGACCTCGTCTTCGGCGACCTCAAGAAGCGGCGCGGCGGCAACGGGGAAAAGAAGAAGTGGAAGAAGGCCGCCCTGGACGACTCGGCGCACGAGATGGCGGTGGTCCCGCTCGGGATTCCGCTCATCATCGGCCCGGCGGCCATTACGACGATCCTGGTGACGCAGGGGCAGTCCGGGTTCGTGCTGACGTTCGCCTCGATCCTCGTCAACATGGCGCTGGTCTACCTCGCGTTCGCGTTCGGGCCGCGCCTGCTGGCCTACTTCGGGGCGGGCTTCTCGAAGGCCGTCGCCAAGATCGCCAGCCTGTTCCTCGCCGCGATTGCCGTGGCGATGATCCGCGCCGGGGTCGTCGGGATGCTCGTCCAACTCGGCGTCTATGGCTGAGCGCGTCCGGCCCTGCGCCGGCCCTGCGCCGGCTCCTGGCAGGTGCCGATGACGAGGAGGGCGGGCACGGACGGGGGATCGGGGGCGGGGCGCGAACCGGACCGCTGCGCCGGGGTTGGTACCTTGCGCCTCCTCGCCGCCTCGCCCCATGTACCCCACCGCCGAAGTCCGCTGGTTCCTCGAAGGCCCGCTCCCCGACGCGGTCGAGCAGTGGTTCCACGCCGTGGCCGGGGCCGCGGAGTGGGAGTCCCGGACGGACCACTACGTGCGCCCGGCCACGGCGGACGGGCTCGGCGTGAAGGCGCGGACGGGCAACCTGGAGGTCAAGCGGCTCGCCGAGGTCGTCGGGGACGAGGCGCTTCACGGGCAGGTCGTGGGGCGCGTCGAGCGCTGGCGGAAGTGGAGCTTCCCGCTCGGCGAGGCGGCGCGGCTGCACAACGGCGCGGGCGACTGGGTGGCCGTGGCGAAGCGGCGGCAGAAAGGCACGTTCGCCGTCGAGGGAGCGCGCGTCGAGCGAGTCCCGCGTGAAGAACAGGCCGGGCAGGGATGCTCGCTCGAAATCGCTGAGGTCGGTGCCGAGGGGGAGCAGTGGTGGAGCCTCTCGTTCGAGGCGTTCGGGCCGGAGGCGGAGCTGGTCGACGTGCTCCGCCGGGCGGCGGCGCACGTCCTCGCCCAGGCCGAGCCGCCCCCCCTGGAGGCAGCGGACTCGATGAGCTACCCGCGCTGGCTGGCCGAAGCTGCCGGGGCCGAAGCGCGTCGGAAGGCGCGGGGCGAATGAGCCTCGGGATTAAATAATCTGAATTCGGGCAAACCCCTTGAGTTTTTGTGGCGGGGGCGCTATGCTTGATTCATGTGTCCGCCCAGCGAGACATCTCTTTCACCTTATTCATTTTACCCCCTTGCATCATGAGTGTCGCTTCCTCCTTCATCCAGCGCCTGAGCCTCGCGTGCGTGCTGCTGCTCGGCACCGCGTCGTGGGCTTCGGCTCAGACGACCCGCACGGTCTGTGCGACCGGCTGCGGATTCACGACCATCCAGGCAGCCGTCGACGCCTCCTCGGACGGCGACGACGTGCTCGTCCTCAACGGCACCTACACCGAGAACGTCGTCGTCGATAGCAAAGACATCGAGATCCGCTCTTTGAACGGACGGGACAACACGGTCATCCAGGGCATGTCGGGTGCCGGTGCGCTCGGCACGGTCGTCGTGCAGGGCACCACGACCGGGTTCACGCTCGACGGCTTCACCGTCATAGGGATCGACAACGGCGCGCCCGGCATCGAGAACGCGGCGGTCTACGTGCGCAACCCGGCAAGCGGTTCGCACACCGACCTCACGATCGTCAACAACGAGATCCAGGCCAACGGCGACAACGGCTTCCTCGCCGAGTTTGCTGCGACGCTGACCGACCCTGTTTTCGACAACAACCTCTTCACCGGCCAGACCTTCGTCGGGCCGAACCCGGCGGGCAGCGGGTTCGGTCAGCAGTTCACGCTCGCGAACGTGCCGCGCCAGCTCGTCGTGCTCGGCAACGGCGGCGGCGACGCGGCCAGCGCGAGGGTGACCGGCCTCCAGTTCACGAACAACGAACTGACCGGCACCGCCGGCGGCCTCAACGGCATGGGCGAGGAGCAGGGCAACACCCTCGCCACGCTCGACGCCGCGAACGCGACGATCACCGGCAACCTCTTCGCCGGCACCACGACGCGCTTCGGCGCTCAGCTCCGCGTCCGCCGCCCCGGCGCAACGATCAGCGGCAACACGTTCGAGTCCGACGGCCTCGGCCCGTTCACGAACCACCTGTTCATCCAGAACAACGGCACCCCGCTGCCGACGATCGCGGCGAACAACACGTTCGACCGCGGGGCCTACGCGGAGATGGGCATCGCCATCACCGTCGCCGTCAGCTCTGCCGTCTTCGGGGCACCGGACGGCGACACGGTGAACATCTTCCCCGAGACCTACAGCGAGCAGATCTTCGTCGACGGGAAGGCGCTCACCATCGACGGCGTGGACGCCGACTCGACGACGATCATCGCGCCCGACGCACCGGCTACGCTCGCGAACTGCTTCGGGTCGAGCCAGGCCGTCGTCTGTGCGATCAACGACGCCGACCTCACGCTTCAGAACGTGACGGTGGACGGCAACGGGCGCGGTGCGGCCGGCTCGCTCATCGGTGTGGCGATCATCGAGTCGAGCGGGACGGTGCGCAACAACATCGTTCAGGCGGTGCGCGACTCGCCGGCCAACGGCAACCAGCGCGGCATCGCGGTCCTCGCCGACAACTTCGACGCGGACCCGCAGACCGTCCTCATCGAGAGCAACACCGTCCGGGACTTCCAGAAGAACGGGATCAACATCGGCGGGCTCGGGATGACGGCAACCGTTACGGGCAACGCCGTGCTTGGCGAAGGGCCGGTCGACTATACCGCGCAGAACGGTATCCAGGCGGCCTTCGGCGTGAGCGCGACGATCTCGAACAACGCGGTCACCGGGTTCTCCTTCGATCCCGTGGACAACAGCCGCGACTTCTTCGACGCCGCGGGCATTCTCCTCTTCGACGGCACCGACGTCACGATCAGCGGCAACACGATCTCGGCGTGCGAGAGCTGCCTGCTCGCCGAGGACACGCCGGCGACGATCTCGGGCAACACGATCACGACCTCGGAGGCGGCTACGGACGACGACGACTACACCGGGATATTCGTCTACAGCTTCAACGCGTTCCCCGAGGCTGCACGGCTTGCCGGGGGCGATGCCTTCACGGGACGCTCCGCGAAGCGGCAGCCGGCGGCACAGCTGGCGTTCTTCGACCGGACGACGGGCGAGCTCGCTTCGCTCGACCGGGCCGCGTACGCTAGCGGTCGGGGCGGGGCCGCCGTCATCACCTACGACATCCTCAACAACGCGGTCACGGGTGGCGATGAGCCGGACTCCCTCGGCGTCGGGATCATCGGCATCGCCTTCGCCGATGGGGACACGACCACCGTAGACCCGATGCTGGACCTGCAGATCGAGGGCAACGATGTGGGGGGCTTCGGCGTCGGGATAGACCTCGAAGAGAACGAGCCGGGCTTGGTGCTGCCGGTGGACCTCGACGGGTTCAACTTCCTCGACGGCAACGACCTCGCGCTCTTCTCCGCTCTTGCGAATGACGTAGACGCCGAGGACAACTTCTGGGGGCCGACGACGGAGCCGGCCATCGCCGCGCTGATCGACAACCAAGGCACCGGCGAGGTGGACTTCGTCCCGTTCATCGGCAGCACCTTCCAGGTGGACCTCGAAGCGACGGCGACCTCGTCGCTGAGCGTTCAGCCCGGCAGCTCGGTGAGCTTCCAGTACACCATCGAAAACAACAACATGGGTCCGGTCAGCGGCGACCTCTACTTCGTGGCCGAGCGGGCGGCGACCGGCATCCAGGTGGCCCAGGGCCGGATCGTGTCCGGGAACGTGCCCGGCGGAGCTACGCTGATGGGCAGCTTCAGCCAGAACGTGCCAGGCAATACGCCGCCAGGGGACTACGTCTACCGGCTGCGGATCGGGCAATTCCCCAACTTCACCGTCGACGTGGTGGTGTTCACCGCGACCGTCCAGAGCGGCCCGAGCCTCGCCGGCGGGGCCGAGTCGTGGTCCGTCGCCGAGGCGACGCCGTGGATGACGGCCGAGGCGTTCGCCGCAGCCCAGGAGGCGGGCTCCGAGACCGAGGCCGTCGCTGCCGCGTCCGAGGCGCTCCCCACCGAGTTCGGCGTGACCTCGGCTCCGAACCCGGCCACGCACCGGGCCACGCTCACCGTGGCCGTGCCCGAAGCCGGCCCGGTGACGGTGACGGTCTACGACGTGCGCGGCCGTGAGGTCGCCGTCGCCGTGGACCGCGACCTCGAGGCGGGCACGCACAGCGTCGGCCTCGACGTGGCGGGCCTCGCCTCGGGCGTCTATATCGTCCGGGCGCAGAGCGCCGAGCGCGTCGCGGTACAGCGCATCACGGTGGTGCGCTAAACCCCACAGCGCCAAGCTAGCGGGGCCGCTCGGTGAACGCCGGGCGGCCCCGCTTTTTGTGCGCCCAGGGCGCGCGCTCAGAAGCTGTACGCGACGCGGAGGTAGACGAAGTCGTTGCCGTCGTAGCTAGCGAACGAGAAGGCCGGTTCGCGGAGCAGGCCCGCCAGGTCGGCGGTGCCACCGCCCGCCCCGCCGAAGACGTGCGCGCCGAGCGTGGCGTTGAGCGCGTCGCGGACGGCATACGTCAGCGACGGGTTGAGCCAGTAGTCCGCGCCGAGGTTGTAGAAGGCGAAGGCTTGCGCCGTGAGCGTCTCCCGCCGGAAGCGCCCGTTCCAAAATCCGGTGACCGACGGTTCGAAGCGTTCCTGCGCCACACGCTCGTCCCAGCCGAAGACGAGCGTGCCCAGGGCCTGCACCCGGAAAAGCTGCGACCCGAAGGCCCGCTCGAGCCCCAGCGCCGCCTGCCCCAGCGGCTTCCCGATCAGAAACCCGCGCTCGACGGCATCCACCAGCGCCGGGTCGAAGAGATCGCCCAGTGCCTGCGGGATCTCGATGGGCTGGTCGAGGAGGTAACGCGTGTGGAACGCGGCCTCGCCGCGCACGACGAGCGGGTCGAGCGCGAGGGTCTCGACCGTCAGCCCGACGACCTGCCGCCGCTCGTAAGTCGGCGTAATCGCGAGGCGGGCGCTCGGCGGGGCGAGCGTCACCTCGAGGCGCTTGCGGAAGGCGGGCAGCCGGTTGAACCCGTTGATCCAGAGCAAGGCGAGGTCGGTGCGCCCCAGCCCGGTCCACGTCACGCGCAGGGCCGTTTCGGTGCCGCGCAGCGTCGAGTCCTGCGGAGCTGGTTCGGTGAGGGCGAGGGGGACGCCGAGGACGTCGTCCGGGAGCGGATACCAGGGCGAGCCGCGCACGGGCAGGCGCGTCGTCGGGCGGCGCGGGACGGCGATGCCGGTGACGCGAAAGGCGCCCGCGTAGAGCGTCGCGCTCGCCGCCGTCACGCCGAGCCGGAGGTCGTCGAACGGCTGGGCGAGGAACTCACCCAGGTCGAGCGGGGCGAGGAGGTCCGTGACGAAGGTGCCGTCGGTTTTGCCCCAGACGATGAGTTGCCGCCCGAGGCGGAGGTCGACGCGGTGGAAGTAGACCTCGAGGTAGGCCTCGCGGAGGTCGCCGCCGAGCCGCTCGCCGAGGGCGTCGTAGTCGAGGCGGGGCCGGAGGACGACGCGGCCGCGCTCGTAGTCGAAGGCGAGCCGCACCTCGGCGCGGTTGCGGACGGTGAGGAAATCGGGGGTCTCCGCGAGGCGCAGCCCGGCGTAGAGCTGGTACGAGCCGCCGAGGCTGAGCCGGTCGTCGAGCTGAGCGCGGGCCGGCAGCACCGCGAGGGCGGCGAGCAGGAGGGCCGAGAGGCAACAGCGCACCGGTCAGTGGCCTGGGCGAACCGCCTTGCGCAGGAACAGCGGGAAGAGCAGGAACAGCACGCCCACCCCGAGGAAGAGAAAGTTGGCCTCGCCCGAGCGCGCCAGCCCGATCCCGAAGGCGACGAGGAACAGCACGCCCGCGATCATCCCCATCACGCCGGCAATCCTTCGGATCGTGCCTGCCGACTGCGGCGTCAGGTCGGGGTCGTGGTGGTCTTCGTGCTCAGGCATCATGGCCGTGGGGGGTTGGGGGTCCGGTAAGATAGAGCACGTCGCGCTTCGGCGAGCACGCCGCGCTTCGGGGCTGCCTTCGAGCAAGAGACCGCGGCACTAGGCCCCGTTACGTTACCGGGTCCTGGCTCGGCGAGGCCCCTGAAGGGCGCTGCGGCGTTGTCCTCCTCGCCCGATGCTACGGCATCCGGCTCGTCGGACGCCTGGCCGGGTCCCTCCAGGGTCTCTCGCTCGCCGACGGACCGACCTACGTGACAGAGCCTAGCGCAGGCCGCGCTGAAGCTGGCGCTCGGTGAACACGTCGTCGCGGAGGGCGGTGCCGGCGGCGCGCTCGGTGAACGTCAGCACGGTGCGGCGGCCGGCCTGTACGTCCTCCATCGTGAGCGTATCGGCTCGCCACGCGCCGGGGGCGACCTCGGCGAAGTCCTCGGCGGTGAGCACCTTGGCGAGCTTGCCGCTGCGGTCGTAGTGCTCGGCGCGGCGGACCACGTAGCGCTCGCGGTCTACGGTCAGCACGAGCCGGCTGTACTTCGAATCGCGGTCCGTCGGGCGGGCGTCGAGGACGAAAGCGTCGCCGGTGGTCTCGGTCAGGGTCACGTTGTAGGCGTCGGGGTCGCGGGTGCCGAGGTCCTCGTAGGTGAAGTCGCTCCCGGCGAAGCGCTCGCCGCGCTTGGTCCCGGCCACGCGCTGCACCCGCCCGAGCGCAGGCAGGTAGAGCCTCTGGTCGTCCCCGCCGTCGGTCTCGACCGTCAGCAGGCCGGTCCCCCGGATGTCGGCGGGGCCGGTGAAGACGAGGATCGACCGGAGCCGGTCGCCGTCGGTCTTCGAGCGCACGTCGAGCGAGCGCGTCCGCGTGCGCCCGCGCTCGTCGACGATCTCCATGCGGATCGAGGCCGACTCGGTCTCGACGAGGTTCTGCCGGCGCTCGACCTCCTCGAACACGTCGTCGGCGGTGGTCTGGGCAGGGGCAGCGAGGGGGAGCAGCAGCAGGGCGAAGAAGAGAAAGCGCATGGGGGTGTCGGGGTCGGGTCAGGGTCAGAGATGCCGTTTTTATACGCAAGGGCCGCGCCGGAGCCGCAGCCGGAGCCGCGGTGCCGTACGCTTTCGCCAAAAGGTCAAAGGGCTGCCGGTAGCCGTCGAACCCGTTGGGAACGCCTCTGACCGGTAGCCGCAAAAAAGGCAGCGCCTCCGCCCGAGGGGGCAGAGGCGCTGCGCGCCGCGGAGCCTGGGCTCCGAGGGTGCTGCGTGGTGCGGACTAGCGCACGAGGGACATCTTCATCGTGCGGCTGTAGCTGCCCGCCTCGATCCGGTAGAAGTAGACGCCGCTGGCGAGGCCGCGCGTGGACCAGGCTACGTCGTAGCGGCCCACGCTCTGCTCCTCGTTCACGAGCGTCGCCACCCGGCGGCCGACCGCGTCGTACACCGTGATCGTGACCGGGGCGGCCTCGGGCAGGGCGTACTTGATCGTGGTCACGTCGGCGAACGGGTTCGGGTAGTTCTGCTCGAGCGCGAACTCGGTCGGAACCCCTTCGTCTTCCGTCGAGGTGCCACCGACGTTGACCGTGACCGGGACCGTGATGGTCTCGTTCTCCGGGTCGTCGGTGGTGATGATGACCTCAGCCTGGTACGTACCCGGCTCGGCGTTGGTGGCGTCGGCGACGACCGAGATGTCCTCGGAGTCGTCGGTGTCCAGGGTGCCGGAGTCGGGATCGACCGTGATCAGCAGCCCAGCTTCGGAGGTGATCTCGACGAGGTCGACGAAGAAGTTCGTCCCCGCCGCACCGGCGTCCGTCTCGGACTCGAAGCGGAGCGTGTGCGTCCCGCCATCGGCGTACTCCGAGATGTCGATCATCACCTGGACGTAGGGGAAGTACTTGTCCATGTCCTGGTCGGTGGAGCGGAAGAGCTCGTCCCCGTCCATCGTGACGCTCATGAAGCCGGACGTGCCGGCCACCGGAATCTCATGCCAGAACGAGAGCATGGCCGTCCCCGAGGGGATCACCACGTCCTGCTCGATCGAGCCCTCTTCGTCGACGCCGCTGATGCCGCCGAACCACGTCCACCACTGGCCGTCGAACGGGCCGCTGCCGCCGCCGAGGCCGCAGCTACCCTCGTCACAGAGCGGCGTGTCGAAGTTGGAGGAGAACTCCTCCCAGTCCGGGTTCGGCGTGCCCTGCTCGAAGGAGCCGTCCTGCACGATGTCGCCACCGCGCGTGGGCTCGTTCGTCTGCGGGAGCGGCGCGGTGCCGGTCACGACCTCGGACTGACGGTTGACCGGGCCTTCGCGGTCGCGCGGCGCGGGGGCACCCGGCCGGTTCGTCAGGATGACGGCCGAGACGGAAAAGTTGCCCGTGCCGTCGCCGTCGTTGGAGATCGTCAGCGTCTGCGCATCAGAGACCTCACCGGGCTCCACGTCGAACGTTAGCATGTCGGGATCGACGCTGAAGTTCGGCGGGGCGAGGCCGGTGCCCTGAACCGTCGACGTGATGTCCTCGCCGCCCTCGACCTCGATGGTGAGGGTCGCGGTGACCGGGCCGACCTCGTCCGGGGTGAAGGTGATGCTGTAGATCACCTCCTGGCCGGGGTTGAGGTCGAAGTCGCCGTCGAAGTCCACGGAGAAGGCGTCGTCGTCGAACGAGGCACTCGTGAGCGTGCACGTGTCGGTGCCGTTGTTCTCGACGGTGCCCTCGAGCGTGAAGGAGTTGCCCACGATCAGGTCGCCGAAGTCGAGCGGGTCGGGGTTGACCACGCAGTCGGACTCGCCGGTGACGACGAGGATGACCGGGAGGTCGAACGTCGATTCGCCGTCGCTGATGTCGGTGTCCACGATGAGGGTGCCGTCGTAGCTGCCGCCGTTGAGCCCGCTAGCGTCGAAGGTGACGGTAATGGGGACGGAGGCACCGGGGGGAAGGACCCCAACCGCAGGCGTCACGTCGGTCACGAACGCAGGCCGCGCCTGGATCAGCACCGCAAGGCCCTCCTCGAGGTACGGAGCGTCGAAGACGACTTCGAGAAAGATGCTGGCATCAGCGTTCTCGATGCCCACCGTGCCGGAGTCGAAGTCCGGAGCGTTGAGCGAGTTGAGGTCTTCGTACTGGAAGAGAATGGAGCCGTTGGCGTTGAGGATCGCCTGGAACGTGTTCGGCTCGCCGTTCCCGCCCGGGATGCCGCCGCCGGTATCGGCCCAGCGGGGGACCATGTTCCACTGCACGACGAACCGCCCGTCTTCGAGGTCTTGCCAGTAGACGTCGCCGCCGTCACCGGTCGTTGCGTCGTCGCCGGGATCGAAGTCATCCCAGTAAGGGGCGATGACATCGTTCGGCGCGGCAGGCTGGCCAAGGGGTGAGTTCGTGAAGGTGGACGGCGTCGGGTCGGACTCGTCGAAGGTGAGGTAGCCGTTCGACGAGATGCCGACCTGCGTCTTGTCCTCGCCGTAGAACGAGAACGTGAACGGCAGCGGCACGAAGGTCCCGTCGTCGTCGGTGAGGTTGAGCGGGTTGCCCGTCCCCGAGATGTCGACGAAGTTGAAGGTCGGGCCGCCCGGCTCGTTCGAGTCGATCCACTGGTAGCCGAAGGCGTCGGGCCCGCCGGAGTCGCGCAGCGGCGTCTCGCCCTGGCGCGGATCGCGCTCGCCCTTGGCGAGCTCGAGGTGCGGGTAGGTCTGGCGCGGCGTGACGACGGGGCGCGGGTCGCCCGAGTACTGCGAGAAGTCGATCGTCACCGGGTCGTCGGTGTTGTTGGTCACCGTCACCGTCTCGGTGCCCGTCATGTCGGTCTCCAGGACTTCGATGAGCGGGTTGGGGTCGAACGAGATCGCCAGCACGTCCGTCACTTCGAGCGTGACCGGGATCGTGACGGTGCCTTCGTCCTCGTCGTTCGTCGTCAGCGTAATCGAGTCGGTGTAGGTACCTGGGGCGAGGCCCTCGGCACTGAGCACGACGGCCACGCTCTGCGCGTCGCCGCCCGGGACCGTCCCGGACTCCGGCATGATGCTCTCGACGAGGTCGGACCCGCCGAAGAAGTCCGAGAACGAGAACGTGAGGTCGTCGTCACCCAGGTTCGAGATCGACAGCGCGACGACGGTGGTCTCCTCGGTCACGGCGGTCGCCATGATCTCCTCGGGATCGAGCTCGAGCTCGGGCCCGTCGCCGCCGCCGCCGCCGCCGGTCGTGCCGATGGCGCGGATGATGTAGGTGCCGAGGCCGGTAGCGGTCCAGCTCCCCGGCTCACCCGTCGAGCTGAAGCGGCTCCGGTTGCCCGTGTTGCCGATCTGGTCGAAGCCCTGGGGGAAGACGATGCTGGTGGGGTAGCGGATGACGACGTAGAACTCGTCGTCCTCCTCGAACTCGAAGGACTCGGGGAACGTCACCCGGACGTAGCCGCCGTCGGGGATGTTGGGCGTGACCGAGGTCTGGGTCAGCAGCGTCCCGGACGTCGGGTCCCCGGAGGTGCCGTCCCCGTCCCACAGCTCGAACGTGATCGGGTTGCCCGTGCTCGTCTCGGTGCGGAGGATGGCCGAGGCAGCCGAGATGGTGATGTCCTCGGTCGCCGTGAACTGCATCGAGGTGTTGTAGGGCGTGCCGGGGTCCTGGATGCCGGCGAAGCTGGTCGCGGCGTTGTCCCCGTTGTCGTAGAAGATCGAATCGGCCTCACCGCCGCGCGCCACGGCGCCGAAGGTGAGGGTCGGGAGAAACGCTGGAGCGGCGGTGTTCGCCGCAGACTCCGCGGATCGGCTGGACTGCGCGTGGGCGGCAGTCGGCCAGCCCCAAGCACTAGCGACGAGTGCGAGCACGAGGGCGGAACGTAACAGAGTAGCAGGTCTCATGGGAGCCTCCTGTGAGGTTGATGGTGTGGATTACGGGTCGAGCGTACGGGTCGAGCGGTCGAGAGAAGAGGCCCGGTCAGGCAAGGGGGCCTCGGGAAGGTCCGCGCGGTGCCGCCGAGACGGGCACACGCACGGCGTGCAGGGTAGAGCAAATGGAGCCGAAAGCTGGTGAAACCGAGGTGGCAAGCCCTCGACCGGAGGCAGGGTTTTTCCACCTAAACATCAGTGTGCGATCGGGTTTGGATAGCCACCGATGATGCAGCAATAGGCTATGATTTACGCAATCTGGCACAAAATATCAAGTCTTCGCGCCCCATCGGTCGTCCTTTTTTGCCTCTGGGAGAGAAAACGAGGCGCTGCGCAAGATACGCGACCTCCCCTTCTGCCGGCGTCCGCTCTGCGTACCTTCCCCCGTCGCAGGCCGCGCGCCCGCGCCGATATCGTCCGCTCCGACCCCACCGCCATGACTCGCTCCACGCTCGCCGCCTTCCTATCCGGCCTTCTGCTGATCACCGGCTCCTGGGTAGCGGCCCCCGCCGCCGCGCAAGCCCCCGCCGAGCCCGCCGATCTCTCGCTCGAAAGCCTCTTCAACGCGTCCACGTTCCAGGGCGGGTTCTTCCGGGGCGGGCGCTGGGCCGAGAGCGGGCCGGTCGTCCGGTACATCGAGCGCACCGAGGGCGGCACCGACCTGATGGAGTACAACCTCGAGACCGACACCCGCACCGTCCTCATCGACGGCAGCGGCCTGGCGAAGCCCGACGGCGACGGCCTGATCCAGATCGAGGACTACGCCTACAGCGCCGACCGCTCGAAAGTCCTGCTCTACACCGACTCCGAGCGCGTCTGGCGGCTCAACACGAAGGGCTACTACTACGTCTACGACCCCGAAGCGGGCACCGCCACGCCGGTCTCGGACCGCGCGGCGGGCCTGCAGATGTTCGCCAAGTTCGACCCCGCCGGCGAGCGCGTCGCTTTCGTTCGCGACCGCGACCTCTTCGTCGTCGACCTCGCCGCGGGCACCGAGACGCGGCTGACCGACAGCGGCAGCCCGGGCGGCGTCATCAACGGCACCTTCGACTGGGTCTACGAGGAGGAGTTCGGCCTGCGCGACGGCTTCCAGTGGAGCCCCGACGGCCAGCACCTCGCCTTCTTCCAGCTCGACGAGACCGACACGCGGGACTTCCAGATGACGGACTTCCGCACGCTCTACCCCGAATACACCAAGTTCCGCTACCCGAAAGCCGGCGAGGTCAACGCCGAAATCCGCATCGGCGTGATCGACATGGCCGGTGGCGAGCACGCCATCCGGTTCTTCGACACCGACACCTGGAACGAGGGCGGCGAGACGACCGAGTACCTCGCCATGATGGACTGGACGCCGCTCGTCGACGGCCGGCACTGGGTGGCGATGGGGCGGATGAACCGCGACCAGAACGTCCTCGAGCTGATCTACGGCGACCCGGCCTCAATGGGCACCAGCATCGCACTCGAAGAGACCTCCGACACCTGGGTCGACGTCGAGACCGGCTTCTCGGACCTCGACACCGGGACGCTGACCTACCTCGACGACGGCGAGCACTTCGTCTGGCGCAGCGACCGCACCGGCCACAGCCACCTCTTCCTCTACCGCAACGACGGCACCTTCGTCCGACAGCTCACCGGCGGCGACTGGGACGTGACGACCTTCCACGGCATCGACGCCCCAACGGATGGTGGGGGCGCAGGCGCGCTCTACGTCACCGCGACCAAGGAGAGCCCGGTGGAGCGGCACCTCTACCGCGTGCCCTTCGGCACGGAGGGCACCAATGGCAGCGCCGAGCCGACCCGGATCACCGACGCCGCCGGCTGGCACAGTGCGGACCTCTCGGCCGACAGGCGCTACTACATCGACACCTACTCGAACGTCACCACGCCGCCCGTGACCTCGCTCCACCGGACCGACGGGTCGCTCGTCAACGTCCTCGAGGCCAATGAGGAGCTCATCGCCACGGTCGAGACGCTCGGCCTCGCGCCCGTCGAGTTCCTGACGGTGCCGGGGGCCGACGGGACGCCGCTCAACGCCTACCTCATCAAGCCCGCCGACTTCGACGCCGGGGCCGAGTACCCGCTCCTGATCCACACCTACGGCGGGCCGGGCAGCCAGGAGGTCCGCAACGCCTGGGGCGGGACCGAGCGGCTCTGGCACTACCTCCTCGCCGAGGAGCACGGCATCCTGGTCGCCGGCGTGGACAACCGGGGGACCGGCGGGCGCGGCAAGCGCTTCAAGGCGCAGACCTACAAACGCCTCGGCCCGCTCGAGGCCGAGGACCAGATCGCCGCCGCGCAGTGGTTCGGCGAAAAGGACTGGGTGGACGAGGACCGGCTGGGCATCTGGGGCTGGAGCTACGGCGGCTACCTGTCGCTGCTCTCCCTCCTCTACGACGACGGGCCCGAGATCTTCCGCCTCGGCGCGGCCGTCGCCCCGGTGACCAACTGGCGGCTCTACGACACGATCTACACCGAGCGCTACCTCTCGACCCCGCAGAAGAACCCCGAGGGCTACGACCTGGGCTCGCCCGTGACCTACGCCGCCAACCTGGGCGACGAGCAGGAGCTGCTCATCGTCCACGGCGACTTCGACGACAACGTCCACGTCCAGAACACCGTCATCATGGCCGATGCCCTGATCGAAGAGGGCAAGCAGTTCGAGATGATGCTCTACCCCGGCCGCAACCACGGCATCTACGGCGGCACCACCCGGCTCCACCTGTTCACCCTCCTGACGGACTTCATCACTGAGAACCTGTAGAGCAGTTCGCCTCCGACCTCTCTACTCGTCATCCCCGCCTGCGCGGATGACTGGAAAAGCAACGAGGTCGGCGGCTTCACAAACACATTCTCCGGGCCATGAACATTCCCCGGCCATGAGGAGTGCGTCCAACGTCTGTCCGGTCTGCGGCTTCCCTGACCTGGCGGAGTCGCCATACGATGCGTCAGGGCATCCGACCTATGTGATTTGCCCGTGCTGTGGCTTCGAGTTCGGCTACGATGATTCGTCGAGAGGCTACACCTTTGAACGGTATCGAACCGAGTGGATCGCCGGAGGCTTCGGGTACTTCCGGAAGCCCGCGCCCGACAACTGGAGCGAACGCCGAATGCGCGAGCAACTCGGGAATGTCCGAGTGACGAAGTGGGAACCTCGACTTTGAGACGGCGTCGGCGGCTCCGGTGCGATGAGCCGGAGGCGTTTCCGCGCAAGCGGTATCGTGCCGTAGCTTAGGCCTCTCTCTCCCACCCCCGGCTCCGATGACGACGACGCTGCGGCTCCTGGCCGCTCTCTTTTTCCTGGCCCATGTAAGCGCTTACGCGCAGCCGGCGGCCCCGCCCGTCGCGCCGCCCGACGTGCTCCTCCAGGGCTTCCACTGGAACGCCCACCCCGGCGACCACTCGCAGAACGCCAACGGCCTGTGGTGGGACTCGCTCCGCGTCGTCGCCGAGGAGGTCGCCGACGCCGGGTTCGAGACGGTGTGGATTCCCTCGCCCGCGAAGGGGCAGGGCGGGCGCTTCTCGATGGGGTACGACCTGTACGACTACTACGACCTCGGCTCGGTCGAGCAGAAGGCCACGCGGCGGACGCGCTTCGGGACGGACACCGAGCTCGAGCAGATGCTCGGCGAGTTCGACCGCGTCGGGCTGCGGACGATGGCCGACGTGGTGCTCAACCACCGCGACGGCGGCGACGCGCGCTCGGCCGTGGCGTGCGTCCCCGGCGGGGGCGCGCCGTTTCTCAAGTTCAACGTCTTCGCCCCCGGCAGCGGGCGCTTCCCGGCGACGGCGGCGAGCTTCCACGCCAACGACACGCACTGCGACTTCGACGACCCGTACCACAACGACCTCTTCGGGCAGGACCTGTGCTACTTCGACGGAGCCGACGTCGTGCTCGACGCCGGAGCGCCGGGCGGGGGGTGGTACCGCGGGCCGCACGCGCTCGGGCACGTCGGCGATTCGCTGGTCGTGTGGGGGCGGTGGCTCCTCGACGAGGTCGGCATCGACGAGGTGCGGATCGACGCGGTGAAGCACATCGAGCCGGGGTTCCTCGCGCCGTGGCTCGTCGAGCTGTCGCCCGGCGCGCAGCCCTTCGCCGTCGGCGAGTTCTTCGGCGGGACGAGCGAGATCATCGCCTACCACGACGCGGTCGAACGCTTCAACACGGCCTCCGGGTCGGGCGGCACGGACGCGGCGTTTTCGCTCTTCGACTTCGGGCTGCGCTACGCGCTGAAGGACCTGGCCGACGGCGGCGGGTTCTTCGACATGCGAAGCCTCAACGGGGCCGGGCTCCACTTCAGCGGCCTCGACGCGGCGAGCGCCGTCACGTTCGTCGAGAACCACGACTTCGACCGGATCGGGTGGGAGGCCGCCGCCTGCGGATCGCCCGGCGCGGTGCCCTACGGCACCACGTGCGTCCGGCTCTCGCAGGACGTGGGCCACGACCCCGTCGTGAGCCGGAAGCACCTGGGCTACGCGTACCTCATGGCCGCCGAGGGCCGCCCGACGGTGTGGTGGAAGGACTACTTCTGGCACGGGCTGGACGACGAAATCCGCTGGCTGATGACCCTCCGCCGGTGGACCGCGCAGGGCGAGTCGGCCCCCCTCAGCGCGCTCCGCCCGAACCCCGAGCTGGACCAGGGCGACCTGTGGGCGCTCAGCCGGCAGGGGGCCGGAACGCCGCGCTACGGGATGGTGCTCGCCCTCAACGACAGCGAGGCGGGCGAGGAGACGGGCTACGTCGACACGCCGCACGCGAGCTACGAGCTGCGCGACTATTCCGACGCCTACCTCTTCGAGACCACGCAGGCGTTCGCCGACGGGCGGATGTTCGTCAAGGCGAAGCCCGGCAACTACGCGTGGTTCGCGCCGACGGGGCTCTATCCGCGCCCGCTGGGCGAACCGGCGAGCAGCTTCTCGCTGGAGTCCGAGCCAGGCGGCAAGCTCCACTTCGTCGTCCTCCGCGCCGCCGACGCGGGGCAGTTCCTCGTCAACGGCGCGCCGATCCAGCCCGGCGACGAGGTCGCCGTCCTCGGGCCGACCGGCGCGGGCGCAGCGGGGCTGGGCCGCATCGGGCAGCGCCTCCGGTGGGACGGCGAGCACGACCTCCTCGTCGAGGCCCTCGGCAACGACGACGGCACGAACAGCGCCGGCCGGCTGAAGGCCGGCGACGCGCTCCGGCTCGTGGTCTTCGACCAGAGCACCGGCGCGACGGTGGAAGCCGCGACGATTAGCTGGGCCGCCTCCGGCTCGGCGTTCTCGTTCACCCCCGACCGCCCGGCCTCGCGCGGCGGCACCTTCACCGCGGCCGTCACCGACGCCGACGGAGCCTTCACCGTGAGCGGGCTCTCGCGCGTCGCGGGCTTCAGCGCGGGCAGCGACGTCGCGCTCGGCCTCGCGCCGCTCGGCGCGCCGGTCACGGTGCCCTCGTCCGGCGGCTCGGTCTCGTTCGACATCGACGTGCAGAACCTCACCGCGACCGGCCAGTCGTTCGAGGTGTGGACCGACGTGCTGCTTCCGAACGGCAACCCCTTCGGCCCGGTCATCGCCGCGACGCCGGTGACGCTGCCCCAGGGCGCCGGGGGCGGGAGGACGATCAGCCAGAGCGTCCCGAGGGCGGCCCCCGCCGGAGCCTACGTCTACCGCGCCTACGCCGGGACCTACCCCGACGTGGTGATCGCCTCCGACAGCTTCCCCTTTACCAAGTCGAGCGCGGCCCGCCCCGATTCGCCCGTCGTCGTGGGCTGGGCTGCGACTGACCCCGCCACGGGCGAGGCTCCCATGTTCGGTGAGACCGACATGTTCGGTGAGACCGAACCGCTGGCCGCGACTAGGGCTGCGGAGGGCTTCCGTTTCGAGCCGGCCTATCCGAACCCGTTCGGCGCGCGGGCCACGCTCCGGTTCGCCGTGCCCGAGGCACAGCCCGTCCGCATCGAGCTGTACGACGGCCTCGGTCGCCGCGTCCGGGTGCTCTACGACGGCGCGTCCGCCGCCGGAACGCACGCCGTCACGCTCGACGGACGCGGCTTGCCGAGTGGGGTCTACCACGTCCGGCTCGTTGGGGAGAGTGTGAGCGCGACACAGACCCTCGTGCGGACGCGGTAGCGGAAAGCGGTGTGCGTGGGTAGGCTCCCCACTCAGGCTCACCACTAGAGTGCAAGACCGCCGCTCGCAGGCGATTCCCCGGACTGGGCCTACACGCAGGTGGACTCGCTTCGAGCGGTGAGCCGAGCGCGCCCATCGGCGGTCAGTCGAGAAGTCTTCCGTTCCTCGGCTCTGGCGTGCCCGCACTCAGGGTGCTTGCACTCAGGGTGCCTCGAAGCCGCCGTCGCGGTGGCTGCCGTCGCAGTAGGGTTTGTTCTGCGAGAGGCCGCAGCGGCACAGGGCCGCTTTGGGTTTCGTCACGGCTCTGCCGTCGTCGCCGACGAGCGTGAACGGCTCCGAGAGGATGAGCGGCCCGTCGGGCCGGACCTTGACGGTCATCGCCGGGGCAACGGTTTCGGTCTCGCCGGTTTCGGGCTCGCCGCCGGACGTGTCGGTAGCGGGAAGCAGGCCGGGGTCGGCGAAGCGGTTGGCGTGGCTGCCGTCGCAGAGCGGCTTGTGCGCCGAGAGTCCGCACCGGCAGAGCGCGACGCGGGTGTCCCGGAGCAGCGTCTCCCCGTCGGCGGTGTGAAGCAGCACGTCGCCTTCGAGATAGAACGGGCCGTCGGCGGCGACGGTGACGCGGGCGTGGGCGGGCGTCGGCTCGGGGTTGGTGCCGTCGGGCAGGCGGAGGTGGAGTGCCCCCGTCGGACACTGCCGGATGACGCGGAGGAGCGCGTCCGTGTCAGCCTCGCCGGGCTTGATCCAGGGACGGCGCTCCGGATCGAAGGCACCCGGCAGGCCGTGGACGCACGCCTCGACGTGGATGCAGCGGTCCTGGTCCCAGGTGACGGTGGCGTTGCGGTCTTTGAACGTGTAGGTCTTCGTATCCATTGGGTCAGCGTGTCCATGTCGGCGGGCATCGGGTCGAGGCCGTCGGGCATCCGGCAAAGTCAAGGTACACTCCCTGGCTCCGAGGCTCGTCCCTCCGGTCCGCTCGTCCGCTCCTCCGCGCGCCCGCCCCCGAACGCTTGGCGGATCACGGCCTCGGCGGGCTTGCCCTGCGGGGTGAAGTCGCCCGCGTGCGAGCGGTCCCCGGCGGGGTACCACTTCCACAGGATCGCGCCCGCGAGCCACGGCTCGGGCCAGACCTCTTCGAAAAAAGCCGTGTAGAGCCGTGCCTGCAACTCCTCGTCGACCTTGGCCGGTGCCTCGTGGCGCGACGGCCACTCCCAGGGCCGGGCGGCGGCGTGGGGCACGTCGCGGTAGCCGATCTCGGTGAACACGACCGGCTTGCCGGTGCGCGCGTGGACGGCCTCCACGGCCTGCTTGTGCGCGCCCCATCCCGCTCGCAGCTCGTCCAACGTCGGCGACGGGGTCTCGGTGAGGGGGAAGTAGGCCTGCACCGCGACCACGTCGAGCGCGTCCCAGAACGGCACCTGCTCGAAGTCGTCGTACCAGTTGGCGGCGTACGTCAGCTCGCCGTCGTAGACCGTGCGGACCTCGGCGATGAGGCGGCGCCAAAACGCCTCGCGCTCGCGCACGGCGCGGCCCAACTCGGCCCCGATCACGAACAGCGGCGCGTCGATCTCGGTGGAGAGGCGGGCGTAGTGCAGCGCGAAGGCGCGGTAGGCCGCCTCCCACTGCGCCCAATCGGCCTCGGCCTCGAACCCGACGTTCGCCGACCACTGCTCCGGGTCGTGCGCGCCGATCCAGATGTGAGGCTTGAGGATGAGCCGGAGGCCGAGTGTGTCGGCCTGTCCAGCGAGGGCGCGGATGCCGGCGTCGCCCTCGGTGTACCAGCGGGCGTCGTAGTTCGCGTGGAGGTCCGGGTCGTCGGTGCGGCGCTGGAAGCCGAAGGGGACGACCGAGACGTGGGTCACGCCGAGCGCGGCGAGGCGGGGCAGGGTGAAGGCGGGCGGCTCGCGGCGGGCGTCGAGCGTGACGCCCTGGATGCGCGGCGGCACGTCGATATGATCCACGGCGACGGGCAGCGCGCGCGCCGTAGGTGCCTCGGGCGGAGCGTCGAGGCACGCGCTGAGTAGGAGCGGGAGCGCGCAGAGAAGCGAGCGGAAGCGCATGGGCGAGGAGGCGAGCCGGCTCCAGTATACGCGAGAGCGCAGGGCCTCGGTGGGGCGACGGAGTCGGCGACGGAGTCAACAAAAACGGGGGCAGCGCGCGTGGCACTGCCCCCGTCTCGCACGAAGCGGAACCGCCGAGGTCAGGAGTTGGAGTCCGGCTTGCTGCTCTCCGTCTTGCTGGACGTGCTCTTGCTGCTGGACGACTTGCTGCCCGACGAGCTTCCGCTGTTCGAGGAGCCTCGGTTGCGCGAGGAATCGGCGTCTTCGTCTTCGTCCTCGACGCTGAGGCGGTTGTGGACGTCGTTGACGCCGGAGACGGACTCGGCGGCGTCCTCGGCCATGCGCTTGGCGCGCCGGCTGTTCACCGTGCCCGCGAGCGTCACCTCGCCGCCGTCGGCGCTGACCTGGATGTTGGTAGCGTCCAACTCACCGTGCTGGGTGAGGCGGTTGTTGACATCCTCGGTGAGGCTGTCGTTGGAGCGCTGGTAGCCCTCGGGGCCCTGGCCGGTGAAGGGGCCGGGGATGAGCCAGTACTCGGTGTAGGTGTAGGTCGTCCCCATGTCCTGGCCCTGGCCGTAGGCCCGGTTCTGGCCGTAGCTGCGCCCGTAGCCGCCCTGGTTTCCGTAAGACTGATTCCCGTAGGAGCCGCGGCCGTACTCCATGCCGCGACGCCCGGAACCCTGGTTGCCGTAGTCGCGGTCACTGTAGTTGCGGTCGCCGTAGTCACGGTCGTAGTCCATGTTTCGGCTGGAGCCTCGGTCGTAGTCGCGGCCCCGGCCGTAGTCGGAGCTTTGGCCCCGGCCGTAGTCGCGGTCACGGCCGGAGTCGCTGCCGTAATCGCGGTTCATGTTGCGGTTTTGGGAGCGGCGGCCGTAGCCCCGGTCGTCATAGTCGCGGCTCATGCCGGAGTCGCGGTCCTGATAGTCGCGGCGTCCGCCGTAGCCTCGGCCGAAGTCCTGGTCGCGGCCCCGGCGGTCGCCGTAGTCGCCGTCGAAGTCACGGCCGTAGCGTGCTCGGCCGACATCGCGGGACCGTCCGTAGTCGCGGTCTTGGTAGTCGCGGTCGTCGAAGTCGCGGTCTCGGCGGCTGCCCATGCCGTAGTCCGTGTCGTAGTCGCGATCGGAATCGCGGTTATAAGAGCGGTTCATAATGAGGGAGAGGTGAAAGGGTGTAGAGAGAAGACCCCCGGAGCCGCGTGGGCTGCCGAGGGATGGGGGCTAGCTGGAGTCGGACTAGCTGTAGTCGTAGCGGCGGGAGCGGCGGCCGTAGTCGCGGTCGCCGTAGTCGCGGTCGTTGCCGCGGTCGTTGCCGCGGTCGTTGCCGCGGTCGTTGCCGCGGTCGTAGCTGCGGCTGTACCGGCGGTTGGAGCTCCGGTCGTAATCGCGGTCGCGGTCGTAGTCCCGATCGTAATCCTGCGAGCCGTAGTTGCGCGCCGGACCCCGGCCCTGGTAGTCCCAGCGGACGCGGCCGTCCTCGCGCTCGTAGCCGTCCATGTCGTCGCGGTCGTAGGACGAGCGGCGGTCGTAATCGCGGCCGCGGTCGTAGTCCCGGTCCGAGTCGTAGTCGCGACCATAGCGGCGGCCGTAGTTACGGTCGCCGTAGTCGCGGTCACCGTAGTCGCGGTCACCGTAGTTGCGGTCACCGTAGTTGCGGTCGTTGTCACGGTCGTAGTTGCGGCTGTAGCTCCGGTCGTCGTCGCGGTCGTAGCGCTCGTCGCGGCGGCGACGGCGCTGCGCGTCGTCATCGCCGAACCAGGACTGAACCTCGTCCGAGGTGCGGTCGAAGAAGCCCCGGTCGTCGCGGTCGTAGCCTCGGTTCCGACGGTAGTTCGAGTCGTAGCGACGGTCGTAGTCGCGGTCGTAGTTGCGGTTCATGGTGTTCTCCTGAAGTGAAGTGAGATGAGGGGCGGCGGAGGCAAGACGGAGCCCGGCAGGGGAGCCGAGCGGCGTCCAGAGAGGGTGCTGACGGCTCCGCTGCTAGAGGCGCTCGCCGAAGAGGGCAAAGCGCTCCGGTATGTGTGTCAGCATGTTTCTTACAACGATCTAATGGGGTTTAGAGTTCGCCGCTTCCAGTAGGACGGGGGAAAATCAGAGATTCCCCTGGGGGGTGATGGCAGAACCACCCCGGCCTCGCTCCGGGCCTCCCGGGCGGCGGCGGTGGGGCCGAGCCCTAGGCCCCGTCACGTTAATCCGGGTCCTGGCTCGGCGAGGCCCCGGAAGGGCCCTGCGGCGTTGTCCTCCTCGCCCGATGCTACGGCATCTGGCTCGTCGGACGCCTGGCCGGGTCCCTCCAGGGTCTCTCGCTCGCCGACGGACCGACCTACGTGACAGCCTAGCCCGATCGGGCTAGGCTGGAGCCTGCTCTGCAGCAGAGCGAGCCGGAAACAGCGCCAAGCCGGCAGCGCACCCCGAGCGTGTGAGGCGGTGCGGTCCGCCCGTGTCCTGATCGGACGGCGAGCGCTTCCTTCGTATTTTCTCGGCCCCCCTCTCACACACGCCCCTCTATGAACACCACCCTTCCGCTCCCCAATACGGTCCAGACCTCCGCCGCGCCGACCGCCTGGCGCTCCAGCGCGGCGTGCCGGCCTTCGTGATGCGCGAGGTCTTCGCGTACGACCCGCTCTCGGTCTTCATCCCGAGCGAATACGGCAGGCGCGGCGGGCACGTGAAAGAGGGCCAGAGTGTCCTGGAGGCGACCGGCTACGAGTCGCTTGGGCTGACGGTCGGCGCACCGAGAGCCGGTTTTGCAGCGGAGAGAAGGCGTCGGTGGGGGAAGCCCGGGGGCTGATACTGCGTGGCATCGGAACAGCGTTAACTAGGTGCGGGTGCATACTGTGTGAAGAGCGAGTTATGGCCTCACGCATTTTTCAGCCATAGGTTGGAAGGTTGGTTTCTTCGGCCAGGCTGTGCCCGATGGAGGCTTGTGTCTGATGGACGGAACGCTGCTTGCGCCGTACCTTTTCGCCACCCCACGATCCGATACCCGCATGGAAGCTCCCACGATGCTCCACGAGGTTTCCGCCACGCTGCCGCTCCCGGACTTTCTGGAGCGCTACCGGGACGCGCTGCAGCGCATGTTCCGCCACCGCGCCGACGCAGACGCCCTCGCGCTCGAGCGGGGCCTGCCCGCGTTCGTCATGCGCGAGATCTTCGCCTGCGACCCGCTCTCGGTCTTCATCCCGAGCGAATACGGCGGGCGCGGCGGCGAGGTCCGCGAGGGCCAGAGCATCCTCGAAGCCACCTCCTACGAGTCGCTCGGCCTCGGGCTCACGGTCGGGATCAACGGGGCGCTGTTCCTGCAGCCGCTCGCCAAGTACGGCGACGACGAGGCGAAGGCCTACGTCTTCCAGCGCTTCCTGCGCGACAAGGCCCTCGGCGGGCTGATGATCACCGAGCCGGATTACGGCTCGGACGCGCTCAACATGAAGACGGCCTACACCGAGACCGCCGACGGCTACCACCTCTGCGGGACCAAGCACTGGGGCGGCCTCACCGGCTGGGCGGACTTCTGGCTCGTCACCGCCCGCCGCCGCGACGAGACCGGCGAGCTCAGCCGCGACATCGACTTTTTCCTCTGCGACGAGAACGTCCCTGAGCAGGGCATCACGGTCGAGGAGTTCTACGAGAACCTCGGCCTCTACATGATCCGCTACGGGCGCAACCGCATCGACGCCCGAGTCCCCCAATCGCACCGCCTCGTCCCGACGACGACCGGCATCAAGATGATGCTCGACACGCTGCACCGCAGCCGGACCCAGTTCCCCGGCATGGGCATGGGCTTCATCAAGCGGATGCTCGACGAGGCCCTCGGCCACTGCAAGGAGCGCCTCGTCAGCAACCGCCCGCTCTTCGACTACGACCAGGTCCGCGCGCGCATCGCCCGGATGCAGGCGCAGTATACCACCGCCTCGGCGATGTGCCTCTACGCGAGCGAAAACGCCGGCATCGACCGCGACCTCTCGAAGGACGCGGTGCAGGCCAACGCCATCAAGTCGATCTGCTCGGACATGATGCAGAGCGCGGCCAACTCGCTCCTCCAGCTCACCGGTGCCAAGGGCTACCGCCTCGACCACATCGCCGGGCGCAGCTTCGTCGACAGCCGCCCGTTCCAGATCTTCGAAGGCTCCAACGACATCCTCTACCAGCAGGTCACCGAGGCCGTGATGAAGGGGATGCGCCGCATCAAGGAGACCAACCTCTACCAGTACCTCAAGCAGGACGACCTCACGGCCCGCGCCGCCGAGTACCTCCGCGACGCGCTCGACTTCGAGCTCGACGCGCAGCTTCCGCAGCGCAAGCTCGTCGAGCTCGGCCAGGCCCTCAGCCGCGTCGTCTCGATGGACCTCACGATCGAGCTCGGCACGCGCGGCTTCCGCGGCGACCTGGTCTCGAACGCTCTCACGACGCTCAAGCAAGACGTCGAGGGCATCATGAGCACCGTCCGCCAGAGCAAGCTCGCCGAGGTCGTCGAGGGCTACAAGGAGGAGAGCGGCTGGCTGAGCTTCGTCAAGCCCAAGTTGGCGTAGGGCGAGGCCGAAGACCGGACCGGCCCGGCCCGTTCGGCCCGAGGCCCCCTGGGTCATCTTTCGACCCGTCCGTCCGGCTCGGCGCACCGACCTCGTATAGATTCGGCGAGGTGGGGGCTGGCACTTCTGTCTTCCAACCCATCCCTTCCCCTCCGTGAGACCCCTCTCTGGCGCGTCGCACCTGGGCGCGCATCCCCTTCTCCAGCGCCGAACGTGGGGCGTTGATCCGCTCCTCCTCCTGGTTCCCCTGCTCGCCGCCGATGTGCTCTTCGTCGGGCTCTCCTTCGGGCTGAAGGTGGGGTGGCTGGAAAACCCTGCGTTCTCCCTCGCTCACGACCAGGGGTACTCCGAGGTGTTCCAGTACGTCAAGGAGTTCGCCATAGGGTTCTGCTTCGCCCTCCTGCTGTGGAAGACCCGGCAGCCGGTCTACCTCGTCCTGAGTGCCCTCTTCTGCTTCTTTCTGCTCGACGACTCCCTAACCCTCCACGAGTTGGCCGGGGAGTACCTCGCGGCTGCATGGGGGCTGGGGGCTCTTCCCCCTCTGCGTGCCCGAGACGTCGGTGAGGTGCTGTTCGCCGGCGGGGTGGGAGCGGTAGCGCTCGGCCTCGGGGTGGCGACGTACCGCCGCAGTGACGAGGCCGCTCGGAGGGTCGCGCGTTACACGGCGGGGGCAGTGGTGGTGCTCGCCGGGCTGGGCGTAGGCGTGGATCTGCTGCACCAAGCGCTCCAGACGGTGTGGGGGCTGAGCTTCTTCCTGCTCGTCGTGGAGGACGGCGGCGAGCTTGCGGTGATGAGCGTGATCACCGCCGGGGCCGTCGCGGTGGTCTCGGGGCGCAGGGCCTCCCGGCTCTAGGCCCCGTCCCGTTAATCCGGCTCCTGGCTCGGCGGGGCCCCTGAAGCGCCCTGCGGCGTTGTCCTCCTCGCCCGATGCTACGGCATCTGGCTCGTCGGACGCCTGGCCGGGTCCCTCCAGGGTCTCTCGCTCGCCGACGGACCGCCCTACGTGACAGAGCCTAGGGTCGAGGCGGGTTGCTCGTGTGCTGTCGCCCTTCTCTCCGTCCGGGGACTCCCCGTCCAGGGAGAGGTTGAGGCCTGTCCGGACCCTACGACGCCGTCCCGCTCGTGGCCGAGGCGGGGGCCGCCCGCGAGGCGAGGACGTTCTGCACGGTCCCGGCAAGCTCGCGGAACGCCGCCGTGCCCCACGTCCGCCGGTGGATCGTGATGATCTTCAACTGCGCGATGCGGTACGGCGTCGGCTGCTCCTCGGCGAGCTCCTGGAACTTGGTGTAGAGCGCGTCGAGGCGGCGCTTGTTGGCGTTGTTGAACCCGAAACGCCCGATGTCTTGGATGAGCCGGTCGTAGGCGCGGTCGTACTGCGTCTGCTCGCCGGTCTTGGCCGGGTCCGCAAAGGCGTCCTCGTCGAAGCGGACGAGGGCACCAGGGTCGAGGAGGTCGGTGCCGATCTGCGCGAGGACCTCGGAGGCCCCGTAGGGGAGGAAGAAGCGGACGCGCTTGCCGTCCACGGACCGCGTAAGCGTGACGTCGCCCGCGGCGGGCACGCCCACCCGCTCGTCGCTGCCCGAGACCGCGAGCTTCATGTGAGGGTTGAGCGCGCAGAAGCGGCTGTAGAGGTTCGCGTGGTCGTTGTCCGGCCCCCAGTCGAGGCGGGCGTCGTGCGGCTCGAGGGCGTTCAGGAGCGCGCTGAGCGAGACCGACGTGCCGGGCTTGAGGGCCACCTGCTCGGTGCGCAGCGTCTCGTCCGGGTCGATCTCCTTGTCCTCGACCGCGCGGAGCGAGCCGTAGGCCTGGAGCACGTAGGCCCGCGAGTGCGGCCCGAAGGACGACTGCTTGCGGACGCGCTCGAACCCGTCGGTCACGCCCCACATGTAGGCGTCGGTGACGGTCTTGCTCCCCAGGTTCTCGTCCGCGGCGTTGGCACGGAGGAAGGTCTGGTAGAGGTGGAAGATGTTGCCCGGCCCCGTGTGGTAGGCCGAGATGCCGGGAATCTCGTGGCCGACCGAGTTCGCGTAGCCGCGCACGAGGAGGAACGACCCCTGGAGCGAGAGCAGCGGGTGCAGCTCCTCGCGCACCTGTACCGCCCCCGACTGCGCCGGGAGCGCGTACGTGTTCACGTCGAACAGGTCGAGGATGTCCGGCATCATCTGGTACCGCCCCTTCGCCCCAGCCGGCGAGACCATCCAATCCTGGTTGAACGTCTCGACCGTCCCGATCTCGGTGGCGAGCAGGCTCAGCCCGAGCTGGCGGGCGAAGCGGACCTCATACTCGATCGTCGGGAGGTCGCGCTCACGCGCTTCGGCCACCTGGTTGGCACGGCCCCAGCGGATCGAGACGGCAGGCTTCGGGACGCCGCGGGCGATCCACTTGCGGATGAGTTGGTTGGTGGCACCGCGGCGGTCCTGGTCCACGTGGTCCCAGTTGGCCTCGCCCGTCTCCTGGTAGCGCTCGCGCTGGGCGCGGAGCGTAAACACCTCAAGCGTCTTCGCCGTCCGGTTGTCGAGCACGCGGATCGAGAAGTTGTCGTCGACGCCCTGCCGCTTCTCGTAGATGTCGAGCTGCGCGCGGAAGTCATCGAGCGTCACGTCCGAGGCGGCCGAGTCGGCGTCCGCCGACTGCATGAAGGCGTCCGAGAGGTACGCCGCGTAGGTCCGGTCCGGGTGGATGTCGAGCGCGGCGAACGTGTACGGCCCGCGCGGAGCCTCCGGCTGGGCCGGCTCCGGCTCGGTCTCGGCCTCAGCGGCCGTCTCCGGGGGGACGCCCTGCGCGACGAGGTCGGCCCGCGTGATCACGAGAGCGAACACGCCGAAAGCGACGATGAACAGCAGCGCGAGCCACTCGATGCGGCGGGCGCTCGGGTCGGTGAGGTACTCGGCGAGCGACCGGCGTTCGGGGCGGGGCGGTTCGGAAGGGAGGTCAGCCATGGGGAGAAAGCCGTGCTGGAAAAGGGAGACGAAAAGTACAACGAGCGAAGGCAGGACAGTCGGGCGCTAGGGCATCAAAAATCACACCGGTGAAGCCCGCGCCGCCCTCTCAACGAGATCACGGAAGAGCGGCTCCATCGCAGCGTCCATCCGCTCCGGGTGCCACTGCACGCCGACGAACCGCCCGTCTTCGCTCTCGACGGCCTCGACGACGCCGTCCGGCGCGCGGGCTGCCACGCGGAGGCCCGCGCCGGGCCGCTCCACCGCCTGCAGGTGGCGGGTGTTGACGGCAACGTGTTCGGGGAGGAGCCGGCTCAGGTACGTGCCGGGCTCGACGCGGACGGAGTGCTCCGTCGCGCCGCGCTCTTGGCTGTGGACCGCCGCGCCGCCGAGCTGTGCCTGCACGTCGGCATAGAGCGTCCCGCCCGCGAGGGCGTTGCCGAGTTGCATACCGTAGCAGATGCCGAGCACGGGACGTCGAGCCGCGAGGAACGAGGAAAGAAGCCGCGTATCAGACGCGAGACGGGCCTCCGCTGTTTCTTCAATCTCCGGCGGAAGTTCGCCGAGCAGGCCCCGGGTGATCGCCGGGCCGCCGGTCACCACGAGGCCGCCGAGCAGCGCGGCGAAGGCCGCCGCCGCCGCGTCCGTCTCCAGCATCGGGACGATGAGCGGCAGGCCGCCCGCGCGCTCCACTGCGAGCACGTAGCGCCGGTCGAGCCGCTGCTCGCCGTCGTTGAGCGAGGTCGTGATGCCGATGCGTGGACGCATGGGAGGAGGGGGAGGAAACCTGCAAAGCTACCGAGACCGTGGCGCAGCGTGCCCTCGTGCCGGAGTTGACTGTCCACCGTCCTCAGGAGACATCGGAAAGGCGGATCGGGGTGGCATCGGGGCGTGCGCCGAGCGGAAGGCTAACGAGCGTCTCGCCTCCGAGCCGGACGGCGCTTTGTGCTTCGGGCAGGTCGCCGTCGTCGAGGAGGTCGTAGAGGGCGTGCTTGATGGTGCGGTTGCGCGCGCACGGGTCGGAGGTCGAGGTGCCGTGGATAAGGCGGAGCGCCGAGCGCCCGCGCCGGGCGGCGAGCGCCGCCGTGCGGCAGGCGAGGTCGAGCGCGTCGTCCACGTGCGCGCCGTGGAGGTCGAGGGTAACGGTCGTGCCGTCGTCGGAGAGGCGGGGCATCGGCGGAACGGAAGCGCGTCGGTAGGGGTGCTTAGATTCACGTCTGTAGAAAAGAGTTCGGAGCGTCCACGTTCCCTCCCCTTCGCCTCCCCCGCCATGATTTCGTTCTCCAACGCCCTCGCCCTCGTCAAACAGACCGGCCAAGAGGTCGCCGACGACAACTGCACCAGCATGAGCGCGGCCATTGCCTACTACACGCTGCTCTCGCTCCCGCCGCTGCTCGCCATCCTCGTCGGCGTAGCCGGCGCGGTCTTCGGGGCGGAGACCGTGCAGGAGCAGATCACGGGGCAGGTCGGCGGCCTCCTCGGCGAGCGGGGCGCAGAGGAGATTCGGACGATGATCGAGAACGCGGGCGACCTCGGCGGGGGATCGCTGGTGGGCAAACTGTTCGGGCTGCTCGCGCTGCTCTTCGGCGCGACGGGGGCGTTCGTCCAGCTTCAGCAGTCGCTCAACCGCGCCTGGGAGGTCAGGCCCGACGAATCCGGGAGCGGGGTCGTCAACTTCCTCACGAAGCGCGTGCTCTCGTTCGGGATGGTGCTCACGATCGCGTTCTTCCTCATCGTCTCGCTCGCGGCGAGCGCGCTGCTCTCGGGGCTGTTCGGTCAGATCGAGGCCTCGCTCGGGCCGGTCGGGGCGGCGTTCGCGTGGGTCGGCGAAATCGCCGTCAGCCTCGCTTTGTTCACGTTCCTCTTCGCCGCGATCTTCAAGGTGCTGCCCGACGCGCAGATCACGTGGCGCGACGTGTGGGTGGGCGGTCTCGTGACGGCGCTGCTGTTCGTGCTCGGGAAGTTTCTGATCGGGTTCTACCTCGGGCGCTCGGACCCCGGCGAGGCGTTCGGGGCTGCCGGCTCCATCGTCGTGATCCTCGTGTGGATCTACTACACGGCTCTGATCCTGCTCGTCGGGGCCGAGTTTACGCAAATCTGGGCGCAGCGCTATGGCGCACACATCCGCCCGGACGAGGACGCCGTGCGGGTCGTCGAGACCGAGAAGGTCGTACGCGAGGCCGCGACGCCCTCCACCGACGAGGGTGCCGGCAAGGAGGAGCAGGGCGAGGAGACGCAGACCGCGACTCACCCCTACGGCGAGCGCCGCGACCCGCAGCCACGCTCCGGGTGGAACGAATAGCGAGGGCGACCTTGTTTCGGCATAGCGCGGGCCTGAGTCGGCATAGCACGGAGGAAAGGCAGTAGTCTTGCGTCTTTTTGCAGATCGCGTTATGCTATGCCGAACGGTTCGGCTTTCGCCGACACACGCTATGCCGCGCGCTTCCGCTCAATCACTGGTTATGTGCACTCACCTATGAGCCAAACTGACACCCTGCTGAGCGGCGGCGCCCGCCAGATCATCGCCGAAGTCGTCGCTCAGTTCGAGCGTCGTCAGGAAGCCGTCCGGGGCGTATGTGCCGTCAGCGAATCCAAGCAGATCAAGCACGGCGCTTTCGGTCCTGCGTCCTCGGTCGAGAAAGGAGAGCAGCGGCTGGACGATCCCGAAGCCAACGCGGAGGAAGAAGACCTCCTCCCCATGTTGAGCGGCGACGAGTTCAAGCGCCACGAGCTTCCTAGCCACCAGTCGAACGAGCTACGGGTCCGCGCGGTGCGCCTGAAACCCTCGGAGGCTGAGGCTGAGGTGCCAGGGGCCGACTTCACGTTTCAGAAGGACCCAGCCGAGTTGAAGAGTGTCATCGTGCATTCGCCGGAGCTGTCGGGACTAGCGGGCTTCCTGATGGAGCCGGTGGAGTCCGAGATCACGTTCGAGCAAGTAAACGGTATTCCCTTGACCTCCGAGATGCGGATGAGGATGCGGAGCCGAGGGATCGGTCGTTTTCGCTTCGATCAGGAGATCGTAATCACCGCGCGCTACAAGCCGTGCACATAACCCGCCGCTGCAAGCCGACGAAGGGCGTCAGCGTTTTCGCGTTGTCCGACCGTCGGCGTATCCTGCGCTCTGATTCACCATCATGCCGTTTGCCCTTCGCGGTTGAGCGGCCGTCTGTTATGTGGCTAGCGGGAGCACAAGGCAACCTGCTACGGATGCGTGCGTTAGCTCCCGAGGTTCACAGATCAGAGAGGCATGGCAGTCGATCTAGCAAAGCTTCCCCTAGACGAGCTTCTGAGGAAGTTCGGCGCTGGCGGGCACAAGCCCGGTTCGGGTAGCGCAGCCGCGCTGCTCGGCCTGATCTCGTGCGCTCTGACGAAAACCGTCATCGATCTTTCGAAGCGACGTGGCGGCCATGAACATGAAGAAGCCGTAGCCGAGCTTAACAGTATCGAGGAGTCCATCACCAATGACATCGAGCCCAAGCTGTGGGAAGCGTTCGACGAGGACTCAGTTCAGTTTGACAAGGTCATCAAGGCGCGACTTGCAAGAAACGCCGAGACCGATCCCGCCCAGAGATGGAGGTATGGGAAGCAGGCTTTGGATGAGTTGCATGTTGCCAGTGAAATTCCTCTTGAAATAGCTGAGAGCTGTTTGGCGCTCGCCGAACACGCCGTCACCGTATTCGACATTGGGTTTAAGGCTGCCCGAGGCGACTCGGAGGTGGCTATCGACTCCGCCCTGTCTGGAGCGACCGGCGCTATTTCGATCGTGTACCTCAACCTCAAGAGCTTCAACGGGGAGAGCGAGATCGTGGAGTTGCTAGCTCGCGCGGAAAAGTTGGAGGAACGCGCTCGCCTCATCGGCACTGAACTGCAAACCAGAGTCTTGGAGTTGAGGTCTGGCGCACAAGCTTCGAATGACGGCTTCGGATTGGACATCAACCTCATTCGAGACAAGAGTCTAATCGACTCGAAGTATACTGACTCGGAGATTGAGTTTAGCGTAGCAACCCACCGTCTTTGACGGTGGTGATGTGTGTTCGGCTATGCCGTAAACTGGCAGCATGGCAGAGCGCAACGCGAAGTATCGAAAGCTCACGCACACGGTCTACCAGTGCAACTACCACATCGTCTGGACGCCGAAGTACCGCTACCGTGTGCTCGAAGGGGCTATCAAAGAGGCCGTCGAGCACGACATCCGGGTGCTGTGTGCGTGGAAGCAGGTCGAGGTGATGGAGCTAAGCGTGCAGCCCGACCACATCCACCTGCTCTGCTCGATCCCACCGAAGCTGGCGGTCTCGCAGTTCATGGGCTTTCTGAAGGGGAAGCTGGCGATCAAGCTGTTCAAGAGCTACCCCCGTCTGCGGAAGAAGCCGTATTGGGGCAATCATTTCTGGTCGCGAGGGTACTTTGTGAACACGGTGGGTTTGAACGAGGATCTGATCCGGCGCTACGTTCAGTATCAGGAGCAGGAGGAGAAGAAACAGGAGCGGCAGCAGGCCAACTACGATCTGTTCTCGTGAGCGCGCGATCCCCTTTCAGGGGTCGCCGTGAGGAATACAGAAGCCACCCCCTCTGGGGGTGGTCGTTCACTCCATCGCTAAAAACGTCCAGAACGACCTTTGGAGAAATAGGTCAGACATATGGACAGACGGTACCGACAGAGGCGTCATCGATGTTCTTGATCCGCCCTCCGCATTTCATGCTTTCGGCTACACTTTTGAGCGCGCTCCATTCTTGGGACAGATCATCGATGGTGGCGACGTAACCGAGGTGGCTGGGTTCATCGACAAACCGAAGCGATACGCTGCCGTATCAGAGCAGTTCGTACCAGTGGTCCAGGCTTTCACGGCGGCGCATGAGCTTGGTCATGCGATTCTCCACAAAGCAGACAAACAGTTCAGAGATCGTGGCCTTGATGGCTCGCTGATTCGGGGCCACCGCCCACAAGTGGAGTATGAAGCCGACAAGTTCGCCGCATACTTCTTGATGCCCGAGTCCGTGATGAGAGAGGCATTCCGAGCGATCTTCGGATCTGATCGGTTTATCGTATCCAACGACTCGGCATTCTCCCTCGGGATTAAAGATTTGGGACCTCTGCTAGCTACAAGTCCCGATATGCGGCCACTCTCTCTTCGCTTGGCAAAGGCTGGAATGTTCGCCGGGAACCCCGTGAAGCCAATTGCTGAACTCTTCGGCGTCTCCTACGAGGCGATGGCGATTCGAATCGAGGAGTTAGACCTGATCGACCTAGGTTCGTATCGGTTCGGACATTAGAATGAGTGGACATCTACTGTACGCCACATAACCCACCGCTGCAGGCCGACGTGAGGCGTGAGCGTTCTCGGCTCGTTCTGGCGTCGGCGCTACCTTCGCTTCGTTCAACTTCCGTGCTGTTTGCCCCACGCGGCTGAGCGGTCAACTGTTAGCCGTACCCTCCGAATCGCTGTGCTATGGCGACGTATCTCCTGACGTGGAACCCGAAGCGGTGGAAGTGGGACGGCCTCGCCGCCGACGCAAACGAGGTTGCCGAGCGCGGGCGATTGGTCCGTCGTTGGAGTTGCGGAAACACGAAACGGATCGAGCAGGGCGACCGCGTTTTCTTGCTCCGCCAGGGTCTCGAACCACGCGGGATCATCGCCAGCGGCTCCGTCACAACGCCGTCGTACCAAGACGATCATTGGGACCCGGAGCGCGACACGCCAGGCTGGTTCGTCGAAGTGGAGTTCGACGCGCTGCAAGATCCCGAGACTGATCCGATCCTCCCGCGCGAGCGGCTGGACGCGCCCGAGTTCGCTGACGTCTACTGGAACACCCAGGCGTCGGGTACCTCGATCCCGCCTCACGTTGCGGAAGCGCTGGAACGGGAGTGGGGTTCCGTCATCGGCTCGGCCTCCCCGCCGGATTCTAACCGGAGCGCTGAGCCGCGCCCGCTGTACGAGGGCACCCCGCGCGCCGTCAGCCTCAACGTGTACGAGCGCAACCCGGAGGCACGGCGGCGGTGCCTTGCCTACTACGGCGTTGCGTGCATCGTCTGCGGGTTCGACTTCGCCCGTGCCTACGGTGCCGCCACCGAGGGCTTCATCCACGTCCATCACCTCCGCCCGGTGTCAGAGTTGGGCGAGCGGTACGAGGTAGATCCGGTAGACGACCTCCGTCCAGTCTGTCCGAACTGCCACGCCGTAATCCACCGGAAGTCTCCACCGTACACGATTGAGGAGGTTCAAGAGATGCTGTCCCCAACTGCCGTGCCCCACGGGTCCGGCTAACCCGCCGCTGCACGCCGACGCAGGGCGTGAGCGTTCTCGGCTCGTCCGAACGCCTGCGCTTCCGTAGCTTCGTTCGACCATTGTGCTGTTTGCCCTGCGCGGGTGAGCGGCCCTCTGTTAGCACGCAGGCCCTCGTCGTGGGGCGGAGTCCGTTTCCTTGCAAGGCGGAACCACTCGCGCCCTTGCCAGCCTCGGTGTTCTTGTGGACCGAGTGGCCCGTGCTCGCCTCCACGGCCCGGCAGAGGCGGCCTCGGGTGAGCGTGTGCTCGTGGGTGCCTACCAGCGTCGCGGGAGGTTCTGCCAGCCGTGCGAGCTCGGCGTCGCAGTTCCTCCGTCTGCTCGGCCCCCACAGCCGGGCACCCAATCCAGAGCGAGTGCGGTCACCGCCGCTACGCAGCCGTGTCCAGAGTCTCACCGAGGCGGGCGGACCCGCGTCGTAGGTAGGAGGGGGGTAAGCTTCGCAGTTCCAACGGTGTGCCCTCAACGCCTGCGTGCTAACCCGCCGCTGCACGCCGACATAGGGCCTCGGTCGTCTTGCCTGCGGTCGAGCGCCCACGCCGTCATATCTTCGAGTCCATCCTGGTCGCGGCCCTCTGCGGGTGAGCGGCCCTCTGTTAGGCAGAATGCCCCGACCGAGTATCTTCTACGCGAACTTGTTCAGGCTCTTGAAACAGACCGGTTAGTCCAATGGAAGTAGGAGCGAATGGCACCAACCTCTTCGGGGAATCAGAGTCGAAGTCCTCTGACGCCGAGCCCATGTCGGAGGGCGAACAGTCAACTGAGGCAGCGGAGCCAGCGAAGAAGGCGGAGTCGGCTCAAAAGGCTACGGCTAAGAAACCCGCCAGCCGGAAGCCAAAGGCCAATGCTGGGAAGAAGACGACACGGAAGAAGAAGCCTGCTGATAAGAAGAAGCCTGCCGCAAAGAAGCCCAGACAGCGAACGCCGCTACCCTACCCTAATGCCTCCTTTGAGGAGGTCGTGAGCTTTGCGCAGTTCATCCAAGAGACTGCAGGAAGCAACCAGGTCCGTCGTCTCACCTTGTTCGATGAGTTCGGCAAGTCTCCTGAGAGTAGTCAGAGTCGGCAGCTTCTCACGAACGCGAGCAAGTACGGTCTTGTGAAGGGGAGTCATAAAGCGGAGCATCTTCAGTTGACTCCCGAAGGTGACAAGGCGACCAGCGACGACGTGTCCGAGCACGAGCGGACTAAGGCTCGGATTGAGCTTGGGATAATGGGTGTCGAGCCGTTCAAGTTGCTTTATGAGACATTTGCAGGCTCACGAATGCCGTCGAGTTCTCTTTTGCGCGACGCGTTACGTGAGACCGGTATGTCAGAGCAGAGATCGAACGAGTGCGTTGACATATTCATCGTCAACGCTCGGTATCTGGGCCTTCTCAGAACTCTTTCAGGTGCTGAACGCCTCTTGACGTTCGACCACGCCCTTGAAGGACTGGAGCGCGCCGTTCGTGCCCCAAGCCGGGGTGGACGCCCGGCCCCTGACGGAGTAGTTGCGACAGGTCGCGCCAAACCCGCCAGTTCAAGCGCTGACTTCGATCATATTTGTTTCTACATCACGCCGATAGGTGATGAGGAATCGGAGCAGCGTCAGCACTCAGATCTCTTCATGGGCTCTATTATCGAGCCCGCCTTGGAGCCGTTTGGACTGAAGCTGGTGCGTGCGGACTATATCGCGGAGCCTGGTATCATCACGGCCCAGATCATCGAGTACATCCTCAAGTCAAAGTTAGTCATCGCAGATCTGTCTTATCATAACCCCAACGTATTCTACGAGTTGGCCTTGAGGCACGCCTGTCGTCTGCCGACTGTCCAGATCATGCGGGCAGCAGACCACATTCCGTTCGACCTCAATCAAGTGAGGACGATTCAGATTGATACCTCGAGCATCTTTGCACTGGTGCCAAGGCTTGAGGTGTACAAGTCTGAGATCGCCAGCCAGGTCCGGAAAGCTCTTGACGATCCGGACTCTGTAGACAATCCGGTTTCAGCCTTCTTCCCTTCGCTGAGGGCAACTCTGAACTAACTCCACTGCCCGCATTCTGCCTAACCCGCCGCTGCACGCCGACGAAGGGCTGCACGGTCTTGCCTCGTCCGAACCTCGGCGTCTACGTTGCCTCGTCCCACCGCCGCGCGGCCCTCTGCGGGTGAGCGGCCCTCTGTTATACAGAATCAGCCCAGCGGTAGACCGAGCGAGGGTTGATCCGGTCCCCCGCGTGCATCGCCTTCTCGCCATACCGGCGTTGCCATCTTGAGATCGCGGATGCGCTCGGCCTGTGCCTGAAGAATGCGACCCAGGTTAGCGGGACTCTCCCGAATTGCTTCGAAGTCCGTCCGGTCCAGCAGAAAAACCGTAACCGACGAGTTCTGCATGATCGCGTCGGCGTAGCGCCGGGCATCGCGGGTGAACGGCGCGTTTGCCAGCACGAGGATGTGCGTTGCCCGCATAAGCGGGATCAGCCCGACTTCCTTCGCTACATCCTCCAAGCGGACCTGTCCCGACGGCGTGTTTTTGCACTGCACCTGCCACGTCGTAGGCACCGCCCCAAACAGCCCGGCCATCAGCACGTCCACTTCGCTGTATCCGGTTTCCTCGGCCCGCCGCCGCCAGCCGACGAACCGGAGTCCGAGCAGACGCATCACCATCACGGCGAACGCTTCAAGCGCCTGCCCCTTTTCGTGCTTGTCCTTCGAGCCGAGAGCAGTGTAAATGTCGGCGGGCCGGGTGCGGTAGTAGGCCGTCAGTGCCGGGTCGAGGTCTTTCAGCGTCCGCTCCAGAAACGGCTCCAGCACCTCGGCCCGAAACGCCTCCGTCGTTCTCAACTCCGAAGTCTTCCCGCTGCTGGTGCCGCCCGTTCGGTACTCGATCAGCCCCGCTGCCTCCAATGGACGGAGCACTTCGTTCGGCAACGAGCCGCGACCAATCCGCACGCCCTCAGCGGCTTCGGCAAGGTCCCGTACCTCTGCCGCCGGTGTCCAGTCGTCCGGGTCGAGGCGAGCGAGCGTTTTAGCAAACGCGACCTGTTCGGGCGTCAATGCTGCCAGCGCCGCGATAGCATCGTCGTCCATCCCCACAAGTTGCTCCTTTACCGCCGGGTCCGGTCGCCATGCTCCTGCCCCACGCCCGCTTTCGGGGAACAGCTTTGCTTTCGCCAGCCACATCCGCATCGTGTTGATCGCGGTGTTGTGGACGCTGACCCGGAAGCCCTGATCCGAGAGGTACTGCGCGAGCGAGTCGCCGGTGACCTTCCGCCCGTCAAGATGCATCTCCTGCGCTCCCTCCACGACACGGAGACCACCGACGTTCAGAACGATGTGCCGCGCAAACGCTTGGTACAAATCGTCCTCGCTCAGCCGGGCGAGCTTTCGCGTGAGGTCGGTTGCTTCGTAGCTCCCCGGCGTGAGCAGTCCGTACTGCGCCCCCGCTTCCATCGGGTGGCGGCGGGTGCGCCGCGTCGTCCTCAGCTTCTTGCCGATCCAGACGGGCGGTGTGTTGAGCGCTTCTTCCAGCGCGTCCAAATCCCCGCTGTGCCGAACGGCGGCGCGAACGTAGTCTGGCAGGCTCACGAGATCGGGGCTGAAGCCCGTGCCGACGGGGATTTGGCTCTCCTTCTTTGCAGATGCCACGCTATGCCCCTTGTTCGGTCTCGTCCGAGGTGGGCGGACGCCCTCCCTTGTCCGGTTCGTACTGTACCACATCCTCCCGTAGCACGAGCGTCCGTCCGGCCACAGCGTAGGTGCGGAACCGGCCCTTCTGCACGAGTTGGTGGATCGCCTGTCGAGAGACGCCGCGGATGTCCGCTGCCTCCGATTGCGAAACCCAATCGTCCGGCTTGAAGTCCTCTGGCGAAAAACTGCTTGACTTAGTCAAGGCGTTGTCGTAGTATGGTTCAGCGCGCTCGGCCCGAAGGTAGATGCCCTACCCTTTGGCGCGAGCGCATAAATTGCCGTTAACGTAGCGCTCCCCGCTTGACGTTGTCAAGCCTTTCCATCGCGCAATCAATCTAAAGAGGTGCCCATGCCGCTCCCAACCCTCGGCGACGCCCAGCCTTACTACACCACGGAAGCTGGCGCGGCCTACCTCGGCGACAGCGTGGAACTGATGAAGCAGCTTGGCGATGAGTCCGTGGACCTCATCTGCACGTCGCCGCCGTTTGCGCTACTCCGACAGAAAGGCTACGGCAACGTCACGTCTGAGAAGTACGTCGAGTGGTTTAGACCCTTTGCAGAGCAGTTCAAGCGCATCCTTAAACCCGACGGTTCGCTCGTCATTGACTTAGGCGGTACGTGGATCAAAGGGCTACCGTATCGCAGCCTCTACCATTACGAGTTTCTGCTTCGGCTGTGCAAGCCAGTCGAGGAAGGCGGGGAGTTCGGTTTCTTCCTCGCGCAAGAACTCTACTGGTACAATCCGGCCAAGCTGCCGACGCCTGCCGAGTGGGTGACCGTCCGCCGCATCCGTGTCAAGGATGCAGTCAACACCGTTTGGTGGCTTCGCCCCTCTGCCGTCGTTGATGAGAAGGACGGGAAAGTGACGAACCGGAGTGTGCTGAAGCCTTACAGCAAGGCGCAGAAGCACCTGATGAAGAACGGCTACACGCCGAAGCTCCGCCCGAGCGAACACGACATCTCAGACAAGTTCGGAAAGAACAACGGCGGCGCGATTCCGCCAAACATCCTAGAGGATGACGCCTTTGAGCACGAGATCGGTGAACCCGTCCCCGTCAATGTCGTAGCGGCGTCGAACACGTCCAGCAACGACCGCTATCAGCGGCGGTGCCGCGAGACCGGAGCCAAGCGGCATCCTGCCCGCTTCCCGAAGGCGCTCCCCGAGTTCATCATCGGCCTTACTACTGAAGAAGGTAATCTCGTGCTTGATCCCTTCGCCGGGAGCAACACGACCGGCGAGGTGGCGCAGGAAATGGGCCGCCGTTACCTCGCCTTCGAGCTTGAGGAAGAGTACCTCGAAAGCTCCCGGTTCCGCTTTGATGAGCTTGACCCGGCTATTTCGGGTGACGGCGCAACGGAAACAGAAGTGTCAGTTGAGCAGACTACGCTATTTTAGAAGCCTTAAATATCAAATATTATTTAGCCTGAACAGAGGTACCAAGAATGATTCTGTATAACCCGCCGCTGCACGCCGACGCAGGGCGCAAGCGTTCTGGGCTCGTCCGAGCATCGGTGTCTACGTTGCCCCGTCCAACCATTGTGCTGCTTGCCCTGCGTGGGTGAGCGGCCGTCTGTTATACCGCCTCGCGTCCTGATCTATGCTCTTTTTCCTAACTATTTTAGTTGCCAGTATAGCGTTAGCCTTTTATCTGCAAGCGTTAGCGACTCGGAAGGCGCGCTCCGAAACCAAACGACTGAAGGACATTCAACAAAGGGAGAAGGATCGGTTGGTTGCCTTGACGATCTCCACTGGCAATGATTTTCGACCTGCTCCTGAACTGCTGCAAGAACTACTCGACATATCTGAGAGGCATTCCAGTATGACTTCAATTCGGGCGAATGATTACCCGCTGACAGGCGATAATTGCGACCTTTCTAATCCTGTTACCGCCGCGAAGATGGTTGTTGATGACATCAGCACCTTTGCTGGTGAGGTGAAGCTATCTGCTATCTACCACCAGGATTCCTCTCGAATTCCTTGGTCCGTGACGAGGATGTCTATCCGCTTCGCTGACAAGCCGGAACATCGGAACGTGCTTAATTACCTATCGAGAATGGACCAAGTGGAGGTTGTATTTCAAGTGGGGGGATGGGGGGAATACGTTGATTGGGTATCAGGACGAGGTCTTGCTATACAAAAACTGCCAAGCCCGGCGGTATAACCCGCGCTTGCAGACCGACGCCGGGCTGTGCGGTTTTGCCGTCGGTGTGCTAGCACTCATCGTAGCTTTCCACTCCACGGTCGCGTTCCGGCGCGGCTGAAGCGCAACCTGTTATGCTTCCTTCCCACCGTGCCCACTGATGGACTTCGCTGAGCAGATCGAACGCCTCCGGCAGATTGAGCAGGAGTTCCCGGACGCACTGTCTCTGGCGTTCGACAAGAAGGACTTCAAGCCGCTCGGTGCGCTGGTCGAGGAGCACGGTCAGATCAAGCGCTCGATCAAACAGCACTTCCTCGATTCACCGGCTGCGCTCCTGCCCGATGATGCGTCGCGGGATGTGCGAGCGACCGTCCAGAGGATCGTGCTCGGCAAGAAGCTCCCTCTGGAAGAGGTAGTCTCGGACACTCCACTCTCAGACCTCTTCGATGACGAGCACACCTTCGACGAGTTGGACGAGCTTGCGGAGGAGCACTTCTTCCCGTGGTACAGCCACTACGAATACGTCTCCGGCATGTTGGAAGTGGGCGCGCTTGTAGCTCGCGCTGACGACACCCCCACCGAGTTCGGCTCCTTCTTGCAGGAGATGCGGCAGTGCTACGCCTTCGAGCAGTACCTCGCCGTTTGCGTCCTTTGCCGAACGGTGATTGAGATTGCGCTGCGCCACCTGTGTCAACTCGAAGGCTTCTTCGACCCTGAGCACCAGAATTACGGCATCACCAAGTCGTACTACGAGCGAAAAGCGCGAGAGCAGAACCGGAGTTTCCGCATTCCTGAGGATTATCAGATGCAACCTGCCGACCTCCGGGCGCTGTTGGACAGGAGCAATCACTTCAAGAAATTCCGGGGGCCGATCAGCGATCTCTACGCTGACCTGAGCCGCATCGTACACGGGAACCGAACTGTATCGAAGTCTGAGGCCCGAGAGTTCGCACGGGACACCATACAACTCCTCCACGATCTGTACGAAGTCTGACCTGTAGGAGCCGGTCAGTTCCTTTACAGTTTTGTCTGACCACATCGTTTACACCCCTCACGGCCGAAGCCTTAGCCCCGAGCGCTCGTCAAGCCGCGCCAACAGCCGGTCGTAGAAGTACAAGCTCCACACCCCGTCGGCGACTTCCTCGAGCCCGACCCACTCGTGCGCCAGCGCCTGACTGACGAAGAGCTGCTGCCGCTTCCACTTGATGTTGCCGCTCTTCGAGAGCCAGCGCACCTCGAAGTGGCCGGGGTACTCCGGCTTCGGGAGCACGTCGGGCATTGCGCGGGGCGAGGCCACGTAGAGTGAAGCGGGAGTCTCATAGCTGAGGGCCTCGTGCGGGCGCTCGTCGTTGAACTCCGTGCGCCAGCCGTCGAAGCGCACCTGCTGCCGTGCCATCTCACGCTCGGGTGGTCGTGCCGTCTCGGCCTTCAGGGTCTTGTGCATCCGCTCGTGGCGTCCGTTCTGTTGAGGCTGCCCTGGTGCGATCCGGTCGTGCCCGATTCCGAGCTTGAGCCCCCACACGTTCAGCCGACTCAGGCCGCAGAGCGCCTGCGTGGCGAACGGTACGCCGTTGTCGCTACGGATCGCCTCGGGCAGGCCGTACTTCTGGAACAGGCGCTCGAACTGATCCTTCGCGCCCTTCTGCTTGACCGATGGCAGGCCGGTGCAGCCGAGCACAAAGCGCGAGTGGGCGTCGCAGACCGTCAGCGGGTAGCAGTACACCCCGTCGCGGGTCTTGAACTGGCCTTTGAAGTCGGCCGTCCAGACCTCGTTGGGGGCCGTCGTCACCAGCGGGGCGGAGCCGGGGTGCTTCGGCACCCGGCGCTTGCGGCGCGTCTTCGTCAGCCCGTGGCGCTGGAGGATGGCCGCTGCCGTAGACGGCGCAGGCCAGCGGACGCCCTCGTGCCGCCGGGCGAGGTAGGGCAGCAGCTTGCGTGCGCCCCAGGTGGGGTGCGCCCGCCGGGCCTCAATGAGCAGGCGCTCCGCCTCCGGGTCGGTCTTAGCGTGCTGGGTATGTCGGGCTCGGCTACGGTCGAGGAGCGCCTCGGTGCCACCCTCAGCGTATCGCTCGATCCACTTGTAGACGGTGGGCCGGGAGACCGAGAAACGGTGGGCCGGGAGACCGAGAAACGGTGGGCCGGGAGACCGAGAAGCGGTCGGCGAGTTCGGCGACAGAGTAGAGGCCGTCGAGGTGAGCGGCGACGAGGCGGGCGCGCTCCATAGGCGGGTCGGTAGTCTGGAAGGGCATGGCAACTCACGGAAGGGTGTCCGTGTAAACCATGTGCCTGGACTATTGTGTAAACCATCAGCCCGGTCTGTACCGCCCGTGCACATAACCCGCCGCTGCACGCCGACGCAGGGCGCGAGCGTTTTCGGCTCGTCCGAACGTCTGCGTTTCCGTAGCTTCGTCCGACCATCGTGCTGCTTGCCCTGCGCGGGTGAGCGGCCATCTGTTATACGGCCACTCCCGACGCGCTGAATCCGAACGGGAGCAGGGGCGTTTGAAGTCAGGCGAGCAACCTGAAACGATATGAGCCGAAGCGATGAAGCGCACTGACGTTTACCACTCCGATCCCGAAATCCTCGGCGGCACGCCGGTCTTCACCGGCACCCGCGTGCCTATTGACACGCTGCTCGTCTACCTCCGCAAGGGGAAGCGGATCGAGGACTTCCGTGACGATTTCCCCACGGTCAGCCGGGAGCAGGCCGAAGCCTTGCTCGAGTTGGCTGAGCAGGAGTTGGTGGCTGAGGCGTGATCCGGGTCCTGCTCGACGAGAACCTGCCGCGCAAGCTGAAGTGCTCGCTGGAGGCGGAGGCGCTGACGGTGCCCGAGCGTGGGTGGGGCGGCATCAAGAACGGCCCACTGCTCCGGCTGGCGGCCTTGGAGTTCGACGTGCTGCTGACGATAGACCGGGGGATCGAGTATCAGCAGAACCTGACGGGGATCGAGCTGTGTCTGATCGTGCTCTCGGCCGTGAGCAACGACATCGATGACCTGCTCCCGTTGGTGGCGTCGATCAACGCAGCGTTGCAGGAGGCGGCTCCGGGGCGCGTAATCCGCGTGGCATTATAACCCGCCGCTGCAGGCGGACGAAGGGCTGCACGGTCTTGCCTCGTGCAACCTGCGCCGCTTACACTGCCTCGTTCCACCCTCGTGCTGCTTGCCCTAGGCGGATGAGCAGCCCTCTGCTATACAGCCTCCCAATGTACAGACTCGTTCTCCCTCTACTGCTCTTGGCTGCCAGCCCATCCTTTGCGCAAGAGAAGGAGGCTGATGCACCGCCTGACACCTCCTACACTCTTCAATCCCTCGATGCTGAACTCACCCGCCTCGGAGCGAGCACCGCGCTGATTGTCCCCTCCCAAGCTGTGGACGAGTTCCCGGTCTGGTCGCCAGACGGCTCACGGCTCGCTGCGAACGTAGCCGGGATTTGGTATTCGGTTCGCCTCGACTCTCTTGCCCTTGTCGGGGCGACATGGCGGGGTGATCTTCCGCTCGGTGCCCTCCAGTCGGGCGAGTCTGTCGCGGAAGCACCCGAAGCCACTGCCTGGCAGGAGGCCGCGAACTTTGCCCCTCGCTCCATGCGTACCAAAGGGGGTACCTCCGTCGAGCTACACCAGGAGGGCATGAGCACCGCGTTCGTGATAACTCGGACCGGCGCGGAACCGGAGACGCTCTGGACGAGCGGGTTTGAGAACTGTCACAGCCTGACGCTCTCGCCGGACGAGCGGTACGTCGCCTTCATCTGTGAGATGAACGGGGTGTTCGCGTACCGGCTGGATCAGGACGGCATGTAGCCCCGGCTGTATAACCGCCGCTGCAGGCCGACACGGCGCTCCGCCGTCTTGCCTCGTCCGAACCTTGCCACCTACTTTGTCTCGTTCAATCGCCGCGCTGTGCGGCTGAGCGGCCCCCTGTTATGCCGCAACTGCGCCGGTGCTGGATCGGAAAGGTGGCAGAAGGCGTTCGATTCTCCGAACAGCCACGTAGACCCGCCAGCCACGTAGACCCGATGGAAAGGCACCAAGTTTACCATTCCGACCCCGACATCTTGGGAGGCACGCCTGTCTTTCAAGGCACGCGCGTCCCCGTTCAGAACCTCCTCGACTATCTCGCGGCAGGCCGACCGCTCGATTACTTCTTAGAAGGGTTTCCCAGCGTCAGCCGTGAGCAGGCGGTTGCATTTCTGGCGTTGGCGAAGGACGCCGTCCTCGCGACCACCTGATGCGAGTGCTCCTGCCTGATGCGGGTGCTCCTGGATGAGAACCTCGACTGGCGGCTCCGGCGAGGCTTCGACGCAGCCCACGACGTCGTGACGGTGAAGTACCGAGGATGGAGCGGGAAGAAGAACGGGGAGTTGCTTCGAGCCGCAGCGGCAGAGTTCGACGTCTTCGTGACGCTCGACTCCAACTTGCAGTACCAACAGAACGTGGCAGCACTCGACCTCGCGGTAATCGTCGTCCGAGCGCCGAGTTCAGACCTGGCAGACCTCGAACCGCTACTACCGAAGTTGAACGCGCTCTTGCCGTCGGTACGTCCGGGCCGCTCGTATATCGTTGCGGCATAACCCGCCGCCGCAAGCCGACGAAGGGCGTCAGCGTTCTCGGCTCGCCTGAGCGTCGGCGCTACTTTCGCTCCGTTCTACCACCGTGCCGTCAGCCCTTCGCGGCTGAGTGGCAATCTGTTAGGCGGCCCCGTGACAGCGTAGCCAACTCCACCGTATCATAACCAAACGAGGCCCTACCGACATGGCAAACGTCCTGATCGTCTACACCACCCTCTTCGAGAACACGAAGAAGCTGGCCGAAGCCGTCGGTGAGGGCGCGGGTTCCGTCTCCGGTACTGAGGTCGTAATGCGGGGCGTCGAGGAGGCGACAGAGAAAGAGGTACGTGCTTGCGACGCCCTCATCCTCGGTTCGCCGGTCCACATGGGGATGCTCGATTGGCGCGTCAAGCGGTTCATCGACGCCGCCGTGTACCACCTCTGGCTCACGGACGAGCTTGTCGGGAAGGTCGCAGCTGCGTTCACGACCGGGGGCGGGTACGGCGACGCTGGGAGCGGGAGCGAGCTGACTCAACTCGCCATGCTCGGCCCACTGGCGGAGTGCGGGATGATTTTGGTTCCGTTTCCGAAGTCGTCGCCGGGGAGCGAGACGACCGGCTCGCGGTGGGGGCCTCACGCGCGGACGGGCGGGCGGCGCATGGAGCCAGTTGGAGTCCAGGACGAGGCCCTGGAAGGCGGGCGGCAGCATGGGGCGTCGGTAGCGCGCGTGGCAGCGGCGCTCGCGGGCAAAGACCTGTTGCCACGGAGCAACCAGGTGCCGGAGAGCGAGGTGCTGAAAGTGTTCCAGGGCGTGAGTGGGTAGCCACGGCTGCCTAACCCGCCGCTGCACGCCGACGAAGGGCTACACGGTCTTGCCTCGTCCGAACTCCACCGCTTCCGCAGCTTCGTCCGACCATCATCCTGTTTTCCCCGCGTGGGTGAGCGGCCCTTTGGTATACGGCCTTGAAACCTTTAACTGAGGAATGAATGTCCTCGCCGTCATCGCCGGTACCCTCACCCTCCTCGCCTTCGGCGCTCACGCCGTCGTCGGAGCGCGGGAGTTCCAGGAATTCGCTCCCAACCCCGACGCGGGGAAACCTCGGACGGCATGGGTTCAGGCGCTGAGAGGCTGACTATGAACGTGGGGCCAAGCGGTTGAGCAGGAGCCGCGTCAGCGCGAGGTAGATGAACGCCTCGACCGTCCGCGCGAGACGCTCGAAGTCGAGCACCAGCCGGCGGTACCGCTTCAGCCAGGCGAACGTCCGCTCGACGACCCACCGGCGCGGGATCGGCGCGAACGGCCCCTTCTGCTGGCTCACGACTTCGAAGTCGATCTCCTTCTCGGCGGCGTGGTCGGCGAGCGGGCCGCTCACATAGGCCCCGTCGGCCCACAGCTTCTTCAGCCGCGGGCTCCGCTCGGCCGCCGCGTCGATGAGGTCGTAGGCCGCTGCCTTGTCGTTGGCTGAGGCGACGGTGACCCTGACCGAGATCGGGAGCCCCTCGGTGTCGACGCACAGGTGCTGCTTGCGACCGACGACTTTCTTGTTCGGGTCCTTCCCCCGCTCGGCGGCCTCGGGCGCAGCCTGGACGCTCCGGCTGTCGACGGACCCGGCCGACGGGTCCTCGTCGCGCCCGTTCTCCCGACGCCACCGGCGGTGGAGCGCCTCGTAGACCGAGGCGAGGGTGCCGTCGTCGCGCCACCGCTCGAAATAGGCGTAGACCGTCTTGTGGTTGGGGAAGTCGCGCGGGAGGTCGCGCCATGTGCAGGCGTTCTTGGCTTGGTAGAAGATGGCGTCAAGGACGCGGCGGCGGTCGACGGTCGGTCGGCGACCGCGCGGGCGGGGCGGGGGCAGCAGCGGGGCGACGATGGCCCACTGGGCGTCGGTGAGGTCTGTCGAGTACGGCCTGTGTGCCATGCGTGCGATCGGTCGAGGGGGACGGGCTCAACGTCCCATCACACTCCATTCGTAGTCAGCCTCTGAGTGGTTGGCATTGGGTTTTGGTCAGCTTGCTCGCTGCCGCCCTCCTCTTTCTCTTAATCGGGTTCACGGACGTAGTCCCAGAGGAGCCGTCCATCCTCCTCATACTCAGCGCCTACTTCGCTTTGTGCGGGTTGGCTTGGTTCGCTACGGTGTCCGTGGTCGGGCGAGGCGTAGAGCGCCGCTACTTGGTGCTCGGTCAGTGGTTGTTCTGCTTCCTGGTCGCGGGCCTTGCGTACTTCGCATCGTGATGCCGTGGGATCGGACTGGGCTGGGGGGTGACAGTTTACGCACGCAGCTTGAAGTCCCGTTCGTCGAAGCGCGCCAGCAGCCGGTCGTAGAAGGGCACGCCCCATACCCTCTCCCTACGCATTGGGGGGTGTGGGGTCGCTAATACCATTTCTCTGAATGACTGAGTCCTTGCCGCGCAGGCGGGGATCCATGCGGCGAGGGCGCGGGGCTCATCCCTCGCAGGGTTCCCCGCCTTCGCGGGGATGACTTGAAGGGGATGACTTGACGTGGAGGAGGGCGCACAAACTCAGCGATTTGGTATAAGCAATCGCGTTGGTATAAACAATCGCGCGCGGATCAAACGGATGGGGTAGGATCGGCTCCTTCGCAGGGAGCCCTGACGGGTGCAGATTACCCGCCGCTGCACGCGAGTTCTGGGAAGCGGTGCGCGGCTGAGAACGTCAGGCGTCGGCGGCTTCGAGCTTGGCGGCGGCGTCCTCCCAGCGCTTCATCAACTTCTTGAGCTCGGCCTCGACCTCGCCGAAGGCAGCCATCGTCTCCTGGAACGCCTCGGCCTGCTCGTAGAACGTCGGGTCGGCAAGCCGAGCTTCCAGCTCTTCCTTCTCCTGCTCTTTGGCGGCGACCTCGTTCTCCAGCTTCTGGACGAGGCGAGCCAAGAGCTTGGGGTCCTCGATCTTTCCGGCGGGTTTGCCCTTCTGGAGGGTCTGGTAGAGCCGGTTGCGCTCCTCGGCCTCGCGGCGCTTCTGCTCCTTCGTTTTCCTCCCACCCGAGGGTTTCGGCTTCGAGGCACTGGGCTTGGGCGGGGCACTCGCCTGTCCATCGCCGGAGGCACGAGTGCCGGAGGCGTGGGGAGGGGAGGCCTGGGGAGCGGAGGCCTGGGGAGCGGATGCTGCCGTCGGCTTGCCCTGGCGTTCGCGCTGCCAGACGAAGTCGGAGTAGCTGCCGTCGTACACCTTCACGCCGCCGTGATCGACCCACCACACGCTGGTGACGATCTGGTCGAGGAAGTGCCGGTCGTGGCTGACGACGACGAACGTCCCGGCGTACTGCCGGAGGGCCTCGACGAGAACCGCCTTCGAGGCCATGTCGAGGTGGTTCGTCGGCTCGTCGAGGATGAGGAAGTTGGCCGGGGAGAGGAGCGTCCGGGCGAGGGCGAGGCGCGAGCGCTCGCCGCCGGAGAGCACGCCGACGGGCTTGAACACATCGTCGCCCTGGAAGAGGAACGCGCCGAGGAGCGAGCGGAGCTCCGTCTCGGACTGTCCGCGCGAGACCTCGCGGAGCGCGCCGAGCGCCGTCAGGCTGGGGTCGAGCGTGTCGGCCTGGTGCTGGGCGAAGAAGGCGGGCTGGACCTGGTAGCCGATCTCGCGCTCGCCCTCGAACGGCTCCTGCCCGTCGAGGATGCGGGCGAGCGTGGACTTGCCCGCGCCGTTCTTCCCGATCAGCGCGATCTTGTCGCCGCGCTCGATCAGGAGCGGGCCGGCGGCGTCGAACACTTCGATGGTGCCGCCTTCGGGGTTCGGGTAGGTCTTCGAGAATGGGGAGACGCCGAGGACGGAGCGCCCGGAGCGCGGCGGCTCGGGGAAGCGGAAGCGGATCTCGGCCTCCTCGCGCGGCGGCGGTGCCAGGCGCTCCATCTTCTCGAGCATCTTGATCCGGCTCTGGGCCTGCGCCGCCTTCGTCGCCTTCGCCCGGAAGCGCTCGACGAACCGCTCCATCTGGGCGATCTCGCGCTGCTGGTTGTCGTAGGCCGCCTGCTGGAGCGCGCGCCGCTCCGTGCGCTCCTCGAGGTAGAACGCGTAGTTGCCCGCGTACTCCGTCGCCTTGCCGGCGTAGAGCTCGGCGATGCTCGTCACCATCCGGTCGAGGAAGTAGCGGTCGTGACTGACGAGGACGACCGCGCCGGGGTAGCTCTTGAGGTAGCCCTCGAGCCAGTCGATGGACTCGATGTCGAGGTGGTTGGTCGGCTCGTCGAGCAGCAGCACCGAGGGGTTCTGGAGGAGCAGGCGGGCGAGGGCGACGCGCATCCGCCAGCCGCCGGAGAAGGTGCGGAGCGGGCGCTCCATGTCGCCCGCCTCGAACCCCAGCCCCGAGAGCACGGACTCGGTCTTGGGCCGGATCAGGTGCCCTTCCATCCGGTCGAGGTCGGCCTGGGCGCGCGTCAGGCGCTCGACGCGCTTCATGTAGGCGTCGGAGGCGTGGTCGCCCATCGCCTCGAGCTCGGCCGCGAGGTCGTGGACGGCGCGCTCGGCGCCGAGGACCTCGGAGAACGCGCCGAGCGCGGCGTCGAGCACAGTCGTTTCGCCGGGCATCTCCTGCACGTCCTGCGTGAGGTAGCCCACCGTCGTCCCGCCCTCGAACGAGACCTCGCCGCCGTCGAGGTGCTGCGTCCCCGCGATCACCCGGAGCAGCGTCGACTTGCCCGCGCCGTTCGGCCCGACGAGGCCGGTGCGGACGCCGGGCCGGACCGCCCACGTCAGCTCGTCGAGCACCACCTGCCCGCCGAAGGCGACCGAAACATTCGTGAGGTAGATCATCTGGAGGGTCGAGCTACGAGGGTCGAGCGACGAACGGATGCGGAGCGAGGCCGTCGGCTCAGGGAGAGGAGCAGGAAGGGGACCGGCACGATCAGGTAGGCTACGTCGAATCCGGCGAACGCCGCCAGGGGCAGCGCCCGGTCCACGGACACGATGCCGGCGAAGGCGACGAGGCCGAACAGCAGCCACCCGGTACGGGCGATCACGGCTGCGAGGTCCCGCGCCCACCATCCCAACGCGAGCGCCGCCGGCACCGTCAGCGCCGCGACCCCCCCCGGGAGGTAGAGGGTCTGCACCGCGAACGGCCCGAAGGTACCGAAGCGCTGCGGGTCCCACGCCCAGAAGGGAAGCCACGTCGCGGCCCACACCGCGAGGGCGACGCCCGCGAACGCCGCGCCGCGCGCCCAGGCTGGGCGGAAGGCATACGCGCCGTACACCGCGTAGACTACGCCGACGTAGAGCCGCGTCGAGAGCACGAGCCCCGCCAGGACGCCGACCAGCAGCAGCGCCTCGCCGCGCCGCCGCGCTCGCTCGACGACGACGAGCGACCCGAGCGCGAGGGTGCTGTTCAGAAACAGCTCGCTGTGGACCACCACTTCGTAATAGACCGGCGGCAGCAGCGCGAGGCCGACGAGCACCGCGAGCCGGCGACCGACCTCGGCCCGGCGCAGGAGGGCGAGGAAGACGACGAGACCGACGACCGGAAGCAGGCGGAGCAGGCCGAGCGCCCAGAACGGGAGCGCAGCGAGGAACAGGCCGGGGAAGCCCGACGGCCGGACTGGCGAGCCGTAGGGGTACGCCCCCGCGGCAATCCGGTCCAGCCACACGTCGAGGGCGGGGAGGCGGGCGACCTCGTTCTCCAGCGGGCTGACGAGCGCCAGCGCCAGCGCGCCCCCGACGAGCAGCACCTCCAGCACGAGGGCTCCCCGCGCCGCTGCCTCCGCCTCGACGCGCCGCGCCGCCCACACGGCGGCGACGTACGCGGTCCCGAACGCGAGCGCGGCGACACCCGCCAGCGGACTGACCTCGGCCCCGTACTTCAGCACGAACGCGGCCCCCACCGCCGCCAGCGCCACCGACGACCGGAAGACCGACGACCGGAAGGAGGAGCAAACCGGCGAGTGGAAGCGGGGAGGAAGGGCTCGGCGGTGCACCCTGGACTCTCCCGCTCGCTCGTGCCTCCGCTCGTCCACGCCTAGTAGGCGTTCTCGTGGACGAACCCCTTGAAGAGCGTCAGGAAGACGATCTTCACGTCGAGCCACAGCGACCAATGTTGGATGTAGTAGAGGTCGAACTCGATCCGCTTCTCGATCGACGTGTCGCCGCGCCAGCCGTTGACCTGCGCCCAGCCGGTGATCCCGGCCTTGACCTTGTGGCGGAGCATGTAGTGCGGCACCCGGTCCTTGAAGTCGGCGATGAAGACGGGCCGCTCGGGGCGGGGGCCGACGACCGACATGTCGCCCCGGAGCACGTTGAGGAACTGCGGCAGCTCGTCGAGGCTCGTCCGCCGGAGGAACGCGCCGACCGGCGTCGCCCGGTCCTCGCCCGGCGAGGCCCACACCGCGCCGCTCTGCGCCTCGGCATTCACCGGCATCGAGCGGAACTTGAGCATGTTGAAGCAGCGCCCGTTGAGCCCCATCCGCTCCTGCCGGTAGAACACCGGCCCCGGCGACGAGAGCTTGACGGCGAGGGCAATCGCGAGGAAGACCGGCGCGAGGAAGACCAGCACCGCGAGCGAGAACGCGATGTCCGCCCCGCGCTTGACGATGCGCCGGAAGTCGAACGGCGTCTCGTCGATCAGGTGGATCACCGGCAGCCCGTCGATGTCCGAGACCCGGCTGTTGAGGATCATCTCGAACTGGAACAGGTCCGGAACCAAGCAGACGTGCGCCAAGCGCGTCGCCGCGTCGTCGATGAGCTGCTCGATCTTGCCCGCCGCCCACGACGGCAGGCAGATGTACACCAGGTCGACCGCGCGCCCCGTCGCCGAGAGGCTGTCCATCACCGGCACAAAATCGTCCACGCTGCCGAGCACGCCGTCCTCGCCGGCCTTCTCGTCGTCGAGGAACCCGACGACCTCGAAGCCCATCCACGGGTACTGCCGGAAGGCGTTCGCCAGCCGCTGCCCCGCCCGCCCGGCCCCGACCACGAGCACGCGCCGGAGGTTCTGGCCGCGCTGCCGCGCCCGCCGCAGCCCGGCGTAGATCGTAAGCCGGAGCAGGACGAGGAACGCCGAGCTCAGCACCCCGAAGAGCAGCATGTGCAGCCGCGAGAACGAGAACTCGCGGTAGAAGAACACCGCCGCGATCGACGCGAAAAGCCCGAGCGTCACCGCCCGCGCCACCGCGAACACGACGAGCGGCAGCCGCTGCGCGCGCCGCGTCTGGTACAGCCCGGAGAGCAGAAACACCGCGCCCCAGACCACGAGCACGAAAGGCAGAAAACCGAGGTAGCGGCCCGGCGGGATCCACTCCGGCGGCGTGAGCATCTCGAACCGGATGATCCACGCCAGCGCCCACGCCAGGGCGATCAGGCCCAGGTCGGCGGCGAACAGGAGCCGCTGGAGCAGGCGGCTGCGCTCTTTCAGCATCAGTCAGCGTCGGTAGAAGAGACAGGTTAGCAGCGTGCAGTAGCCAATCTCAGCATAGGCAGGGCCGACGGGGAACGGTTGAGCGCGGGGAAACAATGCGGAAATATAACCCCGCCGCGCGGTTCGTTGAGAAAGGGTCTGTGGATTCGCCCTCTGAATAGATTCGCCCTCTGAAGAGATTCGCCCTCTGAAGAGCGGAGGAGCGGAAGCGGGAAAGAGCGGAAGAAGGGCCTGGCGTTGAAGCGCAGAATCTCCCGCTCTCGGTGCCCCTTCCTCACGCCCCCCCGGCCTTCTCCGCGAGCGCTTCGGGGAGCGGCTTGAGCTTGTCCGCGTGCCCCGCCCGGATGAGCGCCCGGGCGAGCGCGTTCGTCGAGTCGATGAGGGGGGTGCCCTCGAACTCCGGCTCGGGCACGGCGAGCGGAAGCTCGGTGCAGCCGAGCACCACGGCGTCGGCCCCGCGCTCGCGGAGGTGGCGGATGCCGGCCAGGAGGCGGTGGCGCGACTCCTCGGTCGGCGGGTCGCTCTGCGCCTTCAGGCCCCACGTCTCGTCGAAGATCACCGGGTTGATGACCTCGTTCTGGAAGGTCCAGTCCGGCTGTACCCCCTCCAGCCCGACCTTCTCCAGCGCGATGGAGTGAAGCCGAGTCTTCAGCGACGAGTTCGTGGCGAGGACGCCGACGCGGCGGATGGCGGCGTCGCGCCGCAGGGCCGCTTCGGCGCAGGCGTCGATGATGCTGAGGAGCCGGATGGTCCGTCCCTCGCGCTGCATCCTCTCGCGGAGCACGTCGAAGATCACCGGCGCGTGGGCCGTGTTGCACGGCATCCCGGCGACGGCACAGCCCGCGTCGTCCAGCCGCCGGAGCACCTCGGCGAGAGCCGGGACCGGGTTCGGCTTCGACGGGTCCGCGATGTAGGTCGAACGGTCGGGGAAATGGCCGGGGTACGAGATCAGCACGACCGGGAGGTGCTCCTGATCGGTCGAGGCGGCGGTGTTGTCGAAGACCTTCTTGACGAGGTCCAGCCCGGCGTAGGGTCCGAGCCCGCCGACGACGCCGATCGCGCTGCGTTCGTCGATCGCGTTGCGGTCGTCCATCGGGGGGAGAGAAGCGGGAGACGAGGGCATGAAGGCCTCGCGAAATCGGGGCGAGGACGGGGCGAAGCGCGCGCCCGGCGTCGCGGGCGAGAGGCGCAGTAGCTCCCCGTGCGGGCCTCAGCGGGCGGGTGGCACGACGCAGGCCGCGCGCGCGTTCCTTCGGGCCGCCCTGCGTCGTTGACAGCGGGCGGGGCGGAGCGCTATTTTTGCCCTTCTGTCCGGGTGAGACCTCTGCCGCCGCACGGCGCACGCTTATCCGCACCCTGCCCGGTGGTGTAATGGCAGCACAGCAGGTTTTGGTCCTGTTAGTGGGGGTTCGAGTCCTCCCCGGGCAACGTCGAGGGATCCCCCGTTGAGGGGTTCCCCTCCAGCGCCGCCTCTCACGGGTGGACGTTGCCCGTTTCTCCGCTCCGGTTGCTCACCCAACCCCTGCCCCGTGCTCTCCAACGACCTCCCGATCTCGCTCTTCGCCGGGCGCTCCCACCCCGCGCTCGCGCAGGCGGTGGCCCGCGCCTACGGACAGGAGCTCGGCGGCGTCACGATCCGCGACTTCTCGGACGGGGAGATCTACGTCCGCTACGACGAGTCGATTCGCGGGACCGACCTCTTCATCATCCAGACGACGCCGCCGCCGGCGGAGAACTGGCTCGAGCTGCTCTTCCTGATCGACGCGGCGAAGCGCGCGAGCGCGTCCCGGGTCACGGCGGTCATGCCGTACTTCGGCTACGCCCGGCAGGACCGCAAGGACCAGCCCCGCGTCTCGATCGCCTCGAAGGCCCTCGCCAACGTCCTCACGACCGTCGGCGTCGACCGGGTGCTGACGATGGACCTCCACGCCTCGCAGCTCCAGGGCTTCTTCGACATCCCCGTCGATCACCTCTACGGCTCGGCGGTCCTCATCGAGCACCTGCGCGAGCAGGCCGACGACAACCTCGTCGTCGTTGCCCCGGACGTGGGCTCGCTCAAGCTCGCCCGCGCCTACGCTAAGCGGCTCCACTCGGAGCTCGCGCTGATCGACAAGCGGCGGCCCCGCCAGAACGTGGCCGAGGTGATGCACATCATCGGCGATGTGCGCGGGCGCGACGTGCTCCTGCTCGACGACATGGTGGACACCGCCGGGACGCTCGTCTCCGCCGCCGAAGCGCTGTCCGACGCCGGCGCGCTCAGCATCGAGGCCGCCGCGACGCACGCCCTGCTCTCCGGCCCGGCCTACGACCGCCTCGAGGCCTCGCCGATCCGCCGCCTCCTCGTCACCGATACCGTCCCACTCAAGCGGACCTCGGACAAGATCGAGGTGATCTCCGTCGCCGACCACTTCGCCGACGCCATCCACCGCATCTACGCCGACGAGTCCGTCTCGACGCTCTTCATCCCGTAAAACGTGAAGCGTAAAACGTAAAGGCGCGTTGCGCCGACGCTCCGCTTCGGGCACCTTTACGTTTTACGCCGTACGTTTTAGTCCCTATCCGACCGAACCCTGCATCCCTCATGGACGCCATCACGCTCGACGCGCAGCCGCGCGACACCGGCAAACGTGCCACCAAAGCCATCCGCCGCGCCGAAGAGGTGCCCTGCGTGCTCTACGGGCAGCACACCGACCCGGTCCATTTCCGCGTGCCGATCCTCGACCTGCGCTCGCTGATCTACACCGCCGAGACCCACGTCGTCGCGCTCACGCTCGGCGGCGAGGACTACGAGGCCATCGTCAAGCACATCGACTTCCACCCGGTCACCGACGTGCCGATCCATCTCGACTTCCTCGCCCTCACGGCCGGGGAGACGCTCGACATGGTGATCCCGGTCGTCACCGTCGGCATCGCGCCCGGCGTCAAGGCCGGCGGCCTGCTCTCGCAGCCGCTCAACGAGCTCGAGGTCCGCTGCCTGCCGAAGGACATCCCCGGGCAGATCGAGGTCAACGTCGGCGAGATGGAGATCGGCGACTCGCTCCACGTCTCGGACCTCGAGGTCGAGAACGTCGAGATCCTGACCGACCCGGCCCGGACGGTCGTGACGATCACCGTGCCCCGCGCCGAGGAGGAGCCCGAGGAGGACGAAGGCCTCCTGCTCGAAGGCGAGCTCGCCGAGGGCGAGCTGCCCGAGGGCGAAGAGGGCGAAGCCGCCGCAGACGCCGGGGCCGAGGGCGAGTCCGACGACGAAGGCTAGCCGAACTGCGAACGACGAACGCCGAGTGACGAACGGTTGCGGGGTGACCGTTCGCCGCTCGGCGTTCGTACCTCGTCACTCACGATGGCACGTGCCAAACGGATCATCATCGGGCTGGGCAACCCCGGGCCGGACTACGAGGGCACCCGCCACAACGCCGGGTTCATGGTTGCCGACGCGGTGGCGCGCAAGGCGGGCCTCGCGTTCGAGACCGGCGGCGGGCCGTTCGCGAGCGCGTGGGGCAGCCACCGGGGGACGCCGCTCGGCGTCGCCAAGCCGCTGGACTTCATGAACCGCAGCGGGACGGCGGCGGCGAAGCTCGTCGCGCTGGCCCGGGTCGAGACCGACGACCTCCTCGTGGTCTACGACGACCTCGCGCTGGACCTCGGGCAAATCCGGCTCCGGCCCGGCGGTTCGGCCGGCGGGCACAACGGCGTGCAGGACCTCATCGACCGGCTCAATTCGTCGAATTTCCCCCGTCTGCGGGTCGGCATCGGGTCTAGCTTCCCGCCTAGCCGCCAAGTCGACTACGTGCTCGCGCCCTTCGACGCCGAGGAGCAGCCCGCGATCGAGGCGGCGGTGGAGACGGCGGCCGAGGCGGCGCTCACGTTCGTGCGTGAGGGCCTGGCGACCGCCATGAACCGGTACAACAGACGGTAAGACGTCCGGGGTTTGAGGGTGGGGGTTTCGCGCCCCTGCCGCCTCAAACCCCTTCCCTCTACCCTCTCACCCAACCCCCCCTCACCCACCCTCTTTTTCTCATGGACGAGCAACTACTGACCTTCCTCATCCCGATTGCCGGCGCGCTGGCGCTCGGCTACGCGTTCATCCGGGCGCAGTGGGTCAGCAAACAAGATGTCGGGACCGAGCGCATGGCGGAGATCGCCAACGACATCGCCGAGGGCGCGCAGGCGTTCCTGCGCCGCGAGTACCGCGTCCTCGTGATCTTCGTCGCGGCGGTCGCGGTGCTCCTCGCCTTCGCCAACCTCGGCCGGGCGGACTCGTCGCCGCTGATCGCGCTCTCGTTCGTCGTCGGCGCGTTCTGCTCGGCGCTCGCGGGCTTCATCGGGATGCGCGTCGCCACCAAGGCCAACGTCCGCACCACGAACGCCGCGCGGACCGGCCTCGGCCCGGCGCTCAACGTCGCCTTTTCGGGCGGGCTCGTGATGGGGCTCTCGGTCGTCGGCCTCGGCGTGCTCGGCCTGAGTGTGCTGTTCCTGGTCTACCAGGGCATCTTCATCGACGACGTGACCGGCAACGCCGACATCGCCACCGTCATCAACGTCCTCGCGGGCTTCTCGCTCGGCGCTTCCTCCATCGCGCTCTTCGCGCGCGTCGGCGGCGGCATCTACACCAAGGCCGCCGACGTCGGGGCCGACCTCGCGGGCAAGGTCTACGAGGGCATCCCCGAGGACGACCCGCGCAACCCCGCGACGATCGCGGACAACGTCGGCGACAACGTCGGCGACGTGGCCGGCATGGGGGCCGACCTCTTCGAGAGCTACGTCGGCTCGATCATCGGGACGATGGTGCTCGGCGCGGCCTTCATCCCGGCGCTCACGCTCGAGGGCGGGATGCCGCTCGGCGCGGTCCTCCTGCCGCTCGTCCTCGCGGCGGTCGGCATCGTGGTCTCGATCATCGGGTCGTTCTTCGTCAAGGTCAGCGAGGGCGGCAACCCGCAGCGCGGGCTCAACATCGGCGAGTTCGGCGCGGCGGCCATCATGGCGGTGCTGTCGTTCTTCATCATCGCCTTCATGCTCCCGGGCGAGTTCACCGCCGTCACCCCGATCATCGGCGAGTTCACCTACTCGGCGATGAACATCTTCTTCGCCGTCGCCATCGGCCTCGCCTCGGGCGTCGCCATCGGCCTCATCACCGAGTACTACACCGCGACCCACACCAAGCCCGTCACCGGCATCGCCCGCCAGAGCATTACCGGCTCGGCAACGAATATCATCGCCGGGCTCGGCGTCGGGATGTACTCGACCGGCGGCCCGACGCTCGTCCTCGTCCTCGCCATCATCGGGGCCTACACGTTCGCCGGGCTCTACGGCATCGCCATCGCCGCGCTCGGGATGCTCTCCGTCACCGGCATCCAACTCGCCGTCGACGCCTACGGGCCGATCTCGGACAACGCCGGCGGCATCGCCGAGATGGCCGAGCTGCCGCCCGAGGTCCGCGAGCGCACCGACCTCTTGGACGCGGTGGGCAACACCACGGCCGCCATCGGCAAGGGCTTCGCCATCGGCTCCGCCGCGCTGACGGCGCTCGCGCTCTTCGCCGCCTTCATGCAGCAGGCCGGGATCGAGTCGATCAACGTCGCCAACCCGATCATCCTCTCCGGGGTGCTCCTCGGCGCGATGCTGCCGTTCGTGTTCTCCGCGATGGCGATGGGGGCCGTCGGGCGGGCCGCCGGCGACATGATCAAGGAGGTCGGCCGGCAGTTCGCCGAAATCCCCGGCCTCCGCGAGGGCACCGCCAAGGCCGACCACACCCGCTGCGTCGACATCTCGACCGCGGCGGCGATCCGCGAGATGGTGCTCCCCGGCTTGCTCGCCGTGACCGTCCCGGTCGTGATCGGGTTCATCGACAAGAACATGCTCGGCGGCCTGCTCGTCGGCGTGACCGTCTCGGGCGTGCTCATGGCGATCTTCCAGAGCAACGCGGGCGGGGCGTGGGACAACGCCAAGAAGCGCATCGAGGGCGGCGTGACCTTCGACGGGGTCACCTACGGCAAGGGCACCGAGGTCCACAAGGCCGCCGTCGTCGGCGACACCGTGGGCGACCCGCTCAAGGACACCTCGGGTCCGAGCCTGAACATCCTAGTCAAGCTCATCGCGGTGGTGGCCCTCGTGATCGCGCCGCTGATCGCGTAGGCGGCGGAAGCGTGTAGGGGCGAGGCATGCCTCGCCCCTACAGTCCTGAGCGGCGAAGCCCGGACCTGTGCACCGCAGGACCGGGCTTCGTCGTCGGGACCCGGAGCAGCAAAGGGCGGTACCACTCTCCCTCCACAGGCCGCCGCCATGCCCGTCCGCATCCACATCGACCTGCCCGAGGACGCCGTTGCCGCGCTGCGGAGCAGCCCGGCTGAGCTCGCCGCCGAGATGCGGCTCGCAGCGGCGGCGGCGTGGTACGGGCAGGGGCGGCTGTCGCAGGCGAGAGCCGCCGAGCTAGCCGGGCTCACGCGTGCCGCGTTCCTCCACTCCCTCGCCCGCTTCGGCGTCTCCCCGTTCCAGGCGACACCGGAGGAGCTGCGGCGCGAGGTGGACGGTGGCTGAGCGCTACGTCGCCGACGCCTCGCCGCTGATCGTGCTCGCGCACATCGGGCGGGCCGATCTAATGCTGGAGCTGGGGGAGCAACTCGTCGTCCCGGCGGCCGTGGCCGAAGAGGTCGCAGCGGCTCCACCGGCGGACCCCGCGCGGCGGTGGCTCGACGCGGCGGCCCTGGAGGTCGAGCCGCCGCGTCCGGTCCCGCAGCGAATAGCAGCCTGGGACGTAGGGGCCGGTGAGAGCGCGGTGCTGGCCTACGTGCTGGAGCACCCGGAAGCTACGGCCGTGCTGGACGACCGAGGTGCCCGGCGGTGCGCAGAGGCGCTTGGGGTCCGGACCGTCGGCACACTCGGCCTCCTCGTCCGCGCCAAGCGAAGCGGCCTCGTCGAGGCTGTAGGGCCGCTGGTCGAGGAGCTTCAAGCGGTGGGGTTCCGCGTGGACATCGCTCTGGTGCGGGAGGTGCTGCGCCTGGCGGGGGAGTAAAGAGTGCCCCTCTCGCTCACCGCGCGAGCCCGGCGGGCGGTTCGCTGGACGAGGCCCGGTCTCGCTACGTGCGGGGCCAGGCTTTTTTATCTGCATCGCTGAGGTTATGTCTGCAGGCTTCGGGTGTCTATGAGGGTTGCCTCTTGGAGAAACCCTGGTTGCCGTGTCCGTCGATATTCGAGAAGTTCAAGTCTACGTAGAGCGCCGCTACGCTCGGATCACGGGGCCGGAGGCGGTCGCCGAAGCATTCGGTGTGCCGGTCGAGACGCTGCGCAGGAGCTTCCGGTGGGAAGTTGGGGTGGCGCTGACGGACTACCTCCGGCAGGTGCGCGTCGAGCGGGCAAAGCAGCTTTTGGCCGAGACAGAGTTGCAGGTGTCCGAGGTGTGTCGGGCTGTCGGGTGGAGGCGAGCCGACAGTGGAACGCGAGCGTTCAAGCGGGAGATGGGATGCTCGATGCGGGCGTACCGACGGCGGGTGCAAGGGCGTTAGTCACGGTCTTTCGGTGGGAAAGGGTGCCCGGAAATGCCAAGTTTTTTCGGTGGACTTCGCTGCAGGGCATGGGTAAGTTGTGTGCTCCGCCTAACCCCCCCCCGATCGGTCAATATGCGTTTTCGTCTAGCTCTTTTCTGTGCGGTCGCTGCTGCCTTGTTACTCCCGATGGGCTGCGACAGCGGCGGGGGCCCCACGCCCGCGCCACCCATCATTCCCGAAGACGCTTACCCTGCCGTCAGCCCCGACGGGAAGAGCCTCGCCTACTGGCACTACGAAGCGGAGCCGGAGCGCGAGGAGGCCTACCCGACGGGCCTCTACGTGTTCGACCTCGCAAGCGGGGAGCGCAGTCTCGTGAAGTCTGGTGGGGTGTGGAGTCCCGACTGGAGTCCCGATGGGGAGCGGCTGGCGGTGAAGGCGGGCGGCATCGCCGTGGTGCGCCCCGACGGGAGCGACTTCCGCTACCTCACCGACCACGGCAGCGCCTTCTTCCCCCGCTGGTCGCCCTCGGGCGAGACGATCTCCTATGGACGCTCGGGCAACCAAGAAGAGGTGGGCCTGTGGTTCATCAATGTGGCCGACACCACGCGCACCAAGTTCGGCTTCGGGGCCAGCCCCGCCGACTGGTTCCCCGACGGGGACGAGATCGTCTTCGGCTTCCTGGACGAACAGGGCGACGGCCTCGGCCAGCTCTGGCGCTCGGACACGAGCAGAGCGAACCCCGTGCAGCTCACCGCCAACGACTTCCGCTACAACCGTGACCCGGCGCTCAGCCCTGGCGGCGAGCACATCGCGTGGGCGGCGCAGGAGGGCGACGGTCGGCTCGCGCTCTGGCTGATGCGCGCCGACGGCTCGGCGCAGCGCCGCTTGGTGCGGCTCGCGCGTGGGGGGGCGTACCCGGCGTGGACGCCCGACGGGCAGCGGATCGTCTTCCAAGCGCTCGCGCCGGAACAGGACCGCTTGGTGCTCTGGAGCATCGCTCCCAACGGCTCCGACCGACAGCAACTCACCTTCTGACCGTACCACCTACGGGTCCCGAGGTACCTATCGCATCAACAAAAAACCCCCGACAGGCCCGGTGTCACTGCGCGAGTCTGATCTGCCAGGACCGCTCGCGCTGCCGCACCGCCTGCCGGGGTCTCATGCTCTCTCAAGCAGACTTCGGTCTACCAACCCAAACCTACTCATGTTGAGAACGACCCTTCCAACGGTGCTGTGCCTCCTGATGATCCTCGGAGCCAGCGCCTACGCCCAACCCACGCCCTCCAGCGAGCGCTACGCCCCCGGCGTGGTCCTCGTGAAGCTCGCCCCGGAGGCGCTCCCCCAGGTCAAGCCATCGCTCACTGCCGCCGACCTCTCCTCAGTACCCGCCGCTCGGCAGGCGCTTGGGCAGGCGCGCTTCACCGCAGGTACCAAGCTGTTCCGCGACTTCATGCCGCAGGATACCCTCTTCACCTCGAAGCGTGAGGAGACGGTAGACCTCATAGACCTCTCGCGGTGGTATCGCCTGGAAGTGGAGGCTGGCACTGACATCGAAGCGCTCGCTGAAAAGCTGATGGCGGCACCTGAGGTTCTCGCTGCGTCGCCGGACTACTACATGTATTCCAATGCGACTTTCCCCGACGACCCCGAGTTTGAAGCGGACAACCAGTGGGGGTTGTACAACTTCCAGACGCCGGGGAACGACATCCACGCTCCGCAAGCGTGGGACATTCAGACCGGGCGAAGCGACGTCGTCGTCGCCATCATCGACAGCGGCGTGGACTACGAGCACCCCGACCTCGACCCCGGCGACCGCAGCCGCGTCATCCAGGGCTACGATTTCTTCCAAGACGATGATGACCCAGACGACTGCAAAGGTCACGGCACCCCCGTCGCCGGTGTGGTTGGGGCGATCACCGACAACGACCGCGACGTAGCCGGCGTGATGTGGGATGTCCAACTGATGCCGGTGCGCGTAGGTCCTTGTAGCGGGCAGCACCTTTTCAGCGATGTGGCACAAGGCTTCGACTACGCTCGCCAAGAGGGGGCTGACATCATCAACATAAGCCTCTCCTTCCCGGACTCTGACGATCCGATCTTCCCTGACCCCTATGATTACAATGGTAACCCCCGCTCCATGATTGTAGAGCCGATCACGAACGCGTGGCGGAGCGGGGTCCTCATTGTCGCGTCGGCGGGCAACAACGGGCTCGATGACGATTATTACGTCGAACCACCGGCCAGCTACCACATGGTCATGGCCGTCGGCGCAAGTAACCGAGACGACCGGAAAACAGATTTCTCCGCTTATGGCAACTCGCTCGACGTCGTCGCGCCGGGTACAGGATATTCGTCCACCAGGATGGGCGGAGGTGTGGAGTCGTTCGGCGGCACGTCCAATGCGTCTCCGATGACGGCAGGCGTCGCCGGACTTCTGCTCTCCGAGAGCCGGGACCGGAACCTCGGTCTCACCGGCGACGATCTCCGCGAGATCATCCGTCGCACGGCAGACAACGTGCAGGCGATGGGTGGACAGGACTTTCACCCGGAGTACGGCGATGGCCGGGTCAACGCCTACGAGGCGCTCCGATTCGTCCAAGCTCCCAACACGGTGACGCACTTCACCCGAACAGATGGAACCGTAGAGCAGACATGGGGGAATCACTCCCACACGTTCTACCGGGCCGCAGGGGGTGGTCCGCTCGCTAACGGTGTATACTACGGCGTGCGGCAGTACCGCGTTAGCGGTCACGTCTCGTTCTCGAGGGCGTACCAGACGCCGCCCCAGGTCTGGGCGAAGATGAGCCGTCTTAAGGGGTGGGATGACAGCAACCCTCTCTACCAAGAACCGTGGATCAACATCACCAACGTTACGACTGCCGGGTTCGACTACGAGACCTACGTCTACTGGGTCACGAGTGACAGTCAAGGCCGACAGATTAACGCATACTATCCGTCGGCTCCAGATGATGTTGACTTCGGTTTTACCGTCGTAGGGCGGCTGGCTCCGCTGAGTGCGAGCATCTCCGGCCCGGCCGAGGTCACCGCTGGGCGGCGCTACACCTGGACGGGCATCGCTAGCGGCGGGGCCGCGCCCTACTCCTATCACTGGGAGTACTACTACGATTGCGACATCGACTCATGCACTGGGAGCAACCCTTACTGCCGCGATGCGGGCGGGGGTAAGACCCCGGCGCTGGAGTCCTCCGTCGCCGAGAGGCTCCCGGCTTCGGTTATCTCCAGCCGAGGGCCAGACGTCCCTGACTGCGGCACCTGGAAGTTCGCAGGAAGTGGGCAGGCTCTCTCGTTTCGTGTTCCCAGCAGCGAGGTGTATACGTTCAAGCTCCGCCTCACCGTTACCGATGCTGGCGGCACGACAAAGACCGTCATCAAGACGATCTATCTCGTAAGCGGCGGGAGGGGCGGCTCCGGTGGGGCAACCGTTGCAAACGGAACCGAGGCTCGGAGCGGGACCTCAATCCCGGAGGCTTACGCGCTCGACGGCGCAGCCCCGAACCCCTTCCGCGATGAAGCTACGGTCCGCTTTGCGCTTCCTGAGCCCGCCGAAGTGACGCTCACCGTCTACGACCTCGTCGGGCGCGAGGTCGCCCACTTGGCCGAGGGACCACGCGAAGCCGGGTGGCACACGGCGCGGTTCGACGGGCGGAGCCTCCCGAGCGGGGTTTACGTCGTGCGCCTCACCGCCGGAGACTTCGTCGGGACCTCGCGCGTGACGCTGCTGCGCTAAGGCGGGAGCAGATGCTCTGACCCATCAGGTGTCCTGACCCAGAGGCCCTGCCGACAGCGAAAAGTCGGCAGGGCCTTTTCCAATTCGTCGGCTTGGGCGGTCTCTGGCGTGCCCCGCGATCTTCCAGAGCAACGCGGGCGGCGCGTGGGACAACGCGGGGCGCATCGAAGGCGGCGTGACCTACGGCAAGGGTACCGAGGTCCACGCTGATCTCCGATCAGCGAAAGCCGCCGTCGTCGGCCTTCGCCGTGGGCGACCCGCTCAAGGACACGTCGGGTCCGAGCCTGAACATCTTGGTCAAGCTCATCGCCGTCGTCGCGCTCGTCATTGCGCCGCTGATCGCCTGACCAGAGGACAGAGGACAGGCGAAGCTGGGAAAGCTACCTCGGTCGCCGGACTCTGCACCACCGTTTCTCGTCTACTGTCCTCCGTCTTCTGGAAAAGACCGGTCCTGCTGCGCAGTCGCGTCGGCAGGGCCGGGCTTTGTACATCTGCGTTAATAGGGTTATGTCTGCAGGCTTCGGGTGTCTATGAGGGTTGCCTCTTGGAGAAACCCTGGTTGCCGTGTCCGTCGATATTCGAGAAGTTCAAGTCTACGTAGAGCGCCACTACGCTCGGATCATGGGGCCGGAGGGCATAGCGGAGGCGTTCGGGGTACCGGTCGGGACGCTGCAGCGGGTCTTCCGACAGGAGGCCGGGGTGGCGCTGATCGACCACCTCCGGCGGGTACGCGTCAAGCAAGCGAAGCGGTTACTGGCCAAGACGAACCTGCGGATCGCCGAAGTATGTCGAGCGGTGGGGTGGGCGCGAGCCGACAGCGGGGCGCGGGCCTTCAAGCGGGAGGTGGGGTGCTCGATGCGGGCGTACCGACGGCGGGTGCAGGGGCGTTAGTCACGGACTTTCGGTGGGAAAGGGTGCCCGGAAATGCCAAGTTTTTCGGTGGACTTCGCTGTAGAACATGGGTAAGTTGTGTGCTCCGCCTACCCCCCCGCTGATCCATATGCGTCTTCTTCCGTCTCTCCTTTGCTTCATCACTGTGCCCCTGCTAGTGGCTGGATGCTCCTCGCCCGTGGCTCCGCCGCCGGAGGAGGAGCCGCTCTTCGCGCCGGGCGACTACGGCGGCGACGCCCTCCCTGGCACCGAGCACTTGACGCAGTTCGCGCCGAGTCCCGACGGCAGCCGCATCGCCCTCGTGCGGCAGCGCACGCCGGACGAGCAACTCAGCCCGCGCAGGCAGCTCTGGATCGTCGACGCCGACGGCAGCGACCCCGAGTTCATCGGCGTCAACACCGGCAGCGTCTTCTGGCACCCGAGTGAGGAACGCCTCGCCGTCAACGTTGTGGTTGGGCTGAACGTCTACCTCTACACGCTGGACCTGGAGACGCGCCAGACGCGGCAGTGGTCGGGAGCGGACAGCCTGTTCTTCAACTTCGAGAACGCTGCCTGGGGCGGGTGGTTTGCCGACGGGCGACGGCTGCTGGTCTCAGTGGCTTCGACAGGCTATCAGCAGGCCTACGCGCGGGGCCTCTACATCCTCGACACCGAGACGGGTGAGATCGAGGGGCCGCTCCTCGAACTGATGCAGGCAACGTATCTCGGTGGAAATGAGACTTACGTTACCGGACAAAAGTTTGTCTACCGGGAGGACCCGCTCTTCGAGGAGTACGACGGCAACTGGGCGCGCTACGACCTCGCGACCGGCGCGTGGCGCTACATCACCAACGTGCCGAGCGACTCCATCTACACCATTTTTGCTGTGCCGAGTCCGGTCAGCGAGACGGTCGTGCTCCAGCGCGAGGTCGAGAACGCCGACCAGTTGTTCCTGATGAACAGCGACGGGGGCGATGTGCGGCGCATCACGGAGTTCGGCGGCAACGTTCCGCGCTGGGCCGCCGACGGCTCCTCGTTCTTCTTCATCCGGGACGTGGACCGGGGACCGGGAGCGCGCTGGATCCCCTTCGCCTACGACCTCGGCTCGGGGCAGGAGCGCGTGCTGTGGCCCGCGCTGCCGGACTCGGTACCGGTGTTCCCGCCTCTCCCTCCGCCCAGCGGAGGCCGTCTCGGTTACTGAGTCGGCTTCATCTCTTTCCAACCAACCACTCGTTGCCTATGACGAGACCCACGCACGCCTGAACCAACGAGGCCCCCGATCCCGACCGGAGCACGCCGTTGCCGCGGCGGCCCCGGCCTCAGTGGGAGCGGAGGCCACATGCCACGATGTCCCCTGCTATTCCAGACCAGGTACCACCATGACACGATCACATCCATACTCCAGCTACCGCCACGCGGTTCTCCTCCTTCTCGCGCTCTGTCTCTCGACGGGCGTCGCTTACGGCCAGACGAACGATCCCTTTGTCATCTCCGGCGATCAGGACTACCTCTTCGACGTCCACCACGTAGACGAGGCGTGGGCGGTGACGCAAGGCTCGCCCTACGCCCGCATCGGCGTACAGTCGCTCACCGGCATCCGCTATGGGCACGAAGACCTCGACGGGCGCGCGTTACCGCCTTCCGGAGACAACGGCGTGGACCGTCCCGGCCTCGGCTACGCCACCGAAGCAGCCGGCATCGCCGGAGCCCGTACCAACAATGCCCTCGGTATGGCGGGCGTCGCTCGGCAGACTGGCATACGGACGTATAGCCTGCTGGAGTCAGGGGGGTGCAGCTCAGGCGACGACGAGTGCCACCTCCTCAACCTTGGCTCCGAGACGTTTCGCTTCCGTGAGGGGGTGCTTGCCGAGCGCATGGCGCAGGCCCGACAGGATCACAGTGTGGAGGTACACCTTATCACCTACAGTATCCCATCGGGCCTCTTCAACGACTACCTCAGCCAAGGAGCCGTCTCCGGTATAGCCGCCGAGAACTTCCCACCGCCCAACCCTCTCCCACAGCAGTTCCCCACTACGAATCCACCTCAGCCCGCGGTCAACAGCCTTAGCGAATCCATCGGCACGCTCTTCCGAGACCTCTGCTTCGGGAGCGGCTGTTCCAGCCCACCGACACCATTCCGCGCCTTCCAGGTTGAGACGGCCAGCGCCGTGACCGTGGACGGGGACGTAGTCGTCGCGCCGATGGGGGACCACGGCCCGTACTCCGACGGGATCAGCTACGCTCCCGCGCTCAGCGACCGCTACGTCGTCACCGTCGGCGGTGTAGAGCTAAACCAAGCCAACCAACCTGTTGTCTGGGATCAGACAGTGCGGCGGCCCTACGTGGATGTGGCGGCGATGGCGAAGGACGTCGTCGCTACGTCGGGCGAATCCAACTCGGCTTACCGGACGGACTTCGGCGGGACCGTCGCGGCGGCCTCCATCACGGCGGGTGTCGCCTCGCTCATCAAAGCCAGGCGCTTTCACCTCACCGGCGAGGACATTGAGCAGGTCTTGCAGCGGACGGCCCGCGACGTAGGCACGGCGGGCTTCGACGACGCCACGGGCTTCGGAGTCGTGGACGCCGGACGCGCGCTCCGCTACGCCAAAGCCAACGTGTTCCGGCACAAAACGGCTACGGGTGTCTCGAACGTCAGCACGCAGACGGCGGACTCGCGCACGGTCACGCTCACGAACTGGGGCAACTTCACTCCGCAAGGGCGTGCGTTCGCCAGAGCGACCGGGCAACTCAAGCGCTTTACCGGACGCGTCAACTTCGGCGACATCTCCCCGTCGAGCGCCCCCGACGTGTGGGCCCGCTGGGCGGAGAGCGACGGGACGGATACGCGAATCGTTGCCGAGGACAACCATTACGAGAGCGTGAACGACTTTCTCCTCAAGTCGCTCAGCGTCACCTCGGTGGACGCTTCAGGGTTCAACGTTGAGGGCTACTACTGGAGGGCTACTTTCTACGACGCCCTGGGGCGGATCATAGAGTATGGAGACCTCCCCCGGTCCCCCCAGACCTACGAGGTGGCCTACACGATGGTAACCCCGCGACCGCCGTTGAGCGTGCGTATCGAAGGCCCGGCCGAGGTCGTCAGAAGCCAGCATTACACCTGGACGGCTCGCCTTAGTGGAGGGGAACCGTCTTACCGCGATTACATCTGGGAATATCTCTACGAGTGCGACGACGATGATTGCACCGGCAGCAACCCCTATTGCCGCAGCGGGGACACAGGCGTGGAGGCTGCGGCATCAGCGGCGACTCCGCTGCCCCATCGCCTGCCCACGAGACTTCAGCACCTCGGGAGCGGTGCAATAGCCAGCCGAGGCCCAGACAATCCTATATGTGGAATCTGGAGGGCGGCCGGTACCGGCTCCCAACTCTCCTTCCGCATCTCGGAGACCAGCCCCCCCACCTTCCGACTCCGCGTCAGGGTCACCGACAGCGACGGCACGACAGCCTCAGCCACACGGACCATCTACCTCGTCAGCGGCAAAGGCACTGGCATAAACGGAGAGGATATTGGAACTGGAGAGACGGCGGCGGCGCGTGCCGAACCGTCACTGCCAGCAGCGTACGCGCTCTCGGGCGCAGCCCCGAACCCGTTCCGCGATGGAGCCACGGTCCGCTTTGCGCTGCCCGAGGCCGCCGAGGTCCGGCTCACCGTCTACGACCTCGTCGGGCGCGAGGTCGCCCGCCTCGCCGAGGGACCACACGAGGCCGGTCATCACACGGCGCGCTTCGACGGGCGCAGCCTCCCGAGCGGGGTCTACGTCGTGCGCCTCACGGCGGGGGACTTCGTCGGCACAGAGCGGGTGACGCTGCTGCGCTAAGGCGGGAGCAGATGCTCTGACCCAGCAGGTGTCCTGACTCAGAGGCCCTGCCGACTCTTCGCCGTCGGCAGGGCCTCTTGCTATCTCATCGGGGCGGGCGGTCTCGGGCGTGCCCCGCGATCTTCCAGTCGAACACCGGGGGTGCGTGGGACAACGCCAAGAAGCGCATCGAGGGCGGCGTGACCTTCGGCGGGGTCACCTACGGCAAGGGCACCGAGGTCCACAAGGCCGCCGTCGTCGGCGACACCGTGGGCGACCCGCTCAAGGACACCTCGGGCCCGAGCCTGAACATCCTGGTGAAGCTGATCGCGGTGGTGGCCCTCGTCATCGCCCCGCTGATCGCGTGAGGTTGATGGAAGCGTTGTAGGGGCAGGTTTGAAACTCGCCCCTACCTGAACGGCAAAGCCCGGTCCTGCTGCGCAGTTGCGTTGGCGGGGCCGGGCTTTCTGCTGCGGGCGCAGCGTGTGCGTCAGGCCGGAATGTCCTCGACCCAGAGCAGGCGGGCAGCATGAGCTCCAGGGAGCGTGGCGTGAAACTTCCGGTCCGCGGTCACGAGGGTCCCATCGAGAGCAACGGCGAGGACGAGGTAAAGGCAGTCATACACGCTCCGTTTCGTCTCCAGGGCTAGGTCGAAGGCCGGGCCGAGCAGGTCCTGCCACGCATGAAGCTGGAGCGGGAGCGCGAGAATGAGGCGGGACGCCTCCAGGGCCTCAGCCGTGGTGAGGGCACCCCGCCGCTCGTGCTTGGCGACGACGTTCACCAACTCGACCCGCACGAAGTCGGGAGCATGGAGGTCGAAGGCGTAGGCCCGGAGCCGACCGGCGGCCTCGCTGTGCTCTTCCTCGAAGAGCCACTTCGCGGCCACGCTCGCATCGACGATGAGCGGCCTCACCGGTCTCGGTCCTCTCGGAGGTCGGCCGTGGTGTCTGTCACGGGACCGCCCTTCGCTGCGAGATGACGGCGGAACGCATCAGCCTGCGACCAAAAGCTGTCGGGGTCGGTGGCGGCGGCCTGTTCGAGGATGCGGCGGGTCTCGGCTTGGAGCGAGCGGTTGCGCGCCCGTGCCCGGGCCTTGAGGCGCTCGACCGTCGCGTCTTCAAGACCACGGATCAGGAGTTGAGCCATAAGGGAAAACCGGATGGTGGGTGCTATCACTTTGATAGCGATCAACGAGGGGGAGTGCCGGGGGTTTCCGGCGGCGTGTGGGACAACGCGGGGCGCATCGAGGGCGGCGTGTGCCCTTCGACGGTGTCGCCTACGGCAAGGACGCCTTGGGTCCGAGTGGGCGTCTGCTCAAGCTCATCGCGGTCGTCGCGCTCGTGATCGCCCCGCTGATCGCGTGAGGTTGATGGAAGCGTTGTAGGGGCGGGTTTGAAACCTGCCCCTACCCGAACGGCAAAGCCAGGTCCTGCTGCGCGTTTGCGTCAGCGGGTCCGGGCTTTGCCATGAACGTCATTCCGCACGGAGCGAGAGCGCGGCCAGCAGGTTCACGTTCGGATCGAGAACGATGTCCTGCGGCGGTGCGTCGAGCGGTATCGCCACGGTCTCCGTCAATTCATCTACCGTCACAGTTTCAACGCGCACGCCCTCTGCCGTCACGATCCCGACGTCGAGCGGGAAGGCCCACACCTCGCCGCCCTGCCGGAGGTCGAGGCTGAGGGTGCCGTCGCCCCAGCTCCAGGTTGCGTCGAGGCGGGGGACGCCGGGGCGCTCGGTCCACTGCGCGAAGAAGGTCCCGAGGTCCTGCCCGGAGACGTCCTCCATGATGCGGCGGAAGTCGGCGGTGGTCACGTTCTCGCCCCGGTGCCGGTCGTAGAACGCGCGCAGCCCGTCGAAGAACGCCTCGTCGCCGACATGCCGGCGGAGCAGGTGGAGCACCCACCCGCCCTTCTGGTACGAGTTCGGGTTGAGGAGGTCGGTCGGGGCGGCGTAGGTCGTGTCCACGAGCGGGCGGGTCGGCTGCGCCTGGGCAAAGGCGACGACGCGGTCGCGGTCGGCGCGGAGGCGGGCTTCGAGGGCGTCGCGGCCGTAGGTGAACTCGTGGTAGACGTGGGTGAGGTAGGTCGCGAAGCCCTCGCTCAGCCACAGGTGCGGCCAGTCGCGCTCGGTGACGGCGTTGCCGAACCACTGGTGCGCCACCTCGTGCGCGATCAGGCTCTCCGACGAGCGCGTGCCGGTGACCGAGTTCTCGTCGTAGAAGATCGCGCTCGCGTTCTCCATCCCGCCGTAGCGCGTCGTGGACTGCACGTTCGCGAGCTTGGCGAAGGGGTAGGGGCCGAGGAGCAGGGTGAACACCTCCAGCACCCGCTCGGCGCGGGCGTAGTCGAAGAACCCGGCCTCGCGGTCCTGCGGATAGACCCACGACGCGACGGGCACCCCGCCGACCTCGTCGACGTAGTCCACGGCGAATCGGGCCACGCCGACGACCGCGATCTTGGTGGCGAGCGGGGCGGTCGAGGCCCACCGCGTCAGGCGGAGGCCGCCGCCCACGTCGGTCTCTTCGCGCAGCCGCCCGTTCGCCACGACCTGGTAGTGGTCGGGCGCGGTGACGGCCCACTCGATGAGGGCCTTGTCCGAGGGGTGATCGACCGTCGGGAGCCAGTGGCGGGCGCGGTTGGGCCAGTTGTCGCCGAAGAACGTCCGGTCGCCGTGGCGATTCGTGGCGATGACGAGGCCGTCGGCGGGGACCCCGGCGTAGCCCACGGTGTAGGTCCGCCGCTCGTCGGGTGCCGGCGGCGTGGCGAGCGGAATCCGCAGCGCGGTGTCGGTCTGCTCGAAGGCCACCGGCCGGCCGTCCTCGGTGACGCGCCCGACGGTCATCCCGGTGCCGTCCGCCCTCGGCCCGACGAGGTCGAGCACGAGCGCGGGGAGGCCGGCGGCGGTGAAGCGGACCGCGACGTCGGCCTCGCCCTCGATCCGGTCCGAGGCGTCGGTGAGGCCGAGCCGGAACGTGTAGCGCTCGGCGTCGACGCCGGGGCGGTAGCCGGCAGGGCCGACGGGATCGGCAGGCGCGGGCTGTGCGACGGCGGACACGGCGACGGGGAGCAGAAGGAAGGGGAGCAGAAGGAGAGAGACAAGGAGGAGGCGCATCGGGGGCGGGTGTCGGAGGCGAGGGGCCGCAAGCTACCGAGACCGCGCGCCCTGAACCTGAGTACCTTTGGTTTATGAAGCCGAAGGTCTACATCGAAACCAGTGTCGTTGGCTACCTCACGTCTCGACCCAGTGCGGACCTCATTGTCGCGGCCCATCAGCAGATCACGGACCGGTGGTGGCATGACAGGCGTGGGGACTTCACGCTTTACACCTCAAAACCAGTTCTCGATGAGGCCGGTCGGGGAGACAAGACAGCAGCCGAGTCTAGGCTTACGGCACTCTCTCTTCTGCCGCTCCTCGACATCGCCGAAGACGTAGAAGAGATCGCTGAACGCCTGCTCCGCGAAGGGCCTCTTCCGCAAAAAGCGGCCCTGGATGCGGTCCACATCGCTACAGCTGCCATCCACGGCATGGAGTATTTGTTGACGTGGAACTGCAAGCACATCGCCAACGCCGCGATGCGAAACAAGATAGAGTGGGTGTGCCGTTCAAGTGGATGCGAACCGCCCATCCTATGCACCCCCGAAGAACTCTTGGAGGCGTAGCCCTATGAAAGATGATCCCATTGTTGCCGAGGTGCGTGAGGCCCGCGAGGAGTACGCTGCACGATTCGGTTTTGACGTGAAAGCGATCTGCCGGGACCTTCGCAAGAGGCAAGATGAGGACGGGCGGAACGTTGTGCAACTCAAGCCGAGAGCGGCGGGAGTCTCCGGTACGGGGGCGACCGGCAAGCGATAACGTATCTCCTGCGCGTATGAGTTCAATCCCCTCTCGTAAGCAATGGCTGAGATGGTCGCTACCTAGCACGCATACGGCTCTGGGTCTTCCAGTTGGGGTACTTGGTCTGCTCGTAGGTCTCGCTCAACTAAGAATTGGGATACTTCCACTCGGTGGAGAATCTGCTAGTGATTCGAAGGAGGCACCTCCCAGTCCTCCCAGAGCTCAACCTGACTATGTGAGAGCAACCGTCAACAGGGCAGTCTCTGTGGATGTTCTTGCCAACGATAACGATGCGAATGGCGACACCCTGTATTTGGGTGGGATCGCTGCTGTCACTGGAACAGCGCTGGGAGAGATTACTGATAGCAACGACGAGGGTATTGTCACCTTCGACACAGGTCCTGAACCAGGGTTTTTCCTATTTAACTACATGGTATATAGTGGGCGTAGTCCAACATTCGGTCAAGACCAGGGCACGGCCATAGTGCAAGTAGAGGCATCCCGATAACGAGATGGGCATCTGCATAGGAGAGCAATCCAGGCCGGGCTAGGCCGTTGGTGCGGGCGTATCTTCCCGCTTTGTGTCTCCGCTCTTCCCGGACCCGCCCGCCAGTATGAAAGGAACCACGGTTGACCGGCTCGTCGCAGCCGGCGTCTTCGTCTTCTCGCTCGTGCTCTACCTGATGACCGTCGCGCCGACGGCGTCGTTCTGGGACGCGGGCGAGTTCATCGCGATCGCCGACGGGCTGCAGGTGTCCCACCCGCCGGGCGCGCCGTTCTACATGCTCGTCGGGCGGCTCTTCTCGATGGTCTTCGGGCCGGTGCTCGGCCTCTTCATGGCGTCGGGGGCGACGGCGGTGGCGATCAACCTGGTGAGCGTGCTGGCGAGTGCGCTGACGATCGTGCTGACGCACCTCGTGATCGTCCGCCTCGTCCGCATCTGGCAGGGCACGCCGGACGTGTGGACGGCGACGGACCGCCTGGCCGCGCTCGGCGGCGGCGTCGTCGGGGCGCTGACGTTCGCCGTGACGGACTCGTTCTGGTTCAACGCGGTCGAGGCCGAGGTCTACGCGATGAGTATGTTCTTCACGGCCATCGTGGTGTGGCTGATCCTGCGGTGGCGCGAGGAGAAGCTCGAGGAGGAGGCCGCGCTCCGCGCGCAGGGGGACCACCCGTTCGGCCTCAAGAGCGACCGCTACCTCGTGCTGATCGCCTACCTCTTCGGCCTCGCCATCGGGGTGCACCTGCTCAATGTGCTGACGCTGTTCTTCATCGCGCTCGTGGTCTACTTCGCCGACTTCGACCGGGCGGACTGGACCCCCGCGAAGCGGTGGCTCGGGGTGGTCGTGGCGGGGGCCGTGGCCTCGGTGATCTTCCTCTTCATCTACCCCGGCCTGATCCAGGGCCTGCCGAGCCTCGCCGAGTCGCTGGGCAGTCTGACGATGACCCTCCTGGTCGTCTTCGGCGCGGTCGTCGGGGCGGTGTGGTGGACGCAGACGCGGCGGCGGCCCGTCGGCAACCTCGTCGCGCTCTCGGTGCTGATGCTGCTCGTCGGGTATTCGAGCTACGCGCTGATCTTCATCCGCTCGGCGGCGGACCCGCCGATCGACGAGAACGACCCGGAGACGACCGAGGCCATCGTCTCCTACCTCAAGCGCGAGCAGTACGGCGCGACGCCGCTGCTCAAGGGGCCGACCTTCGACGACGCGACGCGCCGCTTCACGCGCGACGACAAGTTCTTCCCGCGCCGCTGGTCGCCGGTGCCGCAGCACGCCCAGGTCTACGCGCAGTACGACTCCGACCTGGAGTTCTTCTGGAAGTACCAGGTCGGGCACATGTACCTGCGCTACTTCCTGTGGAACTTCGTCGGCAAGGCGGCCGACACGCAGGACGCCGGCTGGGCCGACGGGGTCGTGCGGACGGTCGGCACCGCTGAGGCGCGGACGCCGAGCGAGCGGGCGGGGATGAACGTCTACTTCTGGCTGCCGCTGCTGCTGGGGCTCATCGGGATGGCGTTCCACTTCGTGCAGGACTGGCGGCGGGCGTTCGCCGTGGCCGTGCTGTTCCTGATCACCGGGGTGGGGATCATCCTCTACCTCAACCAGAACCCGATGCAGCCGCGCGAGCGGGACTATTCCTACGTCGCGAGCTTCTTCGCCTACAGCCTCTGGGTCGGGATCGGGGCGACGGGGCTGGTCGCGCTCACGGCCGAGGCGCTCGCCGAGAAGTCGAGCGGGCTGCGGCTCGGGCTGGCGGCGGCGGCGGCGGCGCTGCTCTTCGCCGCGGTCCCCGGCTGGATGCTCGTCCAGAACTACGACGACCACGACCGGAGCGGGCGCTACGTCGCGCCGGACTTCGCGTACAACATGCTCCAGAGCCTCGCCCCGAACGCGATCCTCTTCACCAACGGCGACAACGACACCTTCCCGCTGTGGTACCTCCAGGAGGTCGAGGGCGTCCGGCGCGACGTGCGCGTGGCGAACCTGTCGCTGCTCCAGACGCCGTGGTACATCAAGCAGCTCAAGAACCAGGCCTCGCGCGAGTCCGCGCCGCTGCCGATCTCGCTCACCGACCAGCAGATCGACGCGCTCCAGCCGTCGCTCTGGGAGCCGCGCGAGGTCGAGCTCCCGGTCGAGAACGTGTCCGCCGAGACGCGGCAGGCGTGGGGCAACCCGACCGCGCTTCCGCCGTCGATGGCGTGGACCGTCGAGGGGCGGCCCTACGCCCAGGGCCGGAACGTGATCTACGTCAACGACCGCGTCGTGCTCGACATCCTCATCGAGAACGCCCGGCGGGGGTGGGAGCGCCCGGTCTACTTCGCGACGACGGCGGCGCAGGACAGCCAGGTGAGCCTCGGCGGCTACATGCAGGCCGAGGGCCTCGCGACGCGCGTCGTCCCGATCCCGAGCGACCGCCCCGGCGGGCGCGTCGTCCCCGAGGTCCTCCTCGACCGGCTCTCGAAGTTCCGCCTGACCAACCTCGACGACCCCGACGTGTACTTCGACGAGAACGTCCGCAACATGGTCGACAACTACCGCTCGTCGGTCTTCGGCCCGGCCGCCGAGGCGCTCGCCGAGCAGGGAAGGCCGGACGCCGCGCGGGCGCTCCTGGCCCGGGTCGAGGAGGAGGTCCCGCTCGGGACCGTGCCGGCGGACTTCATCTCGCTCTACGTCCTCGCCGAGGCCTACACCGCGCTCGGCGACCGCGAGCGCGCCGTGGCGCTCATGCGCGAGGCCGAGCCGCTCGCGCTCCGCCAGCTCGAAACCGCTGGCTCGCAGCGCGCGATCAACCTCGCCGTGCAGTACTACCGGACGGTCCAGTCGATCTACCTCGAAAACGGAGCCTTCGACGAGGCCGCGGCCTTCAGCGGCACCATCGCCGAGCGGCTCGGCGACGAGGCGTTCCGGCAGTCGGCGGAGGAGCTGCGCGAGCTCTACCAAACCCCACGCCCGCCGCCGCCCGCCGCCGAGGAGCCGCCCCCGGCGGAGCAGGGGTGAGGGTACACGGGAGGAGGGGCCGGAGGAAGACGGGCGGGAAAAGAGCGCCCCCCTCTCCTCGGGCTTTTCCCTCTCTGCTCGCGTGCCTATCTTCTCTCCTGCCCCGCCCCCCTCGCCATGCCCTTCGCCTTCTCGGATGCTGACTTCGACCGGCTCGCCGCCGCCTTTGGCGCGGAGCCGGTGCGCGACGGGGCCCTCGTCCGGTTCGAGCTCGAAGACGCCGAGAGCGGGCGGCGGCTCGTCCTCGAGGTCCACCCGGCGGTGACGCTTCCCGAGGCCGTCGCCGACGCCGAGACGCCGACGGGGCTGATCTCGGTCTACGGCATGAACGCCTTCCTCCAACTCCAGGGCTGTACCGGCTACCTCGCCTCGGAGGAGCTGGGCGAGGTCATCTTCTTCGCCCGCCGGGGCGGCGTCACGAACGGCCTGGTCGTCGAGCGCGGGGCGGGGTGCTCACTCTACGCCAACGTCGACGACCGACTCCTCCAGACGGACTTCACCCAGCTCCCGGCCGAGATCATGATGAGCTCCGTCGCCCTCTCGATGAGCGAGACGCTCTTCGGGGACATGCCCTGAGAGACAGACACACTCTGATACCATTTCTCTGAATGACTGAGTCCTTCCCGCGCAGGCGGGAATCCATACGGCGAGGGCGCGTGGCTCAACCCTCGCCTGGTTTCCCGCCTTCGCGGGGATGACTTGACGTGGAGGAGGGCGCACAAACTCAGCGATTGGGTATGAGCGGGGAGGGTGGAATGGGGAAGGTGGATGAGCACGCGAGCGCATCAGTGAAGTCCGACATCCAAGATCGGAACCCTGAAATCGAGGTCTCCCTCGCCCATCCGTCCCGGCACCTCAACGCCGCCGCGCTCGGGGCGCTCGTCGAGCGGATGGTCCAAGCCGAGGGGTTCACGGTCGATGCGCTCGGCGTCGTGCTTGCGGACCGGGCGACGGTCCACCGGCTCAACCGCGAGTTCCTCGGCCACGACTACCCGACCGACGTGCTCTCGTTCAGCCTCGACGAGGGCGCGCTGGCGGAGCGGAGGGTCGACGGGGAGGTGTACGTGGACCTCGACACCGCCGCCGAGCGGGCCCCGGAGTTCGGCGGGACGTTCGAGGCCGAGGCCCGGCGCTACGTGCTCCACGGCGTCCTCCACCTGCTGGGCTACGACGACGCGACCGACGCCGAGCGCGCGGCGATGCGGCGGCTCGAAGACAAGTATTTGGGGGCGGAAGAGCGGAGCGAAGGAAGAGCGGAAGAGGGGTAGCCCTGCGTTCAGGTGTCCCTATCTTGCGCGCTTCCGCTCGTCCTCGCTTCCGCTCCTGACCCCGTGCAGCTCCTCATCGTAGAGTCTCCGACGAAGGCCGAGACGCTCGCGCGGTGGCTCGGCGAAGGCTACCGCGTCCGGGCCACCGAAGGGCACGTTCTGGACCTGCCGCAGGACGCGCTGGGCGTCGACACCGAGGAGACGTTCGACGCGGCGTGGACGACGGCGAAGGGCAAGCGAGCCCTCCTCGCCGGGCTGCGGCGCGACGCCGAGGGCTGCGACCGCATCTGGCTCGCCACCGACCCCGACCGCGAGGGCGAGGCCCTCGCGCAGCACCTCGCCGACGCGCTCGCCCGCACCGGCGTCGCCGCGGCGCGGGTCTCGTTCGGCGAGGTGACGGCTCCGGCGGTGCGCGCCGCGCTCGAGAAGCCCCGGCCCGTGGACGCCGACCTCGTGGCGGCGCAGCAGGCGCGGCGGGTCGTGGACCGGCTCGTCGGCTACGCCGTCAGCCCGGTGCTCCAACGGGCCGTCGACAGCCCCCGGCCGCTCTCGGCGGGGCGCGTGCAGACGGCGGCGCTCCGGCTGCTCTGCGAGCGCGAGCACGCGGTGGCCGGCTTCGCCCCGGCCGAGCGGTGGGGCGTCGAGGCCACGTTCCAGCTCCCCACGGGGGAGCGGTTCTCGGCTCGGCTCTGCGAGGCGTTCGGGGAGGCGCTGACGGACGACGCGCTCGACGAGGGCGCGGCGTGGCACCTCGCCGAGACCCTGCAGGACAGGGCGTTCACCGTGCGCTCCGTGCAGCAGGCCGCGGAGTCGGTCAAGCCGCCGCCGCCGTTCACCACGGCGGCCTTTCTGCAGGCCGCCTCGTCCGAGCTCGGCCTCGCGCCCGGCCCGGCGCTCCGGGTGGCGCAGCAGCTCTACGAAGGCGTCGAGCTCGACGACGACGAGCGCGTGGGCCTGCTCACGTACCCGCGCACCGACGGGGTCCACCTGGCGAAAGCGGCCCTCGCCGCCGCCCGCGACGTGGTGGCGCGGGACTTCGGGCCGGGGTACCTCCCGCCGCGTCCGCACCGGCACAGGCGCGAGGTGGCGAGCGCGGCGCAGGAGGCGCACGAAGCCCTGCGCCCGACCGACTTCGGGCGCGCCCCCAAGCGCGTCCGCAAGTACCTCTCGCCGGAGCAGTACCGCGTCTACGACCTCGTCTACCGCCGCGCGGTGGTCAGCCAGGCGGCGGCGGCGACGCGGGAGCGCACGACGGCCCAGGCCGCCGACGCCGCCGGGCAGTTCGTCTTCCGAGCCCAGGGCGCGCGGTGGCAGGTGCGCGGCTTCCTCCAGTTCGGAGACACCGCGCCGGAGGAGGCCCCGCTGCCGGCGGCGCTTGCCGAAGGGCAGCCGCTCGCGCTCGGCACCGCCCGGCACTGCCGGACGCACCGCGCGCCGCCGGAGCCCTACACCGAGGCGGCGCTCGTCGGGGCGCTCGAGGCGCACCGGATTGGGCGGCCCAGCACCTATGCCTCGACGCTCGCCACCCTCACCGAACGCGGCTACGCCGCCGTCTGCGACGGCCACCTCCGCCCGACGGACCTCGGCCTGCGGGCGTGCGGCTTCCTCGTCCAGCGCTTCCCCACGCTCTTCGCCCTCGACTTCACGGCCCGCCTCGAAGCCGCGCTCGACGCGGTGGCGACGGGGCGCGAGGCGTACCGGCCCGTGCTCCAGCAGTTCTACCACGGCGACCTCGTCCCGGCGCTCCGGCCGCCGGCGGCGCGCAAAGGCCTCGCCGCGCCGAGCGCCGCCGGAGGGCCGCTCCCGGCCTGCCCGCGCTGCCGCCGCCCGATGGTCCGGCGCGACGGGCCGCACGGGGCGTTCTACGGCTGCTCCGGCTTCCCCGCCTGCCGCGCCACCCGCAGCCTCGCCGATCCGGCCTGAGGGACGCGGCGCACGGCCTGCTCCGTCGTACGGATTCACTTGACAAAGAGGGCACCACGCCCGTATTCAACGAAGCACCCGTTCAACGAAGCACCCGTGCAACGAAGCACCTCTCGCCTTCTCGCTCACATCCCGGAGGACCCCATGCAGACGCGCATCACGGCCCGCCACACCGACCTCTCCGACGGACTCCGCGCCCACATCGAGCAGTCCGTCTCCAAGCTCGACCGTTACTACGACGGCATCCACGACGCCCACGTCATCCTCGACGGGCACGAGGCAGGGCGGTCAGGGAAGAGGGCAGAGGTCAAGGTCCACGTCTCGCGGCGAACGCTGACGGCGCAGGACGCGGCCCCGACCTACCGGGAGGCCGTCAGCGGCTGCGTGCGCCAGCTCCGCCGCCAGGTGCTCCGCTACAAAGAGGGCGTCCGCGACACGTCGAAGAACGTCCACCGCTAGCCAGCGCTCCTTCCCCTCCCTCGCCGAACCCGCCATGCTGTCCCCTCGTCTGCTCGCCCTGTCCCTCCTCTTCCTCGCAGCCTGCACCGCCACGGAGCCGGTCACCGCGCCGCCTCCGCCCCCGCCCACGGCGCAGGGGCCGACCGTCGTGACCCAGCCCGAGCCCGAGCCCGAGCCTGACCCGCTCTACGAGGAGACCGAGGACGACCTCCGGCAGGCCTTCACCGACGGCCTCTTCGGCCTCTACCGCGCCGAGGTCAACACGACCGACGCGCGGCGGCTGAACCGCAGCGGCGTCGAGGCGTGGCTGAGCGACCTCGCGCGCTCCAGCCCCGAGGCCGTCGCCTTCGCGCGCACGACCCTCGGGCCGGCGCTCGACGAGCCGTACCTCGTCGGGTTCGTGCTCCCCGGCGCGGCGGTCGCCGAGTGCGCGAGCCAGCGCGACGTGCTCTACATCTCCGTCCCGGCCCGCCACCAGGGCCCGGACCGGCCCTTCGCCGGCTACATCGTCCAGGACGTCTGCGACGTGCCCTCGGGCGAGCTCGGCCTGTTCTGCACCGGCGGCTTCGGGACGACCGACGACGGGAGCGCGTGCTCGTGCACCTGCACCACCGGCGAGGCCCCCGGCGTGGGCTGCGTGAGCTGCGGCGGCGACTAGGCGCGCACCGCTCCACCTAGGCGCGCGCCGCCGCGCCGTGGCAGAGGCCCCACCGGACCGTGACGCACCACCTCCTCGGCACCCCGCTCTCCGATGACCTCGCCGCCGAGGCCGAGCGCGTCGTGGCGCTCCTCCGGTCGGACGCGCCGCGCGCCGAGAAGGTCGGTGCCGTGGACGCCCTCGTCTACGCGTTCGTCCGCGTCGGCATCGACGTGCACTTCTACGCCCCAGCCCGGCTCTTCAGCCTCAGCCCGCTCGTCACGAAGGTCATCGACGTGGCGGCGGGGGCGACGCTCCGGGCGCTCAAGAGCGCCGCCCGCCGCGTCCTCAAGGGGCTTTCCGACGCGCAGCTCCGCGAAGTCGCCGACGAGATCGAGGACCGGCTCTACCAGGTCGAAGTGACCGAAGAGACCGAGTCTTAAGTCGTAGCGTGCAAGACCGTTGCTCGTGGGCGATCCCCGCTTCCGCTGAGCTCGCTGCGCTCAGCGGGCGCACGGCCGGGGGCGCGCACGAACAAAGGACTACGACCCTAGGCCGTGGCTCCGCCGCAGGAGGAGCCGGCCCCGGCGGTGCAGCCGTAGCAGTGGCGCGCCGTGAGGACGGAGCGCGCCTGCCACGCCGCGAGGTCGAAGTCGGAGACGTGGGCGAAGGGGACGGCGGCGTCCATCTCGAGCTGCTGGTTGAAGTCGCAGTCGAAGAGCCGCCCGTCCCAGCTCACCGAGACCGTGTTGCGGCACATCAGCCCGTCGATGGTCGCCGGGTTGAAGGCCGTCGCCAGGCGTTCGAGGTAGGCCTCGGTCAGGCCCTTTTCGAGCAGCCACTCGAGGTAGCGGCTCATCGGCATGTTGTTGAGCGCGAAGAGCCGGTCGAACGTCACGCCGTGGCGCTGCGCGAGGGCCGCCTTCCACTCGGCTTCGAGCGAGCCCTGGCTGCCGGCGAGGAACGCGCCGACGGGGTTTGTGACGAGCGTGAGGACGCGCCGCGCGTCGCCCTGCCCGTAGCCCGCCTCGTTCAGCCGCCGAAGCGCTTCGAGGGACTTCTCGTAGGTCCCGTCGCCGCGCTGCGCGTCGGTGCCGAGCTTGCGGTAGTGCGGGAGCGAGCACGCCACCTCGACGCCGCGCTCGGCGAGCCACGCCGGCAGGTGCCGGTAGCGCCGGACGAGCAGGACCGTCAGGTTGCAGCGGTCGATGACGTGGAGGCCGCGCGCCACGCACGCCTCGACGAGGTACTCGAAGTGCGGGTTGAGCTCTGGCGCGCCGCCGGTGAGGTCCACGGTGTGGAGGGCGCTGCCCGGTGCCGCCCTGACCTGGTCGATGGCCGCGAGGCAGGCGTCGACCGTCGCCCGGTCCATGTTCTCGTCGGTGCGGTCCGGCCCCGAGTCCACGTGGCAGTGGCGGCACGTCATGTTGCACAGCTTGCCGACGTTGATCTGGAAGACCTCGAGCGGGGCGGGCCTCAGGCCGGGCCAGCCGCTCGCGGCGAGGTCGGCCCCGAAGTGGCCGGTGCCGGTGGGGCCGCCGGAGACTGCGGCGGCGTTGAGCGCGCGGAACTGCGCGGCGGGCTCGGTGAGCGGGGTGCGGCGGGCGTGCAGGCTCGTCGTGCGCTTCGGGCCTGCCGCCTCGGAGTCGAGGAGCAGCTCGCGGCTCAGCACGGTGAGGTCGATGTAGCCGGGGTCGGCGGTGCTCATGGAGGCTAGGGTTGGGGATCGTTTGGGCGGACTATATACAGCTGGCGGCGGGGGGCGTCCAGGCCGCCCCGTGCTCAGGTCGTGCTCAGCCAACGGCGGGCGGTGGAGCAGGGCCGGCGGCCTTGCTCGCGGGCCACCTCGCTCGCCGACGGACCGACCTACGCGACGGGGCCTAGTGCTTCGACACGAGCAGAATGACGGGTAGATCGGCGTGTTCGGGTGCTGCGAGTCAAGGCGACCGAGGAGCTAGATGCACCGCATCGGGCGACGAGGTCAACGCTGACGCGCGGCGCACGGGCTGCCGAGAGCCTGTCAGAATCGAGTTGTCGTAGCACTAGGCCTTACGCTTCGGCTTCACATCATCTTGGCTTTAGCGTGCTCGAGCATCTGGACGCCGTGGACGAGCGAGGCCCCGCCCCGGATCGCGGCGGCGACGTGGACGGCCTCGGTCATCTGCTCCAGGTCCGCGCCCTTCTCGAGCGACTCCGACGTGTAGGCGTCGATGCAGTAGGGGCACTGGACGGCGTGCGCCACGGCGAGCGCGATCAGGGCCTTCTCCCGGGCCGAGAGCGCGCCGTCCTCGAAGACTTGGCCGTAGTAGCTGAAGAAGGCGGCGGCCAGGGGCTCATTGCCCTCGGCGATGTCGCCGAATTTGCCCAGGTCTTCGGGCTTGTAGTACGTTTCCATCGGGGTAGGAGGGAGGGTGGAAAGAGCGAAGCGGGAGCGTGCGGGAGCGTGCGGTGGGAAAGATACTCGTCCGAACGAACACCGGCTCGGGCAGACAAACATCGCCGCCGGGCCCGCGCCGAGGCATCACGAAACCGAAACGAAGCCGCGCGGCAACCAGGGCGAGCGGGCCTCGGAAAAAGCTTCCCTCGCGCGCCGAGGCAGCGGCGGCAGGCGGCCCGAGCTCTGGCGGGATTTGGAACGCTGCCTTGACAAAAGCCGCAGCACGAAGCGCGCCGCCGGGTCCGCGCCTCCCGGCGGCTCAGTGTGGGGAGAGCGGGGGGCAGCCGGGCACCGCGCCCGGGACCCCGCCCCAACGACGAAACCATGCCCCACGATCCGTCTATGCTCTACGAGTGGCTTCACGGCTTCGGCGTGATGCTGCCGTACCTGGGCATCGCGGCGCTGGGCTTCGCGCTCTACCTCCGGCGCACGCGGGCGCTCGTGGCGAGCGGGCAGCTACGCCGGACCTACGCGCTGGAAGCCTTGCTGGTGCTGGCGTTTATTCCACTCGCCTCGGTCCACTGCGTCTTCCTCACCTTCGCCGGCCTCCCGGCCGACGGCCTGGTGGGGATGTACGTGCTCGGCGTCCTCGTCACGGCCAGCCTCGCCTCGCTGGCCCTGCTGGCGTGGAACTTCCAGCGGATCGACCGCGGCCTGGCCGCGCTGCTGTCGGCTCCGCGCGCGCTGGAAAAATCCCGGGACCTGCTCGCCGGCGTGCTCACCTCCTCGCGCGACGGGATGATGGTCTTCGACGCCGTCCGCGACGCCCGCGGCACCATCATCGACTTCGCCTTCGAGGCGGTCAACCCGGCGGCGGAGGCCGTCGTTGGGCGCTCGGCGGACGACCTGCTCGGCAAGCGGATGCTGGACGAGCTGCCGGGCAACAAGAAGGAAGGCCTGTTCGACGCCTACTGCGGCGTCGTCGAAACCGGCGACCCCTACCACGGCAGCTTCTTCTACGACTACGACGGCATCACGGCCTATTTCGAGAACACCGCCGTCCGGCGCGGCGACGGGTTCGCCGTCACGTTCCGGGACGTGACGGCCTACAAGACCACCGAGCACGCGCTGCGCCGGAGCGAGGCCCGGCTGCGCAACATCACCGACTCGGCCCCCGACGCGATCATCCTCTCGGACGCGGAGGGGCGGATCATCGACTGGAATCAGGGGGCGGAAGCGCTCTTCGGCCTCGCCCGCGAGGAGGCCCTCGGGACGGCGCTCGAGCGCCTCATGCCGGAGCGCCTCCGCGAAGGCCACGCGCTCGGCATGGCGCGCCGCCGGCAGACCGGCGAGAGCCGCGTGATCGGCACGCCCGTGGAGCTGACGGGGCTGCGCCGCAGCGGGGAAGAGTTCCCCCTGGAGCTCGCCCTCTCGTCGTGGACCGAGGGCGACGAGCCCTTCTACACCGGCATCATCCGCGACATCACCGAGCGCAAGGCCGCCGAGGCGGCGCTGCACGAGAGCCAGGAGCTGTTCCGCACCGCCTTCGAGGACGCCGCCATCGGCAAGGCCCTCGTCGGGCCCGAGGGCCAGCCGCTCCAGGTCAACCAGACGCTGTGCGCGATGCTCGGCTACACCGAGGCCGAGATGCTCGGGATGGACTTCACGGAGTTCACCCACCGCGAGGACATCGACCTCGACGTCGAGCAGTTCATGCAGCTCACCGCGGGCGAGATCAAGAGCTACGAGCTCGAGAAGCGCTACCTCCACCGCGACGGCCACGTCGTGTGGGGCCTGCTCTCGGTCGCGCGCCAGGTCGGGGCCGACGGGCAGGTGCTCCACCTCATCGCCGAGGTGCAGGACATCACCGTGCGCAAACAGACCGAGGCGGAGGTGCAAGAAAGCGCCGAGCGCCTCCAGCTTTTGCTCCAGGCGACCTCGGACAGCTCGGAAAGCCTCAGCGCGCAGATCCACAACACCCTCTCGCTCACTACCCGCCTGCTCGGCCTCGACATCGGCATTCTCAGCCGCGTCGAGGGGGAGACCTACGCCGTCGAAAACGTCTACGCGCCCGGCACCGACCTCGCGCCGGGCCAGACGTTCGACCTCGGCCAGACCTACTGCGCCATCACGCTCGACTGCGACGATGTCGTCGCCATCGACCACATGGAGCGCTCGGAGCACCGCGGGCACCCGTGCTACGAGGCCTTCGGGCTCGAGGCCTACCTCGGCATCCCGGTGTGCGTCGACGGCGAGGTCTACGGCACGCTGAACTTCTCCAGCGCCGAGCCGCCCGGCACGCCCTTCAGCGAGCAGGACCGCGACTTCGTCCGCCTCCTCGGGCTGTGGGTCACCCACGCGGTGGAGCGCCGGCGGGCGGGGGAGGCGCTGCGCGCGAGCGAGAGCCGCTTCCGCAGTGCGTTCAAAAACGCCGCCATCGGCAAGGGCCTGCTCGACACGGCCGGGCGCTTCCTCCGCGTCAACCCCGCGCTCTGCGGCCTCCTCGGCTACGGCGAAGAGGAACTGCTCGCCCGCTCGTTTCAGGAGATGACCCACCCGGACGACCTCAGGTGCAGCGAGGCGCGCCTGGAGGACCTCCTCTCGGGCGCAATCGACAGCTTCGCCGTCGAGAAGCGCTACCTCCACCGCGACGGCCACCCCGTGTGGAGCCTGTTCAGCGTCGCCGCCGTCACCGGCACCGACGGGGCCGTCGAGCACCTCGTCGCCGAGGTCGTCGACATCACCGCGCGCAAGCAGGCCGACCAGATCAAGAACGATTTCATCTCGATGGTCAGCCACGAACTGCGGACGCCGCTCACCTCGATCGCCGGCTCGCTCCGCCTGATCTCGGCGCAGGCGACGGGCGAGGTCCCCGCGCCGACGCTCCGGCTGCTCGACATCGCGGGCCGCAACTCGGACCGCCTCGTCCGCCTCATCAACGACCTGCTCGACGTCCAGAGGATCGAGGCCGGCAAGATGGAGCTCGAGCTCGGCACGCTGCCGCTCGGCGCGCTGCTCGACGCCGCCGTCGAGGCCAACGAGGGCTACGGCGCGCGGCGCGGCGTGGTGCTCTGCCTCCGGCAGGCCGCCCCGGACGCCCACGTCGTCGTGGACCCGGACCGCTTCATGCAGATCATGGCGAACCTGATCTCGAACGCGGTCAAGTTCTCGCCCCCCGAGGGGTCCGTCGAGGTCGTCGCCGAGGAGCAGGACGGCCTCGTCCGCATCGCCGTCACCGACCACGGCGAGGGCATCCCCGAGGCGTTCCGGGCGCGCCTCTTCGACAAGTTCGCGCAGGCCGACAGCTCGGACACGCGCAAGAAGGACGGCTCCGGGCTGGGCCTCGCCCTGACCAAGTCGCTTGTGGAGCTCCACGGCGGGACGCTCCGCTTCGAGACCGAGCTCGGCGAGGGGACGACGTTCTTCGTCGAGCTGCCGCCGGCAGCGGCGGTGCCCGCGCTGCATCCAGCCCACGACCGGCGGCCCGCCGTGCTGGTGGTCGAGGACAACTTCGACGTGGCGCACCTGCTCAACGAGCTGCTCACCCAGAACGGCTTCCGCGTGGACATCGCCTCGAGCGCGCGGCAGGCGCGCGCCCGCGTCGCCGAGCGCGCCTACGTCGCCGCGACGCTCGACCTCCGCCTGCCCGACGCCGACGGCGTCGAGCTGCTGCGCGAGTGGGGCGACTGCGACTTTCCCGTCATCGTGGTCTCGGTGGAGGCCAGCGAGCGCCGCAGCGCCCTCGGCGACGAGGCGCTCGCCGGCGACGGCACCGCCTCGGGCGACGGCTGGCGCGGCGGCGCACTCCCCGTCGCCGACTGGTTCGACAAGCCGTTCAGCGAGGACCAGCTCCTCGACACCGTGCAGCGCGTCGCCGCGTCGCCCGCCGCGCGCATCCTCCACGTCGAGGACGACCTCGACTGCGCGGAGGTCACGGCAACCCTCCTGGCGCAGGTCGGCGCGGTGGTGCAGGTCGGCACGCTTGCCGAGGCCCGCGCCGCCCTCGCGGCGCAGCGCTTCGACCTCGCCATCCTCGACCTCGGCCTCCCCGACGGCGACGGCCTAGACCTGCTCCCGCTCCTCAAGGAGACCGAGACGCCCGTCGCTATCTGCTCGGCCCGCGCCACCGACGCCGAGGCCGCGCAGCGCGCCGTCGGCCACCTCGTCAAGGGCCCCGTGGACCACGCCGAGCTGCTCTACGCCGTCTGCAGCGCCATCGGCCACACCGCACCGGACGAGACCGAGCCCGCCGAGCCCGAGCCGGGCCCCCCTGTTTCCGCTTAACCCTCGCCCCCCATGCCCCACGCCCTCCAGCGCATCCTCGTCGTCGAAGACGACCCGGACATCCGCTCGATCATCCACCTGTCGCTCGACACGATCGGCGGCTTCGACGTCGAGACCGCCTCAAACGGCGTCGAGGCCCTCGACCGCCTCGACGCGTTCACGCCGGACCTCATCCTGCTCGACGTGATGATGCCCGAGATGGACGGCCCGACGACGCTCCTCGAGCTGCGCAAGCGGCCCGCGCTGACGGCGACGCCGGTGGTCTTCCTCACCGCGAAGGCGCAGCTCCACGAGGTCAACCACTACCAGACCCTCGGCATCGCCGAGGTCATCCAGAAGCCGTTCGACCCCGTCGCCCTGCCGGAGCGGGTCCGCGCCATCTGGAGCTACCGCTACGCCTAGCGCGCAGCGCCCGTGGGTGTGCGTGCGCCTGGGTTCGCCCCGGCCTTGCCTCGGCCACGCAACCCCTCGCCCCCCTCCTTGCACCGCCCAGCCCTCCGGGACTCAGTCCCCGCCCGGTCCGCCGTTCTTCACCCCTGCCTCACCTACGAATCAGCCCCTCTACCGCTATGTCTGACCTCCACACTTTCCACGCGCAGATGCAAGCCCAGCGCGGTGCCTATGCCCGCGACCTCGGCGGCCGCCTGACGGAGGTCCAGACGCTGTGGGACCGGGCGACGGGCGAGGGCGATCTCCGGGAGCTCCACGGGCAGGTCCACAAGCTGCGCGGCAGCGCCGGGATGTACGGCTTCGCCCGCGTCAGCGAGGCGGCCGGCCTGCTCGACGTGGCGCTGTCGTCGTTCTTCGGGAGCCGGGACGGTCTCGACGCGTGGCGCGAGCGGCTCGGCGAGAGGGTGGCGATGCTGGTCCGGTCCGGGGAGGAGGCGCAGGACGTCCTCCCGAAGCACGAGCCGCCGACCCACACCGACGCCGGCTACGATCAGGCGCTCGTGCTCGTCGTCGACGACGAGCAGCCGGTCCGCGACGCGGTCCGGTTTTACCTCGAGCAGGTCGGCTTCCGCTCCGTCTCCGCCGCCGACGGCGAGGAGGCCGTGGCGACGGCGACGCAGCGCCCGCCCGACATCATCCTGATGGACATCCAAATGCCGAGGATGAACGGCCTGGAGGCGACCCGGCTGATGTGCGAGGACGCTCGGCTGAAGGACGTGCCGGTGGTGTTCCTGACGGCGGAGGACGACACCGACACAGTCCTCAAGGCCCTCAGCGTCAGCAGCGAGGGCTACCTCGTCAAGCCCGCCGAGATGGAGACGATCGCCAACAAGCTGATGACAGTGCTCGCGGCGACGGCGTGAGGGGAGGGGGAATAAAACCGGACGAGGTAAGCCGTGGCGCTCCGTGCCCACGACGCTGATTGCTGACGTACCGCCCTCTGCTTCACCGCACGACGATGCGCCCGGAGCGCGCGCCGCTGAGCGTGAGCTGCGTGTCCACCGTCTGCCGGAACCGCTTGCGCTCGCCCGGCGCGATCTCGCGCACCTCCACCCGCATCGTCTCGACCGGCTCGACGCCCGGCTCGACCGGCTGGTCGTAGAGGTCCACGTTGACCACCGCGCTGGCGAGCGCCCGGTCGGTCGGGTTGACGAGGTAGCCGGTGACGACCTGCCGCCCGTCCTCCTCTCGGACGAGCCGGAACCCCTCGACGTGGGCGTCGAGCGCGGTCTGCTCACCGCCGCACCCGGCGACGAGGACCAGGAGGAGGGCGAGCGAAAGGGGGCGTGCTCTCATGGAAGAGAGGGAATTGGGGGGAATGGGGGGAATGGGGGGAATGGGGGGAATGGGGGGAATGGGGGGAATGGGGGGAATGGCAAGGAAAACCGATCAAGGTAAGCGCGACCGTTGTGCTCCGTGCCGCCGTCCTCTGTCTTCCGCTCTATCCACCGTCTCACGGTCCACGTCAGCCCAGGTCGTCGAGGTTGGCGCGGAGCGTGGCGATCTCCGCCGAGGCGTCGGCGGCTTTCTGGCGCTCGCGCTGGACCACCTCGGCGGGGGCGCGGCTCGTGAACTGCTCATTCGCGAGCTTCTTCTCGACGCTCGCGCGGAAGCCTTCCTTCTCGCCGATGGCCTTGCGGAGCCGGTCGCGCTCGGCGTCCAGGTCGATCATCCCGGCGAGCGGGACGAACACCTCGTGCGCGCCGCTTGCGGCTGCGACTACGACCGCCGCGCTCGCCTTCGGCTTCGCCAGCCCGGTGCCGACCGCGAGGGGGCTCACGTTCGCGAGGCGCTCGAAGTAGCGCCCGTGCGCGCCGAGGGCCCCGGCGAGGGCGTCCGGGCCGGCGACGTTGACGTGGGCCTCGACCGGCTTCGAGGGCGCGACGCCGTACTGGCTCTTGACCCCGCGAATCCCGGAGATCAGCTCCTGCACGAGGGCGAACGTCTTGGCGGCGTCCGGGTCGGTCTCGGCGTCGTTCGGCTCGGGCCACGCGGCGACGATGCAGGCGTCGCCCTCGGCGCGCGGGCGGAGGCGGTGCCACAGCTCCTCGGTGATGAACGGCATGAACGGGTGGAGCAGCTTGACCATCTGCTCGTAGACCTCGACGGCGAGCGCGATCGTCTCGTCGCTCATCGGCTCCCCCGGCGCAGGTTTGATGAGCTCGAGGTACCAGTCGCAGTAGTCGCGCCAGAAGAGGTCGTAGACGGCGAGCGCGGCGTCGCTCAGCCGGTAGCGCGCTAGGGCCTCCTCGACGGCGGCGATCGTCCGGTTCAGCCGCGTCAGCAGCCAGCGCTCGGCGAGGTCCAGCTCGCCAAACGAGCGCTGCCGCCGGTATTCTTTGCCCGGCTCCATGAACCGACCGAAGACGTTGAAGGCGTTCCAGATTTTGTTGGCGAAGTTGCGCCCCATCTCGAACTTCGTCGGCTCCAGCTTGATGTCCTGCCCCGGCGTGCACAGGACGTTGAGGCTGAAGCGGACGGCGTCGGCCCCGTAGGTCTCGATCATGTCGAGCGGGTCGATCCCGTTGCCGAGGCTCTTCGACATCCAGCGGCCCTGCGCATCCTTGATCATGCCGGTGATGTAAACGTCGCGGAACGGGACCTCGCCGGTGAAGTGCAGCCCGGCCATGACCATCCGGGCGATCCAGAAGAACAGGATGTCGTAGCCCGAGACGAGCACCGTCGCGGGGTAGAACGCCCGCAGGTCGTCCGTCTGTTCGGGCCAGCCGAGCGTCGCAAAGGGCCACAGCCACGACGAGAACCAGGTGTCGAGCACGTCTTCGTCCTGGATCATTCCCGGCTCCGGCTGCTCGACCGAGACCACGAAACTGCGGCTCTCGTCGATCTCGCCGTCGGCGTCGGTGTAGTACCAGACCGGGATGCGGTGGCCCCACCAGAGCTGGCGCGAGATCGTCCAGTCGCGGATGTTTTCGAGCCAGCGGACGTACTCGTTCTGCCAGCGCTCGGGGTGGAACCGGAGGTCCCCGCTGCGGAGGGCGCCGAGGCCGAGGTCCGCGAGGGGCTGCATCTTGACGAACCACTGCCGCGAGATCAGCGGCTCGATCACCGCGCCCGAGCGCGACGAGACCGGGACTGTGTTCTTGGTGGCCTCGACGCGGTCGAGCAGCCCGGCGGCGTCGAGGTCGGCGACGATCTGCCTGCGCGCCTCGAACCGGTCGAGGCCTTCGTAGGGGCCGCCGTGCTCGTTGACGGTGGCGTCGGGGTGGAGGACGGTCAGCACGTCGAGGCCGTGGCGCTGGCCGATCTCGAAGTCGTTCTTGTCGTGGGCTGGGGTGACCTTGAGCGCGCCCGCGCCGACCTCGGGGTCGGCGTGCTCGTCGGCGACGATCGGAATCTCCCGGTTCATGAGCGGCAGCCGGACCCTCTGCCCGATGCGCTCGGTGTAGCGCTCGTCGTCGGGGTGGACGGCCACCGCCGTGTCGCCGAGGAGGGTTTCGGGGCGCGTCGTGGCAATCGTGAGGTGCCCGGAGCCGTCGGCGTAGGGGTAGCGGATCCACCACATCTGCCCGTCGCGCTCGACGTTGTCGACCTCCTCGTCGGAGATCGCCGTCATGTTCTCCGGGTCCCAGTTGACGAGGTAGTCCCCGCGGTAGACCAGCCCGTCCTGGTAGAGCTTCACGAACACGTCCTGCACGACGCGCGCGTAGCGCTCGTCGAGGGTGAAGCGCTCGCGGGACCAGTCGGCGGAGTCGCCCAGGCGACGCTTCTGCTGGAGGATGATCCCGCCGAACTCCTCGACGTAGGCCCAGACGTGCTCGAGGAACGCCTCGCGCCCGATCTCTTTACGCTCGGTCCCCTGTTCGCGCAGCGTCCGCTCGACGACGTTCTGCGTGGCGATTCCGGCGTGGTCCGTCCCCGGAATCCAGAGCGCCTCGACGCCCTTCATCCGGTGCATCCGCACGAGCGCGTCCTGCACCGCGTCCTGGAGCGCGTGCCCCATGTGGAGCCGCCCCGTCACGTTCGGCGGCGGCATCGGGATCACGAACGGCGGCGTGCCGGCGGCGCGCTGCGCCTGAGCGCGCTCAGCGTGGGCGCCGAAGAAGCCGTGGCCTTCCCAGAAGCCGTACCACCCGGCCTCGACGGTCGTGGGGTCGTAGGCCGTGGCGTCGGCGTCCGGGGTGACGGGCGGAGCGGGGCGGAGGTCGGTCTCGGGCATGGCAGCGCGGCGGTGAAGAGGCCGGAGAAACTACGGCGCGCCCGGTGCAGACATCGTGAAAGCAGGGGAGCGGCAGGGAGCGGACCGCTTCCGCTTTCCTTTCCCGGAAACTCCTTTTGCCTGCCGCTACACCCCCGCTTTATATTGGCCGCCTGTCCAACCTCGGGGTGTAGCGCAGCCCGGTAGCGCGCTTCGTTCGGGACGAAGAGGTCGTGGGTTCAAATCCCGCCACCCCGACAAGACTGGCCCAGCCTTCGTGGGTCGGACTGCCAATGTAGCTCAGTTGGTAGAGCAGCTCACTCGTAATGAGCAGGTCACCGGTTCGAGTCCGGTCATTGGCTCCTCCCAAAAGCGCCCCAGACGACGCGGAAATGTCGATTCTGGGGCTCTTTGGCGTTTATCAGTAAGCGGGACGTCGAGAGGTGAGGCGCATATGGGGCACACGGACCCTCCTCAACGGCCTTTTTTCAGCACAGCCCGCGCTCGGCGAGGGCTCGTGTAGCTCCGCTCGGTGATGATGAGGTGGTCGTGGATCGGCACCCCCATCACCTTCGAGACCTCCTTCAGCGTCTTCGTGATAGCAACGTCCCTCCTTCGACGGCTCCGGGTTGCCAGACGGGTGATTGTGAGCGAGGATGAGCGCGGCGGCGTTCGAGAGGAACGCCGCTTTGAACACCTGTCTCGCCTCGACAATCGACGCGGCTAGCCCGCCGACCGAGACGACGTGCAGGCCCGTCACGGTGTTGGCCGTGTCGAGCAGCACGACGACGAACTCCTCGCGGTCCTTGTCGCGAAAGTAGTCGATCAGGAGCGAGGCAACGGCCTCGGGGCTGCACACCTGGGTGCGCTCAGCGAAGGCGAAGTCGGCCTCGTGGACGAGGCAGGTGGAGTAGAGCGGGACGCCGGAGAAGAGGTGAGCGCGGTACTTCTCGGCGTCGGGGTTGCGTAGCTTCTGCATAGCTGGTTCCTGTTGGCGTTGCGTGTCTCAGGGACCGGCAAGCGGGCGGGGTGTCCTACCACCCCGCCCGCGCCGTTGATGGGCCTACGGGGTGTCCTCAGAACGGACGTGCCCCGGCGGGAGCGAGGTTCTTCTCGACCGGCAGACCCGCGAAGGTCTCGACGGCCTCGGCCGCACTCACGCGGACGTACCCGGTAGCACGCGAGACGAGCGCGGTACCGTCCTTCCGCTCCTTCGCCTTGCGGACGCGCACCTCCTTCTCCAGCGCGTCCACGGCAGGGCTATAGTCGTAGCTCCTCGACGTGCAGGCTTCGAGGCGGAAGCCGAAACGATGCTGGAGGCACAGGCTGAGGAGGAGGCGATGTTGGAGGCGGCGCAGCGGGGGCACGAATTGTTCTGATGCCCCTAGCCTCTCGCTCTGAAGTGTCCGCCCCATGCTCGTGTAGGGCGGACGCTTGTAATACCTCGCACTTGGCAGAGCGAGAATCTGAGCAACCAAAAGTCAGGGCTGCTGCGGCGCCCATCTCTCGGGCAAAGGCTCCCCTCCCATCACAGCGACAAGATCCCGCACTGCGCTTGCCTTCCAAACGTAGCCCAAGTCGGATTCGGAGTTGATTCGACCACTGTACACACCGATAAATCGGTATGCCGATGTTGCCAACTGAACCTCGCGCTGGTTCGCACTCACCAGGCGCACTGTCCCTGGATTCCTGCAAGCAATAACTGGAGATCCAGACTGCCCTCGTCTGGTCCGGCAATCGATCAACAATAGGGGCATGCCACCGAGGTCCAGATTAGGCTCTGAAGCTATGAACCCTGTGGCCCAAACGGGTAAGCCCCCTTTCATGCTCGGGATGTCTTGGTACTCCGCACTTAGCTCATGAAAGCGTCGGTTTAGATCCCGGAACGCTTTTGTGAACTTCTGATCGAGGGTTTCTGGTAGTTGGCCCTCTACGCTTATTCCGAGTTCATAACGTACAGCTTCAAGTTCCTCGTTCAAGGCTTTTAGCTTATCTCTTAGAGGCTCATATTTTTTCAAAGGGCCGGGCGGGAAACGATCATCGACCTCGTTGGGAGTCCAGTGCATACGCTCGCCGAAGGGAAATCCTATGACGCTAACCGCATCAGCCGGACGGACGTCTATCGGGAAGTCTCCATCCGCAGGATGAGGAATGTTGGGAAGGGCAGTGGAGCGATCGAGTACTAGGTGATAACATGATTCGGGCGGTAGTCCGGGCCTCCACGGGTACAGTTGTATCCTTTCGAGTTGTGCTAGGGGAAGCGCCACGAGGTCCATCTTTTCGCCGTATACGGGGTGCTCTATCCACCGCCGGTCTTCGGTTGAGGAGTCACTCCCCTCTGGGTATAGTTTTTCGACCCGCTCGACCCAGTACCCTAGCTCTTCTGAGCGGTGATGCAGAATCATCACCTCATTTGGTATCCCTCCTGTAGAGGAGAGTGGTTGCCCAGTTTTGTTGTTGCGACCTCTGAGGTTGTGGCGGTTCGTAATCAGTGCTGGCCCTGTTCGTGTCTCTACCACGAATCCCGTACCGCTCGCTAAACGCTGCCCGTCGAAGCGCATCTCGATATAGAGGGATCTCACACTTGCAATGGGGCGCTCAGGCCAAAATGGGTTGTGCCAGGAGGGGTAGCTCAAAACCAGCTTCTCTCCTCGGGATGTTTGACATAGCCCATTGGCCCATCGCTCACCACCTCGTGCTGCCTCATCTGCTCATCGGCCTCCTCGACGGCCTCCGCATCCATGCCGAGCAACTCACCCTCGGCGAGCGCGTCCTCGACGGTGAACGGCGACGGAGAGCCGGTCGAAGAGGAGCGCCATCGGGCGCGACACAGGAAAGGCCCATGCTCCGCCCTCGGCCCTCACGCTGCGCTCGGTTCGCTCGGCCTCGGTGCGGAGGTCTTGGAGGAAGCGGTCATCCTCCGGCGTCAGTTGCGCGCGCGCACCCGGCGGGAGGCCACGGAGGTGCTTCGGGATGTGATCGTCGGGCATGAGACCAGAGGGGCGTGCCGGAAGCTGTGATAGTCAACCATACCATCCGATCTCTGACTTGTCCCCGGTGGAGTTGATTGTTTGCTCGACTCGCGGTTTCTTGCGGTCCTTCGAACGGTAGCTCACGCCCATGCCCGAGAGTCTCGCCCGCCCATTCCTCCCGCCCGACCTTCCACCGGACGATGTGGCCGAGGCCGACGTGGAGGCGTTCGTGGCGAAGTGGAAGGAGGCACAGGCAGCCGAGCTTGCCAACGCGCAGAGCTTCCTGATCGAGCTGTGCGGGCTGCTCGGCACCCCCGCTCCCGACCCGGCGACGAAGGACCCTGGCAGGGATGCCTACGTCTTCGAGCGGCCCGTCGTCTTTCAGGACGGCCGGGCGACCTCGGCCGGGCGGATCGACCTCTACAAGCGGGGGTGCTTCGTGCTGGAGACCAAGCAGGGCGTGGACGAGGAGCGGAAGAAGCGCGGCAAGACCCAGAGCACCGGGCACGGTACGCGGGGGTCGGCCGCGTGGGAGCGGGCGATCAAGGCGGCGAAGGAGCAGGCCGCCCGCTACGCCCGCAACCTCGACGTGCCGACCGACGAGGACCTCCACACCGAACCCGTCCCGCCGCTCGTGATCGCGTGCGACGTGGGGTACTGCTTCGACCTCTACGCCAACTTCGGCCACCCGCAGCGCTACAGCGCCTTCCCCGATCAGCGCGGCTACCGGCTCTTCCTCGACGACCTCCACCGGCCTGAGGCTCGGGCTACGCTCCGCCTCGCCTTCACCGACCCGCACGCGCTCGACCCGACCCGGCGGCAGGCCGAGGTGACGCGCAAGCTCGCCGGGACGCTCGCCCGGCTCGCCGCCGAGTTCGAGGGGCAGGGACACGCGCCGGATACGGTCTTCGGCTTTCTCACGCGGTGCCTCTTCACGATGTTTGCCGAGGACACGGCGCTGATCCCCGAAGCCTCGTTCACCACCCTCCTCCGCGAGTACCGGGACGGGACCGCCGACGGGTCCCTCCTCGATGTGCTCCCCGACGCGCTGGAGAGCCTGTGGGCGACGATGGACGCGGGCGGGTTCAGCCCCGCGCTCAAAGCCCGCGTGCGCCGCTTCAACGGGCGGCTCTTCCACGACCGCACCGCGCTTCCCCTCACGGCCGACCAGCTCGGCCTGCTCCTCGACGCCTCGACCTCGGACTGGACGAACGTCGAGCCGGCGATCTTCGGGACGCTCTTGGAGCGGGCGCTCGACCCGCGCGAGCGGCACAAGCTCGGCGCGCACTACACGCCCCGCGCCTACGTCGAGCGCCTCGTGATGCCGACGGTGATCGACCCGCTGCGGGAGGAGTGGGACGCGGTGCAGGTGGCCGTGGCCCGGATCGAGGAGGAGCGCGAGGCCGCGAGCTACGACACCGACCGGGCGCGGCAGCAGGCCGAGCGCAGTGCCCGCGCCGAGATCGTGGAGACGCTGCGGGGTTTCCTCCGGCGGCTGACGAGCCTCCGCGTGCTCGACCCGGCGTGCGGCTCGGGAAATTTCCTCTACGTCACGCTGGAGCACTTGAAGCGGCTCGAAGCCGAGGTCCGGCAGGTGTTGGAGCGCTACGGCGAGACGACGCTGGAGATGGAGCAGGCCGCCGTCACCCCGGCGCAGCTCCTCGGGATCGAGGTGAACCCCCGCGCCGCCGCGATCGCCGACCTCGTGCTGTGGATCGGGTTCCTGCAATGGCACCTCCGCACCTACGGCGGGCCGCAGGCGCTCGCCGAGCCGATCCTCCACGCCTACGGCAACGTCGAGCAGCGAGACGCCGTGTTGGACTTCTCCGACCGTGCCCCGCGCACGGGCGACGACGGCGAGCCGCTTACGATCTGGGACGGCCGGACGACGAAGCCCCACCCGGCGACTGGCAAGCTCATCCCCGACCCAACAGCCCGGCGCGTTGTCTACGACTACGCCGATGCCCGACCTGCCGACTGGCCCGACGCCGATTTCATCATCGGCAACCCGCCGTTCGTCGGATCGAAGCGAATGCGCGACGTGCTTGGGGCGGGCTATGCCGAGGCTCTCCGCGAAGCCTACCCCGAACTCCCGCACAGTTCGGACTACGTGATGTATTGGTGGCACAAGGCGGCTGAGGCCGTGCGTGGAGGCGAGGCCGAGCGGTTCGGGCTTATCACTACCAACTCGATTTCGCAAACCCAGAGCCGCCGCGTCGTTGCCTACCACCTTGCGGGCGACGGAGGCACGAAAGCCCCTCCGCCCCTCGCGCTCGCCGTCGCTGTGCCCGATCACCCGTGGGTGGACGACGTGTACGCCGCTGCCGTCCGCGTTGCGATGACGGTCGGAGTGCCCGGACCGGCTGAGGGTGCGGTCCTCCGCGTCGAGCTTGTCAGGGGCAGCGAAGACGCCCCGGAGGATGAGCCTCGCCACGCCGAGATCGTGGTCGAGCGGGGTACGGTCTACTCCGATCTGCGCGCCGGTGTCGATCCGGCTACGCTTTCTCCTCTGCGAGCGAACGAAGGCGTTACCCACACGGGCGTCCAACTCAACGGCGACGGCTTCCTCGTCTCACCCGAGACCGCAGCCGAGTTCGAGACCGACGGCGCGAGCCACGCCCTCCTCAAAACCTTCTGGGGCGGCACGCAGATCAAGAAGGGGAACCCGCGCGAGCAACTCGTGATCGACACTTTCGGCCTTACGGAGCACGAATTGCGCGACGGCTATCCCAACGCTTACGCCCACCTCTACGACACCGTTAAGCCGTTCCGTGACGAGAACAACCGGCCGAAAATCCGCGATCTCTGGTGGATTCATGGATGGGAGCGCCCCGAGATGCGACTCGCCACGGAAGGACTCACACGCTACCTCGGGACCGTCGAAACCTCGAAGCACCGCTACTTCGCATACCTCGGAGCCGATGCCCTCGCCAACAACTCCGTCGTTGTGCTCGCGTTCGAAGACCCGTACCACTTCGGCGTCCTCTCCAGTCGGATTCACACGACGTGGGCCGTCGAGAAGGGAGGCACACTGGAAGATCGGCCGCGCTACACGCACAGCGAGGTTTTCGACCGCTTCCCCTTCCCCGACGCCACCGACGCGCAGAAGGACACGATCCGCGAAGCAGCCGAGCGGCTCGACGCCCACCGTGTCCGCGTCCTCGCCGCGCACCCCCGCCTCACCTACACCGAGATATACAACGTGATGGAGGCCGAGCGCGAAGCGGCTGAGGAGGAAGGCGAGCCGCTCACGGAGAAGCAGCAACGGACGCACCGGGCGGTGGGTCTCTCCCTCCTTGCTCAGATTCACGCTGACCTCGACCGCGCCGTGGCCGATGCTTACGGGTGGCCTGTAGGTTCAGCACCCGCCGAGATTGTTCGCCGCCTCTCGCTGCTGAACCTCGAACGGCAGGCTGAGGAAGCCGGCGGCCTCGTTCGCTACCTCCGCCCTGCGTTCCAAGCTCCGGGTGAGACAACCCAGGCGGAACTGGAAGTCGAGGCACTCGAAGTCGAAGCACGATCCGCCGAGCCGGAGCCGTGGCCGTCGGTGCTCCCCGAGCGCGCCCGCGCCGTCCGCCGCGTGTTGCAGGAGACGAGCGCGCCCGCGTCCGCCGAGGCCGTCGCCCGCGCCTTCCGCCGTGCCCCCCGCCGTGACGTATCCGACCTGCTCGACACCCTCGTCGAGCTCGGTCAGGCCCGGCTCACTGAGGAGGGAGAGTACGCGGTGTGACCTCGCGGAGTGTTCAGTCACTTCGCTACGTTTGGAACCGGTCGGCCGTCAGGAGCGCCCGGTCCTCCATGTTGACCCGGTACTCTCGCGTCGGTCGGTACTTCCCTGAACGTTCCATCTCTCCGGCGGCGGGCGGCGGAGCGGACGGGGGAGGGGGACGGCCCCGTGTTTACGCTGCCCGGCGGTGGCGCGGTGGAGATGCGGTACCTCTCGAAGCAGCTCGCCCGGTTCGCGCAAGCGGCCGGCGTCAAGAAGAACATCACGGCGTACAGCCTCCGCCACTCGGCGGGGACGCGGCTCGCCCTCGCCGGGGTGCCGCTGTTCATCATCGCTCGCATCCTCGGCACGTCGGTGGCGATGGTGGAGCGGCTTTACGCGGCCTACGCTCCCGACGCCGGCGCGCTCCATCTGGAGCGGGTGTTCGGGACGGGCAGCACGGTAGGCAGCACGGTCGAGGGCTGAGGAGCGAGCGGCCAGACGGCATGCGTGAGGTGGAACGCCCTATGCCACATCCTGTATAACCTCTCCGAATGCCTGACGAACCCACCGGGTCCCCGAAGCCGGTTGACTGGCTCGGCTCCACCCTCGCCGACACCCGCGCACTTCCGCCCGGTGCCCGGCGTGCGATGGGCTTCCAGCTCGACCGCGTGCAGGCCGGACTTCAGCCCCAAGACTTCAAGCCGATCAAGAGCGTTGGGCCCGGCGTCTTCGAGATTCGCATCCGCGACGAGGGCCGGGCCTTCCGCTCGTTCTACGTCGCCCGCTTCGAGGAGGCGGTCTACGTCCTCCACGTATTCGAGAAGAAGACTAGGAAGACGGCCCCGGCCGACTTCGACCTCGGCCGCGCCCGCTACAAAGCCCTCGTCGAGCGGAGAGCCGACGATGAGCGGACCGTTCACGATCTCACCCACCCTCACGCCCCCGACCGATGAGCACGCCCCCCGACCGCCTCGCCTCGACGCCTGAGCTTCCCGTCACCCACGGCTCGGGTAACGTGTTCGCCGACCTCGGCTTCGACCCCGAGGAGGCCGCGAACCTCAAGCTCCGCTCGACACTTGGCATCGAGCTGGCCCGCTACGTCGAGGCCGAGGAGCTGACGCAGACGGAGGCCGCCGAGCGGCTCGGCGTGACGCAGCCGCGCGTGAGCGACCTCGTGCGCGGCAAGCTGGAGCGCTTCACCGTGGACGCCCTCGTGAACATGCTGGCCCGCGCCGGCCGCCGCGTCGAGGTGCGTGTGCTGGAAGCACCGGCGAGGGCAGCGTGAGCCAGTCACAGTCGGGGCGCACATGGGGCGCATAGAGCCGAACGAGTCCGAACAAACGCGAACACGAATCGGTCCGCAGGGTGTTAAAAAGAGTGACTGCGAGATGGAGGGATGCGGGCCTCGGCAAACGAAAAGGCCGCGCCCTCCGAGGAAAACGCGACCTTCTGTGGAAGCGGAGTGCCGCTACGGCGTGCGAGCCGGGATGACGCCCTCGGCGTCGGAGATCACGATCTCGACGCGGCGGTTCTGCTGACGCCCGGCAGGGGTGCCGTTGTCGGCCACCGGGTAGGCCTCGCCGAAGCCCTGGGTGCGGATGCGCGTCCCGGCGATGCCCTGCCCGGTGAGAGCCGTGTGCACGGCGTCGGCGCGGCGCTGCGAGAGCGCGAGGTTCGCCTCGTCGGAGCCGACGCTGTCGGTGAAGCCCTCGATGAGGACGTTGCGCCCGGGGTTCTCGTTGAGGAACGTGACGAGGGCGGCGGTGGTGCGGGCCGCGCCAGGCTTGAGCGTCGCCTGCCCGGTGTCGAAGAGCACGTCGCCGAGGGTGAGGACGAGGCCGCGCTTGGTCAGCTCGGCTTCGAGCTCGTTGACCTGGGCGGCGAGCTCGCTGGCGCGGGCGAGGGCGGCCTCGGCCTCGGCGCGGGCGGCTTCGGCGCGCATCCGCTCGGCGGCGGCGCGGCGCTCGGCGGCCTCGGCCTCGGCGGCGCGGGCTTCCAGGACGACGGCCTGCCGCTCGCTCCGGACGGTCTCGATCTCCTTCTCGGCGGCGCGCTGCTTCGCGTGCTCCTCGGCGATGCGGACGCGCTGGTGGGCGACGTAGGCGTAGTGGTTGACGTCCTCGACGTCTTCCTTGCTCTCCCATGCGGCGACGGCGCGGCGGAGAGCCTCTTCGGCCTCCTGGAGCGCGACGGGCGCATTCGCAACCGTGGCGGGGTCGTTGGACGCTGCCGTGTACGCCTCGCGGGCGTCGGTGAGCGCGGGGTTGGCGCGCGGCGGCCCGCCGCAGGCAGCGAGGAGGGCGCACAGCGAAAGGGCGAGGGGGATCGCTAGACGGTTCATGGCTAGACGGTTCATGGCGGGCACAGTCGGTGGGGGGGAGGAGGGCGAGCTAGCGCCCGCTGCTGTTCTGTCGGCTCCGGTCGATCTCCTCGCGCAGGACGCGGATGCTCTCGCGCAACTCGTCCACGGCCGTCATCGCCGTGGCGGAGCGGGCCTTCGCCTCGGCGAGCTCGGCGTCGACCTGGGCTTCGTGGACGAGGAACTGGGCCGTCTCGTAGTCCTCGTCCTGGATGGCACGGTCTGCCCGCTCGAGCTTCTGGCGGGCGTTGCGGAGCGCGAGCGGGGCCGCTTCGCCGGCCCCGGCCTGGTCGGCGTTGGCGATGGCGGAGCGCGCCGAGGACAGGTCGGGTGGGGGCAGCTTGCTCCCGGCGCACCCAGCGGTGAGGAGGGCGAGGGCGAGCAGGGTGCCCGGTACGAAGCGAACGGAGTGGTTCACGGCAGGACCTCGTGGAGTGAGCGGTGGAGGGGGATGCGGGGAAGATAAAGACGCGCTCGGTACGATGTGGCACTCGGTGCGATGTGCAAACGCCTACTGCGCCAGCCCGCGCAGCACCTCCGCCACGAGCCGGTGGCCCCCGTCGAAGCGGACCGTCTCGAACGGAATCGCCGCCGCGCGCAGCCGCGCCTCCTGCTCGGCGATGCGCTCCGGCGTGGCGAACTCGTCGCGGTCCCCAGCGACGAGCGTCAGCCCGGCGCGCCGCAGCCACGGGCCGTGGGCCGCCAGGTCGAGGTCGTGCGGGAGGACGGAGCCCCAGAGCACGAGCCGCGCCGCCGGTGGGTCGCCGAGCATCGGGCTGCCGGCGAGCCACCGCGCCACCGTCGCCCCGCCCTGCGAGAAGCCGAACGCCACGAGCCGGGCCCGGCCGCCGGCCCGCGTCAACACCTCCGTGTAGACCGTGTCGAGGAACCGGACGTAGTCGTCGATCTCGGCAGCGCGCGCCTCCCGCGTCATCCACGACGCCCCGACGCGCTGGTGGTCCTCGAGGTAAAACCGCGAGAGCCCTTCCGGAGCCACGATGAGGCGGTGCGGAGCCTCCACCGCGCGGAAGTGCCGCAGGAAGTACGCCGCGAGTTGCCCATAGCCGTGGCAGGCGAGCCACACCTCGTCCACCGGCCCGGAGGGGTCACCGAGGACGAAGTAGCGGGCGGTGCGGTAGACCGAGAGCGAGTGCTCCTGCATCGAAGGCCGACGAAGTGTCACCGGGCTAAAGCTCGACACCCCCCGAGGGAGCACCGGCCCCGCGAAGGGAGGCGGAGGCCGTCAGGGGGTCGGCACTGCCCTGCCGTTGAAACGCTCACCGCCGAGCCGCTCGTCGCTGAGGAGGCGATTGAAGCGGAACATGCCGGGGGCGTGGAACAGACCGTACCGGCTGATGTGACCGACGTAGTGACCGAGCAGGGTGAAGCTGCCCTCGGCCATCTGCACCTCGGTGCCGTCGAGGTACTGAAGGCAGAGCAGGGGCTCGCGGCGGTGGATGCGGCAGAGCTGGACGGTGCCCTCGCGCAACACCGCCGACACCTCGCCGCTGCCGAGCGTGCCCTCCTGGAGCAGGAGGTAGCCGTCGTCGAGGTCGGCGATGTCCGGCACGTCCTGATTGTCGAGGCGGACCGCGAAGGTCTTGTCGAGGTCCGGGTAGAGGTCTTTGAGCGTGATCTCCTCGATGTTGAGGCTGATCTCGAAGACGCCGTCCCCGATCACGCCCTGGATGGGAAAGCCGCCGGGCTGCACCCCGGTGCGCTGCCCGACGAGCCGGTAGCCGTTCTGGTCACGCGTGAGGTAGCCCTTCTTGGCGAGCGCCTGCAGGTTCTGGGTGACGGAGTTCGGGGAGCGGTAGCCGAACTCGTCGACGATCTCGCGGTAGGTCGGCCACACCTTTTGCTTGCGGACGTGCTCGGCGAGGAACTGCAGGAAGGTGTGCTGCTTGGAGGTGAGTTGCTTCCGGCTCATAACGGTGGGAGCGGGTAAAAGGGTGCAAAGCAGTGCGTTACCACACGCGGAACATACCCTGTCGCCTTCCACGAAGTCAAGCTCGGCACGCGCCGGGCGGTGCTTTTTATCACATAATGCACATAAGGCAGGGCCTCAGGGCGTCCCGGGCCGCTTCACTAGGGAGCGACGGCCGGCCTCGCCTCGCCCGTCTGTGGCTTCCCGGACTGGGGCCTCAAGCTGGCCGACCACCTTGCGGACGCGGTCCGGGAAGGCGTCCTCGACGTGGTACCGGAGGTAGGCATCGACGAGCCGGCCCACCTCGGCGCGCAGGTCGTCCGGCAGGGCCATGCGGAGGGCCGTGTCGAGGTCGGCGCGGGTGAAGACGGCGAAGGCGCGGAGGGCCTGCCGGGTGGCGCGGACGCCGGTCTTCGGCGCGGCGCTGAGCGGGAGCACGGCCCCGGAGTCGAGCGCGAGGACGCCGCCCTCGTCGGGGAGCGCGAGCACGTCGTCCCGCTGCACGTCCGGTGCGAAGCCGAGCACGGCGGCCAGCCGAAGCTGGAAGTGGGGGAGGACGTTCGCCGCGCGCTCGGCGGCTGCGTCGAGCCGGAGGAGGGCCTGGACGAGAAGGGTGAACAGCAGCGGGTTCTCCTCCTCGCCCTCGGTCAGCGCCCGCACCAGCTCCACCAAGCGCAGCCCGACGGTGATCTTCTCGAGGTCGCCCGCGATCCCGTGAAGGGCCTGGACGTGGGCGCTCTCCTTCAGCGTCTGGAGGCCGCGCCCCGGCTTGTAGTAGTAGACCACCTGCACGTAGCCCATCGGCTGGAGCGCCGAGCCGAAGCGGGACTTGGGCCGCCGCGCGCCCTTCGCCATCACCGTGATCTGCCCGTGCCGCCGCGTGAAGAGCGAGACGATCAGGCTCGTCTCGCTGTATTCGATGGCGCGGAGCACGACGGCGTCGGTGCGGACGATCATGGCGGGAGGATGGGCGGGGAGTGAGAGGGAGGAAGTGAGGTAGAACCGGCAAAAGTGGGCGTGGCGGGGCGTTTCGCACACGCCGTCCTCTGCCTGCTGCTCGCCGCTGCTGCTCGCCGCCGACAGGGTAGCCGGGCGGGCTGCCAGCGTTCCGTCACCGGAAAACTATGACGGGTGGGGTTATGCCGCGCCGCGCCGCGTGTCTAACCCGGTACGTCCCGCTGAGCCACCGACCGCCATGCTCTCGCTCTACGCTCTTCAGCAGCGCCTCGCCATCACGGCCACCGAAGCCGCCGCTCTCCTCTTCGTCGCCGGCCTGCTCCTTTCCGGGTGGTGCGTCCGCTACGTGCAGGGGCAGTCGGTGCCGTACTCGGCGGAGACCTACGCCGCGCTCGACGCCGAGTTCGAGACGCGGTCGGCGGCCCTCCGGGCGGAAACGGGCTCGGCCCGGGGAGGGGCCGCCGGCGCGGCGGCAGCCGATTCGGCGCAGGGCGCGCCGTCGGTGGCGGAGGCCTCCTCGGAGGTCGCGCCCGCCGTGGCAGTTTCCACCGGGCCGGCGGTCTCCACCGGGCCGAGGGGGGCGCGCCGGAGCGCGCCGGGGCCGGTGCGGATGAACCTCAACACGGCCTCAGAGCGCCTGCTCCAGCGGCTCCCCGGCATCGGCCCCGCGCTCGCCGGACGCATCGCGGCCTACCGCAGTCAGCACGGCGACTTCGCGCAGCCGAGGCACCTCGTCCGGGTCAAGGGCATCGGGCCGAAGACGTTCGAGAAGCTGGAGCCGTACCTGTTCGTCGAAGAGGCTGAGGGCGACGAATGAGCATCAGCGGGGCGGCTCCGGCTCGGGTGGATCGGGTTCGGGCGGCTCGGGCTTGGGCGGCTCGGGGCCGGGGCTGCCGTCGCCGCGCGGCTGCCGGCGGGCGATCTCCCCGGCAGTCCACGAGCGGCTCGTCTCCTCCTCTCGGTTGAGAAAGCGGTAGACCGGGAAAAGGAGGACGAACGCCAGCAGGAGGAAGCCGAAAACGGCTCCGGCGATGACCCAGTGGACGTTGTCGAGATCGCTGGGCTCCATGAGGCTAGCTGCGAAGGACGAATTGCGAACGACGAACCGCGAGGGATAAGGTATCATCAGACGCCCGCTCGCCGCCCGTCACGCAAAACTCGCCGTTGGTATGATCGTTCTCGTCATCAACTGTGGCTCGTCGTCGCTCAAGTTCGACGTGCTCGACGTCGAGACCCGGGCGACGCTCGCCGAGGGGCAGGTCGAGCGGATCGGGGCGGTCTCGTCGCTGGCCTCGGTCCGCGTCGGCGAGGGCAAACCCGAGCGGCAGGCGCTCCAGGCCGCCGACCACGGCGAGGCGCTCCGCTTCGTGATGACGACCCTCTTCGAGGGCGACGACCGGCTCGACGCGACCGTCGAGGCCGTCGGCCACCGCGTGGTCCACGGGGGCGAGGCCTTCGCCGACTCGGTCCTGATCGACGACGAGGTCGTCGAGGCCATCCGCGACGCCTTCGACCTCGCGCCGCTCCACAACCCGGCCAACCTGCGCGGCATCCGGGCGGCGCAGGCGGCGCTGCCCGACGTGCCGCACGTCGCCGTCTTCGACACCGCCTTCCACCAGACGCTCCCCGAGCACGCCTACCTCTACGCGATCCCGAACCGCCTCTACCGCCGCCACCGCATCCGCCGCTACGGGTTCCACGGCACCAGCCACTACTACGTCAGCCGCGAGCTCTACCGCCTCACCGGCCTCGACAAGCGCAACAGCCGCGTCATCACCGCCCACCTCGGCAACGGCTGCTCGATGTGTGCGATCCGCGACGGGCGCAGCGTGGACACGTCGATGGGGATGACCCCGCTCGCGGGCCTCGTCATGGGCACGCGCTCCGGCGACCTCGACCCGAGCATCGTCTTCGACCTCGTCGAGAAGGAAGAGCTGACCCTCGCCGAGGTCCACACGCTCCTGAACAAGTACAGCGGGCTGCTCGGGCTCTCGGGCTACGCCGCCGACATGCGCGACCTCCTCGCCGAGGCCGACGACGGCGACGTCCGCTGCCGCCAGGCCGTCGACGTCTTCTGCTACCGGGCGAAGGGCACCGTCGGGCAGTACCTCGCGGTCCTCGGCGGGGCCGACGCACTCGTCTTCACCGCCGGGATCGGGCAGCACAGCCCGCGCATCCGAGCCCGGATTTGCGCCGGGCTCGAAGGACTCGGCATCGAGGTCGACGCGTCACGCAACGAGGCGGCAGTCGGGGTGGCGGCGAAGATTTCGACCGACGCGAGCGCGGTCCAGGTCTGGACGATCCCAACGAACGAGGAGCTCGTCATCGCGATCGACACCCAGAAGATCGCCGGGGCGCGGGTGCAGAGTCCCTACGTGTAGGGAGGAGTGGGAGGAGTGGGAGGAGTGGGAGGAGTGGGAGGAGTGGGAGGAGTGGGAGGAGTGGGAGGAGTGGGAGGAGTGGGAGGAGTGGGAGGAGTGGGAGGAGTGGGAGCAATAAAACCCGACAAGGTAACCAGGCCGGGGTGCTCCGCGCCGACGCGCGTTCTTCCCATTCCCCCCGTTCTCTCCATTCCCCCCACGCCAAACAAACGCCCTTTCCCCTCCCATTCTCCCCGTTCCTCCCACTCCGCGCCGCAGGCGCAAGCCACTCCGCGCCGCAGGCGCTCACGGCGTACCTTGCGCTCCCCGATTCCCACCTGCACCCCCGCTATGAAAGACACCGTCCGCATCGCCTCCGGCCAGGGCTTCTGGGGGGACCTCCAGCGCGCCCCCATCGACCAGGCCCGGGGCGGCCCCATCGACTACCTCGTCATGGACTACCTCGCCGAGGTCACCATGTCGATCCTCCAAAAGCAGAAGCTCCGCAACCCCGACGGGGGCTACGCGCGCGACTTCGTCGAGGTCGTCACCGAGCTGCTGCCGGACATCAAGGAGCGCGGCTTCACAATCGTCTCGAACGCGGGCGGCGTCAACCCCCTCGCCTGCCGCGACGCGATCGTCGAGAACGCGCGCGAGCGCGGCATCACCGGTCTCAAGATCGCCGTCGTCACGGGGGATGACCTGCTCGGCGACCTCGACACGCTCCTCGCCGACGGCGTCGAGCTCCGGCACATGGAGACGGGCGAGCCGCTCGCGCCGGTCCGCGACCGGATGGTGAGTGCCAACGCCTACCTCGGGGCCGGGCCCATCGTCGAGGCCCTCCGGCAGGGGGCCGACGTGGTCATCACCGGGCGCACCACCGACACCGGCCTCACGCTCGCGCCGATGACGTGGGAGTTCGGGTGGGACCGGGACGACTGGGACAAGATGGCGGCGGGCACCGTCGCCGGGCACATCCTCGAGTGCGGCGCGCAGTCCTCGGGCGGCAACTTCACCGACTGGCAGACCGTCCCCGACCTCGCGCGCGTCGGCTTTCCGATTGTCGAGGCGCGGCCCGACGGGACGTTCACCGTCACCAAGCACCCCGCGACCGGCGGCCTGGTCTCGACCGCCACCGTCGCCGAGCAGCTCCTCTACGAGATCGGCGACCCGACGGACTACATCACCCCGGACTGCATCGCCGACTTCACGTCGATCCACCTCGAAGCCGAGGGCGAGCACCGCGTCCGCGTGCACGGCATCGCGGGCGAGCCGGACACCGAGTTCTACAAAGTCAGCGCCGCCTACTCCGACGGCTGGAAGGCGTCCTCCACCCTCGTCTACGCCTGGCCCGACGCGGCGAAGAAGGCCCGCGCCGCCGCCCAGATTCTGAAGGACCGCCTCGACCGGCTCGGGCTGGAGTTCGACGAGTACCGCAGCGAGCTCATCGGCCTGAACGCCCTCACCGAAGACAATGATGTCAGCCGCGAGGCGGAGCTGGACGAGGTCATGCTCCGGGTCTCCGTCCGCTCCTCGGACAAGGGCGCGGTCGAGCAGTTCGGGCGCGAGATCGCGCCGCTGATCCTGACCGGCCCGAGCGCCGTCACCGGCTTCGCCGGGGGCCGCCCGAAGCCGAGCGAGGTGATCGCCTACTGGCCCGCGCTGATCCCGAAAGACCGCGTCACGCCCGAGGTCACGGTCGTCGAGACGTGAGCGCCTCACGCAACCCCGCGAGGTAGGGCGGCATGAGCCGCATCCGGCTGCCGTACCACGAGAACAGCTCGCCGTCCACGAGCCGCCCGGCCGCGCCCGGCACCGCCGCCTCGACCTCGGCGACGTGGCGCTCGCCGAACGGGAACGGCTCCGACGACAGCAGCACGACCTCCGGCGCTGCCGCCGCGAGGTCGGCAAGCGTGAGGGCCGGGTAGCGCGTCTGCTCGCCGAAGACGTTGGCGAGCCCCGCCCGGCCCATCACGTCGTGGATGAACGTGTCGCCGCCGACCGTCATCCACGGGTCGCGCCAGACCAGGTAGGCCGCGCGCACCGGCGCGGGTGCGGCGAGGCCGTCGAAGCCGCGCTCAATCTCGTCGGCAAGGGCCCCGGCCCGCCCGGTTCGCCCGACGAGTGCGCCGACCGTGCGGATCATCCCGGTCGCGTCGCTCACCGTCGCCACGTCCGTCACGAAGACCGGGGCCACCGCGTCGAGGGCCTCGACCTGCTCCCGGACGTTCTCTTCGAGGTTGGCGAGCACGAGGTCCGGTTTCAGCGCCGCCACGCGCTCCGGGCGAACGTTCTTCGTCCCGCCGACGATGGGCTTCGCGGCTTTCCACCCCGCCGGATGCACGCAGAACCGCGTCAGCCCCACGACCTCCGCGTCCAGACCGAGGTCGGCGAGCAGCTCGGTCTGGCTCGGGACGAGCGAGACGATCCGGCGCGGCGGAGCGTCGAGCCGGGCCGTCTGGCCTCGGGCGTCGGTGAGGGATGGCATCGGTGTGGAGGGAGGGATGAAGAGAAGGTAAGGAGTACAGGGGCGCTACCTCACGTGATGCCCGAAGACCCAATTGGACCACCGACGTAAACAGGCCAGCGATATTGTGAAGCAAAGACTTGCATTTTGTAAAAACTTTTCATTCATCGCCTGTACGAGAGCACGGCTTTCTCGGCGCTACCGGGTCTCACACCACCGCCTCACAAGCATCAGAGGGTACTCCCATGACTCGTCCGACTACGACTCATTTAACGTTCCGTCTCACGTTGGCCGTTCTCCTGCTCTTGCCCGGCGTGGCACTCGCACAGACACTCACGCCGATCTCGATGCCGCCGAACGGGTTCAGCAGCGTCCCCATCTTCGAGGACTCCGTCGGCACCCGCTACGCCACCCAAGTCTCGGTGAACTTCAACAGCCAGGTCTTCAACCTCCCTCCGGGACAGCGCACCGCCGACCCCAACTCATCGAGCTCCTCAGCCGTCGCCGCGCTCTTCGGCGACCTCGAAGCCGAGCACGGCACCATCACCCTCGAGAAGGTTGCGCCGGATGCGGTGTGGGGCCAGACGACCAGCACGAACATCCGGACGGGGGACCCATGCACCATTGAGGACTTCTCCCAACTCTTCACCGTGCAGTTCCCCGCGCCGGTGCCGCTCGACGCCGTCGAAGCGGACTTCGAAGCGCTCGCCGAGGTGGACTACGCCCAGCAGCCCTACGTCCAGGCCTCGTTGGGGCGTAGCTCGCCGCGCGGCGGCGATCCGTTCGACGAACCGAACGACCCGCAACGCTCCAGCCAGTACAACCTCGACAAGGTGCAGGCCGACCGGGCGTGGGACTTGGCGCGCGGCATCTTCGCCGAAGGCTCGGTCCAGGCGGAACCCGTCGGCATCGCACTATCAGACGGGTTCGGGTGCGACCTCGTCGGCAACAACATGCACCCCGACCTGAGGAACCAGCTGACGATCGAGCAGTGCATTGACGGTCCTGGCAGCGACGCCAGGCATGGCCACTTTGTAGCTGGCGTGGCCGGGGCCGAGACCGACAACAACGCTTACCTCAGCAGCCTCGGTTGGAACGTCGACCTCTACGGGTTCGGCCAAAACCCCGATAGCGTGGTGGTACTCGCCCTAGACGCGGTGAGCGAGAATAGCTCGCTCTACGGCAAGATCGACGTGGTCAACATCAGTTGGGCCCCCACCACACTTCCGGGTCTGGACCTCAAGGTAGGGAAGGCGGTCAAGAGTCTCCTCGGGTGCGGGGTCGTCGTCGTCGCGTCAGCCGGGAACGGTCAGATCGGTAACGCCTTTTGCAGTGGCATGGGGTGCGCCCGGTATCTCTACCCGGCGGCGCACAACTTCAGCAACTTCGTCGACGGGAACGGGATGACCTACTCCGCCCAGGTCATCGCCGTCAGCGCGACCGACCAGAGCGACGAGTTCCAAGAGGGGTTCTTCTACAGCGCCGGTATGAATCCAATCGATAACCCCACAACGTCCTACATCGACGTGGCGGCCCCCGGCGTCGACATTCGTGTTCTTGAGACCGACAGCACCCACCTAGGCCCGCCGTACGAATTCTTCTCGACGAGGTTAGTGGGCGGGACCTCGTTTGCCGCCCCGCTCGTGGCGGCGCAGGCGGCGCTCCTGCTCTCGCTCGATACCACGCTGACGGTGCCCGAGGTCTACGACCTCATCACGCGCTCAGCCGACAAGGTGGACCAAGCGGCGCACGGCGACATGACCTTCACCGACGCGAACGGCGAGACCGTCCGGTGGAACCAGTACACAGGTTACGGACGCGCCAACGCCTTCCAGGCGCTCAAGCGGATGCTTACCCAGCGGGGCGGACGCCCGCGCGCCGACCTCCTGGTCGCCGAGGACTCGACGTGGGACTTTGAGGACGTGACGGTGGAGTTCGCCCCGGATGCGGAGCTCATCGTGGCCGGGACGGCGAACGCCGACGGCACGACGTTCACCGCCGCGGACGCGGGGCAGCCGTGGGGCGGGGTCGTCGCCTACGAGGGCGGCACGCTCGACCTCGACGGGGCGACGGTCTCGGACGCGGACGTCGGCGTGGCCGTCTACGCAACCGACGTGACGATTGCAGGCTCGACCATCGAGAACAACCGGGTGGGGATCGAGAGCGGGACCCAGGTGACGTACAGCCCCTCAGCGGAGCTTGCCGCGCGCAGCGCCTTCACGCTGATCGACTCGTTCGTCGAGACCAACGAGGAGGAGGGCATCCGCGCGCTCAGCACGAACGCCGACATCCGACGCACCGAGATTACGGGGAACGGGACGGGCGGAAGTGGCCTCCAGCACATCGGCATCGGGGTCTCGGACGCCAGGCTCGACCCGTTTGAAGGCAACGTGGTCGAGGGGAGCGGGAGCTACGGCATCGCCGTCACCTCCGGCGGAGACGTCCAGATGAGCGGGACTGGGAACCTGGAGTTTGGTGAGAACCGAGTGGCGGCCAACGGTGCGGCCGAGCTATTCGTCCACACCGGCGGCTCGGCCTTCCTGGGCAACGGCAACCTCAACGGCCGCAACTCGGTCTACCACGGTGACCTCGCCACCGGCCCGGGCTTGCTCGTCGTCAACAACTCGGGTGCGCCCATCGGGGCGGTCAACACCTACTGGGGCACCACCAATCCCAACGACGACCCCTCGAGCCGCTTCTCGTCGTCGTCAACTAATCCGCCAAGCCCGCTCGTCGTGTGGGACCCGCTCTCGACGTGCGACTACACGACGAACCCGCCGAGCGGCAACTGCGGGTCGAGTCGGCCCGGTGCGGGGTCGGGGTTCGCGTCAGCGCGGCAGGCGGTGGGCACATCGAGCCGCGGCAGCAGCCCGGACGGTCCCGAACCACTCGGCGATGGGACCCTCGTCGGCGAGATCCGCGCGGTGCGCGCCGCGCTCGTCGCTGATCCTACGGCGGAAGCGGCTCCCTTGCTTGTGAGATATCTCGGGGCGCTCCACCGCCGCGACCGCGAAGAGGGCGGCTGGGACGCCACGGGCGAGTGGGCCGAGAGCGCGGCGCTCCTCGGCACGCTGCGCGCGGCGCTGTCCGCGCCGGAGCTCTCGGCTCGGGAGCGTGCGACGGCCGAGGCGGCGCTGGAGGTCGAGACGCTGGCGGCGATGGCGCACGAGACCTACCCCGAAGCCGAAGCGCTCGTCACCGGCTGGGGGCCGCGCGCGGAGTCAGCCTCGGCGCGGCACGTCTTGCAGATGACCGAGGCGCACCTGGCGGCGCGCGACGGGCGCTTCGCTGAGGCGGCGTCGCTCATCGAGGCGGAGGCGAACCGGGAGGCCGACCCCGGGATCGCGGCGGTGTTGCGAACGCTCGCGACGGCCTACGCGCGGCGTGTCGGCAGCGGCGCGGCCGGTCGTCCCGAGGGTGGGACCGTGCAGGCGGCAACGCATGGGCTCCCGGCGAAGCCATCGCTTGAGGTCTGGCCGAATCCGACGACGAGGCAGGCCACCGTCGCCGTCTCGGTACCGGCGCAGTCAGCGCTGCGGGTGGAGGTCTTCGACGTGCTCGGCCGCCGCGTCGCCGTGCTGCACGAGGATCAGACCCCGGCGGGCCGCCACCGGATCGCGCTGCGCACCGCCGCGCTGCCGTCGGGGGTCTACCTCGTGCGCGCGACGCTGGAACGCCGGGGCGGGACCGAGGCCCTGACCACGCGCCTGACGGTGGTGCACTGATGACTCGCCTGCCGCTTCCGCGCCTCGCCGGGGTGCTCCTCGGTAGCCTCGTGCTGCTGGGGAGCGTCTCGGCGCGTGCCCAACTCGTGGCCTCGCCCGGGAGCCTCTCGGTGACGCTCGCCCCCGGTGACTCGGCCGAGCACGTCGTCACGCTGACCAACGCCGGGAGCGACTCGCTCGCCTTCTGCCTCTCGTTCGAGCGGCCACTCCAGCGAACAGGTGGCGCGGCGCGGCTGAGCGCGCACGCGGCGGATGCGGGCAGTGCGTGCGGACCGTTCGGCGAGGTGCTCCACTACGTCGACGCGGAGGACCTCGACCCTGACCTCGCCTTCGGGTGGAGTCCCTACGGGCTGGCGATGACCCCCGACGGGCGGCTCTTCGTCGCTGGCCGCACTGACGACGAGACGTTCGAGTTGACGCCAGAGCTAGAGATTCTGCGCGCCTTCGAGCACCCGGCGGTGGCCGACCTCGACCCGTTCCCGGCCACGAAGGGCGTAGCCTACGACCCGGCGGCCGGGACGCTGTGGTGGATGAACATCGAAGAGCAGGGCGGGGCGTTCTTCCGGGCGCTGCTGCTGGAGGGCACCCTCGACGGCACCCCCACCGGGCGGCGCATCACCATCCCGCCGCTCACCGACACCACCGGGGCCGAGGTCCAGCCCTCCCGCCTCGGCTTCGACCCGGCCACCGAGCGCTTCTTCTTCGTCGGCATCAACTCCGATCTTTGGGCCGTCGATACGCTCGGGCAGGTCGCTCCCGGCTACCCGGTCCACCCGCAGCTCCGACCTGGAGCCTTCGCCGTCGGCCCCGACGCCTTCGGCGGCTGGGACCCCGACGGCGGCCCCGACGGCACGGGTGCTCCAGGCGAGCCGGAGGCGGTGCGGCTCGAACTGGTCACGGGCATAACGAGCGAGGGGCTCGCCGACCGGCTCGTGGTGGTGGACTCAGCGGGACGCGACCTCGGCCTCGAGACGCCGTTGCCGGACGTGAGCGGGGGCACCATGTTCGGCAGCGCGACGGGGGAGCCTCTGCGGAGCCGGGTGGACCCCAACGGGGTGGCGTACTTCCCGTTCACGAACCTCGACACCGAGGGCGTCGTCGGCATCCGGCCGCACCCTTTGCCGCCGTCGTGGCTCATGCTCTCGCGGTGGGACGGGACGCTCGGACCTAGCGAGTCGGTGGAGATCGCGCTCACGTTCTCGTCGGGTACGCGCGAGATCGGCAACAGCTATACCGCCGTGCTTCAGGTGTTCGAGGCCGGAACCGGCGACGCGGTCGAGGTGCCGCTCACGTTCGAGGTCGTGCCGCCGGTGGACGCAGAGGACGCAGCGGAGGTGCCGAGCGAGCCGTCGCTTGAGGTCTGGCCGAACCCGACGGCGCGGCAGGCGACGGTCGCCGTCTCGGTACCGGCGCAGTCCGCGCTCCAGGTCGAGGTCTTCGACGTGCTCGGCCGCCGCGTGGCGGTGCTGCACGAAGACGAGACTCCGGCCGGGCGCCACCAGATTGCGCTGCGCACCGCCGCGCTGCCCTCGGGCGTCTACCTCGTGCGCGCGACGGTGACGCCAGAGGGCGGACCCGGGAACGGGGCCGAGGCGTTGACGAAGCGCCTGACCGTGCTGCACTAGCCCCCCTGCGCCGATGCCTGCTTCGTTCCGCTGCGTGCTCCTCGGGGCGCTCCTCCTCTGGGGGGGCGTCCCGGTGCGTGCCCAACTCGTCGCCCAGCCCGAGAGCCTAGCGGTGGCGCTCGCCCCTGGTGACTCGGCGGTGCAGGTCGTGACGCTGACCAACGCCGGGACCGACTCGCTTGCCTTCTGCCTCTCGTTCGAACGCCCGCTACAGCGTACCGGAGGGGGGCTGCGCCTCAGCCACGCGGCCGCAGGTGGGGCGTGTGGGCCGCTCGGCGAGGTGCTCTACTACATCGATGAGGAAGACTTCGGGGCTGGGTGGAGCCCCTACGGTCTGGCGATGACACCCGACGGACGGCTCTTCGTCGCCGACTTCGGTCTGAATCGTCGCACGCACGAGTTGACCCCTAGCTTGGAGGTGATGCGCTCGTTCACGCACCCAGCGGTGGCGCAACTCGACCCGTTCCCGGCCACGGAGGGTGTGGCCTACGACCCGGCGGCCGGGACATTGTGGTGGCTCAACATTGAGCAGCAGGCCGGGACGTTCTTCCGGGCGATGCTACTGGAGGGGGACCTCGACGGCACCCCCACCGGGCGGCGCGTCACCATCCCGCCGCTCACCGACACCACCGAGGCCGAGGTCCGCCCGCTCGGCCTCGCCTTCGACCCGGCTACGCACCGCTTCTACGTCGGTGCTTCCACCGAAGCCCCATTCGTCACGACGCTCTGGGCGGTGGACTCCACCGGCACTGTCGTCCCGGGCTACCCGGTTGAGCAGCAGGCGTATCCCGGCGGGGTCGCCGTCGGCCCCGATGCCTTCGGCGGCTGGGACCCCGACGGCGGCCCCGTCGGCGAGGGTGCCCCGGGCGAGCCGGAGGCCGTGCGGTTCGAGATGGCCGTGGCCCCACCGGGCGGAGCGCTGACCGATCGGTTCGTAGTAGTGGACTCGGCGGGGCGTGATCTGGGGCTCGAGACGCCGCTGCCGGACGTGAGCGGGGGGACCATGTTCGGGAGCTTCACTGGGGAGCCTCTGCGCAGTCGGGTCGACCCCAACGGGGTGGCGTACTTCCCGTTCACGAACCTCGACACCGAGGGCATCGTCGGCATCCGCCCGCACCCGCTGCCGCCGTCGTGGCTCGGGCTGAGCCGGTGGGACGGCACCCTAGGGCCGGGCAAGAGTGTAGAGATCGCGCTCACCTTCACGAGCAGCACACGGGCGGTGGGCAACCGCTACAGTGCAGCGCTTCAGGTGTTCGCAGCCGAGACGGGCACTGCCGTCGAGGTGCCGATCTCGTTCGAGGTCGTGCCGCCGGTGGACGCAGAGGACGCAGCGGAGGTGCCGACGGAGGCGTCGCTGGCGGTCTACCCGAACCCGTCGGCATCCCGCGTGACGGTGCCGGTGGTTCTCGGGACCGACGCCGAGGTCTCGGTCACAGTCTTCGACGTGCTCGGCCGCCGGGTCGCGGTGCTCGCCGAGGGCCACTTAGAAGCGGGACGCCATGCGCTCACGCTCGACACGTCGGCGCTGCCGACAGGGGTCTACCTCGTGCGCGCTGCGGCCGGCGACGAGGCGCGGACGGCGCGCATCACGCTGGTACACTAAGCCGATGCCTGTAAACGCCACCTATAAGTGCCTGTATGTCGGGGCGCTCCTCTTGAGCTTCGCGCTCGGGGGGAGCGCTTCGGCGCAGGTCACGACCACACCCGACACGATCTTCGTTTCACTCGCGGAGGGGGAGGTCACCGAGGTGCCGCTCACGGTCTCAAACGTTGGGGCGGACTCGTATGGCTTTGCGCTCTCGCTGGCTCCGGCCCCGAGCGCGGATGACCCGCCGGAGGAGCCAGGGACGGTGCTCTTCACCTCGGAGAACACCTGCTGCGGGCTCAACGGGATAACCACGACGCCCGGGGGGCGACTCTTCGTCGAGCGTGGTCGTGAGACCTACGAGTTCACGCCGGAGCTAGACTTTGTGCGCGAGTTCGAGGGGCCGCGCACGCAGTTCATCACCTCGATCCTCGGTGTTACCTATGACGCTGACCGCGAGACGCTGTGGTGGCTCGACGTGCAAGACCCCAACGGCATCGTGACGCAGGCGCTCCTGCTCGAGGGTGCCCTCGAGGGCACAGCTACAGGAAAGAGGCTGCCTGCTTTCTGGGACGAGAGCTACGGCTGTAACGGCACGGGCTTCCCGGCCTACGTCGCTTACGACGCTGTCGCTACGGCTGCGACTACCGGCGGCACCGGGCTGTTCTACTACCACGATATCTTCCACGACACCGTCTGGGCCGTCGATACGCTCGGGCAGGTCGCAGAAGGCTACCCCTACCGGATGACCGACTACGCCGGGGTGCCGCAGCCGTTCAACCCGGGGGGATGCGTACTCGGCTTCGGGATGGATGCCCACGCGCTCGGCGGCGAGCCGGTCCTAGAGTCGCTCGCCGGCTACCCATTCCAGCATCCGCGAAACCGCTCGACGCGGATTGTCGTCACCGACTGCGAGGGCCGCAACCGGGGAGCGGAGACCTCGCTCTTCGACCTGCCGGTGCCTGATGGCTTCGGGGCGGTGCTCCAACTCAACGACGTAGTCCGCAGCCGGCTCGACCCTTCGGTCCTATACGTCGTCGTGATTACTGGACGCGACGGAAGCCTTCGCTCCTGGGTCTACGCCGTGCGTGCTGCTCCGCTGCCTCCGCCGTGGCTCCACGCCACCCCGATCCTCTTCGGCGTCGCCGCAAATGCAGAGACCGATCTCACGCTCTCGCTCGACGCGACGGGCCTGGAGTTGGGCGTCTACGAAGCGGTCGCGTCGGTGCGCCAGGACGACGGGATCGGCCCCGTCCTCGTGGAGGTGCCGGTGGTGCTCACGGTGACGCCGCCGGTAGGCACTGAAGATGAGGCGTCCGCGCCCGCGTCGGTCGCGCTCGGCGAGGTGTATCCGAACCCGGCGACGGGCGGCGTGACGGTGCCGCTCACGCTGGAGCACACGGTCGAGGTAGCGCTCGCGGTGTTCGACGTGCTCGGCCGCGAGATCGGGGTGCTGCACGACAGGGTGCTCGGGGCAGGGGAGCACACGCTTCGGCTCGACACGTCGGCACTGCCGAGCGGGGTCTACGTCGTGCATCTGGCAGCCGAGGGACGGACAGCGACCAAGCGGTTCACGGTGGTGCAGTAGTCTTTGCGGCGAGAAGCTCGAACCCCCTCCGAGAGAAGGTTCTCGGAGGGGGTTCTTTTTGCGCTCCGGTTGATGTAACATAAAGGACGTTACGCAACGCTAACCGCGATTGAGGTAGAGATCAATCTCAGCGTTGCCTGGGTGCGCGGTGCTCGACGTCGGGGTCGAGACGCCGTTGCCGGTGCTGGGCCAGTTCACGCGCTATACGGGGGAACCTCTGCGGAGCCGAGTGGACCCGAGCGGCGTGCTTTACTTTCCGTTCGCGAGCTTCGACACCGAGGGCGTCGTCGGCGTCCGGCCGCACCCGCTGCCGCCGTCGTGGCTCGCGGTGAGCCGGTGGGAGGGCACGCTCGGGCCAGGCGAATCGGTGGAAGTCGTGCTCACGTTCTCGTCGGGCACACGCGAGATCGGCAACTCGTACACGGCAGCGCTCCAGATATTCGAGGCCGAGACGGGCACAGCCATCGAGGTCCCGCTCGCGTTCGAGGTCGTGCCGCCGGTGGGTGCGGAGGACGCAGCGGAGATGCCGAGCGAGCCGTCGCTTGAGGTCTGGCCGAACCCGACGGCGCGGCAGGCCACCGTCGCCATCTCCGTACCGGCGCGGTCCGCGCTCCGGGTGGAGGTCTTCGATGTGCTGGGACGGCGCGTCGCCGTGCTCCACGACGGGCCGACGGAGGCAGGTCGGCACCGCTTCTGGTTCGACGGGCAGCACCTCCCGGTAGGCGTTTACCTCGTGCGGGCAACAGGAGGCGACATGGCAATGACGCAACGGCTGACGGTGCTGCACTGAGACCGCGTCCCTGTCACCTTTCCACCGCCTCGCGCTCGCGGAGCGCCGCCATCAGCCTCTGATGCAGCCCGCCGAAGGAGCCGTTGCTCATCACGAGCGCCACGTCGTTGGGCTGAAGCGTGTCGAGGAGGTGCGGGAGGAGCGCGTCGGCGTCGGGGTAGGCCGCGGCGGGGATGCCCTGCTCGGTGATCCGCTCGACCACGGCGTCGACGTCGATGAACGTGTCGCGGTCGTCGTTGTGGCGGAGCGGGGGGGCGCTGAGGAAGACGGCGTCGGCCTCGGCGAGGGCGTCGGCGTAGGGCGTCTCGAAGATCTTGCGGCGGCTCGAGTTGCTGCGCGGCTCGAAGACGGCAACCGTGCGGCGGCTCGGCCAGCGGTCCTGCACCGCGTGGACCGTGGCGTCGACCGCCGTCGGGTGGTGGGCGAAGTCGTCCATCACGATCACCCCGCCGACCTCGCCGAGGATTTCCTGCCGCCGCTTCATCCCCTCGAACGAGGCGAAGGCGGCAGCAATCGCTTCCGGCGAGATCCTCTCGTTGAGCGCCACCGCGCAGACGCCGAGGGCGTCGAAGCGGTTGACCCACCCGCTCATCGGGAGGAAGATGTCGGTAAGCTCGTGCCCGTTGGCGACGAGCCGGAACCGCTGCCCGCCCTCGACCGGGCGGATGTCCGTCGCGGTGACGTGATCATCGCCGCCTTCCAGGCCGAAGAACCGGACGCGGGCCGAGGTGTGGTCGGCGAGGTCGCGGACCTCGGGGTCGTCGCCGTTGAGCACGAGCAGGCCGCCGGCGGGGAGGAGGCCGACGAAGGCGCGGAAGGCCGCGCGGTAGTCGTCCCAGTCGGCGTAGATGTCGGCGTGGTCGAACTCCATCGAGGTGACGACCGCGCACTGGGGCCGGTAGTGCATGAACTTGGGCCGCTTGTCGAAGTAGGCCGAGTCGTACTCGTCGCCCTCGACGACGAAGTGCGGGCCGGTGCCGACGGCGCACGTCGCGCCGTAGTTCGTCATCACGCCGCCGATGAAGAAGCCGGGGTCGAGGCCGGCGTGGCGGAAGACGTGGGCCATCATCCCGGCGGTCGTCGTCTTGCCGTGGGTGCCGGCGACGACGAGGCTGCGGCGGTCGCGGAGGAAGAAGTGGGCGAGGGCTTCGGGGAGCGAGAGCTGCGTGAGGCCGTGCTCGCGGGCGTAGGCCGCCTCCGGGTGCGTCGGCACCGAGGCGTTGCCGACGACGACGAGGTCGGGCTGCGGACGCCCCGCGTGGGGCTCGAGGTGCGCCGGGTCGTAACCCTCGTCGATGGCGATGCCGAGGGCGTTGAGCCGCGTGCTCATCGGCGGGTACGCCGCCTCGTCGGAGCCCCGGACCTCGTACCCCGCCTGCTTCAAAAGCTCGGCCAGCGCGCCCATGCCCTTGCCGCAAATCCCGACGAGGTAGACCGATTCGACCTCGTCCGGCGGCGGGACCTCGGGCCGGTCGAAGATGCGGAGGTCGGCGTCGGGGAAGTCTTCGAGGGCGCGCATGCAGACGGGTGGCGGGTGAGCCGGAAAGGTACGGACGGAGTGCAGTGGGCCTTAGGGCCTATCCGAAAAGCCCTCTCGACTTCGCCTGGCTGCACGGAGACTGCGCGTCGTTGTGCTGCATCGCCGATGCTGATGCATCGCCTGCTTCGCACGCCTCGCTCAGTCTCCGTTCGCTCAGGCTTCGCTGGTCAAGCCGACTTTCCGAATAGGCCCTTAATCCTCCCGCCACGGTTTCTCCTGAGACAGTTCTTCCGAAGGCGAGAGCCGGTTTGGTGGCTCGGTTCAGAGACATGAAGGCTCAGAGGTTGTCCTTTTTTACCTGAGAGCACAGGGCACTGAGGGCACAGGGCAGGGAAGACGAAGTACCAGAGGACCCGGGTGGGCGGGATGACTTTCTCTGCGGGGTTGCTCAGGAGCTCTACGGGGTTGCTCAGGAGCTACAGAATCTCCGACTGACTCGATAGGTGGGAACGCGCCACCACAGACCTGGTTGACGGAGTTAGTCAACTCATCTGGTCAACAACGGATCAACGGGACTGACCCAACATGGAACCGACGACGGTAGGGGTTCACGAAGCGAAAACCCAGCTCTCCGATCTGCTCCGCCGGGTCGAGGCGGGCGAAACGGTCGTCATCACCCGGCGCGGGATGCCCGTGGCTGAGCTGCGCGCCGCGCCGCAGGCCGCCACACCGGACCGTCTCAGCGCCCCGCTCCGCGACATGTGGAAGGTGCCCGACCGTGCAGCGCTGCTCGAAGCGCTCGCGCCGGACCCTGAGGTGGAAGCGCTGTTCTACGGCGAGTGAGCGGCCATGTATCTCCTCGACACCTTCGCCCTCATCTGTCTGCTCAGTGCGCCGGAGCGCATGAAGCGGGCGGCGCGGGAACGGGTGGCGGACCCGGCGCACCGCGTACTCTTCTCCCCCGCGAACATCTGGGAGATCGAAATCAAAGCAACGCTCGGGAAGCTCGCTCGACCCGCCCCGGACGTGGTGCAGGCTGCTCGCAGCTTGGGGTTGATCGACCTTCGGATCACTGCCGAGCACGCCGCCGCTGCGGGTCAGCTTCCGCCGCACCACCGCGACCCGTTCGACCGGATGCTCGTCGCGCAGGCGCGCAGCGAGGACTTGGCGGTGGTAACGCCGGACGCGCTCTTCGCTGCCTACGACGTGCCCGTGCTCAGGTGCTGACACAGGTGCTGAGGCTCACTTCGGATCGCTCGGTTCCCTGGAGGTGGCAGTCGCAACGGGCGGCGGGCCGCCGGTGAGGCCGAGTCGGATCCCGGCGTCGCGCTCCTTCAGGGTCTTGCCGATCTCCGCCTCGTCGACCTCCCCGTCGAGCAGGCCGAGGGCGCGGGCGCGCTCGGACCAGCGCTCGCGGGCGAGGTGCTGCATGTCGTGCGCCGTGTCGGCCTCGTCCACGATCTCGAGCCCGAGGAGCGTCTCGATGACGTCCTCCATCGTCGCCAGCCCCTGGGTCCCGCCGTATTCGCCGACGACGAGGGCGATGTGCTCGCGCCGCTCGAGGAGCTGCTCGAAGAGGCGCGGCAGCGGGAGGTCGTCGCGGACCGTGAGGAGGTCGCGCTTGAGCGTGCCGACGGGCGTGTCCCTCTCACCGTCGGCGAGGGCGTGGAGGAGGTCGTCGCGGAGGACGTAGCCGGTGACGTGGTCGAGGCTGCCCTCGTGGACCGGAATCCGCGAGAACCGGGGCTGCCGGTCGGCGACGGTCTCGACGGGCGTGGACTCGGGGAAGGCGACCACGACGGTGCGCGGCGTCATCACGTCCTTCGCCGCGAGGCCGTTGAAGCGGAGGAGGTTCTGGAGGATGTGCGACTCCTGCTCCTCGAAGACCCCGGTCTCGGCCCCGATGGCGGCGAGGGCGGCGAGCTCGGCGCGGCTGACGGGGGCCTCTTTCTTGCCGCGCGCGATGAGCTTCGTCAGGACCTGCGAGAGCCAGACGAGGGGGTAGAGCGCGACGATGAGGAGCTTCAGCAGGCGCGCCACCGGCCCGGCGAGGCCGCGCCAGTAGACCGCCCCGAGGGTCTTCGGGATGATCTCCGAGAGCACCAGGATGCCCAGCGTGAGCACCGCCGAGAAGACGCCGACGTAGGCGTTCCCGAAGTAGGCGGCGGCCTCGGCCCCGGCCCCCGCCGCGCCGATCGTGTGGGCGACGGTGTTGAGCGTGAGGATCGCCGCGAGCGGCCGGTCCACGTCGTCCTTGAGCGCCTTCAGCCGGGCCGCCACCGCCGGCTTGTCGTTCTCGAGCGCGCCGACGTAGGCCGGCGTGACGCTCAGCAGCACCGCCTCCATGATCGAGCACAGGAACGAGACGCCGATGGCAAGGGCGATGTAGACGACGAGGAGCGTGAGCGAGCCGGACCCTTCGCCGAGCGGCACGTCGAGCGCGAGGTAGAGGGGCATGGGGGAGAGGGGGAGGGCGGAGGGGAAGAGAACGGAAGATCGGCTGGGCGGCACTCCTGCATCATTCGCGCTTGCTTCCTCCGTTCTTCCGCTCCTAAACCCTACCCGGCGTCCCCTGTTTCCGACGCCACCGTCGCGCCGTCGCCCGAGGCCGAGGGGCGGAACGGGGCCGGGGCCTCGCCGTGCATCTCGGGCGGGTCGTCGGAGGGGTCCGGGGTGCAGGCGGCGAGGGCGATCTCGGCGAGGTCGTCGGGGAGCGCGTCGGGGAGGTCCTCGACGGCGGCGGCGAGGGCGCAGGCGAGCGGGCGCGGGTGGCGGACGAGGAGGAGGTTGCGCAGGGCGCTTTGCCACGTCGGGAAGGACTGCTCGGCCATCTCCTCGGCCACGCGCACGTCGCCCTGGTCCGGGGCCGCGTCGAGGAGCGGGACGAGGAAGCGCTTGAGCTCCCAGTCGAGGACGCTGTCGAGGAACTCGGCGGCGGCAGCGCGGAGCGTCTCGTCCTCGGTCAGGCCGAGGTAGGCGCTGTGCATGTCCGTCGAGGGGTAGCGCAGGCCGAGCATCCGGGCGACGCGCTCGAGGCTCTGCTCGCGCTCGTGGTAGAGCGCCTCGCGGACGCGGCCCGCGCCGGCCGAGCGGGCGAACGGGTCCCTCGCCTTGAGGTGGTGGTAGAGGACCGCCTGCACGGTGGCCAGGGCGCGGATTTCGCCCAGGGCGGCGGCGTCGATCGCGGCCTCGTTGAAGCGGAGGCCGGGGTTGCTCGCGCGGATCTTGTTGAGCGCCTTGACCACGTCGTAGAGCAGCGGCGCGCGCAGGCGCTCCAGGCTCAGCAGCATCAGGTCTACGGCCGACTGCGTCGGGAGCTCGGAGAGCACGCGGGGGATGTTGCGGCGGACCGGCTCCGGGACCTCCTCGTCGGTGAGGTGGTCGTAGAGCGTGCCGAAGATGCGCTCGCCGTAGGCGACGAGCGCCTCGCGCGCGGCCTTCTCGTAGGGCTTCTCGCCGAGGAGCCGGATGAGCTTGCCGACGTAGAGCCGCTGCCCCGCCTTGCCGGCGGCCTGGACCGCGGCCCGGACGATCTGCGGCTGGTCGCGGTCGAGCAGGTCCCGCAGCACGGGGTGGAACGCGGGCCGGTCGAGCGCGCCGAGCGCCTTGATGGCCTCGATGTTCGTCTCGACGCGGGCCGGGCCGGTGTGGTCCAGGAGGCTCCGGAGCATGTCGTCGGTGATGAGCGCGCGCTCGGCCTCCGTCCCGGACTCGGCGATGACGCCGACGGCGGCGGCGCGGATGCGGACGTCGGGGTGCTCGAGGCCGCGCCTCAGGAGCACTTGGTGCTCGCCGTCGAGCGCCTGGTAGAGGAAGCGCGCGGCCTCGAGCCGGACCTCGGCGTCGCGGTCGCGGAGGTAGCCCGCGATCACCTCGGCGAAGCCCTCCTCGCGCTGCTTCGCCAGGAGCGCGATCACGCGCCGCCGGACGCGCGCCGAGCGGTGGTCGAGCAGCGCGTAGGCCTCGTCCACCGGAATCTCGGCGTCGATCGCGTCGAAGGTCTCGAGCGTGTCGAGGACGTCCTCCGTGTCGGGCGACGACAGCGCGCCGACGAGCGTCGGGACGTCCTCCGCCCTGGGCGGCGGCGGCGGCGGCAGCGGCTCGTCGCTCTGGCGCGGGAGCGCCTCGCGGAAGGCCTGGATGTAGGACTGCCGCGCCCACGCCACCAGGCCGATCCACACCACCAGGAGCGCCAGCACGAGGAGGCTCACGCCCTGCACCGTCACGCCGAGGGCGAGGGCCGCCAGCAGGAGCAGGCCCGCCAGCCCCTGCATCCCCTGGTCCACGAAGACGTCGATGAAGACCTTCGTCTGCTTCTTCACCGCCAGCGGGACCGGCAGGAAGAGCAGCTCGCGCCCGGTCCGGTCGATGGAGTGCTTGAGGCTCTGGTCGGCCCCGCGCAGGAGCGTCCCGGCGATCAGGCCCGGCGCGAGGAACATCGCGATCGACCCGGCGGCGAGGGCCGTCGGCAGGAGCAGGAGCGCGCCGCCGACGCCCTGCATCCGGATGATCCGGGGCGCGAGGAAGAACTGCAGCCCCAGCGCGATGATGCTGACGCGCCCGTAGAACCTCCCCAGGAACGAGGTCAGGTCGGCCCGCACCGGGAAGGCCTCCGAGGAGACCGTCTTGAACTGGAAGTCCACGAGCGCCGTCGTCAGCACCGCCACCGCGATGACGGCGGTGATGAGCTGGAGGTGCTTCGACGCCTTGAGCACGCCGAGGACCGGGCTGCGCTCGGCGGGCGTGTCGTTGCGGCGCAGCCCCTCGGGCCGCCCGTACCGCCCGTCGGTCGCCCGCCACCGGATCAGGTTGATGAGCACCACCGTGAGGCCGAGCACGCCGACGGCGACCCACAGCAGGTCCCGCGTCCGCATCTCGGCCTCCTCGACGAGGTAGCCCGTCAGCTCGCCCCCGACGATCGCCCCGAGGATCGCGCCGAACGAGAGCAGCGCGAAGATGCGCTTGGCCTGCGCCGGGTCGAAGACCGCCCCGGCCAGGAGCCAGTACTGCGAGGTCGCCAGCACGCTGTAGATCGAGACCCAGACGTAGAGCAGGAAGTACGTCCAGTCCGCCTCGAGCGCCACCGCCCACCGCATCACGACCAGCGAGGCGATCAGCACGAGCGTCGTCGCGTTGACGAGCCGCGAGAGCCGGACCCGCCGCCCGATCCGCCCGTAGAGCACCGTCACCGGCACCACCGCCGCCGCCGCCGCGAGGAAGACCAGCGGGAGCTGCGCCGCCCCGACCTCGATCAGGAACAGGCTGTCGCGCGCCGGCTTGAGCAGGTAGAGCGTGACGAGCAGCGCGACGTTGTACGCGAACATCATCCCCACGAGCGCGCGCTCGCCGACGCGCAGGTCGAGGATCGTACCGGTCGAGCGTAGCATACGCGGGAGAAGTAGCCTGCGCGCAAGATAACGCCGCCCGGCCTCGGCCTCCCAGCGTCGGCTTCCCGCCGTCGGCCTTCCGCCGTCGGGCGTCCGGCGTTGGCTTTCCGCTGTCGGGCGCACCGCTATCTTGCGCCCTCCTCCGCCTGCGCCCCATCGGTTCGATGCCTGCCCTCTCATTCTCCCGCGACCGTCTCCGCGTCCTGCTCCTCGAAGGCATCCACCCGAACGCCGTCGCGGTCTTCGAAGAGGCCGGGTACACCGCCGTCGAGCGCGTCGAGGGGACCGTGCCGGAGGGCGAGCTGCCCGGCCTCCTCGCCGACGTGCACTTCCTCGGCATCCGCTCGCGGACCCAGCTACCGGAGGCCGTCTTCGAGGCCGCCGAGAAGCTCGTCGCGGTGGGGGCCTTCTGCATCGGGACCAACCAGATCGACCTCGGCGCGGCGGCGGAGCGGGGGGTTCCCGTCTTCAACGCGCCGTTCTCGAACACGCGCTCCGTCGCCGAGCTCGTCCTCGCCGAGGCCATCCTGCTCCTGCGCGGGGTGCCGGCCAAGAACGCGCTCGCGCACCGGGGCGTCTGGGCCAAGAGCGCGGCGGACGCCCGCGAAATCCGGGGCAAGACGCTCGGGGTGGTGGGCTACGGCAACATCGGCTCGCAGCTCTCGGTCCTCGCCGAGGCCCTCGGGATGCAGGTCGTGTTCCACGACACGGGCTCGAAGCTGCCGCTCGGCAACGCCGCGCCGCGCGCGAGCCTGGACGACCTCCTGGCCGAGGCCGACATCGTGACGCTGCACGTCCCCGAGACGCCCGAGACGAAGTGGATGGTCGGCCCCGGCGAGCTGGCGCAGATGCAACCCGGGGCCGTCCTCATCAACGCCTCGCGCGGCACCGTCGTGGACCTCGGTGCCCTCGCCGACGCGCTCGAGAGCGGGCACCTCGGCGGGGCGGCGCTCGACGTCTACCCCACCGAGCCGCGCTCGAACGATGACCCGTTCGAGTCGCCCCTCCGGCGCTTCGACAACGTGATCCTGACGCCGCACATCGGCGGCTCGACGGTCGAGGCGCAGGAGAACATCGGGGCCGAGGTGGCAGGCAAGCTCGTCCGCTACAGCGACAACGGCAGCACCCTGTCGGCGGTGAACTTCCCCGAGGTCGCGCTCCCGCCGCACCCCGGCCAGCACCGGCTCCTCCACGTCCACCAAAACCGGCCCGGCGTGCTGAGCGCAATCAACCGCGTGTTCTCGGAGCAGGGGGTGAACATCTCGGGGCAGTACCTCCAGACGAAGGGCGAGGTCGGCTACGTCGTGATCGACGTGGACACCGCCTCCTCCGAGGCGGCGCTCGCCGCGCTCCACGACGTCCCCGGCACGATCCGCACGCGGCGGCTGTTTTAACCCGAATGGGAGCTCAAGCCGATGAAGCCGTCGCTCTACATCGAAACGTCCGTCGTCAGCTACCTCACCGCTCGCCCGAGTGGCCGTGTGATCGCCGCCGCCCGGCAGCAGCATACCCTCAGGTGGTGGAGCACGCGGCGCTCCCGCTACGACCTGTTCATCTCCCCGCTGGTCCTGGCCGAAGCCGAGCTGGGCGACCCGGCCGCTGCCGCGGCTCGACTCGAAGCACTGCGCAGCATTGAAGTCGTAGCCGCTTCTGCCGAGTCCGATGCCCTCGCCGAGGCGCTCTTGCGCGAGGTACCGCTCCCGGAGAAGGCTACCGCAGACGCAAACCACATCGCCGTAGCGACCGTCTCTGGGGCGGACTATCTGCTGACGTGGAACTTCAAGCACATTGCCAACCCGGTGCTTCGGGAGCAAATAGCCGAGGTAGGCCGTACCAGAGGCTATCGCTCACCGACGCTCTGTTCGCCCGAGGAGCTACTAGCCGCGACGACACCATGAGATCTGACGGGGTAGACGAGACACCGGAAGACTGGGAGGACGAGGTGATGCGCGAAGTGCGCGCCAACCGGGAGGCGTACGCGGCTCGCTTCGGCAACGACGTGCGGGCGATTTCCCAACATGCCCGTGAGCGCGCCGAGGCATGCGGTTGGGAGGTGACGGAGAGGAAGCCGCGGCGGGTGACTACGTCCGGGTCTGCCTGATTCGCACTTCACGCCGTCCCCGGCACCATCCGCACCCGGCGGCTGTTCTAGCGTGTAGCGTCCTACGGAACCCCGTTCCTGTGGAACCCCGTGGGGAAAAGACCGGTCGGAGGGGTTCCCTTCTGCTCCGCCCTTCTCCTCACGTCTCATGTCAGAACCCACACTCCACCTGATCTACGTCGCCTGCATGGCGGCCGGTGCGCTGCTCTTCGCTGTCTGGGCGCGCGACCCGCGCGGCGTCCACCGCGAGGAATACCTCGTCGCCATCCTCATCCCGGTCTGGTCGGGAATCGCATATCTCGCCATGTCACTCGGGCTCGGCACGGTCGAGGTCGATGGACAGACGACCTATTGGGCGCGCTACGCCGACTGGATCGTAACGACGCCGCTCATCCTCCTCGCCCTTTCGTTCACCGCGATGCACCGGCTCAAGGAGCGGAACTACGTGCTCATCGGGGCGCTCGTCGGAGCCGACGTGATCATGATCCTCTGCGGGCTTATCGGCGACCTGGCGTCCGGGCCGACACGGTTCATCTTTTTCTGGATCGGCGTCGCCGCGCTTGCCACGGTCTTATGGCTCACGTGGGGGCCGCTCCGCCGCCTCGCCTTCAGCCAGGGCGACGACCTCGGCGGCGTCTATACGACCGTGCTGGGCTACCTTACCGTGCTCTGGATCGGGTACCCGACGGTATGGATGCTCGGCCCGTCTGGGCTCGGCCTGCTCGATCAGGGGACGGACACCCTCCTGTTCGTCGTGCTCCCGGTCTTTTCCAAAGTCGGCTTCAGCATCCTCGACCTCGGGCTGCTCCGTCGCCTTTCGCCCACGATGGCCTCGAACCCTTCTCTCGCTACCTAAGCCCTTCTCGCTACGCCGGCAGCGGACTCTTCGCGCTTCTCCATCGCGGCGAACTGCCGTTTGGCGTAGCGCACGGCGAGTCTCTCTTGGGTTGGGTCGATGCCTGATGCCGGACTGCCACACGAACCACGCGAGGTTCTCTTCGTACACCGCCTAGGCTCTGTCACGTAGGTCGGTCCGTCGGCGAGCGAGAGACCCTGGAGGGACCCGGCCAGGCGTCCGACGAGCCAGATGCCGTAGCATCGGGCGAGGAGGACAACGCCGCAGGGCGCTTCAGGGGCCTCGCCGAGCCAGGAACCGGATTAACGGGACGGGGCCTAGACCAACCGAAGACGCTATGCGGACTGTCAAGCTAGAGGAGGCCCAGCAGCGGCTCCCTGAACTGATCGAGGAAGCCGCCTCGGGAGAGGACATCGTGATCGCCCGAGGGGACGGAGCGTCCTTCCGGCTCACCCTGGTACTGGCCGCCGAGCCGCGTCCGGTCTTCGGAAGCGCACGGGGGTTGATCGAGATGTCCGACGACTTCGACGCGCCGATTGATGGCTTCGAACCTTACGCGCCGTGAGGCTTCTCCTCGACACGCACGCCTTTCTCTGGTTCGTTGGGGGCGACGCCCGGCTCAGCGAGCACGCCCGCGCTCTCATCCTCGATCCGGACAACGAGCGCTTCCTTAGCGTGGCGAGTCTTTGGGAAATGGCGATCAAGGCCAGCCTCGGTCGTCTCAACCTCGCACTGTCTTTCCCGGAGTTGGTCGAACGGCAGGTCCGAGGCAACGCGATGAACGTACTGCCCGTGCAGCCGCGCCACCTCGACAGGGTAAAGCGCCTCCCGTTCCACCACAAAGACCCTTTCGACCGCCTCATCATCGCGCAGGCCCAAGCGGAGGGTATGCCGGTTGTCACGCGAGACGCTGCCTTCGCATCTTACGGGGTGGCGACGCTCTGGAAGGCATCGTTGTAGCTCCAGCGCATGAGCCGACCTTGTTATCTGGTCGCAGCCGTAGCCTCCTCACGCGCCTCCATCGCGGCGAACTGCCGTCCGGCGTAGCGCGCGGCGACGGCCCCACCACCGGGATCGGGCTGCGCGGAGCCGCGTTTCAGGCCTAGATCAACACGCACGCTGCTATGGACTACTCGCAGATCATCTCGCGCGACCCCGACGTTATGAACGGGGCACTCGTCTTCGCCGGGACCCGAGTTCCCGTCGAGATTCTCGTTCAGCATCTTGCCTCAGGGGACTCTATCGACAAGTTCCTCGGTGACTTCCCCACGGTCAGCCGGAAGCAGGCCGTCGGCTATCTGGAGATGACGCTGGAGAAAGCAGAGGCGGCGTGAAAGCGCTGCTAGACGAGAACATGCCCAAGGCGCTGGTCCGACTCCTCGCGCCAGAGATCGAGGCACGAACCGTGCAAGAGAAGGGCTGGAGCGGTAGGAAAAATGGAAAACTACTCACCGTGGCGTCTGCGTCATTCGACGTACTCATCACGACAGATCAGGGCATCCCGCACCAGCAAAACCTCAGCCGGTACGACATCGGGGTCGTGTTACTGGAAGCACGGAGCAACCGTACCGAGGATCTCGCGCCGCTCGTGCCGAAGGTGAAGACGTTGATCGAATCGATTACCGCGGGCGTTGTTCTCCGCGTGACAGGCTGATGGTTGGGCGTGCTTATCCCGCTGCTCCCTCTCGGGCTTCCATCTGGGCGAATTGCCGCCCGGCGTAGCGTGCGGCGAAGGCCCACACGGCGACGAGGGCGAGGGTCCCTAGACTCAGCCAGCGGACGCTACAGAACGACGAGGCGGCAGGGTGGCTCCGGGGGCATCCGTCGGAAGTCGCGCCCGTTGAAGGTCACGAGTTCGGCGGCCCCTGCTTTCTCGGCGGCTCGGACGTGAAGGGCATCGTAGACGGCTCCGCTGAAGAGGTCGAAAGCGACCATGCGTTCGAGCGCAGCGTCGTAGTCGGCAGCGTCCAGCGTGACGACCTCGGCCACTCGGAGCACACTTTCCCGCAGGAGTCGCTGAGCCTCGGTCGTCGTGATGCGTGGGGCGACGGGAAGGACCGTGAGCACGGCAAACGTTTCGGCGAGCGCGTGCGCCGAAACAAACAGGGTGCGCTCTTCCCGGTGGCCTTCTTCGAGATACGGACGGGCGACCGCGTGGTGCGGATGACCGGCTTCGAGCGCAGCGACGAGGACGGACGTGTCGAGCAGCGTGCGCGGGCCGCTCACCGCTCGTCTCCGCCCAGCCCCCCATGCTTGCGGGCACGCTCGTCACGCTGTATGCGAAGAAACGCCCTTGCATCAAAGTCTGCATCCGTGAGGCGACCCTTATGGACGAGGAGGGCACCGTCCTGCGCGAGCGCCGTCGCGTCTTCGCGGCGAAGTGCGACGGTCGATGCACCGTCGCCGGTGTCGTGGACATCGAGCACGAGGGGCGTGCCGGGCGTAAGGCCGAGCCGGTCGCGCACAGGCTCCGGGAGAAGGATGCGACCAGCTTCGTCAACGGTGACAGTCATGACAGCGCGGTTCGGGTGCGTGGAGTCGTAATCGTCCTAATAACGAAGGGGACTAATAACGAAGGGGAATGGCGAAGGTTGCCGACTCACCCGGTGGCCTTTGCTTCCTCTTGCCCCTCCATCGCGGCGAACTGCCGTCCGGCGTAGCGCGCGGCGAAGGCCCACACGGCGACGAGGGCGAGGGTCCCTAGACTCAGCCACCGGATCGTCGAGAAGTCGGTGAAGACGAGGGTCACAAGCAGGCTCACGCCGACGGCTATCGACTTGGCGAAGCGCTGGACGAACATGTCGATGAACGCCTTGGCCTTGTACTTCTCGTCGCGCGTCGTCGGCGTGTAGAGTGCCTCGCGCGCCGACTGGTTGATCGAGTAGGCGAACGCGCTGTCGGCGGTGTTGAGGAGCGAGCCGACCCACAGGATCGGGAGCGCAAGGAAGGCGGTGGAGCCGAGGATCATCACGAACGGCGTGACGAGCAGCGCCACCGTCAGCCCGAAGCGCCGCATCACGACGGTCGTTAGCAAAAGCTGGACGACGAGCGCGACCACGTTCGAGATCGCAAAGACCGTCGCGAACTGCTGGCCGATGGCCGGGCCGTCGAGGTAGTGGGCAATCGTCGACGAGAACTGGAAGTCGAGGATCGTCGAGACGATCTCGTAGATGCCGACGATCGCGACAATCGACAAGAGGTACTTCGAGCGGAAAACGAGCCGCGCGCCTTCGAGCGCCGCGTTCGACTTCTTCGCTGCCTCCTCGCCGCGCCCCGGATCGACGCCGGTGGGCGACACTTCGGGCGGCGGATTCCGGCGGACGATCCGCCCGGCGATGTAGGCCAGCCCGATGATCGCGACGGCCATCCCGAAGCAGATCCACAGCCACGCCGAGGCCGGGACGTCGTCGATGTAAAAGGCCAGGAACGTCGTCCCGAACGCCCCGCCCGCAACGCCGCCGAGGACGACGAGGCCGTAGAGCCGCTTCGCTGCGCTCGGCGTCACGCTGTCGTTGAGGAAGGCGAAGAACGTCGCCACCATCAGCGTCGTCCACAGGTCGCCGAAGAGGTAGAAGCTCCAGACGGTCACGTCGCCCGGGTCGTTGATGACGAGCGAGTAGGCGGCGAACGCCGCGAGGAAGAACCCGGCGAAGACGTAGGTGAGCTGCTCCCGCCGGAGCCGCCGCGCGAGGATGGTAAACACAATCACCGCGACGGCTGCGACGACCATGTTGAGGACCTTTGCCAAGAGCTCCGCCTGCGAGGCGAGGAACTCCATTTGGAACAGCCCACCGACGGCGAGCGAGAACCCAGCCTCGTCGTAGAACTGGATGAACAGGCTCTTCTTGATCGGCTTGAGGATCCAGAACGAGGTGATGACGAGGAAGAAATACCCGAACATCGAGAGCGCCAGCGGCCACTCGTCGCGCCGGATGTCGAGGAACTCGCTGCGGAACCGTCGGAGCATAAGGGGGAAAAGGAAAGACTCGTTTAAAAAGTCATTCCCGCGCAGGCGGGAATCCAGACAGCTAGCTAATCCTGTGGATCCCCGCCTTCGCGAGGACGACTAGCGTGGAGGGTGATGCTACTCTCGCTCGATCCCGACGACGCGGGCGCGACCGTCGGTGGGGAAGTGAAGGTAGACCTGCACGGCTTCGCTCGGCTCTTGCCCGTCGCGGAGGGTGACGAGCTCGACGCGGAGCACGCGGTCGTCCTCGTCGGCGGAGTCGCGGGCGGGGGCAGGCAGTGCGGGCACGGGGACGCTCGGTGCGTCGGCGAAACCGTCGTCGCCGAGCGGCGTGCCGTCGTGGTAGATGCGGTAGCGGTACCGGCTCGCCGCGTCAGCTTCGAGTCCGTAGGTCACGGCGAGGTCGTCGAAGGTGAGGTCGAAGGCGCGGCCGCGCTCGGTGAAGCTGACGGGCGTAACGGCGAACCGGTCGAGCGGGTTGACCCGGCCGAACCAGTAGCGCCCGATGGCTTCGCGGCGGGCGAGGAGCGTTTGGACGAGGTACTCTTCGGCCTCGGGGTTGGTAAGCTGACCTTCGTCGACAATCGCGCGGACGTCGGCTTCGGTGAAGGCCATGACGCGCTTCGCGCCCCAGAAGCCGTCGCGGTCGGTGCGGTACTCGTAGGCCGGGTTCGGGTGGACCATCACCCAGTCCTCGGGCTCGAAGTACTCCGCCGTGAAGTAGCCCACCGACGGGTAGAACGCGACGAGCGGCTGGAACTCCCACGGCTTCACGTGGAGGCCCAGCGAGAGGGTCTGGTAGGCCATCGTGCGCGGGTCGAAGAGGTACTCCTGCCCGTGCTGCACGACGTGGGTGCCCGAGCCGTTGGCACCGAGCGTCGAGCCCATGTCGAGGACGAAGTGGCGGATGTAGCGCGCCGTGTCGCCGGGAGCGCGGACGTCGGTGGTGTAGACCGAGAGCGTGTTGGCGTTGCGGCGGTCGGCGTCGTTGATCCAGCTTCCGAGGACGGAGAGGCCGCGCAGCTCGCGGCGGTGCTGGTGGAGGACGCGGTCGTTGGGGTCGTCCTTTTTTCTGCCTCGGAAGGTCCAGATGCCGACGGGGCGGCCGTCGACGTACTTGCTCGCCATCGCGCGGACGGTGCCGTCGGCGCGGCGCGGCTGCGGGTCGAGGATGGCGGCGAGGTCGGCGTCGGTCATCCGGCGCTCCTTGCCCTCGATCTCGACCTCGGCCTCGGGGTCGAGCGTCAGGATCGTCGGGTCGAAATAGGTGACCGTATTCTGGGGGACAAAGTAGCCGGCGGCGTGGTAAATCTTGGTCGAGATCACCTCGGCGGAGGAGGTGAGCTCGGGGAAGTTGGGGCCGTCGAACTTGATGATGTAGCGGTCGCCGCGCGCGTCCTTGATCGTGAAGCCCTTCGTCCGGCCCTCGCTCTTGCCCGCGATCACGGTCCACGCCGAGAGGTCCGGCCCGTCGGTGACGTTGGGGCCGCGCCGGAGGGCCTCCTCGGTCATCGGGAAGTAGAAGTGCCGCTGGGTGAACCACGACGAGTTGGGCACCTCGTCGAGGGTGTTGACGTTCTGCGCCTCCTTCGGCCCGACGAGTCCCAGCCCCTGCCCGAGCTTGCGCCCGAGCCAGTTGAGGTCGAGCGGCTTCTCGATCTGGTAGAAGAGCGTCCGGTCGATGGGGTCCCAGTACTGGTTCTCGCGGGCGTTCTCGGGGCGCGGGATGTCGCGGTTGTCCGGGTCGAACGTCTTGACCGGGCCCGTCGTGTAGGGCTGGGTGCCGGCGCACCCGGCGAGGGCGAGGAAGGCGAGGAGGAGGGGGAGCGTGCGGGGCATGGAAGCAAGTGGTTCGTGAGGCGTGACACGCGAGGCTCGGCGGCTGCGCCCGGCCTCGCGTGTCACGCCTGTCACGTTTAGAACGTCGTGCCTACTTGGGCGATCAGGCGCGGCGGGCCCTCGGGGCTAAAGGCGATCTCGAGCCGGGCCGCGACGGCCTCGCCGCCGTAGACGCGGAAGCCGCCGCCGAAGTCGGTGTGGAAGCGGTCGAAGCCGATCTCGTCGAGGTCGTCGAAGACCTGCCCGGCGTCGGCGAAGAGGACGGCGTCGAAGGTGTTGAAGATGGGCCAGCGGTACTCGGCGGTGACGAGGAGGCTGCCCCGGTCGCGGAAGCGGTCGAAGCGGTAGCCGCGCAGGTCGTCCGGCCCGCCGAGGGTCGAGAGCTCGTAGAACGGCACCGTGTCGTCCCCCGGGGCATTCGTCCGCTCGAGGCGGGCGCGGAGCGCGAGCCGCCGGTCGAATGGCAGAAGCGGGACCGGGACGAACTGCCGGAGCTCGGCGGAGGTGCGGAGGTAGCCCAGCGGGCCGTCGGTGGGACGGGTCGAGACGTCGGCACCGTAGCGGGCTCCGAGGAGGAGGACGGTGCCGGCGTAGGTGCGCGGGGCGTAGAGCCCGCCGGCCCGGCTGAAGTCGAGCGTGAGGAGGCCGCCCGCCGAGAGGAAGTCGGCCCCGCCGAAGCCGGGGACGCCCACCGGGAACGGCTCGCCGTCGTCGATGCTGAGCACCTCGAAGTGCTTGAACTCGCCGTCCGCGGTGAGGGCGACGCGCTCGGTGATGGGCAGCGTGAGCGCGAGGCCGGCGAGGCCCCGCTCGGACGCATACTCGGTGCGCTCGTCCGGGCTGTCGTTGCCGATGGGGAAGAAGTTCTCCTCGGCGTCGCGCTCGTAGCCGCCGCCGACGGTCACGCCGAGCGGGCTGCCGAGGGCGCTGCGGTCTCTGGCCTGGCCGAGCGCCGCGTAGGAGCCGTCCGCCGCGTAGCGCCCGCCAAGGCGGGCGCTGCGGCCCGGGCCGAGCAAGCCCTCGGTGGCGAAGACGGTCAGGCCGCCGGCGAGCCCCTGGCGTCCGCCGATGCTGACGGTCGGGAGGGCGTAGAGCACCGGCCGCTGCTGGAGCAGCCGCTCGGCCCGGGCGATCGTGCCGCTGTACTCGGCGTAGAGGACGGCGGAGCGGAAGACGTAGGCCACGCCGCGCCACAGCGTCGCCGGCAGCGCGAGGGCGCGCTCACCGAGCGTGATCTCGGTCTCGTAGGGAATCCGGTTCGGGTCGGGCGCGTGGTTGGCCTCCTCATCCGGGGCCGGCTCTTGGATGGCAGCGACCGTCTCCGGCGGAACGGGGTACTGCGCGCGGACGGGGGCCGCCGCGAGGAGGACCGCAAGCAGGCACAGAGGGGCAAAGCGCATAAACAGAGGGATGGCGAGCAAAGCGGCTCCAACGCTGCGGTGGAGACGGGGTTCGCCCCACACAGCCGCTCGGACCGGGGGGAACGTCACATCCCGTGCTACGCCGCTGGACGGCACAGTCGGGGCCGCGAATTGACGGAAATGTTATAGGGCCTTATGCCGTCTGGACCGCGCGGCGCTCGACACCGAACAGTCGGACGGGCGCACCGCGCGCAGCACGAGGGTGAGGTCGAGCGGCGCGCGAACCGCGGCAGCACGGCGGTCTCGACAAACGCGCCTAAAACCCCGCCCACACGCCGAGCACCGCCGCCCGCGCCCACCCCGTCGCCAGCGTGAGCCCCCGGTTCTTGGGGAAGACGGGGCGGCCGTACACGAACGTAGCGAGCGTCCACGCCGGGACGAGCCACACGGCGTAGCAGAGGAACGAGCGGAGCCAGCCGGGCGGGATGGGGCGAGGCATCGTCTCCTCCACTCAGGTGCCGATGCCGAGGGCCCGGCCCATCCGCACGACGGAGCCCGCCCGCACGTCGGCGTCGAGCCGCACCCGGTCGCGCTCGAAGGCGAGCACCACGCTGCTGCCGAGCAGAAACCGCCCGATCTCGGTCCCCTTCTCGAAGGCGAGGTCGTGCTCCGTCACCTGCCGCTGCTGGTACGGCGAGCGCGAGCCGGGCCACACCGTCTCGATGCTCGCCACGATCATGGCCCCGACCATCACGACGAGCATCCGGCCGAAGGCGGTCTCGAACTCCATCACGAGCCGCTCGTTCACGGCGAATAGGCCATCAACCCCGGCCTCGGTCGCGGCGTTGACCGAGAACAGCTTGCCGGGAATCGTCACCGTCCGCACGAGCCTGCCGGCGAGCGGGAGGTGGACCCGGTGGTAGTCCTTCGGCGAGAGGTAGATGGTTGCAAAGGCCCCGCCCTCGAACGCCGGCCCGGCGCAGACGTCGGCGAGGGCCTGGAACGAATAGCGGATGCCCTTGGCCTGGAGCAGCTCGCCGCGCTCGATGACGCCGGTCTGGCTCACGACCCCGTCGGCGGGACTCACGACTGCGTTCGGCGCGGCGTCCACCGGCCGGGCGTTCGGGGCGAGGGAGCGGGTGAAGAAGTCGTTGAACGAGCGGTAGCTCGCCAGGTCGGGCCGCTCGGCCTCGGCCATGTCCACGCCGTAGGCCCGCGCGAATGCGCGGATGAGCAGAGCGCGGAGCCACGGCACCTCGGAGGCGGCGAGGCGGCCGGCGGCGCGGGACAGCCCGTGCTGTGGGAGAAGGTGCTGAAGGCGGACGAACGCGCTCATGGAGAGGAGGGGATGGGGCAGAGAAACTACTTGTAATGGAACACGCCGAGTGGAGCGGCCGAGCGGACCCTCTGCGCTCCCCGCAGCGAAGACCTGCGCTCCCCGCGGCGAAGAGCGGTCTCGCTCGACGGACGGGGCAGGCGAACGGGGTCCGTCAGCCGAGCGGCTTGGGCACGCCGCCGACGGTGCCGCTGCCGACGGTGCCGCTGCCGACGGTGCCGCCGTGTCCGTTGCCGGAGACCGGGACCGCGGCCGGGGTCAGCGTTCCGGCAGGCACGCCCGCACCGGCGGGGGCTTCGTCGCTCGACGTAGCCGAGGACAGCCGCATCGCGATCGAGTCGAAGGTCGAGTACATCACCGGCACGATGACGAGGGTGAGGAACGTCGCGAACGTCAGGCCCGAGATGATCGCGGTCCCCATCGGCCCCCAGAACTGCGTGTTCTCCGAGCCGATCCCGAAGCTCGGGTCGAGGTCGACGATCAGCCCGACGAAGTCGATGTTGATCCCGAAGGTGAGCGGGATCAGCCCGATGATCGTCGTGAACGCCGTCAGCAGGACCGGGCGCAAGCGCGTCGCCCCGCCTTCGATCACCGCCTCCTGTTTCTCCAGCCCCCGGGCGCGGAGTTGCTCGATGTAGTCGATCAGCACGATCGCGTTGTTGACGACGATGCCGGCGAGCGAGATCAGGCCGATGAAGGTCATCAGCCCGAACGGCGTGCGCGTCAGGATCAGCCCCAGCATCACCCCGATCAGCGACAGCCCGGTGGCGATCATGATGATGAGCGGGTTGCGGACCGAGTTGAACTGCAAGAGCAGGATGATCGTGATGAGCGCGAGGGCAATGAGGAGGGCCGTCGTCAGGAAGGCGAAGCTCTCCTGCTGGTCCTCGCTCTCGCCGGTGTAGCGGACCGTCACGCCGGGCGGGACCTCGGCCACGTAGTCGGCGAGGTAGCCCTGGACGGTCGCCAGGAGCGCGTTGCCGTTGACGCCCTCGGCGGCTCCGCCGGAGACCGTGACGACGCGCTCCTGGTCGAGCCGGGTGATCGACCCGAGCCCGGTGCCGACGCGGATGTCGGCGACCGAGACGAGCGGGATCTGCTGGCCTTCGTACAGGATCGTCAGGCTCTGGATGGTCTCCAGGCTCTCGCGGTCCTCGGGGCGGAGGCGGACGGTGATGTCGTACTCGTCCTCGCCCGTGCGGAAGGTGCTCGCCTCAATGCCGTTGACGGCGGCGCGGACCGTCGTGGCGATCTGCCGCGTCGACAGGCCGAACTGCGCCGCGCGCTCGCGGTCGATGTCCACCTGGAACTCGGGCCGCCCGGTGTTGAGGTTGTCGCTGATGTCGACGAGCCCGGCGAGGACCGGCTCGCCCGTCTCGGGGTCGATCTCGGACGCGCCCCTGAGGAGCCGCTGCTTGAGCTCGCGCGAGATCGCCATGATCTGGTCGAAGTCCTCGCCCGCGACCTCGATGGTCACCGGCTTGCCGGTCGGCGGGCCGTTCTGGTCTTTGGTGATCTCGATCGTCGCGCCGGGAATGCCCTGGAGCTGCTCCCTGATCTTGCGGAGCGTCAGCGTGCTCGGCTCGGCGCGGTCGGCGAAGTCCTTCATCGTCATCGTGATGGTGCTGTTCTCCGGGCGCGCGCCGCCGCCGCCGAACTGCGCGTCGCCGCCGACGCCGACTTTCGACAGGATCGTCTTGACGTTCTCTTGGCTGTCGGCGTTCTCGGCGAGCACGCCCTGAATCCGGCGGTAGGCCTCCTGCGACATCGCGTTCGACGCCTCGATGTTGGTCCCGAGCGGGGCCTCCAGGCCGACCTGGACGAAGTTCGGGTCCGAGTCCGGGAAGAACTCGCTGCCGGTCGGGGCGAGCGCGAACAGGCCGACGATGGCGACGAGCGCGGCGAGCGTCGCCGTGAGCAGCCGCGCGCGGTTGTCGGTCAGGAGGAGCTGCGTACGCTGGCCGAGCACCACCGTCCCGAGGACGCCGAAGAGCACGATCACGACGGGCAGCGTCATGAGCTCGAAGATCACGACCGGGTTCTCGATCCGGCCCCCGAGCCACAGCGCCAGGCACAGCCCGCCGACGACCGCGCCGAACCACAGCCCGGTTTTGACCGAGGCGCGGCGGCCGAGCATGATCGTCTCGGCGGCGTGCACCAGGATGCCGAGCGCGCCGACGGCCAAGAGCAGCCCGCCCGGTGCCAGGAGCAGCATCGAGGCGGCCCGACCTGCGCCGCCGAGCATCGCCCCGCCGATGAGCAGCAGCGCCCCGACGGTGAAGCTGCCGAGCGCAAGCGTGTTGCGGAGCATGGCCCGCCGAGGGGTGTAGTCCCGTTCGAGCATCCACGCGAGGAAGGCGCGGTACTGCCCCGTCAGGCGCGGGACCGTCTGGTGCTGGAACCGCTTGCCGACCGGATCGAGCAGGCGCGTATAGAGGAGGTAGAGCACGGGGATCGCCACGGCCAGGAAGACGAAGGTCTTCCAGTTGGCGAGCAGCACGACGAGCGCGATGAACACGATCGCGGCGGTGGTGCCGAGCCGGAACCGGCGACTCCGCTTCGGCCCCTCCTCGCCGTCGAGCCGCATGAAGTAGCCCGTGATGACGGGGTTGATGACGAGCGCGACGAAGAGCGAGGCCGACAGCGTCACGATCAGCGTGAGCGGCATGTAGCCCATGAACTCGCCGATGATCCCCGGCCAGAGCATCATCGGGGCGAACGCCGCGACGGTCGTCGCCGTCGACGCCGCGACGGCTAGGCCGACCTCGCCGGTCCCGAGGCGCGCCGCTTCCCAGCGGCCGTACCCCTCCTCGCGGTAGCGGTAGATGTTCTCGATGATCACGACCGCGTTGTCGACCATCATCCCGAGCGCGATGATGAGGCTGAACAGGATGATGAAGTTCAGCGTCTGCCCCATCGCCGTGAAGATGAGGAACGTCAAGAACATCGTCAGCGGGATCGCAATCCCGACGAGCGTCGCGTTGCGCACCCCGAGGAAGAACAGCAGGACCGCGATCACGAAGATCAGCCCGGCGATGATGTTGTTCTCCAGGTCCTTGACGAGCGTCTCGACGTTCTCCGAGCTGTCGCCGGTGTAGGTCACCTCGGTGCCGCCGGGGAGGGGGAATTCGGCGACGGTCTCGCGCACGCGGTCGACGGTCTCGATGATGTTCTCGCCCGGGCGCTTCTTGACGCTGAGCGAGATCACGTTCAGGTTGACCGGGTTCGGGTTGACGACGTACTCGTCGTCGACTTCGGTCTTGAGGACTTTCAGCCGGGCGTAGCTGTCGCGGTCCTTGAAGCCCATCTGGACGGCGGCCACGTCGCGGACGTAGATCGGCGACCCGCCCGGCGCGTCGATCACCAGGCTCTCGATCTCTTGCGGCGTGTCGAACTCGCCGTCCACGCGGACGAGGTAGTTCAGGCGGTCCACGTCGATCGAGCCACCGGGGATGTTGGTGTTCTCGCCCTGGATCGTCTCGATGACGTCGTTGAAGCTGAGGTTGTAGCCCTGGAGCGCGGCCAGGTCCACGTCCACCTGCACCTCGCGCGTCAGCCCGCCGATCAGGTCCACGCCGAGCACGCCCTTAACGCCCTCGACCTCGTCCTGCAGGTCCTCGGCGACGTCGCGGAGTTGGGCGAGCGAGTAGCGTGCGCCGAGGTTGATCGTGATGACGGGGAACTCGCTCGTGTCGATCTCGGAGACGATGGGCTCCTCAACCTCGGTCGGCCACTCGACTTTGGCGCGGTCCACGGCCTCGCGGACGTCGAGCTCGGCGTCGTCCACGTCGACGTCCGGCGTGAACTCGATCACGACGGTCGAGACGCCCTCGGACGAGGTGCTGCGCAAGTCGTCGATGCCGTCGACGGTCGAGACTTCGCGCTCGATCTCCTGGGTGACGATCGACTCGATGTCGTCGGGGCTCGCGCCGGGATAGACGGTCGTCACGACGATCGTGGCGAACTCGATCTCGGGCTCGGCCTCTTTCGGGATCGCGGAGTAGGCGAGCAGGCCGCCGACGACCAGGACGAGCGTCAGGACGACGACGGCGATCCGGCTGTTGAGGGCGAGGTTCGTGATCTTCATGGCGCCGTGGGCTGGACGTGAGGTGAGAGGGCGGCGGTCGTAGGGGCGTTACGAATCAAGCCCCTGCGGACGGTTAGTCGAGGCTACGGACGGTTAGTCGAGGACCGTGGCGAGGGCCTGAGCCGACGAGCGCTCCTCGGCGATGCGGACGCGGTCGCCCTCGGCGACGGTCGTCTGGCCGGTGGCGATCACGCGGTCGCCCGCGCTCAGCCCGGAGGCGACCACGACGAGGCCGCCGGACTGCGCGCCGAGCGCGACCGGGCGATGCTCGGCAACGAGACCCCCCTCGCTTTCGCTGGCGACGAGGACGCTCGTACCGCGCTCGTCGCGGACGATGGCCGAGAGCGGGAGCGCGATGGCGTCCTCGATCTCCTGGCGCTGGACTTCGAGCTTCACCACCATCTCGGGCTTGAGCGCTAGGTTGCGCTCATCGAGGGCGACTTCGATGGGGAACGTGCGGTTCTGGGTGTTGATGGCGCGCCCGACGAACGACACCGTCCCCGACAGCGGCTGGATGCTGTACGACTGCGGGACGATGCGGACCGGCGTCCCCAGCTCGATGTCGCCCGCGTAGCGCTCCGGCACGCCGGCTTTCACCTTGACCCGGTCGGCTGAGACGATGCGGACGACGGGCGTCCCCGGCGCGACCTGCTCGCCGCGCTCGACGTAGCGCTCCTCGACGGTGCCGGTGAACGGCGCGACGACGCGCGTGTTGGCGAGCTGCTCGCGGGCCTGGGCGAGCGCGGCGCGGGCCTGCGCCACCTGGGCGAGCGCCGCCGCCCGCTGGGTGCGGACGCCCTGGAACTCGGCCGCCGAAATGATCGAGTCGCGGAGCAGCGGCTCCTGGCGCTGGAACTGGTCCTCGGCAAGCTCGGCCTGGGCCTGGGCCGCTTCGAGCGCGGCCTCGGCCTGCGCCACGCCGGCCCGGCCCATCGTCGCGTTGATCTGCGCCACGGTCCCGCCGCGCCGAACCGTGGTGCCGAGCGGGGCGAGCGCCGTCAGCGTGCCCGCCGCCTCCGCCGAGAGCGTCGCGTCGTCCGGGGCCTCGACGGTCCCCGTCATCTCGATCACGTCCTCGAACGAGCCCGTCGCGGCGACGATCACTTCGACGGGGACCGAGCGGTCTGCTTCCCCAGGGGCGGAAGCCTCGGGAGCCGCCTCCTCGCCGGCACACGCCGAGAGCAACACCAGCATCGGCAGGAGCAGGGCGAGCGCGGCGAGGCGGTAGCCGCACGAGAGGCGGTCGATCAGGTCGGAGAGGGAGGGGGTCATGGTCCCGAAGGTTGGGTGGAGGGCGTAGGGGCGGGTCTGAGACCCGTCCCTACCGGGCGGTCAGGGTGAAGTCGCTCGTGCCGATGGGCTCGGGCAGGACGACGCCGACGGCGCGCTGGAGCGCGCTCCGCGCGACGAGGTAGTCGTAGACGGCCTGGAGGTAGCCCAGCTGCGCCTGGTCGAGCTGGGTCGAGGCGAGGCGGACGTCGATCTGCGTCGCCAGGCCGGTGGCGAGGCGCTCGGACGCGAACTGGTAGGCCACCTGCGCCGTCTCGACGGTCCTCTCCTGCCCGGCGATCCGCTGGCGCGACGAGGCGAGGTTGCGCAGCGCCTGCTCGACCTCGAGCACCGCCGCCTGGACGCCCTGCTCGAGCAGCACCTCGGCGCGCTGCACCTCGATCGTGTTCTGCTGCACGCGGTAGCGCGTCTGGAACCCGCTAAACAGGTTCCAGCTCAGCCGCACGCCGACCGCCACGGTCGGATTCCAGTAGGCACCGTCGAAGAACCCGCGCGTGTTCGAGGTCACGGCGAAGGGGTCGCCCGCCGGGTCGGCCCCCTGGATCACGGTCGTCCGGTCGTCGGGGACGCTGCCGATGTAGGCGAGGTTGGCGAAGGCGCTGAGGCTGGGGAGGTACTCCGAGCGCGTGATGTCGCGGTTGACCTGCTGGAGCTTGATCGCGAGGCGCGCCTGCTCCAGGTCGGGCCGGCGCTCCAGCGCGGTCACCACGGCGTCGTCGAGCGAGACCGTCTCGAGGAACGGGTCGCGCGGCAGGCCGAGCTCGCCGGCGAGCGCCACCGGCTGGTTCACCGGCAGGCCGAGGGCGAACAGCAGGGTGGTCCGGGCGAGGGCGGCACCGTTCTCGACCTCGATGAGCTGGGTCTGCTGGTTCGAGACCTCGACCTCGGCCGTCAGGCGCTCGAACTTCGGGAGGACCCCCTGCGCGACGCGCCGCGTGGTCTCGCCGAGCGTCGCCTCGGTCCGCCCCACGCTCGCCCGGACGACGCGGGCCTGCTCCTGCGCCAGCAGCGCGCCATAGTAGAGCTGCCGCGTCTCGTCGATCGCGGCCTGCTGCTGCTGCGTCAGCGCGGCCTGGTTGATCTCCCTCAGGCTCTTCGCGCCCTTGATCGCCGCGAACGCGCTGCCGTTGTAGAGCGTCTGCGAGACCGAGAGCACGTTCTGAAACTGGTTCGGGACGCCGAACGGGTTGCCGCCCTCGTCCACCACGATGCCCGCCTCCTCGAACCCCCGCGCCTGGCGGATGCGGAAGTCCTCGAGCGAGATCGGCTCGGTCGCCGGGTCGCCGTCGGTGCGGGCGTCCTCGTTGAACGCGAGCCAGTCCACCGCGCCGAGCGCGCCGAAGAGGCCGCCCGCCGAGGAGCCGGCGAAGGGGTTGGCCTCGACCACGTTGCGCGTGTACGAGCTCGTCACGTCGGCGCTCGGGAGCACCTGCCCCCACGCCTCGCGGACCTGCGCCTCCGCGCCTGCGACGTCGAGGGCGGCGGTGCGGACGGCGTAGTTCCGCTCCAGCGCAATCTGAATCGCCTCCTCGAGCGAGAGCGAAAGCGGGCCTTCGGTCTCGGCGAGGGCGGGCGCGGCTCCGGCGGAGACGGGCGTCTGCGCGCGGGCCGGGAGGGCTGCCAGGGCGAGCAGCAGGGGGAGGAGGAGCGAGCGTTTCATAGAGGCGGACGTTGGGTGCGTCAGCATAAAAAGTTGGGGTGACAGCGCTTAGTCGCGCGGCAGCAGGCCGTCGAAAAGAATCGACGTGATGAAGGCCGCCGTCTCGGCAGGCGAACCGAGCGGGCGCGCGTCGATCGTCCCCGACGGGTCGCACTCGGCATCGACCTCGGCCATGATCACGCCGCGGACGTTGCCCATGATGAGGTGGGCGATGGGGCGGGCCGGGAGGTCGCGCAGCGCGCCGTGCCGCATGGCCGTCTCCACCGGGCGCTGCACCAGGTCCATGATCGCGAGCCAGTGCCGGGCGGCGACCTCGTTGCGCTCGCCCGAGAGGACCATCCGGTGGCCCTCTTTCATGAAGAGCATCATCGCGTCGCGGTTGGCCTCGAAGTGGGCGAGCAGCCCTTCGATGAGTCCGCGAAACGCCTCGCGCGTCGCCTCCGGCGTCGTGAGGCGGTCCGGGTCGGGGAACGCCCCGGCGATCACGCCCCGCAGGCCCCCGGCCACCACCTCTTCGAAGAGGGTGAAGAACAGCTCCTCCTTGCCGTCGGGGAAGTAGTTGTAGAGCGTCCCCTTCCCGAACTCCGCGCGCTCGGCGACCTCGTCGAGCGTGGCCTGCTCGTAGCCCTTCTCGGCGAAGACCGCCTGGGCGGCGTCGAGGATGGCGGTGCGGCGGGCGAGGCGCTCGCGGTCGCGGCGGGACAGGGCAGGGACGACCATTGCTGGAATCCTCGGTGAACGGCGGGTCAGTAGGTGACTAGGCAGTCACTTGCCGACTCCTACGTCACTTCGGAGCTTCGGTTTCGCCGTTCTGTTAGGAAGCGGTGAAGCTTCTGAGAACGGTGCCGGGGACCCCGCTCGCCTGCACGTCAGCGCGAAAGGACCCGCTCAGATACGGCCACACCATAAAGCGGCCACACCATGAAGTGGAGGCGAAGCCTTCGAACCGTTGAGCACAGGGACTCGTCCCGGAGCGAGGGGCTGACGGACAGGGGGTCTGCTCACGAGCAAAAGGACTGCGGCACTAGTCATTCTCGCGCAGCAGCGGCGCTAGCGAGGACGCAGTCATTCAACGAACTCGTATCAGAGGCACGCTAGAGATACTCTAGAGATACTCTTCGAGCTAGAGATACTCTTCGAGCCCGTGCGAGCCCAGGTAGTCCACGATGTTCTTCACCTGCTGCGTCGCGTCCATCTTGCAGACGAGGAGGGCATCCCCCGCGTCCACCACCGCGAGGTCCTGCACGCCGACGAGCACGATCATCCGGTCCTTGCTGCGCACGTAGCACCGGCTCGTGGTGTGGACGACCACGTCGCCCTCGACGGCGTTGCCCGCCTGGTCCTTCTCGCTGACCTCGTAGACGGCGCGCCAGTCGCCCACGTCGCTCCAGCCGAACGAGCCGGGGACGACCCACGTGTTCATGTCCGGGGCGGCGGGCTCCATCACGCCGTAGTCGATCGAGATTTTCGGGGTCGTCTGGAAGGCTTCGTCCACGGCGGCCTGGAGCGCGCCCTCGTCGCCCGAGCGGGCGGCGGCTTCGACGGGGGCGAAGGCGTGGTAGACCTCGGGCAGGTAGCGCTCGAGCTGGCTCAGGATCGAGTCGGCGCGCCAGACGAAGATGCCGCTGTTCCAGAGGAAGTCGCCCGAGTCAAGGAAGCGCTCGGCGGTGGCGAGGTCCGGCTTCTCGGCGCAGGTGCGGACGACGTAGGCGCGGGGCTCGTCGGCCTTGCCCTCGGCGGCGTCGTACTGGAGGTACCCGTAGCCGGTCTCGGGGTAGGTCGGCTCGATGCCGACCGTGATGAGGGCGTCGGGGTCGGCGGCCTTGTCGATGCTGGCCTGCAGGACCTCGTGGAAGGCGGCGACGTTGTGGATCGCGTGGTCCGCCGAGAGGACGATCATCACCGCGTCGGGGTCCTTCGCGTGGAGGACGGCGGCGGCGAAGGCGATGGCCGGGGCCGTGTTGCGCGCGGTGGGTTCGGCGAGGACGTTGGCCGGCGGCACCACCGGGAGGTGGTCGCGGGTCTGCTCGACCGAGCGCTGGTTCGTGACGACGTAGACGTTCTCCGGCTCGACGAGCGGCTGGAGCCGGGCGAACGTGTTCTGGATCAGCGAGGCGTCGTTGAACACGTCGAGGAACTGCTTGGGCGTGTCCTGCCGGCTGCGCGGCCAGAGCCGGCTGCCGACGCCGCCGGCCATGATGACTGCATAAATCGCCATGCTTCTCGGGGGGAATTAAGACGCGAAACAGGAGGGCCGACAAGATAAGGGAGACCGTACGGCGGAAAGGAAGAGGCCGTGTTACGCCTTTGCCCTCCGCCCCATTCTCCGCCTGATCTTCCTTTGGTGCCCGCTCGGGCGATGGGTAGTTTGACGGCGCAATCTGACCTCTTCTCACTGGGGTAGCGCGCGGCGCGAAGGGCCGCCGGTCCTCGCCCGCGCTACCGACCGCACCTGCTTCTTACTATGAAAATCGGAGTCATCGGCACCGGCTACGTGGGCCTCGTCTCGGGAGTCTGTTTCGCCGAGATGGGCAACGACGTCATCTGCGTCGACATCGACGAGCGCAAAGTCGAGAAACTGAGCCGGGGGGAGCTGACGCTCTTCGAGCCCGGCATCGAGCGCTTCCTCGAGCGCAACCTCCGCGAGGACCGGCTGACGTTCACCACCGACCTCGCCGACGCCGTCGAGAACGCAGCGATCCTCTTCCTCGCCCTCCCGACGCCGCCCGGCGAGGACGGCTCGGCGGACCTGTCCTACGTCCTCGGCGTCGCCGGCGACATCGCCGACCTCCTCACGGCCAACGACTGGGGCTACCGCGTGGTCGTCGACAAGAGCACGGTGCCCGTCGGGACCGCCGCCCGCGTGACCGAGATCATGGAGCAGCGCGGCCTCACCGCCGGCGAGGACTTCGACGTGGTCTCGAACCCCGAATTCCTGCGCGAGGGCGTCGCCGTCGAGGACTTCATGAAGCCCGAGCGCGTCGTCATCGGGACCGACTCGGAGCAGGCGGGCGAGCTGATGACGCAGCTCTACGAGCCGTTCGTCCGCTCCGGCAACCCCATCATCGTGATGGACGAGAAGAGCGCCGAGATGACGAAGTACGCCGCCAACTCGCTGCTCGCGACCAAGATCACGTTCATGAACGAGATCGCCAACGTCTGCGAGCGCGTCGGGGCGGACGTGGACAAGGTCCGCCACGGCATCGGGACCGACAGCCGGATCGGGTCGAAGTTCCTCTACGCCGGGATCGGCTTCGGCGGGAGCTGCTTCCCGAAGGACGTGCAGGCCCTCGCCCGGACGTCGAACGAGAACGACTACACGTTCGAGATTCTCGAGTCCGTGCTCCGGGTCAACGCCCGGCAGCGCGGCCTCCTCGCCGAGCGCATCGCGGAGCACTTCGGCGGCGACCTCGCCGGCAAGCGCTTCGCCGTGTGGGGCCTCGCCTTCAAGCCCAACACCGACGACGTGCGCGAGGCCCCGGCCCACGTCATCATCCGCGCGCTCACCGAGCAGGGGGCCGAGGTCGTGGCCTTCGACCCCGAGGCCATCGAGACGACGCGCGAGGTCCTCGGCGAGGGCGAGCTCGGCGCGGGCTCGGTCGCCTACGCGGCGGACTCGTACAGCGCCCTCGTCCGCGCCGACGCCCTCGTGATCTGCACCGAGTGGCCGGAGTTCCGCCGCCCGGACTTCGAGCGGATGCAGCGCCTCCTCACCGAGCCGCTGATCTTCGACGGCCGCAACCTCTACGACACCGAGCGCATGGCCGACGCCGGCTTCGAGTACTACTCCATCGGCCGCCCGTTCGTGGCCCCGAAGGCGGCGGTCGCGCAGAACGGCCAAGCCTGAACCGGAGGACGGAGGGCGGAGGACAGAAGACCGTTCTGCTCCCCACCCTCCGTCCTCTGTCTACCGTCCTCTGAATCCATGCCTCGGACGCTCATCACCGGCGGTGCCGGTTTCCTCGGGTCCCACCTGTGTGACCGCTTCGTCGCGGAGGGCCACGAGGTCGTCTGCATGGACAACTTCGTCACGGGCAGCCCGGACAACGTCGCTCACCTCGTCGGCCACGAGCGCTTCGAGCTGGTCCGGCACGACGTGTCGAACTACGTCTACGTCGCCGGCGAGCTGGACTACATCCTGCACTTCGCCAGCCCCGCCTCGCCGATCGACTACCTCAAGCTGCCGATCCAGACGCTGAAGGTCGGGGCGCTGGGGACGCACAACCTGCTCGGGCTGACGAAGGCGAAGGGCGCGCGGTTCCTCCTCGCCTCGACGAGCGAGGTCTACGGCGACCCCGAGGTCCATCCGCAGCGGGAGACCTACTGGGGCAACGTCAACCCGGTCGGCTTCCGGGGGGTCTACGACGAGGCCAAGCGCTTCGCCGAGGCCATCACGATGGCCTACCACCGGTACCACGGCGTCGAGACGCGGATCGTCCGCATCTTCAACACTTACGGCCCGAGGATGCGCCTCGACGACGGGCGCGCGCTGCCCGCGTTCATGGGGCAGGCCCTGCGCGGCGAGCCGATCACCGTCTTCGGCGACGGCAGCCAGACCCGCTCGTTCCAGTACGTCGATGACCTGGTCGAGGGCATCCACCGGCTGCTGCTCTCCGGCGAGACCGAGCCGGTCAACGTCGGCAACCCGGACGAGGTCTCGATCAAGGCCTTCGCCGAGGAGGTCGTGGCGCTCACCGGCTCGGCCTCCACGATCACCTACGAGCCGCTCCCGGCCGACGACCCGCAGGTCCGGCAGCCGGACATCACGAGGGCCCGCGAGGTCCTCGGCTGGTCGCCCCGCGTGGACCGCGCCGACGGGCTGCGCCGGACGCTGGACTACTTCCGGCAGGCCGTCGCCGAGCAGGCCACGGCTTAGGAGCGGGGGCAGGGAAGAGCGGGCGCGAGAAAGAAGGCGGCTCTATCTTCCGCTCTTCTATTCCCCCGCTCGCCCGCTCGTAATGAAAGGCATCATCCTCGCCGGCGGGGCCGGCACCCGGCTCTACCCGCTGACGCTCGCCGTCAGCAAGCAGCTGATGCCGGTCTACGACAAGCCGCTCGTCTACTATCCGCTCTCGACGCTGATGCTGGCGGGCGCGAGGGAGGTCCTCGTCATCTCGACGCCCCGCGACCTCCCGCTCTTCGAGCGGCTCCTCGGCGACGGGCGAGCGTGGGGGATGGCGTTCTCGTACGCCGAGCAGCCCGCGCCGAAGGGCATCGCCGAGGCCTTTCTGCTCGGGGAGGACTTCATCGGGGACGACGGGGTGGCGCTCGTGCTCGGCGACAACATCTTCTACGGGCAGGGGCTCTCGGAGCGGCTTCAACGCGCCGCGCAGCAGGCCGAGGGCGCGACCGTTTTCGGCTACCGCGTCCGCGACCCCGAGCGCTACGGCGTCGTCACCTTCGACGACGCGGGCCGAGCCGTCGACATCACCGAAAAGCCCGAGCGCCCGACCTCGAACTACGCCGTGACGGGGCTGTACTTCTACGACAACGCAGTCGTGGACATCGCCCGCGGCCTGACCCCGTCGGACCGGGGCGAGCTCGAGATTACGGACGTGAACCGGGCGTACCTGCAGCGCGGCGACCTCCGCGTCGAGACGCTCGGGCGCGGCACGGCGTGGCTGGACACGGGGACGCACGCAGCGCTCCTCGAAGCGGCTCATTTCATCGAGGTCGTCGAGAGCCGGCAGGGGCTGAAGATCGCGTGCCCCGAGGAGGTGGCGTACCGGATGGGGTACATCGACGCCCCCGCGCTCGAGGCGCTCGCGCAGCCGATCGCCAAGAGCGCCTACGGGCAGTACCTTCTGGGGCTGCTGTGAGCGTGGAGGGAATGGAGGGAATGGAGGGAATGGAGGGAATGGAGGGAATGGAGGGAATGGAGGGAATGGAGGGAATGGAGGGAATGGAGGGAATGGAGGGAATGGAGGGAATGGAGGGAATGGAGGGAATGGAGGGAATCCAAGAAAACCGACCAAGTTAACGAGACCATCGCGCTCCGCGCCTACCGTGTCACGGTCCACCGTCTCACGGTCTACCGTCCCACCGCCCCATGACCCCTCTGGACATCCCCGGCCTGCTGCTCTTCGAGCCGCGCGTGTTCGAGGACGCGCGCGGGGCGTTCATGGAGTGCTACCACGCCGAGCGCTACCGCGAGCACGGCCTCGACGCGTCGTTTGTGCAGGACAACCTCTCGCGCTCGAAGCGCGGCGTGCTGCGCGGGCTCCACTTCCAGAAGCAGTATCCGCAGGGCAAGCTGATCTGGGTGCTGCGCGGCGCGGTCCACGACGTAGCCGTCGATCTCCGCCCGGGGCCGACCTTCGGGCAGCACGCCGCCGTCGAGCTCTCCGAGGCCAACGGGCGGCAGCTCTGGGTCCCACCCGGCTTCGCGCACGGCTTCTGCGCCCTCTCCGAGCGCGCCGACGTGTTCTACAAATGCACCGACGCCTACCACCCCGACGATGAGGGCGGCCTCCGCTGGGACGACCCCGCCCTCGGCATCGAGTGGCCCATCGCCGAGCCGATCCTCTCGGACCGCGATCTCGGGCACCCGACGCTCGCCGACCTCGGCCCGGACGACCTGCCGCAGGTCGAGGGTGTGCTGACGGACGCGCCGTGAAGGTGCTCGTCACCGGGGCGGGCGGACAGGTCGGGCGCGAGCTTCGGCGTGCGGGCGAGGTCATCGGGCTGACGAGAGCCGACCTCGACGTCACCGACCGGGGCGCAGTCCGCCGAGCACTGGAGACGCACGCGCCAAGTGTGGTGATCAACGCGGCGGCGTACACGGCGGTGGACCGCGCCGAGGCCGAGCCGGACCTCGCCTTCGCCGTCAACCGCGACGGACCGGCCCACCTCGCCGATACCTGCGCCGAGGCCGGGATTCCGCTCCTCCACGTCTCGACGGACTACGTCTTCGACGGGAAGGGCGCGCCCTACACCGAGGATGATCCGGCGCATCCGCTCGGGGTCTACGGGCAGAGCAAGTGGGAAGGGGAGGAGGCCGTCCGCAACCGCCTCGACCGGCACATCGTCCTCCGCACGAGCTGGGTCTTCAGCGCGCACGGCCCCAACTTCGTCAAGACCATTCTTCGCCTCAGCCGCGAGCGGGACGAACTGCGCGTCGTCGCCGACCAATACGGCAATCCGACTGCCGCCGCCGATATCGCCCGCGCCGCCTTGCAGATAGCCGAGCGCGCAGTCACCGATCCCGGTGCACTGTGGGGAACCTTCCACTTTGCCGGGACCCCTGCCACGGCGTGGCACGGCCTCGCCGAGGCCGTCGTCGCCGAAGCCCAGCGGCACGGCGGGCGCACCGTACCCGTCGAGCCGATCCCGACGAGCGCCTACCCAACGGCTGCCCGTCGCCCACCCGACGCCCGGCTTGACACCACACGCATCGCCGAAGCCTGGGGCATCGAGCCGCCGCCGTGGCAGCCCGCGCTGCGCGACGTGATTGCCGAACTCGCGGGCCGCGAACCGTAGCACAGTGTATCTTTTCGCCTCACCCTCGCCCCCGACCCCATGAGCCTCCTTCTCTACCAAGTCGCCGAAGTCCCCCACGGCGTCGGCCTCGAATGGATGCCGATTGCCAGCATCGTCGTCCCGGCCCTCCTGCTCCTCGCCATCATCCTGCTCGGCAGCCGCAACACGGTGTGAGGAAGGTCAGGCTCGAAGGTCTCTAGATCTAGTGACAGTCACTACATGTAGTGACTCCCCAATCTGTATAATCACTGGGGGTCTTAGGAAGCAGAAGGTTCAGAGGGGACGCTCCCGAAGCATCTTCAGCAGCACCTTGTACAGATCATCGTGACGGTGGTTGAACCGGAACTCGCTCTCCTTCAGGTGCAGCAGGAAGGTACGGGCTGGCACCCCGTTGAACTGCGCCAGCCGACGCTTCGCATACGACCAGAAGCTCTCGATGCCGTTGATGTGGTTCGTCCCGAGTGCGTACTCCCGCTCATTGTGGCGAACCCGGTAGTGCTTCCCATAGCCGACATCAACAAGCCCATCGTAGGCCCGCCAGCCGTCGGTGTGAACGATGGAGCCGGGTTCCACCTTCCCTCGGATGATGGCCTGGAGCGTCTTCTTAGTGCAGTTCGGGACGACCTCGGTGTAGATGCTTCCGCCGCGCTTGAGGATGCCGAAGACGATGGTCTTACCCGAGGCTCCGCGTCCGGGCTTGCCTCGCACGCCACGCGGGCCGAAGAGCGACTCGTCGATCTCGAGCGTGCCATTGATGGGCGCGTCGAGTTCACAGGCTTCGAGCAGGCGGTGGCGCAGGCGGAGGTAGATCGCATTGACGGAGCGGACCGAGAGGCCGGTCAGACGTGCGGTATCGGATGCGGTGAGGTCGAGGGCGAAGTAGCGGAGGAGTTGGCGGAACGTGCGCTCGGAGAGCTTCGCGTGTCGGTAGTAGCGATTAACTTGCGCCATGGCAGGAAGCTACGCAGCCGATCCAACTGCTCTGCTTCCTAAGGCCCTCACTGGTTATGTGGCACAAGGAACCCGAGGAGTGACAACCGGGCTTACACCATCTGAAAGGTTTGTCGCAAAGGTATGCGAGCGGTCCTTTCTGAGATTGTGGACCCACCCCAATCCCATCGGGAAGAAGGGCAAAGAGCTCTGCGACTGCCTGATTGTTTGCGGTCCACACGTAGTGGTCATTTCGGTTAAGGAAAATGAGTACAAGGATACTGGCGACACCACGGGTTGGGAGCGGTGGGAGCGAGCGGCAATCGAAAAATCAGCTTCGCAAATATGGGGTGCGGAACGTTGGTTAAACTCCGTTGATGAAGTAGTCCGATCATCGAGACCCGTCGCAACCCGCACCCAAACCGGCGCGACTTTGTGCGCGAGGTGCTCTCGCTCGGGCCGGAAGTGCTTCCTTTCACTCAGGCCGCCGCCGCTCGGGCGAGGGCATTCGCCAGCGCGAACATTACTGGCCCTGACGCTCTCCACCTCGCTGCGGCGATCGAGGCGGAGGCTGACTTTCTCTGCACGACCGATGATCGGTTCCACCGTCGGAGCAAGAGAGTGAACACCGGCGGCGTTTCCGTCGTTACACCGCTCGAGCTTGCCGCTATTTTGGACCGACCATGACTGTCCAGCCATGACCGTACAGACCCGTCCCCTATCTGAGGTGACGCACGACGCGATTCGCTTGTTAGCGCGCGAGTTGGGGGTCGTGGAGACGGCCCGGTTCCTCGGGCAGTTCGGGATTGGTCGCGGCGATTATACAACGGAGCGCGGGGCGCTGTTCGAGGGGGTGAGCACAGGGGAATTGATCGAGGAGGCGCTGCGGTTTCGCTCTGAGCGGGAGGCATAACCCGCCGCTGCACGCCGACGAAGGGCTGCACGGTCTTACCTCGTCCGAGCCTCGGCGTCTACCTTGCCTCGCACTACCGCCGCGTCGCCCTTGGTGGATGAGCGGTCAACTGTTATACCGCCTCGCGCTGTGCCACGTCGGGCTGCCGTAGCTTCTCGGCATGAAGCTCCAGCGCGTCTATACCGATACCTCCGTCATCGGCGGCTGCTTCGACGCTGAGTTCGCCTTGTGGTCGAATGCACTCGTCCGCGACTACCGACTCGAACGGCTCCGCCTCGTACGCTCCGATGTAGTGGCGCTCGAAGTCGTCGGGGCGCCGGAGCAGGTGCGCGAGAAGTACGCCGAGCTCCTGACGTACCGGCCCGAGATGCTCACGACCTCGCAGGAAGCCCTCGAACTGGCTGCCCGTTACCAGGCACGGAGTGTTCTGACGCCGAAGTACGCCCCCGACGGTCTCCACATCGCGCTGGCGACCGTAGCAGGGGTGGACGTGCTGGTGAGTTGGAACTTTCGCCACATCGTCCACTTCGACAAGATCCGCCTGTTCAACGCAGTGAACCTCGAAGCGGGCTACAAACCGATCAGCATCCACTCGCCGCGCGAGGTGGCAACCGACCCAGAGGACCAGACCGATGAAGAATCCTGAGCAACCGCCGATCAAGGCCGTCGAGCTTGTCCGGCGTATCCGGAACCGCCACGCTGAACAACTGGCGGGGAAGACGTTAGAAGAGCGGCTCGCGTTTTACCACGAGGAGGGCTGTAAGGCGCAAGCGGAGTTAGAACGCTTATCGCGCCAGAGGCAGGACACTCAGCAAACGGCGGTATAACCCGTGGCTGCACACCGACGAAGGGCTGAACGGCCTTGCCTCGTCCGAGCCTCAGCGTCTACTTTGCTTCGTCCCACCGCCGCGCTGCCCTTCGCGGGTGAGCGGCCCTCTGTTATGTGGCCTACCCTCCACGCTATGACCCGTCCACTCCTCCTCGCGCTTGCCTTCGTCGCTGCTGCGGAAGGTAGCGCGCAGCCGTCCCTCATCGTCTCTGCCGATACGGTCCGCTACCCCGCCGAGACGACGTTCACTGCGACCAACGGCGGCCCCGACTCGCTCAGCCTCTCGTTCCCCATCACGCATGACGGGCTCTACGGCACAACCCTAGGGTACGGGTGGTCCTTCGAAGTCGAGACGCCGGACTCCCTTTACGACTTCGTCTACCTCCCTTTCGACGAGCCGCCGACGATACCGCTCCCCCCGAGCGCACCGGCGACGTTCCGCATCCTCGGGTTCGACCCCTGCCCCGTGTGCGGCGACGGAGGCCCAGCGGGTGGGCTCCCGGCTGATACGCTCTACCTTCGGAGTGCTACCGCCTCCGGAGCCGACACGACCCACGTCGTACTCGACCTCGCCGGTTTCGTCTCGGCAGAGCCCACAGCGACGGGACCCATGCCCCTGCGCCTGAGCGCGTACCCCAACCCTGCCCGTCAAACGCTCACGGTCGTTGTCGAGTCGGAGCGCGCCGCCGCCGTGAACCTGTTTGTGTTCGACGTTCTCGGACGTGAGGTACAACGCGAGCGGGTGCCTGCCGCCGGGCAGGCGTTCGTCCTCGACCTCGGCGGCCTCTGGCCGGGCGTGTACGTGTTGCAGGCGAGAGGTGCCAGCTCCGGCGTAGCCACGACCCGATTCGTCGTCGTCCGCTAGCATCTCGGCCACATAACCCGCCGCTGAAGGCCGACGCAGGACTGCACGGTCTTGCCTCGCGCGAGCGCCGTTATGCTCTTCAACCCGTTCCACTGTCGCGGCTCCCTGCGCCGCCGCGGCCATTTGTTATACCCAGTCGCTGAGTTTGTGCGCCGTCTTCCACGTCAAGTCATCCCCGGGAAGGCGGGGACCCATGCGAGGGTTGAGCCACGCGCCCTCGCCGTATGGATTCCCGCCTGCGCGGGAAGGACTCTGTTCTCAGAGAGAATCCGTTGGGCTTGGAGAGAAACGGCGCGCCCGGTGTAGAAGGCCCGGTGTAGCGGGAGGCGAGAATAACCAAACCCATGACCAGGGACGTACTCATCGTCGGCGGCGGCGTGATCGGGCTCAGCCTCGGATGGCGGTTGGCCGAGCGCGGCCGGTCCGTGACCGTGTTTGAGCGCGACCGGGTGGGGCGGGGGGCGTCCTACGCCGCGGCGGGGATGCTCGCTCCCGCCGCCGAGATTCAGTTCGAGGAGGGTGACCTCTACCGGCTCGGGCGCGAGAGCCTGCGCCGCTGGCCCGCCTTCGCCCGCGCGCTCGAGGCCGCGAGCGGGACCGGCGTGGACTACCGCGCCGAGGGCACACTGGTCGTCGCCGACGACCGCGACGCGGCGGAGGCGCTCCGCCGGCTCTACCGGTTTCAGCAGGCGCACGGCGTGCCGGTCGAGTGGCTGACGGGGGCCGAGGCGCGGGAGGCCGAGCCGATGCTTTCGCCGCGGCTCGCGGCGGCGGTGTTTTCCCCGGAGGACCATCAGGTGGACAACCGCCGCGTGCTGGAGGCGCTGCGCGTGGCCGCCGAGCGCGCCGGCGTGAGGCTCCGCGAAGGGGTCGCGGTCGAGGCCGTCGAGCCGGACGGGCGGCGGCCCGCCGTCGTCACGGAGGACGGCGGGCGGGTCGAGGCCTCGGTCGTGGTGCTCGCCGCCGGGGCGTGGGTGCGGGGCATCGGCGGCATCGAGCCGGCCGTGCCGGTGCGCCCGGTCAAAGGGCAGATGCTGTCGCTGCACGCCGAGCCGCCGTTCGAGCTGCGGCACGTCGTGCGCGGCCCCGACGCCTACCTCGCGCCGAAGTCCGACGGCCGCCTCGTCGTCGGGGCGACGAGTGAGGAGCGCGGCTTCGACACCTCCGTGACGGCGGGCGGGCTGTACCGCCTGCTCGAAGGGGCCATCGCGGTCGTGCCGGGGACGGAGGAGCTCGAGGTGAGCGAGACGTGGGCGGGGCTGCGGCCCGCGAGCCGGGACCACGCGCCGCTCCTGGGCACCGCCGCGCCGGGCGTCGTGCTCGCCACCGGGCACTACCGCCACGGCGTCCTCCTGACCCCCGTCACCGCAGGCGAGCTCGCCCGCGAGATCGAGGCCGCGCTCGACGGGCGGCCAGAAACCTCCGACTGGCTCGGCCCGTTTGCTCCGCGCCGCTTCGACCTCGCCTTCCCCGACTACTGATGCCCGCCGCCACGCTCATCCCCGTCACCGTCAACGGTGAGGCCCGCGACGTGCCCGCCGGCCTTGCGGTGCCGGATCTGCTCCGGCACCTCGGCCTCGACCCTGGGCAGCCGGGCCTCGCGGTGGCGCTCGGCGCGTCCGTCGTGCGCCGCGCCGAGTGGGCAGGGACGCCGGTCGAGGCCGGCGACGCGGTCGAGGTCATCACCGCCACGCAGGGCGGGTGAGCCGGTGCGGGCTTTCTGATTTTGGACTGCGGACTCGGACATGGCTGACCTTCAGACTCTATCGCCAAAGGCGGCACCGCCGAAGGCAGCACCGCCGGAGACGGTGCCGGAAGACGACCGGCTGCGGATCGGGCCGCTCTCGTTGGGCTCGCGGGTGCTCGTCGGGACGAGCCGGTACCCCAGCCCTCAGGTGATGCTCGACGCGCTCGACGCCTCCGGGGCCGAGCTCGCGACGGTCTCGGTCCGCCGCGTCAACCTCGCCGACACCGAGGGCGAGAGCCTGCTCGGGCTGCTCCGGGCGCGCGGCCTGCACCTCCTCCCGAACACGGCGGGGTGCTACACCGCTCGCGAGGCCGTCCTCACGGCACAGCTCGCCCGCGAGGCCCTCGGCACGGACCTCGTCAAGCTCGAAGTCATCGGCGACGACGAGACGCTCTACCCCGACGTCGAGCAGCTCCTCAAAGCGGCGAAGCAGCTCGTCGACGACGGCTTCCACGTCCTCGCCTACGCGAACGACGACCCCATCACCTGCCGCAAGCTCGCCGACCTGGGCTGCGCCGCCGTGATGCCGCTCGCCGCGCCGATCGGCAGCGGGATGGGTCTCGTCAACCCGTACACGCTCCGCATCATCCGCGACCTGCTCCCCGAGACGCCGCTCATCGTCGACGCCGGGATCGGGACGGCGAGCGACGCGGCCCGCGCGATGGAGCTGGGCTACGACGGGGTGCTGCTCAACACCGCGATCTCCGGAGCCGAGCGCCCCGCGCTGATGGCCGCCGCCGTCCGCCACGCGGTCGAGGCCGGGCGGCTCGCGCACCGCGCCGGGCGCATCCCGCGCCGGCTCTACGCCAACGCCTCGTCGCCCACCGACGGGCGGATCGACGCCGGATGACGGCGGGCACCGACCGTCCGCTGCCGCGCCTGGTCCTCGTTGCCGACGGGTTTACGGAGGCAGCGGTGCAGCGCCGGGCGGTCGAGGCGGTGCGGGCGGCCCGGCTGTGGCTGCACCTGCGCGACCACGACGCGCCGGACGAGGCGTTCGCGCGCGAGGCCGCGTCGCTCGCAGAGCGGGTGCGCGCGGCGCGGCCCGGCACGCCGGTCTCGGTCAACACCCGCGCCGAGGTCGCCCGGCGGCTCGGCCTCGGGCTGCACGTCGGCGTGCGAGGGCCGGCGGTGACCGAGGCGCGGCGGCAGCGGCCCGAGGCGCTCCTCAGCTACTCCGCCCACACGCCCGGCGAGGCCGCCGCCGCCGCCGAGCAGGGGGCCGACGCTGTCTTCTTCAGCCCCGTCTTCCCGACCGGCAGCAAGCCCGGCCACCCCGGCGTCGGCCTCGGCGCGCTCGCCGCGTGCTGCCGCGCGGTGCCCGGCACGCCGGTCTTCGCCCTCGGCGGCGTCACGCCGGAGCGCGCCCGCGCCTGCCGCGAGGCCGGAGCCTACGGCGTCGCCGTCGTCTCGGGCCTCCTCCGCGCCGAGCGACCTGCCGACGCTGCCGCCCGCTACCTCGGTGCCCTATGACCCCTATGACCTCCAGCCCCCGCCCCTCGGCCTCGAAGGCCCGCGCACGCGCCTCGAAGCCCCTCGCGCTCACCATCGCCGGGAGCGACTCCGGCGGCGGGGCCGGCCTCCAGGCCGACATCAAGGCGATGGAAGCCAACGGCGTCTTCGCCGCGAGCGTCGTCACCGCCGTCACCGCGCAGAACACCCGCGCCGTCACCGCCGCCTTCGACCTCCCACTCGGCATCATTGAAGCCCAGCTCAATGCCGTCGCCGACGACTTCCGGTTCGGGGCCGTCAAGACGGGGATGCTCTCCTCGGCGGCGATCATCGGCCTCGTGGCGCGAAAGGTGCGAGAGCACAGGCTGGAGCCGCTCGTCGTGGACCCGGTGATGGTCTCGAAGAGCGGCTTCGCCCTGCTCGCGCCCGACGCCGTCGAGGCGCTCACGCGCGACCTGCTCCCGCTCGCCGCCCTCGTCACGCCCAACGTCCACGAGGCCGAGCGGCTGACCGGGCAAGCCGTCACCACCGTCGCCGAGGCCGAGGCCGCCGCTCGCACGATCCACGGTTTCGGCGCTGGGGCCGTGCTCGTCAAAGGCGGGCACCTCGGCGGCGGGGCCGAGGCGGTGGACGTGCTCTTCGATGGCCGGGCGATGCGCCGGTTCCGCGCCGAGTGGATCGAGACGCCGCACACGCACGGCACCGGCTGCACCTACGCCTCGGCGGTCGCCGCGTGGCTGGCGCGCGGGGCACCGCTTGCGGAGGCCGTGGCGCAGGCGAAGGCGTACGTCACCGAGGCCATCCGCCACGGCCTCGCCCTCGGCGGCGGCCACGGCCCGACGAACCACTTTTACTTTCTGGAGGACGCGGCGCAGTAGGCAAGCGGCGCGCGCCGGGTCTATGCGTTCTTCACTTGGTGGCCCGGTCGCGGACCGCGTATCTTTGCTCCGCCGCACGCGCCGGTAGCTCAGCTGGATAGAGCGTCGCACTACGGATGCGAAGGTCGGGGGTTCGAATCCTCCCCGGCGCGCTGGAAGCCCCGGACTGACCCTGTGTCGGTCCGGGGCTTTTCGCATCGCTCCTCGGCCTCCACCTCCTCTCTGTCATCGGTTCATCCCCACGGGCGTGGGGAAAGGTTCCAGCAGGACATCGACCGGACGAACGAGCGCGGTTCATCCCCACGGGCGTGGGGAAAGGCAGAACCTCGACCGCGAGGCGCGAACCTTCCTCGGTTCATCCCCACGGGCGTGGGGAAAGGTTCGTAGAGGCCGTGAACCCCACGCTCCTCGCCGGTTCATCCCCACGGGCGTGGGGAAAGGCGTCCGCGGTAGAGCGCGAAGGCGTTCCGCGCCGGTTCATCCCCACGGGCGTGGGGAAAGGGCCGTCGGCGCCGTCGGCGCGGGACACGGTGAGCGGTTCATCCCCACGGGCGTGGGGAAAGGGAAGGCCGTCAGGCATGCGCGCCTCCGCCCGACGGTTCATCCCCACGGGCGTGGGGAAAGGGGGCTAGGAATGGCTGCGGCGGAAACCCATGTCGGTTCATCCCCACGGGCGTGGGGAAAGGAGCTAACAGGGCATGTCCTACCCCTTTTATCACGGTTCATCCCCACGGGCGTGGGGAAAGGTGCTGGCCCCACGTCTCGGGGGGCGTCACCTCCGGTTCATCCCCACGGGCGTGGGGAAAGGTGGTGCTGCCAGCGGCCCCACTTGCGCGTCACCGGTTCATCCCCACGGGCGTGGGGAAAGGTCGGAGTTGGGGGGCCTCACGCCCCGCGAGGTCGGTTCATCCCCACGGGCGTGGGGAAAGGACTAAAAATCGGAACGGAATCGCACAATGTCAAGGAACACGGGGCGGGAAGTGTACGGACCCTACCCGCCCAAGTGGACGCGGCATGTCACACTTGGCAACAGGAGCGCCGTACCCTCACAGCCACTCGCCATTCTTCCCCCGCGACCATGCCTGAGAATCTACGCGCCCTCCCCAAACTCCGCGACAGCCTGCCGACGCTCTACCTCGAACGGGGGCGGCTCACCCAGACAAAGAACGGCGTCGAGTTCGAGAACAAGCTCGGCCGGATCGCCGTCCCGGTCGCCAACCTGTGCGCGCTTCTGCTCGGCCCCGGCGTCTCCGTCACCCACCGGGCCGTGGTGACCACCTCGAAGTCCGGGTGCTCGCTGCTCTGGGTCGGGCAGGAGGGCGTCCGGTTCTACGCGCACGGGCACGGCGAGACGCGCAAGGCGTACGCCCTGCAGCGCCAGGCCGAGGCCGCGAGCGACCCCGAGCAGCGCCTCCGCGTGGTCGAGCGGATGTACCGGCTCCGGTTCTACGAAACCCTGCCGCCGAACCTCACCATCGAGCAGGTCCGAGGGCACGAAGGGGCCCGCGTCCGCGCGACGTACCGCCGGGCGGCGGCGTCCTACGGGCTGGACTGGGCCGGGCGGGACTACGACCGGGGGGACTGGGACGCCGCCGACCCGCTCAACCGCGCCCTCAGCGCGGCCAACGCCTGCCTCAGCGGCGTCTGCCACGCGGCGGTCGTCTCGGCGGGCTACGCGCCAGGCCTCGGCTTCATCCACCAGGGCAAGCAGCTCGCCTTCGTCTACGACATTGCCGACCTCTACAAGACCGAGCTCACGGTGCCCGTCGCCTTCGCCACGGCCGCCGAGGCCCGGGACGCCGAAGCCGCCGGCGAGCCCTTCCAGCTCGAGCGGACGGTCCGCATCCGCTGCCGCCGGGCGTTCCGCAACCTCCGCATCCTCGAGCGCATCATCCCCGACATCCGGGCCGTGCTCGACCTCGACCCGAGCGCGCCCCTCCCCGAGCGCTTCGACCCCGACGACGACTTCGCCCACCCGACCGCGTGGTGGGACCCGCCCCCGGAGGCCACGCTCTCGCTCGGCGACGGGGCCTACGGCGAGCGCCCGCCGCCTGCCCCGGACCCCTTCCCCGACCTCACCCCGGACGGCCCCGCCCAAGACTGAAACACGGACGTCAGACTGAGGCACCGACGTGAAGCGACGGGGTAGGAAGGTGGGCGACGGAGCGCCGACGCGTTGCGATCCGCCTCGGTTAGCTCCGCCGGTTCCACTCTCCCTTTCCACGCGCGCGCCTCCCACTCCCGATGACCGTTCTCGTCCTCGAACGCACTGCCCCCGGCCTGCGCGGCGACCTCAGCCGGTGGATGATGGAGGTCGCCGCGGGCGTCTTCGTCGGGCGGCTCAGCCGGCTCGTCCGGGATCAGCTCTGGGAGCGCATCGCCGAGCAGGCGGTCGCCGATGGGGCGTCGGCCCTGCTCCTGTGGCAGACGAACACCGCGCAGGGGTTCGACGTGCGGGCGGCCAACCCGCGCGGGCGCTACGTCGAGGAGTTCGACGGCGTGTGGCTCGCCCGCCGCCCCCCACTGCCGGACGCCGAGCCGGACCCGTGACCGCCTTGCCACTGTGCACCTCTGGGCTGTAAGGTTTGGGCTGTAAGGTTGCTGTGCTACCCGTTCCCTGAGTTAGAGTCCACCCTGACCAGGAATGACAGAGACCGGGAATGACAGAGCAGCGAAAGCGATTAGTTCGCCACGGTCACAGGCTCGTAGGCGACCCCTCGCTTCCGGTGCCCTCGCTCCGCTCCGAGCAGCGGAAGCGGTCCTCCTCACCCGACGCGGCCCGGTCGTGCGCCCGCTGAGCGAGCCGCCGCACACCCGCATGCGCCTTCACGAACGCCTGCACGCGCCTTCACAGTTCTCCTCGCCCCACGCATCGCCATGGACCCCGACGCCGACCTCTTGCCCCCCACGGCCCGCCGCCTCCGCAGCCTCTTCGACCGCGACGAGCGCCTTACCCGCCGCGCCATGGCCGAGCGCCTCGGCTGCGACCCGCGCCACGCGCGCCGGCTCGTCCAGAGGCTCCGGGCGGCGGGCCTCCCCGTGGCCGACGAACCCGACCCGGCCAACCCCCGGGCCAAGCGGTTCTTCCTGCCGGCCGAACACCAGCGCCGTGGGCTCGTCCTCGACGGGCTCGATGAAGAGGCCCTCCTCGCCCTCACCGTCGCCGCCGAGGCCGCCGCGGCTGCGCTCGCCGGGACGCCGCTCGAGGCCCCGCTCCGGCGCGGCTTCGGGGCCCTCCTCGCCGCCACCGCCGACCTCGACGCCGCCGACGAGCTCTTCACCTTCGACCCCCAGGCTGAGGCCGCCCACTGGCACTTCGGCGCGCTCCGCACCGCCCCGCCCGACCCCGCCGTCTTCACCCCGCTCAACCGCGCCAAGCGCGAGCGCCGGCGCATCCGGATGGACTACGTCAACAAGCGCGGCAAGCGCTCGTTCGGGCGCGAGGTGGACCCTCTCGTCGTCGCCCCCGTCCGCAACCGGTGGTACCTCATCGCCTACTGCCACACCCGCCGCGCCGTCCGCGACTTCAGCTTCGCCCGCATCTCGAACGTCCGGCCCGTCGAGCGGTACTTCGCGCCGCCCGAGGGCTTCGACGCACGGACGTACTTCGCCGGGCGCTTCGGCGTCTTTGAGGGCGGTCCGCCCGTCGAGGTCCGCCTGCGGGTGCATCCCCGCTGCGCCGTCCACTTCCGCTCCCACCGCTACCACCCGAGCCAGGCCATCGAAGAGCGGGCCGACGGTGGGCTTGATGTGACGTACCGCGCCCCCGGCGGCGACGCGCTCGACGAGGTCCGTGCCTTCGTGGCGAGCTGGGGCCCGGCCGTTCTCGCCCTCAGCCCGCCCGAGCTAGCCGACCGCCTCGCCGCCGACGCTGCCGAGGCCGTCCAGGCGTATCAGAACCTGCCGTAAGTTGACGCTATGCCGACTGCGCTCCCCGACACGCTCCCCGCGACGATGCCGCCTCACGTCCGCGCCGCCCTCGCCGAGGCGAAAGTGCGGCTCACCGAGCTCTACGGCGAGCGCCTCGACCGGCTCGTGCTCTACGGCTCCCACGCCCGCGGCGACGCCCGCGACGACTCCGACGTAGACCTCCTCGTCGTCCTCCGGGGCGAGGTCAACGCGCTGGCCGAGATTCGTCACCTGGCCCCGTTCTCGCTGGACCTGCTCGGCCGCTACGGGGCGCTTGTCTCGGTCCACCCGCTCGCAAGGCGAGGCTACGACGACCGCACGCGCACGTTCACCAACACCGTCCGCGCCGAGGGCGTCGTGCTATGACTGCGGAGCAGGCGGCGCTCTTCGCTCGGGCTGAGCGCGTTCTCCGAGCCGCTCGCCTCCTGCTGGATGCCGGCGACCCCCTCTCGGCCGTCAACCGGGTCTACTACGGAGCCTACTACGCCGCTTCGGCGGCGCTTCTCGGTCGGGGTGAATCCCCGAAGACGCACAGCGGTACGCTCCACCGCTTCTACTTCCACTTCGTAAAACTGGGTGTCCTCGACACCACGGTCGCCACGGCCCTCAAGGTCGCCCTCGACGCCCGAGAGCAGGCTGACTACGACACCTTCGCCGAGCTAGACTCCGACGTGGCGGCCGAGATTCTGGCCGATGTAAAGCACTTCGTAATCGCCGTCCGTAGACTAGTCGAAGAAGAGAGACCGCCCGCGCTCCCGCTATGACCCTGACGCTCCCCGAGACGATGCCGGAGAACGTCCGCGCCGCCCTCGCCGAAGCGAAGGCGCGGCTCACGGAGATGTACGGCGACCGCCTCGACCGCGTCGTGCTCTACGGCTCCCACGCCCGCGGCGACGCCCGGCCCGACTCCGACGTGGACCTCCTCGTCGTCCTCCGCGGCGAGGTCGAACCGTACACCGAGGGCAAGAGGATCAGTACGCTCCGGCTCGGTCTCTCCATCCGGCACGGGGTCGACGTCTCGATGCAGCCGTACAGCGTCGCCGAGGCCGCCGACCTCGACCGCCCCCTCATGTACAGCGTCGCCGACGACGGCGTCGTGCTATGACCGAGCTCCAAACGGCCCTCGTCGCGAAGGGGGAGCGCGCGCTGGAGTCCGCCCGCCGCGTACTCGATAGCGGCGACGCGGAGCTTGCTACCAACCGAGCCTACTACGCCTGCTTCAACCTGGCCCGAGCCGCCCTCGCCGGGGAAGGCGAGCAGCCCAAGACGCACAGCGGCGTGCACAACCGCTTCGCGCTCCTGTTCGTCGCCACGGGCCGCGTTCCCGAGGACATCGCCCGGACCCTCCCTCACGCCGCCCAGGTCCGCGAGCGCGCCGACTACGACGCCCTCGCCACAACAGACATGAACGCCGCCGCCAACCTCCTCGCCGACGCCGAGCGGTTCGTCGCGACGGTGTGGGAAGTAGTAGAGGGGGGAGCTACCTGAGCTGCACCGTCCTTCGCTTCGCCCGACACTCTATTACGATTGGAGGTAGGACGGAGGAGTGGTATCTTGCTTCGTCTCCAACTCGTTGGAGGTGAACCGGCATGGTCGCGAAGACAAGCCGTTTCCTCGCTTATGCGGGGATGAAAGGCATGATCGTGGAAACACGCTTGACAAATTCGATCTGCTGATGTTATATAGGACGAGCGCCTCGAGGATGGTTGGTAGCCCGCCCGAGGCGCTCGTTCACTTGTTTCACCCAACTCTACATCAGATGAAACGGATTGGCTTTAAGATACCTGAGCCACACCCTCCGAGCAAACCAACACCGAAGCGACAGCTTCGAGTGCAGGAGAATGGGTTGGTGTGCTCTTGCGGAAACAAGGCCCTCGTTCCTCTTGGAGGAAAGTTAGGGCTGTGCATCCGATGCGCGCTTCAATGGCGTGATTGCTAATGAGGACTCAGCGGCAGCGAGTGGAGGCGATCTCTCTCGCTGTCGCTGGCTTTTCGAACTGGACGCCGAATGTCCCGGTTCGACGGTGCCTCTCTCTATCCTAGCGGCATGACCTCTCCCGAACCTACGTGGCGACGCTTCTGGGCGAAAACTGACCGCTACGGCGATCTCGGTCGCGGCGATGCGTGGACGCACCCGCTGTGGGCGCATCTTCTCGACGTGGCGTGCGTAGCTGAGCTCCTTTTCGAGCGACTGCCCGCGCCGGTCCGGGCGCGCCTCGCGCGGCAGTTTGGTTTTACAGAAGAAACGGAAGAGCAGGCCGGCGCGCTCTTCGCGCTTGTCGTCGGCCTCCACGACGCGGGCAAGGCGATCCCGTCGTTCCAGAGCCAGCACGACCCGAGCCGGTCGATGCTGGAAGCGGCGGGCCTTTCGTTCGGGCGGGCCGACGAGTTAAGGCACCACGGGCACGCCTCGATCCCGATCCTGCTGGGATGGGTGGATGTGCTCCCCGACAGCCCGACCCGCTCGCTGCTCCGCTCGCTCGCGGCGTTCGTCGGCTTCCACCACGGGCGGCTCGACGCGGTGACGGAGTGGACCTCCGAGACCGCGCTCGGCGATGCGGACTGGAAGCGCGAGCAGCAGGCGCTCGTCGCGGCCGTGGCCGAGGCGTGGATGCGGGCGCACGGCGGCTGGCCCGCGCTCGGCGGCACGCCGGAGGCCCGCGTCGGGCCGTATGCCTTTCCGCCCGACCTCCTCGCCGTGGCGGGCTGGACCACGCTCGCTGACTGGGTCGGCTCGATGGCCGAGTTGATGCCCGCGAACGCAGCGAACTACGACGACCTCGCGGCGTACCTCCCCGCGAGCCGGAAGGCCGCCCAGCGTGCGCTCGCTAAAACAAAGCTCGGCGACCGGGGTGCCCTCCACGCGGAAGACGGCGAAGACGGCTTCCGCACCTGCTTCCCCGAAGTTTTCGACGACAACCCGACCGCCGCGCCACGTGCGCTGCAACGGACGACGGCCGACCTCGAGGTGCCGGACGGCCCGGCGCTCGTGATCGTCGAGGCTCCGACGGGCGAGGGGAAGAGCGAAGCGGCGTTCCACCTTGCCGCCCGCCTCCAAACCCGGCGCGCCGACGGAGGGCGCGGCGTCTACGTCGCCCTCCCGACGCAGGCCACGTCGAACGGTCTCTTCCCCCGCTTTCTCCGCTTTCTCGACATGGCGACAGACAGCGCGGCGAACGTCCAACTCGTCCACGGCGCGAGCGGGCTCAACGCCGACCTCGACCGGCTCCTCGAACCGCAGGACCGCGACGAGGCCGACGGCTCTGTGGTCTACGCCGCCCGCTGGTTTCTGCCGAGCAAGCGCGGCCTGCTCGCGCCTTACGGCGTCGGCACCGTCGATCAGGCGCTCCTCGGCGCGCTCGTCTCGCGGCACTTCTTCCTCCGGCTCTACGGTCTCGCCGGGAAAGTCGTCGTCTTCGACGAGGTCCACGCCTACGACACGTACATGACCGCGCTCTTCGAGCGGCTCCTCCGGTGGCTCCGCGCACTCGACTGCGACGTCGTCGTGCTCTCGGCGACGCTGCCCGCTGTGATGCGCCGCCGGCTTCTGAAAGCGTGGGGCGCGAAGCCGCCGGAGGACGAGGCCGGAGTCTATCCCGCCGTGACCGTCGCCGGGGCCGAGGCGAGCGCCCGTGTCCTCGGCCCGTTCGACACGGTGCAGGCCGAACGCACCGAGCGGACGGGAGAGACGGAGATCGACTTCGCCGACAGCGACGAGCACGGCGTCGTGGAGCAGATCGTCGGCTTCGTGAAGCGGGGAGCGACGGTCGGGGTGATCGTCAACCTCGTGGACCGGGCACAGCGCGTCTTTTCCCTCCTGGACGAGGCCGGACTCGATGCCGACCTCGTGCTCCTCCACGCTCGCTTCCCGTTCGCCGAGCGGCAGGCCCGCGAGCACCGCGTCGTGGGCGAGGGCGAGACGCCGGGGCGGTTCGGGAAGCGACGGCGCGAGGAGTTCGGCGAGCGCCCGGCCGTGCTCGTCGCCACACAGGTGGCCGAGCAGAGCCTCGATCTCGATGTGGACGTGTTGCTGACCGACCTCGCCCCCGTAGACCTCCTGCTCCAGCGCGCCGGGCGGATGCACCGCCACGAGCTGGAGCGCCCCGCCGGTTTCGAGCGCCCGCGCCTCGTCGTCCTCTGCCCGAACCCCGACGCGGACGACCTCCCGGACCTCGCCCCGATTGGCGGGCAGCGCGAAGAAGGCAAGCTGAAAGACGACCTTCGCGCCGTCTACCTCAGCCTCCCGCTCTTCAAGACGGTCCGGCTCCTCCGCAAACGCCGCGCGTGGCACCTCCCGCGCGATTATCGGCCGCTCATCGAAGCCGTCTACGGACCCGGCACCGACAGCCCGCCGCCCGACCTCTCCGAGTCCGACCGCGCTCGCTGGACCGGAGCCGTGAACGACCGCGACACGCTGACGAAGAATCAGACCACCCACGCCCGCGACGCTCGTATCGACGCGCCGGAAGACCTCTGCGAACTCGTCAGCTTCGCCGAAACCGCTGACCGCTCCGCCTACGACGAGCACGACGACGCGCCCGCCCGTGACTTCCGGCCCGTCACCCGGCTCGGCCGCGACTCCGTCGAAATCGTCTGTCTCGTGAAGCGAGACGGACGTGTGACGCTCGACGGCACCGCGCCGCTGCCCGACGCTCCGGCTCCCGACTCCGCTCTGCCCATCGAGGACGTGCGGAATCTGCTCCGGCGCGGCGTCCGGCTCAGCCGCGCGAGCGTCGTCCGGGCGCTCCGTGCCGACGGGACTGCCGGGGCAGATGCAGGGACGGCTACGTGGTGGTCGAAAGCAACCGAGCGAGTCTCCGCGCTCGCGTATCATCACGCCGTCGTTTTCGAGCACGGCGATGCCGGGCCTCCCCGCTGCACGCTCGGCGGCACCACCCTCGTGCTCGACCCCGACCTCGGCCTCGTCTACGACCCCGACCGACTTTTCGACCGATGACCTACGACCTCACGACTGAACCGTGGATTCCCGTCCGCTGGACCGAGGGCGAGAGCGGCGAATCCGCCGTCGGGCTGCGCGATGCGCTCGCCGGGGCGCACCGGATCGCCGAGGTCGCCGCGCCGAGCCCGCTCGAAACCGTGGCGATCTACCGCCTCCTGCAAGCCCTCTTCGTCCGGCTCCACGTCCACCCCGAGGACGCCGACGACGACGAAGGCTGGACCCGCACGGCGTGGCAAAAACTGTGGGACGCCGAGCAGTTCGACGCCGGGCACGTCAACGCCTACTTCGACCGCTGGCAGAGCGAGGCCGCCGACCCGCCGCGCTTCGATCTCTTCCACCCCGAGCGCCCGTTCTACGGCCATCCCGACCCCGCGACGCCCAACACCGGCCCGCTCTCGTGGCTGACCCCAACGCGGGCGAAGGGCAACAACGAAACCCTCTTCGACCACACGCGCGACACCGCGAACGGTCCGCTCACGCCGGCCGAAGCGGCCCGCGCCCTCCTCGCGGCACACGTCTACAGCCTCGGCGGACTCGCTGGCCCCGGTCGCCCGAGCTATCAGGAAGGCCCGCTCGTCTCCGGCCTCGTGTTCTGGATTCGGGGCGAGAACCTGTTCGAGGCACTTCTGCTCAATACCCCGGCCGCATCGTTCGCGCGCCTCGACTCGCCCGAGGGCGACGCGCCCGCGTGGGAACGTCCGCTCCCCGGCGACGACGACCGGCCCGAGTTGGGGTATCTCGACTACCTCACCTGGCAGTCGCGTCACGTCCGGCTCGTCGCCGAGGAGCAAGACGGCGAAGTCGTGGTGACGGACGTCCACCTGCGGAGCGGCCCGAAGTGGGTGTCGGCGGCGCGCGATCCGCTCATGGCGTACCGCATCTCCAAAAAGGAAGAGGTCTACCCGTTCAAGCTGCAACCCGGCGTCGCGCTCTGGCGGCGCGCTCCGGTCTGGCTCGGGCTGAAGCTCGAAAGCAAAAACGTCGGCTACCCACCGCGCACGTTCGCGGCGCTCGCCGCGTGGCGCGCGTTCGGCGGCGAGGTAGAAGGCCGCGCCGAGACCGTGGACGTGTTCGGCCTCGCCAACAGCAAGGCGAAGATGGAACTGATCCGCCACGAGCGGACGCCGCTCTTCCCGGCCGTGCTCCGGCTGCAACCGCTGCAGGAGGCCGTGGACGAAGCCGTGCAGCGCGCCGACCGGCAGATGCAGTCGTTGCGGCGGGCGCTCCGCACCTTCGCCGCGACGCTCGCGCCGGGCAAACCCGAGGACGTCCGCACGAGGGCGGAGGGGCTGCAAGCCGAAGAGCGGTTCTGGACGTGGCTCGAGACCGGCTTCCTCTTCGGCGGCCAGCACGAGCCGGGCTTCGAGGAGTGGCTAGGTGACCTCGCTGCGATTCCCAATCCCGGAGAAGTGCAGACCGAAAAGCTATCGGACGACACAACAGACGCGCTCCGCGTTCACCTCGCCCGCTGGACCCGGACGCTCCACCGCGCCGCAATGCAGGCCTACGACGAGGCCACGCGCGACTTCGTCACCTCGCCCCGACGGCTCGAAGCCGTCGCCCGAGGCCGCAACGCCCTCCGACCTGCCAAAGCCTACGTTGACCTCCTCCGCGAATCCGAACCCGCCGATGCCTGAATCCGCAACCGCATCTCCAGAACCGACTGACGAGCGTGATCCCGTGAAGACCTTCATCGGGCACCTCCACGGACTCGTCAAACGAGCGCCTGACGACGGCACCGCCCGCGCCGCGCTCGCCGAGCTCCGCCGCTCCGCCGCGAACCCGGCCGGGCGCTACGGCGCGCTCCGCATCGTCGGCCAGCACGTCCCCGACGACGCACGCGGCGACGCGCTCAACGCCTACCTCCTCACCGCTGAGCTCTTCGGTATCTACGCTGCCGGTGGCTCCGCGATGCCCGAGACAGCCCGGATGAAGAAGGGACGGCGCTCGCTCGGCGCGTCGGCGCGGCTCGTCAACGGCCGCCGGGTGAGCGGGCAGGGCGACGCCGTGGACGAGAACGAGGGCATCACCCGGCGCTTCCAGGCCCTCCTCGCGCTTCCGCTCGAAGACGCACCCGACGAACTCCGCCGCTTCCTCCGCCTGCTCCGCTCACACGAGGCCCCACTCGATTTCTTTCAACTCCTCCGCGACCTGCTCGCGTGGGACCACCCTGACCGCTTCGTGCAGCAGCGCTGGGCGCGCGACTACTGGCCCTCGACGCTCGACACCGAAGCATCGGATTCCAACCACTCCTCACCCGATACCGACTGACGCCATGAAGATCGAACTCCACCTCCTCCAGTCCGTCCCGCCCGCCAACCTCAACCGCGACGACACCGGCGCGCCGAAAGACGCCGAGTTCGGTGGGCACCGTCGCGCCCGGCTCTCGTCGCAGAGCCTCAAGCGCGCCATCCGCACGTCCGACGTGTTCCGCCGGATCGTATCCCAGCGCGTGGGCATCCGCACGCGCCGCGCCGTGCCGTACCTCGTCCGCGTGCTCTCCGAGGATCACAGCGTAGACGCAGGCACCGCACGGACGCTTGCAGGGGCCGCCGTCACCTCGCTCCTCGCCAGCGGGCTCGACGAGAAGGATCAGACGAGCGTGCTCTACTACGCCGCCCACGGCGAACTGAAAGACCTCGCCCGCCGCCTCGCCGACGCCGGCCTCGGTGCTGAGGTGACCGCGCTGCACGACGCGCAGGATGCCCTCCCGACCGAGGAAGGGGAGAAGCCGTCGAAGGAGCAGACGAAGGCGGTGAGCGACGCCGAGAAGGCGCTCGGCAAAGCCGTCACGCCCGTCGTGAAGGACTTCGTCAAAGAGCACAAGGGGAAGACCTCAGCGTCCGACATCGCGCTCTTTGGGCGGATGCTCGCCGAGGAGCCCCAGCTCAACCTTGAAGCCGCCTGCCAGGTCGCCCACGCGCTCTCCGTGGACCGCGTCGCCCCGCAGTTCGACTATTTCACGGCCGTCGACGACCTCAAGAGCACGGCCGAGGCCGACGACGCCGGGGCGGGCATGATCGGGACGACCGGGTTCAACGCGGCCTGCTACTACCGCTACGCCGTGATCGACGCCGACGCCCTCGCCAAAAACCTCGACGGCGACCGCCAAGCCGCGCGCGACACGGTCCGCGCCTTCCTCACCGCTGCCGTGACTGCGCTCCCGAGCGGGAAGCAGAACAGCTTCGCCGCCCAGGTCCGCCCCGAGCTTGTCCTCGCCGTCGTCCGCCACGACCGGATGCCGCTCTCGCTCGTCAACGCCTTCGCCGACCCAGTCCGCGCGAACGGCCGGAGCATGGCCTACCACGCCGCCGAGCGGCTGGCCGGGCACTGGGCCGACATGGAGGCGATGTACGCCGGGCTCCTCCCGGACGAAGAAGCTCCCGCCGTGTTCGTCAGCACCCCGCACCGCGACGCCCTCGCCGCTGCCGACAAGCCGCACCCGCTCGGCGATGCCTGGCGCGAGAGCGTTCGCGCCGTGATCGACGGCGTCGTCGAGACGATGGAGGCGGCCGATGCCTGAGCCCGTCCACACGCTCCTCCTCCGGCTCGACGGGCCGATGCAAGCGTGGGGCACCGACAGCAAGTTCGGCATCCGCGAGACTCGCACGACGCCGACGAAGAGCGGCGTGCTCGGCCTCGTCGCCGCCGCGCTCGGTCGCCCGCGCGAAGCCGACATCACGGACCTCGCTGCGCTCCGCTTCGGCGTGCGCGTGGACCGGGCCGGCCGCGTCCGCCGCGATTTCCAGACGGCGGGCCGCGAGGGGTTCTACCGCGCGAGCGGGAAGGTCGAGCGCGGCGACGTCATCGTCTCCGACCGCTACTACCTCGCCGACGCCTGTTTCACCGCCGGGCTGGAAACGGACAGGGCGGACGGACTCGACCGGCTAGAGCAGATTCGCCGTGCCCTCCTGCGCCCGCGTTGGCCGCTCTTCCTCGGGCGGAAGGCATTCCCGCCCGCGCACCCGCTCGCGCTCGCCGTCGTCCCGTTTTCGCTCGCCGACGCGCTGCGCCGCGCCGATCTGCCGCTCGGTAGAAACCGGCACGACCGACCCCGCGACGGCCGCTACCGCTTTGTGCTCGACGCCGACGCGGCGCTCCCGGATGGAACCGTGGATCGGCGGGATGAGCTCGTCGCGGCCGACGACCCGCTCGACTTCGCCGCCCGTCGTTTCCAGCCCCGGCCCGTCGTCACCGTACATCTCCCTCTGATCGACGCCTGACGTATGTACCTCACCCGACTGTTGCTGAACCCCGCGAACCCGGAGGCACGGCGCGACCTCGCCACGCCCTACGAGCTTCACCGGACGCTGAAACGCGCCTTCCCCGACGGCGAGCCGGATGCGAACCGCCTCCTCTTCCGCATCGAACCGGCCGACGAAGCGCGCGGCGAGGGCGTCCCCGTGCTCGTGCAGACCTCGACAACGCGGCCGGATTGGGAATTCGTCGAGGCGATGGGGGACTACGCACTCCAACTCGACGGCCCCAAATCGTTCGACCCCGCCTTCAGTGAGGGCCAGCGCCTCCGCTTCCGGGTCATCGCCAACCCGACGGTGTGCAAGACGCCGCCGGGGAGGAAGAACGGTCGCCGCGTCCCACTCGTCCACGCCGCCCCCAACGCCGCCGGGCACCCGACCTATTTCGAGTGGCTAGACCGGCAGGCCGAGCGGTGCGGGTTCGCCGTACTCGACGCACGAGACGCACCGTTTCGCCTCGCGCCGCGCCGCCGGAAGAAGGGCGAGTACGAGAAGCGCGAGCTCCCCCTCTTCGGCGTCCGCTTCGACGGGGTGCTGACGGTCGCAGACCCTGAGAAGCTGCTCCATGCCGTCCGCAGCGGGATCGGACCGGCGAAGGCGTTCGGCTTCGGGCTGCTCTCGCTGGCGCGAGCGGCCTAAAGCGGGACATTTGGCGTCCAGATAGGCGAAGGGGAGCGTCCCCCTTAAAGCGGTCTGTTCTTTGAAATGCTGCGTTTCTGGCGTAGCTTTTAGTCCTTTCCCCACACGCGTGGGGATGAACCGTAGATGAGACCGTAGAGCGTGCTGTCGGCGTGCCTTTCCCCACACGCGTGGGGATGAACCGCGCTCCAGGTGTCGGAGTCGGATCATGCCTCCCCTTTCCCCACACGCGTGGGGATGAACCGCCATTACCGGCTCGCCGGGCTTTCTGACCCTCCCTTTCCCCACACGCGTGGGGATGAACCGGGGTAGAACTTGTGCAGGCGCGAGTGGACAAACCTTTCCCCACACGCGTGGGGATGAACCGGGACCGCACATCGCACGCATCGAGGCTCGGATCCTTTCCCCACACGCGTGGGGATGAACCGACATCGGTGTAGGCCCCTACGATCTTCCGCTTCCTTTCCCCACACGCGTGGGGATGAACCGGTGGACGCGCTGCACCCCGTCACGCACAAGGACCTTTCCCCACACGCGTGGGGATGAACCGACCGTGCTCGCCCTTACGGTACGCGTGGCGACCCTTTCCCCACACGCGTGGGGATGAACCGCGCAAGGCCGAGGCGTACATCCACGGGCGGCGCCTTTCCCCACACGCGTGGGGATGAACCGAGGAGGCCCTCTCGCCGATCTTGAACGGGTTTCCTTTCCCCACACGCGTGGGGATGAACCGCAGCACGAGAACCGCACGTCAGCGTTCAACGACCTTTCCCCACACGCGTGGGGATGAACCGGGCACACGCTCGACGGTGCCCGCGATCCGCGCCCTTTCCCCACACGCGTGGGGATGAACCTGGGTAAAGAGGTACGACAAGACCTACGACGCTCCTTTCCCCACACGCGTGGGGATGAACCGCACGAGGACGCCCACTTCATCGCCGAGGCCCTCCTTTCCCCACACGCGTGGGGATGAACCGGCGTCAAGGGTTCGGGGTCCAGCGGCGTGCAGCCTTTCCCCACACGCGTGGGGATGAACCGTCGATGGCGTCGTGGTTTCGCCCGGTGTCGTACCTTTCCCCACACGCGTGGGGATGAACCGCTTTGCGCGATCACGGTGAGGTTGACATCCGACCTTTCCCCACACGCGTGGGGATGAACCGGCCAGGATGGTTGAGAACGCTCATAGCGTGGACCTTTCCCCACACGCGTGGGGATGAACCGTATCCCTGCGTCCGACCCTGCTTGGCCGCCTGCCTTTCCCCACACGCGTGGGGATGAACCGGCGCGCAAGAAGCCCAACCTCCCGTAGCCCTTCCTTTCCCCACACGCGTGGGGATGAACCGAGCCCTGTGTCGGCTCCAGCGGCGGGTTATGCCCTTTCCCCACACGCGTGGGGATGAACCGGCCATGCCGCAGTGCCAATTCCAGTTCCCCGCCCTTTCCCCACACGCGTGGGGATGAACCGCGGTGGACCGGACGGACAGCGAAGCCGCGCAACCTTTCCCCACACGCGTGGGGATGAACCGAGGACGCGGCATGAGGACATGGCGAGGGGACACCTTTCCCCACACGCGTGGGGATGAACCGCTCATCTGGCCGAGGCGCGCCGGCCGCACGGTCCTTTCCCCACACGCGTGGGGATGAACCGAAGGATGGGCCGAGCGACGCGGCGGTACAGATCCTTTCCCCACACGCGTGGGGATGAACCGGAGAGCCGGGCCGGGATCGACTACGACCCGGACCTTTCCCCACACGCGTGGGGATGAACCGGTCGTCGTCGATAAGCGCGGGGCCGGAACGTCCCTTTCCCCACACGCGTGGGGATGAACCGTAGCGGTCGAAGCTAGCGAGCATGTTGTCGCACCTTTCCCCACACGCGTGGGGATGAACCGCGCGGGCCGGAGGGTGCAGCCGGACACACGGCGGCGTGGGGCTGTTCGCGTAGAATCGGGAGGCCGGGTACGGGACGCTTCGGCTCGGCAGCGTATCTTTTGAGCCTCTTCCATCACCCACGGCACTCCCCCTCCCCATGACCCCCATCAAGTTCGGCACCGACGGCTGGCGCGCCGTCATTGCGGAAGACTACACCTTCGACAACCTCGAACGCGTGGCCCGCGCCACCGGCCAGTGGATCAAGCGCATCGCCAGCGGCATCGGCGACGGCACCCCCTCGGCGGTCGTCGGCTACGACGCGCGCTTCCAAGGGGACGCCTTCGCCGAGTTCACCGCCCGCGTCCTCGCCTCGCTCGGCATCCGCGTTCAGCTCGCCGACTCGTTCGTGACGACGCCCGCCGTGAGCTGGGCGACCCGAGAGTACGGGCACACCGCCGGGGTCGTGATCACGGCCAGCCACAACCCGCCGCGCTACAGCGGCTTCAAGATCAAGTCCCACTTCGGGGCCCCCGCCGACTCGGCGATGATCGCCGAGGTCGAGGCCGAGCTCGGCCGGCTCGAGGACGGCTTCGAGCTCCGGCCGCTCGGCGACCTCGGCGCGCAGGTCGAGAGGATCAACCTCCGCGAGGCCTACCGCTACGTCCTCAAGGACAAGCTCGACATCGACGGCATCCGCGCCTCCGGCCTCAAGGTCGGCTGCGACCCGATGTACGGCGCGGGGCAGGGGACCGTCACCGACCTGCTCGGGCGCGAGAACGTCGTCGAGGTCCACGACGAGTTCAACCCCGGGATGCACGGGCAGCCGCCCGAGCCGATGGAGAAAAACCTCCACTACCTCTCGCGCGTGATCCGCGAAGAGGGCTGCGACGTCGGCCTCGCCTTCGACGGCGACGCCGACCGCATCGGGATGATGGACGAGGAGGGGCGCTTTGTGGACTCGCACAAAATCCTCTCGCTCCTCGCCAAGTACCTCTCGCAGGAGAAGGGGATGACCGGCACGATCGTCCGCACGTTCTCGACAACAGACATGCTCGACCGCATCGGCGAGGCCTACGGCCTCCCGGTCGAGGTGATGAAGATCGGGTTCAAGTACGTCGCACCGAGGATCATCGAAGGGGACGTGCTCGTCGGCGGCGAGGAGTCCGGCGGGATCGCCGTCAAGGGCCACATCCCCGAGCGCGACGGGGTCTTCATCGGGCTGACGATCGTCGAGATGATGATGGCGCGCAAGCGGACGCTTTCCGAACTCGTCGACGAAATCCAGGACGAATTCGGGCCGCTCTACTTCGCCCGGAACGACCTCCACACCTCGCAGGCCCGGAAGGAGGCGTTCCTCGACATGCTGGAGAACCGCCGCCCGAACGCGGTCGCGGGCGAGGCCGTCGAGCGCGTCGAGACCCTCGACGGGTTCAAGTTCCGCCTCGGCGACGGCTGGCTCATGTTCCGCCCGTCGGGCACCGAGCCGGTGCTCCGCGTCTACGCCGAGGCGTCCTCGCAGGACCGCGCCGACGCCCTCGTCGCCGAAGGCGTCCGCCTAGTCAACGAAGGCTAATACCGCCTCCGTTTAACAGCGCCCGTAGCCGCTTTCAGCCCGACCGTAACGTTGAACGGCAACCTCACAAACGGGCCTCATACAGAATCCGGTTACGGTGTGGTGGTTTGGCGTGGGGGGAATGGGAGGGGGGAGCTGACGTCTGGAGACTCGCTCCAGCGCAGCAGCCTCTTCCCGTTCAGCGCCCGTGCGCTTTCAGCGTGCGCTAAGGTTGAGCGTGAGCAGCACCTCGAACTCCGGCCCAACGGCGAGGCCGACGCCGCCGAAGGCGTACCCGGCGGAGAGCATGTTCTCCCGGTGCCCGGGGCTCTCCATCCAGCGCTCGACGGCCAGCGCGGCTAGCTCGCCGGGCGTGTACCAGAAATACGACGTGCGGACTTCGTCGCCGCGCCGGGTCGTGGTGACGGTGTCGTAGAGCCTCCCCCGGAAGAGGTTTTCGCCGAGGCGCTCGAAGGCGTAGCCCGCCTGCCGGGCGCGGTCTCCGACGCGCCGCCCGTGCGGGTCGCGGTGGGCGAAGAAGCGGCGGTGGAGCATGGCGTGGCTGTGCGCGCGCGCGACGGCGGCGAGGCTCGTGTCCGCGAGCAGCGGCGCGCGGCGCTGCTCGCGCCGAACCCGGTTGACCTCGCGCAGCACACCGCGCTCGAGCTCCGCCACGTCGAAGAACGGCACCTCGGCTCCTCGGTCGGGGAGCCGGACCGGCTGCGCGCTCGCAGGCGCGGTTCCACAGGCGAGCAGGAGGGAGCAGAGGCCGAGCGTCAGGCGGGTGTGGAGAAGCATAGTACCGTAAAAAGGGCCGGAGAGGATGCTCTCCGGCCCTTCGTTAGTTCCGTCGGGGAGGGGACGCCTAGCCGTCGATCGGCTCGGTGTCCATGTCCATGTCCACGTCGACGTCCGTCGGCACGCGGATGTTGCCCATCGACTCGCCGAGGCGGTCGAAGCCGTCGGCGATGCCGCGCTTCATCTCGCCGAACTCCTCGGCCGAGGCGTCGCCGAGGCGGTCGAGGTCAGCCGACAGCGCTTCGCGCTGCGCCTCGAGGTCCGCCATCGCCTCGCGGGACTCCTCGCCGACCTCGTTGCCGAGGCGGTCCATCTCGCGGTCGATCGACTCGAACTGACGGTTGGCTGCCATGCGAAGCTCATCTGCATCCTCGGCCATCTCGATCTGGGCGCGGTTGAGGTCGCGGTCGAGGACGTAAATCCTGTCGTCCATCTCGGTCCTCATCTCGTCGAACTCCTCAGCGGTCTCGGCCTGCATGGCGTTGAGGTCGTTGTCGATCTCCATGCGCTCCTCGCGGAGCTCTCCGATCATCTCGTTGTACTCCTCGCGCATCTCTTCGTCGGCGTTGGCCGCCTTCGCTTCGAGTTCTGCAATGGCGTTGTCAAGTTCGGCGGTGCGAACATTGACGTCGGCGCGGTAGGTCTCGATGTCGGCGTCCATCGTGCCGACCGGCTCTTCGGTGGTCTCCACTTCGCACGCTGCCAGAAGCAGGACGAGGGAGCAGAGGGTGAACAGGGGAAAGCGTTTCATGGGGACTAGGGGATGGTTCTGGGGGATAAAGGGCCGGGGTCTCCGGTCCAACGGGTGTTGTTGGTTTAACAACGTGAATCAGGTCTTTCGGTAAACGAGGCCGACGAGGAAGAGGAGCAGGAGCGCTCCCACCGTGGCCGCGATGAGGCTTCCGAGCAGGCCACGCGCGGCGAGGCCGAGCAGCCCAAACAGAAACCCACCAAGGATAGCACCAAGAACGCCGACGATCAGGTTTGCGGGAGGCCCCATCGAAGTCTTCGTCGCTTTCTCAGCAGCAATCCCTGCGAGCAAACCGACGAGGAGGAAAAGCAGGACGTTCACGGAACCGCAGCGGCGAAATGGGCACTCAGGTAGTCCGGCGGACCATCTTGACGATCCACAGTAACACGATGGCCCCGACGAGCGAAACGAGGATGGCAGGGATGCTCAGCGGATCGTCCAAAATGCTCTCGACACCGAGCAGGGGCGAGAGCAGAAAACCTGCCAGCAAGGCCCCTACGATGCCGACGACGACGTTGAGCAGGACGCCTTGCTGCGCGTCGGTGCCCATGACTTTGCTGGCAACCCAGCCGATCAGGCCACCAACGACAATGATGATGAGGAGGGTAATCATGGCTGTACCTGGGAGGGGTGAGTGGGCAGAAGCAAGGCATCAGCAGATGCCCGGCACGAAGGAAAAGATAGAAGCGGCAAGGTTGCCGAGCGTACCTCTTTTGCGCAGTAAGAGAGAGGGGATAAAGCGCTGAGGTGCGGTCAAGGTGCGAGTCAAACCCTGCGTTTTCCTATTTGTTGCAGGGGACCGGCGTACCTGAAAAGCCCCATCGGACGCTGCAATTCCGAGCGAGGCTATCTCTAAACCTTGACGGGCTGGGGATCTCGGCCGGCTCCTCGCGTGCTGCCGGGACAGACGAAAACCCCAATGCAAAGCGAAAGCATTGAGGTTTCGTCCTGACGATCAGGTGGAGATGCCGGGGGTCGAACCCGGGTCCGAAGCGAGCTACAGTCCAGGCGTCTACATGCGTAGTCCGCGTATTGGAGTCTTTGCCCCGGCGGCCCAGCCCACGAACAGGGCTTCCGCAGGAGCGCAGGCTGATGTGGAGCTTTCGCCCCTTTTTGCCGCTTCGGCTCAGCCGGAGCCTAGGCGGCTAGCTTATCTGAGTCGATGCCTCAGGAAAGGCCGATAAGCGGGCCAATCAGGAGACAGATGGGGGCTTTAAGCCGCCATCGCGTACGAGTAATCGTTCGCAGTTATCAGGTTTCTCAGCGTGGGTTACGGGCGTACTGAGAACCACCCGGCACGCAACCTGCCGCACGATCGCTCCGTCGAATCCAAAACATCCCCAGTTGTGCAAAGAACAGTCACCGCCCCGGTCCTGGCCAAGCAGCCTGCGTTCGGCGGTGAGCATCGATCCAACTGGAGACCGGAGCTCAGGTTCCTTCGGTCTGCTCCTCGTCGCGCTCGCGCGGCGTGCCGATGGGGACGAAGCCATGTGCCTCCAGGGCCTCGTTCAGCTCCGGCAGCAGCGCCCGCCGCAGCCCGCTGCCGAGGTACGGAATCTTGGAGCGCCCGCCGGTGACGTACCGCCGGACTGGGTGGAACAGCACCCGGACGTGCCGGTCGCCGACGGGCACCGCGTCGAGCGAGACCAGCACGCGCCAGAGCCCCCACGTGCCGAACTGGCGCGCCTCAGTCGAGACGGCGTTTGGGGCGGCGGCGAGGGCCTCGGTCCACCCAGCCTCGGCGAGCGCGGCGCGCAGACGGACGTACACTTCACGGGTGGCGGAGTCGCGGGCGTCCGAGCCACGGGCGGCCGAGGCTTGCGTGTCTGTGACCTGCTCCGCTCGCTCGGCAGCGAGAGCCTCGGCAGCGAGAGCCTCGGCAGCGAGAGCCTCGGGCACCACGTCGTAGTCGCGGTAGAGCGGCGAGACGGAGGGCGCGCAGCTCGGCAGGGCGAGGCTGACGAGGCAGAGACCGAACAGGGTGCGCCGGTGCATAACTCAGAGGCTGTGTGGTACGAAGGGGTACAGGCTGCCACCGGCTCCGAGCCGGCCACGCAACGCGGTTCCGGGGCTGTCGGCTTCGCAGCCACTCGCGGCCTGCGATCCTGCACCGTTTCCCGGGGGGCGAGAACAAAGGCTTCCGTGAGAAAGCCTTCCGTCAGGCGGACGCTTCCAACATACGCTGTCGTCAGCGGCGGGACAGGGCAAAAAAAAGCCGGGCGAACACGCTCACCCAAACGTGTCCGCCCGGCGCGGAGGCTAGCATCCGTGGTGCGCAGTGCGTCGTGCACTGGATGCACCTTCGCTCGAGCAAGCTTCGGTTAGTGGAGGCATCTCCGAAGCTTCTATTGCTGAACTTCACAACGGCTGTGCCAAACCTGGCCCCCTGTGCAGCACCAAGCCAGGAGGGCCGGGCATCGGCTTCCTCGGACGATGCTCCCGTGCCGGTGTGTGCTATCGTGCACGGCGTTGTACAGATGGGTGTCGGGCACGCTGGGATGCCCTAATGCAGGATCAAGGGGTCTTCTGCGATTCGGGACGGCGTGGAAGGCAAGGGTGAAGGGCAGGGAGGGACGGGGGGGCCGTCTCCCTTCCCTCCCTTCCTCCCATTCCCTCCACTCCTCCCATTCCCTCGCGCTCGCTCCGCATGAGGTGTCTCCAGTTCAGAAAGCAGCAGACCTCCTGCTGAGGCACTCAGACCTCCTGCTGAGGCACTAAAGTGCCTTGTCGCAACGCGGGGGACGTGAAGAGGGAGTTAATCGCAGGGGTGCTAAGAACCGAGAGGCTGGCTGGCCCGTGGGAAGCGGGCGCGGTGGCTGTTGCTCCGGCTCGTGCGGCTGCGTATCTTACCAAGCTTCTGTTCTATCCCTGACCCCCGAATCTATGCCGTGCGGCCGTAAGCGCAAGCGTCACAAAATTGCCACCCACAAGCGGAAGAAGCGGCTTCGCAAGAACCGTCACAAGAAGAAGAGCCGCTAGCCTTCGCGGATGGCCTTTGCGAATGCCCTGCGTCGGCATGGCTTCGGAGCGGGGGCGTTCAGCGCGGCGGACCTTTAGTACGGACTCCTTCGACACGAAGAAGCTGCATCCGGTCGACCGGGCGCGGCTTCTCTGTGTTTCTCCTCGGAGCGTTTCTCTTCGGAGTGTTTCTCCTAAAAGCGAGCGCCGATCAGGGGTTCTCCGCCGAGCAGACCCTTCTCTGCCAAGCAGGTGCTAGCGTATCTTCGCTCGGCGTACTCTGATACGCGGTCATCCGATCCTCTCGCCTCTCTCCCCCATGCGTGCTTCCACCGGCAACCTCGTCCGCGCTTCGATGCTCGGGGGCCTCGTCGGCGGGCTTGCCGGCTTCGGCCTCGGCCTGATCGTCGCCCCGAACGAAGGCCGAACGGCGCGCCGCCGCCTCGCCTACCTCCTCGACCGGTGGTCCCGGCAGGTTGCTGCGCTCGTGGACCAACTCGGGTCGGACGAGGTGCAGAGCGTCGCGCGCGAGACCGGTGCCGCCCTCATCGCCGATGCCCGCGAGCAGGCCGAGCGCATCCTCCGCGACGCCAACTCGCTGATAAGCGAGGTGCAGCAGCGGCCCACCGACTCCTGAGCGCCCGCCTCTTCGCTCTCTAGCCTTCGCCGACCGCCCTCGGCTCGCCTAGACTGCACCCGTCGCCTTGCAGGACCGGCCGCGCGGCCAACCGCCGGGTTGCACTCGACCCCTTTTCACGGCTGATTTTTCATGGCTGATTTTGCGATTCTGCTAGCGAGCGCCGAAGGGAAAGCGTCCGGCGGCAACCCGCTCGCCCCGGACATGTTTGACTACCGGACCTCGAACACGTTCAACTACTTCTCCGACCTGAACCCCGAGCGCCGCACGATCATCAAGGCGCTCCAGGCAACGAGCCAGGACAGCAGCGAGAAGGCGCTCGAGAAGCTCTTCGGGGTGAAGGGCGCGGCGCTCGAGGAGGCGGTGCGGGTCACCCTCGACATCTTCGGCAGCCCGCTCCTGGCGGCGGTGGACCGCTACAACCCCGGCGTGATGTACGCGGCGATGGAGTTCCCCGAGCTTCCGACCGGGGCGCAGCGTCGCCTGCTCGAAAACGGCGTCATCTTCTCCGGCCTCTTCGGGCTGCTCCGGCCCGACGACCTCATCCCGAACTACCGGCTCAGGATGGACGCCAAGCTGCCCGAGATCGGCAAGCTCTCGGCGTTCTGGAAACCGGTCCTCAGCTCGGCGCTCAACCGCGCGCTCGAGGGCAAGTTCGTGTGGGACCTGCTCCCGAGCACACACCGCGAGGCATGGGACGACGACGGGTCCTACCGGGCGCTCGTGCAGGTCAAGTTCTACGACGAGAACAGCGGCGAGCGCAAGGCGGTCACGCACAACGTCAAGCAGCTCCGCGGCGCGCTCGTCAACTACATCGTCCGCGACCCGGCAGAGAGCATCGAGGCGCTCCTCGACTGGGAAGCGCCGGGCGGCTTCGAGCTCGACGAGGGCGAGACGACGTTCGACGAGGAGACGAGGACGGGGACCGTCGCGATGGTGTCGCGGCCCGGGTGGGAGCAGCGCCGGGCGTCTCGGCGCGCGGTGCGCGCGGAGGCGGCGGCAGAAAAGGCGGCAGCGAAGGCAGCCCGCGAAGCCGACGACGACGACTGAGCGAGCGTCGGAGCCTCAGACGAACCGGTCCAGCTAGTGAGGTATCCAGCTCCTCCGCTACTGAGGTATCGAGCTCCTGAGGGGGGGCGCTTCGCGCCGACGCGCACACCCTCCGCGCTCTCACTCCCTTCCGAGCCGTTAATCTTCGTCCACTGCCCCCTGAAACCCACTGCCCCCTCAAACCATGCCGGTCGTCATCGGGATCGCGGGCGGGTCGGGGTCCGGCAAGACGACCGTGCAGCGCCAGATCATCGACGTCTTCGGGCCGGACCGCATCGCCCTGCTCGATCACGATTCGTACTACGTTGACCTCTCGCACCTCCCGCCGGAGGAGCGCGCCGGGTTCAACTTCGACCACCCCGACGCCCTCGAAACAGACCTCATGGTGGCCCACCTCGACCGCCTCCTCGCCGGCGAGCCCATCGAGAAGCCGACCTACGACTTCACGTCGCACAGCCGCCGGGTCGAGACCGAGTCGGTCCATCCGCACCCGGTCGTGGTCGTTGAGGGCATCCTGGTACTCGGCGAGCCGGAGCTGCGCCGGCGGATGGACGTGAAGCTCTTCGTCGATGCCCCGGACGACGTGCGCCTCATCCGCCGCATCCAGCGCGATCTCCACGAGCGCGGGCGCGACATCGAGGCCATCCTCCAGCAGTACCAGCACACGGTCCGCCCGATGCACCTCGAGTTCGTCGAGCCGTCGAAGCGCTGCGCCGACGTCATCATCCCGCACGGCGGGCACAACCAGGTCGCGCTCGACATGGTGCTGGCGCACGTCCAGCGGATGCTGACCCGGGCCGAAGCGTAGGGTGCCGCCCCTCCACTTCGCCGGTCCGAATCGGCCCCCCGAGCACAACGTCCAGGAGGGCGGGATCGCCTACCGGCGCGAGGAAGCAGCAGAGCAACCGAACGGCGAAGCCCTCGAGCCGGCCCCCTACGGGTGGCGCATCGAGTGACCGCCACGACGGGTCGAGGGCGCTACGGGTTGAGGTCGAGGAGCGCGCGGACGCCGTGGAGCACGAGGTGCGGCTCGGCGTGATCGACCGCGCGGAGGTGCTCGGCGAGCAGTCTGCCCCACCCGCCGGTGGCGACGACGAGCGGCTCGGCCCCGAGCTCATCCGTGACGCGGGCGAGGAAGCCGCGGACGCCGTCGAGGAACGGGAGCATGATGCCGGCGTCGAGCGCTTCTTCCGTCGATCGACCGACGGCGCGGCGGGGCACGGTGGGCGTCGCCTCGGGGAGTTGGGCGGTGCCTCGGGCGAGGGCGCGCCGCACGAGGTCCGGCCCCGCGCCGATCGCGCCGCCGAGGAAAACGCCGTCCGCGCTCACGACCTCGACCGTCACCGCCGTGCCCGCGTCCACCACGGCGAGGGGCCGGTCCGGCGCGCGCGCGCGGTAGAGATGCCACGCGCCGGCTGCCGCCGCGAGGCGGTCCGCGCCCAGCGTCTCCGGCGTCCGGTACCCCATCTCGAACGGAAGCGCGAGCGAGGGGCCGAGCACGAGCGGCACGTGCAGCGTCTCGGCGCGCACCGCCTCCGCGACCCGCTCCGCCACCAACGGCACGACCGAGGCGACGCCGATCCGCTCGACCTCCGCCCCACCGAGGTGGTGCCTCAGCGTGTGGCGGTACGCCGGGACCGACGCCGCCGGATCGGTCGTCAGGCGGAAGGCGCGGACGAGGGTCGGACCGTCGAAGAGGCCCCCTTTGACGGCGGTGTTGCCGATGTCGAGCGCGAGCGTCAGGAGACCGAGGGCGAGTGGGTGGGGCGGAAAGTTACGTCTCCCGCGTGGAGCACCCGGACCCCGTCGCCCGTGCGAAGCCGCAGCGCCCCCGCCGCGTCGATGCCCACGACGGTGCCTTCGAGCGGCTGCCCCGTCGCGGTGAGCCGGACCAAGGCGCGCTCGCCCAGCCCGGCCATGCGCTCGGCGAAGGCGCGGCGGAGCGAGTCGGCACCGGTGCCGAGCTGCTCGGTCCAGTGCTCCAGCCGGGCCAGCACCTCGGCCAGGAGGGCGGCACGGGGGACGCCCCGACCGGTCTCGAGCCGGAGGGAGGTGGCGCGGCTTGCCAGCGGGTCGGGGAACGCGGTCTGGTTGACGTTCAGCCCGATGCCGAGCACGACGAACCGCTCGCGTCCGAGGCCGGACTCCAGCAGCATTCCGCAGCACTTCCGCCCACCGAGGAGGACGTCGTTCGGCCACTTGATGCGCGGCTCGGCAGGGGCCGTCCACGCGCCGATGGCCTCGGCCGCGGCCACGCCGCCTGCAAGCGTGACTAGGCCGAGCCGCTCCGGCGGCAGCGCGGGCCGGAGGACGACCGAGAAGAGCACGCCCTCGCCCGCGGCGTCGGCCCACGAGCGCCCGAGCCGCCCGCGTCCCGCCGTCTGATGCTCCGCCACGACAAGCGCCCCCTCCGGAGCGCCCGCCTTCGCCCAGCGCATCGCCTCGGTGTTGGTCGAGCCGAGGGTCTCGAAGCCGCGCGCCGGGCGGCCGAGGCGGGTCGTGCGGAGCAGCGGGGCGAGGTCCGCGAGGAGCGAGAGGGGCATGGCGCAAGGTAGCACCGGAAGGCCGCAGGGCCTCCAGCGGCCGCGCGCCCCGACCTGCCGGCTGCGCTGCCGTCAGCGCAGCTTCGCTGCCGTCAGCGCAGCAGCGTGATGCGCCCGGTCTCGACCGTCCGCCCCGCCTCCAGGCGGTAGACGTAGAGCCCGCTCGCGAGGCCGCGCGCGTCGAAGACCGCCTCGTGCTGCCCGGCCTCGACCGGGCCGCTCAGGAGGACGGCGACCTCGCGGCCCGTCACGTCGTAGACCGCGAGGCGCGCCTCGGCCGCTTCGCTCGTGGCGAAGCGGATCGTGGTGGCGCGCGCGAACGGGTTCGGGAACGCCCCGACGACCGCAGCGCCCTCGCTTAGAGCGCCCTCGCTGCGAGCGCTTTCGCTGCGAGCGGCGGCAGCGCCGAGGTCCAGGCCGGCGAACGTCCACTCGCCCTCGGACCGGGTGAGCCAGTCGGCAGGCGTCATCCCGCCGGTCGGGCGCTCGCCGGTCGGGGGCTCGCCGGTCGGGGGCCGGGCGTCGTCCTCGAGCTTCAGGAAGAAGAACTGGTCGTAGTCCAGCAGCGTGCCGGCGCTCGTGGTCACGTCGACCCGGACGAGGTAGCGCCCCGGCGGAGCCACAGCCGGGAGGCGGTTGCTGAAGGTGCGGCAGGCCCCGACGCCCGCCGGGATCGGCACGGTCTGCTCGAAGAGCGGGAAGCTCGGGACGCGCGGGCCGACGGCGAAGACGCGGAACGTCACCGGCTGCGTAGACGAGGTGGTGTTCTGCCCGCAGGCCGTGTAGCCCACCGTGTCGCCCGTCCCGAACTGGCACGCGAGCGCGGTGGTGCCGCAGGCCGCGTTGACCTCGGTGTCCACCGTGGGCTGCCGGCCGCCGGCGAGCCGGTTGTACCACCAGTGGTTGTTCTCGTCCGGGCGCGTGGCGAAGTAGAACCCCGCCCCGACCGGCCCGGAGGGGAAGTACGCCGTAAAGCCCGAGCGGCGCGGGGTGTAATACCCCGGTTCGGCGAGCGGGCCGATGTTCGCCGTGCCGTCGTCGAGGACGGGGCGGGCGAAGGCGGGGCTGCCCCCGTCGTCATTGACCTGCATCCCCCAGATCCACTCCTCGTCGTCCTCGAAGAACAGGTTGAAGGCGCTGACGTCGACGACGTTGAAGCCCGGCGCGAGCAGCGCGAGGTCTACGGCGAGCACGAGGTCCGTCGAGGGCCGGATGAAGCCGCGCCCCTCGTTGCCCGCTTCGAACTTCGAGAAGACCAGCAGGAGGTCGCCGGGGCCCTGCACGCCGCCGCCGGCGAGGCGGAAGCCGAACTCCGTGACCTGTCCGGCGGAGCTCGCCACGCCGCCGCGCGGGCAGCCCGGGCCGCACGGCGGGCTGATGCCATAGCCGGGCGTGAACCGCTGCGACTCTTCGAGGAGCGAGAAGGTGTTCGTCTGACCCGCGTCCGAGTTGATCTGCACGGCGAACTCGGCCCCGGTCGTGTCGAAGTAGGCGAGGGAGTCACCGGCTCCTCCGCGCTGCCCGGCCCACGTCACCTCGCCGAGATCGACGGCGGAGGGGGAGACGATCCGAACGGCGCTCGGGTCCACGCGCGGCGCGGCGGCGAAGTCGACGGCGCGCGCGTCGAGCGCGGCCTCGGACGGGGCGGCACGGTGCTGCGCCACGGCGGGGGCGCAGACCCACGCAGCGAGAAGGCAGAAGGCGGAAAGGCGGAGAGGACGCATGAGAGTCGGCAGGTGGGGAGAGGAAAAAGGCACAGGCGGTGGGAAGGCTTCGTAGATAAGGAGCCGGAGGCGCTAAAGTCAAGGCGCGTAACAGAGATACGGCGAAGCGCACCCACGTTGCGCCGAAAGCGCACCCCGTGTCCTGCGCTTTGTGCAAGCGCACCCTGCGCCGAGCCGGGCGCGGCCTACGACTCCGGCACCGGGAAGGTGTAGCGGCGGGTGAGCCGGAAGAGACGGGGTGCGGCCAGGGGGGCGTCCAGGGCCGTCTCGAGCTGCACGCGGTGCGGCCGCCAGCCCTCCGGGCCAGGGTGCAGCTCGACGGCCACCGTGCTGGCCTCGCCGAAGAGCACCGCGTCCATGCGCCGGTGCAGCCGGAACCCGACGAGCGAGACCTCCCCGTCGACGTAGAGCCGGGCGCGCCGGAGGGGCTGGTCGTCGCCCTCGCCGGGCCGGGCCTCGACCGTCAGCACGCGCACCCGCCGCTCGCCGAGCAGCGTGTCCGGGGCGAAGCCGAAGCGGAACGCCTCGCGGCCGCGCGGGTCGAGCCACGCCGGCTCCTCGGGCAACGTCAGCGGGACCGGGTTCGCGCCGACCTCGCCGGTCCACGCTCCGCCGCCGGCGAGCGCGCCGAACGCGCCGAAGTCGAGCGCCCCGGCCGAGTCGGCAGCGACGACCTCCGCGCCGCCCTGTCCGACCCGGAGCGTGCGGCTTCGGAAGGCCGCCGGCTCGCCGTCCGCGCCGAGCTGCTCGACGAGGGTTTCGACGCGGTAGGGCCTGGCGAGCCCGTCGAACGCAGCCATGAGCGGAGCGCGGTCGAGCGAGCGGAGGATGGCAAGCGCCGAGTCGCGCTGTGCCGCCTCGGCCCGGGCGACCGGCTCTGGCGTGGGCGTGCAGGCGGCGAGCGTACAGGCGGCGAGCAGCAGCAGCGGGGGCAGAGGGGAGCGCACAGGCCAGGGGGCGAAAGACCGCGTCGGGGAGACCGCGTCGGGGAGACCGCGTCGGGGATGGGGAACCGCGGCGGTAGCCGCCGGTCGTTGGCAGCCGCCGGTCGTTCCCGCTCCTCCAACGCCCCTCCGCCATGCCTGCTCCCGACTATCAGCGCGAACTCGACGCCGCCGCCGGGGCCGCCCGCGAGGCCGGGAGCCTCATCCGCTCGCGCGTCGGGCGCGCCGGGGCCGTGCGCGAGAAAGGGGTCCACGACCTCGTCACCGAGACCGACGAGGCCGCGCAGCGGCTCATCCTCGGCCTCCTCGCCGCCGCCTGCCCCGAGATCGACGCCCTCGCCGAGGAGAGCGCGTCCGAGGGCGATGTGCTCGCCTCCACTGGCCACCCGCGCTGGATCGTCGACCCCATCGACGGGACGACCAACTTCACGCACGGCGTCCCCCCGTTCTGCGTCTCGATCGCGCTGCACGACGGCACCGAACTCGTGCTCGGCGTCGTCTACGAAGTCGCCGCCGACGAGCTGTTCGCCGCCGTGGCCGGGCGCGGGCTGACGCTCGACGGCGCGTCCGCCGGGGTCAGCGGCACGGAGGACCTGGAGCACAGCCTCGTCACGACCGGCTTCCCGTTCCGCCTGTTCTGGTACGCCGAGGCCTACCTCGACGTGCTCCACCGCTTCATGCGCGCCGCGCGCGGCATCCGCCGCCCCGGCTCCGCCGCCGCCGACCTCGCCTACGTCGCCTGCGGGCGGTTCGACGGGTTCTTCGAGGCCGGCCTCGCGCCGTGGGACGTCGCCGCCGGGATCGTGCTCGTCCGCGAGGGCGGAGGCCGCGTGACCACCCTCGGCGGCGGGGACGACGCGCTCTGGAGCGGACAGCTCCTCGCCACGAACGGGCGGGTGCACGCGGCGATGCAGGAGATCACGACGCCGCTCGGCGCGGCCTACGCGGAAGGGCGGGGCGGCAGCGTGCCCGCAGCGGACTGAGGCCGCGCGGAGCCAGCGGAATGAGGCCGAGCGGACGAGGGCCGAGGGGCGTTGGTATGGTTAGGGGTTTCTGCCTTAACATGCCAACGCTTCGGACGATATCTGAACTCCAGCGTCACCGGCTCCCCGCGACGCTCGCCGGCCCCGCTCCGACCCGGCCCCCACCGTTCTGCTTCGTTACGAGTCCTGCCCATGAGCATCCATCCCTCTGCGCCTCCCGCCTCGAGCTCCTCCTCGGCCTCGGAGCGCCCCGTCATCCTCGTCGTGGACGATTACGCGGAGACCCGGCGCCTGATCTATTTCTACCTCCGCGACGAGTACGACATCGTCGAGGCCGGCTCGGCGGAGGACGCCGTGGCCTACCTCTCGGACGGCAAGCGGGCGGACCTCGTCGTGATGGACATCAACTTCCAGGACGGGATGAACGGCCTCGCCGCGACCGAGCACATCCGCGCGATCCCCGAGCTGAAGCGCCTCCCGATCCTCGCGACCTCGGCCTACGCCTACCCCGACGACCGCACCCGCTTCCTCAAGGCCGGCTTCGACGACTACATCGCCAAGCCCCTCTTCAAGGAGCGGATGCTCCGCAAGGTCCGGGCGATGCTCCGCAGCGGCCAGCCGGAGCCCCTCCCCGACGTGTGGGTGACGCGCAAGCGCAAGGGCGGCGAGGCCTAGGCCCCGTCACGTTGATCCGGGTCCTGGCTCGGCGAGGCCCCGGAAGCGCCCTGCGGCGTTGTCCTCCTCGCCCGGTGCTACGGCATCTGGCTTGTCGGACGCCTGGCCGGGTCCCTCCAGGGTCTCTCGCTCGCCGACGGACCGACCTACGTGACAGAGCCTAGCCCCGATACAATTTTCTTGAACCGCAACGGGCGGGCTGTCTACTTTGGGCAGTCCGCCCGTCCCGTTCATCCCCGCTCCCCATGCCCCGCTCCTACGGCCTCCTCGACGGCAAGCACGGCGTCATCTTCGGCGCGCTCGACGAGCGCAGCCTCGCCTGGAAAATCGCCGAGGCCTGCCGCCGCGAAGGCGCGACCTTCGCCCTCTCGAACGCCCCCGTCACCAAGCGCTTCGGCAGCCTCGACGCGCTCGCCGAGGCCACGGGCAGCCCCGTCCTCTACGCCGACGCCCAGAGCGACGACGACCTCGACGCCCTCTTCGGCCAGGTCAAGGCCGAGTACGGGCCGGTCGACTTCGTCGTCCACTCCATCGGGATGGGCGTCAACGTCCGCAAGGACCGGCCCTACGAGGACCTCAACCACGACTGGTACCTCAAGACGCTCGACATCTCGGCGGCGTCGCTCCACCGGATCGTGCAGGCCGGGCTGAAGCAGGACGCCCTCGCCGACGGCGGCTCCGTCGTCGCGCTGTCGTACATCGGCGCGCAGCGGGTCTTCTCGAAGTACTCCGAGATGGGCGATGCCAAGGCCCTCCTGGAGAGCATCGTCCGCTCGTTCGGCTACCGCCTCGGGCGGCGCGGCATCCGCATCAACTCGCTCAGCCAGAGCCCGACGCGCACCTCCGCCGGCGGCGGCATCGCGGGCTTCGACGCGATGTTCGACTTCGCCGAGCAGCTCTCGCCCCTCGGCAACGCCGACGCCGAGAGCTGCGCCGACTACGTGGTGACCCTCCTCAGCGACCTCACGCGCATGGTGACCATGCAGAACCTCTACCACGACGGCGGCTTCTCCTCGATGGGCATTTCCGACCGCACGGTCGAGCTGCTCGCCGAGGCGATGGGCGGTGGGGAGAAGGAGGAGCGTGGGGGGGACGGAGGGGTCTCGACTTGAACCGCAGACGCAAAGGGGAGGACTAGCGACTCCCGTCCCCTCCCTGCTTCCCACTCCCTCGCCACGCCCGATCATGGTCCGTCTCTTCCTCGCCGACATCGACGGCTGCCTGTCGGCCCCCTACGAACCCTTCGACCTCGGCGGATTCGAGCAGCTCGCCGCGTGGGGCCGCCGCGCCGAGACCGACGCGGCGTACCCGCGCCTCGGGATTTGCTCCGGGCGGTCGTACGCCTACGTCGAGGCCGTCGCGCAGGCGCTCGACCTGCGCGGCCCGGCGCTCTTCGAGAGCGGCGGCGGGCGCTTCGACCTCCAGAGCGTGAGCATCCGCTGGAGCCCGCTGCTCACCGGCGAGGTCGAGGAGGCGCTCGGCGCGGTGCGGGACTACTTCCACCGCGACGTGCTCCCCGGCTCGGGCTTCTCGTTCGACTACGGCAAGCGCGCCCAGGTCGGGATCGTCGGGACGGACCAGGACGAGGTGGCCCGCCGCGCCGAGGAGGTAGACCGCTTCGTCTCGGCCCATCACCCGAACCTCCTCGTCCACCCGACGCACGTCTCGATCGACGTGCTGCCACGCGCGCTGACCAAGCGCGCCGCGGTCGAGGCGGTCGCCGAGGAGGAGGGCCTCGGCCTCAGCGAGGTCGCGTTCATCGGGGACACGCAGGGCGACATCGAGGCGCTCGAAGCGGTCGGGTTCTCGTTCGCGCCGGAGAACGCGACGGACGCCGTGAAAGCCGCCGTCCAGACCGTCACCGACGGGGCCGTGATCGACGGCGTGCTCGAGGCCTATCGCTGGTGCCTGCGCCACAACGCGTCCGCCGCCGAAGCGACCTAGGCCGAAGGGCGGGCGACGCCTCCGGGAGCGTCCTCGCTACAGGCTCTCTACAGCAGGTCCTCCTCGGGTTGGGCGTTGTAGACGAGCAGCACCGTACCGACGGCCTCGGCGAAAGTCTCCAGGCGCTCGCCGTAGGTCTCCGCCGCGTCGGCGGCGGGGGCCTGCATCCCGAGAACCGTCAGGTCCACGTCGCGGCTGTGCTCGGCGAAGAGCGCCTCGATGGGGCGCTCGCCGCGGACGACGATGTTCGGCGTGGCCTCGACGCGGACCTCCTCCAGCAGGGTGTTCATGTGGGCGCGCGTCTGCTCGGCCCCCTCCTCGCTCTCCACGATCCGCGAGAGGCGGAGCTCGGCGTCGTGCCAGTCGTTGCTCCGGCTGATGAGGTAGCCGAGGAGCAGCATCAGGTCGGCGTTGCCGCCGCGCCCGCCCCACCAGACGTTGATGACGCAGCGCTGCCCGAAGCCCCGCTCGTCCCCGACGCTCAGGAAGAGGACCGACTTGTCGAGGTCGGCGAGGTTGCGGAGCAGGCGCATCAGGGTCGCGCGGCCCGCCGCCGCCTGGCTCCAGCCCATGAGCACCGTGTTCGGCTCGAGCCGCCCGATGCCGTGCGCCTGCGCGACCGAGACCGCGCCGCGCACGAAGTCCGGCACGACGCTCGCCTCCGCGAAGGCCGCCATGCGCCGGTCCTTGATGTAGTCCCGGATGCGCTTCTCGGCGAGCTCGCGGAGCTTGACCTTGTTCTGCTCCTCGGTCTCCCCCGTGATGAGCTGCACGAACGTCACGATGCCGCGCCCGAGGCTGAGCCACTCGGCGAGCGCGACGAGGCGCTCGCGGTTGTGCGGCTGCCCGGTGAACACCACGATGTTGGGCCGCCAGTTGCGGCCTTGCCCCGCCGGGCGGCGCTCCAGGTGGAGCAGGGCGTAGCGCGCGATCGAGGTCCAGATGCCGCTCCGGACGTCGCCCCACGTCCGCACCATCCGCCGGCGGCTGAGCAGGAAGAAGATCCCGTACGAGATGACGATCGCCCCCACGGTCGCCGGCGCGTTGATGAGGAACATCGCCCCGTAGCAGCCCAGCGCGCCGGCGAGCGAGACCGCAATGGGCACCTTGAAGCGCGGGCGGAAGCTCGGATTCCCGACGAGCCGCTCGGTGGCCGCCACGAGGTTGACCATGCCGTAGGTGTTCAGGAAGAACATCGTGATGATCGGCGCGACGAAGTCGAGGTCCCCCAGCCAGATCACCCCGACGGCGACGACGCCGGTGAGCAGGACCGCCGTGCGCGGCTCGGTCGGGCTCCCGAGCTGCCCCGCCATCCAGCCCGGCACCACGCGGTCGCGCGAGATCGCCTGCAGCGTGCGCGGCGCGGCCAGCACGCTGCCCAGCGCCGACGACAGGGTGCTCGCCGCGACGCCCGCGAGGATGAGCACCGGGACGCTCGCAATCGACTCCATCGCAAGCGTGTTCGTGACGAGCTCCTCGACCGTGAGCTGGAACGCAAACCACACCGCTGCGGCGACGTAGACCACCGCCGTCACGACGATCGACGCGATCGTGCCGCGCGGGATGCTCTTCGACGGGTCCTTGAGGTCGCCCGAGAGGCTGATCCCGACCTCGATGCCCGTCACCGCCGGGAAGAACACCGCGAAGACGACCCAGAAGCTGATCCCCTCGGTGTAGTTCGCCCCGAGGTTCGGCTCGACGAAGCCGCCCCAGCCGCCGGTGAAGAACGACGCCAGCGCCGCCACCAGAATCGCGAGGATGCCGTACTGAATCCGCAGCGCAAAGTCGGCCCCGACGTAGGCGATCACGACGAACGCGAGCGCGACCCCGGACGAGACCAGGCGCGGGTCGAGCGCGGCGAACCACGGGAGGCTCGACATCGCCTCGGTGAAGCCGATGATGTAGAACGCGACCGAGATCGCCTGCGAGAGGTAGAGCGGAATCCCGATCGCCCCGCCGATCTCGAGCCCGAGCGAGCGCGAAATCAGGTAGTAGTTGCCGCCGGCCTTGACGTCCATGCTCGTCGCAATCGCCGACAGCGAGAGCCCGGTCATGAACGAGATCGCGTTCGCCATCACGATGATCGCGAGCGCGCCCCACAGCCCGGCCTGCCCGACGACCCACCCGGTCCGCAAGAACAGGATGATGCCGAGGATCGTCAGCACGTTCGGCGTGAAGACGCCTTTGAACGTGCCGAACCGGCCGGCGGCGGGGGAGAAGGCGGAATCAGCCACGAGCGGGGAGGGGCGTTCGGGAGAGGAGGCCGAAGATAGCGGGCCTGCGCCTCTCCGTGCTCGCCGTTTCAGGGGCAATCGTCCGGCCGCGGGCGCTGCGTGTGCGCCTCGCGCAGGCGCTGGTAGACCGGGTCCGCCTTCGCCGCGTTCAGGCGCTCGTCGAAGATCAGCGCCGCCTCGCGCTTCCCGGCGTCGGCCCAGTGCTGCGGCTCGCGGACGTTCCGGTCGTCGTCGTACTTGGTGCCGCCGGGGTACTTCGCGTAGCGCATTGCCCGCGTGTAGCCCATCTGCAAATACTTCCGCGCCATGTCCAGCCCGACGAAGTCCTCGGCCGCGCGGTAGCTCTCGAACTTCGCCCAGATCGCAGCGGAGGACGCCCGCGCGGCCTCGGGCGTCCGGAAGGACCACAGCGGGAGCAGCTCCGACTTGTACGGCTGCACCTTGAACACGCCGCGCTCGCCGCGCCCGATCTCGTAGCACTCGGGGCGCTCGCGAAAGTCGATGTCGTACTCAACGGCCATCGGTCCGGCGGTCTGGTGGTGAGTTCTGATCCCTTCCTACTTGTTCTGATCCCTTCCTACTTCAGGCCCAGCTCGGTCCGCAGCTCGGCGATGGCGCTGACGGCGACGCCGTCGACGTAGTTGTTGCGCTCGTCGTCGGCGTGGCCCTTGACCTTGACGAACCCGACCTCATGGATGCCCGTGAGCCGGAGCAGCTCCTCCCACAGGTCGCGGTTCTTGACGGGCTTCTTGCCGGCCGTCTTCCACCCGCGCCGCTGCCAGCCTGATATCCAGTCCTCGCCGAAGGCGTTGACGATGTAGGCGCTGTCGGTGTGCACCGCGACGCGGCACGGCTCCTTGAGCGCGCTCAGCCCCTCGATCACGGCCACCAGCTCCATCCGGTTGTTGGTCGTCTCCGGCTCGGCCCCTTTGAGGGTCTTCTCGTGCGAGCCGGACTGCAGGAGCGCGCCCCAGCCGCCGGGGCCGGGGTTGCCGGAGCACGCGCCGTCGGTGTAGAGCGTTACGGACTTCACGGGATCGGGGGCGAGGGGGAGGGGCCGGAAGATATCTTACCGCTCGCTGCGGCTGTGGACCCACGCCGCGAGCCGCGACTCTTCTCCCCATCTTCGGCGGCCTCCTACGTTGCGGCTGTGGAAGGCGGGGAAACTGGCGAAGAGAAGGTGTGTTGAAGAGTGTTACACCTAGAGGAAACCGATGCGCGATACCATTTCGATTAGCTTGCCGGCCGAGGTCAAAAGCGAGCTCGACGCCGCCGTGCAGGAGGAGGGGCTGTCTCGGAGTGACCTCGTCCGGCAGGCCCTGCGCGACTACCTCTTCGCGCGTCGGTTCCGGCACCTCCGCGCCGAGATGGTGAGTAGAGCGCAGGCGCAGGGCATCTTCACCGACGACGACGTGTTCGACCGCGTCTCGTGAGGGTCACGCTCGACACAAACGTGCTGATCGCGGCTTTTGTATCGCGCGGGACGTGCGACGAGGTGCTGGAGCATCTGGTCCGGCACCACACCCCTGTCGTCTCTCCGTTCATCCTGGGCGAGTTCCGCGAGAAGCTCGCGGGGAAGTTCCGGATGCCGGAGGACGAGGTGGAAGAGGCCGTCGCGCTGCTTCGGTCGCGCGTCGAGGTCGTCGAGCCGGAGCCGCTGCCCGAGCCGGTCTGCCGCGACCCGGACGACGATTGGGTGCTCGCTACGGCCCGTTCGAGCGACAGCGCCTGCCTGCTCACCGGCGACGAAGACTTGCTCGTGCTCGAACGGTTCGGCGGGATGCCGATTCTCCGCCCGAGTGGGTTCTGGGCCTTCGAGGCGGCGGCGGGCGGGCGTTAGCCGAAGAGGTCCATCCGGCTGGGGCTGCCAGAGCACCCGCCGTCGGTGTAGAGGGGTACGGACTGCACGGGATCGGGGGCCGGAAGATATCTTGCCTCTCGCTGCGACCGCGACCGGCCGGCTGCGGAGGGCGGCTCTTCTTCCCATCTTCGGCACCCCCTATGAAATTCGTCGACTACGTCACCATCTCCGTGCGCAGCGGCCGAGGCGGGCCGGGCGCAGCCACGTTCCGCCGCGCCAAGTACGAGCCCAAGGGCGGCCCCGACGGCGGCGACGGCGGCTCGGGCGGCTCGGTCAGGCTGGAGGCCGACAGCAACCTCTACACGCTCCTCGACCTGCGCTACAACCGCCACCACTTCGCCGAGCACGGGCAGCCCGGCGGCAAGGCGCAGAAGACCGGCAAGAGCGCCGACGACATCGTGCTCCGCGTCCCCCCCGGCACCGTCGCCCGCGACGACGCGACGGGCGAGGTCCTCGGCGAACTGATGCGCGACGGCGACCGGGTGGTGCTCGCCCAGGGCGGGCGCGGCGGGCAGGGCAACGTCCACTTCAAGAGCGCGACGAACCAGGCTCCGACCTACGCCCAGCCCGGCGAGCCGAACCAGGAGCGCGAGGTCACGCTCGAGCTCAAGCTCCTCGCCGACGTCGGGCTCGTCGGCTTCCCGAACGCGGGCAAGAGCACTCTCGTCTCGACGCTCTCGGCGGCCAAGCCGAAGATCGCCGACTACCCGTTTACGACGCTCGAGCCCAGCCTGGGGATGGTCTACCTCGGCGACCACCGCTCGTTCGTCATCGCCGACATCCCCGGCATCATCGAGGGCGCGAGCGAGGGCAAGGGGCTCGGCCTCCGGTTCCTCAAGCACATCGAGCGCAACGCCGTGCTGCTGTTCGTCGTCCCGGCGAACGAGGACGACCCCGGCGCGCAGTACCGCACGCTCCTGGCCGAGGTCGAGGCCTTCAACCCCGACCTGCTCGGCAAGCCCCGCCTCGTCGCGCTCTCCAAAACCGACCTCCTCCCGGCGGACATGCTCGACGCGTGGGTCGCCGACGCCCGCGCCGGCTTCCCCGAGGACATCGGCGTGCTGCCCGTCTCCGCCGTCGCGCAGCGTGGGCTGGACCGGCTGAAAGAAGCGCTGTTCTCAAGAGTGGAAGCTTCAAGAGTGGAAGCGGGGAAGACCGAAAGCCCGGAGGAGAGGGCTCGGTGAGGCTGCCAGGCTCGACGGATCAAGTCTCTACCGCGAGCGCTGCTATCTTCCGCTTTTTCCTTCCTCCGCTCTTCCGCTCCTGAACGTGGACCTCTTCGCCCGCACCGCGCCGACCGACGCCGACGAGCTCCGGGCGCTCGTCGCGCTCTCGCTCGTGCCGGGCGTGGGGCCGGGGCGCATCCGAGCCCTCCTGGCGCACTTCGGCTCGGCCTCGGGCGTGCTCGCCGCCTCGCCGCGCGCCCTGGCGCAGGTAGACCGCGTGGGAGCCAAGACGGCCCGGTCGATTGCGGAGTTCGACGGCGGGGCGATGGTGGACGAGCAGTTCGAGCGCGCCGAGCGGGTCGGGGCCGAGCTGGTGCCGCTGTGGGACGACCGCTACCCGGCGTTGCTGCGGCAGATCTACGACCCGCCGGCGGTCCTGTGGCTCCGCGGCGATCTGCTTGCGCGTGACGCGCGCGCCGTCGCCATCGTCGGGACGCGGCGGGCGACCGAGTACGGCACGCGCGCGGCGCACGACTTCGCCTTTGAGCTGGCGCAGCGCGGATTCACGGTCGTCAGCGGGCTGGCTTACGGGGTCGACGCGGCGGCGCACCGGGGGGCGCTGGCGGCGGGCGGGCGGACCCTCGCCGTGCTCGGCTCGGGCGTGGACCGCATCTACCCGGCCCGGCACCGCGCGCTCGCCGAGGCCGTCACCGAGCAGGGCGGCGTGCTGTCGGAGTTCGGGCTCGGCACCGCGCCGGACGCGCCCAACTTCCCACGCCGCAACCGGATCATCGCCGGGCTCTCGCTCGGGACGCTCGTCGCCGAGGCGCGGGCCACGGGCGGCGCGCTCATCACGGCCTGGATGGCGCTGGAGCAGAACCGCGAGGTCTGGGCCGTACCGACGCCGCTGTTCTCGCCGGCGGGGTCGGGCACGAACCAGCTCATCCGCAAGGGCTACGCCACGCTCGTAACAGACGTGGACGAGCTGCTCGAAGAAATCGAGGGGCAGATCGAGCCGGCACGGAAGGAGGCGTCACCCAACGCGGTGCCGCCCGCCGCCGCGCCGCCCGCCGCGCCGCCGGTGCTGAACGGGGCCGAGAAAAAGCTCTACGGCGCGCTCACGACCGACCCGGTCCACCTCGACACGCTCTGCGAGCGCGCCGGGCTCGACGCGTCGTCGGCGCTGGTCTACCTGTTGTCGTTGGAGTTCAAGGGGCTGGTGCGGCAGCTCGCGGGCAAGCAGTTCTTCCGAGCTTGAAAGAGCGGAAGAGCGCGCGGAGGCCGCAGAGGCACCGAGGCGGGGCGACACGTCGACGTGTCTACCGTCCCTTTCTCCCGCCGTTTTAGGCATCGCCCCACCGGCTCTCGGCCCGGGGGCTATCTTGCCGGTGCTTTTCCTCTGCTGCCCGTCGTATGCTCGCTGCTCTTCAGACCGTCCTGCTGGTCCTGGCGTCGGTCGCGTTCGTCGTCTCGGTGCTCTCGGCCGTCCGCCTGCCCTACTGGTGGACGCGGGCGTTCGACTTCCCGCGCCTGCAGATCTTCGGGACGGCGCTCGTCGTGCTCGTCGCCTACGTTGCCCTCAACTGGGCGACGGGCGACATGGCCGCGTTCGAGTGGGTCGTGGCGGGGCTGCTCGCGCTCGTGCTGGTCTACCAGACCGCGTGGATCGTGCAGTATTCGCCGCTGGCCCCGGTCGAGAGCAAGCGCGCCGAGGGCGTGCCGCGCGGGCGGCGGCTCCGGCTGCTTCACACGAACGTGTTGATGGAGAACCGCGATTTCGCCGCGTGGCACGCGGTGATCGGAGCCGAGGACTTCGACGTGCTCGTGGCGGTCGAGACGGACCAGTGGTGGGCCGAGCGGATGCGCGTGCTCGAAGCGGAGTATCCCCACAAAAAGGAGGTCCCGCAGGACGACACGTACGGGATGGTGGTCTACTCGCGCTTCGCGCTCGAGGACCTGGAGGTCAAGCGCCTCGTCGAGGCCGAGGTGCCGAGCATCTGGGCGCGCGTAAGGCTCCCGGCCGGCCCCCGGCTCCAGCTCGTTCTCGTGCACCCGCGCCCACCGCGCCCGGACATCGGGCAGGACGCGCACCTCCGCGACGCCGAGCTCGTGCTCGTCGCCCGCGCCGTCGAGCCGATGGCCCGCCCCGTCGTCATCGCGGGCGACTTCAACGACGTCGCCTGGAGCTACACCACGGCGCTCTTCCAGCGCCTGGCCGGCCTCCTCGACCCGCGCCGCGGCCGGGGCCTCTACACGACCTACCACGCCGACCACCGCCTGCTGCGCTACCCGCTCGACCACGTCTTCCACTCCGACGACCTCGCCCTGGCCGAGATGCGCGTGCTCGGGCACGTCGGCAGCGACCACTTCCCGATCTTCGTGGACCTCGCCTACGTCGGGGAGGTCCCGGAGCAGGACGCCCCGGGTGCCGGCGAGGACGACCGCGAGCACGGGGAGGACCTCGTCGAGTTCGCGCGCGAGAAAAAGGCTGAGGAGGGCCCCGGAGAGGAGCGGGAGCGGAAAGAGCAGGATGTCTAGACGCCCGATCCTTCGCATCGTCCTGCTCGGCCTGGCGCTCGTGTTCGTCGTCGCCACGGCGCTGCCGTTCATCCGCGAGCCCCACTGGTGGATCCGGGTGCTGGACTTCCCCCGGGTTCAGCTCGCCGTCGTCGGGCTCGTCGTGCTCGCGCTCCTCGCCGTCTTCGGGGAGCGAAAGCGGTGGTGGGAGCAGGCGGTGCTCGCGCTCGTCGTGCTCAGCGTCGGGCACCAGGTGTGGCGCATCTGGCCCTATACCCCGCTCCACGGCGTACAGTCGGCCCAGGCCGAGGGGCCGGAGGAGGGGCGGGCGTTCCGGCTCGTCGTCTCGAACGTGCTCCAGACGAACCGCCAGAGCGAGCGCTGGCTGCGCGTGGTGCAGGCCGCCGAGCCCGACCTCGTCGTGGTGCTCGAGGCCGACGCCTGGTGGCGGGACGCGGTGCAGCCGCTCCGGGCCGAGCTCCCGCACGCGGTCGAGCACCCGCTCGGCAACACCTACGGCATCCTCGTCTACTCGCGCTGGCCGCTGCGCGAGGCCGAGGTGCGCGAGGTCGTCGAGGACAGCATCCCCTCGGTGTGGGGCTCGTTCGCGCTGCCCGCCGGCGACGAGGTGGACTTCGCCTTCATCCACCCGCGCCCGCCGCGTCCGGCCGAGGACACCGACAACCGCGACGCCGAGCTCGTGCTCGTCGCCCGCGAGGTGGCCGGGCACGACGGCCCGCTCGTCGTCGCGGGCGACTTCAACGACGTGGCGTGGAGCCACACGACGACCCTCTTCCAGAACCTCTCCGGCCTGCTCGACCCGCGCATCGGGCGGGGGATGTATTCGACCTTTCACGCGGGCTATCCCTTCCTGCGCTGGCCGCTCGACCACGCCTTCCACTCCGAGGCGCTCGAGCTCGTCGAGCTCAGCCTCCTCGGCGACGTGGGCAGCGACCACTTCCCGATCTTCGTCGAGCTCGCCGTCACCGCCGACGCCGAGGCCGAGCAGGACAAGCCGGAGGCCGAGGCCGAGGACGTGGAGGAGGCCGAGGAGATCCTGGAGGAGCAACGCGACGGGGACTGAGGAGTGGAAGGAGTGGAAGGAGTGGAAGGAGTGGAAGGAGTGGAAGGAGTGGAAGGAGTGGAAGGAGTGGAAGGAGTGGAAGGAGTGGAAGGAGTGGAAGGAGTGGAAGGAGTGGAAGGAGTGGAAGGAGTGGAAGGAGTGGAAGGAGTGGAAGAAATAAAACCCGTTAAGGTAGCGAGGCCGTGGTGCTTCGCGCCGACGCTCACCTGGCTCCCTGCACCCATTCCCTCCACGTCGCTACTTTCCGGCCCCTTGCCCCCTGCCCGCCGATCCCTTGAACCTCGACGCCCTCCGCCGCCACTTCCCCCACACCGACCGCTGGGCCTACCTCGACCACGCCTCGACCGGCCCGCTCAGCCGCCCGGTGAGGGACGCCGTCGGCGCGTTCCTCGACCAGCGCGGGGAGACCAAGCCGAACAACTACCTCGACGTGGCCCCGACCGTCGAGCGGGCGCGCGAGCGGCTCGGGCGGCTCGTCGGCGCGCCGCCGGAGCGGGTCGAGTTTGCGCCCAACACGTCGGCGGCGCTGAACGTCCTGGCGCAGGGGCTGGACTGGCAGCCGGGCGACCGGGTCGCGGTCCCGGCCTGCGAGTTCCCGGCCAACGTCTACCCGTGGCTCGGGCTGGAGGCACGGGGCGTCGCGCTCGACTTCGTCCCGCACGAGCGGGGGACCTTCACGGTGGACGCCGTCGAGCGGACGCTCACGCCGAGGACCCGGCTCGTCTCGGTGAGTTGGGTGCAGTTCCTCTCCGGCTTCCGCGCCGACCTCGCCGCCATCGGGTCGCTCTGCCGCGACCGAGGCGTCCTCTTCGCGGTCGATGCGATCCAGGGCGTCGGCGCGCTCCGGCTCGATGTGAGCGCGCTGCCCGTGGACTTCCTCGCGTGCGGCGGGCAGAAGTGGGTCATGGGGATGCAGGGCACCGCGTTTCTCTACGTCACCGAGGCGCTGCAAGCCCGGCTGCGCCCCGTCCGCGGCTGGCTCGGCGGCCCCATCGACTGGGACGACTTCCTCTCCTACCCGACCGCCTTCCACGACGACGCCCGCCGCTTCCGCATCGGCACGCTGAACCACGCCGGGGTCGTCGCGCTCGACGCCGCCGTCGGGCTGCACCTCGACGCCGGGCGCGGCTGGTGCGAGCAGCAAGTGCTGGCCCGCAGCGCCCAGGTCGCCGCCGGCCTCGATGCGCTCGGGCTGCGGCGCTACGGCTCGCCCGACCCGGCCCACGCCTCCGGCATCGTCGCCGCCGAGCACCCCAATCCCGAGGCCGTGCTCGACCTGGCGCAGGAGCGCGGCGTCGCCCTCGCCGTCCGCGACCGCAAGCTCCGCCTCTCGCCGACGTACTACAACACGCCCGACGAGGTGGAGCGAGCCCTCGAAGCCGTCGCCGACGCGGGGAAAACGCCCGTCGCCGCCTGAGGATGAGCCGGCACGACGATGGACCGGCACCCGTAGGGGCGAACCCATGTGTTCGCCCGGGTCGGGCAGCCACACGGGTCGGGCAGCCACACGGGTCGGGCAGCCACACGGGTCGGGCAGCCACACGGGTCGGGCAGCCACACGGGGCTGCCCCTACGGGCGCGGCGTGTTGGGGCGGCGGTGCCCGTAGCTTCGGGCATGGCTGCCGAAGAAAAACAGGAAACGCTCGTCGTAGTCGAGGTGCCGGAGGGCTACCGCGCCGGGCAGCGGCTCGACGTCTACCTCACCGACGCGCTCCCGAACGCCTCGCGCGCGAAGGTGCAGCGCGGCATCAAGGCCGGCGACGTGTCGGTCAACGGCACCGTGCAGACGAAGGTCTCGACGCCCGTCGCGGCGAACGACCGGATCGAGTGCGTCCTCCACCGCCCGCCCGCGGTGGAGGCCAGGCCCGAGGCCATCCCGCTCGACATCGTCTTCGAGGACGACGTGCTGCTCGTCGTCAACAAGCCCGCGGGCTTGGTCGTGCACCCGGCGTTTAAGAACCGCACCGGCACGCTCGTCAACGCGCTCCTGCACCACGTCGGCGGCGGGACGCTCTCGTTCGAGGACGGCGGCGAAGGCGACGACGACGAGGTGGGGCTCTCGACCGCGACGGCGGCCCCGCGCTTCGACGGCGACGTGACCGTCCGCCCCGGCATCGTCCACCGGCTCGACAAAGGCACCTCCGGGCTGCTCGTCGTGGCGAAGACCGACGCGGTGCACGCCGCCCTCGCCCGGCAGTTCGCGCGCCGGACGGTCCGCCGCCGCTACCTCGCCCTCGTCTGGGGCACGCCCGACCCGCCGGCGGGCACCGTGGAGACGACCCTCGGGCGCGACCCGCGCGACCGGCGCAAGATGGCGGTCGTCCCCGAGGGCCGGGGCAAGCACGCCGTGACGCACTTCGAGACCGCCGACGCCCTCCGGCACACGGCGCTCGTGCGGTTCCGGCTCGAGACCGGACGGACGCACCAAATCCGCGTCCACGCCCGCCACCTCGGCCACCCCATCCTCGGCGACGAGACCTACGACGGCACCGCCGTCCGCTCCGGCCCGGACACCGGCAAGCGGCGGCAGTTCTTCCGCAACCTGTTCGAGGTGATGCCCCATCCCGCGCTCCACGCCGCCACCCTCGGGTTCGTCCACCCGGCGACGGGCGAGGCGCTCGACTTCGCCGCGCCGCTGCCCGACGACATGCAGCACGTCCTCGACCGGTTGCGCGAGGTCGAGGGCGCATGACCGGCCCACCCTCCCCGGCGGGAGCCCGTATCTTTGCGCCATGCCGACCGCCGCCTCCGACCCCCTCTCCATCGCCGAGCTGCTCACGCCCGCGACCGTCCGCGTCGGCCTCGAGGGCGAGGACAAGCCGGCGGTGCTCAACGCGCTGATCGACCTCCTCGCCGGGCACGCCGCCGTCGCCGATCTCGACCGGGTGCGGCAGGACGTGTTCGTCCGCGAGGCGAAGCTGTCCACCGGCGTCGGCCTCGGCCTCGGGCTGCCGCACGCCCGGACGCCCGGCGCGACGGGCACCACCGCCGCCTTCGCCACGCTCGCCACGCCGGTCCCGTTCGAGTCGCACGACGACGAGCCGGTCCGGCTGCTGTTCCTGCTCCTCGTGCCGAGCGGAGAGCAGCGGCAGCACGTCAAGCTGCTCGGCCGTCTCTCCCGCCTCCTCAACCGCCCCACCTTCCGCGACGCCCTCCTCGCCGCCACGACCCCGGAGGAGGCGCTGGCTCTTTTCCGCGAGGCCGAAGCAGAGCTTGCGGTGTAGCCGATACTACGTTCCCGGTACAGACCTGCTCGGTGCAGACCTGCCCGTCAGTCAACGAAGAGACCGAACCATGAGAGACCGAACCATGAAGGTGTCTCTGACTCCTCGAATCGAACGCTTCGTACAGAGCAAAGTCGAGTCCGGGCGCTACAACTCGTCCGGCGAAGTCGTTCTCGAAGCGCTGCGCCTGTTGGAGCAGTTCGACACGGTGCAGGAAGCCAAGCTCGAAGCGCTCCGCGCCGACATCGCGCAGGCGCTCGGCGAGGTGGAACGCGGCGAAACCGTCGACTACGATTCGGCCGTAGCCAGGAAGGAAGGCCGTGCCCGAGACGTTGACGTGACAGACACCGAATGACCTTCCAGAACATCCCCGGCACGTTCGACATCCTGCCCGACGCCTACGACGCGGGCGGGGCGACGGTCTGGGGCAGCGCCGCGTGGCGACACGTCGAGGCGACGGTGCGCGGCGTGATGCAGCGCTTCGGCTTCGAGGAGATCCGCACGCCGGTCTTCGAGCCGACGGACCTCGTCGCGCGCGGCGTCGGTGCCGCGACGGACATCGTGCAGAAGGAGATGTTCGCCTTCACCAAGGGGAGCACCGACTACGTGCTCCGGCCCGAGGTCACCGCGCCGGTGATGCGGGCCTACCTCCAGCACCACCTCGCGCAGCGCGGCGGCGTCCAGAAGCTCTACTACGTCGGCCCGTGCTTCCGCGCCGAGCGCCCGCAGCGGGGCCGCTTCCGCCAGTTCCACCAGTTCGGCACCGAGACCCTCGGCACCGACGACCCCCGCGCCGACGCCGAGACGATCGCCTGTATGGTCGGGGTCTACGACGCCTTCGGCATCACAGGGACGCGGCTGCGGCTCAACACCGTCGGCGACCCCGGGAGCCGGGCGCGCTACGGCGATGCGCTCCGCGACTTCCTCGCCCCGCACGCTGAGGCTCTCAGCGAGACCAGCCGCCGCCGCCTCGGCGCGAACCCGCTCCGCATCCTCGACACCAAAAGCCCCGACGAGCAGGCCCTCCTCACCGGCGCGCCCGCCCTCATCGACTACGTGGACGACGCGAGCCGCGCCCACTACGACACGGTCAAATCGCTGCTGGCCGATCTGGGGATCGGCTTCGCCGAGGACCCCAGGCTCGTGCGCGGGCTGGACTACTACACCCGGACGGCGTTCGAGCTCGAGAGCGACGACCTCGGGGCGCAGAGCGCGCTCGCGGGCGGCGGGCGGTACGACGGCCTCGCCGAGGCGGTCGGGAGCAAACAGGCGGTGCCCGCCGTCGGATTCGCTGCCGGGTTCGAGCGGCTGTTCCTCGCCCTCGAAGCGCAGAAGGCCGAGCTGCCCGACCGGCCCGAGCCGGCGGCGTTCCTCGTCGCGCTCGGGGACGAGGCCGAGCGGTGGGTCTTCGCCGCCGCGCACCGGCTCCGCGCCGCCGGAGTCGCGGTCGGGTTCGACCTGCGGGGGCGCTCGCTGAAGGCGCAGATGAAAGAGGCCAACCGCAAAAACGCGCGGACCGCCGTCATCGTCGGCAAGGACGAGCTCGCGGCGCAGGCGGCGCAGGTCAAGGACATGGAGACCGGCGAGCAGCGGAGCGTCCCGTTCGACGACCTCGCCGGAGCCCTGTCGAGCGCCGAGAGTCAGGAGTCGGGCGGCGAGTGAAATGACTTCTCGGCATCCGGCGTTCTACGGCCCGCCCGTATCATTCGTCTCTCGTCGCTCGTAACTCGTCGCTGGCATGTACCCTCGCATCACCGACCTCTTCCGGGACCTCTTCGGGGTCGAGTTCCCGATCCCGCTGTTCTCGTTCGGGCTGATGGTGGCCGTCGCCATCCTGACGGCGACGTGGCTGACGCGGCGCGAGCTCGACCGGATGTACGCCGCCGGCCGGCTCCCGGCGGTCGAGGTCAAGGAGCCGGGCAAGGGCGGGCGCGCGCGGACGGTCAAGGCGAGCCCGTCGGCCCTGGTGTGGACGATGATGCTGATCGCGGCGGTCGTCGGCGTGGCCGGCTCGAAGCTGTTCCACATCATCGACTACTGGGAGCGCTTCGTCCTCAACCCCGGCGCGATCCTGTTCTCGACCTCGGGGCTGACGTTCTACGGCGGGCTGATCTGCGCGGGCCTCGCGATCGCCTACTACGGCAGGAAGAAGGGCCTCCGCTTCCCGCTCCTCGCCGACACCATCGCCCCCGGTCTGATCCTCGCTTACGGCATCGGGCGCATCGGCTGCTACCTCTCCGGCGACGGCGACTGGGGGATCTGCTCGGACCTGGCCGAGAAGCCCGGCTGGCTCCCCGGCTTCTTGTGGAGCGAGACGTTCCCGCGCAACATCCTCAACGTGGACGTGGTGGCCGACACGGCGGCGAAGATGGAGCGCAACGGGATGTCCGCCGAGGCGTGCGTCGGCGCGACGGGCGTCTACCCGACGATGCTCTACGAGTTCGGGCTCGGCGTCGTGCTCTTCGGCGTGCTGTGGGCGCTGCGCAAGCACCCCTTCGAGGCGGGCTGGCTGTTCTCGCTCTACCTCGTCTTCAACGGGGTGGAGCGCTTCCTGATCGAGACGATCCGGCTCAACCCCGAGCTGTCGTGGATCGGGCTGTCGCAGGCGCAGTTCCTCGCGGTCCTCATCGTGCTCGCCGGCGGCGTCGGCCTCGCGCTGACCACGCGGCGGCGCACGCCCGAAACCATCCCGGCGATCTGATGACGCGCCTCGCACTTGGCCTTCTGTTGTGCTTTGCGCTCGCGCCCGGTGCCCTCGCGCAGTCGGACCGCGTCGCGGAGATTTTGCAGTTGCTCGATGGTCAGAGCGCCGAAGTCGAGGAGGCCCGCCGCGCGGCGCTCGCGGCGACCGAGGGCGCATCGCCCGCCGTCCGGCAGGCGGCGCTCGGCGAGGCCGTCGCGCCGTTCAACCTCTCGGCTGACGACGCCCGCCTGGCTGCTGCCATTGATAGGGAGACCGACCCGGACGTGCGGAAGGCATACCTGCTGAGCTACGTCGCGGTCGAGACCGACCTCGGCGCGAAGGACGCGGGGCTCGGGCTGCGGGCGCTCGAGGAGATCGGGCCGGGCGATCCGCTGTGGGCACACCGGCCGCCGCTCATCTCGCGCGCCCTCGCTCTCGCCGCACAGGCCGATTCCGCCGCCGCCCAGGCCGCCGCCCACGCCCTCTTCGAGCAGCACCCCGACTCCACCGTGCAGGCCTACGTTCTGCTGCACGGCCTCGAAACGGCGCACGCGGCGGGCCACGAAGCCCGCGCCCAAGTCTACTTCGACCTGCTGCAGTCGGACCGCTTTTTCGAGACCGATCCGGGCTTGATCGCGGCAGGGGTGTTCGGACGGTACGCCACGCGGGTTCGCGTCGGCGCGCCGGTGCCGGAGTTCGCGGTGCCGCGCCTCGGCGGCGGCGGCCTCGTCTCGCGCGCGGCCCTCCTCGGGCAGGTCTACCTCGTCGACTTCTGGGCCGAGTGGTGCCTGCCGTGCATCCGCGAAATGCCGGTGCTGCACGCGGCCTACGAGCGCTTCGGCGGGCGCGGGTTCGAAATCCTCTCGGTCTCGATGGACGACAGGCCGGACGTGGTGGACGCCTTCCGCGCCGGCCGCTTCCCGATGCCGTGGCTCCACGTCTGGAACGGCGACGGGTTCGGCGGCGGCCTCGCGCAGGCGTTCGAGGTGCGGGCCATCCCCAAGCCGATCCTCGTCGGGCCGGACGGGACGATCCTCGCCACCTCCAGCCAGGCGCTGCGCGGGGCCAACCTGGAGCAGACGCTCGCCGACCTGCTTGGCGAATGAGGGTGCACCCCGACACCGCCGATCTCGTCGCTCGCGCGCTCGCGGGCGTCGCCGAGTGGGAGGCGACGTGGGGCGACTTCGAGCGGCACCCGGCCTCCGCTGTCGAGGCCGACCGGCTCGACGCGGCGCTCGCGGAGTACCTCGGCCGGCTGCGGGGGAACTACCCGTTCTTCCACCCGCGTTACGCCGGGCAGATGCTCAAGCCGCCGCACCCCGTCGCCGTCGCGGCCTACGCTGCCGCGATGCGGATCAACCCGAACAACCACGCCCTCGACGGCGGCCCGCCGACGGGGCAGATGGAGAAGGAGGTCGTCGCCGACCTCGCGGCGATGTTCGGGCTGCCGAGCGACACGCTCGGCCACCTCACCGGCGGCGGCACCGTGGCGAACCTCGAAGCGCTGTGGGTGGCGCGGCAGCTTCACCCGGACCAAGCGGTTGCCTTCAGCGCGGACGCGCACTACACGCACGCCCGGATGAGCGAAGTCCTTGGCCTGCGCGCGCTCACGGTCCCGACCGACGGCCGGGGCCGCCTCGACCTCGGCGCGCTCGAAGCCGAGCTCAGGAAGGGCCAAGTCGGCACGGTCGTGCTCACGCCGGGGACGACGGGGCTGGGGAGCGTCGACGAGGTCCACGAGGCGCTGGCTTTGCGCGAGCGCTACGGCGTCCGCCTCCACGCCGACGCGGCCTACGGCGGGTTCTTCGCGCTGCTGGCCCACGGCGAGGCCCCCGCCGGCTTCCCCGCCGAGGCGTTCCGCGCCCTCGCCGCGTGCGACTCCGTCGTGGTCGATCCGCACAAGCACGGGCTGCAACCCTACGGCTGCGGCTGTGTGCTCTTCCGCGACGCTGGGGTGGGCCGGTTCTACCGGCACGACTCGCCGTACACCTACTTCACCTCGGACGAACTCCACCTCGGCGAGATTTCGCTCGAATGCTCGCGCCCCGGCGCGGCGGCGGCGGCGCTGTGGCTCACGCTCCGCGCGCTCCCGCTCCGCCCCGGCGACGGCCTGGGGCCGGGCCTCGCCGCCTGCCTCCGCGCCGCCCGCGCCCTCGCCGACCGGCTCGGCGCGTCCGACGCCTTCGAGCTGTACCTGCCGCCCGAGCTCGACATCGTCGCGTTCTTCCCACGAACCGGGGAGCAGACCCTCTCGGCGGTGGACGCCGCGAGCCACGACCTGTTCGAGCGCGCGATGGCTGCCGACGACCCGCTCTTCCTCAGCCTCTACCGCGTGCCCGCCGAGGCCCTCCGCGCCCGCTTCCCCGGTCTGAAAGCCGACCGGCCCCACGCCCGCATCCTGCGCTCCGTGCTGATGAAGCCTGAGCACGAAGGCTACGTCGGGACGCTGCACGACCGGCTCGAAGCAATCGTAAAACGTACCTCGTAGAACGTACCTCGTAGAACGAAGGGGAGCCGGCAGCAGAAGCCTCGCTAGCGCACCCCTGCGCTTCACGTCCCACACACTCCCTCTCTCGCCTCACAAAACATGGCTGACACGACAGGCATCATCGCCGGGCGCAACCCGGTCCGCGAGGCGCTGGAGCGCGGCGAGCGGAGCATCGAAAAGGTGCTGCTGGCGAAAACGAAGGGCAGCCCGGCGCGGGCCGTCGAAGAGGTGCGCCGCGCCGCGACAGCGGCGGGCGTGCCGGTGCAGTTCGTGCCGCAGGCGAAGCTGAACAGCCTCGCGCCGGGCGTGGCGCACCAGGGCGTCGTCGCCGTCGCCGCCGCCGTCGAGTACGCCGACCTCGAAGCGATGCTGCACGGGATCGCGCCGACGCCGGACGCGGTGCGCGCGGCGCAGCCCGTGCTCGTCGTGCTCGACGAAATCTCGGACCCGCACAACTTCGGGGCGATCCTCCGAAGCGCGGTCGCGGCGGGGGCCTCCGGCGTCATCGTCCCCGACCGGAACCAGGCCCCGCTCAGCGCGGCGACGCTGAAGGCGAGCGCAGGCCTGGCCCCGCGCATCCCCATCGCCCGCGTGACCAACCTCGCCGACGCGCTCCTCCAACTCAAGGAGCGCGGCTACTGGGTCGCCGGCCTCGACGGGGCGGGGGAGGAGACCGTCTGGGGGCTCGACTGGGACCGCCCGGTGGCGCTCGTCGTCGGGAGCGAGGGGCGGGGGCTGCGGCCCCGCGTGCGCGAGACGTGCGACTACCTCGTCTCGGTCCCGCTGCGCGGCCCGGCGGAGTCGCTCAACGCCTCGGTGGCGACGGGCATCGCGCTGTTCGCCGCCGTGCGGCACCGGGAGTAGACCCGGAGAATCGGGGGTAGACGCGAAGAAGCGCACAGAGGGCGTGCCATGCCACCCTCTGCGCGCTTCTTCTTTTCCAGCCGGGTTCACGGCCCGGCTGGTCCCTTCCCCCTTCACAGTCGTTAACGGAGCAGCCCGGTCATTTCTTGTTCCGCAGGCCGTAAACAATCTTCCGGATCGTGTCGAACTGGAGGTACGGGTACTCCTCGCGGAGCGCCTCGATGGCCTCGTAGGCCGGCGTGTCCCCCCGCCGCATCGCCCGGAAGGCCTCGCGGATCTGGAAGTCGCGGACGCCCTTCTCGCTCAGCAGGTTGTGCTCGACGAGGCGCTGGTAGATGTCTTCGCTGATGAGGCCCTCGAGCGGGTTCTCGGAATGGTGAGCTAGGTATTCCATAGGTCCTGTCCGATAGGTCCGGGGCGCTCCGTCGAAGTCGGTCCCCGCAGCCGCAGAATGCAACCGCAACGGAACGATAGCGCCGCCACCGGGCTGGGCCAACCCGATCCCTCCGAACGGTTGCTACCCTAGTCCGAACGGACAGAGACCGCTGTCGAGTCGTAGAGCCATTCGACGGCCTCAATCACGGGCTGCCCGCCGTCGGCACGAAGCACCCCGCGCACGAAGAGCCGGTGCCCGACGAGGCTCGGCGGCGTCTCGGGCATCGTCACCCGGACGAGGCCGGTGCCGTCGTCGAGGACGAGCTCGCGCGCGCGCGGTGCCTGCTCGAGCACGCGCCCGTTGACGGAGACCTCGGCCTCGGGCAGCGAGTCCAGCGCGGCGACGGTCGTGATGTGCAGCGGCGGGGCGTCGAGCGCCGGGAGCGGGCCGGCGTCCGGCTCGCAGCCAGTAAAGACTAGCGCGAGGCTGCCGATAAGCAGAAGAGAGAGACGCATTAAAGCGGGATAGAGCAACGGTAGCTTGTCAACGTCGGGAAGCTATCGCCGGACCCCGATAGGTTCCGAAAAGATGATGAGTACGAAGGGAAACGGATTATCTTGACCCCGCCTCCGCCCCCACCACAGCCCCCAGTTCCACAGGTTCGCGATGAGCAGAAAGACGATCTACATCGTAGACGACGACCCCAAGATCGGCGAGCTCTTCGCCACCGTGCTGCGCCGGGACGACTACGACGCCGAGTCGTTCGTCAACCCCGTCGTGATGCTCGAGAAGCTCGGCGGCGGGGCGGTCCCGGACCTCATCCTGACGGACCTCATGATGCCCGAGATGACCGGCATCCAGCTTCTCGAAGCGCTCCGCGAGCGCGACCTGACGCTGCCGATCATCATGATGACGGCGCACTCGTCGGTGGCGACGGCGGTCGAGGCGATGCGGCTCGGGGCGTTCCACTACCTCCAGAAGCCGGTCAACCTCGAAGAGATGCGGGCGCTGCTCTCGAAGGCGCTCGACCTCTACTCGGACAAGGTCGAGCTGAAGCAGATCAAGCGCGCCCAGAAGAAAGCCCACGACGTCGACAAGATCGTCGGCACGAGCGCCGAGATCGAGAAGGTCCGCGAGACCATCGAGACGCTCTCGGACATCCCGAACACCATCGTCCTGATCCGCGGCGAGACCGGGACCGGCAAGAACCTCGTCGCCAAGACGATCCACTACAACTCCGACTGGAACGCCGGGCGCTTCATGGAGATCAACTGCGCCGCGCTCCCGGACAACCTGCTCGAGTCCGAGCTCTTCGGCTACGAGAAAGGGGCCTTCACCGACGCGCGCGCCGGCAAGCTCGGCCTCCTCGAAATCGCCGACGGCGGGACGCTCTTCCTCGACGAGATCGACTCGATGTCGATGCCGCTGCAGGCCAAGCTCCTGTCGTTCCTCGAGAGCCGGACGTTCCGCCGCGTCGGCGGCACCGACGACATCCGCGTCGCCACGCGGATCGTCTGCGCGACGAACGCGAACCTCGAGGAGAGCGTCGCCGAGAAGACCTTCCGCAAGGACCTCTTCTTCCGCATCAACATCGTCTCGCTCAGGCTGCCGCCGCTGCGGATGCTCGGCAAGGACATCCTGCTGATCGCGGGCGAGGTCGTCGAGCACTTCAACCGAGAGCTCAAGCGCAGCGTCGAGACCCTCACCGAGGCCGCCGAGCAGAAGCTCCTCGACCACGCGTGGCCGGGCAACGTCCGCGAGCTGCGCAACGTGCTCGAGCGCGCGATGATCTTCACGCGCGGCGCGACGCTCGACGCCGGCGACCTCGTGCTCCTCAAGACCGAGGGCTTCGAGGACGCCGGAGCCGACGGCTACTTCCGCTTCCGCAGCGGCGGCTCGCTCGAAGACCTCGAGCACGAGTACATCCGCCACATCCTCTCGACGACCGACACGTCCTACGCCGAAGTCGCCCGCATCCTCGGCATCTCGAAGAAGACCCTCTGGGAGAAGCGCCGCAAGTACAACCTCGACGAAGAACTGGAGAGTGCGTGAGCGTCGGACGCGGATAGGTTGTGGCAACTCCACGCTGCTTCGGGCGTCTTCAGAGCACTGAAAACGATCAGTAGGTGAGATTATGGCAATCGACCCTTCATCTGAAGACGAACCTCTGGCAGAGGAGAAGACAGTTAGGTGGGTCCTCGAAGCCTTGCAGAAGATGGCATCGAGGGACCGCTCCCTTCTGGAAAAAACACTATCTGTTCACGAGTTCCTTGCCCTTACGAATCTGCTCGCCGGGGGGGATGGGGGAACGGGCGGCGGAGCTAGGGTCACCTATGAAGTGCAGGCGGATAGACTGCTCGACGTGATAAGCAGAGAGGTCAGGCGGCAGCTTAGAGCCGAAGTGCAAGGAGGCTCTCTACCCGGCTTGGAGTCCACGAGCGACCTCGATTTGAGCACAGACGCTCTCGACGCAGTTGGCAGTTCTCTGTCCGAGTTGAACGACCGAATGAGTTCGTTCACCGACGAACTAAGGCAGCGTTTAGACGCTACGGAGCCTTTGTTTGCTGATGTCTGAGATATCCGATCTGTTCAAGCAGTTGATAACAATGGGGGCTAGATTCGATGCCCTCGCGCAGCAGGTAGACCGGATGGGGGACCGGCAGATCAAGCTGCTTCAGCGCCGTTCCACGCTCGAAGAAAAAATCAACACGGTCAATGAGAGCGCGAGAAGTGCGGCGAACGCCGGTGTATCCGAACTCAAATCTCGGTTGACCGAGCGTATCGTGCGACTGGAGATGGGCGGGCAGGCAAGGTCGCTCCCACAAGGCGAGCCACAGCCGCCCGATCAGCCCGAGCAGGCAACGTGACGGAACAGGAAAAAAGCGAACTCGAACGGCGGCTGGCCGGGTGGACGCCGGGCAGTGTGTCGAGCGCCGAGCTTCAGCAAGCGCTGGAGCGGATCGTCGGTGTCGGGGCGGCGCGCGTCGGGATGCGGGCAGGAGGACTGAACGGAGCGGCGTCGGAGGCGTGCGCCCTCGCCCCGCCGATGGCCCGGATGATCGACCACACGGTCCTCAAGCCCGAGACCACGGCGGACGACGTCAAGTCGCTCTGCGAAGAGGCCCGGACGTACTGCTTCGCGAGTGTCTGCGTCAACCCGTGCTACGTCCCGCTCGCCGCCGAGCGGCTGCGCGATGCCGCCTCCGCCGTCTGCACTGTCCTCGGGTTCCCCTTCGGCGCGAGCCGGTCGCCGGTGAAGGCCGCCGAGGCAGAGCAAGCCTACCGCGACGGGGCCGACGAGCTCGACATGGTGCTCAACGTGGGCTTCCTCAAGAGCGGGCTCTACGACGAGGTCGAGGCCGACATCCGCGCCGTCGTCGAGGCGGCGCGCTACGCCTCGGGCGGGCGGGCGCTCGTCAAGGTCATCCTCGAAACGGCCCTCCTCACGGACGAGGAAAAGGTCGTTGCGTGCGTGCTTGCGCAGAACGCCGACGCCGACTTCGTCAAGACCTCGACGGGGTTCTCCACCGGCGGCGCGAGCGCGGGGGACGTGGCCCTCATGCGCCGCGTCGTCGGCGACCGGATGGGGGTGAAGGCGTCGGGCGGGATTCGGTCCCTCGAAGACGCGCGGACGATGGTCGCCCACGGGGCGACGCGCATCGGCGCGAGCGCCTCGGTCGCCATCGTGCAGGGCAGCGCCTCGGGTGGCGAGGGCTACTGATACCAAACCGCTGAGTTTGTGCGCCCTCTTCCACGTCAAGTCATCCCCGCGAAGGCGGGGAACCATGCGAGGGTTGAGCCACGCGCCCTCGCCGTATGGATTCCCGCCTACGCGGGAAAGACTCATCAATTCAGAGAAATGGTATGAGTGCCTGACTACGAATGCAATGGAAGGGCTGCCAACGGCTCCAGCCTCCGCCTCCGGCGTTGCGCTCCATCGCCGATGCGTGGTGCGGATGCGTGGCATCGGCTGCTTCGCGTGCCTTGCCTGCGCCGTCCGGCACTCGTCCTCGCCTTCTTCCTCCATTCAGCCTTCCTCCTCCGTTTATAGGCAGTCTCTGAGCACAGGGGACGGAAAAGGCGAGGGGGGCTCTAGCGAAGATGCTCTTCCCACTCCTCGGTTCTCTATCTTCCGCTCTCGTTCAACCCGCGCGCCGATGCTTTTCCGCCTGCCTTTCTTCCTGCTCGTGCTCGTGGGCGTCGCCGCGTGCAGCGGTCCTCAGGAGACGACCGTCGTAGAGCCGCTGCCCTCGACGGACGAGCGCGGCCACCCAGCCTACGAAACCTTCGACCCCTCGGGCTACGACGCGGAACCGCCGGAGGCGAGTGCCGAGATCGAGCACGACGTGCCGGAGGGCCTGATGGCGGGCGTCATCACGTTCCCCGAGTCCACGGTGCCGCGCACGGTGCAGGGCTACCGCATCCAGGTGTTCTCATCGGCCGACAAGGGTGCAGCCGAGGAGGTGCGCGACGACGCGTCGGGGTGGTGGCGCGTTGCCGGCAACGACCCCGACGCCGCCACCGCCCTGCCGCACGGCCTCGACCCTGACCTCAACTTCAACCGACCGTACTACCGCGTCCGGCTCGGCGCGTTCGAGTACCGGCGCGAGGCCGAGGCGGCGCTTCCCGTCGTGCGCCGCCGCTTCCCGGAGGCGTTCATCGTCCCGGACAGCGTGACGATCCGGGGCTAGCCCGTCACTCGGGGAGCCAGACGTAGGCCCCGTCGGGCCCGACGTAGCCCATCCGCTCGCCCGTCCAGACGCGGGCGACCCCTCCCCGAAACGCCTCGGCCTCGTCGAAGCCGGGTGGCCGGACAAAGGTGCCGGTCGCGTCGATGAAGCCCCACTGCCCGTCCACGGCGACGGCGGCGCGGCCCTCGGAGAAGGCCCGGGCCTCGTCAAAGCCCGGCGCGATCACGCGCTGCCCGGCGCGGTCCACGTACTCCCACTGATTCTCCGCCCGCACCGGTGCGAGGCCGTCGCCGAAGTCGCCCGCGCTGATGAACCGGGGGTCGATGACGAAGGTGCCGGTGGCGTCGATGAACCCCCATCGGTCGCCGACTTTGACGGCGGCGAGGCCGTCGGAGAACGACCGGGCCTGGTCGAACTGCGGCTCGATCGCGGGCGTCCCGTCGAGGTCGAGGTAGCCGTACTCGTCGTCGTCCTCGAACAGGGCGAGGCCATCAGAAAAGCGTTCGGCCTCCCGGTGCGTCGGCTCGATGACGAGCGTGCCGGTACGGTCGATGTAGCCGTAGCGCCCACTCAGTCTCACGCGAGCGCGGCCCTCGGCGAAGTCGTCGGCCTGCTCGAAGTACGGGTTGATGGCGTAGCGGCCCTGCCCGTCGACAAACCCGTAGCGCCCGCCGACGCGGACGCGGGCCAGCCCTTGGGCAAACGGAAAGGCCTCGTCCACGGGAAGGTCGAAGCGGAGGGTGCCCTCGGCGTCGATGTAGCCCCAGAAGCTCGCGTTGTTGCGCCGCCCGCGCACCGGCCCGACCTCGCCGACGAAGTCGCGCGCGGCGAAGTATTCGGGCTGCACGACGATTCGTCCGTCGGCGTCGATGTAGCCCCAGAGGTCGTTGCGCTCGACCGGGAAGAGGCTCGGGCGCTCGTCGCCGCCGAGGGAGCCGCCGGCGTCGTCGCGGACGGAGTCGCACGCGGTCCAAAGGGGGAGCAGGAGGAGAAGCCAGAAGGCGCGTTTCATAACGGTCGAGGAGAGGCGTGGTCGAAGGGTCTGTGCCGGCTCAGCACCGAAGACGCTCCGGCTGCGGTCCCGCAGGTCTGCGCTCAGGAGGACACGGGTCGAGGCTGCCGGGTGGCTCAGTCGGTGGGCTGCCAGACGTAGGCTCCGTCGCGGTCTACGTAGCCGATGCGGTCGTCGATCTCGACGCGGGCGATGCCCTGGAACGGGTAGGCGGCGGAGAAGCGCGGCGTCGTGATGACGAGGCCGGTGGCGCAGTCGATGTAGCTCCAGCGCCCGCCGAGGCGGACGGCGGCGCGCCCCTGCCGGCACTCGGCCGCTTCGTCGAACTGCGGGGTGATGGCGAAGGTGCCTGCCGTGTCGATGTACCCGAAGCGGCCCTCGATCTGCACCGGCGCGATGCCCTCGCCGAATGCTCCGGCGGCGTCGAAGCGCGGGTTGACGAGGACGCTGCCGGCTGCGTCGATGTAGCCCCAGTCGTCGCCGATGAGCACGGGGGCGCGCCCGTCACTGAAGCCTCCTGCCGCCCCGTAGCGTGCCGCGATCGCGAGGTTTCCCGACGGGTCGGCATAGCCCCAGCCGTCGAGCGTCTCGACGGGAGCCAGCCCCTCGGCGAAGTCACCGGCAGACGCGAACTGCGGCTCGACCGCGACGGCCCCGGCCGCGTCGATGTAGCCCCAGCGGAGGCCGTCGCGCACCGCCGCGCGCCCCTCGGCGAAGCCGCGCACGGTGTCGAACTGCGGCTCGACCACGAACGCGCCCGTCCCGTCGACGAAGCCCCAGCCGCCAAGCGTGCGAACCGGGGCCAGCCCCTCGGCGAAGCGCCCGGCCACGTCGAACTGCGGCTCGATCACGGCGGCACCGCTCTCGTCCACGAACCCCCAGAGCGGCCCGACGCGGACGGCGGCCAAGCCCCCGGCGAAGTCGTCGGCGGAGTCGAAGCGGGGCTGCACGCGGAGGCTGCCGCGCGCATCGACGAAGCCCCACACCTCGTCCATCACGACGGGGTAGCCGGGCGCTTCAGCAGCGGGGCCGAGGCCGTCGCCGGCGTCCTGCTCGGCGGCATCGCAACCGGCGATGAGCAGGGCGGCGAAGAAGAGCGAAAGGGTCAACAGTTTGGGCATCGTGGCGGGCCGGAGCGGCCGGTTAGCGGACGAGCATCATCGGGCGGCTCGCGGTGCCGCGCCGGGTGTCGAGGCGGTAGACGTAGGTCCCGCTCGGGAGGTCGCGGGCGTCGAAGGCGACGGCGTGCGCGCCTGCCGAGAGCGGCCTGTCGGTGAGGGTGCGGACGGCGCGGCCCCGGACGTCGAAGACGCGGAGGCGCACCGGCCCGGCCTCGGCGAGGCGGAAGCGGACCGTGGTCTCGCCCCGGAACGGGTTGGGGTGGTTGCCGTCGAGCACGAAGTCCGGCGCGGCGGGGGCGGGCTCCCCCGCGACGGGGTTCGCCACGAACGGGAGGGTCTCGAAGTCGTCGAAGAGAATCTGCTCGGCCTCGCTGCTGCTCAGCCCGAACCAGTGCGAGAGGAGCGTCGCGTAGACCTGCCGGAAGTCCACCGAGTGGCGGAGGTTGCCCGCGTTGTCGAGGTCGAGGAGGTCGGGCGCGTCGCCGTAGAGCCCGCCGGTGACGCCGCCGCCGAAGAGCATCATCGGGGCGGCGGTGCCGTGGTCGGTCCCGGCGGAGCCGTTCTGCTCGACGCGCCGCCCGAACTCGGAGAAGGTCATCGCGAGCACGTCGTCCGCGGCGCTGTCGGCGGCGAGGTCGGCGTAGAAGGCGCTCATGCCCTCGGCGAGGCGACCGAGGATCGCGCCCTGCCGGTCGAGCTGGTTCGAGTGCGTGTCGAACCCGCCGATCTGGAGGACGTAGAGCCGCGCGCCGAGGTCGCCTTTGATGAGCCGGGCGATGACGGCGAGGGTTTCGGCGAAGGACCCCGCCGGGTACTCGGTGCGGTTGACCCCGAGCTCGGCGGCCGAGACCACCGCGTCGCGGTAGCGGAACGAGGCGTTGAAGATCGAGCGGATGAAGGCCAGCTCGTCGCCGTGGGCCCCGGCGGGCACCTCCGCCTCGTCGTAGACCACGCCGTCCTCGGCGAGGTCGGCGAGCTGCCGCGCGTTCGAGAGGCTCATCCCCATCGTCAGGTCTGCCCCGCGCATGAGCGTCGAGGTCGCGCCGCCGATGCGGATGGCGACGGGGAAGTCCGGCGGCTCGGAGGCGTAGTCGGGGAACCGGCTGTCGAAGTAGCGCCCGGTCCACCCGCTGCGCACCACGTCCCCGGAGCTGCTCCCCGAGGCCCAGATGTCGGTCGAGCGGAAGTGCGAGAGGTTGTGCGACGGGTACCCGACGGTCTGCACGACGGCGAGCTGCCCGTCGCCCCACATCGGCTCGAGGCTCGCCATCGCCGGATGGAGCCCCGTGTCGCCGTCGAGCGCGACGGTCTGCGCCTGCGGAATCGCAATCGTCGGACGGACTTGGTAGTAGCGGTCGTTCGTGACGGGGACGATCGTGTTCAGCCCGTCGTTGCCGCCGGCCATCTGCACGATCACGAGCGAGCGCCCGCCGGTGAGCCGGGCGAGGCGCTGCAGGAGCGGCGAGTGCCCGAAAGCCTGCACCTGCCGGCTGCCGAGCAGGAACGGCGCTGCGCCGGCGGCGACGCTCGTCCGGGTGAGGAAGTCGCGGCGGCTCCACGCGGCGTGGTCGCGGTCGTGGGCGCGTCCGTGCTCGAGGGCGATGGCTCGGTCCTCGGCGCTCGGCGGCGCGTGGTGATGATCGCACATAGCTCGGGAGACCCCTTAGGTCAGTTGAAACTCGGGGAGCGAGACGAGGTGGCCCAGCAGGGTCCGCAGCCGCTCGCGGGCCGTCTCCGGCGTGCTCTGCACGAGGTACGGCCATTCGTAGTAGGGCGCGCCGACGAGGAGGAGCTCGGCGTGGTAGTCGCGCTCCTCGGCGCTGAAGCTCGCGCCGGGGAGGAGGAACGCCGGGAGGTCGTCGGCGATGGAGTAGACGTTCGTCGCGTCGGTGATCTGCTCGAGGAGCGGGAGCGGGTCATACTCGTCGAAGGGGCCGCCGCCGAAGAGCGCGCGGCTCGTGACGATCTGCCGCTCGGGGACGGTGCCCGTCGTGATCCACGCCCGGTAGCCGGTCCAGCCCGCGACGTTCGGCGGGTTGAGCAGCTCCTGCCCCAGCGTGAAGCCCAGCTCGCGGAAGCGGGACCAGAGGCCGCCCGACGGCTGGATCCCCAGCTCGCGGACCAGGCCGACGAGGAACTCGCTCGGGTCTTTGATCCGAGCCCCGATGAACGCCTCGTCGAAGAAGTGCGCGCTCGAGAGCAAGCGCTGGAGGACCGGCGCGATCTGCCACCCGCCCGCGATCAGCTCGTCGGCAAGCTGATTGACGATCGCATCGTGCGGGACGCCGTAGACGAACCACGCGTAGAGCTTGCGGCACAGGCGGCGCGCGGTCTCGAGCGAGCGCTGCGCGAAGATGAGGTCGAGCACGTCGTCGTAGCCCCACCGGCCCGTCTGCCCGAAGATGGTCTTCTCGCCGTCGTCGTGGCGCGACGCGTCGAAGTACGACGAGAGCGCCGAAGCGTTGATGCGCCAGCCGGTGAGCGCGCGGGCGAGCTCGGCGACATCCTGCTGCGAGTAGTGCCCGATGCCCATCGTGAAGAGCTCGCACAGCTCGCGGGCGTAGTTCTCGTTCGGGTCGCCGGCGGCGTTCGAGCGCCCGTCGAGGTAGATCAGCATCGCCGGGAGCGTCCCGGCACCGTCGAGGAGGTCGCGGAAGCTGCCGAGGGCGTGCGTGCGGAGGTGCGTGAGGTACTGGTAGGCGTAGGGCGCGAGGCCGTAGACGTTCGACTCGGTGGCGAAGTGGTCGTGCCAGAAGAGCGTCATCTTCTCGCGGAGGCCGCCGGCCCGCATCTCGGCGTACCAGCCCTCCTGCCACTCGTAGAGCCACTCGGTATTCTCGCTCCCGCCGCTCGGGTGGGAGTCGTACCACGGCGGCGTGTCCGGGAGCGGGCGGTCGAGGGCCTGTTGGACGAAGAAGGTGACGGCCTCCGACGGCGTGCGGAAGAGCGCCTCGTTGAGGTCCGGCACGGCCACGCCGAAGGCGAGGCGGCGGACGAGGTGCCCCGCCCGGCGTTCGTCCCACCGGGCCGATGCGCTCGGCACGAACGGCTCCAGGCCGGAGGTGACGGGCGGCGCAGCAGACGCCGGGGACGTGACCTCGGGCGCGAGAGCGAGAAAGCGACGGCGATCCATACAGGTGCGGGCGTGCAGACGGCTGCGAAAGGAGCGTCAGGTCCCGGGGTGGGACTCGGGCTGAGTCCAGTTTCGGGCTGAGCCGCCGACGAGCAAAGCACGCGGCGAATAGACCCAGACTATCGCCCGCCAGCACGACACGACCGGAGAGCAAACGGGGAGAGGAAGCGAAACGTCGCTCACCCAATGCGGGGCCGTCCATACCTTGCCGGTTCGCACGCGCCGCCCAACTGCGCGTTGGACTTCACCCCAGCCCCCTCTCTCGCCATGTGGAACGAGTTCAAGGAGTTCGCCGTCAAGGGTAGCGTCGTCGATATGGCCGTCGGCATCATCATCGGTGCGGCTTTCGGGACGATCGTCACCGCGCTCGTCGAGGGCATCCTCATGCCGCCGCTCGGCCTGCTCCTCGGCGGCGTCGACTTCAGCAACATCTTCACCGTCCTGCAAGAGGGCAACCCCGGCGGCCCCTACGCTTCGCTCGAAGCCGCCGAGGCCGCCGGGGCCGTCACGATGAACTGGGGCGTGTTCATCAACACGCTCATCTCGTTCCTCATCGTCGCCTTCGCCGTGTTCCTCTTCGTCAAGTGGATCAACAACCTGAAAAAGATGACCGAGCGGGAGGTGGCGGAGGAGCCGGCCAAGCCCGAGCTCAGCACCGATCAGCAGCTCCTGACCGAGATCCGCGACTTGCTCAAGCAGCCGCGCTCAGCCTAGCAGCCGGGCTAGCGTACCAGCGTCACCCGGCCCGTCAGGCGGCGGGCCCCGGCCTCGAACACGTAGACGTAGACCCCGCTGGCGAGGTCGCCCGGTGCCCACACGGCGGTGTGGTAGCCCGGCTCGCGCTCCTCGCCGTCGAGCAGCACCGCCACCCGCCGGCCGAGCACGTCGTAGACCGACAGCCGCACCGAGCTCGGCTCGGTCAGGCCGTAGCGGAGCGTCGCCGCCGCGTGGAACGGGTTGGGATAGCCCCCGATCTCTAGCTGCGCCGGCAGGGTGCGTCCGGCCCGGACGAACGCCGGGGAGCCGACGAGCAGCGTGTACCGCGAGACGAGCGCCGCGCTGCGCACACGGACCGGCACGCCTGGGTGCAGCGTGTGGCGCTCCTCCGAGACCGCGTTCACCAACACGGCCTCGAGCGCCGACCCCGCGACGAAGTCGGGGAGCAGCTCGACTTCGGTGCCTGGCGCAGCCGTGAGGTCGAGCTCGAAGTGGTAGCCCTCGGCACCGGCGGGGCGGGCCTCGTGGCGGAGCCTGCGGGGTGAGGCGCTCGCGCCGCCGATCACGGCGAGGCCGACGCGCTCGAAGGTGCCCGGCGGCGCGAAGCGGTCGTGCTCGTCGGGGCCGGTGGCGGCCTCCGGCTCAGCGGAGACCGATGCGGCGGCGGCTCCGCCGTCCGCGCGCGCCGTGAGGGTCAACCCGAAGCTGCCTCCCGTCGCCTCGGCGGCTGCGATGCGCTCGGCCAGGGTGGGGGGCGGCGGCGGGGCCGGCCGGGTGGGGAACGGGAACGGGATCACGAGCGAGCCGTCGCTGGCACTGAAGAAATAAAAGGCCTCGCCCAAGGCCGTCGGGAAGGTGCCTGTCTCGGGCTGCCAGCTGCGGTTCCAGCGGTAAAACGGTTCGCTGCCCAGGTTGTTGGCAGCCTGCACGCTCGACCACGCAACGCCCTCTTCGAGCGGGTTCGAGATGATGTTCCACCCAGCCTGGACCGAGACCGAGTAGGCGGTGCCGCTGAGGGTGGCGGTGGGCACCGAATTGTCGGAGAACGACCACGGCGCATCCGCGAGCACCCAGAAGCCCTCGCCCGGCGCGAACGAGCAGCTCCCCTCACACTCGACGGTGCTCGAGGGGTCGTCCCCGGTGCCGCCCTGCTCCTGGAACGCCCGCCAGTTCTCGCCCGAGGTGCCGCTGAGTGTCGAGGCCAGCGAGGCGCGGGCCTCGCCCGGCAGCGCGAGAAGCCGGTAGTTGGCCTGTTCCTCGGAGTCTCCGAAGGAGCGTGTCAGCAGCACCTCCAGGGTTGTGGGCCGCGTGTTTATGACGGCCTCCGCCTGGTTCGAGGGCACGCTCTCGTTGCCCGCGTCGTCGACGGCGGTGACGCGGTAGTAGTACCGCACACCGGGCGCGACGTTGGCGTCGGCGAAGGTCACCGGGTCCTGGGGGGCGCTCGTCAGGCGCAAGCCGGGGGCCGGGGTCACGAACGGGTTGATGTCGCGGTAGACGTGGTAGCCGTCGAGGTCGGGGGCGCTCACGGGGGACCACGACAGGGTGACCTCGGTGCTCGTCCCCGTCGCCGTCAGGCCCGTCGGGACCGGCGGCGGGGGGTCGCCCGGCGTCGCATCGGCTTGGTTCGAGAGGGCGCTTTCGTTCCCGGCATCGTCGACGGCGGTGACGCGGTAGTAGTAGCGGACGCCGGTGGTGACGTTGGCGTCGGCGAAGGTCGTCGGGTCCTGCGGCGTGCTCGTCAAGCGCAGGCCGGGGGCTGGGGTCGTGATCGGGTTGGTGTCGCGGTAGACGTGGTAGCCGTCGAGGTCGGGGGCGCTCACGGGGGACCACGACAGGGTGACCTCGGTGCTCGTCCCCGTCGCCGTTAGGCCCGTCGGGACCGGCGGCGGGGGGTCGCTGGACGTGGTCGCCGTTACGGTCAGGGTGTACGCCGAGGCGGAGTTGATCGGGGCCGGCTCGAAGATGGAAACGGCGATCAGGTACGAGCCGGCGGCGAGCGACGGCTGCTGGATCATCTCCGGCGTCGTCCCGGTGGCGTTGGACTGGGCGAGGATCAGCGTTCCAGCGCCGTTGATCAGGTAGAGGTCGAGGTCTGCGGTGAAGCCGTCCAGGGTGACCGTCAGTCCGGGCGCGGTCGTCGTCACCTGGAAGAGGTCTTCGAGCCGGTCGTCCGTGCCGGGGGTGTAGGCTGCGGTGGTGTCGTAGTTGATGTAGAACTCGGCTCCGGTGTCGTTCACCTCGGCGCTCCCGCTGACCACGATGGGCGAGGCTCCCGTGAGGGGCTGCGCCTGCACGCGGGTGTCGTTGGGCTCGACCTCGTCGGGGAGGGTCCGCGCCGGGGCCGGGGCGGTTCGCCCCTTGGGCTGCCCCTCGGACACGGAGCCGGTGCGCCATCACCGAGACCGTCTCGCCTTTCGCTGCGCCGGTGGCAGGGCCCGCCGTCTGAGCCGAAGCGCCGGCCGACCAAGCGGCGAGCAGGAGCGGAAGCGCGAAGCGCCGAAGCCGCGGCGCGTGGAGGAGGAGAGCCTTAGGCATGGTGCCCGTGGGTTAAGTCTGGGGAAATCAGGATTCGAGCTCAGCGTCCGGGCGGGCCGGGCGGCGTGGGAATCCCGCCGGCCCCGCCGCCGCCGCCGTCCTCGCCGCCGGTGAGCAGCACCGCCGCGAGCACGCCGCCGCCGACGACGGCACCGCCGAGCAGGAGCCACTTCGTGAGGCCGCCGCCTCTTTTCTCCTGCTGGGCCTGGGCGCGGCGCTGCTCCTCAGCGCGGCGCGCGGCCTCGGCCTGCCGGGCCTCCTCGGCGAGGCGCTCCTCTTCGGCGCGGCGCATCGCCTCGGCGACCTGCGGGTCCTCCGCCTCCGGCACCGCTGCTTCTTGCGCCGGCTCCTGCGCCGCCTCGGCCTGCTGCGCCCGCCGCACCTCGTCGATCATCTCGATGAACTGCGGCGGGTCCGTCACCGGGTTCGGCTCGAAGTTGGGCACGAGCTCGATCAGCCGCCGCACCGCCGCCCGCGCGTCGTCGCGGAGGTCCTGGCCGATGTAGCTCAGCCCGATCAGGCGGTGCGCCTGCTGCCGCTCCTCGGCGGTGCTCGCCTCGCTCTCCAGACACTCCGTGGCAAGCGTGATCACCTCCTCGAACTGCCCGTTGTTGTACCGCTGCTGGGCTTCGGCCAGACTCCCCTCGCAGCTCGGGGCCTGCGCCGAGGCCATGGGGGCCAGGGCGAGTGCCAGGAGGAGCACGAGGATGCCGGCGGGGAGCCGGGACGGGGGGAAGCCTGAGCGCGGCATAGGAGACAAAGAGGGTGGGGAGGGGCTGCGGGCCAATTAACGACGCCGGAGCTGAAAGTGCAAGGGGGCACCGGTGCGGTCGCTTTCGAGCGTGAGCGTCTGCGCGCGGCCCTCCATCTCGAAACCGTCTTTGCGGACCTCGACCTGGTGGCGGCCCGGCGGCAGCTCGAGCTGGCTCGGTGTGTAGCGCCCGGTCGGCTGCCCGTCCACGACGACCTCGGCGTTCAGGCGGGTCGGAGGTGACGAGCAGGCGGTAGCGCTCGTTGAAGTTGAAGTGTACGTTCTTGCTGCTCGCCGCCCAGGACGGTGATCTGCTTCTCCCCAGGGTGCCCAGCGAGGGGTGCTCGGCCCGCACGCGGTAGGAGCCCGCCGGGAGGGTCTCGGTGTGGGCGGCGTTCGTGTTCTGCTTCTTCAGGTCGCCGGCGATGTAGATGCTGCCGAAGGGGCGGACGATGACGCGGACCGTGCCCTGCGCCGGGGTGAGGGTGGCCGCGACGGCCGTCTCTCGCCCCGCACGAACCTGGGCGAGCACGGCGTGGTCCCTCGTACCCGTCGCGCCGGAGGACAAAGCGGTAGGCCCCGGGCTCCAGGCTCGGCACCGTGTGCGGCGTCGTCCCGACGCGCCGCCCGTCGAGCCAGACCGCCGCGCCGGACGGCGAAGACCGAAGCACCGCCGACCCGTTCGAGGCGGGCTGAGCCTCCTCGCCCGTCGCCGGCTCGGCGTCTTCGGTTTCCCCGCCGGCGCTCGCCAGCCCCGGCGGAGGCGCGGACGCTTCAGCCAGCGCGAAGGTGAACGCAGGGGTGGTGCGCGCCCGCAGCGTGACCACCGTGTCGAGCCGAGCGAAGCCGGCCTTCTCGACCCGGAGCGTGTGCGTGCCCTCGGCGATCTGGTAGGACGCCAGCGGCGTCGTGCCGATGCGCCGGCCGCCGAAGTACACCGTGGCCCCGGCGGGGTCAGAGTTGACGGAGACCGAGGCCGGGGCGGAGGCGGGGGTGCCCTCGTCCGGGGAAGGGCGGAGGAGGAAGACCACGGCGACGAGGAGCGCGGCGGCCCCGGCCACGAGGGCCAGCCAGCGCCCCCGTCCCGAGGCGGGGGGCGCCGGGCGCGGCGGGCGGCGGGGCCGCCGCCGCGCGAGGGGCCGGGGCCGTCTGGGGCGTGCCGGAGGTCCGAGGGGGGAGCGGCACCGTGGAGGGCTCCCGGCGCTTCGCGTCGGCCTCCGGTTTCTTCTCGCTTGCGCTTTCTTCGGCGGCGGGCGGCGGGGCGGGGCCGCCGTCGCCGGGGCGGCCCGGGGGGCCGGCGTGGCCGGGCCGGCGTCCGCGCCCGACCCCTCGGCTCGGTCGCCGCGCACCCCGCCAGCTCCCCGACGGCGTTTTCAGGAGCGCCTTGAGCGACTTCAGCAAGCTGCTCGAATCGCCCCGGCCTTTGTCGTCCGCCGGGGCTTTCTTGAGCGGAGAGATAGGGAGCGGGCGCGTCACGGCCAGCGTCGTCTGCGACGCGGCTGCGTCCCGCGGGGCCGCCGCGTCCTGCGCCGTCCAGTGGTCGAGGGCCTCGAGCATGTCGCCCATCTCCTGGAAGCGGTCCGCCGGGTCGTGCGCGAGAGCCCGCATCACGATCTGCGCGAGCGGGGCCGGTACGCCCGTCGCCGTCTCGTCGAGCGAGGGGAAGCTGTGGGTGTCGATCGACTGGAGAATCTCGTACTGGGAGACCTCTTTGTTGAACGGGACGCGCCCGGCGAGCAGCTCGTAGCACGTCATCCCGAGCGAGTAGATGTCCCCGCGGTGGTCTACGCGGTTCAGCCCGTGGAGCTGCTCCGGGGGCATGTAGTAGAGGGTGCCGCCGGTGAAGCCGGTGCGCGTCAGGCCCTTGTTGTCGGCCGTCTCCTCCTGAATCTTGGCGAGGCCGAAGTCGGTCACCTTGACCCGCCCGGCCGAGGTCAGCAGGATATTGCGCGGCTTGATGTCGCGGTGGACGACCTGGAGGCGGTGGGCGTGCGCCATCGCCTCGACGCTCTGCCGGACGAGCGGCAGCGCCTCACGCCACGGGATCGGCCCCCGCTCGGCGATCAGGTCGGCGAGGTTGCCTCCGTCGACGTACTCCATCACGATGAACAGGTGCGGATCGACGTGGCGGAAGGCGAAGACGTTGACGATGTGGGGGTGCTGGAGCCGCCCGAGCGTGCGGGCCTCGACCTTGAAGCGCCCCAAGAACTGCTCGTCCTGCGCCTGCACCGGGTCGAGGGCCTTCAGCGCGACGGTCTTCTCCAGCGAAACGTCGAGCGCTTTGTAGACCACCCCCATGCCGCCTCGCCCGAGCACGTCGATGATCTGGTATCCGTCGATAACCTGTCCGATCATTGCAGCCGCGCGCCGGTGGGGAGTCCTGTGTGGAGAATCCTGCCTAGAGGGGTGGAGAATCCTGTCTAGAGACGAGAGACGGACGAAACGTAGGACATGCCGGGGCCGGCGTCAAGGGCCGGGTACCGCGTCCGGTTTGGTCACACGCGCTCGACGACGACGGGGCCGGTGAGGCGGACCATGCAGGCGAGGCGGCACTGCCCGGCTCCGTTGCCCGGCGTGAGGCCGCAGATGTCCTCGAGCGCGTCGGCCTCGCCGTCGTCGACCTCGTTGAGGTGCTCGCCGCCGGAGACGATGCGGATGGGGTCGCTGCCGCACATCCCGGCGTGGCACTCGGCGTTGAGCTCGACGCCCTGCGCTTCGGCGGCGTCGCAGAGCGTCCGGCCGAGCGGCACGGCGATGGGCTCGCCTGCGCCCTTGAAGGTGACCGAGGGGGCACCGGCGGGCGCTACTTCGGCGGGCGCGGTGGGCGGCAAAACGTCGGCGGGCGGCGAAGAGGCGGGGGCCGGCGCGGCGCGGGCGGGCGTCGGCGCGTGCGTCGGCTCGGCGGGCGGCCCGGGCGTGAAGGGCGTCAGCCGGAAGGTGGTGCTGCCGGACTTCGTGACCTCCTCCTGCACGCTCAGCCGGAAGAGCTGCTGGCCGACGCGGAACTCGTCCCCGTGCCCGAGCGGGGCCGCGTCGCGGACGCGGAGGTAGGTCCCGTTGAGGCTGTTGAGGTCTTTGGCGCTGAGCGCGCCGTCTTTGAGCGACAGCGCGACGTGCCGGCGCGAGAGCACCATGTCCCCGGCGTCGAGCGTCAGGTCCGGGGCCTGGCGGCCGAGGACAATCGTGCCCTCCGAGAGCGGGTAGCGCTGGGCCGCGCGCCCGCTCCGGTCATAGTGGGTGAAGGCGAAGCCGCCGCGCTCGGCGTGGACCCGGAGGAAGTGCTGCCCGAGGCGCAGCAGGTCGCCGTCGGCGAGCGGGTAGGGCTGCCCGGGCCGGAGGTGGAGGAACGTCCCGGTCGTGCTGCCGTCGTCGCGCAGCCGGACCCCGTCGGTGCCGTGGAGGACCGAGGCGTGGGCCTCGGAGAGCGTCGTGTCTTCGGGAAAGGAGACCGTGCAGCCGCTCCGGCCGATCGTGGTGATGCCGTGCGGCGTGAGCGCGAACTCGTTCTCCTCGACCCCGCCCGCCGTGAGGCGCACGAGGTACCCCGCCTCGACCGTGCGCTCGTGCGCCACCGTTTCCTCAGGCCGGCCCTGCGGCCTCGCCATCGTTGGGGGCTCGGCACCCGAGGGCTCGGCACCCGAGGGCTCGGCACCCGAGGGCTCGGCGGGGCCGTCGGTGAAGTCGAGGTCGACCTCGATCACCTCGCGCCCGTCGAGCTTCTGCCGGACCACCTCGGCGACGAAGACGCCGTCGCGCAGGGCGGACTTGATGTTGCCCCGGTGCTTGATCTCGCGGAACGTCGCCGGGTCGGCCCCGAAGTCGTCGGTTTCGAAGTAGGCCTGGCTCAGCAGGTCACCGATGAGGTAGACGTTGGGCTGCTGCGTCTCCAGGAGCGGCGTCACCACCATGCGCTTCTTGCCGCTCGGCCCGCCGGTGGCGAGCGAGATACCGAGCGCGTTGAGCAGGGCCTCGGGGATGTCCTCGCCGATGCAGGCCACGCACCGCGTCTTCTCGAACTCGAGGTGGACCGTCTCGCTCGGGCGGCCCTCGGGCGTCTTGCGGTCCACGCGGATCGAGAGGTGCTCCGTCTTCTCGGGCGTCGTCACGACCGCCACCGGCTCGGAGCCGGGATAGTAGCGGATGTTGCCGTTGCCGAGGTAGGCGTTGAAGAACACGTCGGCCAGGGCGCGCGAGACCTTCGGCAGCTTGTCGCCGCGGTAGGACCAGTAGACGGCGCAGTCGTCCCCGGCGGCGGCTTTGGCCTCGGAGAGCGCGATCACGGCCTCCGCCGCCGAGGTGCCGCCGCCGATCACGCAGGCCGGGTGCCCGAGGTAGGGGGCCGGGTCGCCGAGCTTGTAGGCGATCCCGTCGGTCGAGCCGGGGATGTCGAAGCGCCGCGGGACGCCGCGCCCGATCGCGAGGGCAACGTGGCGGGCGCGGAACCCCTGCTCGGCCTTCGCGCGGTGGTTCCACGTCTTGACGTGCCACACGCCGTCGGCCTCGCGCTCGATCTCGGTCAGCTCGACGCCGGTCTGCGAGGGGATGTCGTGCGCCGCGTAGAGCCCTTTCCACTCGGCGCACAGGTCGTCCTTGTCGATGGGGCCGAAGTGCAGCTTCGCCACGAGGGCGTCGCCCTGCGGGAACTGCATCCTGTCGCCGCCGCCGAAGTGGGGGAGAATCTGCTTGTCCTTGGCGTAGTCCCGGATGCGCTTCATCACGTCGTCGTAGTCGATGACGAGCGCCTTCAGGCCGAGCTCGCGGGCGCGGAACGCCGCCGCCGTCCCCGCCGGCCCGCCGCCAACGATGAGCAGGTCGAGCACCTCGCCGTCGGCGTACTCGTCGCCGGTGGAGGTGCCGTCGGGGTGTCCGTTCGTCATGGCTGAGGGAGGCATCGCAGTCGGGGGTCAGACGCGCCGCAGCGCGGCTTCGATCTCGAGGCCGAAGCGGAGCACCGCGTCGGGGGCGACCTCGGCCTCGCCCGCGACCGGCTCGCCGCGGAGGAACGTCTTGTTGCGGCTGCCGAGGTCGCGCACGGTGACCCGCCCGGCGCGGACCCTCATCACCGCGTGCTGCCGCGAGACCGAGGCCGTCTCGAGCGTGACCGCACAGCCGAGCGCCCGCCCCACCGTGTTCTCGCCCTCGACGAGGAGGACGCGCCGCGGCTCCCGGCCCGGCTGCGAGATTTCGAGCGCGAAGCGCGGGTGCTCCAGCATCGTCGCCGCCTCCAGCCGGCCCGTGTGGGGCAGCGGCGGCAGGGTGACGGGTTCCTCGGGCATCGTCAGGTTTTCCTGCTCCCCCGTCTCGGGCGGGAGCGCCACGGCGGGGACGGCAACGAAATGCGTCTTCCCCGCCTCTTCTTCCAGTTCTTCCGGCGCGTGCTCGGGCGCAGCGGCCGGAGCGACGACGGCGTGGGCGGGCGCGCCGGCAGGTTGATACGTCTCGTGGTAGATGAAGTCGATCCGGTCGGCGAGGGTGACGACGTGGAGGGGGCCGAGGCGGACGGGGCCGCGGACCTCCGTGCCGTCGAGCCGCGTCCCGTTGCGGCTGCCGAGGTCTTCGAGGAAATACCCGCCCTCGGCGTCGTCGAAGTAAATCCGGGCGTGCCGGCCGGAGATCACGTCCGAGGACACCCCCGCGCCGCCGTCCGGCCCGCGCCCGATCGTCGTCTCGCGCCCGACCTCAAACGAGGCCCCGGCGAACTCTCCGGTCTTGCAAAAGAGGCGTGCTGGCATGTCGGAGGACAGAAGACAGGGGACAGAAGACAGGGGGCTCGGGTTCTCAGCAGGCACCCCCTTCGGCTGCGCTCAGGGCAGGCTCCGGGGCGAGGCGTGCCTCGCCCTGACTGGGCCATCAGTGCAGCCTATTCCAGATACAGCAGCAGGTTCGAGTGCTGCGACTTGTCCGGGTGGAAGAGGTGGCAGGTGACGCAGGTGTTGGCCGCCTTGCCGTCGTCGTGGCAGGTGAAGCAGGTCTCGATGGACGGCAGGTTTTGGATTTCGGCGCGGTCCCGCTCGGGCGGAGGCACGGCGTCGGCGGCGTGGAACTGCCGGATCGGGATGGCATTGTGGCAGTCGAGGCAGCGGGTCGTCGTGATGTGCGCGCTGTGGTCGAACTCGGCCCGCGTCAGCGTGCGCTGGTCGGCCTTTGCCCGGACAATCGTCGCGTTCTCGACGACGTGACACTGCCGGCACGGCTGCGTGAGCTGCCCGGCGACGCGCTCGAAGGCCCGCACCTCGTCGGCGGTCAGCGACGTGTCGCGCCCCGCGCGGGAGACGGCGAACTTGGTCTCGTCGAGCGGGGCGTAGGGGTCGCGCAGCCTCCGCTCCACCTCGGCGAGCAGCTCTTCGACCTGGGCGAGCTCGCGCTGCACGCCTCGGTCGGGCGAGGCGCGCAGCTCCTCGGCGTAGCCGCGGAGCGTGGCGAGGGCCTCGGCGTAGAGCTTGCCTGCGTCGCGCTCGTCGACGTCGCCCGAGGCCTGCAGCAGGTCCGCGAGGCCGGTCGAGGGGTAGAGGAGCCGGCGCAGCCGCCGGAGGTTTTCGATCACCCACCGGTCCTGGTGGTAGACGGGCGTCTTGCGTACGGTCCCGGCGCGGTCCTGGAACTCGCCGGGGTTGGTGTAATAGGTCCACAGCGAGCCGGGCCGCCCCCCCGCCCGCAGCGACTCCAGCGTCAGCACGCCGGCCGCCTCGCCCGAGGCGACGGGCAGCCACGGCGTCGCGACGCTCGTCGTGAGGTGGCAGGCGTCGCAGTGCTGCTCGAACGAGATCGGCTGGAAGTTCCTGCCCTCGTCGTCGGCGTTGTGGCAGTAGAGGCACGCCTGTTCGAGGTCCACCAGGTCCTCGCGGTCGCTGACCTCGCTCACGTGGAGCGTGTGCGGGAACTTCAGGTTCGGGTCCTCCAGGCTGTCGGCGACGGCGTCGAACTCGGGGTGGTCCTCGTTGAACGAGCCGAAGGCGTGGCACTGGAGGCAGAGGGCGTCGGCGACCTGGGTGATCGGCGCGTCGCGCCCGACGTGCTCGCTGTGGCAGGCGAAGCACTCGGGCTCGTCCGGCTGCGGGACGACGCGCGTGAAGTCGCCCGAGCGGTAGAGGTAGTGCGAGGCGAAGGTGTGGACCCCGACCTCGTCGCCGTACTTCTCGTGGCAGACCGAGCACTTGGCGTCGGTGACGGCTTGGAACGGGGTGTGGCACGCCTGGCAGTCGCCGCCGAAGCTCGCGTGGTTCGACGAGAGCGGGCCGTTCGAGACGAGCGCGCCCTGCTGCAGAAAGGCGTTCGCCGAGAACAGCCCGAGCACGAGGAGGGCACCGACCCCGCCGACGAGGAACATCCCGGTGCGGGGCGACGGATAGACGTACTCCTTCGCCACCGGCAGCCGGAGCCGGCTGAAGAATCCTTTGCGTTTCGGGCGGGCCGCCATTACCAGTACCAGACCGTGAAGATGTGGAACGCGAGGAGCGCGAGCAGCACGACCGACACCGGGACGTGGAGCAGGAGCCACCCGCGCAGCGCCCGTTGCAGCGTGTAGTGCGCGTCGATCTCCCGCTTCGTCCGGACCAACTCCTGGAGCTCGGCGAGCGTCGCCCGCTCCTCCGCCGGGAGCATCGCCCCGAGCGCGCTGAACTGCCGCCCGTGCCCGTCCACGTCCGACGCGCCGAGGTAGTAGGCCAGGCGGGTCTCCGGGGCAGCAAGGGCCGGGGCGAGGTCGTCGCGGTAGAACCGGCGGACGGCGTAGTCCGCGCTCTCAACCAGCGCCTCGGCCCGGCGTCGGATCTCGCCGACGAGGTCGGGAATCCGGTCGTAATGCACCTCCGTCGTGAGGCCGCTCGAGAGCAGCGTCGGGAGCCACTTCTGGAGGACGATGCCGAGCAGCCCGCTGCCGACCACCCACAGGCTCAGCGCCCAGAGCCACCACGTCAGCACGCCCTGCGGCCAGCCGAACCCGGTGTGCATCAGCACGAGGAGCAGGAAGAGCGCCCCGCCATAGACGTGCACTTGCAGGTAGAGCCACGAGCGGCCCAGCCCGCGCACCTTCATCAACCGCCGCCGGAGCGCGTAGAGCAGGGCCGCCACGAAGAGCACCGTCGCCGCGATCCCGTAGCCCAGCCCCCACGCGCTCGCCGGATGCACCCGCCCGACGAATGCGTTGAGGGCGTAGACCGCGAGGCACACCGCCACCGCGATCCAGAACCCGCCGAACCACGCCGGCGACTGCACCCACGTGTTCGCCCACCGCGACGCGCCGGGGCGCTTGGTCTGGTGGACGGCGGACTTTTGCACACCCCCGTCCTGCCGGGCGGCGGGTGCCGGTGACCTCTTGCGCTTCGGCAGCGCAGGCATTTTGGGAAGAACGCTCTTCATCGGCGCGTCGCTGTTAGGCCGTACTGACCAATGGAGAGGTTGCTTGACACTACAGCCGTCACGCCATCGCCGAGACGCTTTGACCCCCAAAGAACAGACATTCCCGCGCAGGCGGAAACCCATCGGCTGCTGCCTTCCTGCGGATCCCCGCCTGCGCGGGGATGACGTGTGGAGAGGTAGGGAGCCTGGAATCGCACTCTTTCGTGAATGCCTCCCCTCATTTCCACCTGCGACACGCGTGTCTGCGCAGGGATGGCGTGTGAGAAGGAGTGGAGCCTGGAGGTCGTCATCGCTGCGCCCCGGTTGCGGCCTGGAGCTGCTGGAACTCGTCGAGCGACGAGACCCGGAAGGCGCACGCGTGCGGGCACGAGTTCACACACGCCGGCCCGTCGTCTGAGGTGTAGCACAGGTCGCACTTGCTCGCCACCTTGCGGTCGCGCCCCCGGAGGTGGGCGGGGAGGGCGGTGTCGGGCCACGTCTCGCCGGTGTCGTGCATCACGATGGCGTCGTAGGGGCACTTGTTGGCGCAGTTGCTGCACCCGATGCACAGGCTGTCGTCCACCTCGACGACCTCGCCGACGTTCGCGCGCCGGATCGCGCCGGTCGGGCAGCCGATGAGGCAGACCGGGTCCTCGCAGTGGTAGCAGCTGCGGGCGATGAGGAAGTTGTCGTACCGGTCGCCCTCGCGGACGAAGCGGGGCCGCCCGCCGTGGGTGCTCGCGCAGCCGCGCACGCAGTCGTCGCAGCGCGTGCACACGTCGAGGTCCATCACGAGAATGCTGTTGCCCTGGACGAGGCCCTTTTCGAGCGAGAACTCGATCAGGTCGGCGCGCTCCGGGAGCTGGCGCGTGGCCCCGGTCTCCTTGATCCGCGCCACGGCGGCCTCCCACAGCCTCCGCTCGACGGCCGGGTACCGACCGAGGAGACCGGCGAAGTCCGCCCGGTCGAGGCGGACGAGCTCGGTGTAGCCGACCGAGGTCAGCGTGAAGCGCCACGCTTCGAGGCCGGGGACGAGCAGCTCGGCCTCGCCGAACGTCATGCCCTTGCTGAGGTACGTCATCGCTACGTCGCCGCCGCCGAGCGACTGCGACAGCTTGAGGAAGCCCGAGCGGACGAGGTAGAGCGCGTCGGCGGCCGCGCCCTCCGGCGCGACGACCTCGCCCGGCGAGCACGACACGAGGGCGACTTTTTCGCTGAGCGCCGAGAGGAACGTGTCGTCGACGCCGGCGAAGAGCGGCGTCGTCTTGAGCTGCTGCCAGAGCGAGCGCTCGCGGTAGAGCCGGTCGGTCCACGCCTTGAACTCGCTCGACGTCCTTTTGAGCTTCTGGAGCGCCGGCAGCCGGACCTGGACGAGCGTGCACGCCGAGGCCGTCCGCGCCGTCACCGACTGCGGCCACCCGTTGAGCGCCCCGATCTCGCCGAAAATATCGCCCTTGCCGAGCCGCTTCTTTTCGCCGTGCGCGAGGTCGAAGTCCATTGAGGCGAGCTGGGTGATGTTCGCCCCGTCGCTCGCGCGCTGCGCCTTCTGCACCTGCACGTCGAACACGGTCTCGCCCGCGCGCCGCGCCGGAGCCCCGTCGCCCTCGGAGACAGTCATCATCCGGGTCGTGTTGAAGATCGGCTGCGGCGCCGTGTCGGCGTGCTTCTGGAGGAAGAGGCTGACCGTGCCCTCGACGACGTAGAACGCGAGGTCGAGGTAGCTGCCCTCCTCGAAGAGGACCGCGCCCGGCTCCCACTTCGCCACCGAGATGTCGGGCGAGAGCGTCTCGAGGAGGTCGTCGTCGAAGCCCTTGAAGAGGTCGAACGAGCGCAGGGTCTGGGCCGAGGGCCGTTCGGAGAGCTGGACGAGGCCGGCGGTGGTGCCGTACGAGGACCAGCGGTCCTCGTAGAGCTGGCGGCGCTGGAGCACCGTGCCGGAGGGGTCGAAGAGGCCGTCGCTCATCTCAACCTCCGCCGAGGGCTTGGGCGATCCGCTCGAGGCGCTGCTTGATCACGAGCAGGATGTCCTCGGTCGCCGTGCTGTCGCTGACGGCGGGGAGCGGCGGCAGGTCGAGGTCGAGGGCCGCCGCGCCGGAGGCTCGCCGCGCGACGGGGCGGGGGCGGGGCGGGGCGGGCGGGGCCGCCGCCGGGCTGCCCCCCGCGCGCCGGGCCGGCCGGCTCCCACCGGAGGACGCGGACGACGCCGCGACGACGGGCGGCGGGGCGACCTGCACCGTCGGCACGGGGCGCGAAGCGATGGCCGAGCGGTAGGCGCTGTTGAGGTCGCCCGCGCTGTGGGTCGGGGCCTCCCAGTGCTTGATGGCCTGGTTGCGGCTCCCGAGCTGGAAGCTGGTGCCGTCGGCGTGCCCGGAGGCGAGGAGCCGCTCGTCGGTGATGTGGTGGCAGCGGGCGCAGTTGGCGGCGCGGGCGGCGGGCTGTTCGAGCCGGACCATCCCGAGCGGCGCGCCCTGGTCGTAGCCGCCGCTCTGGTGGGCGCTCGCGTACTCCGCCGCCGGCCCGTGGCAGCTCTGGCACCCGACCCCGTCGAACGCCTCGAACGCCTCGTCGCCGGAGACGACCGTGCCGTGGCAGTTCATGCACATCTGGTTGCCCTGCTTCATCTGCGCGGTGCTCAGCCCGTAGAGCGTGGCGATCTGCACCGCCTGCTGGCTTTCGTTGAGGATCGGCTCGGCGGAGGCGTAGTGGGCGTCGCCGTCGTGCCAGCGGAGCTGGTCGCCGTGGCAGCCGCAGCCGCCGGGGGCGACGGTCTCCTGGTTGAGCCGGGGGAACCACGCCGGGCGCGTCCGCTTCTCGCCGGCCACCACCGGGGCCGCCGGAGCGCTCGGGCCGGAGGCGACGAGGTCGGCGTCGGGGGCCGTGCCGGGGTTGACGGCGGGCAGGGCCGCGCCCGAGTCGCCCGGCAGCGCGCCTGCGTCGGCGATCACCTCGTCCGGCTCTTCGGCCTCGGGGATGCTCTCGCCGGCGATGGCCGGGTCGAGCGCGGCGAGGGTGCCGCCGTCGGTCTCCTGCGCGAACGCCTGCGCCTGCTCGCCGATGGCGTCGGCGGCGGCGAGCAGGGCGTCTTCGTTCCCCGGCGCAATCGGGAGGTCCTGCCCGATCCGCAGGATCGCCGCCACCTCGGGAATCTCGGCGACCCGGAGCAGCCGGTCGAGGTCGCGGCGGGCGGTCTTGACGCGGCGCTCCATCGCCTTCGAGTAGATGTCCTGCTTCGTCGCCTGCGCCGCGCCGCGGATGCTGTACTCGTAGTCGAGCATTTTGCCGACGACGAACATCAGCCGCGTCCGCTCGGGGCTCCGCTCGCGGTCGGTCTCGGGGCCGCCCCACTGCGCCTGGAGGAAGTTGTGGCTGATCTGGCCGCTCCACTCGACGAGGTCGAAGGCGCTCCCGCTCGGGTGGCCGCCGACGTTGATCAGCTTCTCCTCCGGCACCGTGTGGCACTCGAAGCAGTTGGCCGCCACCGCGTAGAGGTCCGACGACGGGCGGAGCATTCCGCCCTCGATGCTCTGGGCGACGCGCATCGCAGCGTGCTCCGGCGTCTCGGTCTCGTGCGTCGCGCCGCCGTAGTCCTGGTGGACGTTCACCCAGTCGCGCCCCGCGCCGTGGCACGACTCGCACGAGACGCCCGCGATCGCCTGCACCTGGTCGCGCTTGATGTTGGCCGTGTAGTGGCACTTGAGGCACAGGCTCTCGCGCTTCGACAGCCGGAAGTCCATCCGGTCGAGGATCGCCTGCGCCTGCTCCGAGCGGTGCAGCTCGTCGAAGCCGGTGGCGTGCTGGGTCTCCTGCCAGACCTCGTATTCGAGGTTGTGGCACTCGCCGCAGGGGACCCGCGAGTCGCGCTCGGAGAGGACGATCTTCTCGGGGTCGATGCGGAGATACGGCGAGTCCGAGAGGGTCGGCGGGGTGCTCTGCGCGAAGGCCCACGTGACGAGCGGCACGACGAGGGCGACGCCTAGCATGACGCCGAAGAACCCCACCGCAGCGGGCGAGCGTCGGCGCGAGGCAGGCGCGCCGCCTGCGTCCTGCGGTGCCGGGTCCGGTCGGTCGGGGGCGCTGCCTTGGTCCATTGCGGCGAAAGGGCTAGAGGCGGATCACCAGCTCGGTGCGGGCCCCGAAGGTGGGCTGGCTCGCGTTGAGATCGTACGACCCGAACCCGCCGAGGACGACGACGCCGCGCCGCCCGACGGCGAGCGAGAACTGCGCCGTGCCGCCGACGATGTCCTGCTTCACCACGTCGTCGGCGTACGTGTACCGACCGCCGGCCTCGAGGACGAGCTGCTGCCGCCGCGCCTTGCCGAAGAACATCTGGTAGCCGATCCCGCCGCCGACCGCCTTGTCGGCCTGGTTCCCGAGCGCCGCGCCGAAGCGCCCGATCCCGACCGCCGAGAACAGCAGCCCGGCCTGCCCGAGCGGGCCGCCGGTGGCCGGGCCGCGCGCCGCCGAGCGGAACTGCCCGATCCCGCCGAAGAGGTTGAGGTAGGCCCAGTTGTGGGTGTGGTGCGGCGTGAACCCGAACTGGTTGAGGAGTAGCACGCCCGCCCGGTTGAACTCGGTCTCGTCGCCGACGGGGTACGACCCGACGACGCGGAGCGTGTTGTTGTACTCGCCGATCCGCTGCGTCACCCCGATGCCGCCGTGGACGCCGCTGCCCGTCGAGTCGCCCAGCATGAAGAGGCCGTCGAGCTCGATGGTGCGCTTGCGCGAGTCCGACTCGGTGAACAGGCCGAAGAGGAGCGCCGACTCGTCCTCGGGGTTAGGGCCCGCGAAGGCCGAGTTCGGGGCAATCTCGTTCCGAGGCCGGTTCACGTCGCCCCAGCCGAAGACCGCCGCGACGCGGGTGTTGACCAGGCCGCCGAGCTTGACGTTGGCGCGCGTCAGCCCCACCATGTCGATGGCGTCCTCGTTGATCAGCATCCCGTCCTGGAAGCTCAGCGGCTGCCGCCCGACCGAGACGTAGTAGTCGAGCGGGCTGCTGTCGTCCCAGTCGAGCTTCGGGAACAGCTCGGCGAGGTCGCCCTCGAAGAAGAGGGTGCGGACGTAGAGGTTCAGCTCCTCCTGAAACTCGTCCTGCGGTTCGCCATTGGCACCGGGGACCGGGGCACCGCCGGCCTCGTTGAGGAACGTGTAGCTCGTGAAGCGCCCGTCCTGGTCGAGCGGGCGGAAGCCGATCAGGATGCGCTCGGTCTGGGTCAGGTAGAGGTTGCCGAAGAGGTCGAGCCGGGCGACGGCCTCGCCGAACTGCGCATCGGCGACGCCGCTGTCAGCGCCCTGCGTCGCGGTCCGGAGCGAGCCGAAAGCCATGAAGGCGGGCGTCCACACGGCTCCGGTCGGGAGCGTAAAGCCCTGGTTGATGTTGCCGGTGCCGAGGAACTTCGGGCCGATCTCGATGAGCGGCCGGGGGCGGTCCGGCATGTCGGCGAGCGGGATCGGCTCGTCGGGGAAGCGGCTGCCGCTCTCGCCGTGGCCGTCGTCGCCGTGGCCGTCGTCGCCGTCGTCCCCGTGCTGCGCGTGGGCGGTTGCGGCCAAGCCGAGGAGGAGAACGAGCAGGAGCGAGCAGAGGCGGCGGGTCACTGGGTACCTCCGTTCGAGGCCGTTCCCGCGGGAAGCGTCGCAGCGACGCGGGCACCGGGGCTGAGCGCCACGTCGATGTCCCACAGCGTGAGCGCGCCCTCGACCACCCCGTCGGCGACCTCGCGCGGCGTCATGAAGTAGTCGAACCCGACGCCCTGGATCTCGTCGATCAGGTTGACCGGCACCATCTGCGCGATCAGCTTGACGTTGGCGCGGTACGGCGGGCGGCTGCCCTCGAGGGCGCGGCGGCTGACGGCGTACTCGGGGTGCTTCACGTCGCCCGGCGCGATCGTCGCCCGGTGCTTGCGCACGGCCACGGGCCGGCCGAGCAGGACCGTCGAGCGCGTCGAGGGCCGGAGGAAGGGGAGCGGGCTGGGCGAGTAGTTGACGGCCAGGACCTGCTCGCGCTCGCCGCCCCGGATCATCCGCGTCAGGAACTTCGACTGCAAGCTGAACAGGTCCTCGTCGAGCGGGAGCTCGCCGTTGTGGACGTAGAGCGAGTGGGCGTCGCGGACGTCGCCGTTGGGGTCGCGGTCGCCGGAGACGTAGACGACCCGGCCGTCGGTGTCGGTGACGGTGACCTGGAGGAAGACCAGGCGCTCGGCGTCGAAGCCCGTCGGGACGTTGTGCCCGTCGGTGCCGTTCTTGACCTCGACCGAGAACCGGATGCCGTCCGGCCCGGCGCGCTTCACGTCGAGGTCGCCGAGGACGTAGCCGGCGCGGAGGACGGCGTAGCGCTCCTCGTCGAGCTCGGCGAGGGCCTCCTGGTTTTCGCGGATCAGCTCGCGCGCGTCGTAGCGGTCGTCGGCGGTCGCCCAGCGCTCGGGGAAGAGGTAGCCCTCGGGCACGGCGTCCTCGAAGGCGTCGGTGCCCCACCCGGCCTCGACGTCGAACGTCAGCCACTCGCGCATCGTGGCGATCTCGTTGGCGCGGACGTTCTGGGGGAAGAGGCCGGGGTGGATGATCGAGTGGTCCGGCCCGGCGAAGCGGTGGTTGGTCCGCTTGCGCGGCGTCGTCGCCTTGCCGCCGACGATCGCCGCCGGCCCTTGGTCGTAGCCCTGGTCCTCGCCGGGGACGCTGCCCATGTGGCAGTCCTGGCACGAGACGCCGCGCCTCGAGGCGGGCGTGGCCTTGTACTCGCTGAAGGCCTCCTCGAGGCGGAAGCCGTTGACGAGGTTCACGTCGTGGCACGACCCGCAGAACGACGACTCGGTGATCTGCTCAAACTCGACTGCGTCGGTGTGGATGGACCGCCCGGCGCGCCCGCGCTCGGTGTTGACGTTGAACGCCGGGTCCTCGATCACGCGGCTGAGCTCGACGTCGCCGAGCGACCCGAAGACCGGGTCGAGGAGGTCGCCCTCGACGATCGCGAAGCGCCCGCTGATCTTCGAGTAGGCGTTCTTGACGCGGTGGCAGACGATGCACGTGATGCCCTCGCGCGAGGTCGGGTGCCGGTCCATGTTGGACATGAACTCGGGCTCGTTGAGGTTCATCCCGACCGGGGTGTGGCAGCGGATGCAGAAGTCGCCGTTGGTGCCGTTGGTCTGCTTGAGGATGGTCCCGTGCATCGCGTTGAAGACGGGGCTGAGCTGGGCGTAGGCGTGGCTCGAGACCGACCACTCGCGGTAGTGGTCCGGGTGGCACGTCTGGCACGTGTTGGCCGACGGATAGCGCGCGTCCTCGTCGCCGGCGGCCTCAGCGTAGAGCGCCGTGTGGGCCGAGTCGGCGATCATCTGCACGAGCGCCTGCCCGCGCACCGAGCCGCCGGAGGCCCCGAGCCACGCCCTGAGCAGGCCGACCGGGGCCTCGGCCTCGTCGGGCGCGGTGATGCGCCGGGTCTCGACCGGGCGGGCCGCAAAGACGGGCCGCGCCGCCACCGCGTCGGAGGCGAGCCGCGCCGGGACGCGGGCCGCTTCGACCGACGCCGGCTCGACCGATGCCGGGGCGAGGGTCAGGCCGACGAGGCCGAGCGCCGAGAGGCTCGACACGAGCAAGAGGGCCGAGGCGAGGCGCTGCTGCAGCAAAGAGTCGAATGCGTGCTTCATAAGAGGCAGGTGCTAGTAGGGAATGCCGCCGGCGTGATGTGGGCGTGCGGCATCTTCTCCCTATCGAATACGAGAAAACAGTCTGGGCCGGCTCACCAGTTCCCCACGGCCAAGCACAAAAAACCCGCGTGAATATAACTAAGCCCCTGTCAATATGAGGAAACACGGGCAAGAATGCAAGGGGCTCGTCCGAAGCGTACGCAGACCGAGCCGGCACGCCGCGCTACGCGGCCGGAGGCCGCCGCTACCACGGGCTATCGGCGCGGCAGGGGACGCGGTAAAATGCGCTGCTAGAGGATCTGCTGGATGCCGGTGCAAGGTCACAGCCCTATTTTGCCGTGGTCCTGGGCAAGCTCTAGGCTCTGTCACGCAAGTCGGTCCGTCGGCGAGCGAGAGACCCCGGAGGGACCCGGCCAGGCGTCCGACAAGCCAGATGCCGTAGCATCGGGCGAGGAGGACAACGCCGCAGGGCGCTTCAGGGGCCTCGCCAAGCCAGGACCCGGATTAACGTGACAGGGCCTAGACTCCCCCCTTTACTATGGAATCGACGGAACTAGCCAGAATCCTGTCTGATATCGACGATCTCAAGCAGAGGCTCGATACGCTCCGCCCGCTTGACCGGGAGCAGAAGCGGCGTGTGATGCAGAAGCTCCGGCTCGAATGGAACTACCACTCGAACGCGATCGAGGGCAACACGCTCACCTACGGGGAGACACGCGCTTTTCTGATGCGCGGCATCACAGCGAAGGGCAAGCCGTTCAAAGACTACCTCGACATCCGAGGCCACAACGAGGCTATCGAGTACCTCCTCGCCGTGGTCCGAGACGAGGAAGTGATTACCGAGGCGATGATTCGGGAGCTGCACACGGTGCTGCTGCCCGAACCCTACAAGGTGGAAGCGGAGACACCCGGCGGGGGGCGGGTCAAGCGGACCGTCACGCCAGGGCAGTACAAGACGATGCCGAACAATGTGCTGACCAGCACCGGCGAGGTTCATTACTACGCGACGCCACAGGAGACCCCGGCCAAGATGGCCGACCTCGTCCGATGGCTTCGGCGGCAGAGCGACGCCCATCCGCTCCTTGTCGCCGCGCTCTTCCACTTCCGCTTCGTGGCGATCCACCCGTTCGACGACGGCAACGGGCGCATGGCGCGGCTGCTGACGAACCTGCTACTCATGCGCTCGGGCTACGTTCCGCTCGTGGTTCGCAACGACGACCGGGAAGCCTACCTGCTCGCGCTCGAAGAGGCCGACGCGGGCGAGACCGAGGCGTTCGTGGTCTTCACCGGCGAGCGGCTAGTCGAAGCCCTCCGCCTGTTCGTCCGCGCTGCGCAGGGTGAGGAGGTCGAGGAGGAGGATGACCTGGACAAGAAGATTCGGCTGTTGTCCGTTCGCCTCCGCTCCGCTGAGAACCTTGATTCGAACAAATCGGAAGAGCACCTGCAGCGGTTAGCCGACGAGCTGTTCATACCGCTGATCAATGGGCTCGATGTCAAGCTTGCGCTATTTGACGAAGTATTTGCAATTGCAAATACTCATCTTTTAGTCCATGATGGGACGAAAAACAAATCGCTGACCGGAGAGTTCAAGCGGGAAGGGACTTCAGCTTTGAAAAGGACACTGCGGGAAGCTGAGAACGCTGTGATGATACAGTTTTCGAGGAGTTGGAAAGGTTTTGTGTCAGCCCCAACGCGGTCACTGCATTGCTTCATCAAGTTTCCCCTCCTGCCTGAGCGCTTCAGCGTAATTCACAAGGGTACAGCGAAGGGTGGCGTGCTACTGACTAGTGACTATGCGCGCTCTTTTGGAGACGAGGAGGTGGCTTCGCTAGTGCGCCAGATTGCTGGAGGCCTGTATAGCGTAGTCGATGGTTGGGTCAGCGAGAATGGAGGCTGATCATCCGATCCGCTCGAAGCCGGTGTAGGGCCGTAGCGCCTCGGGGAGTGCGACCGAGCCGTCGGCCTGCTGGTTGTTCTCGAGCAGGGCTGCCACGATGCGCGGCAGAGCCAGGCCGCTGCCGTTGAGCGTGTGGACGAACTGCGGCTTGCCCGGCCCCTCCTCGTCGCGGAACCGGATGTTCGCCCGCCGCGCCTGGTACGCCTCGTAGTTGGAGACCGACGAGACTTCGAGCCACCGGCTCTGCCCGGCGCTCCACACCTCGAGGTCATACTTCTTCGACTGGGTATGGCCCATGTCGCCGGTGCACATCAGCAGGCGGCGGTACGGGAGGCCGAGCTTTCGGACCGCCCGCTCGGCGTCCTCGCGGAGGCTCTCGAGCGCGTCGTAGCTCTCGTCCGGGCGGACGAACTGGACGAGCTCGACCTTGTCGAACTGGTGGAGGCGGTTGAGGCCGCGCACGTCCTTGCCGTAGCTCCCGGCCTCGCGCCGGAAGCACGGCGTGTAGGCGGCATATTTGATGGGCAGGACGTCGGCGTCGAGGATCTCGTCGCGGAAGAAGTTGGTGACGGGGACCTCGGCGGTGGGAATGAGGAAGAGGCCGTCGCCGGATCGTTCGCGGTCCACTTCGTACATCATCGCCTCCTTGTCGGGAATCTGCCCGGTCCCGACGCCCGACGCCTCGTTGACGACGAGCGGCGGCTGCATCTCGGTGTAGCCTGCCTCGCCCGCGAGGTCGAGGAAGAACCCGATGAGCGCCCGTTGCAGCCGCGCACCCTGGCCGACGTAGAATGGGAAGCCCGCGCCCGTCACCTTCGCCCCGCGCTCGAAGTCGATCAGGCCGTGCTGCTCGGCCAGCTCCCAGTGCGGCTTCGGCTCGAAATCGAAAGCGGCCTTGCCCTCGACCTCGGCGACGATCCAATTGCCTTCCGGTGTCACCTCGGTCACCTCGGAGGGCACCGGCGTCTCTGGCCTCGGCACACTCGGGTGCGCAATGTTCGGAATCTCGAGGAGCAGGCGGCGCTGCTCGTCCTCGAGCCGCTTCGGCTCGTCCTCCAGCTCTTTGACGCGCTCCTTCAGTTCGCCCGTCCGCCGGATGATGGCCTGGGCCTCGTCGCGCTTGCCCTGCCCCATGAGCTGCCCGATCCGCTTCGACGAGGCGTTCAGTTCCGTCTGCGCCTCTTGCAGGTCGGTCTGCGCCGCGCGCCGCCGCTCGTCCACGCCGAGCACGCGGTCTACGGCCTCGGGGTCGCCCGTGCCTTTGTCGCGCATGGCCTGGCGGACGCGCTCGGGGTCGTCGCGGAGGGTCTGGAGGTCAAGCATGGCGCAGGGGCGAAGAGGCGGAGAACAGAGCCTCCAAAATATCGACGCGTGGACACCGGCACCGCGATTTGCCTGCGCGCGCGCCGATGTTCACGCTACCTTTGCCTCCCGTCCTTCGCTCCCTGCGCTATGCCCCTCCGCCTGCTCGTGCTCGCCCTCGCGCTCGGTGCCGCCGGCTGCGACGATCAGGGGCTCGGCAACGACCTCGTCGAGGTGCGGTGGGCGCTCCAGGACGTCGTCCTCCCGCCGGGGGACACGACGCGGGGGAGCCCGACCTCGATCACGTTCACGAGCGAGACCGCCGTCGTGATCGAGTCGTGCAACGCGTGCAGCGGGCCGGTCGGGCGCTCCAGCAACGAGCTCGACTTCAGCGCGTTCGCGCGCGGGGAGGGCTGCACCGAGAAGGCATGCGCCGGCACGCTCGACCTCGGCCCGCGCCTCGGCACCGCCGACCGCGTGGTCTACTCGCTCTCGGACGACGGCCTCCTGCTCATCGCCGACCAGGGGGGGGCCCTCAGCACGTTCCGGTTCGAGGCGAAAGACGAATAGCACGCAGGACCCCGGCGGCGGAGAAGAGGACCCCGGCGGAGGCCAGGCGACGCCGGGAAAGAGGCCGAGGTGCAGGCACTTGGGAGGCGCAGGCACTTGGAACGTGGGGGCGACTCCCACGAGGCCGCCGGGCCGGGAACGGCACCTGGCCCACCCCCGACCCACCGTGCGCCGGCTACTGAACGACCGGAAGCCCGAGCCGCTGCCCGAAGTGGTCGAGCGCGTCGTCGAGCGAGCGCGGCTTGTAGCCCAGCTCGGTCTCAGCCTTGAGGATGAGCAGGCCGGTCCGGAGCGGGCGCGGGGCGTCCGGGTGGAGCACGTCCGTCGTCGTCGGCGTGATGAGCGCCGGGTCGAAGTCGAAGCGCGCGGCGAGGCGGCGGGCAAAGTCGAAGACCGAGAGGATCTCGCGTCCGGCGAGGTGGTAGAGCCCGTTCTTGCCGAGGCGGACGGCGCGGGCGATGCCGTCGGCGAGGTCCGGGACGTAGGTCGGCGTGCGGACCTGGTCGGTGCAGACCTCGGTCGGCTCGCCGCGCTGCAAGCGCTCGCTGAGCCACAGGCCGAAGTTCGAGCGGCTGAGGGCGGTGCCGGTGCCGAAGCCGAGGGCCGTCCGGACGATCGTCCACCGGCGGAGGCCGGCGGCGCGGACGGCGTTCTCGCTCGCCCACTTCGAGCGCCCGTAGAAGTTGACCGGGCCGGGCCGGTCGCGCTCGCTGTAGGGGCCGGCGGTGCCGTCGAAGACGAAGTCCGTCGAGAGCTGGACGAGGCGCGCGCCGTGCGCCTTGCAGCGGTGCCCGAGCGCGGCGACGGCGTCGACGTTCACCGCCCAGCACGCCTCTCGGTCGGCCTCGCCGTCCTCGACCTTCGTCACCGCCGCGCAGTTAATCACGACGCTCGGCGCGAAGTCCACGAACAGCCGGCGCACGGCCTCGGCGTCGGTGACGTCGAGCGGGGTGTAGCCGCACGACGCCTGCGTGAAGCGCGGGCGCTCGTCGCGGCCCGTTGCCAGCAGGTCCACGTCGGCGTCGGCGCTGAGGCGCTCGGCGAGTGCCTGGCCGACCAGGCCGTTCGCGCCGGTGAGGAGGATGCGCTGGTAGAGGGGAGGCACGGGGACGGAAGACGTGATGCGTAAAACGCAGGGAGGGGTTCGCAGGAAAGCGGTGCCGCGAGTGCCTCGCTCGTGCGCGCTCCACGAAACTCGTGCGCGCTACGAATCAGCTGCGGTCGAGAGCCGAAACGGTCTCTCGAAGGTACGCTACGATCTCGGCCAGCGGCGTCCCCGGCGTGAACACCTTGCCCACGCCGAGCGCCTCGAGCTCCGGGATGTCGTCGTCCGGGATCACCCCGCCGCCGATCACGACCACATCGTCTAGGCCCTCGGCGGCGAGCCCCTCGCGCAGCTTGCGGAAGACCGTCGCGTGCGCGCCCGACAGGATCGAGACGCCGATCACGTCCACGTCCTCCTGCAGCGCGGCGGCGACGACCTGCTCCGGCGTCTTCCGGAGGCCCGTGTAGATCACCTCTATCCCGGCATCGCGGAGGGCCGCCGCCACCACCTTCGCCCCCCGGTCGTGCCCGTCCAGGCCGATCTTGGCCATCAGTACGCGAATCGGGCGGGGTTCCATCGGAGTCACCAGGTGGGGGTCCGTAAAACTACGGCGCGCTCACGTCTTGCGCTTCTGCTTCTTGGCCGCCGGGAAGAGCACGTTGTTGAGGATCAGCCGGTAGCCGGGCGAGTGCTTGTGGAGCGCCAGGTCCGTCGGCGGGTCGCCGACGAAGTGCTGGTAGTCCTCGGGGTCGTGGCCGCCGTAGAAGGCGAAGAAGCCCTGCCCGAGCGGGCCGTAGAGGTAGCGCACCTCGTCGCGCCCCGGTGCCTCGGCGAGGACCACCACGCCGGGCTTGACGAGGCCCTTGCGGAAGTTGGTCGTCTGCCCCATGAACCCCTTGACGGTGGCGACGTGGTTCTGCGTCAGCATCGTCGGGACGGGGTCCCACTTGGCGGAGAAGTCGAAGAGGGTGAAGTAGTCCACCGCCGGGTTGCGAAGCTGCGGCGGCGGGGTCACGTCGATGTCGGAGTGCTCGTACTCGACCGCGTTGAAGCTCGGGCGGAAGCCCGTGAAGGCGAGCGTCCGCGAAAAGTCGAGCCGGCCTAGGGCGTCGGGATCGACTGTGTCGCCGTCGAGCTCGGGCGGGACGATGTCGAGCCCGGCGGCGGCGAGCGCGATGTCGAAGGTGTCGGTGCCGGAGCACATCGCGAAGAGGAACCCGCCGCCGGCGACGTAGGCCCGGATCTTCTCGGCGACGGCGAGCTTGAGGCCGCTGACTTTGCTGAACCCGTAGGTGCGGGCGCTGGCCTCGGCCTCGCGGACCTGCTCGCGGTACCACGCCGCGTTCTGGTAGGCGGCGAAGAACTTGCCGTACTGCCCGGTGAAGTCCTCGTGGTGGAGGTGGAGCCAGTCGTAGGCCTCGAGCTGGTCGTCGAGGACCTCGTCGTCGTAGACCAGCTCGTAGGGCACCTCGGCGTAGGTCAGGGCGAGCGTCACGGCGTCGTCCCACGGGAGGCTCTGCTTGGGCGCGTAGACGGCGATCTCCGGGGCCTTCTCGAGCCGCACCACGCTCGTGTTCGAGCCGGGGCTCTCGACCTGGGCGATGACCTGCGCCGCCTCGCCGGCACCGAGCGGCTCGAAGCTCACGCCGCGGATGCGCAGCTCCTGCGTGAGCGCCGGCGTGCCTTCGGCGAGGAACGACCCGCCCCGGTAGTTCAGCAGCCACTCGACGTTCATCCCCCGGTCGAGCGCCCAGTAGACCGCGCCGTAGGCTTTGAGGTGGTCGCTCTGCCGCTCGTCCATCGGGAGGAGGAGGTCCTGGCTGCTGGCCTGGGTCGGGATGAGCAGGAATAGGACGAGCAGGCCGAAGGATCGCATGGCGAATCGGATTGGAGGGCGTGGAGGGAATGGAGGGCTACTCTCGTTCGAGGAGGGCTTCGAGTTCGACGGTGCGGACGCCGCATTCTCCTTCAGACACGCGGACGTTGGCACGTCGCCACGTTTGATAGTCTGGCCGGCTCACGGAGACCGTGTAGGTGCCGGGCCGCTCGTAGGCACCGGCGAGACTGCGAAGGGTGCCGTCACCCGAGGAAGCGGCGGCGAGTAGGGTGTCCACATAGCCTCCGTCCTGCGCCACTGCCACAGCACCCTCTGCGATGAATGTGCCCCTGTCGGCATCGCGGACCTCGACGACGAGGCCGGGATTCTCCACGGCCGGGCAGAGGGTGGGGATGGCATCGTCACATCCACTCAAGACGGTGCCGAGCAAATAGAGCAGTGCGAAGCGTTTCATGGGAGGATCGGCGTTGAAGGAGCAGGGGAGACAGCGCTGAATGTGTGGTGCTGTCGCCCTCGCGGTAAAGTCACTTCAAGGTTCCCTTCCTCAAATCTCACACTCCGTCGCCGCGCAGGCGGCGGATGCGGGCGCGGGCTTCGGGGGCGAGGAGGGAGCCGGGGTAGCGGGCGAGGAGGTCGGAGTACGCCGCCATCGCAGCTTGCGGGTCGCCGAGGTCGCGCTCGTGAATCTCCGCCGTCGTGAAGACGGCGCGGTCGGCGAGGTGGCTGTCGGGGAACTGGCCGGGGAAGGCGTCGAGCGCGGCGAGCGCCTCGTCGGTGCGGCCGAGGGCGCGCAGGAGGCCCGCGCGGAGGAAGTGGGCGTCGTCGGCGAGCGCGTGCCCCGGCGCGTCGGCGAGCAGGCTGTCCACGGCTTCGAGGGCGAGGGCGGGGCGCTGCTGCCGCTGGAGCAGGCGAGCCCTCGCGAAGGCGCGGAGCGGGCGGTTCGTCGAGTCGGGGCCGGCATTTTCCGAGACGAGCAGCTTGAGCTCGATGGCGTCGTTCGCCACGTCGGTGGCGGTGTTGCGGTTCATCGCCTGGGTCCGCAGCTTCGCCGTCTCGAACTGCCCTTCGTAGAACGCGAGGCGGGCCAGCTCCAGCCGCGCCAGCTCCGCCGCCTCGCCGATCCGCTCGCTCTCCTCGACGTGGGTGAACGCCGCCCTCGCCGAGACGAGGTCGTTGCGCAGGATCGCCACCTCGCCGAGGTCGAGCCGCGCGGTGGCGGCGACCTCGCCGTCCGGGTAGCGGGCGATGACGTCGCGCAGGAGCGCCTCGGCCTGGCCGTAGTCGCGGAACACGTCTTTCTGCAACCCGGCGAGGCGGCGGAGGGCGACGGGCTGGCTCGGGTGAGCCGGATACTCCCGGAGAAACGACTCGTAGCGGGCGAGGGCCTCGTCGTAGCTCGGGGCCGGGATGCGGTTGCCCTCGGCGTCGAAGGCGCGCTCGCCGCCGGCCTCGGCGCGGCGCTCGTGGAGGAGGGCCGTGCTGAGGAGCGCGAGCGGGGCGATGGGCCCATCGGCGTGGCGGTCGAGGATGATCTGGTAGGCGGCGAGGGCCTCGTCGAAGGCTTCGGCACCGAGCGCGGACTCGGCGAAGGCGAAGAGGCTCCGGCCCTCCTCGCCGCGCAGCCGGTCGAGCGCGCGAACGGCGTCGAGCGCGGCGCTGAAGTCGCCGGTCTCGGCGTAGAGCCACGCGGCGAGCGCGCGGTAGGGGAGGACGAGCGGCTCGCGCCGGATCAGCCGTTGGAGCGCCTCGGTGAAGGCGGCGTCCGCGCCGTCCTGCTCCAGGAGCTGCCCGATCCGGGCCTGCACGAAGTCGATCTGCCCGGGGTTCTCGCTCAGGAGGGCGGCGTACTCCTCGAACGCCTGCTCGTGTTTGCCGGCCTGCCCGTACAGGTCGGCGAGCTGCACCTGGTAGAGCGCCGGGTCGCCGACGCGCGCGCGGCCCTGCACGAGGGTCGCCTCGGCGTCGTCGTAGCGCCTCGCTTCGGCCTGCGCGCCGGCGACCTGCTGGTAGGCCGAGGCCTGCCTCGGAGCGGCGTCGAGTGCGGCCTGCCACGCCGCCGCGGCCGCCGCGGCGTCGCCGTTCAACGAGTGCAGGCGGCCCTGCTCGGCGAGGAGGTTCGGGGTCCGCGCCGTGCGCTCGGCCCGGGCCTCGACGAGCCGAAGCGCGTCGTCGTAGCGCTTGGCCGTGACGTAGGCTTCCTTCAGCTTGTCGTAGACGGCGAACGAGCCGGGGTCGGCAGCGTGGAGGTCTTCGAGCAGGGCGAGGGCGCGCTCCGTCTGCCCGGCGCGGAGGTAGGCGTCGGCGAGCCGGAACTTGCCCGCCGCCGCGTCCTCGTCGCCGGGGCGGATGACGGTCCAGCCGTTGTTCTGCTGCGCCGCTGCGGGGGCGGCAGCCAGCATCGAGGCAGCGAGTAGGGCGGTGGAAAACCAGGCGTTCATGGCAAGCCGCGAGCGCGGGCCGAAGAGCGGCGTTGTGGTATGGGGCCTCAACGCGTAAGTTTCGCCGGTTGTTGTCGAAGGGTCATCGGTCTTCGGCGGTGGTCGTTGGGCAGTAGTCATTTGAGCAGCTAGAGAACCCGCACCGAACGATCCGCTCGTATGCTCCCTCGTCTCGACGCTCTCGCCCGCCCGTCTGCCGGCACCCCGCGAGGTCTCACGATCCTCGGCTCCACCGGCTCGATCGGGACGCAGACGCTGGAGATCGTCCGGCTCTTCCCCGAGCGCTTCCGCGTCGTCGCCCTCACGGCCCACACCAACGCCGCCCTGCTCGCCGAGCAGGCCGCCGCGTTCCGGCCCCGGTTCGTGGTGATCGGCGACGAGGCGAGCGCGGCCCAGGTGCGGGCGGCGCTCGCGGGCACCGAGGTCGAGGTCCGCGTCGGGGACGAAGGGCTCGAGGCGGCGGCGACGGACGGGGCGGTCGATACGGTCGTCGCCGCCGTCGTCGGCTTCGCCGGGCTGCGGCCGACGCTCGCGGCGGTCCGGGCGGGCAAGACCGTTGCGCTCGCCAACAAGGAGGCGCTCGTCGTCGCCGGGTCGCTCGTGCGGGACCTGGTCCGAGAGCACGAGACCGCCGTGCTGCCGGTCGACAGCGAGCACTCGGCGCTGTTCCAGTGCCTCGTCGGCGAGCCGCCGGGCTCGGTCGAGACGCTGACGCTGACGGCCTCGGGCGGGCCGTTCCGCACGCGCGCCGCCGGGACGTTCGGCGCGATCACCCTGGCCGAAGCCCTCGCCCACCCGAACTGGGACATGGGCGCGAAGATCACGATCGACTCGGCGACGATGATGAACAAGGGGCTCGAGGTGATCGAGGCGCGGTGGATGTTCGGCATCGAGCCGGCCCACCTCCGGGTGCTCGTCCACCCGCAGTCGGTCGTCCACTCGCTCGTGGGCTTCCGCGACGGCTCGGCGAAGGCGCAGCTCGGCGTGCCCGACATGCGCGTCCCGATCCAGTACGCCCTCTCGTTCCCCGAGCGCTGGCCCGCCCCGCACCCCCGCATCGACTGGGCCGAGCTCGCCCGGCTCGACTTCGAGGAGCCGGACCTCGGGCGCTTCCCGTGCCTCCGCCTCGCCTTCGACGCGCTCGCGGCAGGAGGCACGGCCCCGGCCGTGCTCAACGCCGCCAACGAGGCCGCCGTCGCGCTCTTCCTCGCCGAGAGGGTGAGCTTCACCGACATCCCCCGGCTCGTCGAGCACGCCCTCGAAAGGACGGACGCCGGGACGCCGCACTCGGTCGAAGCGCTCGAGGCCGTGGACCGCGAGGCCCGCTCCCGCGTGCGCGAACTCCACGGAAGCCTCACGGTGTAGCCGGAGCTTTCGGCCGGCTCCACGGTTTCCCGCTGTTCGCCGCATCCGCCGGCGCGCCGCCCCACGGTGCGCCGCCCCCTGACTGCCAAACGCCTGCCCGATGGACCTCGTCGTCACCATTTTCCAGTACCTCTTCTGGGTCGGCCTCGCGCTCAGCATCTTGGTCTTCGTCCACGAGCTCGGGCACTTCCTCGCGGCCAAGCTCTTCAAGATGCGCGTGGACCAGTTTTCCATCGGCTTCCCGCCGCGCGTGGTGAGCAAAACCGTCGGCGAGACCGAGTACCGCATCGGCGCGGTCCCGCTCGGCGGCTACGTCAAGATCGCCGGGATGGTCGACGAGTCGATGGACACGGACTTCGCCGAGCGGGAACCGCAGCCGTGGGAGTTCCGCGCCAAGCCCGTCTGGCAGCGGGTCGTCGTGATCACGGCCGGGGTGGTCTTCAACTTCGTCCTCGCCTTCGCCATCTTCATCGGGCTCAAGTGGGCCTACGGCGAGACCTACATCCCGAACGAGAACGTCGAGGCCGTCTACGTCGCCGACGGCTCGATCGCCTCCGAGATCGGGCTGCGGACGGGGGACCGGCTCGTGGCCGTCAACGGGGAGCCCGTCGAGGCGTTCGACCCGACGGGCGGCATCGAGGCGCTCTCGGCGGACCGGGCGACGTTCACCGTCGAGCGCGGCGGCGAGACCGTGACCGTCACCGCGCCCGAGGACTTCGCCTCGCGCCTCAACGCCGCCCAGGGCGACTTCGGCGTGACGGCCCTCCCGGCGCTCGTCGGCGACGTCATCCCCGGCGGCCCGGCGGCGGAGACGGGCCTGCAGTCGGGGGACCGCGTCCTCGCCATCGGCGGCACCCCGGTCACGTTCTGGGCCGAGATGGGGGAGGCGGTCCAGGAGACCGAGGGGCGTCCTACCCCCGTCCGCTGGGCGCGCCCCGACTCGCTCGTGAGCGCCGACGCGGGCCTTGCGCCCACCGAGGTGCGTGGGGGGGCCGCGATCTACGAAGCGACCCTCACGCCGGAGCGGACCTCGGGCGAAGACGACGGCCCGGAGCGCTTCGTCCTCGGCGTCTACCCCCCGAGCGGACCGCTGCTCGAGCAGGTCTTCGGCGTCCAGCAGAAGCGGTACGGGTTCGGCGAGGCAGTCGTGGCGGGTAGCGCCGAGACGTGGAGCTGGATCGTGCTCTACGGGCGGCTCATCGGGCGGCTCTTCACCGGCAAGGACGACGTGCGCCAGAGCGTCGGCGGCCCGGTGATGATCGCGCAGGCGACGAAGCAGGCCGCCGACGCCGGGATGGAGCAGTTCTGGTTCATGGTGGCGATGCTCTCGATCGCCCTCGCCGTCTTCAACATCCTCCCGATCCCCGTCCTCGACGGCGGGCACCTGATGTTCCTGCTCTACGAAGGCATCACCCGGCGCGAGCCCTCGGTGCGGGTCCGCATCGTCGTGCAGCAGATCGGCTTCGTGCTCCTCCTGGCGTTCATGGCGTTCGTGATCTTCAACGACTTCACGCGGCTCTGAGAGCCTGTTTGAGGAGGGAGGGCGAAGGCGAAAGCGAGCGAGCAGGGCGCGCTCAAGGCGCGCGAATCCGCAGGATCGGGGAGCGCAGCGACCCCACCAGCCGAGCCCGTAGGCTCGGCGAAGCAGCGCCGCGCCGAGCGCGTCGTCTGGGGGAGGAGAACCGCGCGAGCGTGTTGCACAAACTCTCAGAACCGGCATGAGAGACCGAGTGGTACGCTGGAGTTCTGAGACGCGGAGGGGGAGCAGCGGGTGAGGGCCCCTCAGAGCCGCGTGCGAGTAACGCCACCGGACCATTCTGGGCTTCTAACCGGCGCACCCGCCCGTTGGTGGACTTGGTGCATAGGGACCTCGCAAGACTCTCTATCCACCTTCACGAGGACCCTCGCATGAAAACCTACAGTGCACCCAAGCTCACCGAGTACGGCGACGTCGCCGAGATCACGGCTACCCTCGGCGACCCCTTCACGGGCGACCAGTCGTTCGACGTGGACGGCAACGTGATCGAGGACGGGCTCAACTCGATCAACCAGTGCCCGACGATCAACCAGGAGACGTGCCACTTCAACACCCCGTAGGGCTTAGCTAGAGATGGGCGAGCGTGCGGGCTTCGGGAGACACTCCCCGAAGCCCGCTTCGCGTTGAGGGCAGACCACGCCGGATGGGCATGCCAGACGGACACGTCAGACGGACACGTAAAGATCGTGTGAGCAGGCCGAGCGCTCTTGCCCCGGCTTCTCCGGCTGGGGTATACTGTGCGCCCGCTTCGGTTGCCTCTCGGCTGCCCAGCGGAAAGCCCCAACCGGTCCGGTAGTTCAGTTGGTTAGAACGCCGGCCTGTCACGCCGGAGGTCGCGGGTTCGAGTCCCGTCCGGACCGCCCAAATGAGCACAAGTGCTTGACAGGAAGCACTTGGAGAATAAACCGAAGCGCCTTGCGGAAGGATCACGCAAGGCGCTTTGGCTTTTTCTGTCACGCCGCTGCCCGGTCCCTCGCCTCGACCCCGACATGGCTTCATCGGTGTGATGGCGGTGAGTCATCATACCACATCACGCCCTCTGTCATCGCACGCAGGTCCCGCTTGGAGAGGGGAAGACCCAAACCGTAAGTCCCACAGGGCCTAGGCTCTGTCCCGTAGGTCGGTCCGTCAGCGAGCGAGAGACCCTGGAGGGACCCGGCCAGGCGTCCGACAAGCCAGATGCCGTAGCATCGGGCGAGGAGGACAACGCCGCAGCGCCCTTCCGGGGCCTCGCCGAGCCAGGACCCGGATTCACGTGACGGGGCCTAGATACAGAAACGGAGGAGCCCCATTGCTGGAGCCCCTCCGCAGACCGGGTGCGAGGCCGGTCTAGTTCAGCCGGTCTAGTTCAGATGCACCGAATACACCTCGTCGAGCAGGCCCTGGAGCTTGGTCCGGCCCCGGTTGATCCGGCTCTTGACCGTCCCCATCGGCAGGCCCGTGATCTCGGCGATCTCCTCGTAGGCCAGGTTCTGCACGTCGCGCAGCACGACCACCTCGCGGAACTCCTCGGGAATCTGCTTCAGCGCTGCCTGGATGTGGCGGTCCTGAATGGCGCGCTCGGCCTCTTTGTCAGGCGAGAACGTCTCGTCCGGGAGCGGCATTTCGTACTCCTCCCCATCGCGGCTCTGCGACTGGATGGAATACGTCTGCCGCCGCTTGATCTTGCGGTACTCGCTGCGGGCGAGGTTGCCGGCGATGGTGTAGAGCCACGTCGAGAACTTCGCGACGGGGCGGTACGAGTGGCGGTTGCGGTAGACGCGCAGGAAGGTCTCCTGCAGGAGGTCCTCCACGCGGCGGCGGTCCTTCGTGAAGCGGTACAGGTAGTGAGAAAGCCGCTCCGAGTAGCGGTCCACGAGGAGGTTGAACGCCTCGACGGTGCCGGCCTGGAACTGGCGCATCAGGTCCTCATCGGTCATCGCGTCGAGCGTGTCACGACGGGCCTGGCGAGCGCGGGTGTGCGGAGCGGTTTTGACGTAACGGCGGGTTTCTACGGTGGTGTCCACGCGGATTCCGGTGGGTTCGACAACTGGAGTGGTGTGACCCGAACGACAACTCCGGATCGGTCAAACAAGCTATCAACAACCGCTCCGCCGATTTTGTTTCTGACAGGGTGTCAGAGCCGGTCTCGGTCAATTCTCGACGAAGCCCGGAGGGGCCAACAAGGCAGGATCAAGGGGTCTTCTCGGTTCGGGACGGCGTGGAGAGCAGGGAGGGACGGAGAGGGGCTGTCTCTCTTCCCTCCATTCCTCCCATTCCCTCCATTCCGTTGCGCTCCCTCCACACGAAGCGTCTCCGGTTCAGAAAGCAGCAGACCGCCTGCCGAGGCCCTAGGTAGGCAGCCCGGGTGGGTCGCCCACGCGCTCAGCTCGTCTTCAGCTTTATGCTCTTCTCGATGAACTGCACGATGAGGCCCGCCACGTCCTTGCCGGTCGCCGTCTCGATGCCTTCGAGCCCCGGCGACGAGTTGACTTCGAGCACGAGCGGCCCGCGCGCCGAGCGCAGGATGTCCACGCCCGCGACCCGGAGCCCGAGCGCCTTGACGGCCTGCACGGCGGTCTTGCGCTCCGCCGGGGTGATCTTGGCGAGGCGCGCCGAGCCGCCGCGGTGGAGGTTGCTTCGGAACTCGCCCTCGGCCCCCTTGCGCTCCATCGCGGCGACGACCTTGTCCCCGACGACGAGGCAGCGGAGGTCCGAGCCGCCGGCCTCCTTGATGAACTCCTGCACCAAGAGGTAGGCCCTCAGCCCTCGGAACGCCTGGATCACGCTCTCCGCCGCCTTCTTCGTCTCGCACAGCACGACGCCGACGCCCTGCGTGCCTTCGAGCAGCTTGACGATCAGCGGCGGGCCGCCGACGGCCTTGATCACGTCGTCCACGGCGTCGGGGTGGTGGGCGAAGGCGGTGACGGGCAGGCCGATGCCCGCTTTGGCGAGGAGCTGGTGGGCGCGGAGCTTGTCCCGCGAGCGCGTGATCCCGACCGAGCCGTTGAGGCAGTAGACCTTCATCGCCTCGCACTGCCGCACGACGGCGAGCCCGTAGAACGTGATCGACGCGCCGATGCGCGGGACGACGGCGTCGAGGCCCCCGATCTTCTCACCGGCGACGTGCAGCTCGGGGCCGGTCGCGCTGAGGTGGATCGTGCACTGGAGCGTGTCGAGCACGCGGACGTCGTGCCCCCGCGCCTCGGCGGCTTCGACGAGGCGGCGGGTGGAGTAGAGCTCGGGGTTGCGCGAGAGGATGGCGAGGTTCATGGGCGGGGCTCAGTCGTAGAGGTCCGCCGCGTGGGGGCGGCGGCCGTGGAGGTAGGAGGCGCTGGCGTCGACGAGGAGGCGGCCTTCGAGGGCCTGGCGGCCGAGGAGCATCCGCAGCCGCATCGCCCGGCGGTCGGTGAGGGTGAGCTCGACGGGCCACACGGCGTCGCCGAGGTGCAGGGGCGTGCGGATCACGATGCGCAGCTCCTCCTGCCCGTTCGAGCTGACGATCGTCCGCTCGTCGATGACGTCCGCGACGGCCCGAACGGCCACCCCCTCGTTCTTCTGCAACGGGTGGACGGCGAAGCGGACGCGCTCGCGCCCGTCCTCGCGGAAGGTCTCGAGGTCGAAGGCGTGGAGCGACGAGGTCTTGGCCCCGGTGTCCACCTTCGCCTTGACAGCGGGCAGGCCGAGGTCCGGCAACGCCACCCACTCGCGCCAACCGACGATGATGGTAGGATGCCTGGACACGGGGTGAAGGGCGGAGGCGGGGAAGAGCGGAGGCGGGGAAGAGCGGAAGATAGGCTCGGCGCTGAAACCCCGGACGCTTCCGCTCTTCCTTTCCTCCGCTCGCCCTCTCTTAAATCCCGCCCGAGAGGAGGTAGAGGCACGCCATGCGCACGGCCACGCCGTTGGTGACCTGGCTCAGGATCACCGACCGGTCCGAGTCGACGACCTCGCTGGCGAGCTCGACGCCGCGGTTGACGGGGCCGGGGTGCATGATGCGCAGGTCGGGGTAGCGGTCGAGGTGCTCCTCCTTGATCCCGTAGCGCTCGTGGTACTCGCGGAGGCTCGGGAAGAGGCTCGCCTGCGAGCCGGCCCCGCCCTTCTGCCGTTCGAGCTGGATGCGGAGCGCCATCGCCACGTCGCAGCCGTCGAGCGCCTCGCCGAGCCGGTCGGTGACGCGGACGCCCATCGCCTCGACGTCGCGCGGGAGCATCGTGCGCGGGCCGCAGAGCGTGACCTCGGCCCCGAGCGTGCGGAGGCCGTGGATGTTCGAGCGCGCGACGCGGCTGTGGGCGACGTCGCCGAGGATCGAGACGCGGAGCCCGCTGAGGTCGCCCCGGTGGAGCTGCGCGTCGGGGAAGCGCGGCAGGTCGAGGTCGGCGAGCGTCAAGAGGTCGAGCAGCGCCTGGGTGGGGTGCTCGTGCGCGCCGTCGCCGGCGTTGAGCACGACCGAGTCGATGCAGCGCGTCAGGAAGTGCGCCGCCCCCGGCGAGGCGTGGCGGAGGACGACCATGTCGATCCTCATCGCCTCGATGTTGCGCGCGGTGTCCTTGAGCGTCTCGCCCTTCGAGACCGACGACCCCACCGAGGAGAAGTTGACGACGTCCGCCGAGAGCCGCTTCTCGGCGAGCTCGAACGAGAGCCGCGTCCGCGTCGAGGGCTCGAAGAAGAGGTTGACCACCGTGACGCCCCGCAGCGACGGGACCCGCTTGACGCGGCGGTCGAGGACCTCGCGGAACTCGCGCGCCGTGCGCAGGATGAGCCGGATCTCGTCGGCGCTGTAGTCCGACAGCCCGAGCAGGTGACGGTGTTCGAGCGCGTCGAGCCCGGAGCCACGCGGGACGAGGGCCTCTTCGGTCATCGTCGGGGCGGTTCGGTCGGGGGAGGCACCCATGCGTCGCTCGCTATTCGTTGCCGTGGGCTCGCTCGACGAGCCACACGCCGTCGGCCTCGCCGACCTCGGCGAGCCGGACGCGGACCTCTTCGCCGGGCGTCGTCGGCACCGTGCGCCCGACGAAGTCGGGGCGGACGGGGAGCTCGCGCAGGCCCCGGTCGATGAGGGCGAGGAAGCGGACGCTGGCGGGCCGGCCGAGGTCCATCAGCGCGTCGAGCGCGGCGCGCGTCGTACGCCCGGTGTAGACCACGTCGTCGACGAGCACGAGGCGGCGGTCGTCCACGTCGAACGGGATGTCGGTCGGGTGGACGACGGGCTGGCGGAGGCGCTTGCGGAAGTCGTCGCGGTACAGCGTCGCGTCGAGAATCCCGAAGGGCAGGTCGAGGCCCTCGGCGGCGGCGATCTTGCTGCGGAGGCGGCGGGCGAGGTGGACCCCCCGCGTCTGCATCCCGACGAGCGCGAGGCGGTCCGCCGGCTCGGCGTCGTCGTCGAGGTGCTCGACGATCTGGCGGGCGAGCCGGTTCAGCGTCCGGTCGAGATCGGCCGCGTCGAGGAGCCGGGCCTTGACGGTATCGTCGGGGGAGAGCAGCATCGCCGGAAACTACGACCCCCCGCTTTGCTTGCGGTCGCTACGCTCCGCACTTCGCAAAGCCGTCCCCCTGATCTAACAGTTTCGGGAGTGCCTGAGCGCGATGCGCTCTCGAAACGGCGGGTGATCTCACCCCACTCTCCACGGCACAGCCAGCATCGCGGCCCAGCACACGAACGCGCAGGCGTAGAGCACCCCAGCGATGAGCGGCGTCCACTCCAGGCAGCCGAGCAGCGAGAGCATGTTGTGCCAGTCGTGGCTCTCCGGGCCGAGGCCCCCGAGGAGCGGGAGCGCCCGCGCCTGCGCGTCGGCGGCGTAGACGCTCACGTCGACGAAGCTCTGCCCGAGCCACAGCAGCGCGAGCTGGGTGCCGAGCTTGTGGTCCCACACGACCCCCTGAAAGACGAAGAGCGCCGGGAGCGCGAGCTGGAGGATCGACCCGCCCGCGATCTCCAGGAACCGACCCCAGGGGCGGAAGAAGAAGTGCCCCGCCTCGTGCGCGATCAGGTCCGCCGCGTGGAAGACGGTCCACAGCGCCTCGCCCAGCCAGAACCCGCCGCCCTCGAGCGCGAAGACGACGCAGAACGGCAGCAGGGCGAGGGATGCCCCCCACTGTCCGAGCCACAGCCGGTGCCGGGTGCCGAGCGCAATCATACCCGCCGTATCGGCGTTGAGCGCGTGCGGCCAAAGCGTATCCTCCCCACTCGGCCTTCGTCGCTCGTCACTCGCCCATGGACGCCTCGCTCCGCTACCTCGACCCCGAGACCATCTCGCAGCTCGACACGATGGAGCTGCGGGCGCGCCTCATCGTCGAGGGCTTCATCACCGGCCTCCACAGGAGCCCGTACCACGGCTTCTCGGTCGAGTTCGCCGAGCACCGGCCCTACAACCCCGGCGACGAGCTGCGGCACGTCGACTGGAAGGTGTTCGCCAAGACGGACCGCTACTACGTCAAGCAGTACGAGGAGGAGACCAACCTCCGGCACTACGTGGTCCTCGACACGAGCACCTCGATGCGCTACCGAGGCGAGGCGGCGCTCTCGAAGCTCGAGTACGGCGCGTACCTCGCCGCCGGGCTGCACTACCTCATGGTCCGCCAGCGCGACGCCACGGGCCTCGTGGCCTTCGACGAGTCGGTCCACACGCTCGTCCCGCCGAAGAGCACGCCGGGCGCGCTGCGCCACCTCCTCGCCCAGCTTCAGGGCTTGGTCGATGCGCCGCCCGCCCAGCGCGCGTCGGCGAAGACCGGGGCCGCGGCGGCGCTCCACGAGGTCGCCGAGCGGGTGGGGCGGCGCTCGCTCGTCGTCGTGGTGACGGACCTGTTCGAGAACGTCGCGGCGCACGACGACCTCTTGAAGGCGCTCCAGCACCTCCGCTACCGGGGGCACGAGGTCCTCGTCTTCCACGTCCTCGACGGGGCGACGGAGCGGCGCTTCGCGTTCCCCGACGTGCCGATGCTCTTCCGCGACATGGAGACCGGCGAGGAGGTCACGCTCCAGCCCGCCCAGCTCCGCGCGGGCTACGCCGAGGCCGTGCAGAGCTTCGCCGAGCGCTTCCGCCGCCGCTGCCGCGAGTACAACGTGGACTTCGTCGAGCTCGACACCGCCGAGCCGTACAACACGGCGCTCCTGGCTTACCTCAACAAGCGCCGCCGGCTCTACTAAAGGCTGAGACTATCATCCCGGCCACGTGCTCGCGCGCGGACCCCCCGGCCGCCGGCCCCTCGTTGCGCTCAACGGTCCGACGGCAGCGGAAGCGGGGGGCGGCGCACGAGCAACGGTCTTGCGCTCTAGCTCAACCGGAACGCCGCCGGCGACACCTATCACATCGCGCGCACGGGAGCCGACGTGGTCGACACCTCGGTCGAGGTCGCAGGGCAGGCGAGCTACGTTCCGTACGCCGAGCGGTGCTCCTGTACCCGTGCCTCTTGACGGCGGGCCGCAGACGGTAGACTGCGGATTTTGCCCTGCCCGCCTCATACTGGAGCCCCATACTGGAGTCGGGGAGCTCTAAGCCGTGCCGGCCCCCCGTTTGAGCGCCCAGCGCGTGGCGCAAAGGCACTCGAAGCGTCGTCGTCGTCGAGACCCGCGACCCCCCGCCCTTCGCCCTAGCGGACGGCGATGCAGGAGATTTCGACGCGCGCCCCGCGCGGGAGCGCCGCCACCTGGATCGCCTCGCGCGCCGGCGGCGACTCGCTGAAGTAGCGGGCGTAGACCTCGTTGACCTGCCCGTAGTCGTTCATGTCGGCGAGGAAAACGGTGCACGTGACGACGTTGTCGTAGCTCATCCCCCCGGCGCGGAGGACGGCCCCGAGGTTGTCGAGCACGCGGGCCGTCTCCTCCTCGATGTCCCCCTGCATCAGCTCGCCCGTCTCCGGGACGAACGCGATCTGCCCCGAGCAGTAGAGCGTGTTGCCGGCGAGGAGAGCCTGGCTGTACGGGCCGATGGCGGCGGGAGCGTTGGGCGAGTCGACGATCTCGCGCCGGGTCGGGGCGGCGGGCATACGAGGCGGGGTTGGGCTGAAAACCTAGTTTCGTCCCACTCCCTCCGGTTCACAAGCGAAGTTTCCGGCAATAGCTCGGCGCGGGTCCGGCCCGGGCCGGGGCGCTGCGCCTCGGCGGCGCGGTGCCGTTCAAGATTCCGCGAGGCCGGAACGCGGCGGCGGGTCATGCGTCGCTGACCCCTCGGTTTCTCCCGGACGGCCCGTCGCCCGGACGGCCACAGACAGCAGACCCCCCATGAGCACGCACGGACGCGTACTGGTAGCGATGAGCGGCGGCGTGGACTCGTCCGTCGCGGCGGCGCTGCTGCGCGACGAGGGCTACGAGGTCGTCGGCATCACGATGAAGACGTGGGACTACGCGGGGTCGCTCGGGCCGCCGCCGAGCGGCCCCCGCAAGCCGGGGAAAGAGGTCGGCTGCTGCTCGCTGGAGTCGATGAACGACGCCCGCTCGGTCGCGCTGGCGATGGACTTCCCGCACTTCATCGTCGACATCCGCGAGGAGTTCGGCGACTGGGTCGTCGAGCGCTTCACGAGCGAGTACCTCGCCGGGCGGACGCCGAACCCGTGCGTCTTGTGCAACACCCACATCAAGTGGGCCGCCCTGCTCCGCCGCGCCGACGACCTGGGCTGCGCGTTCATCGCCACCGGCCACTACGCCCGTGTCCGCCGGGACGCGGCGTCGGGGCGGTACGTCGTCGCGCGCGGCCTCGACGAGCGCAAGGACCAGAGCTACGCGCTGTGGGGGCTGCCGCAGGAGCACCTCGCCCGCAGCCTCTTCCCGCTCGGGGAGCTCACTAAGCCGCGCATCCGCGCGCTGGCGGCGGAGTACGGCCTCGACCGCGTAGCCGACAAGCCGGACTCCTACGAGATCTGCTTCATCCCCGACGACGACTACCGGGGCTTCCTCAAGCGCCGCGCCCCCGGCCTCGAAGCCCAGGTCGCCGGCGGCGACTTCGTGCTCGGCGACGGGACCGTCGTCGGGCAGCACGAGGGCTACCCGTTCTACACGGTCGGGCAGCGGCGCGGGCTGCGCCTCCCACTCGGATACCCGGCCTACGTCACCCGCATCGACGCCGAGACGAACACCGTCACCGTCGGCCCGCGCGAGGACCTCCTCGGGCAGACCCTCACGGCGCGGCAGCTCAACTTCGTCAAGCACCCCGGCCTGTTCGACGAGCAGCCGGTGACGGCGCAGATTCGCTACAGGGACGCCGGGGCCCCCGCCCTCGCGTGGCAGACCGGCGACGACGAGCTGCGCGTCGCCTTTGCCGAGCCGCGCGCGGCCATCGCGCCGGGGCAGTCGGTCGTGCTCTACGACGGAGAGGACGTCGTGGCGGGCGGGTGGATTCACGGCGTCGAGTGAGAAGCTGAGCTATCTTCCGTGCTCACCCAACGCCCCGCCCGATGAGACGCGCCCCGCTCGCCCTGCTCTTGCTCTCCACCGCCGGCTGCGAGCTCGGCGAGATCGAGCACGTCGGCACGATCGTCTACGTCGAGGAAGACGGCGGCTTCTGGGGGATCATCAGCAGCGAGGACAGCACCCGCTTCCGCCCGACGAATCTGCCGGAGCTGTTCTGGCACGAAGGGGCCGTGGTCGAGTTCGAGGGCTACGTGCTGAGCGAGGACCGAAGCGAGGGCGAGTGGGGCATCCCGGTCGAGCTGAACGAGGTCGAAGTGAGCCTCGACGGGAAAGACGACTGAGCGCGGAGACGACGATTTGCCTTTCGCAGGCGGCCCCCTTTCCCTAGCGTCCTCGCCTACCCTCCATCCCTTGACGCCATGCGTACCCTGATCTGCAGCCTCGGCCTGAGCTTGCTCCTCACAGGCTGCGGCCTCGTCGGCCTCGGCTCCGAGGGCGACGTGATCGAGGGCACCGGCACCGTCGCGTTCATCGAGCTCGAAGGCGGCTTCTACGGGATCATCGCGGACGACGGGACCGGCTACGATCCGGTCGATCTCCCCGCCGCGCACCAGGTGGACGGGCAGCGGGTGCGCTACCGCCTCCGGGAGGCGGACACCCGCTACAGCTACCACATGTGGGGGCTGCTCGTGAACGTGATCGAGGTCGAGGCGCTCGGTGGCTGAGCGCGAGTGCCCGTCGTGCGCGATGTCGGTGGAGGCCGAGGCCGAGGTCTGCCCGGTGTGCGGCTACGAGTTCCCCGAGCCCAGGACGGGCGTCTCGCCGATGGCGTGGCTGATGGCGGCGCTCCTCATCCTGCCCGTCCTGTGGGTGGCGATGCAGCTTCTCTGAGGAGAGCTTCTCTGAGGAGCCGCGCGAGGCCGCTGACAGAGGGGTGACAGGCGGGGGCCGTAGCCTGCCGGCAGCCCACCCCCACCACGATGCCCTCGCCCTTCTCGGAGCGCGCCCGTGCGGCGCTTCAGCACAGCCGCGCCGAAGCCGCCCGCCTCGGCCACGATGCCGTCGGGACGGAGCACCTGCTGCTCGGGCTGCTGCGCGAGGGCGGTCCGCCCGTCCGCCTCCTGCGCGGCCTCGGCGTCAACACGCAGCGGCTCCGGCACGACATCGAAGCCGCACTTCCGCAGTCGGCCGTCGCGCCCTCCGACCCTGGACAGATCGACCTCGTGCTCACCGCTGAAGCAGAGGACGCCCTCGCGCTCGCCGAGCACGAAGCGGGGGAGCAGGGCCTAGACCCCGTCGGGGCCGAGTGGATGCTCCTCGGTGTGCTCGGAGACGAACGGGGAGCCGCCGCCCGCGTCCTCCGCGACGGCTGTGGGGTGACGGCGGAGGCGGTGCGGGCCGAGGTGCTGCGTCTCCACGGCACCGAGCCAACGGAGCCGCCGACCGTGCGCGAGCCGGAGCCGCCCTACCTCCTCGACCGGGCCGCGTCCGCCGGGCACAGGCTGTCGATCGTCTTCGACGAGGCCGCGGCGGAGGAGGACGTGGCCGAGGTGCTCGCCCTCCTCTCGGAGCTCTACCGCGCCCTCGGCGGCGACGGCTTGGTAATCCTCGACAGCGGCATCCCGGCTTGGGCGGAGGACCGCAATGACTGACCCACTCGGCGCATCGGGGCGCGAGCCGCTGCAGATCGACCTCGCCGGGCGCAACCCGGCGCTGTTCGACGCGCTCTTCGGGCAGCTCGAGCAAACGCTCGTCGACGTCGTCGAGCGGCTAACGCACGCGCAGGTGGACCCTTCCTCGCGCGCGATCATGGGCGAGCTCCTCGGCGCGGCGCAGGGCTACGTCGAGGCCAGGCTCAAGGCCCCGTCCATCGAAAACCAGCAGAAGCTCGCCGAGATCACCCGGCTCTACGCCGAGGCCGAGGAGCGCCTCGCCCACGCCCGCGAGCAGCGCGCCTCCGCCGAGCGGCAAGAGCTCGAGAACCTCGAACGCAAGCTCGAACTCGCCCTCACGCTGATGCAGAAGCTCCGCACGCTCAAGCTCATCCAGGGACCTGACGGCACCACGCTGGACTTTACCGAGTGACCTTAGAGAATCGGCGAGAGGAGGCGACCGGCGCGGGCGGCGACGCGGCCCGATGGGCGAACGGTGGATTATTACTTTATGAGGAATTTGCAAACCTGCTGTGAATGTAGTACTCTGTTGTGTGGCGTCTTTGCTACCAACCACCACCGACCGGTAGAACCCATGCGTGCTCAAACCTTAGCTCTCTCTCTTCAGCTCTCTCTCTTCACTTTAACTACTCTCCTCGTTGGGGCGAACCACGCGCAAGCACAGACGCTCACGCCGATCACCATGCCTCAGAACGGCTTCAGCGCCGTCCCCATCTTCGAGGACGCGTTCGGCAACCGCTACGCCGAGCAGATCACGGTGCACTTCGGCGATTAGGTCTTTAGTCTGCCTCAGGGACAACGGACGGCTAACCCCGACGACGTGGCACCGGGGTTCCCGGCGGTCGCCGCAATCTTCGACGATCTCGAAGATGACTGCGGCACGGTCTCGCTTGAGAAGGTGGTGCCGAACGCGGCGTGGGGGGATACGCTCCGCACGAACATTCGCACCGGGGCCACGGTGAGCATCTCGGATTATTCGCAACTCTTCTACATTCGGTTTGCCAATCCCGCTCCGGTCACCGACGTGGTAGCTGACTTCGAAGCGCTCGCTGCGGTAAGGTATGCGGAGGAGCCGGTCGTCCGGGTGCTCACAGGCTCGATGCCCCCCCTGGGCGTGCCGGACGATCCGGAGTACGACAACGGCAATCAGTACAGTCTCGGTAAGGTAGAGGCTAGCCGTGCCTGGGACATCACGCGGGGGCTTAACCCTACAGACCCCGTAGGCGTTGCCATCTCCGACGTCTTCTGGTGTGACCTAGCGGACGCGGAGTTGCACCCTGACCTTCAGGCCAATCTGGAGATCGTAGAATGCTTCGACTACAATGGCCCTCCGTACGACCCTGTGCTCCAGCATGGTTATGCCGCAGCAGGAGTAGTAAGAGGCTGACTACGAATGGAGTGTGATGGGACGTTGAGCCCGTCCCCCTCGACCGATCGCACGCATGGCACACAGGCCGTACTCGACAGACCTCACCGACGCCCAGTGGGCCATCGTCGCCCCGCTGCTGCCCCCGCCCCGCCCGCGCGGTCGCCGACCGACCGTCGACCGCCGCCGCGTCCTTGACGCCATCTTCTACCAAGCCAAGAACGCCTGCACATGGCGCGACCTCCCGCGCGACTTCCCCAACCACAAGACGGTCTACGCCTATTTCGAGCGGTGGCGCGACGACGGCACCCTCGCCTCGGTCTACGAGGCGCTCCACCGCCGGTGGCGTCGGGAGAACGGGCGCGACGAGGACCCGTCGGCCGGGTCCGTCGACAGCCGGAGCGTCCAGGCTGCGCCCGAGGCCGCCGAGCGGGGGAAGGACCCGAACAAGAAAGTCGTCGGTCGCAAGCAGCACCTGTGCGTCGACACCGAGGGGCTCCCGATCTCGGTCAGGGTCACCGTCGCCTCAGCCAACGACAAGGCAGCGGCCTACGACCTCATCGACGCGGCGGCCGAGCGGAGCCCGCGGCTGAAGAAGCTGTGGGCCGACGGGGCCTATGTGAGCGGCCCGCTCGCCGACCACGCCGCCGAGAAGGAGATCGACTTCGAAGTCGTGAGCCAGCAGAAGGGGCCGTTCGCGCCGATCCCGCGCCGGTGGGTCGTCGAGCGGACGTTCGCCTGGCTGAAGCGGTACCGCCGGCTGGTGCTCGACTTCGAGCGTCTCGCGCGGACGGTCGAGGCGTTCATCTACCTCGCGCTGACGCGGCTCCTGCTCAACCGCTTGGCCCCACGTTCATAGTCAGCCTCTAAGAGCCGAGACGGACAACGGGCAATACGTGGCGAGCCTCGGGTGGAATGTCAATCTCTACAGCTTCGGTATAAACGACGCGCTCCCGCGCATCGTAAACGCTGTGGACGACCCTGGGAGCCCGGCCTTCAACAATGACGTCGTCAACGCCAGTTGGGTCTACGAAAAGCCTGGCTACTCCGAAACGAGCGATGAGAACGCGGTCAGAGACCTCATTACCATGGGGATCGTCGTTGTCGCCTCTACGGGAAACTCCAGAGAGTGCGTAGGAGGCAACTGCGCACGGGTTTACTATCCGGCGGCGTTCAACTTCCCGGCACTTGGGCTAGGTGCCCAGGTCATCGCCGTGAGCGCAACCGACCAAAACGATGAGTTCGTGGACGGCTACGTCTACAGCCCCGGGGCCAACCCCATCAAGAACCCCGACGATGCGTTCATCGATGTGGCAGCGCCCGGGAAAGACATTACCCTCCTGTTCTCAACCGGGAACGGGGAGAGGGTGCCGTTTACCCCTGCGACGGCTGTGGCGGACGGGACCTCTTAGGCTGCCCCGCTCGTAGCCGCAGAAGCCGCGCTGTTGTTCGCCGTCAATCCGACCCTTACCGTAGGCGAGGTCTATCGGATCATTACCCGCTCCGCAGAGAAAGTCGATCAAGTAGATCACCCCGATACCTTCTTTACCACAGACCCCACGACGGGCGAAACGGTTAGCTGGAACCGGTACACCGGCTATGGCCGTGCGAACGCCTTCGAGGCACTTAAACGCGCGCTCGAAACCCACGGTGGACGACCGCGAGCCGACCTCGTGATCCCGGCGGGCGAGACGTGGGACGTCGAAGATGTCACGGTCTCGTTCGTGCCAGACGCGCGGCTCGTCGTCGAGGGCACCCTGAACACTGACGGCACAACGTTTAGCGCTACCGATCCCGCCCAAGGGTGGAAAGGGCTGGAGGTGGCGGCTAGCGGCACGGCGGCGCTGCGCGCCGGCTCCCTAGTCGAGGACGTGCAGAGCTACGGCGGCGCGGCGGTCCGGGCCTACGGCGACTTCACCCTCGACAACTCCCGCGTCGTTGGCAGTCCGCTCGGGTTGACCGCCAGCGGCATCTTCGCCTCGGGAGGGAAATCGCTCGTCTGGATAATCAACGAGAGCGAGGTGTTCGACCACGAAGGCGACGGGGTCTACGCCACGAGCAACGCCCGCGTGTTCATCGAGAACAGCTTCGTCAGGAATAACATGGGCGGCGGGGTGAAGGCGACGCTGGCCGACATTTTCCTTTACGACAGTGCTGTCGAGGACAATGCGGAGTACGGCGCGGAGGCCGTCTACTACGGCGGTGTCTCCTTCGGCTTCTACTCCGGCCCCTACCCCGCCCCATCCCAGAACAACGACCTCGCCGACAACGCGGTCGGCACGCTCCTGGCTACCTACTACGCTGACATCGCGGCGGGGCAGAACGGGCGCTTCGAGCAGAACAACTTTCTCCGCACCGGGAGCGAGCTGCACGCCAAGGCCCGCACCGACTCCGACGTGCGGGCGCGGTGCAACTACTGGGGCAGCGCCTCGGGGCCGAACCTCGCCTTCGTAGACACCGACGCGTCGAGCAGCTACACCTACCAGCCGTTCCTCACCGTTCCCGGGGGCATCTGTAATCTCACTCAGAGCAGCCGGGGCTCGTTCTCCGCTGGGACCTCGTCCCTCGCTAGGGGCCCGTCGCTCATCGAGCTGGAAGGCCCCGAACAGGTGCCGGTGCTGGTGTGGGAGGCACTCCACCTAGCCGATACCGGGCAGACCGAGGCCGCCTTCGGTCTCCTCGCGAGCGCGGTAGAGACGGCAGCGACGCCGGAAGAGGCAGTGCGCGCCTACGCGGCGCTCACGCGGCTGGCACGGCGCGGCCCCTCGGAAGGCTTGGCGGCGTTTCTGCACGAGCGGAGCCAGGGCGAGAGCGAGCGGCCGTGGGCGCTCTCGGCGCTCGTGGAGGTTCAGCGCGCCGAAGGTAACACCGAGGGTGCAGGCGCATCGGCGTCGGCGCTGACGGCGGAGTACGCCGGGACGGAGCACGCCCTGTTCGGGTGGGCAGCGCTCCACCGCCAGACCCTAGAGGCCGGAGACGTAGAGGCAGCGGCGGCGGCCCTTGATGCGGCTGTGGCGGCGTGGCCCGAGCACGAGGCGACGGCGATGATGCAGCGCGAGCACGCCGTCCGGCTGGGCACGGGCGACGGCGGCGGGCGCGGTGCGGTTGCTGACGGCACGAGCAGCCCGTGGCACCGTGCGGGATCGGCGCGAGCCGAGACAGCGTTGTACCCGGCGTACCCGAACCCGTCGTCGGGGCGTGTGACGGTGCCGCTGGTGCTGGGCGAGGCGGCCGAGGCGCGCGTGGCGGTCTTCGACGTGCTCGGGCGCCGCGTGGCACTCCTCCACGACGGACCTGTGACCGCGGGGCACCACGCGCTCATCCTCGACGCGGCGGTGCTCCCGGCGGGGGTCTACGTTGTGCGGGCGAGCGTCAGCACGGGCCGCGCCCTGACGCAGCGCCTGACGGTAGTCCGATGAATGGTAGTCCGACAAAGCGGCTGCATTGGGTGGTGGCTCTGCTGGTGGCGGTTGCGCTAGTGCTGCCTCCACCCGTGCGCGCGCAGTCGGCGGTGGCTTCCGCCGCGCCGGACTCGCTCGCCTGGGAGCTTGTCGGGCAGCTACTGGAGGCACGGGGCCTCTTCGCCGCAGGGTTGGGCGACGGCCTCGCCCCGGCGGTCTACGCCAACGGCGACGACGGCCTCTTCGTGATCCGCTCCGGCGAGACCGACTGGACGCTTCTCGCCGACTACCCCACTCTCCGCGCCAGCAGGAGCATCTTCGTCTCGCGCGAGGGCACGCTGCTGGCTGGCAGCGGCGGCAGCCTTCAGCGCTCGACCGACGGGGGGCAGACCTGGGCCTACGTCCTCGACGGCGGCTACGTCGCCCCGGTCTACACCCCGGCCGGTGCCCTCGTCACCGGCCTCGACGGCGACCCCGAGGACACCGTCGCGCGCTCGGCCGACGATGGGGTGACGTGGGCGGCCATCGACATGGCCCCGAGTCTCGGCACGCGCTTCCTGCCGATCACGTTCGCGGCGCTGCCGCCCTCGGCGGCGCAGGCGGGCGGGGTGGTGGTGGCCGGCGGCAACGGCGGGCTGGCCTACTCCGAGGACGACGGGCACTCGTGGCGGGCGACGAACCTCCTCGGAACGTTCGCCTTCCGCGCCTCCTCGGTCGTGCGCGCCCCGTGGGGCGGCTCGGCCCCTGGGCGCGGGACGCTCTACGCGCTCGTCAACGACTTCGTGCGCCCCGACCTCGGCGCGGTCTGGGAGAGCGCCGACGGCATCACTTGGCAGCGCGTGGGCCAACTCCCAGGAACGGAGGACGTGGGCGCGCTGCTCGTGGCTGCCGGCGACTCGCTGCTCTTCGCCATCAACCTCGACGAGCGCGACGACCTGCAGGCCTACCGCTCGGCCGACCGGGGGCGGACGTGGGCCGGGACGGGACGGATCGAGGCCGAGGCGGTAGTGGGCAATCCGGTCGAGATGGAGGACCTGGTAGTGGGTCCGGAGGGGCGGCTGTGGATCGGGATGGACCAGGGCACGGGCGGTGCGGGCCTGACGGGCGGGGTGTTTCGGACGGCCGAGCCAGTGTTCGCCGTGAGCGCCGAGGACGGGCCGGCGCTGGGAAAGCAGGACGTTGAGCTAGGGGTACCCTACCCGAATCCGTCGGACGGGACGGTGGTGCTCCCGCTCGTGCTTGATGCCCCGGCCGAAGTCCGGGTCTCGGTCTACGACGTGCTCGGTCGGCGCGTGGTGGAACTCGCCGATGAGCAACTGGCTGCCGGACGTCACGCCCTAGCGCTCGACACGGCAGGTCTGCCGTCCGGAGTGTACGTGGTGCGCGCCACGAGCGATGGGTTCGCGGCCTCGCGGCACCTGACGGTGGTCCGATGAAACCCCGCACGCTCAAACTCATCCAGGGGCCGGACGGCACCACGCTGGACTTTACGGAATAGAACGGAACCAGAATCAATGATTGCCATTTATTGACAGCAATCGGCACCAGCCGTGGAAGCCATGCAGCAACTCAACGTATCTCTGACCGACGAGCTAAGCAATCTCGTGCGTAGCCTCGTCGATCAAGGCCGGTACGCCTCAGCGAGCGAGGTCGTGCGGGACAGCCTGCGGCTCATGGAGGAACGCGAGCAGCTTCGGAGGCTCAAGCTCGCGGAGCTTCGTGACCTGATCCGCGAAGGCAAGGAGAGCCCAACCGTACCCTACGATTTTGAGGGCGCGCGCGAGGAAGCGCGCAAGAGAGCGGAGGCAATCACAGCATCGGGAAGCAAGCCGGCACCCTGAGATGCCGAGCGTAGTCGAACGACAGGCAGCGAGGGAGGACCGAATCGAGGTCGAGGTCTACCTCATCCCCAACGCGCCCGAAGCCGTCGACAAGGTGATGGGGGAGATCGATGCCAAGTATCAGTTTCTCGCAGCCCATCCTTTGGCCGGCAGAGTGCGATCAGACCTCGACGAGAGGGCCACGCTCCGAAGTTTCCCCGCGGGCCGCTACGTCATCTTCTACGAACCACATGAAGATGGCATCGAAGTGATACGGCTCCTGCACGGCTCCCGCGATATACGCAGTGAGTTCGAGTAGGTGGAGGCTAGAGGATTGGGGTGAGCAGGCGACCGGCGTCGGGCTAAATAGAGGGACGGGTCAGCCGATAGGATTGGCATCCGCACTCCTCTCACTCTAGCACCGGAACCTCTAGCTATGCGTCGTTATTCTGCTTTCCTCGTCCTCGCTCTTGCTTTCCTCTTCTCATCCTGTGATTCCTCAAGTGTCTCAGACGAGGAATCGAGTGTCTCAAACGAGGAACCTTCCTACACCCGTGTCTTCATCAGCGCTCTGACTGTCGAAGAGATGCCGATGAGTGCTTCAGATGGGTCTGGTTGGGACCTTACCTCTGGGCCCGATCTCCACTTTGAGATTCAGGACACGCAGGGCGACATTCTCGCAAGCGCGAGCAGCCCCAGGAGCGACCTAAGTCCAGGCGATTTTCCGGTACGATGGTCGGTCAATAGTCAGGTTAGCGATTGGAGTCGGAGCTATACTCTATATCTATGGGATCTGGATGTTAGCCAGCACGACTACATAGGCGCTGCTGGTCCGTTCGCTATCGAGGATTACGCCGAGAGTTATTCTCCTACCGTGACGCTGCAAGTAGGAAACATCCGCGCTCGGATAGAGCTTCGCTGGGAATAGTGGTCTTAGAGGCTGACTATGAACGTGGGGCCAAGCGGTTGAGCAGGAGCCGCGTCAGCGCGAGGTAGATGAACGCCTCGACCGTCCGCGCGAGACGCTCGAAGTCGAGCACCAGCCGGCGGTACCGCTTCAGCCAGGCGAACGTCCGCTCGACGACCCACCGGCGCGGGATCGGCGCGAACGGCCCCTTCTGCTGGCTCACGACTTCGAAGTCGATCTCCTTCTCGGCGGCGTGGTCGGCGAGCGGGCCGCTCACATAGGCCCCGTCGGCCCACAGCTTCTTCAGCCGCGGGCTCCGCTCGGCCGCCGCGTCGATGAGGTCGTAGGCCGCTGCCTTGTCGTTGGCTGAGGCGACGGTGACCCTGACCGAGATCGGGAGCCCCTCGGTGTCGACGCACAGGTGCTGCTTGCGACCGACGACTTTCTTGTTCGGGTCCTTCCCCCGCTCGGCGGCCTCGGGCGCAGCCTGGACGCTCCGGCTGTCGACGGACCCGGCCGACGGGTCCTCGTCGCGCCCGTTCTCCCGACGCCACCGGCGGTGGAGCGCCTCGTAGACCGAGGCGAGGGTGCCGTCGTCGCGCCACCGCTCGAAATAGGCGTAGACCGTCTTGTGGTTGGGGAAGTCGCGCGGGAGGTCGCGCCATGTGCAGGCGTTCTTGGCTTGGTAGAAGATGGCGTCAAGGACGCGGCGGCGGTCGACGGTCGGTCGGCGACCGCGCGGGCGGGGCGGGGGCAGCAGCGGGGCGACGATGGCCCACTGGGCGTCGGTGAGGTCTGTCGAGTACGGCCTGTGTGCCATGCGTGCGATCGGTCGAGGGGGACGGGCTCAACGTCCCATCACACTCCATTCGTAGTCAGCCTCTTAGAGGATCGGGGCGAGCAGGCGGCCGGCGCGGGCAGCGACGCGGAAGGCGTAGGACTTGGCCTCGAGGTCTTGCTGCGTGATCCGGGTGGCGCGAGCGAAATCCTCTTCGAGCATCGCCTCGACCTCCCCGGCGAACCCGGCGTCGGCGAAGAGGACGGTGACCTCGAAGTTGAGCCGGAACGAGCGGTTGTCGAAGTTGGCCGTCGAGACCGCCGCGTAGTCGTCGTCGACGAGCAGGATTTTCTGGTGCATGAAGCCGTCCTCGAAGAGGTAGGTCTTGACCCCGGCGCGCTCGATCTCGGGGAGGTAGGTGTAGGGGACGAACCGGAAGAAGACGCTGTCCGACTGGCGCGGCATCAGGATGCGCACGTCCACGCCCCGGAGCGCCGCGAGCTGGAGCGCGCCGAGCACGCGCCCGTCGGGCACGAAGTACGGCGTGGCGATCCACACCCGCTCTTCGGCGGACTCGACCGCGTGGGTGTAGAGCAGGCCGCAGGTCTCGAGCTCGTCCGCGGGGCCGGAGGCGAGCAGCAGCGCGTCGCGGTCGCGCCCCGCCGGGGTCGGCGTCCACTCGGCCTCGATCAGCTCTCCGGTGCCGTAGAACCAGTCACGGAGAAACGAGAGCTGCGCGCCCTGCACGAGCGGCCCGGTGACGGCGAGGTGGGTGTCCCGCCACGGGCTGATCTTAGGGTCGCGCCCGAGGTACTCGTCCCCGACGTTGAGGCCGCCGACCGCCGCCCAGCGCCCGTCCACGACGACGATCTTGCGATGGTTGCGGAAGTTGAGCCGGAAGCGCCCGAGCCAGTTGCGGTCCCCGCTGAAGCCCGAGACCTCGGCCCCGGCCTCGCGCAGCGCCCGCTTGTACCGGCTCGGCAGCTTCGCCGAGCCCACCTCGTCGTAGAGCAGGTAGACCCGCACGCCGCGCCGCGCCGCCGCGATCAGCTTTGCCTGGAACGCCGTCCCGATCCGGTCGTCGTGGATGGTGTAGAACTGCGCGAGGACGTAGGCCTCGGCCTCGTCGAGGGCGGCGAAGATGGCCTCGAAGGTGGCGTGCCCGTCGATGAGGAGGTGGCCGTCGTTCTTGCACGTCAGCGGCAGCGTCGCCATCTCGTCGAAGGCGCGGAGCTCGCCGCGCGCGCCGTCGGGATCGACGAGAAACGCCGACCGGACGCCGGCGCGGGCTTCGTCCAGCCGCGCCGCCACCTCCCGGTCGAAGTCGCGCAGGGCCTCGACGTAGGCGTCGAACTTGGCGCGCCCGAAGATCCAGTAGAGCGGGAGCGTCACGATGGGCAGCAGGACGAGCGCGAGCACCCACGCCGTGGCCCCCTGCGGCGTCCGCGCCTTCATCACCGCGTCGAGCGCGCTGAGCACGCCGAGGACCTGCGCCACGCCGAGCACGGTCGGGAGGAGCCACGGCGGGAGGTCGATGAAGGGCATAGGGAGGAGGGGAGGGGCGGACGAACGGGAGCGGGGAAGAATACCACGGCGGCGCGTTCGGAACCTCCGCCGCTCTTTCAGCCCTCCGCGCTGCGGCTCTGGAGCGCCCCGACGCGCTGCACGGCGCACAGCGCGTGGAGCCGCGAGACGGTCCGCTCGAACTTCTCGGCCACGGCGCGCTCGATGCCGGACCGCTCGGGGGTGGCTGGAAACCAGCGCTCCGGCTCGGTCTCCGAGGTGAAGTGCAAGGTGGGCGGCGAGGGGTGGGTGTAGAGGTCGTCGACGACGCGGAGGAGGCGGAGCGCGTCGTCGGTCGAGCCGGTGTCCAGCTCGGCGAGGTAGAGGGCGTCGTACGCGGCGAGCTCGGCGGTGAGGGCCTGGCGCTCGGTCTCCGCCGTGCGGCGCAGAAGGGCGTCGCGGTGGAGCCAGAGCTTGCGGCCGGCGTCGCGCTCGAAGGCGAGGCGCATCGCGGCCTCCGCCGCGTCGAGCGGGCCGACCCACGCCGTGCCGGGCTTTGCCAGCCCCCGCCGGAAGTCCTCGCCCGGGACGAAGACCACGTGGTACCGGCTCCGGAACTCCTCCGAGATGAAGCGCTCGAGCCGGTCGCGCCCGAACTCGGCCGAGAGGAACTTCTCCGGCTCGGCGTTGCTCGTCGCCGCCACCGTCACCCCGAGCCGCCCGAGGGTTTTGAGGACGTTGATCAACCTGATCTCATTCGCCGGATCGTCGAGCTCGATCTCGTCGATCAGGAGCACGCGGTGGGCGTCGGCGAGGCGCTCGGCGTAGGCCTCCGGCGGCTCGGTAGCGCGGAAGAGGGCGGAGGAGTGGAGGAAGGCGCACGGCACGTCGGCAGCGGCCCGGCCGCCGTGCAGCGCGCGGTAGAGCGAGGCGAGCAGGTGGGTCTTGCCCGTGCCGACCGGGCCGACGAGGTACAGCCCGCCGCGCAGCCCCGCGTCGCGCTTCAGCCAGCGCAGGAGGCCGGGTCCGGCGTAGCGTCGGCGCACCCGCTCGGCGAACCGGCGGGCATCGGCGAGGGCGGTGGCCTGCGCGTCGTTCTGCGGGCGATACGTCTCGAAGCGCGCCCCGTCGAAGCGAGCCGGCGGGGCGAAGTCGGTCGTGCTGCCGCTCATGCTGCCGCCTCCGCCGACGGCGTCGGTCCCGGCAGCGTCGGTCCCGGCAGCGTCGCCAGCACCGCCGCCGCGACGAGGAGCGCGCCGCCCACGACCGCGAGCGGCCCCATCACGAGCGCCGCCAGGGCGAACCGGTACAGGATCAGGTAGCTCGGCGGGACCTCGGCGAGCGCGAGCTTGCCCAGCGGGAACGACGCGCCCCACAGCACCGCCGCCCCCGCCAGCGCCGCGTAGGCCGGCCATCGCTGCTCCGGCGCGGGCCGCTCCTCAGCGTCCATCGCCCGAGCGCTCATCGACGAGCGGGAGGCTGACCAGGTTGGCGAAGAGCCGGTACGCGCCGGGGTTGTACGCCGCGAGCTGCCGGTACCACCCGAGCGCGGTGTAGAGGTACGTCCCGTCCCCGACCTCGGCCAGGAGCGTAGACGACGTCAGCGGGTCCTCGCCCGGATCGTGCATCGAGAAGAGCGGCCGGTAGCGGTCGTCGTACTCGGCGGGGAAGTAGAGCCCGCGCTCCTGCACCCAGCCGTCCCACGCCGAGGCGTCGATCTCGTTCGGGGAGTGCAGGAGGACGTGGCCGGGTTCGAGGAGCGTCACCGGCGCGTCCTCAAACGTCACCCGGTCGCGCCCGAGCGTGAGCGGGTAGGGCGCGAACCCCGCCGGGTTCTTCCTCGACGCGTCGAAGGGGTCGTCGTACTGCTCGTTCCACTCGAACGTCTTCTGGTACGTCACGACGAGGTGCCCGCCGCCGCGCACCCAGTCCAGCAGCCGGTCGTTGTAGCGGCGGAGGTCGGAGCGGACGAGGTAGGCCCGGATGTCGATGACGATCGTGTGGAGCCCGGCGAAGTCGCTCCCCGCGAGCGCCGCCGAGTCGAGCGGGACCACCGTGGGCCCCAGCTCGCGGAGGGCGTTCTCGGTCGTCTCGTCGTAGCTCTTGACGAAGCCGACGCGCAGCCCCTCGGGGACCGCCACCGCGGGCAGGGCGCGGGCAGTGCGCTTCGTCGTGGCGGGCGTCCAGACGTCCGGCGTCGGGACCGGACGGGCTTCGAGGCGAAGCTCGTAGTCGATGTGGGGGAACGCGTCGGGAAGGGCGAAGGCGAACGCCTCGTCCGTCCAGCCGGCTCCTTTCTCGACCGTCTGCTCGCCCACGAAGAGCGGGCGCACGCGGACGTTCGGCTGCGACGGCGGCGCGATCACGAGCTGCACGGTGGCACCCGTCGCCTCCGGGTCGTCGATGCGGAGGCGGTACGGGACGGCGTTCTCGCCCGGGGTCAGCCGGACCACGCCGTCGGGCAGCTCGAGCGTGATCGGCGGGGCGATCTCGAGCGCGAGGTGCTCGGCGGCGTAGATCGCCTCCGGCCGGCCGGGCAGCCGGACGGCGTACTGGACCGGCGGCGTGCTGAGGAAGCGGTCGTACTGCCGCTCGGCCTTCGGGAGCGTCGGCGCGGCGTCGGGCGGGAGGCGGAGCCAGGCAATCGGCTCGGTGTTCGACGACGCCTCCGGCGGGACGGTGACGACCGTGTCGACGGCCCCCGTGAAGACGACCTCGACCGGGGAGGGCGCGCCGCCCGGCGAGAAGCGCGTCCCGAAGCGCCAGTAGACCGGGACCGTCTGCCCCGGCAGGGCGCGGTCGGTGCCGGCTCGCAGGCCCTCGCCGTCGAGGAGCGTGGCCGTGACCCGGCCCGCGTCGAGGAGCGTTGCCAGCGGCAGCTCGGCAGCGGCGGTGTTCGGCGGGAGGTCCTGGGCGAGGTCGGTCGCGCCGTCCGGCAGCGGCGCGACGCCCGGCGCGGCGCGGAGGAGCTGGAACTGCGTCGTCTCCCGCCGGAAGCGCGGCGCGAACTTGTCGAAGCCCTGCGAGCGGTGCTCGGCGGCGGCGGCCACCGCGAGGTCCGCCGCCGACACGTCGCGCCCCGGGACCTGCTCGCCGACAGGGACCGCCACGTCGGCCTCGGCGTCGCCCCCGCCGAAGCGCCACGTGCGCAGGAAGAGCCGCTTCGGCTGCCACAGGTCGACGCCCGGCTCGGCGAGCTGCTCGGGGTGGTAGGCCGGGTCGGCGGCGAGGGCGAAGGCGTCGTAGGCCGAGAGCCCGACGGCCTGGTGCTGCCCGTGCTGCGTGCTCGGCCCGACCGTCAGGGTGTCGTGGTTGGTAAAGATCACGTCCGGCTTCAGCTCGCGGATGAGGCGGACGAGGCGGGCCGTCACCGCGTCGCGCCCGCCCCACGCATCGAAGGCCTCCGACGCGAATTTCGAGTACCCGAAGTCGTAGAAGTTGAGGAACCGGACCTGGCTGCCGAGGATGCGCCCGGCGCCCTCGGTCTCCTCCGTGCGGAGCGCGCCGAGGCGCTCGTAGAGGTCCGGCCCGATCTCGTTCTGCCCGCCCTCGCCGCGCGTGTAGATCACCGAGTAGGCCACCGCGTCGTGCGCCCATCGGTAGTGGGCGAGCGTGAGGCCGTCCTCGTCGTCCGGGTGCGCCGCGAGGTTCATCACCACGAGGGGCTCCGGCGCGTCGATGCTCTGCGCCGCGACAGGCACGACGGTGAAAAGAAGTGCGAAAAGAGGAAAATGGCGGAGGGGCATGGGCACGGTGGTGAGGTCGCGCTTTGCACAGTGCTTCCCTCTGGGTGTTCCTCGGAAGAGAAACGGCCGATCCCGGTGGTGTGTCAACCCTTGTGCGTCAGCGTTCCCCGAGGCAGGCCGCGCGCGCTTCCCCCACCAAGCGTCTGAGATCGTCGGTCACAGCGACTTCCTCGGACTGGAGGTGGCTGGGCTGACTCAAAATTTCGCACCCTGCTGCCGTCTCCCCTCGGGCGATGTGCGTCCGAGCCAACCCGACACGGGCCATCTCCGCCGCTAGGTCTCCGCCCTCCGGGGACCGAGCGGCTCGGTCTTTCATCTCTCCGAACCGCGCGAGTGCCGCGCCGTAGTCGGCTCGGCGCAGGGCGAGTTGCCCCCACCCGTACAGCCCGTGCAGTAGGCTCGGATGGCTTGGGTCCAAGCGCGACCGCTGGACGCGGAGCGCCCGGTCGTACATCGCCTCGGCCTCGTCGAGAGCGTCCAGCTCCACGAGTACCCGAGCGAGGTTGTTGGTTACGGCAGCCACGTGGGGATGCTCCGCGCCGTAGGCGGCGGTAAGGCCCTCGGCGGCCTCCCGGAGGAGCGGTTCCGCAGCAGCATAGCGCGCCTGCTTGAGGAGAAAGAAAGCGAGGTTGTTCAGGCTTATCAACGTGTTGGGATGGTCGTCCCCCATCACTCGCCGGTCGATGCTGAGATTCTCGCGCAACAGAGGCTCCGCCTCGGCAGGGCGGCCCATCCGCACGTAGAGGTCGCCCAGGTTACCGAGGGCGGTTCCGACCTCGACGTGGTCCGGCCCCAGCTTCTGACGAAGGATGGTGAGGCCTTCGTCGTAGAACGCCTCCGCCTCGGAGAGGTGGCCCTGGTCCGTCGCGATCAGCCCGAGCGTGATGAGGTTACGCCCGACGCGAGGGTGCGTTTCGCCGAAGAGCGTGCGGTTGAGGGCGAGTGCTTCCGCCTGGGTCTCGCGGGCCGCGTCGAGGTCTCCGAGCGTCCAGAGCACATTCGCCCTGTTGGCACGGAGCGAGGCCGCCATCGAGTGAGTGGCACCGAACGCCTCTCGGGAAAGCACTTCTGCCTCCTCGAAGAAGGACAAAGCCGCGTCGTACTCGCCTGTTTCGTACTTCAGATACCCATAGTCCCGCAGGCTGGCCGTGAGGTCTTCGGCGTCCTTCAACTCGCGGCGTGCGTCCAGGGCCAAGCGGAAAAGCGAGTCGGCGTGAGCGTACGCTCCGCGCCGCGTGGCGCTGGTGGCTAGGTTGTGGTGGCTCGTTGCGAGGTCCAGGGGGCTGGCCCATGGGGACGTCTCTTTGAGGAAGAGGGATACTCGCAGGAGGCTGTCGGCCTCGGCTATGTTTCCCTGGTTCAACGCCAGGACGGACTGACTATCGAGGAGGAGGTACGCCCATGCCGAAGCAGGTGGGAAGTCCTCGACCTGCGCGAGTGCGGTCTCTAGAAGGGCACTCGCCTCGTCGAGCGCGCCGACCTTCGCGTACAGGTCAACGAGGAGCACGGCCATCTCAACGTAGAGTCGAGGATCGCGCCGGAGCGTAGTCTCTAGCCGGCGCGAGCCCTGGTTCAGGAGGTCCCGGGCCGTGAGGTCGGCCCCCCCGTTCTCGTCGGGGTCGGCCCCTTCAAAGATGGCGACGGTGAAGGCGTTGAGCGTCTCTGCGCGCTGGCGGGCCGTATCGGCCTCGTCGCGCTGCGTACGGAGCTGCCACGTGTAGACGGCGACCACGGCGACGAGGAGTCCGAGCGCGAGGGCCGCCGTGACCGTCGCCGTGCAGTTGCGGCGGGCGAGCTTGCGGGCACGACCCCACGCCGAGCCGGGGTGGGCCTCGACGGGCCGGTCCTCCAGCACCCGCCGGAGGTCGTCGGCGAGCGCCTCCGCCGAGGCGTAGCGCGCGGCCGGGTCGAGCGCCATCGCCTTGCGCACGACGGCGTCGAGGTCGCCGCGGAGGGTGCGGCGCAGGCGCTCGGGCGTCGTGCCCCGGCGGGCGGCGGCCTCGGCGGTGACGGCGGCTGCGAGCGGCGGCACCGACACCTCGCGCCGGGCGTGGGCCGCCTCGCCAAACGAACCGGCCTCCGCCGTGTACGGCCGCCGACCGGCGAGCAGCTCGTAAAGCATCACGCCGAGCGCGTAGACGTCGCTCTGGGTCGTGACCGGCTCCCCGGCGAGCTGCTCGGGGCTGGCGTAGGCCGGGGTCAGCGGCAGCGGCGCGCGCGCGCTGGCCCCGTCGCCGCTCGGACCGGCGTCCTCGGCGAGCGTCGCCACGCCGAAGTCGAGCAGCTTCACCGACGGCCTCCCGACCGGCGGCCTCCCGTCCGCTGCCCCGCCCTCGGTGACGAGGACGTTCGACGGCTTGAGGTCGCGGTGGATGACCCCGCGCTGGTGGGCGTGCTGGACGGCGTCGCACACGTCGAGGAAGAGCCGGAGGCGCTCTGCCACGGCGTACGCCGCACCGTCGGCCCAGGCGTCGAGCGCCACGCCCTCGACGAGCTCCATCACGAAGTAGGGCTGGCCGCCGTCGGTCACGCCGCCCTCGTAGACCCGCGCGATGTGGGGGTGGACGAGGCGCGCCAGGGTCCGCTGCTCGCGCTCGAAGAGCTGCCGCCGCTCGGCGGACTCGGCGAAGACCGGGTGGAGGACCTTGAGCGCGACTTCGCGCCCGAGCCGGGGGTCGTCGGCGAGGTAGACCACGCCCATCCCGCCGGCCCCGAGAAACGCCCGCACGGCGAGCACCCCGACCTGGGCCCCGACGAGCGCGTCCGGAACCTCGTCGAAGGGGAGGCGCTCGCGGAGGTCGTCCGTGTCCACGCTCAGGGCGAGCATCGCTTCGAGCGCGAGCCGCAGCCCCGGGTGCTCGCGCTCGACGCGCTCCAGGAAGGCCTGACGCTCGTCGGGATCGAGGGTCACGGCCGAGGCGCAGAGGTCGAGCAGGAGGCGGTCGCGGTCAGTACGTGCCATGAGGCCGGAATCAGGGATGCGGAGGCTAGGCGGTGCCGGAGTCGGGGGGCGGCTCCCCGAGCCGGTGGAGGAGCCACTTCTTGACGGCCCCCCACCGCTTCTCGACCTGCTTGGCGGTGAGCCCCGGGACCGCCGGGGTCTCGGCCGAGGCCTCCGCGATCTCGGCGTAGGTCATCCCGCCGAAGAAGCGGCAGTTGGTCACCCACGCCTTCTCGGGGTCGGCGCGCTCGAGCTCCTCGAGCAGCAGCGCCAAGTCGAGCGTCACCGTGAGGCCGTCTCCCGCCCCGGCGAGCTCCGAGTGGGAGACCGGCAGGGCGTCGTAGCGCCGGTGGTGCCTACGGTAGTAGTCGATCAGGATGCACTTCATGGCCTGGGAGCACAGCGCCTTGAAGGCCGCCTCGCCCATGACATCCGAGGCGAAGCGCCGGTAGAGGCGGAGGTAGGTCTCCGCGACGAGCGCGACCGAGTCGAGGGTCTGGATGCGGCCTTCCCGCCGGAGGCGCTGCCGCGCGATCGCCCGCAGCTCCTCGTGGAGCAGGTCGAAGAGGCGCTTGAAGGTGGCTTCGGGAGCGGGGGCGATGTGAGACACGAAGAGAGCGACAGCAAAAAAAGTTCGAGGGGGCCGGGGAGCAAGCACTCCATTTTACGCAAGGTACCTATAGAGACACGCTGCGTTCTCGGCACTCCACTCACCAATCTCGTTACTCCGATGTCACTCCGCCTACTCGCCCTCGCCTTGCTCATCTCCAGCACAGCCCTGAGCGGCTGCCTCACGACGTTCGCCGCCTCAGACGAGCGGCTCGTCGAGACCGCCTCGTTCGACAACGACTGCCCCGAGGACCGGATCGAGATCGTCTCGAAGAACGAGCAGGGAGGGGGTGGGCAGTACGTCCTTAACGTCTGCGGTACGGAGATCAAATACAAGCGCACGGGCTCTGTCTATCACCGTGCCGACCAATCGCCGGTCCCTGCCAACTAGCGACCGTCGCGCCGCCGCTTTACCCAGCGACTCAACCACGGGAGAACATGGAACAGGCCAGCTACTCGTTCGACGTACGCCAGGAGGGGGACACCTACCACTTTTCCTACGAGCAGGCGCAGCATAGCGGGAAGGCCATCGCCGGCTACGTCATCCCGGTGCTCGTTGCGTCGGCCGTTCTCAGCTTCGCGTTCATGGTGATGACGGGGGTCGATGACTTCGGGTCGTTCCCGGTGATCTGGCTCCTGTTCTCCGGCGGACTCCTTTTCCTCACGCTTCGCCTGATGAACAGGGGGCGGGGGGAACGGACGTTCGCGCTCGGGCCGCGCGCGCTTCGGCTCGACGGGCGGGACTACGACCGCGCCCACATCACGTCGCTCTACATCGACCCGCCGGGGGAGGGCTCCCGGAACGCGGTGCACCTAGACACGCGCGGAAGCCTCGCGATTGCGGCCCCGATGGGCTCGAAGACGGGGGCTGCCATCGGGGCCGCCAACGCCATCGAGACGGCGGCGGCCATCGGGCGAGCCCACAGGGACCTCGCCAACTGGAAGCTGGGCTTCCGCTACGGCGAGAAGGACCTCGCTCTGGCGGAGGGCCTCTCGGAGAACACGGCGACCCTCCTTTTCGAACGCCTCACCGCCGTCTACGACGCCACGCGCGCCTCGGACGCCTGACAGACACCGCGCGCCCCCTCGCCGTTCTCACGCCTCACCAACCTAGCCAGCACGACTATGCCGCGCCTCCTCCGCACCACCCTCACGCTCCTGCTAGCCAGCGTCCTCTTCGTTGGGTGCGACTCCGGCGAAGATGAAGACGACGGCACGCTTGGTCGGTGGGCCTCTACCGAGAACAGCGAGTTCACGGCCACCTACCTCGAGATCGCTGACGACGAGCTCATCAGGCATCAGTTTATCAACTTCGGCTCCCCGGACCCCGACTTCGAGGGGTGCTTCATCTCCGACACCTCCGAGGTCGTCGACCGGGAGGGGGACGAGTGGACGCTCCGCGATGAGAACGGCGAGGTCAGGGTTCGCAGCGTCCGGCGCGTCGGGGACGACCTGCTCATCGAGGACCCCAGGCCGAGCGGTCCCGATCCCGGCACGCCGGAGCTCTTCGAGCGCAGCACGCGCACCTCGTTCGTGCCTGTCTGCGACGGGTTCTGAGCCGCTGCCCTCAAGCCGCCGGCCCCATCCTGCTCCGGCTCCTGCAAGCACACAACTCTACCGATCCATGAGACTGCTCAGCCCTATGAGACTGCTCGGCACGATCCCGCGCCTCTTCGTCCTCCTCGGCTTTCTCACCCTCGTCGGGTGCGACTCGAACGACGACCCCCGGTGCAGCGAGCTCACGCCCGCAGAACTGGAAGCCATCTGCGACAGCGACGGCTGCGACTGCGAGGGCGATTTCTGAGCGACGGGCTCCGGACGGGCTCGGCAGAACCGCCGGTAACGCCCTGGACGGGCGTCAGCGGGCGGTGTAGCTTTACAGACTCGCCCCGCGCCCTACCCGCCCCATGACCGACGCCGACCGCACCTTCCTCTTCGACCTCCTCTCCACGCCCAGCCCGACCGGCTTCGAGACGCCCGGCCAGAAAAAGTGGGCGGCCTACGTCGTCGGCTTCGCCGACCGCGTCGAGAGCGACGCCTACGGCAACGTCTGGGCGACCCTCGACGAAGCAGACCCCGCAAACGCGGGCGGCCCGACGGTCCTCTTGGAGGCCCACGCCGACGAGATCGGGTTCATGGTGAAGTACGTCACCGACGAAGGGTTCATCCACGTCGACCGGATCGGCGGGAGCGACTGGGCGGTCGCGCGCGGCAAGCGCGTCCGCATTCTGGGCAGCGACGGGCCGGTGCTCGGCGTCGTCGGCAACACGGCGATCCACCTGCGCGACCGCAAGGGCGAAGAGAAGGCCCCGAAGCTCGAAGAGCTGTTCCTCGACATCGGCGCGTCGAGCAAGGAAGAGGTCGCCGAGCGCGGCGTCCGCGTCGGCCACCCGGCGGTCTACGCCGACTCGGTCGAGGCGCTGACGGACACGCGGTTGGTCGGGCGCGCGCTCGACAACCGGCTCGGCGGGTATGTCGTGGCTCAGGCGCTCCGCCGGCTCGCCGGCTCGAAAGAGAAGCGGGCGGCGACGGTCGTCGGGCTCAACGCGGTGCAGGAGGAGATCGGCGGGCACGGCGCGCGCATGGCGGCCTACCGGCTCGAGCCCGACGTGGCCTTGGTGCTCGACGTGACGCACGCGACGGACTCGCCCGGCATCGAAAAGGCGAAGCACGGCGAGGTGACGCTCGGCGGCGGGCCGTCAATCACGCACGGGACCGTCAACCACCCCCACGTTGTCGAGCGGCTGATTGAGATCGCCGAGCGCGAGGGCATCCCGCTCCAGCACGAGGCCTCGTCCCGCTTCTCGGGCACCGACACCGACGTGATCTTCAACTCGAAGGCCGGCATCCCGAGCGCGCTGCTCTCGGTCCCGCTCCGCTACATGCACTCGACGGTCGAGACCGTCGACCTCGGCGACGTCGAGCACGCGGTCCGGCTGATGACCGCCTTCGCCGGCTCCGTCACGGCGGACGACCGCTTCCGCGCGGAGATTCTGTAGAGATTCCGCAGGGGAAAAACGGAGCGTAGGGGGAGCGGGGAGGACGGGGGGTATTTTCGCTGCAGAACGAAGCGCAAACAGCGGGGATGGCAACGTCCTCCATCTCGCCACGCCCTCCCTCCCCCCTGCCGTCATGGACGTCCCGAAGTGCCCGAAGTGCGGGTCCGAACGTTTGATCCCCAACGCCCGCCTCGTCGAGCAGGACTTCGGCGCGGCCCACAGCGTCCGCGTCGGCGAGTTCGCCAGCCCCGGCGACGCGTTCTTCAAGTGGGAGGAGAAGGTGGACGTCCGCGCGCAGGTCTGCGGCGCGTGCGGCTTCATGGAGCTGTACGCCACCGACCCGGAGCGGCTCTTCGAGGCGTTCCGCCGCGCCCAGCGACGGCCGGATCAGAGCGAGACGCCGTAGACTGCGCCGAACTTTCGGCGGACGTAGCCCAGCCACGGCTCGGCGCTGAGGGGGCCGCCCGTCGCCTCCTCCATGATCTCGGACGCCGAGCGCGCCCGGCCCCAGCGGTGGACGTGCTCGCGCATCCACCCGAGGACCGGCTCGAAGGCACCGCGCTCGAACATCGCGTCCAAGTCTCCGAGGTCGCGCTGCGCCGCCTCGAAAAGCTGGACGGACGCGAGGGTGCCGAGCGTGTAGGTCGGGAAGTAGCCCAGCGCGCCGAGGGCCCAGTGGATGTCCTGCAGGCAGCCCTCGGCGTCGCTCGGCGGAGCCAGGCCGAGCAGGTCGCGCATCCCCTCGTTCCACGCCTCGGGCACGTCGCGCACGGCGAGGCTGCCGCCGAGGAGGGCGGTCTCTAGCTCGAAGCGGAGCATCACGTGCAGGTTGTAGGTCACCTCGTCGGCCTCGACCCGGATGAGCGACGGGCGGACGCGGTTGACGGCGCGGTAGAAGGCGTCTTCGCCCACGCCCGCGAGCACGGCGGGGAAGGTCTGGCGGAGGCGGGGATAGGCCCAGCGCCAGAACCCGCGCGAACGCCCGACGAGGTTCTCCCACAGGCGCGACTGGCTCTCGTGCATCCCGAGCGAGGTCCCGCCGGCGAGCGGCGTCCGGTCGAGCGCGGGGTCGATGCCCTGCTCGTAGAGCGCGTGCCCGGCCTCGTGGATCGTCCCGAAGAGGCCGGTCGGGAAGAACGACGGGGCGACGCGCGTCGTGATCCGCACGTCCCCCACCGAGAACGAGGTCGTGAACGGGTGGGCCGAGCGGTCCTGCCGCCCGTGGACGAAGTCGTAGCCCAGCGCACGGGCGACCTCGAGCCCGAAGTGCCACTGCCGCTCCGGGTCAAAGCTGCGGCGGAGGACGCTGTCGTCCGGCGGCTCGGCCTCGCCCAGCGCACGTACAACCGGGACCAGGCTCCCGCGCAAGTCGCCGAAGACGCGCTCGACCTCAGCCGTCGTCGCCCCCGGTTCGTACTCGTCGAGGAGCGCGTCGTAGCGGTTGTCTCGGTAGCCGAGCGCCTCGGCCTGCTCCACGCTCAGGTCCACGACCTCCCGGAGGTGCGGGGCGAAGCGGGCGAAGTCGTCGTCCTGCCGGGCGTGCTTCCACGCCTCGAGGGCTCGCGCCTTCGCCGTGGCGAAGCGGCTCACGAAGTCCGCCGAGAGCCTGGTCGCCCGGTCGTAGTCGCGCCGCGCGATGCGGACGAGCGCCCGGTCCAGGTCGGCCTCCGGGGTGTCGGCTTCGAGCGCGTCGAGCAGGGTGCCGACGGTGTCGCTCGTGAGTCGTTCGTGCGCGACCGTCTTGAGGGTGGCGAGCTGGTGGGCGCGCGACTGGGCCGCGCCGGGGGGCATGTAGGTCTCCTGGTCCCACTCCAGCAGGGCGGCGGCGGCCCTGAGGTCACTGACCGAGGCGAGGTGGTCTTTCAGCGCGTCGAGGCTCACGGCGTGGGAGAATGAATAGGTTGTTTCCGGGTGCTAGGCTCTGTCACGTAAGTCGGCCGTCGGCGAGCGAGAGACCCCGGAGGGACGGAGAGGGGTCGTCTCCCTTCCCTCCATCCAATTCCCTCCACTCCGTCTTGCCGTCCACCGTCTCGCCGTTCTCAGTCCAGGTCAGCGCCGGGGGTGACGATCTGCCCGTCGCCGTCGCGGCTGCCGTCGCCGGTGCCGCCTTCGTAGAACCGCCTGGGCAGCACCTCGTCGAGGCGCTCGCCGCCGACGACGCCGAAGTCGAGCGTGCGGATCGGGAAGGGGATCGTGAGGCCGTGCTCGTCGAAGGCCTTCTTGACGGCGATGATCGCCTCGCTCTGCGCCGTGAGGAAGTCGGTCTGCTGGTGGAAGTCCACCCAGAAGCGGAGCGTGAAGTTGACCGAGCTGTCGCCGAACTCGGTGAAGTAGAGGTCCACCGGCCGGTCGGTGTTGACGCCGTCGAGCGTCTTGACCGCGCCAAGCGCGACGGCACGGGCCCGCTCGAGGTCGTCGCCGTAGGCCACGCCGCAGCCCAGGTCCACGCGCCGGTGGCCGGTGGTGTAGTTCTCGACGGGGTTCTGGAAGACCTGGGCGTTGGGGATGATCACGATCTGGCCCTGGAACTCGCGCACCCGCGTCGAGCGGAGGTTCACCTCGACGACGGTCCCCATGTAGTTGCCCGTCTCGATGATGTCGCCGACCACGAAGGGCCGCCGGATCGAGAGCAGGACGCCGGCGATGAAGTTGGCCGCCAGGTCCTGGAACGCGAAGCCCAGCGCGAGCCCCAGAATCCCCGCCCCCGCGAGCAGCGAGGTCACGGCCTTGTCCGCCCCCACGACCCCGAGCGCGATGAACGTCCCGATCGCCAGCGCGATCACGTAGACGATCGTCGCGAGGAGGTGGTTCACCTGCTCGTAGGACGAGGTCCGGGCGAGCACGCCCTTCACCCCGCGCCGAATGAACCGCGCCGCGAACACCGTAACGACGACGATCAGGATGGCCGCGACGAGGTTCGGGAGCAGCAGGATGAGTTGTTCCAGCCAGCCTTGCAGTTTGTCTACGAGGTCGCCGAAGGTCTCGCTCAGGTTCATGGGGAGGAGGGGAAAAAGAAGGGAAGGAGGTAGGACCGTAAGCGCCGCAGTGCCTGGCAGGCTGGCCGGCAGACAGACGCGCGAAAGGTACAGACGAGGGCGAGGTGCTATGCAGAGGGCAGAGGGGAACGCACCGTGTCAGATTGTCGAGCGATAGCGCGACGGTGGCCCGGGGATTGTGGTATACTCCGGTGGCTTCACATTACTAAATTGTTAACAAGCGAACGGCGGAGGGGCTAAAACGATGCTACGCACACTTTTCGGAGTCACCCTCCTCCTCGCCATGCCGCTCGCGCAGGCCGCCGATGCGCCGCGCGTGCAGGTCTTTGCCTCGCTCAGCCGGGACATCGTCGCCGTGGGCGAGACGTTCATTCTAGAGGCCGAGGCGGTGGTGACGCCCGTCTGCTCGGGGGCAGGGTCGCCTGGCGAGTGCGAGGGCGTCACGCTCGAGGTCGAGGCCGAGGGCGGTGAGTTCGAGGTCGTGCGGACCGAGCCGGTGCAGGCCGAGCGTGGCACCGTGGCCGGCGTGGAGGTGGCGGTGCTGACGCGCCGGTTCACGCTGCGCCCGCTGCGCGAAGGCACGCTCGCGGTGCCGGCGGTCCGGGTCCGCGCCGGAGCCGTGCAGACCGCGACCGAGCCGCGCACGCTCCGCGTCTACGCCGGGGCGGAGCGGTTCTACGAAGCCGCCCGCTCGGTCCTCGCCGTCGTCGCCGAGGGCGACGAGTTCACGCGGATCGGCTCGGCGTTCCTCGTCGCCGACGACGCGCTCGTGACGGCCTACCACGTCGTGGTCGGGACCGAGCGCGTCCGGGTTCAGCTCCCCGGTGGCAAGCGCGTGACGACGGCGAAGGTGTGGGCCGTCGATCCCGTCCGGGACATCGCCGTGCTCCACGTCGAGCCCAGAGCCATGCGGCGGGCCGACGTGCGCCCGCTGGCGTTGGCCCCGGCGCACGAGCACGGAGGCGCGGGCGAGGCGGCCTTCACGGCCGGATGGCCGGAGGGCGTGCAGCAGCCCGGCGTCGGCCTCCGCTATCCCGACCTGCACCCCTTCGACGGCGAGACCATCTGGGTCTCCTCGAACCGCGTCCGGCCCGGTGACAGCGGCGGCGCGCTGCTCGACCGGCAGGGGCGGGTGCTCGGGGTCGTCACCTCGGGCCGCACCGCCGAGGGGCTCGACGCGTTTGCCGAGGACGTGTGCCTCGCCACCGACCCCCGCCGGGCGCTCGCGCTCCGGCTGCGGCGCGACCGCCCCTACGGCCTGCGCACCGCGCTCGAGGTCCACGCCCGCGCCGGGGCCCGCGCCCACGCCCGGGTCCTCGAGCTCGCCACCTCGCTCACCCTCGCCACCGGCTGGCGGGCCGGCGAGCGGGACCGGCACGAGCAGGCGCTCCGCCTCGTCGCGGACGAGGCCCCGCGCGACCCCGCGCTCCAGTTCCTCCTCGGCAGCACGCTCGACCGGATCGGGGACCGGCACCGCGCGGCAGAGGCCTACCGGGCCGCGCTCGACGGCGACGCGTCCTACTTCCCGGCGGCCTACGCCCTCGGGTACCACTACCTCCGCACGGGCGACTTTGCCGCGGCGCACGCCCTCTTCGAGCAGATGCAGCCGACGCCCTACGCGGCGCTCGCGGCGCTCGGCCTGGCCCGCATCTACACGGCGCAGCTCCGCTACGCCGAGGCGGAGGCGGCGCTGCGCGAGGTGCTGCGGCGCGACCACCACTTCGCTCCGGCGCTCTACCTCCTGGGCTACTGCCTGCTCGCGCAGGGCCGGACCGCCGAGGCCGGCGGCCTCACCCTCCAGCTCGAACGCGTAGATCGGCAGTGGGCCGAGCGCCTCCGGCTCCACGTCGAGCAGCCGATCTTCCAGCCCGTCGCGCTCGCCACCGTCCCGCCCGTCGCGGCGCGGCAGCCGTAGAACCCGAATGGAGGCAGGCTAGCCCGGCCGAGGTACCGAGGCGGCGATGCCCTGCGGGGCGAACACCTGGGCCCGCGCCCCTGCGACCGGTCAGGCCCTCTCGCCGCGCCGGTTGTTTTTGTGCTGCGGGGTGACGCATATTCCCCGCGCGCAGGTCCCCCGCGTGCGGGCTCGCCGCCTGCCCTCCCGTTCCTCCGAGCGAATCCACGGACTCATGGCGCAGGACCCCCCCGACGACGGGCGCGACAGCCGCGACGAAATCTATTCCAAGCGCGTCCCCGCCGGCCGCCGCACCTACTTCTTCGACGTCAAGACGACGCGCTCCGGTGAGGACTTCTTCCTCACCATCACCGAGAGCAAGCGCGTCGACGAGGGGCGCTGGGAGAAGCACAAGGTGTTCCTCTACAAGGAGGACTTCGGCAAGTTCGCCGCCGCGCTCCACGAGGCCATCGACTACATCCGCGAGAACCACCTCCCGGACTACGACTTCCGCGACCTGCCCGAGGTGGACGTGCGCTACGACGAAGCGGACGTGCGGGAGTAGGCGCGCCCGCCGCGGTCGCGCGCGGAGGCCGCCGTTCGTGCGCCGGCCCGAGGAGGAGCCCGGCCCGAATAGAAACAGGGGAGGGAGGCGGGAGAGCAAAGGGGAAGCTGCTCTATCTTCCCCCTCTCCGCTTCTCCCTGCCCCGTCTCACCCGCCCATGCCCCCGTCCGCTCCACCCGCCCCCGACCGCGTCGCCGATCTCGTCGAGCTGATCCGGCCCGAGGTCCGGGCCGCCCGGGCCTACCGCGTCGCCACGGCGGTGGACCGGGCGGCCAAGCTGGACCAGAACGAGAGCCCCTACGGCCTGCCGCCGGAGATCGAGGAGGCGGCGCTCGGCGCGCTGCGGACGACCGACTGGAACCGCTACCCGCCGGACTACCCGCACCGCCTCGCCGCGGCCCTGGCCGAGCGGCTGGACTGGCCCGCCGAGGGGATTCTCGTCGGGCGCGGCTCGAACGAGCTGACCCCGACGGTGGGGCTCTCGCTCGTGCAGCCGGGGACGCCGGTGGTGCTGCCGCGCCCGATGTTCGCGCTCTACGGCAGCATCGTCCGCGTCTTCGGCGGGCGCGAGGTACCCGTCGCGCCCGAGCCCGACTTCTCGCACGACCCCGACCGCGTCATCGCCGCGATGCAGGAGTCCGGGGCTCCGCTCACCGTGGTCTGCTCGCCCAACAACCCGACGGGCCACGCCTTCTCGCACGCCGACCTCGGACGCCTCGCCGAGGCCGCCCCCGGCTTCCTGCTCATCGACGAAGCCTACGTCGAGTTCGTCGACGGGCCTACGGCCGTAGACCTGATGCGGGACGCGCCGAACGTCCTCGTCATGCGGACGTTCTCGAAGGCGATGGGCCTGGCCGGTGTTCGCCTCGGCTACCTCATGGCGCACCCGGACCTCGCGAGGGAGCTCGAAAAGCCGCGCCTGCCGTTCCTCGTGGACCGGCTCAGCGAGAGCATCGGCCTCGCCATGCTGGAGCGCGAGGACCTGGTGCGCGAGCGCGTCGCCACGCTGGCCGAGGAGCGGGTAAAGCTCCGCGCCGCGTTGGGCGAAATAGAGGGCGTCGAGACGGTGCCGTCCGCAGCGAATTTCTTTATCATGCGGACCCCCGTTCCCCCCGCCGACCTAATCGCTGACCTGCTGCGCGAGGGCGTCCGCATCCGCGACGTGAGCGCCTACCCCGAGCTCGCCGGGTGGGCCCGCGCCTCGGTCGGGCTGCCGGCGGAGAACAGGGCCCTCGTCGAGGCGTTGAAGCGCGTCCTTTCCTGAACGGCCCCCGCCCAAGTAGGCCGTTGTTATCTTCTGAGCCCCGCCGGGTCATGGACTACATCCAAGTCGACATCATCGGACTCTCGACCAGCCCCTCCAGCGGGGGGGCGTACGCCCTCGTGCTCGGCGAGCTCAACGGCAACCGCCGCCTGCCGATCATCATCGGGGCCTTCGAGGCCCAGGCCATCGCGCTCGAGCTCGAGAAAATCCAGCCCCCGCGCCCGCTCACCCACGACCTCCTGCGCGACCTCTTCGACGCCATCGACGCCGACATCACGGACATCGTCGTAGACGACCTCCGCGAGGGGACCTTCTTCGCCAAAATCCGCTACGTCCACGGCGGCAAAGAGCACCAGCTCGACGCCCGCCCCTCCGATGCCGTCGCCCTCGCCGTCCGCTGCGAGGCCCCGATCTACGTCGCCCCGGACGTGCTCGACGAGGCCGGCATCCCCGCCGACGACGACGAGGAGGGGGCTCCGATGGAGCACGCCGAGGGCGAGGTCGAGGAGGCGCGCGTGGCGCGCTCGCCGCTGGCGCGGATGCAGGCCCAACTCGACAAGGCCATCGAGAGCGAGGACTACGAGCGCGCCGCCCAGCTCCGCGACGAGATCGAGCAGATGCGGAAGGAGAATTAGGGCCTATCCGAGAAGCCCTCTCGGCTTCGCTTGGCTGCACGGAGACTGCGCGTGGTGGTGCTGCATCGCCGATGCTGATGCACCGCCTGCTTCGCACGCCTCGCTCAGTCTCCGTTCGCTCAGGCTTCGCTGGTCAAGCCGACTTTCCGGATAGGCCCTTAGGCGCGGAGGCCGGGAAGAGCAGAAGGGGGAAACACTAGCTCGGCGTTGAATCCTGGACCCTTCGGCGCTTCCGTTCGTCCACGCTTTCGCTCTCATGACCGCCGCCCCGCCGCTCGTCGCCCGCCGCCTCCCCTTCGACCGGCTCGGCGGGTTCCCGGACCTCTTCCGCCGCTACGCCGCCGGAGACGCCGAGGCGCTACGGTTCTTCGCGCGCGACTTCCGCGACGCGGCGGCGCTCGCCGAGGCCGCCCGCGAGGCCGCCGCGCTGGACCGAGACCGGGACGCGCTCGCCGACGTGCTGGCCGAGCAGAACGAGGCGTGGAGTGCCCTCGACGCGGAGGTGCAAGCGGGCATCGCCGCGCTGCGCGACCCGGCGAGCGCCGCCGTCGTGACGGGGCAGCAGCTCGGCCTCTTCGGCGGGCCGCTCTACACGGTCTACAAAGCCGTCACCGCCGTGCAGCTCGCCCGCCGGCTGGCCGCCGAGACGGGGCGGGCGGTCGTCCCCGTGTTCTGGCTGGCCGGCGAGGACCACGACTTCGACGAGGTCCGCTCGACCGTCGTGCTCGGCGGCAACGACCCGGTGCGGATCGCGCTGCCGCCGAGCGAGAGCCGGACGCCCGTGGGCCGCCGGACGCTCGGCCGCGAGGTCGCCGAGGCCGCTGGGGCGCTCGAAGCGGCGCTCCGCGAGACCGAGTTCACCGAGCGCCTGATGGCAACCGTGCGCGACGCCTACCGCCCCGGCCGGGCGATGCGCGACGCCTTCGCCGGGCTGATGCGCCACCTGTTCGCGGGCACCGGCCTGGTGTTCGTCTCGCCCGACGACGCCCGGCTCAAGCGGCTCGTCGCGCCCGTCTTCCGGCAGGAGATCGAGCAGCACGAGGACACGCTGGCTCGGCTCGAGGCGGCGAGCGGCGAGCTCGAGGCGGCCGGGTTCCACCGGCAGGTTACACCGCTGCCGGTGGGCCTCTTCCTGATGACGGACGAGGGCCGGTTCACGCTCGACCCGTCGGGCGCGGGCTTCGCGCTGCGCGGGCTCGACCGGACGTACTCGGAGGCCGAGCTCCTCGCGCTCCTCGACGCCGAGCCGGAGCGCTTCAGCCCGAACGTCGTCCTCCGGCCCATCGTCGAGGCGCGGCTCTTCCCGACGGCGGCCTACGTCGCCGGGCCGGGCGAGACCTCGTACTACGCCCAACTCGGCGGCGTCTACCAGGCGTTCGGCGTGCCGATGCCGGTGGTGTATCCCCGCGCGAGCGTCACGCTCGTCGAGGCCAAGGTGCAGAAAGTCCTCGACCGCTACGGCCTCTCCGTCGCCGACCTCGGGGCCGACCTCGGGGCCCTCCACCGCCGGCTCGTCCTCGCCCTCTCGGAGCACGACGTCGAGGGCACCTTCGGCGAGGCTGAGCGGCAGCTCCACGCCGCCGTCAACGCGCTCAAGCCCGTCGTGGCCGGGGCCGATCCGACGCTCGGCAAATCGACTGAGGCGCTGCGGGCGGCGCTCCTGAAAGAGCTCGCCGGGCTGAAGGACCGCGTCGTCCGCGCCGAGAAGCGCACCCACGACGCCGTGCGCGACCAGCTCGACAAGGCCGCCGCCGGCCTCGCCCCGACCGGTGCGCTGCAAGAGCGTATCCTCTCGCCGCTCTACGTCCTCAACAAGTACGGCCCGGGCCTCATCGCGCGCTGGATCGACGGGCTGGACCTGGACACGACCGAGCATCAAATCGTCGAACTGTAGCACGCCGGTCCTCCCGGTCAGGGCGTGCGAAGGCGGGGTGCGGAGCCGGGGTGCGAAGCCGGGGCGCGGAGCACTCCTCTCCGGTGATGCGTCTATCGTCACGGTCTCTTGCTCGTGCGCGGAAGCCCTTGCTCGTGCGCGGAAGAGAGCGTGGCAACAGAGCAAGCCGCGCTCTCCCTTTCACCCTCTTCCACTCCCCATGCCCCTCTTCTCCCCCCTCGTCGAGCAAGCCGTCGAGATCGCCGCCGAGTGGCACGACGGGACGTACCGCAAGAGCCGGTGGCGGCAGCACCCCTACGACCCGCCGCCCGAGGCCACGCTGCAGATTCCCGTGATGGCGCACCTCAGCGCCGTCGCCCTCATCGTGCAGCGCGCCGGGTGGGACGACGCGACCGTGGCGGCGGCGTTCCTCCACGACATGCTCGAGGACGACAACCGGTACGGCCACACGATGACGTACGACGGCCTCGTCGCGCTCGTCGGCGAGGCCGTCGCGGGGCGCGTGCGCGGCGTCACCGAGCCGAAGCTCGGCAGCGACGGGCGCTTCCTGCCGTGGCGCGTGCGCAAGGAGGCCTACCTCGAGACGCTGCGCGGCGGCACGACCGAGAGCATGGCGGTCTCGCTCGCCGACAAGCTCCACAACGCGTGGACGATGAACCAGGGCCTCGAGGCCGGCCTCGACCTCTTCGGCGGCGGGCCGGGGAGCCTCTCCGCCGGGCCTGGCGAGCAGGTGTGGTACTTCGGTTCGGTGCTCGCCGCCTCCGAAGCCTTCGGCGACCCCCGGTTGGAGCCGATGCGCGCGCGGCTGCGGCAGGAGGTAGGCCGCTTCGAGCGGTTGGTCGCCGGGTAACCCCGCGCCGGGTAGCCCCCGCGCCGGTCAGCTCTCGTCGGGCAGCGGTAGCGCGACGCTGACGACCGTGCCGCCGGCCGCCGGCACGATGCGCAGCACCGCACCGATGAGGGCGGCGCGGTACCGCATCGCCCGCAGCCCCAGCCCGGTGGACTGCGCCGCGGTCACCAGGTCGATCCCGCTCCCGCTGTCCTCGATGCGGAGGTGGAGCGCCCCCTCCTCGCGCGCGAGGCGCACCGTCACCTCGGAGGGATTGGCGTGTTTGAGGGCATTGTTGACGGCCTCCTGCGCGATGCGGAACAGGTGGGTGGCGACCACATTGTCGGCCACGCGCACATCGCCCTCGGTCAGCAGCGGGCAGGGCACCTCGAAGACGCGCTCGGTCTGCTCCGTCAGCTCCTGAAGCGCGTCGGCGAGCCCCTCGCCTTGCACGTCCACCGGGGAGAGCAGCCGGGAGAGGTCGCGCGTTTCGGCGAGGACCTCGTTGATGAGGGCCGTGAGGTGGTCGGCGTCCTCGGCCTCGGGGAGGCTCTGCGCGGCGAGCTTCTGCGCGAGGACCTGCGCCAGGAACGCCGCGCCGGTGAGCTGCTGCCCGAGCTCGTCGTGGAGGTCCTGCCCGATGCGGCGGCGCTCGAGCTCGGCGGCCTCGATCACCTCCCGCTCGAGGCGGCGGCGCTCGGTCACGTCGCGGAACGTGAAGGCGACGCCGTCGCCGAGCCGGCTGACCGCGCAGTCGAACCAGCCTTCGGCCCCGTCGGCTGCGGAGCGCACCTCGCTGCGGGCCGCCTCGCCGGTCTCGGTGACGCGGACCAGGGAGGCGAAGAAGCCGCTCTCGCGCGTCCCCGCGACGCAGTCCAGGTAGCGCGTGCCGAGGAGGTCCTCGGCGCGGCGGCCGTAGGCGGCGGCGGCGGCGGGGTTGACGATCGCGAAGGCGAAGTCCTCGACCGCTCCGTCGTCGCCGCGAAGGGCTTCGAGCGCGACGATGCCGTCCGGCGAGCCCAGGAGAATCCCGGCGAGCGTCCGCTCGGACCGCTCGACCTGCTCCCGCGCGCGCGTGCGCTCCAGGTCGGCCTCGACCCACCGAGCCAGGAGGGAGACCAGGTCGCGGTCCGACTCGGAGAACGGCGGGTGAGTCGGCTCCGGCCCCGAGAAGTTGAGCGTCCCGTAGACCTCGCCGTCCACCCGGACCGGCGTGCCGACGTAGCTCTCGATGCCGAAGAGCGCGCGGCAGGGGTGCCCTCGGAGGTCGGAGTCGGCGAGGTTGCTGAGGGCGAGCGGCGCGTCGCTCGCCAGCGTCGCCGAGCACGCGGTGTCGCCGAGGGCGAAGCGCTGGCCGGGCTTCAGCTCGGTGCCGGGCGCGTAGCACGCCACCACGGTGTAGGTGTCGCCCTCGACCCGGCTCAGGATGCCGACCCGGAGGCCGAGCAGCCGGGTCGTCTGTTCGAGGGCGTCGCGGACCAGCGCCCCGCCGTCCTTGCCCGGCTGCGAGATGACGTCGTAGAGCAGCCGGAGCCGGGCCTCGCTCTCGCGCAGGGCCGCCGTGCGGGCAGCGACGCGCGCCTCCAGGCGCTCGTTGGCCGTCTCCAGCTCCGCGAGGGCTGCGGCCAGGCGCTCCTCGGCCTGCTTGCGCTCGGTGACGTCGGCGGCCATCGAGACGACGAGCCGCCGCCCCTCCGGGCCCGTGCCGACGGGCGAGGACGAGAACTGCCACACGCGCTGCGCGCCGTCCTTCGTGCGGACGCTGTACGTCCCCTCGTCGAGGCGGCGGTCGAGGGCGTAGAGCCGCTCGATGTCGGCCTCGACGAGGGCGGAGCCCTCGCCGTAGGCGAGCCGGGTCCAGGCCGCGACGGTGGGGACCTCGGCGGCCGTGTAGCCGGTGATCTCGGTGAAGGCGTCGCTGAGCTGGAGCACCTCGCCGCCCTCGGCGTGGAGGAGGACGGGAAGCGGAGCCTCGGCAACCACGCGGCGGAAGCGCTCGGCGCGGCGGTGCACCTCGTCCTCGGCCCGGCGGCGGCGCGTGATGTCCACGAACGTCGCCACCACGCCGTCGATGCGGTCGTCGGTCGTGCGGTAGGGGATGAGGCGGGTGAGGAAGTGGCGGTCGTCGTCGGAGGCCACCTCGCGCTCGACCGGGAGGAGCGTCTCGAGGACCTGGCGCGCGTCCTCGACGAACAGCGGGTAGGCGATCTTCTGCGTGAGGTGCCCCACGGGCCGCCCCCGGTCCGACGCGATGATGTTGAACAGGTCGGCCAGGCGCGGGGTGTAGCGGGTGATCCGCAGGTCGCGGTCGAGGAAGAGCGTCGCGACGTCGGTCGAGTCGATGAGGTTCTGGAGGTCGGCGTTGGCGCGGTTGAGCTCCTCGATCTTCGTCTTGAGCTCCTGGTTGACGGTGGACAGCTCCTCGTTGATGCTCTGGAGCTCCTCGCGCCCCGTCTCGAGCTCCTCGGTCGTGCTCTGGAGCTCTTCGTTCATCGAGAGGAGCTCTTCGTTCGAGGCCTTGAGCTCCTCGTTCGACGTTTCGTACTCCTCGATCGTGCTCTGGAGGCGCTCCCTTGTCCGCCGAAGCTCGTCCTCCACGTAGTCCAGCGCGGGCTGGGCCGCGCCGTCCTCTAGGGGCGGGACCGGCTCCGCCGGAGCCTCCTCGAAGACGACCTGGAGCAGGCCCTCCGTGCGCTCGGAGTCGGCCAGCGGACGGACCGTCAGCAGGACCCCCACCGGGTCGCCGCCGAGCGTGGCGCGGACGCGCTGGCCGTCGGTCGTGCGGCCGCGGTCGCGGGCGTAGAAGAGCGCCGTCCGGAGCTCGGGCCGGAGCGACGGGTGGGCGACGCGCAGCAGGTCGTGGGTCGGCTCGCCGGGCGGGATCGTGAGGTAGCGGCCGACGCCGCCGGCGAGGTGCAGAATCTGGTTGCCCTCGCCGACGATCACACTCGGAGGAGCGTGGTGCGCGAGGAGCAGGCGCGTGTGGAGGTCGCCGAGCGAGGGCGGGCGCTCCACCGGGCCCTTCGGGGTGGCCGGAGCGTCTCGCCGGAGCGGGCGGAGGATGGGGAACGGGGGTCCTGGGCGCGTGACGTTGCGCCCTCGGAAGACCCGGTGCTTTTTGCTGATCGCGGCGAACAGGCCGCGCGTGCCCTCGACCGACTCGGAGGTGCCGAGGAAGAGGAAGCCCGGCTCGCGCAGGGCGTAGGCGAAGAGCTCGAAGAGGCGCTGCTGCGTCTCGCGCTGGAGGTAGATCAGCAGGTTGCGGCACGAGACCAGGTCGAGCCGGGAGAAAGGCGGGTCCTTGAGCAGGTTGTGCACCGCGAAGAGGACGGGCTCCCGGAGGGATTCTTTGACGCGGTACCCGTCCCCCTCCGGCTCGAAGAAGCGGTCGAGCCGCTCCGGCGTCACGTCGGCGGCGATGGTCTCGGGGTAGACGCCCTCGCGGGCGAAGGCCAGGGCGTCCTCGTCGATGTCGGAGGCGAAAATGTGGAGGGCCGGCGGGGTGCCGAGCCGGCTCGCGTGCTCGCACAAGAGCATGGCGAGCGAGTACGCCTCCTCGCCGGTGGCGCAGCCCGGGACCCACACCCGCACGGAGTCCCCCGGCCCTTTGCCCTCGAAGAGCTTCGGGATGGTCTTCTCGAGGGCCTCGAACGCCTTCGGGTCGCGGAAGAAGCAGGTGACCGAAATCAGGAGGTCGCGCAGCAGCGCTGGGGCTTCGTCGGGGCGCGCCCGCAGCGCGCCGGCATAGTCGGCGAGGCTGTCCACGCCGAGGACCTGCATCCGGCGGCCGATGCGGCGGAGGACGGTGCTCTCCTTGTAGCGCGAGAAGTCGTGCCCGGCCTCGGCGCGGAGCGCCGCGAAGACGGCGTCGAGCGCGGCGCTGTCGCCCTCGGGGAGGGCCTCCGCGTCGCCGGGGATCGGGCGTCCGCTCCGGCGCAGCTCGACGAGCCGCGCCGCCAAACCGGCCACCGGGAGGACGACGTCGACGAGCCCCGTGCCGACGGCACTGCGCGGCATCCCGTCGTACTGGGCCTCGCCGGGGTCCTGGACGAGCGTGAGGCCGCCCGCCTCTTTGACCGCCCTGAGCCCGGCTGAACCGTCGCTGCCGGTGCCCGAGAGGACGATGCAGACGGCCTGCTCACCCTGGTCCGAGGCGAGCGAGCGGAAGAAGTCGTCGATCGGGGCGCGGTGGCCGTGCGGGTGCGCCGGCTCGCTCAGGAGGAGGCAGCCGCGCTCGATGCGGAGCGCCTTGCCGGGCGGGATGACGTAGACCCTCCCCGGCTCGGCGCGTATCCGGGCCGTGACTTGGGCGACCGGCAGCGCCGTGTGGGTCTGGAGCAGAGAGGCTAGCTCGCTGTCGTGGTTCGGGGCGAGGTGCTGGACGAGCACGAAGGCCATCCCCGGGTCCTCCGGGAGCGCGTCGAAGAACTGCGAGAACGCCTTCAACCCACCCGCCGACGCCCCGATGCCGACGACGGAGAAAGTCTCAGGGGTTGACAGCCTTTCGCCTCTAGTCGGCGCTCGGGCAGCGTTGCCTGGGCTCTCCTCAGAGGGAGTGAGAGACTCGCCGTCTACACCCAAGTCTTCAGTATTGGATGGCATAAGGCCTGCAGACATGCTAAGAGGGCGAAGGAAAAGGTAACGCGGCGCGTGGCGCAGGAAAAGAGGTGTGTGAATAGGGTGAGTAATGAGCGTTGGCAGGTAGGGGCACGGTCCGTATCATAACCCCGTCTTATGCTCCAGGTACTACTCCCGTGAGGCCCCACCATTCCCGTGAGGCCCCACCATTCCCGTGAGGCCCCACCATTCCCGTGAGGCCCCACCATTCCCGTGAGGCCCCACCATTCCCGTGAGGCCCCACCATTCCCGTGAGGCCCCACCATTCCCGTGAGGCCCCACCATGCAAGTCACGCATCAGTCCCATGGACACGAGATCGTCGCAGTCGGCGCGTCGGCGGGCGGGGTCGAGGCGCTGCGCGACCTGGCGGCGAGCCTGCCGGCAGACCTCCCCGCCGCCGTCTTCGTGGTGCTCCACGTGGCCTCGGAGGGGCCGCGGCTGCTCGGGCAGATTCTCGACAAAGCCGGCCCTCTCGGCGCGGCCCTCGCCGTCAGCGGCGAGCCGGTCGAGCGCGGGCGGATCTACGTCGCGCCGCCGGACGAGCACCTCCTCGTGAAGGAGGGCCGGGTGCGGCTGGCGCGGGGGCCGCGCGAGAACCGCGCACGCCCGGCCGTAGACCCGCTCTTCCGGTCGGCGGCCGTCGCCTACGGCCCGCGCGTCGTCGGCGTCGTGCTGACGGGCTACCTCGACGACGGGGCGTCGGGGCTGTCGGCGGTGCAGCGGTGCGGCGGCGTCGCCGTGGTGCAGGACCCGAAGGACGCGGCGTTCCCCGAGATGCCGCAGAGCGCGCTCCGCGCCGTCGAGCCGGACCACATCGTCCCGCTCGGCGAGCTCGGGGCGCTTCTGTCTCATCTCGCCCGCACCCCTGCCGGGCAAGCCATGCCGATCCCGCGCGACATCGCGGTGGAAGCTCAGATCGCCGAACGTGCCATGAGTGATATCCCTTCCGAAGCGTTTCCGGGTGAGCCGGTTCCACTCGGATGCCCCGAGTGCGGCGGCCCGCTGCGGGAGCAAGACGATACCGCCGTCAAGCGCTACCGGTGCCACGTCGGGCACAGCTATACCGAGCGTGCCCTCATCGTGGACCAGGATGCTGCCGTCGAGCGGGCGCTCTGGACGGCACTGCGGACGCTGAAGGAGCGCGTCAATATGCTCGAGACGATGGCCCGCCGCGAGACCGAGGCCGGGCGCACCTCGTCGGCCAAGGGGTTCGAGGAGCGGGCCGCCGAGTCGCGCGAGCACATTCAGCACCTGCGGAGCGTGTTACAGGATGCGGCAGCGTGAGGCGGCTGCTCGACGCGGCAGCGTGAGGCGGCAGCCTGGGGCGACGCCGTATACTTCGGCTCCATCAGCCCGCCGCCGTCATGCTCCGTCTCTCCTTCGCTCTCGTCTTCTTCCTCGCTCTGCCTGCCGTGGGACAGCCTGCCGTGGGACAGCCCGCCGACGCGCCGCCCGTCGTCCTCGCCGTCCACGGCGGGGCGGGCGTGATCGAGCGCGGCAGCCTGACGCCCGAGCGCGAGGCTGCGTACCGCGCCGCCCTCGAAGCCGCCCTCCGCGCGGGGTTCGACGTGATCGCGCGCGGCGGCTCCGCCCTCGACGCCGTCACCGCCGCGCTCGCGCCGATGGAAGACGCGCCGCTCTTCAACGCCGGCAAGGGAGCCGTCTTCACGAGCGACGGGACCGTCGAGCTCGACGCCTCGGTCATGGACGGCGCGACGCTGGGTGCCGGAGCCGTGGCCGGGGTCACGACGATCAAGAACCCGGTCCGCGCCGCCCGCCTCGTGCTGGAGCAGTCGCCGCACGTCCTGCTCGCCGGGAGCGGGGCCGAGGCGTTCGCTCGGCAGCACGGCCTGGAGGAAGTCGAGAACGGCTACTTTCACACCGAGGGCCGCCGCGAGGCGCTGCGCCGGGTGCAGGAGCGCGAGCGCTCCGAGAGCGGCTCGAGCGACCCCGAGGCGTGGCAGATGACCGGCACCGTCGGGGCCGTCGCCCTCGACCGGGCGGGCCACCTCGCCGCCGCCACCTCGACCGGCGGGATGACCAACAAGCGCTTCGGGCGCGTCGGCGACTCGCCGATCATCGGGGCGGGCACCTACGCCGACGACCGGACGTGCGCCGTCTCGGCCACCGGCCACGGCGAGTACTTCATCCGCCTCGCCGTCGCGCACGACCTCTCGGCCCGGATGATGTACCTCGGCGAGACCGTCGGGGAGGCCGCGCACGCCGTAATCCACGCGCGCCTCACCGGCCTCGGCGGCACCGGCGGCGTGATCGCCCTCGACGCGGACGGCACCGTGGCGATGCCGTTCAACACGCCGGGGATGTTCCGCGGGACGATCGACGCCGAGGGTACCGTGACCGTCGATATCTACCGCGAGTAGAAGAGCAAAAGAGCGGGGGAAGCTGGGAAAGGCACCGAGGCGGGGTGCTCCGCGCCGACGCTCATTCTCTGCCTCCCCCGTCCCTGTCTCCCCCGTTCCCTCCACACCCAGAACAACCCTCCTTGTTGTGCCTTACGACCTCGACGATGCCACCGACCACCTCGCCGCGTCTGACCCGGCGATGGCGAGCCTGATCGAGTTCGTCGGGCCGTGCCGCCTGGTGATCGGGCACATGGACAGCCCGTTCCAGGCGCTGCTCCGAGCGATCGTCTACCAGCAGCTCTCCGGCAAGGCCGCCGGGACCATCCACCGCCGCCTGCTCGACCGCTTTCCCGGCGAGCACCCCGATCCGGAGGAGCTCCTCGCCACGCCGCCGGAGGAGCTGCGGGCCGCCGGACTGTCGCGCGCCAAAGCCGCCGCCGCGCACGACCTCGCCGCGCGCACGCTCGACGGCACCGTGCCCGACTTCGGCACGCTCGAGGCGATGGCCGACGCCGAGATCGTCCAGCGCCTGACGGCGGTGCGCGGGGTCGGGCCGTGGACGGCGGAGATGCTGCTGATCTTCCAGCTTGGCCGGCCGGACGTGCTGCCGCTCGCGGACCTCGGCGTGCGCAAAGGCGCGGCGCGGCTCTACGGGCTGAGCGATCTGCCGACGCCCAAAGAGCTGGCAGCCGCGGGCGAGACGTGGCGGCCCTACCGGAGCGTAGCGAGCTGGTACCTCTGGCGCGCCGCCGACGCCGACGAGTGGTTCACCCCGGCCCCGCGCAAGAAAATCCCCCACCCGAGGCTACGCCTCGCCGCTCAGCCTCAGAGCACCAGCTCGAACGGGCGGCTCTCGAACTGACCACCCGCTGCCGTACGGACGCGGAGGCGCACCTCGACGCCGTTGGGGGGGGGAAGCTGGCGCAGGTAGCGAAGAGCGCTCGAGGCAAAAACGGCATGCATTGAAGCGCGGGGAATCAGGGCAAAGGGTAAAAGATAAAAGACTAGCCGCAAAGAAGCCAGGGTACGACCCCCGCTTGAAGCGCGGGGAATCTCTGCGACTAGCCTTATGCCCGATGCGCCGGCGCTAGTCGATCTCGGCGGGCTGCAGGGTCTTCTCCGCGTCTTTCGTCTCCAACAGACCGGACTCGACGAGAGAGACGAGCGTTTCCGACTCAAGGACGGCCTCTTCAGCGACGCGAGCGTACGCCTTTTTGAAGAGCGCCTCGAGAAGCTGAGCGTCGGCGACGGTGACGATGGCTGCGATCGGTTTGTTATGCCGCTCTACGATGAAGCGCTGCTTCCCAAACCCGATTTCGCTCAGGCGGTCGGAGATCGTGGTGCGGAGCTCGGAAGCAGAGATGGTCTCGAACGTGATAGAGTGCTGCACGATGAACCTCGTGGCTAAGGTGGTACGGAGAAGTGAGGTAGCCTGCAAGCTTCGCGCCCTGCCGTACTCGTCTGTCGTGTTTGGCTGTCAGAGAAACGCGTTGCGATACGCGCATGGGGCCAGTGCGTTACGCAGACTTCGTTAAGAACGCCAAAAGCGCAAGGAATAGAACAAACGTACAAAACGCGACAAGTGGGATGCAAGGGGAAAAAGAGGAACGTTGGCGTTTCGTGACGGGAGGTTCGGCCCTCCGATGCCTGCGCCAAAAGTGCACCCGGGGTGCGCCATGCTGTGTGCGTCACACTGCCGGAGGCTCGCTTCGTCTGCGAAGGGGACGGCGCGGGGGAGCCAAAAAAATTCCCGTCCGAGGTTGCGGCAGCGCCCGCTGCGTGTCTATCCCACCGACCTCAGGACCCGACAGCGGACCCCATGCTTCGACGATACGCGCCCCTCTTCGCCCTGCTGCTCATGGTGGCCGCTGCGCCTCTCGCCGCGCAGCCTGCCGACACGCTCTTCGCGTGGCAGACCTACGGGCGGGACGCCCGCGTCCGCGTCCAGACCTTCGCCTCGGACGACGACAAGCGTCCGCACACGATCGTCGTCGACGAGCTCGCCTCGAACGACGCCCTCGTGACCGACGACGTGCGCTACTTCGTCGACACGCTCGGGCGGTCGCTCGGCCTCGACCCGACCGAGGCGACGTTCGTGTTCCGGTTCAGCGGGCAGAGCTTCTCCGAGGGGGCCGGCGCGGGCAAGACGCTCTTGCTGCGCGCCACCTTCAACCGCACCAAATCGAGCACCATAGGCTCGCCCTCGTGGCGGGTCCTCACGCGGGACGAACTCGCCGCGCTGACGGACCGGGCGCTCTACTGAGTGGATCTTGTCAGCGGGTACTCCGTGTAACGATCATTCGACAAATACGGACACAGAACCCCCGAGGACCACGCATGACAGGCCCCTCCACGCTGGACACCGACGCCCAGGAACTTGACCTCGACAAGCTCTCCGAAGACACCCGCATCTCGAAGCAAACCCTCGTGCGCTGGGCGGACCGGGGCCTGATCGACGCCGAGCTCGCGTGGGGGATTTCGGACGCCAACGAGGAGACGCGCCTCATCCGCATCTCGCCGCGCTCGCTCGAGTTCCTCCGGGGTTTCGCCGAGGAGTACCGTGAGGACACCGTCAGCCGGACCGAGGCCCGGCGCATCCTCAAGATGATCGACCGCGGGCAGGTCCAGAAGCTCCTCCGCCAGGGCGATCTCCAGTCGAAGAAGGTGGACGACGAGACGCGCGTCGTGATCGGCAGCGTCGAGGACTACCTGATGGGGCTGGAGAGCGACGGCGAAGAAGCTTAACCGGCTCGCGGCCTGCCTTCCGGGAAGGCGCGTCTTCGCGTGCCGCGCCGGTACGGTTTCGCTCGCCGCGCCGGTGCGGTCCTGCCGTATACTCCCGCCCTTTCGCCCACCACCTCGTGCTTCACGATGCAACTTCGCCTCCCGCTTGCCCTGCTCTTCTGCCTCCTCTTCGCCGCCTGCGACACGGAGGACCCCGAGCCGCCCGCCTCGCCCGCCGACGTAGAGGGGACGTACGACCTCACCGAGTTCCTCTTCAATCCGCAGGCCGCCGCCATCGCCGACGCCAACGTGCTGGACCGCCTCGCACCGGGGGCGACGCTGGACCTGCTCAACACCCAGCGCGGCGGCCAATTCCAGCTCCGGTACCAGTTCACCGGCGAGCTCCCGGACCTCATCAGTGGGGACTTCGAGGTGACCGAGACGAGCGTCACCCTGACGGTCCGCGAGGAGGACCGCCCGTCGCTTTCCGGCCTGCTGCTCAACGCGCAGATCGCCTTCGTGCGCGAGAACGACACGGTGCTTTCCCGGAGCGTCACCAAGACGGTCAACCTCCAGGCCTTCGACCCGGAGCAGTACGGCGGAGCTGGCCTGACGGAGGTGCGCGGGACACTCACGCTCGTGCTCGTCCGGCGCGGGCGGTAGCGTGGCAGCCGCGGGCGGTGGCATGAAGGCCGCGCGTCCGGCCCTCCCGCTGAAGAAACATCTCGGCGGTTTGGTCCGGCTGACGCGCCCGCTCAACGCGGTAATGTTCTTTGCCGGCGTAGCTCTCGGCGGGGTGCTGGCGGCGGGGGAGGGGGCGTGGGCCGAAGGGAACGCGGCGCGGCTCGGGCTGGCGATGCTGAGCGCCGCGCTCGTCGGGGCCGGCGCGAACGCAGTCAACGACGTGTTCGACCTGGAGATCGACCGGGTGAACCGGCCGGCCCGTCCGCTGCCCTCGGGCGCGGTGTCGGTCGGCGCGGCGCGGCGGCTGTGGGCGGCGTGCTCGGCGCTCGGGGTCGGGCTGAGCGCGTGGCTCTCGGGGGTGCACCTGGGGATCGCGGCGGCGTCGGTGCTCCTGCTCTGGGGCTACAGCCGGTGGCTGAAGCGGAGGCCGTTGGTGGGCAACCTGGCGATCGCGCTCGTGCTCGGGCTGGCGATTGTGTACGGCGGCCTCGCGGTGACACCGCTCGGCGGGGCCGGCCCGGGTGCGCCCGGCCTCGGGGGGGCAGGCTGGGCGGCGTCGCTCCTCGGCGCGGCCTTCGCCTTCGGCTCGACGCTCGCCCGCGAGATCGCCAAAGACATCGAGGACGCGGAGGGCGACGCGGTTGAAGGCGCGCGGACGCTGCCGCTCGTGCTCCCGCGCGCGGCGGTGTGGCTCGCCGCTCTCGCCATCGGGGGGACGCTGGCGCTGTTTCCGCTCGCGCTTCCGGTGGGGCTCGGGGCCGACTTCTTCGCGCTCGCGCTGCCGGCGGCGGGGCTGCTGCTCGCGGCGGCGTGGTATCTTCTCGCTGCGCCGGCGGCGGGGCGCGCCCGGCAAGCAGGGGCCGCGAGCGGGTGTCTCAAGGCCGCCATGATCGCGGGTATCCTTGCGCTCGCCGGGGCGCGGCTCCTCAGCTAAAACGGAACAGGGTGGCGGTAGCGCCGCGCCTGCAAAGCCCCCTCGCGTTTAGCGCGCCACGCCTCACGCGTCACAGATGTGACCTCCCGCCGCTCGGCAGCGGCCTATCAGCGAACGCCCTCGCAGGGGCACCTTTCGTCCATGCACCCATTCGACTCGGAGGCGGTCCTTCGCGCGCAGGCAGGCGACGAGGCGGCGCGGGCCGGACTGCTCGCCGACCTCGAACCCATCCTGCGCCGGTTCTTTCTGAGCCGCATCGGCCACCGCCCCGACGTCGACGACCTCGTGCAAAACACCCTCGTCCGAGTGCACACCGGCCTCGAAGCGCTCCAGAACCCGGCGCGGCTCAAAGCCTTCGCGATGAAGGCCGCCGTGTTCGAGCTCCAAGACTTCTACCGGGGGCGCTACAGCGGACGCGAATACCTCTACGACCCCGACCAGCCGCCGCACGACCCGGCGGACACCGAATCGACCGGCCTGCGCGTGGACATCGAGCGGGCGCTGGAGGTGCTCACCCCGAAGGCGCGGCGCATCCTCGAGCTGCGCGAGATGGGCTACCCCTACAAAGACATCGCCGAGATGGTCGAGACGACCGAGGCTGCCGTGAAGATGCAGGTCAAGCGCGCCTTCGAGCGGCTGCGCGGTGTGCTGACGGTGCTGGTCCTTTGCCACCTGTCCTTTGTCCCTGGTTGACGACGATGCCTGACCGCTACGACCCGATTCTGTTCGAGGCGCTCGACCCGGCCGAGCAGGCCGCGCTGCGCCGCGCCCTCGGCGAGCCCGCCCCCGCGCAGGCGGGGGACGCGCAGGCGGAGGGCGCGCAGGCGGAGGGCGCGGGCGAGGCGCTCGCGCTGTGGGCCGCGCTCCGAGCCCGCCTCGGGGCCGAGCTCCGGCGCGACCTGCCGGACGCCGACCTCCTCACGCTCTGGGCGCTCGGCGAGGACGACCCCGCGCTGCTGACGCCCGAAGAGGAAGCTCGGCTCATCGCTGCCCGGCCTTCGGTCGAGGCGGCGATTGCCGCGCACCCTGCCCTCGGCGACGTGGTCCGGCGCGTCCGCGCCGACCGGGCCGCCTTCGACGCGGCGTGGGCCGAGGCAGCGCAGCCGGCGGCTGCACCGGCGGCTGCACCGGCGGCTGCACCGGCGGCTGCACCGGCGGCGGCTCCGGCGGCAGGGCGTGCCCCGGACCGGCAGCCGGTGCGCGCCTCCGGGCTCCGGCGGTGGGCGTGGCGCTCGGCGGTGGCGCTCTCGGTCATCGCCTTCGCCGCCGTGCTCGTGTTCGTCCTCCAACGCGACGCCGGCTTCGAGACCTACCAGACCGCCTCCGGCGAGACGGAAACGGTGGCCCTCGCTGACGGCTCGACCGTGCTCCTCGCCGAGGCGTCCCGGCTGATGGTCGACACGAGGGACGACGGCGAGCGGCGGGTCCGGCTCACCGGCGACGCGCTCTTCGAGGTGCTCCCGAACGGCGAGCCGTTCGTCGTCGAGACCGCCACCGCGCTCACGACCGTGCTCGGGACGACGTTCGGGGTCGCCGCGAGCGAGGTCGAGACCGAGGTGGTGCTCGCGAGCGGGGCGGTCGAGCTGGCGACGCGGCTCGAGCCGGCGCAGTCGGTGCGCCTGGAGCCGGGGCAGCGGAGCCGGGTCGTCGGCGCGCAGGCCCCTGAGCCGCCGGCGCGGGTGGACGTGGCCGAGACGCTGGCGTGGACCGGGACGTGGCATTTCCAGGCGACCCCGCTCGGTGACATCGCCGAGCGCCTGAGCGCGCACTACGGCGTGCCGGTCGAGGTGGACCCGGCGCTGGCGGGAGACCGCGTGACGGGGCCGTTCTCCTCGAGCCGGCCCGTTGCCGAGACGCTCCGCGCGCTGGCCGTCGCCCTCGACGCCCGCATCGAGGGCGACGGCCGGCGCGGCTACCGCATCGTGCCGCCGGCCCCGTAGCGTCTACGTCAGCGTTTTCGGAGAGCGCCGGCGGGGGCGGGTCATAACCGCGCGAGTGATACGTTGGGAGGATGCGTGCTTCGCGGCACCGCCTTTCGCAGCACTGCCTTCGTGGCCCTGCCCCGTGTGCCCTCGCGCAACTCGTCGTCGTCCGCCCCGTTCACCGCGCCATGCGCTGCCTCGTCCCCGCTCTGCTGCTCTGGCTGGCGCTGCCGGCCCCGGCAGCGCACGCGCAGGCGATCCGGCTCGCGGCGGAGCGGACGCCGCTCGCCTCGGTCCTCCACCACCTCGCCTCGCAGACGGGCGTCGACATCGTTTACGCCGACCGGCTCGTCGAGGGCCGCGCCGTCACGGGCCGCTACCTCGGCGACGACGCGGGGCAGGCCCTCGCCACGATCCTGCGCGGCAGCGGCCTCCGCGCCGAGCAGCTCCGCCCGGGGCAGTACGTCATCGTGAGCGCGTACCCGACGCCGGGGCTCGAACCGGTGGCGTACCGGGGCACGCTGCGCGGCACCGTCGTGGACGCCGAGACGGGCGAGGTGCTGCCGGGGGCGCACGTCCGCCTCGTCGGGCTCGAGCTCGGCACGGCCACGAACCCGGCGGGGTACTTCGCGCTGCCCGACCTGCCGGCGGGGGCGTACCGCGTCCGCGTCTCGTTCGTCGGCTACCGGACGGCGGAGCGCGAGGTCTCGGCGTACCCCGAGTCTGAGGAGCTGCCGCCCGTGATCCGGCTGCAGCCGCAGATTCTCTCGACCGACAGCGAGGCGCTCGTCGAGGGCTCCGAGCACGAGCGGAGCGACCTCCAACCGGTGCCCGGCAGCGACGCGCTCGACGTCCGGCAGGCCGCGGCGGTCCCGGCGTTCCTCGGCGAGAGCGACCTGTTCCAGGCCCTCGAGTGGCTGCCCGGCGTCGGGCGAGCGGGCGAGGCCGGGGGCGAGCTCGTCGTCCGCGGCTCGGAGCCGCACTTCAACCGCTACCTCCTGGACGGCGCGCCGATCATCCACCCGTGGCACACCTTCGGGCTGTTCTCGACGTTCCAGACCGAGGCGCTCAAGAGCGTCCGGCTCTACAAAGGCTCGTTCCCGGCGGAGTACGGCGGCGGGCTCTCGGCGGTGCTCGACGTCGAGATGAAGGACGGCGACCGCGACGACGCGGCGGGCCTGGTCGCGCTCAGCCCGGTCTCGCTGCGGGCCGTCGGCGAGGTGCCCCTCGGCCAGGGCGCGTCGCTGATGCTCTCGGGCCGCCGGACCTACCTCGACCTGCTGCTCTCGCCGCAGCAGCAGCCCGGCGCGGCCCTCTTCGCCAGCGGCGAGGCCGGCCCCGGCACGCAGGACGACCTGGGGTACTACTTCTTCGACCTCGGCGCGAAGGTGACGCTCCGGCCCTCGCCGCTCCACCGCTTCTCGCTCAGCGTCTACGAGGGCGGCGACGACCTCGACGGCGACGTGCCCTACGTCTCGCTCCTCGCCCCGGCGGACTCCGCCGACCGGGCCCGGCTGCGCTACGACTGGGGCAACCGCGTCGTCTCGGCGCGCTACCGCTGGCTGGCGAACCGCCACCTCTTCCTCAGCGCGACGGGCTACTACTCGCGCTACCGCTCTGCCGAACGCGCCTTCACCCAGCCCGCGGGCCCCGGCTTCGCGCAGCCGGCGGACTCCGCCTTCGCCGACAGCGACTACCGCGTCCGCTTCGCCGAGACCGGCGTGAGCCTCGACGCCGACTATTACTACTCGCTCGAACACCAATTCCGCGTGGGCCTCCGGGTAATCGGGCGGACGTTCGAGAGCGCGCTGGAAGAGGCCTCCCTCGGCGCGACGCAGACCGGGCGCGACGCGGTGCGGGCGGTCGAGGCCGTGGCCTACCTCCAGGACACGTGGCAGCCGAACGCCCGGTGGCAGGTGCAGCCGGGCCTCCGCGTCGAGGTCTTTGGGCTGGGGCCGTACGTCTCGGCCAGCCCACGCCTGAACGTCCGCTACGTCGTGACGCGGGACCGGCTGTTCCTGAAGGCGGGCGTGAGCCGGCAGGTGCAGTACCTCCACCGCCTCCGCGACCGGGTCTCGTTCGCCTACGACCTCGCCGCGAGCCGGTGGATTCCGGCGAGCGAGGCCGTCCGCCCCGCCGTCGGCTGGCAGGCCGCCGCCGGGCTCGAAGCGGCCCCGGCGCGCTGGCTCTCGCTCGGCCTCGACGTCTACGGGCGGCACCTGGGCGACATCCTGCTGCCGCTCGGCCCGGCGGGGCGGGGCGGGGGAGAGGGCACCGTGCCGGGGTCGCTGCTGGCGCAGTACGCGCCCGGCTCCGGGCGCTCGTTCGGGCTCGAAGCCGCCGCGCAGGCGGAGCGCGGGCGGTGGCGGCTCGGGCTGTCGTACGCCTTCGCCCGCTCGCAGGTGCGCCCGCCCGGCGAGGTCTACCGCCGCGCGGACTACGACGCGCCGCACGCCGCCAAAGCCCTCCTGCAGGGCAGCACCCGGCGCTGGAGCGTGTCGCTCGCCGCGACGGTGCGGAGCGGCTACCCCGTCACCGTCCCCGCCGCGGCGGGCAACGCGCCGACGATGGCCCTCGACCGGCCCGCCGTCAACAACGGGCGGCTCCCGGTCTACGCCCGCCTGGACCTCGCCGTGGGCTACGGCTTCCGCGCGCTCGGGCTGGACTGGGACGCGAGCCTGCAAGCCTACAACCTCCTCAACCGGCGCAACACGGTGGGGCAGCGCTTTGCGCCGGCAGCCCCGTCGCCTGAAGTCACCGAGGTCTACGGCCTCCCCCTCCTCCCGATGGGAAGCCTGAAGGTGCAGTGGTGAGGGGGGATGGAGGGACTGGGGGAATGGGAAGAATGGGGGGATGGGGAGAACGGGGGAATGGCAAAGAGAACCGACCGAGTTAACAAGGCCGTCGCGCTCCGAGCTACCGTCCTCTGCCCGGAGCTACCGTCCGCTGCCCGGAGCTACCGTCCGCTGCCCGGAGCTACCGTCCGCTGCCCGCCGTACAGGCTCGGCGTCGTATCCTCCCGGCGAGGACTAGCCACCCACCGCGATGCGCCGCGAGCAGAACTCCGAGGACGAACCCGAGCGCGACCTCCGGCCGGGCACCGTCACCCGCCTCGCCCGGCAGAAGCGCGACGCCGAGCGCGTCTCCGTCTTCATCGACGGGGCGTTCGCCTTCGGCCTCGCGCTCGACCTCGTGGTGCGCGCCGGGCTGCGGAAGGGGCAGCCGCTCACGGTCCCGGAGCAGCAAGCCCTGCTCGACGACGAGGAGCGGCTGAAGGCGAAGGCCGCCGCCCTCGACTACATCGCCTATCAGGCCCGCACCGAGACCGAGGTCCGCCGCAGGCTCGAACGCAAGGGCTTCCCCCCGCCCGTCGCCGACGAGGCCGTCGAGCGGATGCGCGAGCTGGGCTACCTCGACGACGACGCCTACGCCCGCGCCTACGCGCGCGGCCGGCTCGCCGGGCGCGGCCACGGCCCGCAGCGCATCCGCAACGACCTCCGCAAACGCGGCGTCGCCCCGAGAACCATCGACGCGGTGCTGGAGGACGTGGTCGCGCCGGACGACCTCCGCGAGACGGCGCTCCGGCACGGGCGCAAGCGCTGGCTCCGGCTGGCCCGCGAGGAGGACCCGCGCAAGCGCCGGAAGAAACTCTCCGACTTCCTCGTGCGCCGGGGCTACGATTTCGACCTCATCCGCGAGGTCGTCGAGACCCTCGAAGCGGAGAACGATGCGTGAGACGGGGTTGACAGGGGAGGCCCACGGTCGTATCATCATACATCGTAGTTATACGATAAACCAAATGCCCACAGCCAATCCCGACGCGTTCGCGCCTACCGACGTCGCCCTGGCGGCGCGGCTCAAGGCCCTCGCCCACCCGGCCCGCCTCGCGATTCTCCGCACGCTCGCCGAGCGGAACACCTGTCTCTGCGGCGACCTCGTCGAGGTCTTGCCGCTGGCGCAGGCGACCGTTTCGCAGCACCTGCGGGCGCTCCGCGAGGCCGGGCTGATCCGGGGCGAGGCCGACGGGCCCCGCTCGTGCTACTGCCTCGACCCGGACGCGCTTCGGCACGTCCACCAAGAGGTCGAGGCGCTCTTCGGCGGGCTGGACTGCGGGGGCTGCTGCGGCTGATTCGTCCACCGAGCCCGTCGGCGTCACGCCGGCGGCTCCCAAACAGCGAGGTACACCATGCTGAAACGCATCTGTGCGGCCGTCTGCTGCCGCGCCTGCTGCTGCTGCGGCTGTTGCTGCTGTTGCTGCTGCGGCGACGATGGTCGCTGCGACTGTGACTGCAGCGAGTGCTGCTAGCCCCGACGGCTAGCTCAACCGTGGGGGCACGGGACGCCGTGTTCCCACTTCTCTCTTTACGCCTCGCCTCTCTTTACGCCTCGCCTCTCTTTACGCCTCGCCTCTCTTTACGCCTCGCCTCTCTTTACGCTTCGCCATCCCGACGTGCCATGCCGACCCGCATTCTTGTTCTCTGCACCGGCAACAGTTGCCGCAGTCAAATGATGGAGGGCTGGCTCCGCCACTTCGCCCCCGACGCCGAGGTGGTCAGCGCGGGCGTCGAGACGCACGGGGTGAACCCGCGCGCGGTGCAGGTGATGCGCGAGGCCGGGGTCGATATCTCGGGCCACACCTCGACCCACGTGGACGCGTACCGCGGCCGCGCCTTCGACGTGGTCGTGACCGTCTGCGACTCGGCGCGCGAGCGGTGCCCGTGGTTCGCCGCCGAGGCCGAGCGCATCCACCACAGCTTCCCCGACCCCGCGCAGGCGACCGGCACCGAGGAGGCCGTCCTCGACGCCTTCCGCGAAGTCCGCGACGCGGTCCGCGACTGGGCCGAGGGGTTCGCCGCCGAGCGAGGCCCGGCGTCGCCGCGTTGACGAGCCGGCGTTAACGCAAACGTAACAAACGCAGCGCGCCCGGCGGGCTAGGTTCTCGGTTCCTCCCGTTCCCCCGAACCCTTCGCCTCCCATGCCCCGCCTGCTTCGCCTCGCGTTCCTGCTCTGCCTCGCCGCGCCCGCCTTCGCGCAGCCGAGCCTCACGCTCGACCTCCTCGGCACCTACGCCACCGGCCTCTTCGACGACGGGGCCGCCGAGATCGTGGACTACGACCCGGCCTCGCAGCGCCTCTTCTTCGTCAACGCCGCCGACGCGGAAATCGTCGCGCTCGACGTCTCCGACCCGGCGAACCCGACCGAGGCGTTCACGATCGACGCGTCCGCCTTCGGCGGCGGGGCCAACAGCGTCGCGGTCAAGAACGGGATCGTCGCCCTGGCCGTCGAGGCGGACCCGGCGCAGGACCCCGGGCAGGTCGTGTTCTTCGGGACCGACGGGGCGTTTCGCGGCACCGTCCCCGTTGGGGCCCTTCCGGACGGGCTCGCGTTCTCGGCCTCGGGGCGCTACCTCGTCGTCGCCAACGAGGGCGAGCCCAACGACGACTACACGGTCGATCCCGAGGGTTCTGTTTCGGTGATCGATCTGCAAAATGGCGTGGCGGGTGCGACCGTCGCGAATGCCACGTTCGAGGACTTCAACGAAGGCGGCCCGCGCTTCAGCGAGATTCAGGCGGCGGGCGTCCGCATCTTCGGCCCCGGCGCGAGCGTGGCCGAGGACCTCGAGCCCGAGTTCGTCACGGTCGAGGGCGACGAGACGGCGTTCGTCACGCTCCAGGAGAACAACGGCCTCGCCGAGATCGACCTCGCCACGGCGACGGTCACCTTCATCTACGGCTTCGGGACGAAGGACCACAGCCTGACCGAGAACGCCCTCGACGCCTCGAACCGCGACGACGGCATCAACATCCAGCCGTGGCCGGTCGTCGGGATGTACCAACCGGACGCGGTGGCGAGCTACCAGGTCGGCGGCCAGACCTACCTCGTGACGGCCAACGAGGGCGACGCCCGCGACTACGACGGCTTCTCCGAGGAGGCCCGCGTCGGCGACCTCACGCTCGACCCCACCGCCTTCCCGGACGCCGCCGTGCTCCAGCGCGATGAGAACCTCGGGCGGCTCAAGACCACCACCACCGAGGGCGACCTCGACGGCGACGGCGACTACGACCGGATCTTCGCCTACGGCGCGCGCTCGTTCTCGATCTTCCAGCGCGGCAACGCCCTCCGCCTCCTCCGGGTCTTCGACAGCGGCGATGACTTCGAGCAGATCACCGCCGCCGCACTCCCGGCCAACTTCAACGCCGACAACGACGACAACGACTCCTTCGACAGCCGGAGCGACGACAAGGGGCCGGAGCCGGAAGGCGTCGCGGTCGGCGAAATCGACGGGCGGACCTACGCCTTCGTCGGCCTCGAACGCGTCGGCGGCGTGATGACCTACGACGTCACCGACCCCGCCGCGCCGAGGTTCATCGACTACACCAACAACCGCAACTTCTCGGTCGACGCCGAGTCCCCGCTCGCGGGCGACCTCGGCCCCGAGGGCATCCTGTTCATCGCCGCAGGCGACAGCCCCACCGGGCAGCCGCTCCTCGTCACCTCGAACGAGGTCAGCGGGACCGTCTCGGTCTTCGGCCTCGCGGGCACCGGGAGTCCAGCGGTGACTATTGAACTGGCATCGACGGGCGGTATCCCCGTGGTTCCCGCCGAGGGCGGGCGCTTCCAGTTCAGCGTCGTCCTCTCCAACACGACTGAGGAGACGCAGACCGTCGAGGCGTGGAGCGCAGCGACGTTTCCGGACGGCTCGGTCACGCAGGCCGACGGCAGCAACAGGCTGCTCGGCCCGGTGACGGTGACGCTCGCGCCGGGGCAGACCGTGAGCCGGAGCCTCGTGCAGACCGTCCCCGGCTCGATTCCGGCGGGCGGCTACACCTACACCGGCCTCGTCGGCGACTTCCCCGACGCGCCGGTCGACCGCGACGACTTCCCCGCCGTGAAGCAGGCGGCGCGGGGGGGCGGTGCCCCCGTCGCGGCGTGGCAGGTGCTCGACGCGGCGACAGGCGAGCCGGTTCGGGCCGGTGCCTCGTGGCAGAGCGCCGAGGCTCCGGCGGCCGCGTCGAAGGCCCCGGCGGCGTTCGCCCTCGCGGCGGTCTACCCGAACCCGTTCCGCGCCTCGACCGAGATCGCGCTCGACGTGCCCGAGGCGAGCCAGGTGACGCTCGCGGTCTTCGACGTGCTCGGGCGACGGGTGGCGGTGCTGCTCGACGGCGTCGTCGAGGCCGGGTCGCACCGCGTGGCCTTCGACGGGTCGGCGCTGCCGAGCGGGGTCTACCTCGTGCGGGCCACGTCGGAGGGCACGGCCCAGCGCTCCGCGCAGACGCAGCGCGTGACGCTGGTACGCTAGAGTGCAAGACCGTTAGAATGCAAGACCGTTGCTCGTGGGCGGACCCCCTGGCCGTCGGCCCCTCGCTCCGGGACGAGTCCCTGCGCTCAACGGGCCGACGAGCGCTTCGCGCGGGCTCGGCTTCGGAGGTCGGCGCAGCCGGACCTTGGCGGTCTCTGCGAGAGAGCGGTCTCTATGGCGGAAAGAGGGCCGAGTGTGGAGGCGGAGGGGACGCGGCATTAATCCTCGGTTAAGGCTCCCGGCGCGGCTTCACACCGGCGTATGGGAATGGTATGTTACCTCTTGCCCGGCACCGTTGCGCGCCCGGCACCCGCCGTCTCCCGCCTCCCGCCGCCCGGATGTCCCGTTCGCCGCTGGCGCACCTGCGCCGCCTTCTCCTCCTGCTGCTCGTCTGCGGCGCTGCCGTGCCTGAGGCCGAGGCGCAGCTGTTCGACGAGGCCGTGGTGGACGTGGGCAACCTCGGGCTGACCGTCACGAACGCCGGCCTCGTTGGGAACCCCAACATCCGGAGCAATCCCGGCGGACTGCCGTCGATGGAATACCCGCTCGACTCCGGCATCGAGCACCTCTTCGAGGCCGGGCTGTGGGTGGGCGCGCGCCGCGCCGACGGGTCGATCTCGGTCCGCACCGGGGCCGTCACGAACCCGAGCGGGTACGGGGCCGGGGACGAGGGCTACGAGTTCGCGCAGCAGGACTTCCTCTTGGAGCGCTCCTCGCTGCCGACGAGCGAGGCGTTCACGCCGCAGGCCGTCAGCCAGCAGGACTTCCTCACGGCCTTCAACGACACGTCGCGCTTCGTCCCCGGCACCTCCATCGACCTCCCCGACCCGCAGGGGCAGCTCGGCCTCGAGGTGCGCTTCCGCTCCTACGCCTGGAGCTTCCCCTTCACCGAGTACTTCGTCATCCTCGAGTACGAGATCGAGAACGTCTCGGCGGACACGCTCTTCGACGTCCACGTCGGGCTGTGGCACGACCTCGTGGTGCGCAACATCATCACCACGACCGAGACCGGCAGCGACTTCTTCAACAAGGGCGGCTACGGCTTCCTCGGCTACCCCGAGTACGACGCCGTGGCCGACACGCTCGTCGAGGCCGCGACGGACTCGCAGTTCGTCTCCTACGCCTTCAACGCGGGCGGGCAGGAGGAGACGCTCAACACGTACGGCGCGTTCGCCTTCCTCGGGGCCGAGTGGGAGGAGACGCCGGGGACGGAGCGCTTCTTCCACCCCTTCGTCGCCGACGCCTACCTCGCCGACGGCTTCGCCGCGCCGCGCCTCAACCCGCGCTGGTGGAAGTTCTCCGGCGAGACCGACCCGGACCTCAACGTGCCCTCGGCCGACGCCGAGAAGTACCGCCGCATGGTGACGCCGTTTCCCGACCCCGCCTCCCCCCGGTACGAGAGCCAGGACGCCTACGAGGCCGCCCTCGCCGAGCACTTCGAGAACCTCGAGACCGACGGGACCGGCAGCCAGGGCAACTGGATCGGGCTGACGCCGGTCGGGCCGGTCCCGTTCGTCGCGCCGGGCGCGACGCTGAGGGCGGCCTTCGCCGCCGTCACCGCGTTCAAGCCCGAGGCCTTTCAGGGGCAGGCCGGCAAACCGGTCAACACCGAAGCCAGCCGCGCCTCCCTGCGCACCAACGTCTTCTGGGCGCAGCAGACCTACGCCGGCGAAGACCTCAACTACAACGGGCAGCTCGACGCCGGGGAAGACGTCAACGGCAACGGCGCGCTCGACCGCTTCCTCATCCCCGAGCCGCCGCAGTCGCCCGCGCTCCGCGTCGAGATCGAGTCCGGCGCGGTCACGCTCTACTGGGGCGACCGGGCCGAGGCCAGCGTGGACCCCGTCACCGGGCGCATGGACTTCGAGGGCTACCGCGTCTACCGCTCCGACCCCGGCGACGACCTCGGCGGCGACATCTTCGGAGAGGCAACCCTCATCGCGCAGTACGACACGCCGGGCAACCGGACCGGGTTCAACAACGGCTTCGGGGCGGTCCGCCTCGAGGCCCCCGTCACCTTTCCCGGCGACACGACCGCCTACGCCTACCGCTTCCGCGACGAGGGCCTGCTCAACGGCTGGCAGTACGCCTACGCCGTCACGGCCATCGACGAGGGCGACCCCGACGCCGGGCTGCCGTCGTTCGAGAGCAGCCGCTCGTTCAACGCCGTCCGCGTCTTCCCCGGCACGCCCTCCGTCGAGGCCGGCGAGGACCGCAAGGCGGGCGTCTACCCCAACCCCTACGCGCTCCGCGCCGGGTGGGACGGCCAGACGACGCGCACCCGCAAGCTCTACTTCAACAACCTCCCGGCCCGCTGCCGCATCCGCGTCTACACCGTCTCCGGCGAGATCGTCAAGGAGATCGAGCACGACGCGGCGACCTACGCCGGCGACATCGGCTGGTTCGACGCCTTCGGCGGCGAGAACCGGCGCGTCGCCGGCGGCGAGCACGCCTGGGACCTCCTCTCCGAGAACGACCTCCGCATCTCGACCGGCCTCTACCTCTTCAGCGTCGAGGACCGCGAGACCGGCGAGACGCAGACCGGCAAGTTCGTCATCATCCAGTAAGTCGATCTAACCCCCGTGCCGCCGTCCCCTCCGGCGGCCTCCCTCTACCAACCAACCGCCAAGACCATGCACCGCATCGCTACGATTTGCTTCGCCCTCGTGCTCGCCTTCGGGTGGGCTGCGAGCGCGTCCGCGCAGACGGCCGTCACGATCCGCGAGATCAACGACGTCCCGGACGCAAACATTCAGCAGCTCATCGACCTCGGCTCCGCCGCCACGTCGCAGCAGGTCGTCGACCTCTCCGCCCCGACCCTGCTCGGTGAGACCGTCTCGTTCACCGCCGTCGTCCTCACCGACCCCTTCAACTCCGGCCTCGCCAACCTCACCGACGGCGAGCCGCAGCGCGTCCACATGTTCGTCCGCGACGTGGCCGCTGCCGACCAGGGCTTCGAGGGCATGACGATCCAGGTCGTCGACGGCACGCGCAGCATCGAGGAGCTGCTCGTCGGCGACGTGGTCAACATGATCGGCGACGTGGGGCGGTTCAACCAGCAGATTCAGATCGCGCCGTCGTCGTTCGAGGTGATCGACGAGGTGCCGCCCGGCGACCCGCTCCTCGCCCCGGTCACCATCACCACCGACGACATCCACCTCTTCGTCGCCGAGGGGGACCCGGTGGACCAGATGACCTTCCGGTGGGAGAACTACGAGTCGCTCAACAACCAGTACGTCCGGCTCGAAAACGCGCAGGTCGTCAACTCGATCAGCCGCCCCGACGGTCGCCCGGCGTTCATCGCGTCCTCGCCCGGCACCGAGACCCTCGTCGACACCTACGACACCTCGATCCGCTACCGCAACGACCGGGGCGACTACCCCTCGCGCTACAACGTCCGGGAGGACGACTACATCCCGCCGCCGGCCGGCTCGTTCATCAACCTCCAGGGCTACCTCGTCGCCGTCGGGGCCAACTTCAACTACCAGTACGGCGTCCCGCCCGGCGCGGTCTTCAGCATCGCCCCCTTCGCCGACTCGGACCTCGAGGAGCTGATCTCGGCTCCGGTCATCAGCGACCTCAACCGCCCGGACGTGATCCTCGGCGATGGGGATGAGTTCACGGTCTCCGTCGAGGTGGTCCCGGACCCGACGCGCACCATCGACCAGGTCGTGCTGATCTACGAACTGTCGTCGGGCGGCGGCGAGCAGTCGGTCGTGATGACCAACACCGGCGGCGACACCTACGAGGCGTCGATTCCCGCCGTCGGCGACGGGGTCTTCGTGACCTACCGCGTCGAGGCAGTCGACAACGAGGGCCTGATGTCGAGCAGCCCGAACGCGTCGTACCGTGTGCTCTTCGACGGCATCGACGAGATCGAGGACGTTCAGCTCACCGCCAGCGCCGGCCCCGGGAGCTCGCCGTTCCTCGGCCTCACGGCCCCGGTCACCATCGACGCCGTCGTGATGAGCGACCCCGACGTCTCGGGCTTCCTCACGATCCAGGACGACCCCAGCCTCGCACCGTGGACCGGCGTCTTCGTCGAGCTGACGCTCGAGATCGCGGGCCTCGGCCTCCAGCCCGGGGACCGCGTCCAGGTCAGGAACGCCACCATCGGCGAGAACTTCGGTGTGACCGAACTGCAAGACGCCGAAATCCTGACCCCGGTCGAGCCCGGCGACCCCTACGCCTACAAGGTGGTCCCGACCGGCGTCCTGGCGCAGGACGCCCCCACCGCGGAAGCCCACGAGGGCATGGCCCTCCGGTTCACGAACGTCGAGATCACCGACGTCAACGCCGACGACGACACGAACCCCGACAACAACTTCGGCGAGTGGCAGTTCTCGTCCGACGGCACCCAGGCCAACGAGATCCGCGCCGACGACGCCTCGGACGCGATCGCGCAGGACTTCAACGTGAAGAGCTTCACGCTCGGCCAGGAGCTCGGGGCGATTCAGGGCCTGTGGTGGTTCTCGTTCGGCAACTACAAGCTCGTCCCCGAGAGCGCGGACGACCTCGACTTCACGGTCGATGCCGAGGACGGTGCGCAGGCGGGTGCCTTCGGCCTGAAGGCGCTCTACCCGAACCCGGCCTCGGACGCCGCCGCGGTCCGCTTCACGACGACCGAGCAGGCTGACGTGCGCCTCGACGTCTACGACGTGGTCGGCCGCCGCGTCGCGGTCCTCGTCGACGGCCCGCTCGCGGCGGCGACCCACACCGCGACGCTCGACGCGCGCAGCCTCGCCGGGGGCGTCTACCTCGTTCGCCTCCAGGCCGGCGGGCGCACCGCCACGCAGAAGCTGGTTCTCATCAAGTAGGACCGCAGACGACGGACGGCAGACCGCTGGACTACGCCGGCGGTCTGCCGTCTCCTGTCTCGGCCCGGAGCCTCGGCTCTCCCACGATGATTCGATCGATGATTCGATTCCTTCCCCTACTCGCGCTGCTCCTCGCCGCCGCCCTCGCCGGCTGCGACAGCGGGGTCGACGGCGAGGCCGGGGCCAACCGCCCGCCCGACACCGCGCTCGCCGTGCGCGACTCGTCGCTCGTCGGCGACATCGACGACGACGACCGCTTCACGAGCACGCTCTTCGTCTCGTGGAGCGGGACCGACCCCGACGGGTTCGTGACGGCCTACGACCTCCGGTTCTACGCCGAGGGCGAGACGCCCGGCCCGGAGGAGGCGTGGACGCGGACGGCCGAGAGCGACAGCCTCGTGCTCCTGCCGATCCCGCCCGCGAGCCAGACGGCGAACGTCGTCTTCGAGGTCCGGGCCGTGGACGATGCCGGGGCCGTCGACCCCGACCCGGCGCGGACCGTCTTCCCGATCCGCAACTCGCCGCCGACCTTCCGGCTCAGCGGCACCCTCGTCCCGGCGGACACGACGTGGCCCGTCGTCTCCTTCGGGTGGACCGCCACGGACCCCGACGGGCAGGCCAGCCTCGCCGCCGTCGAAATCTCGCTCAACGACTCCCTGTCGTTCGTCGCGCTTCCGCCCGAGGTTGACTTCGTGACGCTCGTTGCCGTGGACCCGCGTGCCGAGGGCCCGACCGACGCCGAGGTGTTCTTCGGGACCAACTTCGTCCCCTCCGGCCTCGTCGTCCCTGACTTTCGCCTCGACGCGGACAACGTCTTCTACGCCCGCGCCGTGGACGGCACCGGCACCGCGAGCGTCCGCGCCGACTTCCCGCTCGACGACGAGGCCTGGTTCGTCCGCCGCCCGACGAGTGAGGTCCTCCTCGTCAACGACTACCGCCGGGACCGGGACGTGGTGATCATGCCGTTTCACCGCGAGGTGCTCGGCTCCTACACGAGCACCTTCGACGAGTGGGACCTTTCGGAGCCGGACGCCACCGGAAGCAGCACGCCGACGGTCACCTCCGCTGCGCTCCCCGCGGCGGCCTCGCCCACGCTCCGCCGCACGCTCGCCCTCTGGCGCTACATCTACTGGGTCTCGAACGCGGCGACGGACCGGGTGCAGAGCTACAACCTCCCCGTCGCCGCGAGCGTCAGCGACCTCTTCTTCGCGGGGGGAGGGCGGCTCTTCGTCCAGGTCCCCATCGACCTCCCGGGCAATCCCGCCGACGCCAGCTCCAATGCGGCGCTGAACATCCTCCCCGTCGGCGACCTCATCACCCTTCCCGACACCCTGACGGCGAGCAACCTCCGCGTCTCGGCAGGAGATGGCCTGACGCCTGCTCAACCGGTCCCGGGGACCGGGGCGGTCCTGCCGCCGCTCACCAACGTGATCTCGGTCACGAGTGGCCTGCCCTACCTACCCGGGGCCAACGTCCCGCTCTACCAAGCCGACTACTCGATCCGCACGGGCGGGGTGACCACCGATTGGACCGGCCCGGAGACCGTCGCCTCGATGAGTGCGGACCGCCGCGTCGCCCTCTTCGCCGTCCCCTTCGTGCGGATCAGCGGAGAGCTGCTCCTCGAGGGCGTGGACGGCGACACCGGGGCCCCCGCCGAGGCCATCCGGCTCATCCTGGAAGGCCTCACCTTCCCTCGCTGATGCGACAGACGCCCATGCGCCCTCTCTCTCTCGGGTTGATCCCGCTCGGGTTGATCCCGCTCGGGCTGGTCCTGCTCGGGCTGGTCCTGCTCGGGCTGGTCCTGCTGCTCGCCGCGCCCGCTGCGCTCGGGCAGGGCAGCATCCGCGGCACCGTCACCGACGCCGACACGGGCGAGCCGCTCCCCGGGGTCAACCTCATCGTCGCCGGCACGGCGCGCGGCGCGGCGACCGACCTCGACGGCGGCTTCGCGCTGACCGGGCTGCGCACGGGCGAGTACAGCGTGCAGGCGACCTACATCGGCTACGAGACCAAGCTCTTCACCGGCGTCCGCGTCCGCGACGGCGAGGCCACGCGGCTCGACGTCGAGCTCGCCGAGGCCGTGCTCTCTGCCGAGGGCGAGGTCGTCGTCGTCGGCGAGCGGCCCCTCGTGGACGTCGAGCAGTCGTCGAGCGCGTACACCATCTCCCGCGAGCAGATCGAGGCCGCGCCGGTGCGCGAGGTGCAGGACGTCGTCGCCACGCAGGCGGGCGTCGTCAAGGACCCGACGGGGCTCTACATCCGCGGCGGGCGGGCGAATGAGACCGGCTACATCGTCGACGGCGTGAGCGCGAAGGACCCGCTCGCCGGGACCGGCTTCGGGCTCGACATCGGGAGCAACGCCTTCGCCGAGGTCGAGGTCACGACCGGCGGGGCCGGGGCCGAGGTCGGCGACGTGACGAGCGGCGTCGTCTCGGTCGTGACCCAGGACGGGACGGATGAGTTCCGGGGCTACCTCGCCCACAAGCGCGACAACCTCGGCTTCAACGACGGCTGGCGCAGCAGCTACAACGAGGAGCTGTTCGAGCTCAACGTCTCGGGCCCGGTCCTCCGGCAGAAGCTCCGGTTCTTCGTCTCCGGCCAGGCCCAGCTCTCGGACGGCTTCACCCGCTTCACCTCCACGCCGACCCAGGTCCGCAGCTCGCTCCTCGACGGGACGACGTTCATGCCGCGCACCGACAACCGCTGGAACGGCGTCGGCAAGCTGACGTGGCTGCCGCGCCCGGGGATGAAGGCCCAGGCGAGCTACCAGCGCTCGCTGACGGTCAACCAGAACACCCGGATGCTCCAGGTCACCGGCAACGACGACGTGATCCGCCCCGGCTTCCAGTACGCCTTCAGCCTCCAGCCCGACGCCGCCAACACCTACGCGCACGACAACACGGTCGCCTACCTCAAGTGGAGCCACGTGCTCGGCACGCGGTCGTTCTACGAGCTCCAGCTGAGCCGCCTCTTCACGCGCCTCCGCGCCGACGCCAACGGCCGGAACTGGCGGCCCGCGAACGTCGACAGCGAGCTCGACCCCGAGAGCATCCCCGGCTACCCCGGCAGCCTCTTCGGCGACTTCGACTCGGTCCCGGTCGATACGTCGCTGCTCGTGCTGCCCGGCCCCGGGCTGTTCAACAACGGCGGCATCGCCACGCGCTGGCACGACCACTACGCCGAGGAGTGGACCCTCAAGGGCGTCTACACGCTCTTCAGCCCTGACAAGACGCTCCGCCTCGAAACCGGCTTCGAGTCGAAGTTCAACGACTACCAGTGGATCGACATCGTCCGGCCGTGGATCGGGGCCCCGATCATCGTCGACGGCGACACGACGGAGACCAACCGGCTCGGGCAGAGCGCGGACCTGTGGCGGGTGCGGCCCCTGCGCGGCGCGGCGTTCTCGACGGGCCAGATCCGGTACAACGGGCTGATCGCCAACCTCGGCCTCCGGTTCGAATATTGGGCACCGGGTCAGTACGTCGACGACCTCGTCGCCGACACCACCGCCTTCACGATCCCCAACGCGATCCGCGACGAGTACCTCGATCAGACGGTCGGACTGTTCGGGCGGCGCTTCAAGTTCCGGCTCCTGCCGAAGCTCCGCGTCAGCTTCCCGGTACGCGACAACCAGGTGCTCTTCTTCAACTACGGGCACTCGACCAAGCTGCCGCACCCGACGTTCGTCTACACCGGCCTCGACCCGTTCTTCCAGGACCGCTCGTTCTTCGCCGACCTGGGCAACCCGAACCTCAACCCCGAGGTGGACATCTCCTACGAGATCGGCCTGCGGAGCCAGATCACGAGCGACGACGCGCTCACCGTCACCGGCTTCTGGCGCGACAAGTTCGACTTCATCACCGCCACCGACCTCCGCATCCGCGACGCCACGGGCCGCGAGACGCGCCGCGCCTTCCGCATCAACGGCGACTTCGCCCGCATCCGCGGCCTCGAGGTGAGCTACCTCAAGCGCGTCGGCGCGTGGTTCCAGGGGCAGATCACGGCGGCGTACTCGCGCGCCACCGGGCTCTCGTCCACCAACGACGACGCCATCCGCCAATTCCTCGACGAGGAGGGCAACGTCGACACGACCGTCGAGACGCCGCTGGCGTGGGACCGGCCGCTCGACCTCAAGGCGAACGTGCTGTTGCGCTACGACCGCCGCCGCCCGCTGCTCGGCGTCCCCGGCCTGAACCGCTTCAAGCTCTACCTCGCGAGCACCTTCCGCAGCGGGCAGCGCTACACGCCGGTCGTCTTCCAGGGCCGCGAGCGCAACCCGTTCACGGGGGAGAACGACTGGCGGCCGATCTACACCGAGTCCTCCGACCCCGCCGACCGCTTCTCGGAGGTCGGCAAGCCGTGGTGGTGGTTCGACCTCACGGTCGAGCGCGCGCTCGGCGTCTTCGGCAACGACGTGCTGCTGACGCTCGAGGTGACGAACCTGTTCAACCAGCAGAACGCCGTCATCGTTAACCCCGTCACCGGCGAGGCCTACCCCGACGTGGACCCCGAGTTCGTCCGCGACAACGCCGCCGACCTCCGGGACGACGACGCCTACGACGTCGAGACCGGGGTGCGCGACCTGCGCTACGAGGACCCGCAGTCGTCGGGCCTGCCGCCGTTCAACCCGTCGCGCTTCCTCCCGCAGCGCCACGTCCTCCTCGGGCTGAGCTACCGCTTCTGACCCCCGCTGGGCGAGCGCCGCTCGCTCCTACCGCCCATGACCTCACGCCTCGCGCTTCTCCTTCTGCTCGCCCTAGCGTGGCTCCCCGCGCAGGCCCAGGTGTTCCCGTCGTTCGGCGAGGACCGGGCGGGGACGGCGGGGTTCAAGTTCCTCAACATCGCGCCCGACCCGCGCGGGGCCGCCCTCGGCGAGACCGTCGCGGCGATGGGGAGCGACGCGAGCGCGTTCTTCTGGAACCCGGCGCTCGCGGCGCAGGCCGTCCCGCGCGCCGGCGCGCTCGCCGTCGGGGCGGCGCACACGGCGTACCACGCCGAGATCGACGTGAACTACGTCGGGGTGCTCTATGGCTGGCGCGGCGTCGCCTTCGGGCTGAGCGTGCTCACGCTCGACGCCGGCGAGATGGAGGTCACCACCGAGACCGAGCCGTTCGGGACGGGGCAGACGTTCGGGTTCGTGGACTTCGCCGCCGGGCTGACGGTCTCGCAGTCGCTGACGGACCTCTTCTCCTACGGCCTCACGGTGAAGTACGTCCGCGAGAGCACCTTCGACCTCGTCACGCAGACCGCGATGCTCGACCTCGGCGTGTTCTACGCCGTCGGCACGACGGGCGCGCAGCTCGGCGTGGCGATCCGCAACTTCGGCATCGACGGGCGGCCCCAGGGCGAGGTCACGCTCGCCGCGCCCGACGGGTCGGCCGAGGCGCTCGACGGCTTCGAGCAGATCACCCCGCCGACGACCTTCCTCCTCGGCGTGGCCTACCAGCTCTTCCGCGCCAGCGACCAGCACGACCTCACGGTGTCGAGCCAGCTCACCAACCCTAACGACAACGCCGAGCGGATCGACCTCGGCGCGGAGTACGTCTGGAACGACCTGCTCGTGCTGCGCGGCGGCTACCAGGTCGGGCGCGACGAGGCGACGGCCCCGAGCCTCGGCTTCGGCGTGATCGTCCCCGGCGTCGGGCCGCGCCTCCGGCTCGACTACGGGTTCAGCCACCGCGACGTGCTCGGCAGCGTCCACCGCGTCGGCCTCGACGTCAAGCTTTGATGCCCCGACTCGCCATGACGCCCCGACTTGCTGTGCGCCGCGCCTCGCTCTTCGCCCTCGCCCTGCTCCTGGCAGGCTGCGACGTGTTCGGCTCGAAGGACGACCCGATCACCGACGAGATCTTCGAGGCGGGCGAGACCGATCCCACGCTCATCGACGACGTGGGGTACGTCGCGCTCTCGCCGTTCTTCACCCGGACCCTCGCCGGTTCGTTCGACGGCCCGCTCGACGTGTTCGCCGGCTACGACCGCTTCCTCTACGTCGCCGACTCGCTCGGGCTCCACGTCCTCGACCTCGCCGGGCGGCCGCAGGCGCTCGTGGACCAGGTGGCCGGGCAGCCGCTGCGGTTTCACCCCCGGGCGCGCGCCGGTGACCCCGCGCTCGTCAGCAGCTGCCTGGCCCAGGACCGCCGGCTCGACGTCTACGTCTGCGCCCGCCGCGACACGACGATCGACGGGAGGGCGTGGGACCTCCCGGTCATCTACCGAATCCGCGGGCTGACGACGGGGACGCCCGACGTGCAGGACATCATCTGGCACCCGTTCGACGACCGGAGCCGGAGGGACCAAGTGCGCTTCCGCAACCCCACCGACGAGTTGCGCGACGAGGACGTAGCCTTCACCGGCGTCGGCATCTTCCCCGACAACCGGGTCTACGTCGCGCGGCGCGGCTCCGTCAACACGCGGGCCGACGGCCTGCCGCCGACGGTCGTCCCGCAGAACGGGCTGCTCCTCTTCCTGGCTACAGGCGAGAACACGGAGTACCTCAACGCCCTCGGCGCGGCGACGCCCAGCCTCGTCAGCGCCGTCGGGCCGACGGACATCATCACGTTCGTCCTCCCGAACGAGCAGCAGTCGCCGCCGCCGGACTCGCGGGACTTCTTCCTCGCCCAGGCTCCCGCCGGCGGCCCCGCGCCGTTCGGCGTGCTCTCGGTCCAGGTCGTCGAGTCCAGCCTCGGCATCGAGTACCGGCCGGACATCGAGAAGCTCGCCCAGGTCGAGATTCCCGATGCCGGCGACGGGTTCCTCTACGAGGAGTTCAAGTTCGAGCGTCCGGCGGACCTCGCCTACGCCGCCGACGGCACAGGCTACCTCTTCGTCGTCGACGCGGGCAAGGACAGCCTCTTCGTCTTCAACCCGAACGGGGTCGAAGGCGTGCGGCCCCCGGCGGGCGAGACCGGCACGCGGCCCGTCCGGGTGTCGTTCGGCGGGGAGGGCGGCGGCCCGCGCCAGTTCCGCGACCCGCAGGGCGTGACGTACTTCGACCGGACGGTCTACGTCGCCGACACGGGCAACGACCGCATCGCCCGCTTCCGGCTCAACACGGACTTCGAATGAGTCGGGGGTTGGGTCAAGTGCCGGGAGTCACTGCCGACCTGAAACTAGGGAGAGCTGTAGTGTGTATCACGCCAGGTTCACAGAGTGTGTATACCTAATTGTAGCCATGGCTGCCTCCACCATCCGCATCAGCGAGCAGTCTCACCGGACGCTTCGCCAACTCGCCGACGAGCGCGGCACCTCGATGCAGGTCGTGCTCGATGAGGCCATCGAACGCCTCCGCCGCGCCGCATTTTTCGAGTCCGTCAACGCGGCGTACGAGCGGTTGCGCGCGGACCCGGAAGCCTGGGCCGAGATAGAAACCGAGCGGCGTGCGTTGGAAGGGACGCTCCTCGATGGACTCGAAGACGATCCCTACAATGACTCTTCCGAAACGGGGTGAACTCTGGACGGCTTTCCTCGACCCGGCGCGAGGGCACGAGCAGAAGGGAGACCGTCCGGTGCTGATCGTCAATACGGATCGGCTAGATGTTGCCGCGGCGGGCCTCGTGCTAGCCGTTCCGCTCACCCGGACCGACCGGGGTATTCCCCTCCACGTCCCCCTAGAGCCAGCGGAGAGCGGCGCTGACCGGCGAAGCGTAATCATGTGCGAGCAACTTCGCTCGCTCTCGACCGAACGGCTGAAGAAGAAGATGGGCGAGGTGCCTGAGGCGACGATGCGCCGAGTCGAGAACGTGCTGCGCCTTTTGCTCGATCTTTAGGCTGTGTTTGACGAATCCTCAACGGCCTCCGCGCGGCTCCTCGTGCCCCCGTCGGCGTTGCTCTGCATCGCCGTAGCCGGAGCTACGGCTGCTTCGCGCGCCTTGACGGGTGCCCACGGCGCTCGCGCTCGGCTTCATTCGGAACCATCAAACACAGCCTAGCTCCCGTCCCGCAGCTCGGCCCCGACGCGCTCGGCGTCGGCGAGGACGCGGAGGGTGTTGCCGCCGAGGATTTTGCGCACGTCGGCCTCGGAGTAGCCGCGCTTGAGCAGGCCGTAGGTGACGTGCGGCAGCCGCGTCGCATCGGCCATCCCGCGCGGCAGGAACGGCACCCCGTCGAAGTCGCTCCCCAGCCCGACGTGGTCGATCCCGGCGATCTCGGCGGCGTGGTCGATATGGTCGAGGATGTCGTCCAGCGTGGCGCTTCTTCCGTTCTGGGCGAGGTACTTCGAGAAGAAGTTGATCATGATCACCCCGCCGTTCCGGGCGAGGGCGCGGAGCATGGCGTCGGTGACGTTGCGCGGGTGCGGCGTAAGGGCGCGCACGGAGGAGTGGCTGAGGATGACCGGGGCGCGGGAGACGGCGAGGGCGTCGTAGAACGTCGAGTCCGAGACGTGCGAAAGGTCCACGAGCACGCCGAGGCGGTTCATCTCGCGGACCAGGTCGCGGCCCACATCGTTGAGGCCGTTCCACCGCGCGGCGTCGCTGGAGGCATCGGCCCAGCTGTTGGTATTGGTGTGGGTGAGCGTGACGTAGCGGATACCGCCGTCGGCCAAGAGGCGGAGAACCTCGGTCGAGCCGCGCAGCGCGTGCCCGCCCTCGAGCCCCATCAGCGCCGCCTTCTTGCCCGACCGGGTGATCCGCAGCACGTCGGCCGTCGAGGTCGCTAGCTCGATCCCGTCGAGGGCCGCGACTTGGGCTTTCAGCTCGGCCATCATCGCGAGGGCGCGGTCCGTCGCCGCCTCGCCCTCGCCGTAGCTCCGGGCGACGTAGATCGAGAAGAACGGCGCGTCCAGGCCGCCCTCGATCATCTTCGGGAGGTCGACGTGGCGCGAGCCGGAGCGCGGCGTGTGACGCTCGCCGAGGTCGTAGGCGTCGTCGAGCATCAGCGACGGCGTGTCGATGTGCCCGTCGGTGACGAGCGCGTCGTAGTGGAGCCGGAGCGCCCGCGCCCACAGCGTGTCCTCGGCGAGGAGGCGGCTCTTGGCCGGTTCGCCGAGGCGGACCGCGCCGCCGTCGCTCATCAGCGAGTCCGGCGCGGCGTAGGTGCCCGGCGCAGGTTGGGCCGTGCAGGAGGCGACAGCGAGCAGGCCGAGGACAGTGAGGAGAGGCAGGCGAAGAACGTTCACGCGGCGGACCGGTAGGGTTGAAGGGATCGAAAGATACAGGGCTGCGAAAGTGCCCTGTTCGGTAACGAATCAATCCCTAGGTTACGCACACTGAGGTCAGCTTTCCTGCTCCTATGACTCTCGCCCCTATGACTGTCGCCACGGTGGTGCCCCGCGTCTCGCTTCTCGCCGCGCTGTTCATCAGCGTGCCTTCGCCGGCGGCACAGCCCGTCGGCACCTGCGACCTCGGCACGGCGCGGACCGACCTGACCGTGAACGATGTCCGCGCCCGGCTCTACAACAAAGGCAACCTCTTCTTCGACGGCGGCAGCCCGCTCTACGAAGTGCCCACGGGCAGCGGCATCTCGCCCATCTTCGCCGCGAGTATCTGGGTCGGCGGCTTGGTCGAGGGCGAGATTCGTACTGCCGCCGGGACCTACGCGCAGGCAGGCGAAGACTACGAGTTCTACCCCGGCCCGCTCGGCCCGGACGGCAGCCCGCCCGCCGACTGCGAACCCTTCGACCGCATCTGGCGCGTCAGCCGCTTCGACCTCGCCGACTACGAGCGCACCGGCGTCGCCTCGGCTGACCTCGCCGAGTGGCCCGCCGCGCTGGGCGCGCCGTACTTCGACGTGGACGGCGACGGGCGCTACGATCTCGCAGCGGGCGACCGTCCAGCGATCTCGGGCGACGAGATGGCGTGGTGGGTGATGAACGACGTAGCCGGGCCGCACCGGACGACGCTGAGCGAGCCGGTCGGGCTGGAGGCGCGGGTAAGCGCGTTCGCGAAGGCGGTGCCGGACTCGCCGCTCACCCACACGACGTTCTACCGCTACGAGCTAACCTACCGGGGGACGGGTGCGAACCCCGTGCCGCTCGACAGCGCGTACTTCACCTTCTGGAGCGACCCTGACCTGGGCAATTTCACCGACGATTACATCGGCAGCGACACGACGCGAAACCTCGGGTTCGTCTATAATGCCGACAACGATGATGATGAGGGCGCGGGTGGTTACGGGCCTGCTCCGCCTGCGCAGGGCGTCCGCTGGCTCGATACGCCCGACGACCTGGGGATGACGGTATTCTCGTAGGGTCTTAGGAAGCAGAAGGTTCAGAGGGGACGCTCCCGAAGCATCTTCAGCAGCACCTTGTACAGATCATCGTGACGGTGGTTGAACCGGAACTCGCTCTCCTTCAGGTGCAGCAGGAAGGTACGGGCTGGCACCCCGTTGAACTGCGCCAGCCGACGCTTCGCATACGACCAGAAGCTCTCGATGCCGTTGATGTGGTTCGTCCCGAGTGCGTACTCCCGCTCATTGTGGCGAACCCGGTAGTGCTTCCCATAGCCGACATCAACAAGCCCATCGTAGGCCCGCCAGCCGTCGGTGTGAACGATGGAGCCGGGTTCCACCTTCCCTCGGATGATGGCCTGGAGCGTCTTCTTAGTGCAGTTCGGGACGACCTCGGTGTAGATGCTTCCGCCGCGCTTGAGGATGCCGAAGACGATGGTCTTACCCGAGGCTCCGCGTCCGGGCTTGCCTCGCACGCCACGCGGGCCGAAGAGCGACTCGTCGATCTCGAGCGTGCCATTGATGGGCGCGTCGAGTTCACAGGCTTCGAGCAGGCGGTGGCGCAGGCGGAGGTAGATCGCATTGACGGAGCGGACCGAGAGGCCGGTCAGACGTGCGGTATCGGATGCGGTGAGGTCGAGGGCGAAGTAGCGGAGGAGTTGGCGAAACGTGCGCTCGGAGAGCTTCGCGTGTCGGTAGTAGCGATTAACTTGCGCCATGGCAGGAAGCTACGCAGCCGATCCAACTGCTCTGCTTCCTAAGGCCCTCTCGTATTACAACGGCAGCGGTGATCCTCGCAGCGGCAACCCCGATACCTTCCTAGATTTCTACAACTTCATGCGCGGGCGGTGGCGCGACGGATCGCCGATCACCGTCGGTGGTAATGGGCTCGACCTTGACGCCGCTCCGGTGACGACCATCGTCTATCCCAACAGCGGTACACTCGCTGACCCAGTCCCCGGCTACTGGAGCGAGGTCTGCCCACAGCCAGGCTGTGGGGCTCCTGTCGAACCCGACGACCGGCGCTTTCACACCTCGACGGGGCCGTTCACGATGCAGCCGGGCGAGACGGTGACGGTCGCCTTCGCCCTCGTCTGGGCGCGCGGCGCGTCCAACTTCGACTCGGTCCAGGAACTGAAGGTCGCCTCGGACTTCGTCGAGCGCGCCTATAGCCTCGGCGCACTCGACCCCGTCGCCCCACCGCCGCTCGCCGCGCCGGAGCCGCCCGACGACCTTCGCTTGGCCGGGCCGTTCCCCAACCCCTTCCGCGACGCCGCTGCGCTGACGCTGACGGTGCCGGAGGGCCTCGGCCGTCTGCGCGTGGCGGTCTACGACGTGCTCGGGCGCGAGGTCGCCGTGCTCGCCGACGGGGTGCTCGCGCCGGGCGAGCACCCGCTCGTGCTCGACGGGTCGGGGCTGGCCGCGGGGGTGTACCTCGTGCGGCTGGAGACCGGCGGCGGGGCGAAGACGCTCAAGCTCATCCACACCGAATGAGAACTATGCTACGCTACTGCTTCTTGCTCTCGCTCAGCTTGCCGCTCACCCTATCTGCCCCGGCGCAGACCGTGGGTTCGTGCGCCGTCGGTAACGCGTCAGCGGTGCTCGGCGTGAACGGGGTGCGAGCGGGCCTCTTCAACAGAGGCAACCTCGCCTGGCAAGACGATACCCCGCTGAACGACGGAGCGCCCCTCTACGAGGTCCCCAAGGGCAGCGGTATTCAGTCCATGCTCACAAGCACCCTCTGGACCGGCGGTCTCGTCGGGGGTGAGCTACGGATGTCGGCATCGTCGTATGGACAGTTCGGCGAGGAGTACGAACTCTACCCCGGCCCGCTCGGCCCGGACGGGACCCCGCCCGCCGACTGCGAACCCTTCGACCGCATCTGGCGCGTCAGCCGCTTCGACCTTGCCGACTACGAGCGCACCGGCGTCGCCTCGGCTGACCTCGCCGAGTGGCCCGCCGCGCTGGGCGCGCCGTACTTCGACGTGGACGGCGACGGGCGCTACGATCTCGCAGCGGGCGACCGTCCGGCGATCTCGGGCGACGAGATGGCGTGGTGGGTGATGAACGACGTAGCCGGGCCGCACCGGAAAACGCTGAGTGACCCGATAGGCTTGGAAGTGCGGGCCAGTGCCTTCGGGAAGGCGTCGCCAGACTCGGCGTTGCGTTACACCACCTTCTACCGCTACGACCTTACGTACCGAGGCAGTACGCCACTCGATAGTGCCTACTTCGGGGTACACACCGACGCGCTCGGCGACGGTTTTTATAAGTTTGCGGGGACAGACTCGCTCCGCAACCTTGCGTTCGTCTATGAGGCTAACAACGACGCAGGCGGGAACGGGATCGCTTCACCCGCTCTCGGGCTGCGCATCCTTGATGGTCCCGTCTTGCTCTCCAATGGTCAGGATGACGATTACGACGGCTTGATCGACGAGGCGGGGGAGCGAGGCCTGATGACCGCGGGAAGCTGGGTGACGGACAATCATCCCTATGGCTACGACGGTCCTAATCCTGCCCAGCAGTTTTACAATTTGCTACGATGTCGGTGGGGCGATGGGGCGCGGTGGAAGGTGGGCGGCGACGGCTACTGCAATTCTGAGGGATGTGGTCCAGAGAATCCAGCAGAGCAGACCTGCTGGGTATTCCCAAACAGTGGCACGCCTGCCGATCCGGTTCCCGGCTATTGGAGCGAGATGTGCTTAGACCCGGACTGCGAGCGCTCTAATGCCAACGATGGGTACGGACGTTTCCACGTCTCGACCGGCCCATTCGCCTTGCAGCCCGGCGAGACGACGACGGTGACCTTAGCCTTCGTCTGGGCACGAGGCCAGAACAACTTCGACTCGGTCCAGGAACTGAAGGTCGCCTCGGACTTCGTCGAGCGCGCCTACCGCCTCGGCGTGCTCGACCCTGTCGCTCCACCGCTGGCCGAGGCGGAGCCGTTGCCGAGCGCCTACGGCCTGTCGCAGCCGTTCCCGAACCCGTTCCGCGAGTCGGCGGAGCTAACGCTGACCGTGCCGGAAGAGGCGAGCCCCCTCCGGCTGGCGGTCTACGACGTGCTCGGGCGCGAGGTCGCCGTGCTGGCCGACGGGGTGCTCGCGCCGGGCGAGCACTTGCTCACGCTGGGCGGAGCCGGCCTGCCGTCGGGGCTGTACGTCCTCCGGCTCAGCGCCGAGCGGCAGAGCCGGTCGCTGACCGTGCTGCACGTCGAATAGCCGAGGCGACTACTCGATGGTCCACGTCTCGCCGGACCGCAGCAGGGCATGGAGGTCGCCCGCGCCGCGCTGGGCGACGACGGCGGCCTGCTGCTCGCGGAGGAGGCGCTCGTAGGTCGGTCGCTCCTCCCGGTAGAACACGCCGAAGGGTTGGGGCCGGTCCTCCTCCCAGAACAGCCGGCTCATGATCCCGGCGAGCGTCCGGTCGGTCGCGTCGTAGACCAGGCAGTCGTCGGCGGACCAAGCGCCCGAGGCCAGGTCGATGGGTTCGAGGCGGAGGCCGTCGAGGCGGAGGCCCTTCGCGCCCTCGTCGTAGACCAGCGGCTGGCCGTCTTCGAGGAAGAGGGTCGTGTGCGGCTTCCGGTCGCGCTCGGTGTAGCGGAAGAAGGCTCCGTCGTTGAAGATGTTGCAGTTCTGGTAGACCTCGACGAGCGCGGTGCCGGCGTGGGCGTGCGCGTGGCGGAGCATCGCCTGCATGTGCTTCGGGTCGCGGTCGAGCGTGCGGGCGACGAACGAGGCGTCGGCCCCGAGCGCGAGCGCGACCGGGTTGAACGGGTGGTCGAGCGAACCGTAGGGCGTGGACTTCGTGACCTTGCCCGGCTCGCTCGTCGGGCTGTACTGCCCCTTCGTCAGGCCGTAAATCTGGTTGTTGAAGAGGAGGACCTGCACGTCGAGGTTGCGCCGGAGCAGGTGGGCGAAGTGGTTGCCGCCGATCGAGAGCGCGTCGCCGTCGCCGGTGACGATCCACACGTCGAGCTCCGGGTTGGCGCACTTGAGGCCGGTGGCGACGGTCGGGGCGCGGCCGTGGATGGTGTGCATCCCGTAGGTGTTCATGTAGTACGGGAAGCGGCTCGAGCAGCCGATCCCGCTGATGAACACGGTGTTTTCCCTCTCCTCGGTGAGGTCGGGGAGAACGCGCTGCACGGCGGCGAGGACCGCGTAGTCGCCGCAGCCGGGGCACCACCGCACGTCGGCGTCGGAGGCGAAGTCTTTCTTCGTGAGCGCCGGCGCGGAGCCTGTGGTGAGCGAAGTCGAACCATCGCCACCGGGGTCGGGCACGAGTCGGCCTACGGGTCTGCCGGGCGGGCGGGCGGGCGGGCCGGGCGGACGTTTCGGACCCTTCGCCTTCGCGGGCAGCGTCGGCTTCTTGCCGGTCGGCGGCAGCATGGGTTTTTTGCCGGTCGGCAGGGCGGGCTTGCCGGGCGGGCGGGTCGGTTTCTTTTCGTCAGCCATGATCGTTGGGGTAGGGGCAGGCCCGTGTGCCTGCCCGGCGCAACGGGCGACCACATGGGGTCGCCCCTACACAGGATTAATCGTCGGTGGTCGCCATCTCGCGGATCGCCGCGCTGATCTCGCTGGCTTTGAACGGCAAGCCCTGGATTTTGGCGAGGCTCTGGGCCGGGCGCAGGAAGCGGTCGCGGAGGACGCGGACGAGCTGCCCGTTGTTGAGCTCCGGCACGAGGAGGTGCTCGAAGCGGTCGAGGATGCCGCCCAGGTCGGGCGGGAGCGGGCTCAGCCAGCGCAGGTGGACGTGCCCGACCTTCAGCCCCTCGGCCCGAACGGTTTTCAGCGCGGCCTCGATGGCCCCGCGCGTCGAGCCCCAGCCGACGACGAGGACGTCGCCCTGGCCGTCTTCGGCCGCGTCGCCGTGGACCTCGGTCGGCGGGATTTCCTGCGCCACGCGCTCGACCTTCGCGGCGCGCAGCTTCGTCATCACCTCGTGGTTCTCGGGGTCGTAGGACACGCCGCCGGTCTCGCGGTCCTTCTCCAGGCCGCCGAGGCGGTGCTCGGCCCCCGGCGTCCCGGGCTTGGCCCACGGGCGGGCCAGCGTCGCGTCGTGGCGGCGGTAGGGGAGGAACGGCCCATCGTCCGGCCGGCCCGCAAACGCGACGGGGAAGGCGGGGAGCGCGTCGGGGTCGGGGATGCGCCACGGCTCGGCCCCGTTGCCGAGGTAGCCGTCCGAGAGGAGGATCACCGGCGTCATGTACTTGACCGCGACGCGGCAGGCTTCGTAGGCCGCCTGGTAGCAGTCGCCGGGGGTGCTCGCGGCGAGGACCGGGAGCGGGGCGTCGCCGCTGCGCCCGTAGAGCGCGAAGAGCAGGTCGGACTGCTCGGTCTTGGTCGGCATTCCGGTGGCGGGTCCGGCCCGCTGCACGTCCACGACCACGAGCGGCAGCTCCGTCATCAGCGCGAGGCCGAGGAACTCGCTCTTCAGCTCCAGCCCCGGCCCGCTCGTCGCCGTCACCCCGAGCCGCCCGGCGAAGCTCGCCCCGAGGGCCGCGCCGACGGCCGCGATCTCGTCCTCGGCCTGGACCGTCAGCACGCCGAGGTGCTTGTACTTCGAGAGCGCATGGAGGAGGTCGCTCGCCGGGGTGATCGGATAGGCCCCGTAGAGGAGCTCCAGCCCGCTCCGCACCGCCGCCGTGACGAGGCCGAGCGCGAGCGCCTCGTTGCCCCGGATCGCCCGGTAGAGGCCGGGGGGCAGGCTCGCCGGGGCGACCTCGTAGCGCGCGGCGAACGCCTCGGTCGTCTCGCCGTAGTGGTACCCCTTCGTGAGGACGTGGAGGTTGGCGTCCCGCGTCGTCGGCTCGTCGGCGAACTTGGCCTCGATCCACTCGGCGGTTTGCTCGACGGGCCGGGTGTAGAGCCACAGCGCGAGGCCGAGCGCGAACATGTTCTTCGACTGATCGACCTGCTTCGTCGAGAGGTCGAAGGCGGCGAGGGCCTCGCGCGTCAGGCGCGTCAGCTCGACCGGGAAGACCTCGTAGCCGGCGAGGGTCCCGTCGTCGAGCGGGTTCGAGGTGTAGCCCGCGAGGTCGAGGCCGCGCTGCTCGAAGGCGTTGAGGTTCAGGAGCACCGCGCCCGCGGGCCGCACGCGGTGGAGGTTGACCTTGAGCGCCGCCGGGTTCATCGCCACGAGCAGGTCCACCTCGTCGCCCGGGGTCGAGATGTCGGTCGCGCCGAAGTGGAGCTGGAAGCCCGAGACGCCGTAGGTGGTCCCGGCGGGGGCGCGGATCTCGGCGGGGAAGTCGGGGAGCGTCGCGAGGTCGTTGCGGGCTTTCGCGGTGGCGAGCGTGAACTGCCCGCCGGTGAGCTGCATCCCGTCGCCGGAGTCGCCGGCGAAGAGGATCGTGACCTCGGGCAGCGACAGCACCGGGGTGCGGCCGGCGGAGAGGGTGTCGGGAGCAAGCATGGGACGGTCGGGCATCGGATGGTCCGGCGCGGGCCGGGCGGGGCCCCCTCGCGGGAGCGGTTGCTCGCGGGAGCGGTTGCAGAATCTGCGGTTGCAGAATCTTCGGAACAGCGCATTTGCCGCTAGGGTTGCATCTAACCCTTGCGGCACCCCCGGACTTCACGGGATTCCCTTGAACCCCCGCCCGATGCTTTTCCTTCCGACCTGATCCGAGAGGCGCGCCCGATGCTCGAAACGATGAGTCGGATCTTCCGCACCCCGAAACCGATCCTGGCGATGGTCCACACCGGCCCGTCGCCCGGCGCGCCGGACTACCGGTCGATCGAGTCCACGGTCGAGCGCGCCGTGACCGAGGCCAAGCTCTACGCCGACCTCGGCGTCGACGGCCTGGTGCTCGAGAACATGCACGACTTCCCGTGCATCCACGAGCGCGAGCACGGGCCCGAGGTGGCGGCCTTCATGACGCGCGTCGCGGTGTGCGTCAAGCGGCAGGTCGGGCAGCTCCCGGTCGGGGTTCAGGTGCTCTTCCAGGCCAACCGGACGGCGCTCGCCGTCGCCCTCGCCGCGCAGTGCGACTTCATCCGCGCCGAGGGATGGACCTACGCCCACGTCTCGGACAAGGGCATCGCCGAAGCCTGCGCGGGCTCCGTCCTGCGCTACCGCAAGGCCATCGGCGCGCACGACATCCCGGTCTTCGCCGACATCAAGAAGAAGCACGCCGCCCACGCCTGGACCGGCGACGTCCCGATCGAGGAGATCGCCCACCTGATGCAGCTCCACCACGCCGACGGCGTCGTCGTCACCGGCCTGCGGACGGGGCAGGAGCCGGACTTCAACGACCTGTGCACGGTCCGCGAGGCGACGCCGCTCCCCGTGCTCATCGGCAGCGGCGTCACGCCGGAGAACATCGAGCACCTGGCGCAGTGCGCCGATGGGTTCATCATCGGCAGCGCGTTCAAGGAGGGCGGTCTCTGGAACGCGCCCGTCTGCGAGCACCGCGTGCAGCACATCGTCGAAGTCGCCGAGCACGCCCGCGCCGCCTATAGCGCCATCGGATAGAGAGGCCCGCCGTGTCGCACTACGCCGCCACCACCGAGCAACTCACCGTCTCGGTCCGCCCGGTCTACCTCGACGACCAGTCCGACGTGTTCGCCGGCCGGTTCGTGTTCGCCTACCTCATCGGCATCGAGAACCAGGGCGACATCGAGGTCCAGCTTCTCCGCCGCCACTGGGTGATCCGCCGCGAGAACGGCCGGGCGACGGAGGTCGAGGGCGAGGGCGTCGTCGGGCAGCAGCCGGTGATCGCGCCCGGCGGGGTCCACACCTACCGTTCGTTCTGCGTGCTCGAGACGATGGCCGGGACGATGGAGGGGACCTACCTCATGCAGCGCCCCAACGGCTCGCGCTTCCGGGCGCAGATTCCGCTGTTCCACCTCCGCGCATCGGCGAACTAGTGCTACGACACGAGCAGAATGACGGGTAGATCGGCGTGCTCGGGTGCTGCGAGTCAAGGCGACCGAGGAGCTAGATGCACCGCATCGGGCGACGAGGTCAACGCCGACGCGCGGCGCACGGGCTGCCGAGAGCCTGTCAGAATCGAGGTGTCGTAGCACTAGGCTCTGTCACGCAAGTCGGTCCGTCGGCGAGCGAGCGAAGTCAAGGAACCCGAAGGCTCGGCGAAGCCCATCTCTCCGAAGAATAGTTTCGCAGACTGGCAACGCAGTGGGCGAAGAGATCTCTCCACTCGCTGCGCTCGGTCGAGATGACAAGATTGGAGAGTTTCAGTAGAGCGATTATCCCATCTCCACCGTGATCGTGCAGTCGGCGGTGGTGAGGACGATGGCCCGCTGGTCCTCGGTGAGCGTGTAGTTCTCCACCGCGTCGGGGAAGACCTCGCGCGGCGTGCTCATCCTGAAGAGTGCGTCGGCGACGACCTGCCAGTCCTCGGGGGTGAGCGCGACGGTGGCCGTGTCGCCTTCCTGCACGTACGGATAGTAGGCGAGAATCTTATCGAGGTGGTTGATCGCTTGCTTGACGTGGAGGCCGGGGTCCATCGAATGACGAGGTGCGAGTAACGAATGACGAGTGAGCAGGGTACCCCGCCATCGGTGCGGCGTTCCTCAGCGGTAGCGCATGCCATCTCCCGCTCCTCCGCTCTTCCCTTCTTCCGCTCTTTCTCGTATCCTCTCATCGTCCGCCGCAACCGACCGCCGCCCATGCAAGTCACCGATCGCACCGCCTCGTCTGCCGACCGGGCCTACCTCGACGTCGTCCGCCGCGTGCTCGAGACCGGCACCCGCAAGCGCAACCGTACGGGCACCGACACGGTCTCGTCGTTCGCCGAGTTCTACAAGGTGGACCTCGCTGAGGGCTATCCGCTGCTGACGACGAAGAAGGTCTACTTCGACTCGATGCTGCGCGAGGTGCTGTGGTACCTCTCCGGCGCGCCGCACATCCGCGCCCTCCGCGAGCACACCAAAATCTGGGACGCGTGGGCCGACGACGAGGGCCGGCTCGACACCGCCTACGGGCGGTTCTGGCGGCGCTACCCGGTGTCGGCCGAGGGGGCCGCGCTCGACGGCGAGACGTGGGCCGGGCCGGACCACCCGAACGTCCAGCGCGAGGCCGACGGCTCGCTGTCGTTCGACCAAGTCGGCTACGTCGTCGACGAGCTCAGGCGCAACCCGACCTCGCGGCGGCTCGTCGTCAGCGCGTGGCACCCCGCCAACGCAGCCGTGAGCCGGCTGCCGCCGTGCCACTTCGCCTTCGTGTTCAACGTGCAGGAAACCACCGACGACTCGGGGCGAGTCCGGCAGCGCCTCAACTGCCACCTCACCCAGCGCTCCGCTGACCTCGCCCTCGGCGTCCCGTTCAACCTCGCGTGCTACGCGCTGCTGACGCAGGCGGTGGCGCAGCAGGTGGGCATGGAGCCGGGCGTCTTCGCCCACACGCTCGTCGACGCCCACGTCTACGTCAACCACGTCGACGGCCTCCGCGAGCAGCTAGAGCGCGAGCCGTTCCCCGCACCGCACCTCACCATCGCCGGCAAGCCGCTTGGCGAGCTGACGTTCGAGGACGTCCGGCTCGACGGCTACCGGCACCACGACGCCATCCGGTTCGAGGTGGCGGTCTGACAGACGACGAATGTCGAGCGACGAACTACGAACAGCCTCACCCTCTGCCGCCTCGCCGGTCGCCGCCCGCTCGTCGCTGGTCGCTGGTCGCTCGCCCGAACTCGTCATCGTCGCGGCACTCGCCGAGGCCGACCGCGTGATCGGGAACGGGATGGACCTGCCGTGGCACATCCCCGCGGACTTGCGGCACTTCAAGCGGCTCACGCTCGGGCACCCGCTCGTGATGGGGCGGCGGACGTTCGAGTCGGTCCTGCACCAGTTCGGCGGGCCGCTGCCCGGGCGCGAGAACGTCGTCCTGACGCGCAGCCCGGTCCGGGTCGATCACCCCGGCATCCACGTCTACCCGTCGCTCGACGCTGCCCTCGATGCCTTCGCCGATCACGACCAGATCTGCATCGGCGGCGGCGCAACGATCTACGAGCAGACCCTCCCGCTCGCCGACCGCCTCGAGCTCACCTTCGTCGAGGGCGAGTACGACGGCGACACCTTCTTCCCACCCGTCGAGCACCTGCTCGGGACCGAGTTCGCGCTCACGAACCGCGAGCCGCACGACGGCTTCCGCTTCGAGACGTGGGTGCGGCGGTGAGAGCGCTCCCACGCCTTGCGGCGGGTCAGTATGTTTGCTGTGCAGTATGTTCACTATGCGGAACGGGTCGGCTTTCGCGTGGTGCTATGCCGACTCGTTCCGCCTACTCATTTGTTATGTGGCTTCCCTCGCATCGTGTTCATCTACTTCGACGAATCCGGCATCTTTGCTAATCCTCAGGGAAGGGATCAAGCCGTTTCGTGCGTGGTCGCCCTCGCAGTGCCTGAGCGACGGCGTCGCAGGCTCTTTTTGGAGTTCCGCCGTCTGAAGTCGAAGTGGAATGCGCCAGGAGAGATCAAGGGAAGCAAACTGTCTGAAGGCCAAGTCGCTTCCGTAATTGAACTGTTGCTTCGTCACGAGGCGGTGGCGGAGATACTGGCGATCGACATGGCGTTTCACGATGACTCAGGGGTTACGAGTCATAAAATGGAGCAGGCGCGCAGACTCGTGGCAAACCTGAGCGATGAGCACACTGACACGCTAATAGCTCAGGTGTATGAGCTAAAGGAGCGTCTAGAGTCCCTGTCGAGTCAGCTTTACGTCCAGTCAGTCCTAACCACAGAAGCTGTGGGCGCCGTTCTGCAGACCTCTACCCTCTACTACAGTCTTCGTTTTCCCGCAGAACTGGGGTCTTTCAGGTGGGTCTTCGACGCCAAAGGGCACAGACTCACCCCAGCGGAAGAGCTTTGGCAGACCATCGTACTCCCACTCGTGGAATCGCGCTCCCTGAGCAAGCCTCTCATTTCTATCTCGGACAACGGGGATTACACCCACTTCGAGCGATACGCTCTCCAAGAGGACGCGCCCCCGAGTCGTCTCGCTGACAAGGTCGATCTCGATGACGGCGTCTTTCATGGCGTAGACCTCACGAGCGTGTTCAGGGATCGGGCTTTTCTGGACTCCAAATCGAATCTTGGGCTCCAGTTGGTAGACATAGTTGCAAACAGCTTCCGTCGTGCCTTGACAGGCAAGCTCCAATTTTCTGGCTGGTCCCGCCTAGGACGGCTTCTGATCTCCCACACCGGGGGAAGTGTTCACTTCATCGCTCTTAGCCAGATCAGCGACTCCGACACCGTAACGGTGGGGTACGCGGATGTGCTAGAGCACATTAATGCAAGCGCACGCTCACTTTGGCCGAGCCATCTCCGCCAAGCCACATAACCCGCGGCTGCACGCCGACGAAGGGCGCGAGCGTCCTCGCGCTGTCCGACCGTCGTCATCTCCTGTGCTCTGAACCATCGCCAGCGGTCGTTGCCCTTCGCGGGTGAGCCGCCATCTGTTATGCCGAACTCACGCCAATAATCCATGCGCCTCCTGCTGGCCCTCCTCGCCCTCCCTTTCCTTGCCGGCACCGTCTCGGCTCAATCCGTAGACGAGATTGATCTCCCGGACCCGCCCGAGGGCTTCGAGTGGCAGATCCTCCCTGAAATCAAGGCCGCGTTCCTGCTCCCCGATGGGTGGTACTACCTCGCTCAAGAGCAAAGCGGGACCCACGCGTACTTCTTGACGGAGCAGGACATCGCTACCGAAGGCGCGTTCTCTACCGGGCTTTCGATCAACGTGGTCGCGGACATCCCCAGTCGTGCGAGCGTCTCCGCAGTGGCGTATGCGGCTGCCCATGCCGCAGCGGTCTCGGAGGTACCGGGTGTGGAGATCCAGCACATGTGGGATGGCTCGCAAGGAGCGCTTCACAGCTTCGGCGTCCGGTACCGCAGCCTGAAGCCGGACGGCAGTGCCGTCGTGATCCACCAGGTCAACGTGGGGAACGAAGAGACCGGGACGCTCTACATCATAATGTTTGAAGCGCCCGAGGACAAGTGGGAAACGGCTTGGTCGAACGGCGACCGGATAATGAGTTTCTTTCTCTTGAATCAAGGCGTGTGACTGCCACCCACCGTGCGGCATAACCCGCCGCTGCACGCCGACGAAGGGCTGCACCGCCTTGCCTCGTTTGGGCCTCAGCGTCTACTTTACCTCGTTCCACCGCCGCGCCGCCCTTCGCGGGTGAGCGGCCAACTGTTACTGCACAAGTACTACCCAGCGCGTGGCCTGAGCACCCGCGCCCGCAGCGCGGATAGCATAGGGGCCGGGCGACAGCGCAACCGCATTGAACGTCAGCTGGAGCGATTCGGACACCAGTCCATCGTGCAGGACGGCGACGCGGCGGCCGAGCACGTCGAAGACCTCGACACGGACAGGCTGCGGCACGGCGACGCGGAGCGTGAAGCTCGTCGCGGTGGCGAACGGGTTGGGTGCGGCGGGGGCGAGGGCGAACCCGGCGGCGGGCGGCGGGGCCTCGGTGCTGACGGCGGGCGCAAAGAAGGCGCGGCGGAAGAGCGTCGAGTCGAGCACGAACGGGTTGGGCCGGTCGCTCTGGAAACCGGCGATGACGAACGTCCGGTCGTACTCGGCTTGGTCGGTCCGGTCGGCCCCGTGCCAGGCAAGCAGCGTCTCCTTCTGCTCGTCCCAGAAGGCGTCGCTGGCCTGGGCCTGGTACATCGTGTAGAAGTAGGCCATCGCCCGGGCCGCGTTGCCCTTGAAGTCCTCGCGCGGCTCCCATGCAGCGTTTCGGTCGCGCTCGCTGTAGGCGTCGATGTCGGTCGTCGGGACCGTGCCGGTGACGGTGTTCTCGATGTACCAGTCGTCGGCGAGGGCGTCGGGGACCTCGGCGAAGGGGAGGGCACCGCGGTCGGCGTTGGCGCGGACGAAGGTCGGGGCGAGGTGGTGGAGGTCGCGCTCTGCGTTGCCGCTGCCGGCCCCCTCGGCGCGGGGCCAGAGGTGCTCCTGGTTGATCCCCTCGGTGTTCTCGCTGCCCGGGTTGAAGACGTCCTGGCTCGGGTCGCACGAGGGCTGGCAGTCGAACGGCACGAAGAAGCCGGTGTAGACCCCGACGACGCCGGCCTCGCCTCCAACCTGGGTGGCCCACACGGTGTCGTACATCCGGTCTTTCCCCGCCGCCTCCGAGAGCACGCTCGCGGGTTTGTAGTCCGCCACGAGCGAGGCGCGGAGCGCAGCCCCGGTCTGGCCGGGGAAGAGGACGACCTGCTCCGGCTGCGCCGCCGCACCCGAGCCGGAGAGCAGGAGGAGGGCGAGGGCGGCGGCGCGGCGCGGCATCAGCGCGTCAGAGTGACGCGGCGAACCTCGGACACGCCACCGGCCTGCAGGCGGACGAGGTAGACGCCCCGGCTCAGCCCGGCCCCGTCGAAGCGCGCCGTGTGCCGGCCAGCCTCCACGACGCGGTCGAGGAGCACGGCCACTTCGCGCCCGAGCACGTCGTAGACCGCCACGCGCACGGCCGCCGCGGCGGGGACCTCGAAGCCGAGCGCGGTGGAGCGCTCGAACGGGTTCGGGTAGGCGGCGTGGAGCGCGAAGCGGTCGGGGGCCGCCGAGCGCGCAGCCGGTGCCTTGACCGGGGACCAGGCCGTCACGTCGCGCAGCGACCACGAGGCCGGCGCGCCAGGCGCGGGGCGGGCGGCGGTCACCGTCACGGTGAACGTCTCCGAGTCCACGATCACGTTCGGGAATTGGCCGATGTTGAGGGTGTAGGTGTAGGTCCCGACCGGCGCGTTGCCCGGCACGTTCTGCGTGAAGCCCGCGCCGACGGTCTGCCCGGCGTTGACGGTGCCGGACTGGACGATCCCCGCGATCGCGCCCGGCGCAGCGGTGAACCAGAGGTTGCCCGTCACCGGGTTGGCGGTGTTGTTCGTGACCGAATAGTTGAACGAGACCGACCCGCCGCGCGGCACGGTCAGCGGCGAGGTGTTCGTGGCCGTCAGGTTGAAGCTCGGGGCGGCGGCACCCTGGGCGGTGATGTTGTCGAGGCCGAGTCGGGCGACGATTTCGGGGCCGGGTGCGGTGGCCGTGGGGCTGTGGTAGACCCGGAAGCGCGAGACGTCGGCGAGGGTCGCGGCGACGTCGAAGCCGCCTCGGACGGCGGTGAGGTCGCCGGGGCGGACCGAGAACGTCGCCGTCTGCCACCCGCTGCCCACCGGCAGCGACAGGCCGGTGGTCGAGGCGAAGTCCCCGCCGGCCCCTTCGATCCACAGCCGCACGACGAGCGGGTTCGTCCCCGTGTTGTTCAGGTCCATCGTCACGGTCGTGACGCCCGCTGCGGTGAAGTTGCCCGCCCACTCGTCGGTGTTGAAAACGACGAGCCGGCCCGCGATGAAGCTGCCGTCGGCGACGACCTGGAGGTAGTTGTCTCCGGCTCCGTCCGGCCCACCGGTGCTCACGTTCGAGACGTCGGGCGTGTTGCGGCCGTTGCGCCAGCCTTCGGTGGTGCCGTCTTCGAAGTCGTCGGTCTGGCCGGCGGTGATTTGGGCGAAAGCGGGGGCTGCGAGGACGAGCAGGCCGAGGCAGAGGGAAGCGAGGGAGTGCATGGCGTGCGAGAAGGAGGAAGGGGAATCGCGCTAAGGTAGAGATGATACGATGGAGGAGTGGCGCATCCGCCACGTCGCTTATGGCTTTTTCGTTACCTCACCGGCGGCGGCAGGCACCGGCCCGGACGTCCCCGGCCCGGACGTGCCCGGCGCGGCGCGGGCGCGGCACGCTCCTCCCCTCGAAACCAGACGGGGCACCGTCCCTCGAAACCAGACGGGGTGCCGTGGAAACCGAGCGAGGCATCGTAGCTTCGGCGCTCACCGCTCTGCGTCATGCACCCTCGGGTCCCGCTCCTCCTGCTCGCTCTCGCCGTGCTCGCGGCCTGCCACGCGCCACCGCCGCCGGCCGTGGCGGCTCCGCCCGTGGCCGAGGAGGAGCCCGTGCTCCCGATCCCGCTCGCCGGGCCGTGCGCCGACCGCAACGCCGAGATTTCCAGCCTGACGTGGATCGGCGGCGACCTCGTGCTGCTGCCGCAGTACCCCGGCCGCTTCTCGCCGGACTCGGACTCGGTCTACGCCGCGGACGAAGGGCGCGTCTCCGGGGCCCTCTGCGTCTTGGCGAGGGACGACCTCGTCGCCTTCGTCGAGGGGCGGCACCGGGGCACGCTGCGCCCCCGCCTCGTCCCCTTCGAGGCCGTCGGCGTGGCGGGGGCCGCCGAGGGCTTCGAGGGCTACGAGGCAATCGCGTTCCGCGGCAGCCGGGTCTACCTCGCCGTCGAGTCCTCCGGGACGCAGGCGATGCAGGGCTACCTCGTCGAGGGCGCGGCCTGGCGCACGCCGGACGGCAGGCTCGGCGGCGTCCGGCTCGACGCGCGAACCCTCGTGCCGCTCCCGGTGCAGGCGCGCGTCCACAACCTCTCGTACGAAACGCTCCTCGTCACCCCGCGCGGCATCGTCGCGCTCCAGGAGGCCAACGGGGCCGCCGTCAACCCGGCACCCGAGGCCTACCTCTTCGACGGGGTCCACCTCCGCGACTCGCTCGACGTGCCGACCCTCGAGTACCGCCTCACCGACGCCACCGCGCTCGACGCCGAGGGGCGCTTCTGGGGCCTCAACTACTTTTACCCCGGCGACTACGGCACGCTGCGCCCCGGCCCCGACTCGCTGAAGTTGGAGTTCGGCGTCGGGCCGACGCACCAGCGGCAGGCCGCCGTCGAGCGCCTCGTCGAGTTCCAGATCGCCGGCGACCGGATCGTGCGGACCGACCGGCCGCCGATCCAGCTCCGGCTCCTCGGCGAGGGCGAGGCGCGCAACTGGGAAGGCATCGCCCGGCTCGGCGACCTCGGGTTCCTCGTCGCCACGGACAAGTACCCGGCGACGATCTTCGCCTTCGTGGCGCTGCCTGAGTGAAGCCGCCGCGCGAGGCCCGCCGCGCGAGGCTCGCTACGGGAGGCCCGCTACGGGAGGCCCCGCCGCAGCCTCGCGGCGAAGTCCCCCGGCAGCCGCCACGGCTCGCGGCGGAGGCGGGACCACGCGAACCCAGGGAGGAGCGCGCCGACCGCGACCGGCTCCGGCGTCTCGGCCAGCCCGAGCGAACACGCGAGCGCCCCGACAAGCGCCTCGGGCGCTACGCTGGCCTCGCGGAGGCTGCGGAGCGTGAGGGCCGCGTCGCGCTTCGAGAGCTTCTCGCCCTCGGCGTTCTCGACGAGCGGAAGGTGGGCGTACGCCGGCGGTGCCCCGCCGAGCGCCTCGATGAGCTGGAGCTGCCGCCCGGTCGAGTCCAGCAGGTCGGCCCCGCGCACGACCTCGGTGACGCCCATCGCGAGGTCGTCCACGACCACGGCGAGCTGGTAGGCGTAGAGCCCGTCGCGGCGCTTGAGCACGAAGTCGCCCGTGGTCTCGCTGACGGTTTCGGTGACGGTGCCCTGCACGCGGTCCTCGAAGCTCACCGGGCCGTCGTGGACGCGGAAGCGGAGCGCGGCACCGGGCGTTTCGGGCAGCCGGTCGAGCCAGTCCGGGGCGAGGGCTTTCGGGCGGAGCGAGGCCGGATACGGTGGGGCGTCCGGTGCGCCGTGCGGGGCCGAGGCGAGGTCGCGGAGGTCTTTGCGCGAGCGGCGGCAGGGGAACAGCCGACCCGCCTCGGCGAGACGCCGCAGCGCCCGTTCGTACCGCTCATACCGCTCCGACTGCACGTAGGGCGCGTGCGGGCCTCCGGTCTCCGGCCCCTCGTCCCAGTCCAGACCGAGCCAGCGCAGGTCGTCGAGCGCCGCCTCGGCGGTGCCGGCGACCGCGCGCGGCGGGTCGAGGTCTTCGAGCCGCCAGACGAACCGCCCGCCCCGGCTTCGCACCGAGAGCCACGCCGCGAGCGCCGTCCGCGCGCTGCCGACGTGCAGCAGCCCGGTCGGGCTCGGCGCGAAGCGCCCCCGCGTCACGGCAGAAACACGTCGAAGGCGGTCCCCACGACCGTGTCGAGCAGCCCGGCTCGGAACCGGTCGAGGCGGGCCAGCCCGAGGCCGAGCTGCTTCAGCGACTCGAGCTCGGCGAGGTCGCGCTTGCCCTGGACGAGCCACGTAAAGTCCTCCGGCGTGAGCGACCCCTCGCCGAGGAGCCCCGTCCACCGCGCGAGGTCGGCCTCGGTCTTTTCGACGAAGGCGAGGCCGTCGCCCACGGCCGCGTCGCGCACGTCGGCCCACTCGTCGAGCGCGAGCGCCTTGAGCCGGTCGAGGAAGGTAGAGACGAACGCGTCGAAATCGGCCATGTCGTCACTCGATGGTGTCGGGGCGGAGCTTGCCGCTCTCCAGCCCAATGACCGTGTCGAAGGCGTCGGCGACGAGCCGCTGCGCCTCGCTCACGAAGGCCGGCGAGAGCGAGCCCTGCGCCTCCCACCGGGCGAGGAAGCCGCCGAGCAGGTTGCGGCCGGGGTCGGTGAGGACCGCCCACTGCCGGGCGCTGACCTCGTTCCTCGGGCGGCCCAGCGCGAACTGACGGGCTTTCTCCAGGTCGATCCGCAGCACCTCGACCGCCTCGGCGTGGTCCTCGAACGGGTCGGTCGCCGCGCCCATGAGGGCGAGCGACTCGACCTTGAGCGAGACGGCCTGCTCGTAGGCCCGCTCGCTGAACGGCGCAATCGACGGCGCGCACCCGGCGACGGCGAGCAGCAGAATCCCGAGGGGCGCGAGGCGAGGCATGGCGGGCAGCGAGCGGCGGCAGTTCGAGCTGTGGAAGAGCGGCCCAAGCTATGAAAGGCTCAAGCTATGAAAGAGCGAGCAGGGGTGCGAGTAGTTTGTGCCGCCGAACCGCATTCGGTCGAACCGTATCCCGCCTAGCCGGGTACAACAGCCTTCTCTTCCGTCTCATCTCTCTCCACCTCGTCATGGCAGACCAGAAGCCCGAGCGCAACCTCCGCACCCGCAACCCCGCCGAGGTCGCGCAGAACCGCGCCACCGGCACGAGCGCCGACAACTCGGACCGCGACCAGACCGGCGACGACAACCGCAAGCAGGGCCGCCTCAAGCAGGACGATGACATCCAGGGCGGCGGGGGCGGCAGCCAGGGCGGCGGGGGCGGCAGCGCCGGCGGCGGCGGCGACAAGAAGGACGATTGACGCCCGGCAGCCCTCGTCCGTCAGCCCTCGTCTTTTTCTCCACCTTCCGGTCCTTCGCCGCCCTCCGGCCCGTAGAGCAGCACCCACGTCGCGAAGTCGTCCGAGAAGTTCTCGAACCGGTGAAGCATCCCCGCCGGGACGAACAGAAAGTCGCCTGGGCCGAAGGCGACGCGCTCGTTGTCGCGCATGAACGTGCCGGTGCCCGAGACCACGACGTAGACCTCGTCGCGGGTGTGGGGCGTCTGCCCGTCGTGGCGGTGCGGGGCGTAGAGCTCGGCGTCGAGCGAGCCGTGGGCGAAGACGGCGGCGAAGCGCTCGCCGCCGGGGCCGGGCAGGAAGCGCATCCCGTCCTCGGCGGTGACGTGCCAGTCGGGAGAAGGGTCTTCTGTGGGCATGGGCGTTAGCCGAGCAGGACGCCGGCAATCGTGGCGGTCATGAGGTTGGCGAGCGTCCCGGCGAGGACGGCGCGGAGGCCGAGCCCCGCGATCTCGCCCGTCCGCTCCGGCGCGAGCGGCCCGATCCCGCCGATCTGAATGCCGATCGACGAGAGGTTGGCGAAGCCGCAGAGCGCGAACGTCGCCATCACGATCGTCTTCGGCTGGAGGGTGCCCGCGCCGATGGCGTCGGCGAACTGGCTGTAGGCGACGAACTCGTTGGCGATCACCTTCGTCCCGAGCAGCCCGCCGAAGGCCGTAATGTCGGGCGTCGGCACGCCGACGAGCCACGCGACCGGTGCCAGCGCGGTGCCGAGGATCAGCTCCAGCGTGACGTCGAGCCCGACGAAGGCGAAGCCCCAGCCGATGATCCCGTTGAGGATCGCGATCAGCGCGAGGAAGGCGATCAGCATCGCGCCGATGTTGAGCGCGAGGTGCAGCCCGTCGGCGGCCCCGGTGGCGGCGGCGTCGATGACGTTCTTCGGGCCCTCCTCGACGATAGCCTCCGCCGTGGCCTCGGCCGCTTCGTCGCTCGACGTAGCCGGGAGCGTCGCCTCGCCCGCGGCCGTGGCGGGCAGCGCGCCCTCCGCGACCGGGCGCGTCTCGGGGATGAGGATTTTGGCGAGGACGAGCGCGGCGGGGGCCGCCATCACGCTCGCCCCGAGGAGCTGCTCGGCGAAGAGCTGCTGCCCGGCCTCGACCGCGATCCCGGCGACGGAGGCGTAGCGCTCGCCGAGAAACGCGACGTAGCTCGCCAGCACCCCGCCCGCAATCGTCGCCATGCCGCCGGTCATCACCGCCATCAGCTCGCTCCGCGAGAGGGTCTTGATGTAGGGCTTGATGACGAGCGGGGCCTCGGTCTGCCCGACGAAGATGTTCGCGCTCACCGACAGCGACTCCGGCCCGCTCGTCCCGAGCGCGCGCCGGACCACGTAGGCCACGCCGCGCACGACAAGCTGCATGACCCCGAGGTAGTAGAGGATCGCCATGAGCGAGGCGAAGACCACGACGGTCGGCAGGACGTAGGCGAAGAAGAAGAACCCGAGCGAGCCGTCCGCGCCCGGCGGCAGCCCCAGGCTCCCGAAGATGAACGTCGCCCCGACCTCGACCGCCCCGAGGAACTTGACGAACAGCCCGGCCACGAATGCGAACCCCGCCTTCGGCCACCCGAGCGGGGCAAACGTCTCGGCCATGTCGTCGCCCTTGAGGATGATGACGGCGAAGACGAGTTGGAGCAGCAGCCCGAACCCGACGGTCCGCCAGTTGACGCGGCGGCGGTCCGAGGAGAGCGCCAGCGCGATCCCGACGATGACGACGAGGCCGAGGAGTCCGCGCAGAAGGGAGACGAGGTCCATGCAGTCGGGGGCGGGGGCGCGAAGCCCGGTGGGAGGGAGCAGCCCCGCGAGACCGGGCCGCGCCAAGATATTCCCGATGGAGGAAATAGCGCGCTCTCCGCCACGCTGGCAACTGATCGTCCCACCAAAGTCGGCTTAGCGAGCCATCAAACCACAGCGAGTAAAATCAGAAACCTGGCTTGATACTTTGCCCGCAGCCCCGTAAACTGGTAGCCTAGGGAAGGACAGCAGAGCGCCAGACGGAAGCGCCACGCTACGGACTACCAAAGAGGCCAACCCGATGACGCCCCTACCCGCAGCCCTCAAGGTAGCCGCTGTCTTGCTGTCTGCCGCCCTTGTGGGCTGCTCTTTGGAGGGAGCCAAAGAGCCTACAGCGGTCTCGTCCGCTCTCTCGCTTCTTTCTGAAGCGGAAATCAAAGCTGTTCGCGCGGGGGACCTCGTCTTCCGGCGAGGCGAGGGCGTGATCAGCAGAACGGTGCTCTCCTACGACTCTTCGAGTGCCTTCTCTCACGTCGGTCTCTTGGTGCTGTTAGAGAGGCGGCCGGCGGTCGTCCACGTCACACCGGGTGAGCCGGCCAGAGTCCAGGTGGAACCCTTGCAGGACTTCGCCGGCGAGGCCGCGTCTCTGGCCGTGTACCGGCTTCAGGACGACGAGCTAGAGGGTGCCGCTGCCGGTGCTGCTAGGCAGGCGCTGGCCTTCGCAAGAGACTCCCTCGTTTACGACGCCGCGCTCAACTTGCATACGGATCAGGCTCTATACTGCACCGAACTGGTGTGGAAAGCCTACCTAGGCGCAGGCATCGATCTTAACGCGGGCCGCCCCATAGCCTCCACAGTGCCCTTCATCTCGGACCCCGTCCTCTTCCCGAGCCTGCTGCTCCGCAGTCCCTACCTGAACCCCCAACCCGTTCTCACCCGCTGAGCCATGCGTCCTGCCCTCCGTGTGTTTTTCCTTCTGATCCCGCTCGCCAGCCTCACCGCGTGTGGTGCAGAGTCCGGTCCCGCTGATGTCGTCGAGCGCTCCTACCGCGCTGTGGAAGAGGGGGACGCCGAGGCATTCATAAGCACGCTGGACCCGGCCGTGGTCGCGCTCTTCCGGAGCAAAATCGTGAGCAGCATCGATAGCGAGCAGGAGAAGATCGAGCAGAAAGGCGGGATCGATTCGATCGACGTCCTGTCCGAGGAGGAGCAGGAGGAGCAGGCCGAGGTAGTGGTGCGGATCGAGTACGGGGACGGCACGAGCGAAGAGCAGGATATAACGCTCTCCAAATACGAGGGCGACTGGAAGATAAGCCTCAGCAAGTGAGCCGTCGGGCAGGTTTGAAACCTGCCCCTACGGCCCCGTGCCGCTAGTCCACGTGTCGTTGGACTCGTCCGTGTCCGGCAGCACGCCGTCGGGGTCGAGGCGGACCGAGGCGATGCGGCGGGAGCCGGGGACCGCGACGCCGAACGTGTCGCCCCCGAAGAACGCCTCGACCGGGACGCGGACGCGCTCGCGCGATCCGTCCTCGAACGCCACCTCGAGCTCGGCGGGCATCACCAGGCCGCCCAGGTTGGCGAGCGTGACGACGGACCCCTCCGGCATGTGCTCGACGCTCGCGAGGGCTTGGTCGAGCGTCTCGGTGGAGAGGAACCAGCCGCGCCAGAACCAGTCCAGGTCTTCGCCCGAGACGTCCTCCATCGTGCGGAAGAAGTCGGCGGGCTGCGGGTGCTTGTAGGCCCAGCGCTCGATGTAGGCTCGGAAGGCGGCGTCGAAGCGCTCCGGGCCGAGGACGGCCTCGCGCAAGATCAGCAGCCCCTTGCCGGGCTTGCGGTAGGCGAGGAACCCGAGCGACGAGCGGCGGAGCTGGTCGGCGGGCGTGAAGATCGGCTGGTCCCGCATCGGGGCCGACTCCATCAGCGCGACGACCGTGTCGCGGCGCATCAGCCGGTTGACGCGGGCTTCGCGGCCCTGGCCGAAGTGCGCAATCGAGGGGTCGGGGTTCTCGTCGTAGAAGGCGACGTTCGAGAACGTGTTGAGGAACGAGCAGAAGCCCTCGTCCATCCACGCGTGCCGCCGCTCGTCGGAGCCGACGATCATCGGAAACCAGTTGTGCCCGATCTCGTGGTCGATTACGCCGAACAGGCTCTGCCCGCGCGCGCCGACGCCCGAGAAGTGCAGCATCGGATACTCCATCCCGCCGACGACGCCGGCGACTGAGATGGCGACGGGGTACGGGTAGGGCAGCCAGCGCGAGTTGTTGAGGACCGAGGCGCGCGTGAACCGCGTCGCCTCCTCCCAGCCCGGCTCGGCGGGGTCGGCGGAGACGCCCTCGGGCGGATAGGCCGAGAGGATCAGCACGGTGCCCGCGTCGGTCTGCGCCCCGGCGGCGTCGAGGATGAAGCGGTTCGAGGCGGCCCACGCCACGTCGCGGACGTTCTCGGCGCGGAAGCGCCAGGTCGTGGTCGCGCTCTTCTGCGGGTGCGCCCGGTCCAGTTCGTCGGGGGCGACGACGTAGACCCGCTCGGCGCTCGTGCGCGCGGCCTCGAGGCGGGCCTGCTGCTCGGCGGTCCAGACCTCGTCCGGGTTCTGGAGGGTCCCGGTGGCGACGACCGTATACGGCGTCGGCACCGTGATGGCGAGGTCGAAGTCGCCGTAGTCGAAGTAGAACTCGCCCTGCCCGAGGTACGGCAGCGCGTTCCAGCCGTTCACGTCGTCGAAGACCGCGAGCTGCGGGAACCACTGCGCGAGCTCGTAGACCGTCCCGCCCTCGACCGCGAGGCGTCCCATCCGGTCCGAGCCGTACTCCGGCACGACGAAGCTCCACGCGATCCGAAGCTCAAGCTGCCCGCCTTCGGCGGCAAGCGGCTCGGCGAGGTCGATCCGCATCCGCGTGTCGTCCACGAGGTACGCGGGCTCGTAGCCCCCTCCGCCGTGGACGACCTCGACCGATTCGAGCGTCAGCCCGCCCTCGGGGAACGAGCCGCGCCAGCGGCTGTCGGCGGGCGTCAGGGCCGCGCCCCGGCTGCCCGGTGCAAAGAGGTTCTGCTCCAGGTAGAGCCAGAGGAAGTCCAGCGCCTCCGGGCTGTTGTTCGTGTACGTGATCGTCGCCTCGCCCGAGACGCGGTGGGCGTCGGGGTCGAGGCGGACGGCGATGTCGTAGTCGGCGCGCTGCTGCCAGTAGGCCGGCCCCGGCCGGCCCGAGGCCGAGCGGTACGCGTTCGGCGTCGGCAGGTCGAGCGGGGCGAAGGCCGCGGCGTTGGTCGGGGGCGCGTCGTCCTGCGCGAAAGCGGGCGCGGCGGCAAGCAGGGCGGTGAGGAGGAGAAGGCGCATGGAACAGGGAGGTGAGCGGAAGGTGGCGAGAGTATAGGGCATCCCGAGCGATGGGTTCACAGCGAAGTCGGGACGCGGCAGGGCATCCAGTTCGGCGCGCGTGCCGCACAGCTAAAAAACTCGATCGGAGGTGGCGTGCCGCAAACGCTTTTTACGATTATACAGGTGAAGGCTGCTCTCACGAGTTGAATAAGACTATTCGGCTCATGTTCAGAGATCGTGTGAGCGAACAAGCGCCGCGATGAAGGCCGGACTCACCCGCTTCTCATTGAGCGAGAACTCATTGAGCGAGAACTCGCACAGCGCCACGTAGCCCGCCAAGTACCTCTTGTGGACCCTCTCTGAACATGAGCCGACCATTCACGGTGCACCCGCTCCAGTCATGACCAGCCTCCACTGCTTACTCCTTCTCCTCGCCGCTTCGGTCCTGGCGCTCCCTGCCGCCGGCCAAGAGGTTGCCCCTGAGCGCTTCTATCCGCTGGAGCAAGGCGACACCTGGGTGTTCGGCTTCAGCGAGAGGGAGTGCCCAAATCATCCCGGTGAGTGCGACAGTCCGGTGAGCGGGCTCGTCACGCGCACGGTCGTCGGGACCGTTGAGGTCGAGGGGCAGGCGCGTCCGCTCGTGCGCGCCGAAGTCCGGGGGGCCGTTAATGCAGAGCCGGGGTGCGTGGCTGACTATGCCGTCTGGCTCGACCCGGCAACGACTGAGACGCGAATCGAGCCGCAGGGGGATTCGTGTCCCTACGCGTATAGAGAGGACCCCATCAAAGGGTCCGATATTTTGGAAGCGGGAGCGGACCTGGATGAGGGGTTCCAGGAAGAGCTGGAAATCATGATTGGGGGGATATCCTACACTGTTCTAGTGAAATCTTACGGTGTAGATGTTGGGTTTAGCAACGGCGTTCTTGACCTTGGCCTCGACATCGGGCTAGTGAGATTTTCTGCAGCGTCCTCGCTCGGGGGGAGCAGCAGCACCTACACGTCCTATTCCCTGCAGTACGCCGAGGTGGGCGGCACGGTCTACGGCACCATGCCCACAGCCGGTGAGGGCGGCGCTGCCCCCTCTGCCTTCGCCCTCGGCGCGGCGTACCCCAACCCGTCCCGCTCGGCGACGACGCTCGCGCTCAGCCTCCCGACCGCCGGCGCGGCGACGGTCGCGGTCTTCGACGTGCTCGGCCGCCGCGTGCTCGAGCGGGACCTCGGCGTGCGGCCTGCCGGGACGCAGCCGGTGCGGCTCGACCTCGGGGCGGTGCCGCCGGGGGTGTACTTCGCGCGCGCCACGACGGCGGCGGGGCAGACGGCCACGCGCCGCATCGTTCGCGTCGACTAGACTCACCCTCGTTTCGGTCACCACCGCTTCGGTGTGAGGACCGCGCCAAGCGGGGCGAGCAGCGTGTTGTAGACGACGTAGCCCGCGTCGAGAAAGGGCTGCGGGAGGAGCAGGTCGGCCTCGCCGAACGTGTGGGCGGCGTTGCGAAGCACTGCGCGCTGCACGAGAAACCGCGCCGCGAGCAGGCCTGCGCCCGTCCACCCGAGGACGAGCGGGGCGAGCCAGACGAGCAGGTTCGATCCGTGGAAGACGGCGAGGGCGGCTTGCACGCCTCGGCCGTAGTGCCGGCCCGCTGACGTGTGACGGAGCTTCTGCCGTGCCCACCGCCGCCACGAGCCCGGAGCCTCGCTCGGGACGAACGATGCCTCGTCGAAAAGGTAGCCCACGGGAATTCCGCGCCGGTGGACCTCCTGCACGAGCAGGTCGTCGTCGCCGGAGAGCGCGTGCAGCGAATGCGCGAACCCGCCGATCCGCTCAAACACCGAGCGGGAGTAGCTGAGATTGCGCCCGACGGCCATGTACGGCCGATCCCAGCCGACGGCTGCCGCCGCAAGCGTGGCCGTCACGAGGGTCTCGTAGCGAACGAACGTGTTGAGGACGCCGGGTTGCTTCCGGTACGGCCCGTAGCCGACGAGGAGGGCGTCCGGCTGGGCAGCAGCGTGAGCAGCGAGCGTAGCGAGCCAGCCCGGCGGCGGCGTGCAGTCGGCGTCGGTGAAGGCGAGGCGCTCGTGGCGGGCGGCGGCGATGCCGAGCGCGAGGGCGCGCTTCTTCCGGGGACCGACAGGCTCGGTGACGCGGACGAGGCGGAACCGGGAGTCCCGCGCGGCGGCCTCGGCGAGCGTTGCCGTCGCGTCCTCCGAGGCGTCGTCTACGATCACCGCCTCGAAGTCGCCGTGCAATTGCGCTTCGAGGGCGGCGAGGAGGGTGGGCAGCCGCGCCTCCTCGTTTCGCGCCGCCACGACGACGGAGACGGGCGGCGGGGCACCGGGTGTCGCTGATACGCGACGGCGGGCGCGCCGGAACCCGACGCTGAGCAGGAGCCAGCAACCGATCTGAACCGCGAGGGCGGCGGCGAAAAGAGCGAGCATACCCCGGCATGGAATGTGAACCGTGGAACGTACCCCTGCCCACCCTCAGCGCATGGCGGCAGAGCGCGCGCGTTCTGGGTTTTGCGAAGAACGCATCCGGTCCGCGCCGAAGCTCCGCCTAGCGCCCCGGGGTCCGGCGCGAGGCCACCGTATCTTCCCGACCGCTTTCTCGTCCCGCACGGTATGCCTGCTCCTTCGCTCTCCGCTCCGCGCCGCGGCTTCCCGGACCTCGGGCGGTTCTGGACGGCGGCGAACGGGCTGACGCTCGTCCGGGTGGCACTCGTCGGGCCGATTGCGGTGCTCGTCTACCGGGGCGGGCCGTTCGGTTGGCTGATGGGCCTGCTCCTGCTCGCCGTCGCCACCGACTGGCTCGACGGGAAGGTCGCCCGGTGGAGCGGGACCGTCTCGGAGTGGGGCAAAATCCTCGACCCGACGGCGGACAAGCTCGCTGCCGCCGCCGTGACGCTCGCGCTCGTCCTCCGCCCGCCGGAGCTCGGCCCGGCGCTGCCGGTGTGGTTCGTCGCGTGTGTGATCCTGCGCGACGCGGTGATCGCCGCCGGGGGCCTCGTCCAGACGAAGCGGCTGGGCTACGTGATGATGAGCCTGTGGAGCGGGAAGGTCGCCGTGACGGCCCTCGCCGTGACGATCCTCGCGGCGCTCCTCCGCGCCGACCCGCCCGTGATGGCGGTCTGCATCTGGGCCACGACCGCGCTGCTCCTGTACTCTCTCGCGCGCTACCTTCACCGCTTCGCGCTCGTGATGCGCCTCGGCCCGGAGCTGCCCGTCGACGAGCGCGACCGCGTCCTCACGAAGCGCGTGCCCGAAAATCTCTCCGAGGTGCAAGGGACGGCCGCCCAATCCCTTGACCGCTAAACCACTCGATCACCCCTACGCATGGCTTTGTTCGGTTTCGGCAAGAAAGAGAAGGAGGGCGCGCCCTCCGAGCAGGAGCGCCTCGAAGAAGGCCTCGAAAAAACGCGCACCAGCTTCTTCGGCAAGCTCACGAAGGCCGTCGCAGGCAAGGACCAGGTCGACGACGAGGTCCTCGACGACCTCGAAGAGGTCCTCGTCACGAGCGACGTCGGGGTCAAGACGACGGTGGACATCATCCACCGGATCGAGGACAGGGTGGCGCGCGACAAGTACGTCTCGACGAGCGACCTCAACGGGATCATCCGCCGGGAGATCGCCGAGCTGCTCCTGGCCGACGCGCCGGAGCGCCCGGCGGACTTCGCCGCGCCGCTCCCCAACCGCCCGCACGTCGTGATGGTCGTCGGCGTCAACGGGGTCGGGAAGACGACCTCGATCGGCAAGATCGCGCACCGCTACCAAGAGGCCGGCAAGTCCGTCCTCCTCGGGGCCGCCGACACGTTCCGCGCCGCCGCCGCCGAGCAGCTCGAGGTGTGGGCCGAGCGCGCCGGCGTCCCGATCATCCGGCAGCACCACGGGGCCGACCCCGCCGCCGTCGCCTTCGACACGCTCGCCGCGGCGACCTCGCGCGGCGCGGACGTGGTCCTCATCGACACCGCCGGGCGGCTCCACACGAAGGGCGGGCTGATGGACGAGCTGAGCAAGATCAAGCGCATCATGGACCGGCAGGTGCCCGGCGCGCCGCACGAGGTCCTCCTCGTGCTCGACGCCTCGACCGGCCAGAACGCCATCCGCCAGGCCGAGGAGTTCACCAAGAGCGTGGACGTGACCGGCCTCGTGCTCACTAAACTCGACGGCACCGCGAAGGGGGGCATTGTAATTGGCATTTCCAACGAGTTCCAGATTCCCGTAAAGTACATCGGCGTCGGCGAGGGCCTCGGCGACCTCCAGGTCTTCGACCGGGCCGGGTTCGTCGCTGCGCTGTTCGACTAGCGCGTCCGACGAGTGCGTCCGACGAGCGCGCCCCACCCCGTCCGTTCGGAGGCCGTCCGTTCGGGGGACGCCTGCAACCGTTCGGCGTGACCGGGCGACGATAGGGCCTAGCCTCGCTTTGTTTGCCGCGCCTCGTGCCCCATATTCACCCTACACCGCGTTCCCCATCTCGTGCGGGCGGACCGTCCCCGGGCGGCCTGCGCACCGGGGCGCTGCGGAACTCACCCGAGCGCGTATCATAAGCCATTCGGATCACCAGCCACTCGGGTCGGCCACGATCCCGAACAGCCGAGCAGAGGCCGGAGCCTATGGGTAGCCTTGTCACACCCCGATGGAATCTCGCGCGCCGCGCGGCAGCAGGCGTGCTCCTCGCCGCCGTGTGCTGGGCGCTGCCCGCCCAGGCGCAGGACGAGTACCGGAGCACCCTCAGCGGCGCGGCCTACCAGCCCGAGTTCGACGTCGACGCGGTCAGCGTCCGGGGCGAGCGACCGTCCGAGACGCGGGTCGACGTCTACACGAAAATCCCCTACCGGAGCGTGCGCTTCCTGAGCCAGGACGGCGGCTTCGGCGCGCGCTACAGCGTCTCGGTCGACGTCTACCGGACGAACGCCGAGGGCAAGGTGCAGGGCTTGGTCCGCAGCCGGATGTGGGAGCGCGTCGTCGAGGCCCCGACCTACGACGCGACGCAGGCCGACACGCTCTACGACTACGCGACGCAGTCGCTCCGCCTCGCCCCCGGCTCTTACGCCCTCGAGGTGCAGGTCGAGGACGCCGCCTCGAACCGGACCTTCGTCCGCGAGCTGCCGCTCGACGTGCGCCGCTTCGATGGCCCCGTGGCGATGAGCGACCTCCTGATCGCCGACCGCTACGACGCGGCCCGGCAGACGATCTTCCCGAACGTCTCGAACGCCATCGGCACGGACCGCCCGGACTTCACGCTCTTCTACGAAATCTACGCCGACCAGGGGCAGCGCCTCCGGGTGAGCTACGAGGTGCTCAAGCAGAAGGAGCGCCGCCGCTCGACGCTGATCCGCCCGCTCCTCGGCCTGCCGCCGAAGGACGAGGACGCGCCGGCTCCCGACTTCCAGACCACCGAAACGATCACCGTTCAGGCCGGCCGCAACCCCGCCACGCTCACGCTCGGGACCGAACGCTTCGGCTCGGGCGAGTACGTCTTCAACGTCCGGCTCGAAGACGCCGCCGGGGGCGTGGTGGCCGAGGCCTCGAAGGACTTCAGCGTCCGGTGGATGGGCCTCAACGAGCAGATCGCCGACCTCGAGAGCGCCATCGACCAGCTCCGCTACATCGCCAAGGACCGGGACATCCGGGCGATGCGCGAGGCCGCCAGTCCCGAGGAGCGCTTCACCATCTTCCAGCGCTTCTGGGACAAGCGTGACCCCACGCCGGGCACCCGCCGCAACGAGCGTATGGAGGAATACTACTTCCGCGTCTCCTTCGCCAACCGCAACTACGGGCGCTTCAAGGACAACGGCTGGAACACCGACCGGGGCGAGGTCTTCATCCGCTTCGGCGAGCCCGACTGGGTCGAGCAGAACCGGTTCGGCTACGGGGCCAAGCCGTACCACGTGTGGTACTACAACCGCATCGGCCGCCGCTTCATCTTCGTCGACGACACCGGCTTCGGCGACTTCGAGCTCCTCGTGCCGATCTGGGACGAGCGGACCCGGATGTGAGGCGGGAGCCCCAACCGGAGCCAGGGGCTTGGTTAATCGAGCCCTGACTTAAATACGAAACCCCGCGCTGCCCACCGGCGCGGGGTTTATTTTTGGCTGCCCCCCATCGCCATTCCCGTGTTTGATGCCTGACTCTCGACCCTCGACCCCCGCGCCTCGCCTCGTTTTCATGGGCACGCCGGAGTTCGCCGTGCCGTCGCTCGACGCGCTCGTCGAGGCCGGGATGCCGCCGGTGGCGGTGGTGACGGTGCCGGACCGCGCGCGCGGGCGCGGGCAGGCGGTCCAGCCCTCGGCCGTGAAGCGCGCCGCCGAGCGGCACGGCCTGGACGTGCTGCAGCCCGAGGACCTGCGCGACCCGGCGTTCGTCGCCGCGCTCGCCGCCCTCGAGCCGGACCTCATCGCGGTGGTCGCGTTCCGCATCCTGCCGCCGGAGGTCTACGGCCTCGCCCGGCTCGGGGCGTTCAACCTCCACGCGTCGCTGCTGCCGCAGTACCGAGGCGCGGCCCCGATCAACCGCGCCGTCATGGCCGGCGAGATCGAGACCGGCGTCACCACGTTCCTCCTCGAGCCGAAGGTCGATACCGGGGACACGCTCCTGATGCGGCGGCTCGGGATCGGGCCGGACGAGACGGCGGGCGAGCTGCACGACCGCCTCGCCGCGCTTGGGGCCGAGGTCGTCGCCGAGACCGCCGCGCACCTCGCCGACGGCACCGCCGAGGCGCTGCCGCAGGACGAGACGCGCGTCAGCCAGGCCCCGAAGCTGTTCAAGGAGGACACCGAGATCGACTGGTCGCGCCCGGCGGAGGAGGTCCACAACCTCGTGCGCGGGCTCTCGCCGTACCCGGCGGCGCGGACGACGCACGGCGACACGCTGCTCAAGGTCTACCGGACGAGCCCCACGAAGGGGTCGGGCGAGCCGGGCGAGGTGATCGAGGCCGAGGGCGAGTGCCTCGTCGTCGCCTGCGGCGAGCGGGCCGTCGAGATCGCAGAGGTGCAGCGCGAGGGGCGGGCCAGGATGAGCGCCGAGGAGTTTCTGCGCGGCTACCCCTTCCGCCCCGGCGACCGGCTCGGGCGGGCCGAGGGTCGAGCGACGACTAGTGAATGACGAATGACGAGGGGCCAGTGACCGAAGTCGAAATCAACGAGCTCTCCGAGCGGATCGAGCGCGAGAGCGCCTTCGTCGAGGCCCTCGTGGCGGAGGTCGGCCGCGTCGTCGTCGGGCAGCGGCATCTCGTCGAGCGGCTCCTCATCGGCCTCCTCAGCGGGGGGCACGTCCTGCTCGAAGGCGTCCCCGGCCTCGCCAAGACGCTGACCGTCTCCACGCTCTCGCGGGCAGTCTCGGCGGGCTTCCAGCGCATCCAGTTCACGCCCGACCTCCTCCCGGCGGACCTCCTCGGCACGCTCGTCTACAACCAGAACGAGGCCGAGTTCTTCATCAAGAAGGGCCCCATCTTCTCCAACCTCATCCTCGCCGACGAGATCAACCGCGCCCCGGCGAAGGTCCAGAGCGCGCTCTTGGAGGCGATGCAGGAGCGGCAGGTCACGATCGGCGAGACGACGTTTCCGCTCGAGGAGCCGTTCCTCGTGCTCGCCACGCAGAACCCGGTCGAGCAGGAGGGGACCTACCCGCTGCCCGAGGCGCAGGTGGACCGCTTCATGCTGAAGGTCGTCGTGGAGTACCCGACGCGGGACGAGGAGCTCGAGATCATGCGCCGGATGGCGACGCCGGAGGCGGTGCCCGCGGCGCGGCCCGTCGTCGAGCCGGGGCAGGTTCTCGCGGCCCGCCGGGTGCTGTCCGAGCTGTACGTCGACGCGCGCGTCGAGGGCTACATCGTGGACCTCGTCCTCGCCACGCGCGAGCCCACGCGCTACCGCCTCGCCGAGGCCGACGGGCTGATCGCCTACGGGGCGAGCCCGCGCGCTTCGATCTACCTCAACCGGGCCGCGCGCGCCCACGCCTTTCTCCAGCGCCGCGCCTACGTCACGCCCGAGGACGTCCGCACGGTGGCGCTCGACGTGCTCCGCCACCGCGTCAGCGTGACCTACGAGGCCGAGGCCGAAGAGGTGACCTCGGAGCACCTCGTCCGCCGCATCCTCGACACCGTCGAAGTCCCGTAACTCCGTCGAAGTCCCGTAACTCAGACGGCGAGCGGCGATGCACGAGCTACGAACCGTAGCTCCGGCTATGCCCTCGCCGCTCGCAACTCGCCGCTTGCCATGCGTAGTCCCGAGCCGTTCAAGAAAGAGTCGATCACGGTGGCGTTCCTCGTCGAGCAGCTCCGCGAGCGGATCGGGGTCGAGGTGGTCGAGGTGAACCACGTCGAGGCGTCGGCGCGCGTCCTGACCGAGAGCAACCTCAACCGGCCCGGCCTCGCGCTCGCCGGCTACACCGACCTCTTCACGCACGCCCGCGTCCAGGTCATCGGCAACACCGAGAGCCAGTACCTCGCCCACCTCGGCGACGAGGCCCGGCGCGAGGCGTTCGGCCACCTCGTGCAGTTCGCCATCCCGTGCCTCTTCCTGACCGAGAGCAACGGCCTCCCGGTGGAGCTCGTGCAGATGGCGACCGGGGCGGGCATCCCGGTCTTCTCCACCCCGGTCCCCTCGACCGAGTTCATGCACCACCTCCGGGACTTCCTGGAGGACCAGTTCGCGCTCCAGCAGACCGTCCACGGCTCGCTCGTGGACGTCTACGGCATCGGCCTCCTGCTCGTCGGCAAGAGCGGGATCGGCAAGAGCGAAGTCGCCCTCGACCTCGTCGAGCGCGGGCACCGGCTCGTGGCGGACGACGTGGTGGTGATCGCCAAGAAGAGCGAGGGCGTGCTGATGGGGGCTGGGACGGAGCTGACGCAGCACTTCATGGAAATCCGGGGCCTGGGGATCGTGGACGTGCGCGCGATGTTCGGCATCCGGGCCATCCGGTTCCAGAAGCGCGTCGAGGTGGTGGTGGCGATGGAGGTGTGGGAGCGCGACAAGGAGTACACCCGGATCGGCATGGTCGAGGCGTCGGAGGAGATTCTCGGCGTGGGGCTCCCGCTCGTGCAGCTCCCGATCGTGCCGGGGAAGAACGTCACGGTGATCTGCGAGGTGATCGCGATGAACCACCTCTTGCAGCACTACGGCTACGACCCGGCGCAGGTCTTCGCCCGCCGCCTCGCCGACCGCATCCGCTCGAAGGAGAACCGCGACGGGGGCGCGTCCCGCCCGCGCCGCAGCACCGAGTGGTTCGAGCACGACACGGAGTAGCCCCGGCGCACCCCCCGCTTTGCGAGCACATCGCTTGCGCTCAAGTGCTCGTAAAGCTGTCCCCCTTCAAGGGGGACAAGCGCTCGCAGCGAAGCAAAGAGCGCAGGGGGTCCGTTACCGCCGCTCTGCCTCCCGGTGCGCCTCCGTATGCCCCCCCGGCGGCAGCCCCCCCGAGAACCCGTCCTCGTTCTCCCACCCCCGCTGCGGGAGGCCCTCGGGCAGCGCGCCGAAGTCACCGACGAAGCCGATCTCGGTCGAGAGCCGGTAGCCCTGCTCGCGCTCGACGGTCCGCTGGATGTGGCCGACGAGGGTCCGCACGTCGGCGGCCGTCGCGCCGCCGGTGTTGATGAGGATGTTGGCGTGGCGCGTGGTCACCTCGGCCCCGCCGACGCGGTGGCCCTTCAGCCCGGCCCAGTCGATCAGCCGCCCCGCGCCGACGCCCTCGATCTTCTTGAAGATCGAGCCGGCGCTGGGCTCGGTGTCGAGCGGCGGGTGGCGCTCCTGCCGCCACGCGAGGTTCGCCGCCATGATCTCGCGCATCCGCGCGCGGTCCCCGGGTTCGAGCTGGAACGTCGCCGCCAGCACGAGGTCGGCGCGGTCGTGGAGGATGGAGTAGTCGTAGCCGAAGTCGAAGTAGTCGTGCCCTACGGTCTTCCGTTCGCCCTCCTCCGTCAGCAGGTCGGCGGAGAGGACGACCTCCTCGATGAACATCGTCCGCTCGCGCTCGGGCGGCGGCGAGAGGAAGTGCAGGTTCTGCCACAGCGCCCCGCCGACTGACGACGGGATCCCGACGTAGTGCTCGAGCCCCGAGAGCCCCGCCGCCACGGCCTCCTCGATCAGGTCGGGGTAGACCACCGTCCCGCTCTCGGCCCAGACCCGCCCGGTCTCGCGGTCGATGCGGACGTGGTTGGCCCGGTTGCGGATGACGAACCCGCGGAAGCCCAGGTCGCCGATCAGGATGTTCGCGCCCAGCCCGAGGAGGAAGAACGGGAGACCCAGGCCGCGCGCGAGCCGCAGCGCCGCCGCGAGCTCGTCGGCCGTGTGCGCCTCGTAAAACAAATCCGCCGGCCCGCCGATTTTGAACGTGGTGTACGGAGCCAGCACCTCGCCGACGCGAACGCGGTCCGCCCCCAGAGCGTCGCGAAGCCGGGCGAGGTGGTCGGGGTGGGCAACGACGGGGGAATCAGACACGGGCGAGCAGAGAATAGAAGGTGGAGGTGAAACGACCCAGGGCTGTCATCTGGACGAGCACGGCGAGAAGACTACCCAGCGAGGAGACTACCGAAGCGAGCAGACTACCGAAGCGAGGCGACTCATACCCCGCACCCGCCGCCCCGTTCGGTTCGGAATCCATGAAAGGGCGACGGCGCGTGCCACCCCGCACCCTAGCGGCGCATCCCCACCGTTGCTGGACCGTATCCTTCCGCCTCCGTCCTGCCTCACCCGCCCCCACGATCATGGCGAACACCTACCCCAACCTCACCCGCGCCGCCGGGCGCTTCGGCGTCATCGTCGGAGGCGTCCTGCTGCTCACGCTCGTCGCGGCGGGCTGCATGACGAAGTCGATCGGGGCGGGCGAGCGCGGCGTGCTCTACAGCTACTTCTCCGGCACCGACCTCGAGGGGACCTATCCCGAGGGCTTCCACCTCAAGTGGCCGTGGGAGCAGATCGTCGACTACGACGTCCGCGTCAAGAACGACAACGAGGAGATCGAGGTGCTCTCGTCCAACGGCCTGACCATCAAGATGGACGTCTCGGTGCGCTACCGGCCCGACCCCGAGCAGCTCCCCGAGCTCCACACGACGTATGGGCAGGACTATTACGACCGCCTCGTCCAGCCGGAGCTGCGGAGCGTCGCGCGCGAGGTCGTCGGCCAGTTCACGCCCGAGGAGCTGTACTCGACGCGGCGGGCCGAGCTGCAGGAGCAGATTCAGGAGCGCGTGGCGGTGACCGTCCAGAACCAGTACGTCAAGGTGGACGCCGTGCTGATCCGCGACATCGAGCTCCCGGAGCAGATCCGCCGCGCCATCGCCAACAAGCTCGAGGAGCAGGAGCTGATCGAGCAGGCCCGCCTCTCGATCCAGCGCGCCGAGCAGGAGGCCGAGCGCAAACGCGTCGAAGCCTCGGGCGACGCCGACCGGGCGCGGATCATCGCCCAGAGCCTCTCGCCGCAGTTCCTCCAGTTCCAGGGCATCCAGGCGACGCGCGAGCTCGCCCAGTCGAACAACGCCAAGGTCGTCGTCATCGGGTCCGGCGAGGGCGGCCTGCCCGTCATCCTCGGCGACCAATAGGCGAGGGGCCGCTCGTCAGCGCTGCGCCCAGTCCGGCGGGGCCTCGCTGGGCTCGAACCCGACCCCGAGCGCGGCCTCCACGTCGCCCGCGTCGATGAGGGCGTAGTGGATGGCGGCGTAGGCCGAGGCCCCGCAGACGGACGTGATCTCGAGCTGCTCGGTGGCGACCTCGCGCACGCGCACACCGGCGTCTTCGAGCAGCGCGCGCGTGTCCGGCGGCTCGTAGTCCGACTCCGGGTCGCACTGGACGCCGCCGCTGAAGGTTTGAGCCACCCAGGCCGAGTCCGCGCCGGGCTCACCGTCGGGCTGCACCGAGCGGCACCCCGTCAGGGCGAGCCCAGCGAAGAGGAGCAGCGCGAGCGCAGCGCGAAGGGCGGAGGCGCGCGCGAGGGCGCTATCTTGCTGCACCCGAAGAGGCGAAGCTATGTCGAAGGATCGCATTGATTTTTTCCAGCGGGTTTGGGACGTGGTGGCGGAGATTCCGCCGGGCAAGGTAACGACGTACGGGCACATTGCCGAGTACCTCGGGGCGAAACGCTCGGCGCGCGTCGTCGGGTGGGCGATGAAGGCGGCGGTGGGGAGCGGGCTGCCGTGCCACCGCGTCGTCAACCGGCGCGGCGCGCTCACCGGCCGCCTCCACTTCGAGACGCCGACGGTGATGGAGGAGCGCCTCCGCAGCGAAGGCGTCGCCTTCAGCGACGAGGCCGAGGTCGCCCTCGACCGCCACCTCTGGATTCCCGGCGAGACGACGGGGCGCGGGGAAGGGCAGGCTTGAGCCCCGCCCTACGCTCCGGCGAGCGCGTCGAGCTCGTCCCAGAAGCCGGGGAACGAGACCGCCACGCACTCCGCGTCGCGGATCGTCGTCTCGCCCTCGGCGGCGAGCGCCGCCACCGCCGCCGCCATCGCGGTCCGGTGGTCGCCTTCGCTCTCGACGGTCGCCCCGTGCAGCTGGCCGCCGTCGATCACGAGGCCGTCGCTCCGCTCCTCGACCTCGGCCCCCATCGCCCGGAGGAACGCCGCCGTCGCCGCGAGCCGGTCGGTCTCCTTCAGCCGGAGCTCCGCCGCGTCGCGGATTTCGGTGCGGCCCTCGGCGCAGGCCGCCGCCACGGCGAGGACCGGAATCTCGTCGATCAGGTTCGGGATGAGGGCCCCGCCGACGGTGACGCCGTGGAGCCGCCCGCCCTCGTTCTGCACCGTCAGGTCGGCGATGGGCTCGTGGCCGCGCTCGCGCTCGTTCGCCACGCTGACGGTTGCGCCCATCGCCCGGAGCACGTCGAGCAGGGCGCTCCGCGACGGGTTCAGCCCGACGCTGCGCATCTCGACGTGGCTGTGCGAGACCACCGCGCCCGCGACGAGGAAGAAGGCCGCCGCCGAGAAGTCGCGCGGGACGATCCACGGCTGCGCCCGCACGGCCCGCCCGCCCGCTACGGTGACCGTCCGCTGCCCGCCGAGCTCCATCGTGGCGAGGCCGAGCATCCGCTCGGTGTGGTCCCGGGAGGGGACCGGCTCGACGACCGTCGTCGTGCCCGCGGCGAGGAGCCCGGCGAGGAGCACGCAGCCCTTGACCTGCGCCGACGCCACCGGCAGCTTATACTCGATCCCGCGCAGCCGCCCGCCGGTGATCCGGACCGGCGCGTGGCCGTCCGTCAGCCGGACCGCCGCGCCCATCCGGCGGAGCGGCTCGGCGATGCGCTCCATCGGGCGGCGCGAGAGCGAAGCGTCGCCGGTGAGCACCGAGCCGAACGGCTGCCCGGCGAGGACGCCCGCGAGCAGGCGCATCGTCGTGCCCGAGTTGCCGCAGTCGAGCGGTGCCGAGGGCGGGCGGAAGCCGCGCGGCCCGCGCCCGCGCACGATCAGGCTGCCGTCCCGCTCTTCGGTCTCGACGCCGAGGCTGCGCAGCACGCGAAGCGTGGCCTGCGGGTCCGCCGCGTCCGAGAACCCGACGATCTCCGACGGCCCCTCGGCGAGGGCGGCGAAGAGGGCGGCGCGGTGCGAGACCGACTTATCCGCCGGGAGCCGGAGGCGGCCCGCCAGGCCCAGCGCCGGGGCTATCGTGCGGGTCATCGGCGAGCGGCGGCGGGTCGGAGGGCGGGGCGGACTGGAACGCCGAGGCGTCCATGCTGAACGTCTCGTCGTCCAGGGCAAAGGTACTGCCGCCCTCGGTGTCCCCGCCCGCCGCATACGCCTCGCCCGTACCGAGCGACCCCGTATCGAGCGGCCCCGTGTCGAACGACAGCGCGTCGGCGGGGACGCTCCGCTCGTCAGCCTCCAGAACGGCGTCCGGCACCGGCGGTTCGGGGACGACGCTCTGGTCGAACACCGACGCGGTAAGCGCCGACGGGTCGTCGAAGCTCCCGTCGAGGATGCCGTCGAGGTCGGGGGTGTCCTCGGCCTCGGGCTCCGCGAGCGCCTGCTCGACGGCCCCGAGCAGGACCTCTTTGCGGAACGGCTTGGCCACGTAGTCATCGAAGCCCTCCTTCAGGAACCGGTCCTCGTCGCCGGGCAGCGCGTAGGCCGTGACGGCGACGGCCGGGACGCGCTCGTAGCCCTCGATGCCCCTGATCTCGTGGAGCAGGTCGATCCCCGAGCGGTCGGCCCCGAGGTTGATGTCGACGAGGAGCACGCGGTACTGGTTGTAGCGCGCCTGCTCGATGGCCTCCTCGGGCGTCGTGGCGATGTCGGCCTCATAGTCCTGGAGCATGAACTGCGCCATGTAGGCGTTCTGCGCGTTGTCCTCGATCAGGAGGATGTCGCGCGGGGTGCGCTCCTGCGGCGGCGGCGGCGGCACGAAGGTCGGCTCCTCGGCGGCGACGGCCTCCTCGGTCTCCCAGGGGTAGCGCGCGGCGTCGGTCTTCTGGGCGGCGGGCGGGCTCGGACGCTCGCTCTGGGGGAGCGTCTCGGGGACCTTCTCGACGGGCACGCGCGGGAACCGGATCGAGAAGGCGCTGCCGATGCCCTTGATGCTCTCGACCGAAATCTCGCCGCCCATCATCTCGACGAGCTTCTTGGTGATGGCCAGGCCGAGGCCGCTGCCCTCGTGGCTGCGCTTGAGCCCCGTGGACTCCTGCTTGAAGTCGTCGAAGAGGTGCGGCAGGAACTCCTTCGAGATGCCGACGCCGGTGTCGCGCACGGTCAGGACGGCGTCGTCCTCGGACGACTCGACCTCGACGGTGATCGCGCCCTCGCGCGTGAACTTGATGGCGTTGCCGATGAGGTTGTTCAGGATGCGGTGGAGGCAGCTCCGGTCGATCTGCGCGTAGACCGGCTTGGCCGGCGGGTCGACGCGCAGCAGCAGGCAGCGCTTGTCGGCGACGGGCTGGAGCACGCGCGTCGAGGCCTGCGCCTCGTCGAGCAGGTTCAGCACCTCGACCTCGGGCTGCACCTCGCCGGCCTCGATGCGGGCCATCTCGAGGACCGAGTTGATCGTGTCGAGCAGCCGGGTGCCGGCGTCCTCGATGATCTTCGCGAGGTTCTTGTGCTCGCCCTCGACGCCCTCGGCGAGGACCTGCGCCGAGCCGAGGATGCCGGTCAGCGGCGTCCGGATCTCGTGGCTCATGTTGGCCAGGAAGGCGTCGCGGAGGTGGACCATCTGCTCGGCCTCCTCCTTCGCCTCGATCAGCTCGGTCTCGAACTGCTTCTGCTTGGTGATGTCCTTGGCGACGATGACCAGCCCCTGCACCTCGGTGCCCTCGCGCACGAGCGCGCTCGAGAGCGAGACCGGGATGCCGCCGCCGGCCTTCACGCGGAAGCTCGTCTCGACGTTGCCGGCGAGCGCCTGCTCGATCGTCTGCTTGATCTCGACGCCCCGGCTCCGGCCCGTGTGGGCGAAGATCGTCATGACGGGCTTGCCGAGCAGGTCGCTGCGCTCGAAGCCGAGCAGGTCGAGCGCCGCCTGGTTGACCATCGAAATCTTGACGCTGGGGTCGACCACCACGAGCGGGTCGGCCATCGACTGGACGATGTTCTCGACGTAGCCCTTCGAGACGGTCGTGCTCGAGAACTGGTCCATCATCTCGTTGATGGCCCGCCCGAGCTGCCCGATCTCGTCGTTCGAGGCGACCTCGACGCGCTCGTCGAGCCGGCCTTCGCCGATGGCCCGCGCCGCGTCCGCGAGCTCGCCGAGCGAGCGCCCGACGAAGCGGATCAGGGAGCCGCCGAGCAGGACGACGATCAGGCCGACGAGCACCGCCGCCGCGACGCCGATCCGCCCGGCCCACACGCCGGTGCGCTCGATGCGCTCGGCGCGCGCTTCGAGCTCGGTCTGCACCGTGTCGGCGCGCTGCGCGAGGACGGGCTGGAGCGTGCCGAGGTAGAACGGCTCGGCCTCCTCGGTGAAGAGCACGGCGGCCTCGGCGGGGGCCGTGGCGCTCAGCGCGGCGAGGCGCTCGGCGCGGCCCTGGTACGTCCCGAACGCCTGCTTGATGGCCCCGAGGACGGTCGCGCGCGGGCTGTACTCCCGGCTCTGGGCGAGCTGCCGGGCGAAGACCGAGAGGTGCCCCGTCAGGGTCTCGCGGGCCAGCGCCGCCGCCTCGCTGCCGGGGTCCTTCGCGCTCTCGGTCAGCACCTGCTGCAGGGTCGCCTGGCTCGCCTGGGCTGCCTGCATCATGGCGTAGGCGCGCTCGAGCTCGATCAGCGCATTGGCCCCGAGCGCGTCGGCGTCGCGCTGAATCCACGTGCTCCCGGTGAAGGCGAGGTACCCGAGGCCGGCGACGAGCAGGGCGATGAGCGAGAAGCTGAGCGCGAGCTTATGCGTAACCTTGAAAGACATGGGGGCAGCGTTTGGAGCAGCGTTCGGACACGCAGGGCGGCGCTACGGAAGGCCGTGCTGCTGAAGAGGAAACCGCAAGGGCAAGGCATACGTCGGCTTGCCGTTCCGATATCGGCAGCGAAAACGCCGTGCTTAAGAGCGTCTCCCGGCCCCCAGAGCCGGCCTCCAGAGCCGGCCTCCGACGGCCGCCGCGCCCTACGCTGCCAGGGGCCCTGCCAGGGCCGCTTCGACCTCGCGCAGCAGCGCCTGCTTCTCCCGCCACGGCAGAAACGCATGGCGGAATCCGCCCAGCACGATCTCGCGGAGGTCCGCCGCCGCGACCCCGCACCGCGTGTGCGTCAGCCACAGCTCGTCCGTCACGGTGGTGTGGCTGAAGAGCCGGTTGTCCGTGTTGACGGTGACCGCCACCCCCGCCTCGACGTACTCGCGGATCGGGTGCGTCTCGTAGTCCGAGACGACGTGCGTCTGGACGTTGCTCGTCGGGCACATCTCGAGCGGCACCCGGTGGTCGATCACGTACTGCATCAGGTCCGGGTCCTGGCGGAGCGTGACGCCGTGCCCGATGCGGTGCGCGCCGCACTTGAAGAGCGCCTGCCGGATGCTGGCCGGGCCGAAGCTCTCGCCGGCGTGGACGGTGACGTTGAGGAAGTGCTTGCGCGCGTGGTAGAACGCCGCGCCGTGCATCTCGGCGGGGTTGCCGCGCTCGCCGCCGGCGAGGTCGAACGCCACGACGCCGCGCCCGAAGTAGCGCGAGGCCAGCTCGGCCTGGGCGAGCGACGCGCTCTCGTAGCGGTCGCGCAGGCCGCAGACGATCAGGCCCGTCTGGAGGCCGAAATCGCGCTCGGCGTCGCGCAGCCCGGCGAGGACCGCGTCGTTGACCGCGTCGAGGCTCAGGCCTTCTTCGGTGTGGAGGATCGGGCCGTAGCGGACTTCGAGGTAGCGGACGTTTTCCCGTGCGTTGTCCTCGGCGAGCTCGTAGGCCACCCGGCGGAGCGCCGCCTCGGTCTGCATCAGCGGGATCGTGTAGCCGAACCACGCGAGGTAGTCCTCCAGCGTCTCCGCATCGTCGATCTCCCGGAGCACCGTCCGGAGGCTGTCCTCGTCCGAGGCCGGCAGCACGCCCAGCTTGCCCTGCTGCTCGGCGAGCTCCAGCATCGTCGCCAACCGGAGTGAGCCGTCGAGGTGGCAGTGGAGCTCGGCCTTCGGCCAGGCGAGGATCGTGGCGCGGGAGAGGGAGGAGGGCATGGAGGGCGTGGGGGGCGTGGCAGGCAAGAGCGTTCAAGGTAGCGAAGCCGCTGCGCGTCGTGCCGACGGTTGTGCTCTCCCCGCTCTCCTGTTTCTCCACGCCGAGCCGGCTCTCGTCCCGGAACCCTCCGGTTTCGGGAATGCTTCAAGCGGGCGTGTTGCCCACCGTCCGGCGCGTCGATACCTTGACGCCGCGCCCTTTTCCCACGCACCGGTTGCCGCCATGAGCCTCGGCCCCTTCGAGATCGCCCTCATCTTCCTCGTCATCCTGCTCCTCTTCGGCGCGAAGCGGATTCCCGAGATCGCCCGCGGTATGGGCAAAGGCATCCGCGAGTTCAAAGACGCCACCGCCGACGTCAAGCGCGAGTTGACGGTCGACGACGAGCCGCCGCGCCGCACGATTGAACCACCCCGCGCGCCTGCGGCCGCAGCCCCGCAGCCCCGCGCCGACTCGCCCGCGCAGCAGGCCGCACCCGCCGAGACCGTCAAGCCTGACATCGAGGAAGAAGGCTCGCGGTGAGGCGCTTTTCGCTCCGGCTGATTTTGCTGCTCGGCGGGGCGCTCCCGGTCTCGGCGCAGTCGCCGGTGCTCTCCGACTCGCTCTGCACCTACGACACCTGTGCTCTGCGTATCGAGTCCTTCTTCTTTGGGGGGACGCGCATCGTGCGCGGGGCGGACGGCGAGCAGTTGGGGCGGTTCGGGCTGTTCGGCTCGGACCTGAGCGAAGCCGTAGCGTCCTCCGAACGAGCGCTGGTGGAGGCTCGTGCCTACGAGAGCAGGCGCGCTCCCGCCTCTTTGTCTGGAGTCGGTGGCTCCGTCCTGTTGGCCCTCTCGATCTACCTCAACGAGTCGCCCGGTAGCTCTGATGCGCTGGAGACCGGAGCGCTCGTGGGAGGGTTTGGGCTGAGCTTTCTCAGCATCCACTTCTCGACGCAGGCGCAGCGAAGTCGGGCTCGGGCCGTATGGTGGTATAACCGCGACCTGCCGCGCTGACGTTCTTTATCCAGAACCCAAAACTTCCCACCTCGCACCGCCCTACCTTTCCGTCTCGTCTTTCACCCTCGCCTATCCCGTCCCCATGAGCATTCTCGTCGACAAAAACACCCGGCTTATCGTGCAGGGCCTCACCGGCAAGGAAGGCTCCTTCCACGCCGAGCAGATGACCGAGTACGGCACGAACGTCGTCGCCGGCGTCGTCCCGGGCAAGGGCGGGCAGCGCCACCTCGACCGGCCCGTCTACGACTCGGTCCGCGAGGCCGTCGAGGCCGAGGACGCCAACACGACGTGCATCTTCGTCCCGCCGCCGTTTGCGGGCGGGGCCATCATCGAGGCCGCCGAGGCGGGCGTTGAGGTCATCATCTGCATCACCGAGGGGATTCCGGTGGCCGACATGATCCCGGCCTACGCCTACGTCCAGAAAAAAGGCGCGAAGCTGATCGGCCCGAACTGCCCCGGCGTGCTCACGCCCGGCGACTCGGTCAAGGTCGGCATCATGCCGACGATGATCTTCTCCCCCGGCCCGATCGGCGTGATCTCGCGGAGCGGCACGCTGACCTACGAGGCCGTGGACCAGCTCACGCGGCAGGACCTCGGGCAGAGCACCGCCGTCGGCATCGGCGGCGACCCGATCGTCGGGACGCAGTTCATCGACGCGCTCCGGCTCTTCGAGGCCGACGACGCCACCGAGGCGGTGGTGATGATCGGCGAGATCGGCGGGTCGGCGGAGGAGGAGGGGGCGGCCTACGTGAAAGAGCACATGACGAAGCCGGTCTTCGGGTTCATCGCAGGCCGGACTGCGCCGCCCGGGCGCCGGATGGGCCACGCCGGGGCCATCGTCTCCGGCGGCAAAGGCACCGCCGACGCCAAGCTCGACGCGATGCGCGAGGCGGGCATCACGGTCGTCGAGAACCCCGCCGAGATCGGGGAGACGGTCAAGGCGCACTTCGCGCAGGTCGCCTAGCCTGAGCTTCTGATGCGAACTCGTAGGGGCGGGTTTCAAACCCGCCCCTACGCATTTCTCTCGCCATGAAAATCCGCAGCGTCGAGTTCGTCCACTCTGCCGGGACGTGGGCGCAGCTCCCGGAGGATGGGCACACGGAGCTCGCCTTCGTCGGGCGCTCGAACGTCGGCAAGTCGTCCCTCCTGAACTACCTCATCGGGCGCAGGGCGCTCGCGCGGACGAGCAACACGCCGGGCAAGACCGCCACGCTCAACTTCTACCTCACGAACGCGGGCGAGCACGGCGACGGCGGCTTCTACCTCGTGGACCTGCCGGGCTACGGCTACGCGAAGGTGGCGAAGACGCAGCGGGCGAAGTGGATGCAACTCATCGGGCGCTACGTCACCGAGCGCGAGCCCCTTGGCGTCGTCTTCCACCTCATCGACAGCCGCCACCCGCCGACGGCACTCGACGAGGAGCTGCTCGACCTGCTGCGCGGCGGGCCGGTGCCCTACGTGATCCTGCTGACGAAGGCCGACAAGCTCGGCAAGAACCAGCAGCGCAGCCGCGTCGCCCAACTCAAGCGCCGCCTCGCCGGGATGGGCCTCGACCTCCCGGTCGTCCTCACGTCGGCCGAAAAGAAGCAGGGGGCCGACGAGGTCTGGAAGTGGGTCGAGGTGTTGACGAACGTCAAGTGACGCGTGCTGAGCGACGAGCCCCAGCGGGTGAGGCGTGGAGGCGAAAGGCACCGGTAAGTACCTTGCTCCTCCGAGGGCCGCAGTTCATATTAGGGTCGCCCGGCGCAGAGTCGGCGGGCAGAGTCGGCGGCGCGCTTCTCGCGCCTGCCGCGCTCGGTCCCGCCAAAACGCGCTGCTGCAGGGCGAAGGGCGCGGGGCAGGCTGGGCAAAAACCGGCGGACCATCCGTGCACAACGCGGCCTTTAGCCTGTTTCGTATGCGGTCCGAGTGAAGGGCACGCAGAGTGCCTTGACATCTTCCGAGCCCCCCGCCTATATTCGCCCCCGCATTACCGAACGATTAAAAACCACCGGACGTACCGCCCAACCCCGGGACCCGCCACCTGCCGTCGCTACGATCCTCTCGATTCTTCCTGCACACCACCGGCACGCGAGACGCGGGAACGCGCTCGCCGAGTGCCGCCCCGCAGGGTCGCTCGGGACGCTTCGACGGCACAGAGGCCCGAAGACGCACGAGGTTGTCCGCGGTACCGCTCGACGCCCACCCCTAGCCTACGCAGAGCCACACCGCCTTTCGGCTCGGCTCGCTCTCAATACCGCTTTACCATCTCGGAGGAGGTAGCATATGCTTCGCAACCTGGGACTACTCGCGCTCCTGCTGCTGCTGGCGACACCGCTGGCAGCCGTCGCGCAAAACACCGGCAAACTCGCCGGCCGCGTCGTCGATGACCTCGGGGACCCGCTGCCGGGTGCCAGCGTCATCATCGAAGGCACGCAGCTCGGTGCCGCCACGGACATCGACGGCAACTACTTCGTCATCGGCGTCCCCGTCGGGGTCTACACCGTGACGGCGTCGTTCATCGGCTCGCAGACGCAGTCGTTCGAGGGCGTCCAAATCTCGTCCGGATACACGACCGAGCAGAACTTCGAGCTGGGCTCGGTGACGGAGCTCGAAGAGGTCGTGGTGACCTACGAGCGCCCGATCATCCAGAAGGACGCCGTGGGCGTGCCGAAGGTGGTCACCGGTGACCAGATTGAGAACCTCCCGGTGCGCGGCGTGGCCAGCGTGGCCGCCATCCAGTCCGGCGTCGTCTCGAACGACGGGTCGGACAACCTCTTCGTCCGCGGTGGCCGCGAGCAGGAGGTGGTCTACTACGTCGACGGCGTCAAGGTGACGGGCAACGCCCCGGTCGCCGTCAACCAGCAGGCGATCCAGGAGCAGGAGATGCTCATCGGGACGATCCCGGCGCGCTACGGCGACGCCCTCTCGGGCGTCATCTCGATCACCACCAAGACCGGCGGCAACGACTTCTTCGGCTCGGCCGAGCTGATCACCTCCGAGGTGCTCGACGCCTACGGCTACAACCTCGCCTCGCTCAACCTCGGCGGCCCGATCGTGCCGAACAAGGCGAGCTTCTTCGCCTCCGTCAGCGGCCAGCTCCAGTCCGACCGTAACCCCTACGGCATCGACGTGCTCCAGCTTAGCGACGACGCCCGGGCCCAGCTCGAGGCCAGCCCGCAGGTGCTCCGCATCCGGAACGAAGCCGGCGACCTCGACTTCGTCCCGCTCACCGAGGAGATTTTCAACGCGCTCAACGGAGCCGACCCCGGCTTCCTCGCTGCTAACGCCGGCAATGCCGACTCGCTCGCGCTCTTCGGCATCAACCTCCCCGACGGGTTCGAGCTGGCGAGCGCGCTTCCCGTCGCCCGCACGGACTTCTTCACGGGCGACGACTTCACCTCGTCGGCCGACAAGCCGTCGCCGCTGCAGGAGCTGACCTTCAACGGCAACGTCACGCTCAGCCCGTTCTCGACCCTCACGCTCCGCCTCGGCGGCGTCTACGAAACCCAGGAGCGCGAGACCTACGACTACTCGAACTCGTTCTTCAACCAGGACAACTTCTCGATTGACTCGCGCGACACGTGGCGCGTCTTCGGGACGTTCCGCCAGCGCCTCTCGGACAACGCCTTCTACCAGGTGCAGGGCGAGTTCCAGAACTGGCAGCGCACCTTCCACCCGGCGCGCTTCTCCGACAACGTCAGCGACGCGCTCTTCTACGGCGACCTCGACAACGCGGCGAACGCGCAGGCACGCCAGTACCTCTCGATCGACCAGGAGACCGGCCTCTACGAGCCGGCCGGCAACGACGGGTCCTTTACGGGTGCCGGCAGCGCCTACGGTCTCTTCCAGCGACCGGGCAACTTCACGAACACCACGTTCCAGCAGCAGGACGAGTCCACGCTGCGCTTCTCGGGCAACGCCACGACGCAGCTCGGGCTGCACCAGATCGAGTTCGGGGCCGAGTTCGAGCAGCAGACCCAGCGCTTCTTCCGCTTCAACGCCCGCCAGCTCGCCATCTACTACAACGACGGCAACGCCGAAGGCGTGGTCTCCAACGACGACCTCGCCGACAGCGGGGTGACGGCCTACGACCAGCTCACCTACGACGACATCGACAACGCCGCGTCGAGCTACCTCTACTACGGCTACTCCTTCAACGGCCTCGACGAGGTGGACGACCAGGACGTCGATGCGTTCAGCGCCGAAGACGCCTCCGGAGCAGCCCTGAACGTTGCGCCGTACAAACCGATCTACTACGCCGGGTACATCCAGGACAAGATCGAGTACCGAGACCTCATCATCAACCTGGGGCTTCGCGTGGACGTCTTCGACAACAACACGCTCGTGCTGCGGGACAAGTTTGCGCCCTTCCCGATCATCCGCGCCGGTGACCTGGTAGAGGCGGGCGGAGAGTTCTTCCTCGGGGAGGACTTCGCTCTGCCGACCGGCATCGACGGGGACTACGCGGCGTACTTCAGCAACCCCAACGACCCCAGCACGATCGTCGGCTTCCGCGACCTCGGGGGCACGTTCTTCGACCTCGACGGCAACGAGATCTCGGAGAACGACGTCGAGCGCCTCGGCCAGATCTCGCAGCTCACCAACAACCGGAACGTCACGTCCGACATGTTCGAGGACTACGAGCCGCAGGTGACCTTCATGCCGCGCGTCGGCGTCTCCTTCCCGGTCACGGACCGGGCGCTGTTCTTCGCCTCGTACAACGTGACGAGCCAGCGGCCGACCGAGTTCGCCTTCACACCGTTTGCCAGCTACGACCAGCTCTCGAGCGGGACCACGTACCGCAACCCGGACCTCAAGCCGGAGCGGACCACGCAGTACGAGCTCGGCTTCCGCCAGCGCGTCGGCGAGCGCGCGGCCCTGACGCTCTCGGGCTTCTACCGCACCCAGGACAACAAGATCGGCGTCCGCAACCTCGACGCCTTCGGGGCCGACGGAGTCAACTCCTACAACACGTTCCTGAACGTGGACCGCACCACGGCGAAGGGCGTCGAGCTGGGCTTCGACCTCCGGCGGACGAGCAACGTCTCGGTCAACGCCAACTACACCCTCTCGTTCGCCGAGGGAACCGGCTCCGACGCGCAGTCGGCCGGCGACATTGCCTGGCAAAACCGCGAGTTCCCCGTCGTCATCTTCCCGACGGACTTCGACCGCCGCCACTCGGCCAACCTCTCGCTCGACTACCGCCTGGGCGAGGACGAAGGGCCGATGCTCGCAGGGGCTCGCATCTTCGAGAACTTCGGAATCAACTTCCTCGGTGCGTTCAAGAGTGGGCTGCCCTATACGCAGCTTCAGACCTCCGGCGACCTGACGACGAGCGCGGCCCCGTTCATCCGGGGCAACATCAACTCCGCTCGTCTTCCGGCGACCACGATCCTGGACCTGAAGATCGACCGCCGGTTCGACCTCGGCTTCGGCGCGCTCAAGGCCTACGTCTGGGTCCAGAACCTCCTCGACTCGGACGCTCCGCTTTCGGTCTACCGCTTCACCGGCCAGCCCGGCACGAGCGGCTACCTGAACTCGACCGGCGGGCAGTCGGCCATCAACAACGCCACCTCGCCCGACGCCTTCGAGTTCCTGTACAGCCAGTTCGAAGGTGGGCCGGTCTACGAAGGGACGCTCAACGCCGTCTCCGGTGGAGGGGGCAACGTCTTCTACACCCCGCCGCGCCGGATTCGCCTTGGCGTCCTCTTCAACTTCTAAATCTGTCCCGTTTGGTGAGCCCCGGCTCCGGCGGACGCGCCGCCGGAGCCAGGCTCCACCCGCCCACTACCAACTACCTCGAGAGGGTACGCATGCGACCGCTTACGAAGCTCTTTATGCTGGCACTGGCACTGGGAATCGGCCTTCCGGCTCAGCCCCAGGCACAGACCACCGGGAACTGCGAGCTGGGGATTGCCAGCCAGGACCTCGACATCAACAACGTCCGCGCCCGGCTCTTCAACAAGGGCAACCTGTTCTTCAACGGCGGTACGCCGCTCTACGAAGTTCCCGCCGGAAGCGGCATCTCGCCCATCTTCGCCGGCGGTATCTGGATCGGCGGCACCGTCAACGGGCAGGTTCGCACGGCAGCAGCTACCTACGCGCAGGGCGGAGAGGACTACGAGTTCTATCCCGGCCCGCTCAACGAGGACGGCTCGCTTCCCAACCCCAGCGACTGCTCACAGTACGACCGGATGTATAAGGTGAGCGTCGTCGACATCGCCGCCTACCGGGCTACGGGCGCTACGACACCGGACTTGAACGACTGGCCCGTCGGGCTCGGTGCCCCAACGTGCATCGACCAGAGTGACAACGGGCGGTGTGAACCCGAGGAGCCGCAGGTAGCCGTCACGGGCCGGGATCAGGTCATCGACCTGGGGTCGGGCCAGATTCCGGACATTCTGGGTGACCAGGGCGTCTGGTGGGTGATGAACGACGTCGGAGGTCCGCACAAGACGACGCTGACGCCACCGATGGGCATGGAGGTCCAGGTGCTGGCCTTCGCCGTCTCGCGCGCCGACGCCCTCGGCGACGCCACGTTCTACCAGTACACCTTCGTGTACCGCGGGCAGGAGACGCTCGAAAACACCTTCCTTACGATCTGGAGCGACCCTGACCTAGGTAATTTCGTGGATGACTACATCGGGAACGATCCAGACGAAGGTCTCGGGTTCGTCTACAACGCAGACAACGACGACGAGGCCAGTGCCGGCGGCTATGGCATGAACCCGCCTGCGCTCGGGTATGACTTCTTCGTCGGGCCGGTCACGGATGCCGACAACGATGGGGACCTCGACACCCTCTCGATGACGAAGTTCGGATACTACAACAACAACATGAATCCTCGTGTCGGCAACCCAGACACATTCGATGACTTCTACAACTACATGCGAGGGTTCTGGCGAGATGGAACGCCCTGGACCGAGGGAGGTGATGCGCAGGATGAAAGCAGTACACCGGTAGACTTCATCTATCCGAACAGCGGGTCGCAGTCTATGCCGACGCCCGGATACTGGAGCGAGGTCTGCCCGACACCGGACTGTGGTGCTTCAATTGATCCAGACGATCGCCGGTTCACCATGTCCACCGGTCCGTTCTCGATGCAGCCCGGTGAAGTGCAGCAGGTGATCTACGGGATCGTCTGGGCGCAGGGCGACAGCAACTTCGGCTCTATCCAGGCCGTGAAGACTGCCGACGTGCTCGCCCAGCGTTTCTTCGACCTGAACTTCCAGATTGCGCCGCCGCCGCCAGCTCCCAACGTGGAGTCTGCCCTGCTCAGCGGCGAGGTAGCAATCAAGTGGTCCTACCCCGCTAACGGTGACCCGCGCGTGACCAACTTCGGCGGTGGCTTCCTTCAGGCGGACCCGCTCATCGCGGGGTTGCCCGGTATCGAAGACAGCACGTACAACTTCGAGGGCTTCAACGTCTACCGCTACCCGAATTCGGACTTCGCCGATGCCGACCGAGAGCTCGTTGCCGTCTACGACGTGATCAACGGCATCACGAAGATCATCGATGAAGCCCTCGACCCGGACGTCGGCACGACCGTGCCCTTCGTAGCAGCGCGCGGGACCGACAGCGGCCTCCAGTTCTACCACATCATCGACGAGACGGTCACGAACTACCGCGACTACTACTACGGCGTCACGGCCTACGCCTACAACGAGGAGTCAACGCCGGATGTGGTCGAGAGTCAGGCGAAGACGATCACAGTGCGTCCGGCTGACGTAGCAGCCGGGGCCAGCGGGTCCGCGGCCAACTCGGAGATCGGTGACGGCCTCTTGGGCGCTCGCGTCGACGGGTCCGGGGATGCCAGTGTCCTCGTTCGTGTCATCGATCCAACAGCGGTCACAGGCGACACGTACCGCGTAGAGTTCGAGAGCGTAGCGGATGAAGGCGGAATCAATTTCGACAACAACGTCCTCGAACCGGACTCTCTCACCTTCCGCGTCATCAACGAGACGACAGATGAGGTCGAGTTCGACGGAGTCAATGCTTACACGCGAAGCGACAGCACGCTCGTTGTGAACCCGTTTGAGAACACCGTTACGGTCGATGGGCTCGCGCTCTTCCTCTTCGAAGAGCCGGTACGCCCCGCTGCCGACTCGCCGCTTGCTCCGGGTGAAGCTGTTGCTCCGGACTTTGCAGGGGATGGTGCCGGGATCGTCGAAGTGGCCAACCCCAGCGGCACCGATCCCTGCCAGGGCGTATCGGTCGATCCACGGAGCGAGGATTACGATCCGGTCTGCCGCTTCTACGGTGGCAATACCGTGTGGCTCGACCCTGATCCGCAAGGGCAGTACGTCGTCACGACCGAGGACAACGACTACAGCCAACTCACGGCTAGCATCACCGCCCTCGCTCCCGACGATCTTGAGATGCGCTTCACGCAAGCGTGCGCTACGCCGGGGACCTGCCTGGGCGTCTACGCCTCAGCGGCTCCTAGCGGAACCGATCTGATCGCTAGCGTGCCCTTCGAGCTGTGGAACGTCGGCAATGGGAAGAACAACTCCACTGTGGACGACGTGCGGATGATTCCGATCCTTCGCCCGCCGACAGTCGGCGATGAGACTCCGGTCGAGAACTGGGAGGACGCGTTCTCGACGGAGACTCGGGAAGTGGTCGCCGGCGAGGATACGCTGATGCGCCGCGCCAGCCACCGCGTGCTGTGGATGATGCCGGACCGGCCGAATGGCTACGACCTCTTCGCGCAGGACGCCAACACCCTCTTCGGTGGGGTCGGTGGGACGTATGATCCCGAGGCGGACGGCGACACGCAGATCGACCTGAACCCGCTCTCCGTCGAGGACTGCCGCACACAGGGGTACTACGTCGCCTTCTGCTACCGGGGCGGCAACAGCCGCCTGACCTCACTCCTCGGCGGCACGAGAGGAATGCAGATCGTCGACCTTGCAGACGACGGGACGACGCCGGACGCGGGTACCGTCATCCGTTTCCTGACGGTTCCGAACCTGCTCGTCTCGGACGGCGACGTCATCACGATCAACACGAGCGAGTTCCGCTTCGAGACGGGCGTCGATTCCGTGGCGTCGGCGGCGCTCGATCAGATCGGTGTGGTGCCGAACCCGTACCGCGGCTTCTCGGTCTACGAAACGGGGCAGTTCGACCGCCGCGTCCGGTTCATCAACCTGCCGGATGCTGCCACCATCCGCATCTTCACCCTGAGCGGTACGCTCATTCGCACCCTTCAAGCCAACAACACCAGGTCGTTCGACTGGGACCTGGAGACAGAGAACGGACTGCCCGTTGCCAGCGGCATGTATCTGGTCCACGTCGATACGCCAGCCGGTGAGCGCGTCCTGAAGCTGGCCGTCGTCAACCGCGAAGCCCGCTTCGATGTCTTCTAAACAGCGCTCCAGCAGCCCGCGCTCCCGCGAACGAATCCCGAACACGGAGGAACCAATGAAGAACAAGGTCTTGATCCACCTCGTCCTGCTGGTTGTGCTTGGAGGGACTTGGGGTACGACAGCCGTCGCCCAAGACGTCCAAGGCGACGACCGCGCAGGCACCGCCGCCGCCGAGTATCTGCTCATCCCGCTGACGGCGCGCACGGCCGCGCTCGGCAGCACCCTCACCGGCGGGGCGGCAAACCTGAGCGGCGTCGAAGCCCTCCAGGCCAACCCTGCCGCCCTCATGATCAACCCCGGCACGAACGCCCAGTTCAGCCGCATGGAGTACGTCGCCGATGTCGGCGTCAACTACTTCGGTGTGGCACAGCGCTTCGGGGCCAACAACGTGGCCTTCACCGTGTCGTTCTGGGACTTCGGAGACATCCCGCTCCAGACCGAGGACGCCCCCGAGCTCTCGAACCGCACCTTCGACGCGACGAACGTCGTGCTCGGGGCCACGTTCGCCCGGCAGTTCACCGACCGCATCGCTGCGGGCTTCACGGTGAAGGGCATGAACGAGAGCATCGACGACATGAACGCCTCCGGCATCGCCGTGGACGCAGGGATGACGTACGTCGTCGGCGAGAGCGGGCTGCGCTTCGGGGTCAGCTTGAAGAACTTCGGTCCTGCGATGAGCTTCGGCGGTACCGGTCTGTCGTCCTCTTCTCCAACCGGCGAGGGGAACAACACGGTCCCGTCGGAGATCAGCGCGCTCGATTCCGAGCTGCCCTCGCTGCTCAACTTCGGAGCCACTTACACGCGTCAGTTCGCCGGTGACGTCTCCGTGACAGCCCTCGCCAACTTCCGCTCGCGGGCCTATGACCTGGACCAATACGCCTTCGGTCTCGAAGCCGGCTACGCCAACCTGTTCTACGTGCGCGGCGGTGCCGAGATCACGAGTGAACTGGACGCTTCGTTCTATCAGGGGTGGAACGTCGGGGCCGGCCTGAACCTAGCCTACTCCGGCGTCGGCCTCGGCCTGGACTACGCGTACCGGGCGACCGAATTCTTCAGCGGCGTCAACCTGTTCACCGTAGGGTTCACGTTCTAGACGACCCATACGACAAGCGAACGGGGCAGGCTGCGCACGCGGTCTGCCCCGTTTCTATGGCGACGCTTGTTCCCACAGCCCCGGCGATTGTGAAACGATGGAGGTTCATCAGCTTTGCCCTGGTGCTGCTAGGGGGATGCGGCGAGTCGCGGCAGGGCGTGGAGGTGGAAGACGGCATCCGCTTCCTCAACGTCGAGGGGGGCAGGTACGTCGGCGATGCGGCGTGTGCGTCCTGCCACGAGGACCTCTACGCGAGCTACCAAGGGCACGGCATGGCGCAGTCGCTCTACGCGCTTACGCCGGAGCGCGCCGTCGAGGACTTCGAGGGGGTCGAGCTCTACCACGAGGCGAGCGGACTCACCTACACCGCCTACGAGCGCGGCGGCGCGTTCTACCAGGAAGAGTTTCGGCGCACGGCGGGCGGTTGGAAGACGCACCGGCTGGTCCGGCAGATGGACTTCGTCGTCGGGAGCGGGACGGCGGCGCGGACCTACCTCACGCGGCAGGACAGCACGTACTACGAGCTTCCGCTGACGTGGTACACGCAGGCCGAGGGGGGGGCAGGCCGGTGGGACTTCAGCCCCGGCTACCGCGCGTCCAACGCCCGGTTCGACCGGGCGATTCCCTCGCGATGCATGGCCTGTCACAACGGGGTCTCCGAGCCGGTCCCGTTCGTCGAGGGCGCGTATGCGTCGATAGCCGAAGGCATCGGGTGCGAGCGGTGCCACGGGCCGGGGGCGCTCCACGTCGAAGCCCGCCTCGCCGACCCGGAGCCGAGCGACTCCGTCGATTACACGATCGTCAACCCGGCGCACCTCAGCCTCGACCTGCGGCTCGACGTGTGCCAGCAGTGCCATCTCAACGGTACCGTCTCGATTCTGCGGGAAGGGGAGGAGCCCTTCGGCTACGTCCCCTCGCAACCCCTCGCAGCCCACGTGGCCCACTTCGACCTCGAAGCCACGCAGCCCGGCACCATCAGCGTAATCTCCCACGCCGACCGGATGAAGCAAAGCCCCTGCTTCACCGAGTCGAGGGCGCTGGACTGCACGACCTGCCACGATCCGCACGAGGGGTTTCGGGACAGAGGCCCCGCCTATTTCAACGCGACCTGTCAGGACTGTCACGACAGCGCGCCGCTCCAGGCCGCGATGCCGACGCCGGAGCTCCGGGCGCAGCACACGCCCGAAGCCAACTGCTTCGCGTGCCACATGCCGAAGGTCGAGGCCGAGGACGCGCCGCACTCGTCGTTCACGGACCATTACATCCGCGTCGTCCGCGCCGAGGACCGGGTGACGGCCGTCGCGGAGGCGGAAGGCGGGGCTGAGATGACGAGCTACTTTACGCGCGACGCGTCGGGCGCGGAAGGGGCCGTGTACGAGGGGATGGCGTACGTCATCTACGGGCGGCAGCACGGTGACGGGGAGGCGCTCGGGAAAGGCATCGCCGCGCTGGAGCGGTCCCTCCTGGACGCGCCGCACCTCAGCGAGGGGCACTACCTGCTCGGGTTCGCCCGGATGCAACGCGGGCAGGTCCGGCGGGCGATCCCTGCGCTGCAGGAGTCCATCCGCCTCAAGCCGGGCGTGCCCGAGCGGCTCAACGCGCTCGCCCAAGCCTACGAGGCTACCCAGGGCTCGCCTGCGGAGATCGAGCGGCTCTACCGCGAGGCCCTCGCCGTGCAGCCCGCCCTCGCCGACGTGCGCGTGAACTACGGGCGCTTCCTCGAAACGCAGGGCCGCACGGAGGCCGCCGTCCGCGAGTACCGCACGGCCCTCGACCATGACCCCTGGCTGGCGACGGCGCACTACAACCTCGGCACGGCGCTTCTCCGCCTCGGACGAACTGCGGGCGACGCCGTGCAGCATCTCGAAGAGGCTATCCACCTCCAGCCGGACTACGTGGACGCGCTCGTCAACCTCGGCATCGTGCGGGCGAGCGGGGGCGACGAAGAGGCCGCCGGGGCGCTGTTCCGCCGGGCCGTTGCCGCCGGGCCGGACGACGCGAACGCGCTCAGCAACCTCGGGACCTATCACCTCCAGCGGGGGGCCTTCCCGGAGGCTGCCGAGACGCTCGGTCGTGCTGCTGCGGCCGCGCCGGGCCGCGCGGACGTCGCAGCGAGTCTCGCGGCAGCCCATCTCCAACTCGGCAACCCCGCCGAGGCGCAGCGCTATGCCGAGCGGGCGCTCTCGCTCGACCCCGGACAGGCCACCGCGCGGCAGGTGCTGGACGCGCTGCGGGGAGGGTGAGGATGCTTCGCTCTAATGCACTGCTGCGAGCACCCTCCCGGTATACAGAATCTCGCCCGTTCTACAGAATCTCGTTCTGCGCCTCAGCCACCACCGGCTCACGCTCCGCCAAGTGCTGCATGATCTGCCGGGCGTGGACGCGGCCGTTCTCGATGAACCACTCGCTCGTGTTGAGGCCGCCGCAGACGGTGCCGGCGAGGAACAAGCCGGGCCGGTTCGTCTCCATCGTCTCGGGGTCGTAGACCGGCTTGCGGCTTGGCCCCGTGAAGGCGATGCCGAGGCGTTCGAGCAGCGGGTAGTTCGGGCGGTAGCCGGTGAGGGCGAGCACCCAGTCGTTGGCGATCGCGCGCTCGCCGTCGGGCGTAGCGAGGAGCAGCGAGTGCGGGCGGATGGCCTCGACGGTCGTGTCGAAGTAGGCCGTGATGCTGCCGTCCTCGATCCGGTTGACGAGGTTCGGGCGGATCCAGTATTTCACGCTCGGCCCGACCTCGGGGCCGCGCATCACCATCGTGACTTCGGCCCCGTGGCGGAGGCAGTCGAGCGCAGCGAGGGCCGCGGAGTTCTTGGCTCCGACGATCGCAAGGCGCTGCCCGCTGAACGGGTACGGCTCTTTGTAGTAGTGCGAGACCTTGCCCAGCTCCTCGCCCGGCACGCCCATCAGGTTCGGGATGTCGTAGAACCCCGTCGCCACCACGACGGCGCGGCACGGGTAGGCCCCCTCGTCCGTCACCACCGTGAACGCCCCGGCCTCGCCGTCGACGCGGAGGACGCGCTCGTACAGCCGCACGTCGAGGGTCTCGACTTCGGCTACGCGGCGGTAGTAGTCGAGGGCTTCTTCGCGGAGCGGTTTGTAGCCGCGCGCGATGAGCGGGTAGCCGCCGATCTCGATCAGGTCCGGCGTCGAGAAGAACTCCATCCCCGTCGGATAGCCGAGGAGCGAGTTCGTCAGCGCGCCTTTCTCGACGACGAGCGCGCCCAGCCCCGCGTGCTTCGCCTCGACGGCGCACGCCAGCCCAATCGGACCGGCCCCGACGATGACTACGTCGCGCGTGGGCTCTGCCGTGCGCGCCGGTTCTGTTTGGGGAGATTCCATAGCGCACTCGAACGACCGGGCTACGGGGCTGTTTCGCCGCCGTCCGGCCCCCGCGTCGCGGTGCGGCGTCGCTGCCGGAAGAACGCCCACAGCAGCTCCGCCGAGCGCTCGGCCTCGACCCCGGAGACCACCTCGACTTGGTGGTTTAGGCGCGGGTCCTGCGGGATCGAATAGAGCGTCGAGGCCGCGCCGAGCTTCTCGTCGAACGCGCCGAAAACGAGCTTTCGCAGGCGGGCGAGGACGAGCGCGCCCGCGCACATCGGGCACGGCTCAAGCGTGACGTAGAGCGTGCAGCCGTCCAGAAACTTCGAGCCCAGGGTTTCGCACGCGGCGGAGACGGCGAGGATTTCCGCGTGCGCCGTCGGGTCGCCGAGCCGCTCGACCGCGTTGCGTCCGCGCCCGACGAGCACGCCGCCCTGCACCACGACCGCGCCGACCGGCACCTCGTTTTCCTCGAACGCCCGCTCGGCCTCGCCGAAGGCCTGCTGCATCCACCGCCGGTCCGCGTCGAGAAGAGAGTTCAGGGACATCGGGGAGAGGTGAGGGACAGCAAGGCAGGGGCTCGATGAATCAAATCCCTACGGGGTGTCAAACCCCATCCGTTTGATCCGCGCGTGATTGCTCAGGCGGCCCCTCCCCCCGGCCCTCTCCCGACGGCGTAGGGAGAGGGGTTGGGAGTGCCCATTTGGCCCAATGCACTTCAGCCGGACCTGGTATAAGGCGAGGAGGTACAGGGTTTAAGGCAAGGGTGGGCCGTTCGGCGTTTGCCCCTCTTCGCTCGCCGCTCGCAGGATCGGCATCGTCATGCAGCGGGGGCCGCCGCGGCCGCGCGAGAGTTCGTGCCCCCGGAGCTGGATCGCCACCTTGCGGTCGCCGCCGATGGGGTTGCCGTCGTGGTAGTTGAGGAAGTTCTCCGCCTCGACGACGTGGTAGCCGTGCTCGCGGAGGGCGTCGTAGGTGTGCTGGTTGCGCTCGTAGCCCACGACGAGGCCGGGGGCGAGCGCGAAGAGGTTCGCCCCGTCGGTCCACTGCTCGCGCTGCTGGTTGACGAGCTCGCCGCCGCCGCACTGGATGAAGGTGAAGTCCTGCCCGGTGAGCGCTTCGAGCGCCGGCTTCAGGTTCGGCCACACCTCCATGTTGAACCGGCCCGGCTCGCCGGTCGAGGTCAGGTGCATCACGTTCTGGCGGTCCTGCTCGATGATCGGCGGGAAGACGACGCACTCGCCCAGCGCGGCGAAGGTGAACACGGTGTCGAGGTGCATGCAGTAGCGCGCCTTCGGGAGGTTGACCATCAACACGTGCTCGACCGAGGTTTTCTGCATGAGCGCCTCGGTGATCGCCATCACGCCGCCGAGCGAGGTCCGCTCGGACTGCCCGATGAGGACCACCTTGCCGCTGGCCACGAGGAGGTCGCCGCCCTCGAACGAGACGTGAGGCGGCAGCTCGATGATCCGGTCCTGCACGTCCGCGAAGCGCGGGTGGTGGCGGGCGATGACGCGGAGGATGATGCTCTCGCGCGCGCGCGCCACCGTCGCCGCGTGCGAGAGGATGAGGTGGTCCCCGACGACCGCCGAGAGGTCGCGCGTGAACATCAGGTTCGGGACGGGGCTCGTGGTGAGCTTGAGGCCGGACTGCCCGGTGAGGGCGAAGCGCAGCAGCTCCTCCGGCGCGAGCTGCTTCAGCTCGCGCTCGTACGCCTCGAAGTTGCGGTGCGGCAGGCGCTCGGCGAGGAGGACGACGAACTCGTGCCGGGCGTCCTCGCGCTCGAACGTCTCGCGGAGCAGGTCTGCTAGCTGGAGCACGGCGTCGGGCGCGCCCACCACGGCGCGGAACAGGCGGGCCATCACGCCGTGCTCCTCCTGCGCGCGCTCGGTGAACAGGATGTCGTCGAAGAGCAGCTCGGCGTGGTTCGCCGGCGAGACGAGGCGCATCTCCTCGCCGGGCGTGTGGACGACGACCTGCCGGAGCCGGGCGAGCTCAGAGGAGACGTGGACCGGCAGCGGGGCCGTGCTGGCGCTGCCGGTGTCGGCGGAGGCGGTGTCGGCGGAGGCGGTCTGGGTCACGAGCGGAAGCAGTAGGAGAAAAAAGGCAGCCGACCCGAGGGGACGGCTGCCGGAACATACGCACCCCGAAGCGGCGGGGCCGCCGGTCAGTAGCGACGCTTCTGGGCGAGGAGCTCGAAGAACCGCAGGACCGCCGCCACGACGAGCAGCAGCAGCAGCAGCCACAGCAGCTTGCCGAGCAGCCACGTCCCGATCTGGAGCAGAAAGACCAGGAGCAGGAAGGCCACCATCAGCACGATCACGACGAGGATGCCCTGGAGAATGCGTTGGAGCGTCATCGGGAGAGTCTCAGCGAGAGGGGAGTGCGGTGAAGAGTTCGAGCAGGTCGAGTGCGCCGCCCGAGGCGGAAAACCCGCCAACGATCAGTATTCGGGCGTTGCCGAGATTTGTTGCAGTGTGGCCCCGGCGCGGCGCGGCGAGGCGCGTAGCGTCTGCAAATCGGAAGAACCGGGCGGCCTCGCCTGCGAACACCTCACTCGTCGCCAGCACGGCCTGCCCGCCCCGGTCGGACCCGCCGGTGACGAGCACGAGGTCTTCGAGCGGAGAGAGCAGGGCGGCGGCGTGGTCCACGCGCGGGGTGTCCATCGGCTCGACGCGCCGGCTGTCGAGAGACCCGCTGCGGAACACTAGCTCGAACGGCAGCGGCGGTTCGAGGTCTGCCGGGTCCGAGGTCCCGGCGACGAGGTAGCGGCCGAACCCGTCGGCCCCGACCTCCGTGAGGGCGGTCTGCGTGTGCCCCGCCGTCGCCGCGAAGCGGAACCCCTCCGAGCGGTTCGGAGCGACGAGGCGGGGGCCGCCCGCCCCGTCCTCGAACACGAGCCGCCGCATGAACGGCGACGGCCCGAGCCGGGGTGCCTCCGCCGTGCCGAGGTTCGCCGTCCCGCCGTAGAGGTAGACCGACACGCTTCCGTCGCCGCCCTGCAAAACGGCGACGGTGTGCCCGGCCCGCGCCACCGGAGCCGCCGCCCCGCCGTCGGCAGCCACGAGCGGGACCTCTGCGAACGCCTCCGTCGCCGGATCGAACAGCTCCAGCGTCGTCACGAAGTCCTCCGCCTCAGCCGGGGTCACGACCGTGCTGCCGCCGGTGAGGAGCACGCGCCCGTCGGGGAGCAGCGCGGCGGCGTGGCCGGTGCGCGCCGCCCGCATCGGCGCGCCGAGCGGGGTGAACGTGAAGGTCGCCGGGTCGAGGCGCAGCGCGGCGTTGCGGGCCGGGGAGCTCAGCCCCGCGGCACCGCCCGTCAGGAGGATCGTCCCATCGGTCAGCGCCGTCGCCGTGTGCCCGCCGACCGGCTCCGGCCAGCGCGCCACCGCGAGCGAGGCGAACTGAAACGGGAGGTAGACCGCGAAGAGCGTGTCGCCGCCGACCGTCCCCATGCCGTCGAAGGCTTCGACCTCGATCCGGTTGAGGCCCTGCTCCAGCCGGAGCGTGTCCAGGAAGACGTCCCCCTCCCGGACGAAGGTCGCCGGCATCCCGTTGACCTCGACCCGGGTGACCTGCGAAACCGGCGACGAGGCCCGGAACGCGAGCGGCAGCCGAGCCTCGGTGCGGACGACGGACAGGTCGAGCTCGCCGAGCAGCTCGACCGTCGGTGCCTCGGGCTCGACGAACGGGCGCTCGCACCCAGCGAGGAGGGCCGCGAGGAGGAGAGCCGCGAGCAGAAGCGTAGAGCGAATCATGGGCAGAACGGGTGCAAGCGAAGGGCGGCGTTGAATGTCGCCGTCAACTGGGGGTTTCCGACTCGCCGTCGGGGTACGTGACGCGCTCCAGCACGAGGCCGTGCGCCGGAGCCGCCGGTCCCGCCCGCCTCCGGTCCCGCGAGGCCAGCACCTCCGGCAGCGAGTCCGGGTCGCGCCGTCCGTGCCCCACGTCCACGAGCGTCCCCACGATCGCCCGGACCATCCCGTGCAGGAAGCGGTCGGCGGCGATCTCGAACCGCCAGTCCCCGGCGCGGCCCTCCGGCACCCAGCCCGCCCGCTCGACGGTGCAGACGCGGTTCGTGGTGGCCGACTGCGTGAGGCAGAACGCGCCGAAGTGGTGGTGCCCGAGCAGGTGCCGAGCGGCCCCGGTCATCAGCGCCCAATCCGGCTCCGGGCGGACCGTCCAGCGGCGGTGCCGGTCGAGGGCGCGCGGCTGCCCGGTTGCGTGGTAGTGGTAGAGCCGTCGGCAGGCGTCGTAGCGGGCGTGGAATCCGTCGGCGGCCTGCGACAGGCCGAGGACGGCGATGCTCGGGGGGAGGAGGCCGTTCAGCGAGCGCCGGAGCTGGAACGGATCGACCGGGGCCTCGGTGGCGAAGTGGGCCACCTGCCCGCGCGCGTGCACCCCAGCGTCCGTGCGCCCCGAGCCGGTGACGCCGACGGGGAGCCGGAGCGCCGTCATGAGGGCCTCCTCGAGCGCGGCCTGCACCGACGGGCGGGCCGGTTGTGCCTGCCAGCCGTGGAAGCCGGACCCGTCGTATTCGATCACAAGCCGGTAGGTTGCCACGTCGAAAAGTGATACATTAAGAAGCTGTTCGGATTTGTGCTCGCGGGCTGCGAGCGGCTGCGGGCCCAACCGACCCCGTCGCGCTGCACCGGCTCCCCGCCCGCTCTCGCCCCCCAGGCTGACCCCCCGAACCGCTCCGAGAGGCGCGCCCGCGCCGTGCGTCCACCACTTCGTTTTCTCATGCACGAGTCTCCTCGCGGCGGCTCCGAAGATATGCACCCACCCCGCGTCTACCTCACCGGCTTCATGGGCAGCGGCAAGAGCACCTCCGGCCCCCTCGTCGCCGAGCGCCTCGGCTACCGCTTCCTCGACCTCGACGACGAGGTCGAGCGCGCCGCCGGCGTCTCGATCTCCGACCTCTTCGCCCGGCGCGGCGAGCCGGTGTTCCGCGCGCTCGAAACCGCCGTGCTGTGCGAGGCGGCGGAGCAGGAGCACGTCGTCGTCGCCACCGGCGGCGGGGCGCTCGCCACGGAGGGCAACCTCCTCACCGCCGAGACGAGCGGCACGATCGTCTACCTCAAGCTCTCGCCCGAGACCCTCGTCGAGCGCCTGCGCGAGGGCGAGGAGCGGCCCCTGCTCCTCGACGAGGACGGCCGGCCCTTCTCCGACGCGGCCCTGCTCGAGTACATCAGCGAGGTCCTCCGCAAGCGCGAACGCTTCTACAGCCACGCCGACGTGACCGTCGAGGCGGAAACGATGACGCCGGAGCAAGTCGCCGACGCGATCGTGCAGGCGCTGCCCGTCGAAGCCTAGTGCTGCGACACGAGCAGAATGACGGGTAGATCGGCGTGTTCGGGTGCTGCGAGTCAAGGCGACCGAGGAGCTAGATGCACCGCATCGGGCGAAGAGGTCAACGCCGACGCGCGGCGCACGGGCTGCCGAGAGCCTGTCAGAATCGAGGTGTCGTAGCACTAGGGCTCGGTGGAGCCTCGGTGGAGCCGAGGCCCTACGCCAGCCGGAACGACCGGCGGTGGTGGGGGCTCGGCCCGTGCGTGCGGAGCGCGTCGTAGTGCGTCGCCGTCGGGTAACCCTTGTGTCCGGCCCAGCCGTATTCGGGGAAGTCCTCGTGCAGGCGCACCATCAGCCGGTCCCGCGTCACCTTCGCCACGACGGACGCGGCGGCGACCGAGAGGCTCCGAGCGTCTCCCCTGACGAGGGCTTCTTGCGGCCACGGGGCGTCGGGGATCGGATGGTTACCGTCGATCAGGAGGAGGTCCGGTTCCAGCGCGAGGGCCAGTACGGCGCGGCGCATCGCCTCCAGCGAGGCCCAGAGGATGTTCAGCTCGTCGATCTCTCGCGGCGAGCACCGCCCGACGCCTACCGCGAGGGCCTCGCCCGTGACGGTCCCGAAGAGCGCGTCCCGAACGGCGGGCGTCAGCTTCTTCGAGTCGTCGAGCCCGGCGATGCGGGTGTCCGGCGCGAGCACCACCGCGGCAGCCACCACGGGGCCGGCGAGGCAGCCTCGTCCGGCCTCGTCCACGCCCGCCACCCACCGCGCCCCGCGCCGCCAGTGCTCTGCTTCGATCTCGAAAGACGCCATAGGGCGGGCCGCGTGAAAGAGGGCTGAAACGGGCGGGCAGCAAGCCTGTTGCTTCGCTGCCGGAAACCATCTATATTGGAGGACGTTCATGCGTTGTGGCACGCGCCTCGCCTTGTTTGCCAGTGCTTGTTTGCAGTGATGGAAGGCGTTTCGATTGGTTCGCAGTCGATTGGTTCGCAGCCGCCCCACCGGGCTGCGGGGTGGAGCAAGACTGACCCCAGAGACGCCGACTCCAGAGACTGAGTGCGCTCGCCGTGTGGCCCGCTTGTTGCTAGGACCCGCTTGTTGCTAGGCGACGCGCGTGCCGCCGCCCCTCGGCTCCGAGCCCGGTGTGGACGTGACCCTCCAAAGATCAGGCACCGCCGGCAGAAGCGCAACTTTTCCGAGGCACCCCCGCCTCCCAGGTCGGCTGTCTTCCTCAAGTCGGCTGTCTTGAAGTCTCCCGAGCCGCCTTACCCAGCTATCGACCGTCGCTCAGCGGATCGCCTTCGGTCCGGGATCGCCCAGTGTGGAGCGGTCTCCCCTTCGTGAGCGTCCCCCACCTTTCCCAATCCAGCGCCCGGCGTGTCCGGGCCTCGTCCGTTTCACCTAGTCCCAGATTCATGGCAGAAGAACAGCGCGGCGACCGGTCCGGTCGGAGCGATTCCGGTCAGAACGACCGCAGCAACCGCAACGGAAGCAGCAACCGCAACGGTGGTGGAGGTGGCCGAGGTGGCCGCAAGCGCAATCGGGGTCGTGGCAAGGGTGGGGGAAGCCGGGAGAGCAGCAGCCACCCCGGCAAGCCCATCGTCGGGATGCTCGAGATGATCGGGGACAAGAACTTCGGGTTCATCCGGAGCTTCGACCCCGCGCTCCCGAAGGGCGACAACGACCCCTTCATGCCGCCGCCGCTCATCGAGAAGTACAACCTCCGCGACGGCGTGCTGATCGAGGGCACCATCAAGCCCGGCCGCAAGGGCGCGTGGCAGGTGACGGACCTCGACAAGGTGATGAGCGTCGCGCCCGACGACTGGAAGGAGGTGCCGAGCTACGACGAGGGCGTGACGATCTACCCGAACGAGAAGCTCCAGCTCGTCTCCGAGCCGACCGACATCACGATGCGCGTGATCGACCTCGTCGCCCCGCTCGGCAAGGGGCAGCGCGCGCTGATCGTCGCGCCGCCGCGCACCGGCAAAACGGTGATCCTCAAGAAAATCGCCCGCGCGCTCGAGGAGAACCACTCCGAGGTCGAGCTCGTGGCGCTCCTCGTCGACGAGCGGCCCGAGGAAGTCACCGACTTCAAGCGGACCACCAAGTGCACCGTCTTCGCCTCCTCGAACGACCACGAGGAGGACAACCACGTCCGCGTCGCCACGCTGGCCTACGAGTACTCGCGGCGGCTCGTCGAGCAGGGCAAGGACGTGGTGATGCTGCTCGACTCGCTGACGCGCCTCGGGCGGACGTTCAACCTGTGGGGCGGCAACTCGGGCCGCACCATGTCCGGCGGCCTCGACGCCCGCGCGCTCGTGATGCCACGCAAAATCTTCGGCGCGGCGCGCAACATCGAGCACGGCGGCTCGCTGACCATTATCGCCACCGCGCTCATCGAGACCGGCAGCCGGATGGACGACGTGATCTTCGAGGAGTTCAAGGGCACCGGCAACGCCGAGATCGTCCTCGACCGCGAGCTCGCCGACAAGCGCATCTTCCCGGCGATCAACCTCCGCAAGAGCGGCACCCGGAACGAGGAGCGCCTCCTCGGCGACATGGTGAAGTACCACCACATGCTGATGCGCGCGCTCAACTCCCGCCACCCCGTCGAGGCGATGCAGGCGCTGATCCGCCACATCCAGCAGAGCCCGGACAACATCCACCTCCTCAACGAACTCATCCCGGCCGAGATGTAGTGGGGCGCGAGGTGCCGATGTTGCTTTCCGATTGGGGCAGCCTCGCTTCCATCCTCGGCCTCGTGCTGACGGGGTGGGCGCTCTGGGAGGTTCTGAAGCTCCGGCGCTTCTACGAAGCACGGGTCAGAGTACCTAAATTGTTGGCTGAGTTGAGCCAACGCAAGTCGGCTCTTGCTAATTACCTCAATGATCTCCCGAACTCAGAGGACCGAGCGAACGAAGAACTCGTTCAGATAGAATCAACGCTAAAGGCCCTCGAACCAAAGCTCCGCGGAGAAGCAAAGCGCTCGGTGGGGAATCTGTTGAGTAGGCTGCGAGCGCAAGGCCGAGCACCGGACGAAGAAGGAATCAAGCGTACCTATCTGAGCGTTGTCGCGGTGATCCAAGAGATCAAAAACCTTCAGGAGGACCGGGAATGGCAACAGAAGTAGAACGTCCGCGAGACAGGATGCTGGAGGCTGTCGTAAAGCTGATGCATCTGACTCAGAAGGGAAAGCTGAAATGGCGGGCAGGAAAGCCGGACGATTCGATGAAGCTCGAAGGGGGAGACCGGATCGATTCTGTTTATGTTGCGGAGTACAACGGGAGAATATTGCAGATCTATCGCAGAAACTGGGTTGACTTGGCGGAAGCCAGGGGGATACTCGGTGCGTTTAGAATGGCGACGGGCCAGAGGAGAGGGGCGCTTGGGACATTGGAGGAATACTCTAGGGAGCAGACAGTCCTTCGTTTAGCTACTCCAGAGGGAGGGTTCTGGACCTTTCCCCACAACAATGCGCTCCGAGACCTGATGACTGCTGTGTCTTTTCAGGTCACCGATGCGAAGGACTTCCTCGACGAAATCCTCAGCGAGAGCTGAACAGACAGCGCAGCACGACCTCGCGGCGGCGTCGGCACAGGCCGGCGTCGCCGTTTGTATGTTGATCGAACACTCACCACGACCGCCATGCTCCGCCTTCTCGCCCTCGCCCTGCTCCTCGTCGCGGCCCCGGCCTCGGCACAGCCCCCGCCCTCGGACCCGTCCTCGTCGGGCGGCGTGCTGATCCCCGAGCAGGCGGCCTTCGACGTGCAGTTCTACGACCTCGACCTGGAGGTGCTGCCCGAAGCACGAGCGCTCGATGGACGGCTCACGATGCACGCCGAAGTCACCATTCCGACGAGCCATATCGTGCTCGACCTCGACACGGCGTTTGCCGTCAGCCAGATCGCAGAGATGGAGGAGGCGCTGGACTTCGAGCGGCATGGGGGACGGCTGTGGATCGATCTGGGGCGGACGCGGCAGCCAGGAGAGACGCTGGAAGTGAGCGTCTTCTACAACGGGCAGCCGCGCGTCGCGCCGAACCCGCCGTGGCAGGGGGGCTTTACATGGGTGGACCGGGGCGACGGGACGTGGTGGATCGGCGTCTCATGCCAGGGCGAGGGGGCCGACCTGTGGTGGCCGGTGAAGGATCACCCCTCCGACGAGCCGGACTCGCTCCGCATCGAGGTGACGGTGCCCGCCGGGCACACCGCCGTCTCTGCCGGGCGGTTGCAGACGGAGGCAGTGCGCGAGGACGGACGGGTCACTTTCGAGTGGTTCGTCTCGACGCCGATCAACAACTACGGCCTCTCGCTCTACGTCGCCCCCTACGAAGCCGTCACCCTGCCGTACACGAGCACCGCCGGCGACGACCTGCCGATCACGTTCTACGCGCTCCCCGAGGACGCCGAGAAGGCCGAGCGGCTCCTGCCTCAGATCGCCGAGCACGTCCGGTTCATGGAGGAGGTCTTCGGGCCGTACCCATTCCGCGCCGACAAGTACGCCGTCGTGCAGTCGCCCTACCTCGGGATGGAGCACCAGACGGCGATCGCCTACGGCGACACGTTCGAGGACAACGAATTCGGGTTCGACTGGCTGCACCTCCACGAACTCGCGCACGAGTGGTGGGGCAACCTCGTCACCGTCCCGGACTGGAGCCACCTCTGGGTGCACGAGGGCACGGCGATGTACGTCGAGGCGCTCTACGCCGAGCGCCTCGGCGGGGCGGACGCCTACCGGCGCTACCTCCTCTCGAAGCGCGGGCGGATCGCCAACCGCCAGCCCGTCGTGCCGGGCGAGACACGCGACACGCAGGAGGCCTACTTCGGGCGGCGCAGCGGCAAGAGCATCACCGACGCCGACATCTACTTCAAGGGCATGTGGTTCCTCCACACCCTCCGCTGGGCGGTGGACGACGACCCCGCGTTCCTGCGCGGCTTGCGCCGGATGACCTACCCCGACCCCGCGCTGGAGAAGGTGACGGACGGCCGCCAAACCCGCTTCGCCACGACCGAGGACTTCCAGCGCACGCTCGAGCGCGAAACCGGACACGACCTCGACGCCCTCTTCCGGCTCTACCTCACCCAGCCCGCCCTGCCGCGCCTCGTCACCGAGCGCGACGGAGACCGGCTCTTGCTCCGGTGGGAGACCCCCGAAGGCTACCCGCTGGAGCTGCCGGTTCAAGTCAGCGTGGAGGGCGACGTGCGGCGCGTCCCGATGCCGGGTGGGCGGGGCGAGCTCGCCGTGCCGGCGGACGCCGAGGTCGCGGTAGACCCGAACGACTGGCTGCTGAAGGCAGAATAGCCCCGCTACGATGCGTTCTCCGCCGCGCGCTTCTTGGTGGCGTAGAGGACGTACGAATAGACCAGCGGCACCAGCACCAGCACGGCGAGCCCGGCGACGAAGACGCTCGGGAAAGTCTCCGCGTCCAGCACCACGAGCAGCATCAGTAGCACAACCGACCCGGCGACCCACAGCCGCCCGCCCAGCCGGTGCGTCCGGCGCCACACCTCCGGGTCCTCCAGCGTCCACGGCGTGCGGATGCCGATGAAGTAGTTCGGCTGCACCGCCGTCAGGTAGTTGCCCAGCACCAGCAGCAAAAGGAGCACGACCAGCGGGACGAGCCGCGCCATGTTCAGGACCGGGGCACCGGCGGCGGCGCTGACGGTGACGAAGAAGAAGGCGGTGAAGAAGAGCGCCGTGAAGAACCGGAACGCCGGCAGCGGCTTCCGGTCGGCCGCGAGCGCGCGCTTGGGGTCGATCTTCGGGATCAGCCAGTAGAGCAGGTAGAGGCCCACGCTGAGGCCGGGCAGCGCCAACAGGCCGAACGCCTTGCCCGAGTAGCCGTCGGCCTCGCCCCGGAGGTTCCAGTGGGTCGGCACCTCGTCCGGGAGCCGGTTCCAGAGGAGGGGGGCGGCGACGAACGGGACGAGCAGCACCAGGAGCGTAGGCGCTTCTTTCTTGAGGAACTCAGTCGGGGTCATGGTCGGGAGCGTGAGGATGGGAGGGAGGGTCGGCTTCGACGAGAGCCATCATCCACTGCACGGCCTCTTCGAGCACGGTCGTGTTGAGGGTGTAGTGGAGGTAGCGCCCGTTGCGCGTTGCGGCCACCAGGCCGGCCCGCTTCAGCGTGTCGAGGTGGTGCGAGATGCTGGGCCACGTCACGTCGAAGGCGTCGGCGACCTCGCCCGCCGTCCGGTCGCCGCCTTTGAGCAGGTCCAGGATGGCGCGGCGGGTGGGGTCGTTGAGGGCTTTGAAGAGCAACTTCATTTAGATAATTAGCTAAACGTCTAACTGAACGGCGGCAGCGCCCTCCGGTTGCACGGGGCCGGAGAAAAATGGCCCGGAGACGAAGAAGGCAGCACCCGGAGACGAAGAAGGCAACAGGAGCCGAAGAGCGCAGAAGGCACCGGCGGATGAAAGCCTCCCGCGACACCGGGGGATGGGCGTAAACTCTAACTCGCGCTTTTCCGAACCTGACCGCTCCGGCCATGTCCTCCTTCCTCCGCCTCCTGCTGCCCGGCCTCGCGCTCGCCGTCCTCGGCCTCGCGCTTGCGCTCAACCGACCCGAGGCCGCGCCGGACCCGCCAAGCGTCAAGGCGGTGTCCGGGGCCTACGAGGCGCTCGTGCTGTGGAACGCCAAGCGGGCGTATCCCAACGAGACGATCCCGTCGGAGGGCTTCGCCGAGGCGGTGGCGGTGCGGCAGGCGCTCGAGGCCGAGGCGCGGCGCGGCGGCGAGCCGTGGGAGGCCATCGGGCCGCAGAACATCGGCGGGCGGACGCTCGCGATCGTGCTCAACCCCGAGCGGCCGGAGACCGTGTGGGCCGGCTCGGCGGGCGGCGGGCTGTGGCGGTCCTACGACGCGGGGCTGAACGGCTCGTGGGAGCGCGTCTCGACCGGCTTCGGCGTGACGGCGGCCTCGGCGGTGGCGCTCGTGCCGGGCGATACGAGCACCCTTTACCTGGGCACCGGCGAGGTGTACCGCTACAGCGAGTCGTTCGGCGGGGTCGTCTACCGGCCCACGCGCGGCAGCTACGGCATGGGCATCCTCAAGAGCACCGACGGCGGCGCGACCTGGGCCAAGAGCCTCGACTGGAGCCGGAACCAGGAGCGCGGCATCCAGATGATCCGCATCGACCCGGTCAACACGTCCACCGTGTGGGCCGCCACCACCGAAGGCATCTACCGCTCCCGCGACGCGGGCGACTCGTGGGAGGTGTCGCTCGACGTGGTGATGGGCACCGACCTCTCGATCAACCCCTCTGACCCGGACGACGTCATCGCGGCGTGCGGCAACCAGGAGTCCCCCGCGTACGGGCTCTACCGGACGACCGACGGCGGCGAGAACTGGACGCAGCTCACCGACGGCGTCCCGCCGAGCTACATCGGCAAGGTGCTCCTGAGCCGCCACCCGACAGACCACGACACCGTCTACGCGAGCGTCGGCAACGGCATCTTCAGCTCGGGCGGGACCGAGACCTTCCTCATCCGCACCGACGACGGCGGCGACTCGTGGACGACGGTCTCGGAGAACAACTACGCGATCTTCCAGGGCTGGTTCGCGCACTACGTCGGCGTCAACCCGAACCGCCCGAACGAGCTCTACCTCGGTGGCGTGCCGCTCTTCCGCTCGCGCGACGGGGGCTTCACCCAAAACGAGCTGGACGATCCCCACCCGGACCACCACGCGGTCGCCTTCCACCCGACCGACCCCGACGTCGTCTACTTCGCCCACGACGGCGGCGTCGCCCGCACGACGAACGGAGGAAACACCATCGTGGACATCAGCCGGGGCTACCAGACGACGCAGTTCTACAACGGCACCTCCGTCGACCCCAACGACGCGGACTTCGCGGTGGGAGGGTTGCAGGACAACAACACCGTCCGCTACACCGGCAGCCCCGACTGGGAGAAGGTCTTCGGCGGCGACGGCTCGTGGAGCGCCGTGGACCCCGAGGACCCGGACGTCGTCTACGCCTCGTACCAGAACCTGAGGATTCAGCGCTCGGAGGAGCGCGGAGCCGTGTTCACGTTCGACGACATCACGCCACCCGGCACCGGCAACACGGCCTTCATTGCGCCCTACGCGCTCGCGCCGTCGCAGCCGCGCCGCCTCTACGCCGGGCGTAGCGTCGTCTACCGCTCCGAGAACCGGGGCAACTCGTGGACGGCGACGAACGGCGGCGACGGCATCGACCCGAACGACAACCCGGCCCTCGCCCTCGCCGTCTCGCCCGTTGACGCCGACGTGGTCTACGTCTCGACGGCTCCGTTCCTCCGCGACCCCATCGACGACCCCGGCCCGCCGCGCCTCTTCGTCACCCGGAATGCGGGCGCTACCTGGACCGACGTCACGCTTGGCCTGCCGGACCGCTTCGTGACCGACATCGCGGTCCATCCCGAGGACGACGCGGTGGCGTGGGTCACGCTCGGCGGCTTCGGGACGGGGCACGTCTTCAAGACCGACGACTCCGGCGAGACCTGGACCGACGTGACGGGGGTGCTCCCCGATGCCCCGACCGAGGCCGTCGCCTTCGACCCGCTCGCCGCGGGGACCGTCTTCGTCGGCAACGACGTGGGCGTGTTCGTGACGTACGATGCAGGCACGACATGGGAGGCGTTCACCGACGGGTTGCCCGAGGCCGTCTTGGTGATGGACCTCGTCTACTCGCCCGCCGACCGGTCGCTGCAGGTGGCGACGCACGGCAACGGGATGTACCGCCGCGCCCTGGGCGAGCCGCCCGTGTCCGCTGAGCCGAGCGCACCGGCTTTGGGCTTCCGCCTGCTGCCGGCTGCCCCTAACCCGTTCCGCTCGACGACGGCGCTCGCCTACGAGCTGGACCGCGCTGCCGAGGTGCGCCTCGAGGTCTTCGACGCCGCCGGTCGCCGCGTGGCGCTGCTCGCCGAGGGCTGGCAGGAAGCGGGAGCGCACCGGGCGCGGCTGGAGGCCGCCGACCTCGCCGCTGGGGTGTACGTCGCCCGCCTGACGGCCGGCGGGCAGACCGCCTCGCGCGCGCTCACGCTCGTCCGGTAGTCCGCTCGGGGTCCGGTAGTCCGCTTCGGCCAACGACGAACCGCCCGCCCCGACGCAATGCCGGGGCGGGCGGTGGAGTTTTAGACCGCCCTATGGTCTAGCGCACGAGCGTGAGCCGCTGTGTCTCGGTGACGCTACCCGCCGTGAGCCGGACGAGGTAGACCCCTGCCGGGAGCCCCGCCCCGTCGAGTGCCGCCTCATGCCGACCGGCTTCGACCTCGCCATCGACGAGTCGGGCCACCTCGCGCCCGAGCACGTCGTAGACGGTGAGTGTCACGCGCTGGGCCTCCGGCAGAGCGAACGCCACGGTCGCCGTCCGGCTGAACGGGTTCGGATACGCTCCTGCGAGGGTGACTTCGCTCGGCAAAGCCTCATCGCGGCTCGCCGCTGCGCCCGTGCCCTCGACGGGTACCCACGGCTGCGCGTCGGTCACCGTCCAAGCGTCCATGTCCCCTTCGCGCGCCGACCCGCTGATCGTCAGCGTGAAGGCTTCCTGGTCCACGGACACGTTCGGGAATTGGCCGAGCCGGAGCGTGTAGCTGTACGAACCCGCAGGCGCGTTGCCCGGGATCTGCTGCGTGAAACTGCTCGATACCGACTGGCCCGCCGGGACCGTGCCCGAGAGGATCACACCCGCGAGACCGCCTGGGCTTACCGTGAAGTAGAAGTCACCCGAGACCGCTGCGGGGGTGTTGTTCGTGATCGTGTAGCTGAACGAGATCGAACCGCCGGGGGAGACCGCGAGGGGGCTCGTGTTCGTCGCCGCCAGGAAAATGCCCGGCGTGATGCCCGTGTCCTGAACTTGGACCGAGGCGGAGAACTCGCTCGTCGGACCGTAGCCCGCCGGGACCGGCCCGGCCAGCTCCGTCGCATTCACCGTCACCCACGACCCGGCCGGATACGCGCTGACGCTGAGCGTCTGCGTTCCGCCGGCGTTGCCCGAGGCGTTCGTCGTCGTCGTTTCGAGCGCGTTCGGAACCTGACACTCGCCGAAGCCCGAGGGGTCGGGCGACGGGTTGCGGCAGAACAGCAACTGGTACGTCGTGTTCGGCACGGCGCTCAGTGTCCAACTGATGGTCGCATTCGTACCGTCGTTCTCGGCGGAGGTGATCACCGGGTAGTTCAGCTTGCCGTTGGCCCCGGTGTCGCCGTCGCCCGGATCGTTCGGGTTCGGGCCATTCGGGGCGAGATCGACGGCGAGCCCGCCGTTGCCGTAGATGACGTTGCCGACGACCGAAATGTCGGAGCAGCTCTCGCCGATGAAGATGCCGTCGGCCCCGTTGAAGCGGATCGTGTTGGGCTGGAAGTTCTGCCCGATCCGCACGTCCGAGGCGTTCTGGCAGAAGATGCCGGCCCGCCCGCTGCCGCCGGGCAGCCCGTTGCCGAGATTCGCCCCGGACGCGTTTGTCCCGATGAAGTTGTTCTCCAGGACGTGGCCCGAGGTACCACCGTTCAGGAACACGCCGGTGTCGGTGTTGCCCGAGATCGTGTTGCCCGTGATGGTGGCCCCGGTGGCGTCGGTGAGGACCAGGCCGGTCTCGCCGTTGGGCCGCGCAGCGGTCCTGGCCGTGTTCGTCCCGATCCGGTTGTCCCGGATCGTGGCATTCGTCGTCGGGCCGAAGTTGGTGGCGTTGAAGAGCACGATGCCGGAGCCGGTGTTGCCCGACACTGTGTTGCTGCGCACCATGGGAGCGGTGCTCTTGTCGAGCGCGATGCCGTCGAGGCCGTTGGGCCGGGCCGCTTCGGCGGCGTTGAGTCCGACCGTGTTGCCCCGAATGCGGCTGTTCGTGTCCCCGTCGAGGAGAATGCCGTACCCGCCGTTGGCCGCGACGATGTTGCCGTCGTTCGGTCCGCTCCCCCCGATGACGTTGCCGTCGGCTGTGCCGAAGTTATTCGAGACCCGGATCCCATGGAAGAGGTTCGGCGCGGCGGCCCCGCCAAGCGTCAGCCCGACGACGTTACCCCGGATTCGGTTGTTCGAGGCGTTCGTGACGAAGACAGCGCTGCAGCCGACGTCGCCCGCGTCGTTCTGGGCAATGTAGTTGCCGTTGCCGGGAAGGCCGATGTCGTTATCGCTCGTTCCGTCTTCGGCACGGACGCCGCTGCAGATGTTCCCCATCCCAGCCGCTGCGCTGCGCGTCCGCGATAGCCCCATCGTGTTGTTCGTCAGATCCGCACCCGTGGCCGCTCCCGCGGTGAAGAACGCATCGTCTCCGAGGAAGATGCCATAGAGTCCGTTCGCGGATGCGAGGTTCGTCGTGATCGTGTGGTCGGTGCCGACCCCTGAGACGAAAATCCCGGTGTCGCCGTTACCGAGCGGCTGGTTGCCGTCGTCGTCCGAGCCGACCAAGTTGCGCGAGACGGTCGTTGAGGAAAACGCGCGTGCGTAGACGCCGTAGTTGGCATTGCCGCTTACCACGTTGTTGCGGACTGTGCCCCCCGCGTAGATGCCGTCGAGGTTGCCCGCGGCGCTCTCGCCGGTATAGTCGGTCCCGACGTAGTTGCACTCGGCGAGGCCGTCGTCGGTCAGCGAGTAGATACCGAAGCCGAAGTTGAAGTTCTGCACGACCAAGCCCCGCACGGTAAAGGTATCGTCGCTGAAAGTGCCCGCATAATCGATCCCATTGCCGTCGTTTGCGTTGAGGGCGTCGCCGGTCGTGTTGCTTCCGTTGAGGATGACGCGGAGGTTGTGCGTGGTGCCCGCGACGAGGTTGCCGCAGCTCGCGCCCGGCTGCGTGAGGGCATCGAGCACGACGTCGTCGTTGACGATGTCTGGGAGCACATCGGCCTCGCTGCCGGTATCCGGTCCGTCGTAGCCTAGCGTGATGCGCCACACGCCGGGTGCCACCTCAGAGCCGGTGGGACCATCGTCGATGTCGAACTCGATGATGACAGGGCCGCTCGTCGCGTTGGTCTCCTGGATAGCTGAGCGAAGCTGGCACTCGCTGAAGGGGCCGGAGCAGAGGCCGTCACCAGGATTGGAGTCCACGCCGTCGTCGAAGGCGCTGTCCACGGTGAAGACGGTCGCGCCGCCCCGGATCTCCGGCTGGCCCGGCGTGCGGCGCTGCGCGTCGGCAGGCCGGGCGGCCACGGTGACGTTCGGCTTGGAGGCTGCGAAGGCCCTTGCTTCGGCCAAGCCGTCGGGCGTGAGCACCAAGCGCTCGGTGCCGGGGACAGCGCGGTAGCGCGGGGCCTGCTCATCAGCGGCTCGGTCCGGCGTTTCGGCGTCGGAGGTGAGGGACGCGGGCCGGTCCTGCGCGGTGGCATCCGGGACGAGAAGGAGCACGCTGACGAGGAGCGCGCCGAGGGTAAGGAGACGGTTCATGGCTGACGATGAGTTAGGAAAGAGGAAAGCGTCTCGGTGAGACGGCATAGGTATCACGGCAAAATAGAGATGTGGAGGTCAGCGCGCCGCGCGTCGGCGTGCCTTTCCCAGAGCGCGTCCACGACGCCGTCCGGCGGGGGGTGCTCGCGCGGCGCTGGGTAATGGACGATCCGGCGCGCCTGCCCGAAGCCGTGCGTGCGGTGCTGGAGGCGCACAACGGGTAGCGCGGGCCGGGGACACAAAGCTGGGGACACAAAAGGGTAAAACCCGGCGGCGTCCTACCCAACGGGTCGCACATACCCTATATTAAGAGGCTCTGACCTCCCGGCGGCCGCATCCGCCGAACGGACCTCGGGCGTCGTTCCCTAACCCTAACCCCTGCCGTCATGCGCACTGCCATCCCTTCCCTCTTTCAGCCGCGCACGCTGTGTGCCGCGCTGCTCCTGCTAGTGACGAGCCCGCTCGCGCTCGCGCAGCAGGCCGCCCTCTGGACCGACGTCTCGGAGGCTGCTATCCGCGCCTCCGCCGAGCGCGACATCGTCCCCGAGGCGTACCGCACGGTGCGGCTCGACCGCGCGGCCCTCGCCGGGCTCCTGGCCGACGCCCCGCTCGAAGCCCGTCCCGGCGACGTCGCCGCCGGCGTCGCCGTCAGCCTGCCGATGCCGAACGGGACCACCGAGAGCTTCCGCGTCATCGAGGCCCCGATCATGGCCCCCGGCCTGCAGGCGCGCTACCCGCAGATCCGGACCTACCTCGGCCAGGGCATCGAGACCCCGGCGGCGACCGTCCGGTTCAGCGTGACCCCGCAGGGCTTCAACGCGCAGATTCTCCGCCCCGCCGGCACGGTCTACATCGACCCCTACCAGCGCGGCGACCGCGAGCACTACCTCTCGTACAACCGGGCCGACTACGCCCCGGACCCCGAGCGCGTCCGCGAAGCCTTCGAGGGGGAGACCGTCGTGGGCGTCGAGGACGCCGAGCCGGTGGACTTCGGCCGCTCGTCCACGGAGAACGGCTCGGTCCTGCGGACCTACCGCCTCGCGCTGGCCGCGACGGGCGAGTACACCGTGCGCGTCAGCCAGCTCGCCGGCGTGCCGGTGAGTGTCGAGTCCGCCCTCACGGCGCAGGTGATCGCCATGAACCGGGTGAACGGCATCTACGAGCGCGACGTGGCCGTCCGCATGGAGATCATCGAGAACAACGAGGACATCATCTACACCGAGGCTAACACGGACCCGTACGCGAACAACAGCCCTAGTCTGCTGCTGACCCAGAACCAGACCAACCTCACCACGGTCATTGGCTCGGAGAACTACGACATCGGCCACGTCTTCTCGACCGGCGGCGGCGGCGTCGCCGGCCTCGGCGTGGTCTGCAACAACACCCAGAAGGCGCGCGGCGTCACCGGCCTCCCGACCCCGATCAACGACGGGTTCTACGTGGACTACGTCTCCCACGAGATGGGGCACCAGTTCCGGGGCAACCACACCTTCAACACGTCGTTCCAGAACTGCGTCGGCCAGCGCAGCGGCTCGACGGCCTACGAGCCGGGCAGCGGCTCGACGATCATGGCCTACGCCGGCATCTGCGGCGGTGACGACATCCAGAACTTCAGCAACGACTACTTCCACGCCGTCTCGCTGATGGAAATCGTGAACTTCATCACGAACCCCAGCACGGGGGGGAGCTGCCCCGTCGAGACCGAGACCGGCAACGAGCCCCCCGTCGTGAGTGCCGACGGCGACGGCTTCGGCATCCCGATCCTGACGCCGTTCGTGCTGACTGGCGAGGCGACGGACGACACGCCGGAGTCGCTGACCTACAACTGGGAGGAGTTCGACCTCGGCCCGGCCAGCCCACCGCCCGGGCGCAACGGCTGGAACGAAGAGCCGCCGTTCTTCCGCTCCTTCAGCCCCGACGACGAGCCGGTCCGCTACTTCCCCCAGTTCAACCGGCTGCTCCTCGGCTTCGCCCCCGTCGTCGGTGAGCGCCTGCCGGTCGATGCGCCCTCGAACGGGCGGCGCCTCCGCTTCCGCCTCACGGCGCGGGACAACGCCCTCGGCGGCGGCGGCATCGGCGACGTGCAGATTGAGATGCGCGCCTACGACGCCGGCGGGCCGTTCACCGTCACCTTCGCCAACGAAGACGACCTCCAGGTCAACGCCGGTCCGCAGGAGATTACCTGGGACGTGGCCGGGACCGACGGCGAGGACATCGACACCGACGAGGTGGACATCTTCCTCTCGACCGACGGCGGCGACACCTTCGACCTGCTCGTGACGACGGACAACGACGGCTCCGAGACCGTCACGATCCCCGAAATCCTCACCGATGAGGCGCGGATCATGATCAAGGGGACCGGCAACGTCTTCTTCGACGTCAACGACGAGGAGTTCGAGATCGTCTCCAGCGGGGTCGCCACCGAGGGGCAGCCCGAGGCGGCCTACGCGCTGAGCGCGGTCTATCCGAACCCGCTCGGCGTCCGCGCCGCCCGGGCCACGGTCAACCTCACGCTGGAGCAGGCCCAGACGGTGCGCGTCGCGGTCTACGACCTGCTCGGGCGCGAGGTCATGGTGCTCCACGACGGCCCAGTCGCAGCAGTCCAGAACCGGCAGTTCGTGCTCGACGCCGCGTCGCTGGCCGGCGGGGTCTACCTCGTCCGCGTCGCCGGCGAGACGTTCACCGACGTGCGCGAGATGACGGTCGTCCGCTAGCTCGGGCCGCTGAGGCGGACCGTCCGGCGACCCGGCGAGCGGGGGAGGCTTCGGCCCCTCCCGCTCGCTTTTTTATCGGCACGCCGGCCCCGTGAAGAGCACGCCGGCCCCGTGAAGAGAGGGTGGAGCGCGAAACGTTCCCCCGCCAGCCGTGTTGTAGGCCACCCTGTCAACGGAATGCAGACGAGCGCACAGATGGAACGGCTTACGTGCAAGGCGTGTGGGAGCAACAGCATGGTCCCGCTCGAAGTGGGGGACGAGGCGGCGAGCGAAGAGCTCGTCCTGGGTGGGGAGCAGGAGTCGCGCTTCTTCACCTGCCACGTGTGTGGGGACAATTGGCTCTCGGTCAAGAAGGTCGAGACCGGCGGGGCGTGCGAGATCACCTTCGTCCACCAGATGGGGATGCACCCCACGCTCAAGCGCATCGCCAGCATGGCGACGCCCGTCGTCATCAACGACGCGACGGTGGAGGCGTGGAGCTACTACCTCGGCGACGACCGGGTCGAGGAGACGGAGTGGCGAGACCACCTCGCCCGTCGCCGGGGCGTGCTGCGGGCGATCTGCACCAACTGAGGTCGCGCGTCGGCTGAGGAGTTCGGGATAGGGCTCGGTGCGAGGGACTGCCGAGGCTTTTTCCGTCCGCCCGGAACGACCTGCGAGAGGTTGCGCTGCAGGCGCACGGCGAATGCGCCGAAGGTCGAGACCGTGGTAATGGGGGGGTAATCGCGGCGGACGGCGAGAGGCGTACTTTGCCGGTCCCTTCTCTTCCTCACACCAACCCCCCCCGCATCATGCGCTACACCCTTACCCTCCTTGCGTTTGTGCTGGCTGTTCTCCCGGCTACGGCGCAGACCGACTACAAGACCCTCGCCGACTCGTCCGCCCTCGTCGATGGGGGCGCGCTCGCCGACATCGACATCCAGTGCATGGACCGCAACCCGGCAGGTGCCTTCGTCTTCTACAACGACGCGACCGGCGACATCGCCACCCACGATCCTGTGCTGGGGACGGCGGTGCTCCGCTCGAACGCCCAGATCGACGCTGACCTGAACGGGGACGCCACGAACTGCTTCGCCATCACGGTGGACGGTGCCGGCAACGTCTACACGGCGCTTCAGGACACCAGCGGTGTCGACCGCGTCTACAAAGTCAACACCCTCGGCACGACGGGTAGCGTTCTCGCCGTGGCCGACGGGGTGACCGGCCTCGCGCTTAGCGGCACCACGCTGTACCTCGCTCGGGTCCAGTTCTTCGGAGCACCCGAGGACGGCTTCTACCGGATCAACACGCTGGAGGCCAACCAGCCGCCGGCTGTCGTCCTCACGGACCCGGGTCTCGACCTGATCGACCTCGAGATCGGCTCCGACGGGAGCCTCTACAGCTCGTCGTCCAGGTTTGGGAGCACGACGGCCGGCCTCCGGAACGTCGTCGTGAAGCTCTCGAACCCGGCAGGCGCGCCCTCGCTCAGCGTCATTTACGACCCTTACACCGCGGGCATTTTCAGCGGCGGCGTCAACGACCTCGAAGACCTCGAGCTGAGTCCCGGCTCGCCGGACCGGCTCTACCTCTACAGCAACAGCTTCGCTGCTTCCGACGGCGAGCAGTGGGGGACCGTCCTCGTCGACGGCACCGGCGGCCAGCAGTTCGCCAACGAGACGGCCCTCGTGGCCGATCCGGACACGGACCTCGGCGAATACACCTCGACGGCAGGTCGTCAGATGGTGATCTCGGGCGACGAGCTCTACGTCGCCAGCCGCGACGCGTTCGGAGCCTCCGACGAGATCATCCAGATGACGAACTTCCCGCCGGTCCGCTCCTTCGACCTCAAGGTCACCGGGGTCCCGCCGGTCGTCACGGCGGGCGGCTCGCTTACGGTCGACTACGTCATCTACAGCAACGCCGCCAACCCCGCGCCGGGCGACCTCTTCTACACCATTTCGCCGGGCGGTATCCGGGCGCGCGTCATCTCGGGGACCGTGCCTCCGGGCGCGTCGTTCTCGAACAGCTACACGCAGAACGTGCCGGGCAACGCGCCTCCCGGGACGTACACCTACACGGTCAGCATCGGCAACTTCTCGAGCAACGTGGCGGTGTCCTCCGAGACGTTCACCGTGCGCGTGCTGCCCCCGGCGGGGCGCGCGGCTGAGGGTTCCACCGAGTGGACCGTCTCCGGCGTGACGCCGTGGGAGACCGAGGGTAGGGCCGCGGAGGCTGCGGCGCGCGCCGAGGGCGTCGGGGCCTTCCCGAACCCGTTCGCGCGGAGCACCGAGATCGCCTTCGCGCTCGATCGCGCCTCGGACGTCTCGCTCGTCGTCTACGACGTGCGCGGCCGCGAGGTCGCCACCCTCGCCGACGGGACGATGGAAGCCGGACGGCACAGCGTGGCGTTCGACGCCTCGCGCCTGCCGAGCGGGGTCTACGTCTACCGCTTGGTGAGCGGTGGGCAGGTCCAGACGGGACGCGTAACCCTCGTGAAGTAGAGAGGTGAGGTTCTCAACCCGGGCGGGTGGGGCTTCGTGCTCCACCCGCCTTTTTTTGCGCCGAGCCTGTTGGGCGTTGAGGCAAGGTGTGGGCACCCAACATCACGGAGTCAGACACGGTCTTACGCTATCCGGGTCGTACCTGAGGAAAACAGGCGGCATGGCCGTTCTCTCGGTAAGGCGCAGCGCTGGAAAGCGGACGTGGCACGCTCCGTCGGCTTCTCTCAGCTGCGACAGGGCAGGTCGGTCGGGCGGGGCGGTCGGGCGCGCGGCGGCGATATATTGCAGCCCCCGCCGCCCACGCCGATGCCGATGCCTCCGCCCCGTCTGCTTCCCCTGTCGCTCGCTGCGCTCCTCCTCGCCGGCTGCTCCGGTGCCGCCCCCGACGCGAGGCCGGACCCTGCGGTGATCGACGCGCCCGCGCCCGACGCTCGCGCCGAAGCGCAGGACTTCCTCGACCGCTACCACGCCGCCTACCAGCCGCTTTACTACGCCGCGAGCCAGGCCGAGTGGGCCGCCAACACCCGCATCGTCGAGGGCGACACGCTCACGGGTGCCCGCGCCCGCGCTGCCAACGAAGCCCTCGCCGGCTTCACGGGGAGCGCCCAGACCATCGAGACGGCCCGCGCGCTTCTCGAACGGCGCGCCGACCTCAGCCCGCTCCAGGTCCGCCAGCTCGAGCAGATTCTCTACACCGCTGCCGCCAACCCGCAGACCGTCCCCGACCTCGTCCGCCGGAAGATCGCCGCCGAGACCGCGCAGACCGAGCGGCTCTACGGCTACACCTTCACGCTGGACGGCGACGAGATCACCCCGAACGAGATCGACCGGGTGCTCCGCGAGGCGGAGGACACGCGCGAGCGCCTTGCCGTATGGGAGGCCTCGAAGGCCGTCGGCCCGGTGCTCACCGAGGGGCTGCAGACCCTCCGGCAGCTGCGCAACGAGACCGTGCAAGCCCTGGGCTACGACGACTACTTCGCCTACCAGGTCTCGGACTACGGCATGACGACGGACGAGATGACCGAGACGACGGCCCGCATCAACCGCGAGCTGCGCCCGCTCTACCGCGAGCTCCACACGTGGGCACGCTACGCGCTCGCCGAGCGCTACGGCGAGCCGGTGCCGGAGCTGCTCCCGGCGCACTGGCTCCCGAACCGCTGGGGCCAGGACTGGAGCGCCCTCGTCGAGGTCGAGGGCCTGGACCTGGACGCGGCGCTCGCGGACCGCTCCCCGGAGTGGCTCGTCGAGCAGGCCGAGCGGTTCTACGTCTCGCTCGGCTTCGACGCCCTCCCGGAGAGCTTCTACGAGCGCTCGTCGCTCTACCCGCTGCCCGACGGGGCGGGCTACAAAAAGAACACCCACGCCAGCGCGTGGCACCTCGACCTCGGCGGCGACGTCCGGAGCCTGATGAGCGTCGAGGCCAACCGCGAGTGGTACGAGACGACGCACCACGAGCTCGGCCACGTCTACTACTTCATGGCCTACACCAACCCCGACGTGCCGCTCCTCCTCCGCGGCGGGGCCAACCGCGCCTTCCACGAGGCCGTCGGGAGCCTGATGGGGCTGGCGGCCATGCAGCCGCGCTTCGCTGGGCACGTCGGGCTGCTGGAGGCGGGCGAGGGCCCGGGGCCGGACCCGGTGCAGGCGCTGCTCCAAGAGGCGCTGAACTACGTCGTCTTCATCCCCTGGAGCGCCGGCGTGATGACCGAGTTCGAGCACGGCCTCTACGCCGAGCGCCTGCCCGCCGACGAGTGGAACCGCCGCTGGTGGGAGCTCAAGCGAGCCTATCAGGGCGTCGCCCCGCCCGACCCGGCGCGCGCCGCCCCGGGGGCGGCCTTCAACGACGCCGCCACCAAGACCCACATCAACAACGACGCCGCGCAGTACTACGACTACGCGCTCTCCTACGTCCTCCTCTTCCAGCTCCACGAGCACATCGCGCGCGAAATCCTCGGCGAGGACCCGCGCGACACCAACTACTACGGGCGCGCCGAGGTCGGCGACTTCCTGCGCGAGATTCTGACGCCGGGCGCGACCGTGGACTGGCGCACGCTGCTCCGGCGGACCGTCGGGGGCGACCTCTCGGCGGCACCGATGCTGGACTACTTCGCCCCGCTGATGAGCTGGCTCGAGGAGCAGAACGAGGGCCGCACGCACACGCTCCCGGAGCTTTAGGCGCGGACGGGAGTAGGGCCGCAGGACGGGAGACAGAAAGGCCGCGCCCGGACGCCGTGACGTGCGCCGCGGACCCTGCCTTGCTATCTTTCCCCCGGTCCTTTCTCCTCACACTCACCTCAGACTCCAACACCCCATGGGACTCCTCGATTTCCTCAAAGACTCCGGCGAAAACCTCTTCGGCGGCAGGAAGGGCAGCGAAGCCGACGCCATCCGCGAGAAGCTCAACAAAGAGCTCGGCAGCGCCATCGACGGCCTCGGCGTGATGTACAACGACGGGCGCGTCGAACTCCACGGCACGGCCCGCTCGAACGCCGTCCGCGAAAAGGCCGCGCTCATCGCGGGCAACGTCAAGGGCGTCCGCTACGTGGACGACGACAACCTCAAGGTCGCCGGCCAGAAGGCCGCCGCGCCGGGCACCGCACCGGCTGCTGCGCCGAAGACGGAGTACTACACCATCGAGAGCGGCGACACGCTCTCGAAGATCGCCGACCGGTTCTACGGCGACCCCCAGAAGTACCAGGAGCTTTTCGAGGCCAACCGCGAGGTCATTCAGGACCCGGACAAGATCTACCCCGGCCAGAAGATTCGCGTTCCGAAGAGCGCCTGAGCGCTCAGGCGAGAGCAGGACGAGGCGGCGCTCCGGTTCACCGGAGTGCCGCCTCTTGGCTTGCCGAACCGGAGAGGACCGGTGCAAAAGGGTTGCATGTTTCGCCTGGATGCAACGTAAGGAAAGCAGTGGTATCTTGACGCGCCGCGTCTGGACATGATGCACCTCAACATGGTGCACTCCGGGGCGCGGGTCGGCTCCGTGTTCACCTGATCCTGCTCTGCTATGTTCGCTCGTCCTACGGCTATGTTCGCTCGTCTTACGGCTGCGCTCGGCGCGGTCTGGCTCCTGGCCCTCGCTGCCCACGCGCAGCCCGATCCGATGAAGTGGGGCGACATCCCCGACGCCCAGCTTCAGATGGTCGAGTACGCCGCGGACCCGGACGCCCAGGCCCTCATCCTCGGGGACTACGCGAAAATCAACGTCGCCAACGACTGGGGCGTGAAGTTCGAGCGCCACCGCCGCATCAAGCTCCTCGGCGAGGCCGGCTACGACCTGGCGACCTTCTCGCTCACCTACTACGCCGGGCGCGACGGGCAGCGGGTACGCGGGATCAAGGGCCACACCTTCGTTCCCGAACCGGGCGGCGGCGCGCGCAAGGTCAAGCTGGACAAAAAGTCGATCTTCGAGGAGGACCTCGAAGGGGACCGCAAGCGGATCACGTTCACGCTCCCCGCGCTGGAGCCGGGGGCCGTCGCCGAGTTCCGTTACGAGGTCGAGGCCAAGTCGCCGTTCCAGGTGCCCAGCTGGTACTTCCAGGACGAGGAGCCGACGCTCTGGAGCGAGCTCCGGTTTCGGTACCCCCAGGACCTGGCCTACACGCTCGTCACGCAGGGCACCGAGCCGTTCACCGTCCGCACGCAGGAGGAGGGCATCCGAGCCGGTGGAGGCATCAACATCCACCGCTGGGTGGCCACCGACGTCCCCGCACTCCGGGAAGAGCGCTACATGACCACGCTCGAGGACCACGTCCAGAAGATCGACATCCAGCTCGGCGAGTACTACCGGCCGGGGATCGGGGCCGTCACCGTCGTCAAAACGTGGCCGCAGCTCGCCGAGGAGCTGGACGAGAGCGTGACGTTCGGGCGGCGGCTCCGGGCCGGGGGCGACGTGCGGCGGCAGGCCGAGGCGCTCGCGGCGGGACTGGGCGACGCGGCGGCCAAGACGGAGGCGGTCTACGACTTCGTCCGGGGCACCGTGGTGTGGGACGGGACCTACCGCTCCTACGCCGAGCGCGACCTCGGGAGCGTGCTCAGCTCGAGGCGGGGCTCGTCGGGCGAGATCAACCTGCTGCTCGCGGCGCTGCTGCGCGAGACCGGGGTGACGGCGGCCCCCGCGCTCGTCTCGACGCGGCGGCACGGCAGCGCGACCCGGCTCTACCCACTGGTCTCGCAGTTCAACCACACCGTCGCGGCAGCCAAGCTCGGCGGGCGCTGGCGGCTCCTCGACGCCACCGACCCGTTCCGCCCGCTGGACGTGCTGCCGGACGAGGTGCTCGGCGGCGAGGCGTGGGTGGTCGCAGACCGCCCGGAGTGGGTTTCGATTCCAGCGGGCCGAAGCGAGCACCAGGTCCGCGTCGAGGCCGAGCTGTCGGCGGACGGATCGCTCGCGGGGACGCTGCGCTCCGAGCGCTCGGGCTACTCCGGCCTCCGCGCCCGGCACCAGCTCCGCGACCTCGGGGCGGAGGACTACGCGGCGGAGCACCTCGTCGGCGACATCGCGGGCGTCGAGGTCGGGGAGGTCTCGGTCACGGGCCAGGACGCGCACGGCGAACCGCTCGTCGCCGAGGTGGCGTTTAGCGTCCCGGCCTACGCCCAGTCCGCCGGCGACCTCGTCCTGGTCAACCCGCTCGTCACGATGCGGACCGACGAGAACCCGTTCAAGCTGGCGCGGCGGACCTACCCGGTGGACTTTGCCCACCCTTCGGTCTCGGCCTACGAGGCCGAGATCGCACTCCCGGACAACCTCGTCGTGGACGAGGCACCGAAGGACGCCTTGGCGCTGATGCCGGTCCGCGGCGGTGGGTACGAGCGCGCCGTCGAGCAGGAGGAGGGCCTCCTCCGGGTGCGCGCGCAGATGCAGATCAACCGCCCCGTCTTCGAGCCGAACCTCTACGCGGACCTCAAGGCCTTCTTCGACCGGGTCGTGGCGGCGGACGAGGAGGCGGTCGTGCTACGGCAGAGGTCCGCGGAGGACGCCTCGGCTGAAGAGGCCTCGGCTGAAGAGGAAGCCTCCACCCAGGAGGCTGACGAAGCGAAGGTAGAGGAAGTAGAGGAAACAGACGGCGATGACTAAGCGGTGGTTGGGAGCCCTCGTCCTCTTGCTCGTCGCCCTGCCCGCCGCGGCGCAGTCCGGTGCCGTCGTGCTCCGCGACGACACGCGCCTCGTCCTCGACCGGCGGGGCAAGGTCCAAGAGTCGGTGCGGCGCGAGGTGCAGGTCCTCGGCCCGGCGGGGCAGGAGGACTACGGCACCCTCGTGCTCGGGTACGACTCGTTCCGCCGCGTGCGGAAGCTCGAGGGCGAGGTGCTTTCCGCCGACGGCAAGCGCCTCCGCAAGCTGGGGCGCGGCGACGTGGAGGACAACCCGGCGACGTCGAGCTCCTCGCTCTACGACGACAGCCGCGTCCGCGTCGGCAGGCTCTATCACGACGCCTATCCCTACACGGTAGTGTGGGCGTACGAGGTCGAGCACGAGGGGCTGCTCAACTGGCCGACGTGGCGGCCCCAGCGCGGCGAGGACCCCGTGCTCCACGCCTCGCTCACCGTCGAGGTGCCGGAGGGCGTGACGCTGCGCTACCTCGCGGAGCGGCTGGACATCGAGCCGGAGGTCAGCGAAGCACGCGGCCGGCGGGTGTTCCGGTGGGCCGGGACGTTCCCGGGCTCCACCCACGAACCGCTCGGCCCGCCGTGGTACGATCAGGTCCCCGCCCTTCACCTCACCACCGACACGTTCGAGATGGACGGGCACGCCGGTAGGCTCGACTCGTGGGCCGGCCTCGGGCATTGGTACGACGGCCTCGCCGCCGGGCGGGACGACCTGCCGCTGGACGCCGTCGCTGAGGTGAAACGGCTGACGGACGGGGTGGAGGACCCGCGCGAGCGCGCCCGCCTCGTCTACGAATACCTCCAGCAGAGCACGCGCTACGTCAGCGTGCAGCTCGGGATCGGCGGGTGGCAGCCGTTCCCGGCCAGCTATGTCCACGAGCGCCGCTACGGCGACTGCAAGGCGCTCACCAACTACCTCGCCGCCCTCCTCAAGGCGGTGGGCGTGAGCGCCTATCCCGCGCTCATCGGCCACGGCCGGCCCGACCTCACGCCGGAGTTTCCGCGCAACGCCTTCAACCACGTCGTGCTCTACGTCCCGCTCCCCGACGGCGACCTCTGGCTGGAGGCCACGAGCCAGACCGCGCCGTTCGGCAGCCTCGGCGCGGGCAGCGAGGACCGGTGGACGCTCGTCACCGAGCCGGGCAGCGGGCGGCTCGTCCGCACCCCCGTCCGAGGGGCTACGGACAACGCGCAGGTTCGGCAGGCCGAGGTCGATCTCTCGGCCGGAGGGCAGGCACGGGTGCGGAGCGCGATGCACGTCACCGGGCACCAGCTCAGCGGCCTCCGCAACGCGCTCGCCGCCCGCTCGCCGCAGGAGCAGCAGGACTGGTGGCTGCGCCGCCTCGGCCTCCCAGCCGCCGACCTGTCGCTCGACTTCGACGCCGGCCAGGGCGAGGTGGCCTCGTCCTTCGCCGTGCTGCGCTACGCCCAGCGCGTGGGCAGCCGCCTCCTGTTCCGCCCCAACCTCGTCGAGCGGTGGAGCGCGGTGCCGCCGCCGTTCGAGGACCGCACGCAGCCCGTCGAGCTGGGCTATCCGTTCGCCGACACCGACTCCGTGCGCTTCGCCCTGCCGAGGGGGTACGAAGTCGAAGCGCTCCCCGAGCCGGTGCAGGTCGAGACGCCGTTCGCCCGCTACGCGATGACCGTGGAGCCGGACGGCGAGGGGCACCTCGTCTACGTCCGGCACGTCGAGGTGCAGGCGAGCCGGTTGCCGCCGGAGGACTACGACGCCTACCGCACCTTCGTCGCCGCCGTCACCCGCGCCGACGACGCCCAGGTGATCCTGCGGAGGCCGTAACCGCCGTGTCGCTACCGTTCCCGGAGCCGCCGCCCGATCCGGCGCTGCAGGCCAAAGCCCTCGCCGTGCACGAGCGCCTGTGCGCAGCCTACGACTGCCCAGTCGCCTACTTCTCCGACAAGGACCCGCTCAGCGAGCTCGTCTCGGCCCTCCTCTCGCACCGCACCAAAAACCGCGACTCCGGGCGGGCCTACGACCAGCTCCGCGCCCGCTTCCCGACGTGGGAGACCGTCCGCGACGCGCCTACCGACGAGGTGCAGGCGGCGATTGCGCCGTGCACCTGGCCCGAGCAAAAGGCCCCGCGCCTCCAGGCCGTGCTCCGCGCGGTCACGGAGGAACGCGGGACCCTCTCGCTCGACTTCCTCGCCGAGCGCCCGGTGCCCGAGGCGCGGGCGTGGCTCGAACGCCTCAGCGGCGTCGGCCCGAAGACGAGCGCGGCAACGCTGCTCTTCAGCCGCCTCCGCCGCCCGGCGCTGCCCGTGGACAGCCACCACCACCGCGTCGCCCAGCGCCTCGGCCTCGTCCCCGCGTCGATGCCCGTGGGGCCGGCGCACGACGCGCTCGCGGCGCTCGTGCCGCCGGGGTGGGACGCGCAGCAGGTCTACGACCACCACGAGGTGTTCATGCTCCACGGCCAGCGGTGCTGCTTCTGGAAGAACCCCGCCTGCCGCCGCTGCCCCGTCCTCGACCTCTGCCCGACCGGGCAGAAGCGGGTGAGCGCCTGAGCGCTAGGCTCTGTCACGTAAGTCGGTCCGTCGGCGAGCGAGAGACCCCGGAGGGACCCGGCCAGGCGTCCGACGAGCCAGATGCCGTAGCATCGGGCGAGGAGGACAACGCCGCAGCGCCCTTCAGGGGCCTCGCCGAGCCAGGAGCCGGATTCACGTGACGGGGCCTAGAGGCCCTTCAGGAGGCACGGCCCGTTCTCGCCGTCCCGTTCTCGCCGTCCCGTTCTCGCCGTCCCGTTCTCGCCGTCGTGGCGGTGCCACACGAACGGGCCTTCGAGCTTGGCGAGCTCGACGTGCTGTCCGTTCGGCTCGGCGGCCACGCGCGGCGACCACCGCCCGTCGAACGAGGCAAAGGCCGCAGCGAGGTTGGCTTCCTCCATCAGAGCACTCAAGTCAGGAGCGTGACGACGAGCACGTCGTAGAGCGCGTGCGCCCACGCGGCGATGCCGAAGCCCCGGACCAGAAAGACGGCGTTGAGGGCGAGGCCGAACAGGAACCGGAACGTGAACGACGACAGCGCGAACGCGTCGCCGAGCGCGCCGACGTAGTGGACCGCGCTGAAGACGAGGGCCCCGACGACCGCCGCCACCACGTAGGCGCGCCCGCGCTCCCACGCCGTCAGCCGGTGCAGCGCGAGGAAGAGGCCGCCGACGAGGACCACGCGGAACACTAACTCCTCGTAGATCCCCGCGCCGAGCGAGAGCGCCACGAGCGTGAACCGCCCCGGCCGTCCAACCTGCGCCGCCATCACCTCGGGGGCCAGCGCGAAGAGCAGCCCCACGACCCAGCCAATCGTGAGCGCGAGCAGCACCGCATAGAGCGCGCTCTCGGCGATCATCAGCCCGAGGTAGCGCCGCCGGACCGGGATGTCCTTCTTCCGCTCCCACACGAACACCCCGATCCCGACGAGCAGCACCGCCCCGCCGAGCGCAAGCATCCCCGTCGCGCCGAAGGCGGCGAGGAGCCGCGAGATCCACACCTCGGCTCCGACGCGGACGCCCGCCTGCCCGCCGTTCGCCAGCAAGATGAGGGCGTGATAGCCGACGAGCAGCGGGAGCGCGGCGAGGAAGCTGTAGGTTGCCGTGCGCGAGAGACGGAGGTAGTCGCGCCGCTCGGGCGAGAGGCCGAGCCGGTTGAGCCACGCCGGGCGCAGCGGGACCTCAGCGGAGTCCGGAGGTGGAAAGCCGGAGGGCGGGGTGTCGGGCATCAGGAGCGCGGAAAGACGTTCCCCTCGGTACGCCCATCGAGGCGCAGAGATGCACCCCGGACCCCGCCGAGACCCTGGCGCTGCTGCGCACCGACCTACGTGCTGACCTGCGTGCCGTCCACTCTCCGCAAGGGTCCGCCCGGGCTCAGGCAGCGCGAACCGAGACGACGTCCGCGCTCAGCGGAGGCGCTGCAGCGATAGGCTGCAGCGAGGCCGATGGGAGCCAGAGGCAGAACGTCGCTCCCTGCCTCAGTCCGTCGCTCTCGGCCCACAGCCGCCCGCCGTGGATCTCGATGATCCCGCGCGCGATCGTGAGGCCGAGGCCGAGGCCGCCGTGGGTGCGGGTCAGCGCGTCCTCGACCTGGAAGAAGTCGCTGAACACGGCGTCGAGGTGCTCGGCGGCGAGCCCGCAGCCGGTGTCTGCGACCTCGACGAGCACGCCGCCGCGCTCGGCCTGGGCGCGGAGGGTGATCTGCCCGCCGCTCGAGGTGAAGCGCGCGGCGTTGTCGAGGAGGTTCGTCAGGGCCGTCGCCAGCTTCACGGCGTCGGCGCGCACGAAGAGCGGGGCCTCGGTCGGCTGCACCGTGAGCGTCAGGTGCTTCTCCGCCACGAGGTCGGAGACGGCATCGGAGGCCGCGGTGATGGCGTCCTGGACCGGCATCCGCCGAGGCGAGAACGCGTCGGCCCCGGTGCGGAGCATATTCATTTCGCCCATCGCGTCGAGTACGGCGCTCATCGTGTCGGTTTCCTGGAGGATGACGGCGGCATGCTCCGCGGTCTCGTCGAGCGGGGGCGCGGCGTTGGCGGCCTCTTCGCTGATGATCTCGGCGAACCCTTTGATGGCGGTCAGCGGGGTGCGCAGCTCGTGGGAGGCGAGCGTGAGGAATCGGCTTTTCATGGCCTCCATCCGGGCGAGCCGGTCGTGGGCCTCGCGCAGGGCCTGGACCTGCCGCGCCGTGCGGATCGCCACGGCGGCTTGGTCGGCGATGATGCAGAGCACCATCTCGTCCTCGTCCGAGAACCCCGAGGTCTCGGCGCTTCGGGACTTATTGAGGGCTTCGAGCACGCCGACCACCTGGCCCTCGACGTGCATCGGGACGCCGAGCAGGTCGCGGGTGTGGAAGTCTGCCTGTTCGTCCACGCCTCCGTAGTGCCGCTCGTCCTCCTCGGCACTCTCGATGCGGACGGCCCGGTTCTCGCGGAAGATGGTGCCCGCGATGCTGCCTTCGAGCGGGACGGGGATGTGGGCGAGGACCTCGGGGTCGGCCCCGGTGGCGGCGGCGAAGCGAAGCTGCTCGGCCTCGTCGTCGTAGAGGAGGAGCGAGGCGGCGTCGCAGTGCAACACCTCGGCGGCGGTGCGGATGATGAAGGGGAGGAGCTGCCCGGTGTTATCCGCTGAGTTGAGGTAGGCCGAGACCTCCAGCAGCCGCAGGAGCTGCTCGGGTTCCAGCGCCGAAACGTCGGGTGTAGGAGAGGAGGAGTTGAGCACAGGGTCGTCCGCCGGCCGAGGGTGAGGTGCACGACAGGGCACAAATACGGTGCCTCTCTGGGCCGGGCCTGGAGCCGTGCTTCAGCGCGAGAGCAGGAGCCGAGTCCGGTTAAAAACGAAACGGGCGGCGGCAGGCTCTCGCCCACCGCCGCCCCGAAGGCTGCCGGCCGTCCCGAAGGCTGCCGGCCGTCGCCCCGGCGGGGCGCGCGCTAGAAATTAGCCACGCGGAGCCGGGCGCTTGCCGTGCCCTCCGGCGCGCCGTGGACGGGCCGGGCCTCCGCGAGCAGCGCGCTGAGCACCTGGGCGGGCGTGCCGTCCGGCCGGTGCGAGAGCAGAAGGGCTGCGGCACCGGCCACGTGCGGAGCGGCCATCGACGTGCCCGACAGCACCGCGTAGCGCTCCCCGTCGACCGTCGAGAGGATGTCCTTCCCGGGGGCGAAGAGGTCCACCACCGAGCCGTAGTTCGAGAAGGCCGCCGCGAAGGTGTCGTACGCGTCGGTGGCTCCGACCGTGATCGCGCCCGGCGCGTGGGCCGGCGAGACCGTCGAGGCGTCGGACGCTCCGTTCCCGGCCGAGACGACGACGACGATCCCCATCTCGGTGGCTCTCACGACCGCCTCATCGAGCGCGTTGAGCTCGGTCGTCCCCAGGTCCGCGCCGATGCTCATGCTGACGACGAGGGGGCGATCCGGCCGCTTCATCTTCCGTGCGATGACGACCTCGAAGGCGCTCAGCAGCGTCGAGAGCGTCGTGGCCCCCTCGGCGTTGAGGACTTCGAGCGAGTGGATGCGCGCGCCCGGTGCGACGCCGACGATCCCGTCCGCATCGTCGAGGGCACCGATGATGCCGGCGACGTGCGTGCCGTGGAACGGAGCGTCCGATGCCATCGAGCGAGGAAGCAGGTTCACGCGCTCGACCACGTTGATGTCCGTGTGGTCGATCGGCCCGTCGATGACGTAGACGTCTACGTCCACGCTGCCTCGCCCATTCCCGGCCTCGGCCGAGCTGTTGTGAGCGCCGACGCGGTCCACGTTCCACGGGCGAAGCTGGTCGCCGTGCCAGAAGAAGTCGTACTCGTTGGTGTCGTCGTAGGCGTCCAGACTCACGTAGTTACTGGGGCTCAGGATAGGACGGATAGCGATGTCCGGCTCGACGAAGGAGACCAGGCTGCTCTGGATGAGCTGAGACTGGACCGCAGGAAAGGCCGCCGCGGCCACACTGACGGCGACGCCCGTGAAGGAGTCCCGGAAGTAGGTCCGCACTTTCACGCCGTGGCCGCTGAAGATGGTGTTGGCTCCTTCTTCGGGGTCCTCGACGAGGTGGGAAAAGGTCACGATGAAGTCCACCGAATCGGCGTCTTCGCCGTCGCCTTTGTTGGCGGTGGCGTCGGAGCCGACTTCGACGAGGCCCCAGTGTCGGAGCTTGTCGTGCGGACTGGTTGCGGAGACGTCCGACGTACCGGGGTCCGCGGAGTCTAGGTCGGTGAGGCTGTCGCAGCCCACGAGGGTGGGGAGCAGGACGGCAGCTAAGGTGAGGAGCGAGCGTTTGAACATGGTTGGATCGGGTTGGTGGTAGGCTAAAAGGACCTGCAAGCCTGCTGCCTAGTAGAGCTCGGAAAGGCCGGTTTCTCACTCTGGGGCATCTTTCCCGCTTCAGCCGCCAGGGTTCTCCACCGCCCGCGACGGTGCAGGCCGGTGAAAAAGGGCGAGACTCGTCGTGAGACCCCGTCTCACTCCGGTTCAGCGCGGCTCAGCGTACCGAGAGGGCGACGGCGGGCGAGTGCTAAAGCGGGCTAGGCGCATTCTGAGATAGCACTTCGGCTCATCAGGCACACGGATACGGCGCATTGGCACAGGGGAGGTAGGAGCTACCGGGGCCGGGTCAGAACGTGCTCGAGGAGACGGGTCGCGCGCCTCCGCGCGGCCTGGTCCCGCTCCCCTCCGCTGAGCGAAACCGCCCGGCTCCGCTACGCTCCCGCCCGGCTCCGCTACGCTCCCGCCCGGCTCCGCTACGCTCCCGCCCGGCTCCGCTACGCTCCCGCCCGGATCGGCAATGCAAGCGCAAGCAGCAGCAGCGCAGAAGCCTCAGGCTCTCCTATCAACTCGGGCGTCTCAGCTAGCTCGGGCGTCTCAGCTCGAATGCGACGTCTAGTGTCGCTGTCCTTTGCTCGTGTGTGGATCCCCGGGCCGTTGGACCGTTGAGCGCAGCGGAGGCCGGGGGCCGGCCTACGAGCAACCGTCCCTCACTCTAGCGAAATCCAAAAACCGGGAGCGGCTGCCCGGCCCGGGCGCACGAACGCGCCCGGGCGGCTGCTGGAGCCGTCCGGGCGCGAAGTGTTCTGGGTGAAGCTGCGATCAGCGTAGGGACCCTCAGAAGTCCTTCAGCTTGAGGCGGGCGTCGGTCGTCCCGCTGGGTTCCTCTCCGATCTTCTTGGACTTGTCGAGTATCCGGTCGAGGACTTGCGCAGGGGTCCAGTCCGGGTGCTCGGCCAGGATGAGGGCGGCGGCACCGGCCACGTGGGGCGTCGCCATCGAAGTGCCGGAGAGGACGGCGTAGCGGCCGTCGTCAGCCGTCGAGAGGACGTCCACGCCGGGGGCGAAGAGGTCCACCACCGCGCCGTGGTTCGAGAAGGTGTCGGCGAAGTGGTCGTAGGGGTCGCTCGCGCCGACGGTGATGGCACCGGGCGCGTGGGCCGGGGAGAAGGTGCCCGCGTCGAGGCGCCCGTTCCCCGCCGAGACGACGAAGACGACGCCGGCGTTGGTCGCCGCCTCCACCGCCTCGTCGAGCGCGTTCATCTCCGAGGAGCCGATGTCCACGCCGATGCTCATGTTGACGACGAGCGGCCGGGCAGGCTCGGCCAGCTTCCGCGTCATCACGAGCTCGACGGCGCGGAGGAGGGCCGAGAGCGTCGCCGTGCCCTCAGCGTCGAGGACTTCGAGCGAGTGGATCCGCGCGCCCGGCGCGACCCCGACGACGCCCTCGCTGTTGTCGCGTGCCGCGATGATGCCGGCCACGTGGGTGCCGTGCAGCGGAGTCGCCGGTAGGGCGTGCTCGTCCAGGAAGCGCACCCGCTCGACGACGTTGAGGTCGGGGTGCGCGATGGGGCCGTCGATGACGTACACGTCGATGTCGACGCTGCCCTCCCCGTCGCCCGACTCGGCCGAGCTGTGGTGAGCCTCGACGCGCTTGAGGTTCCACGGGAGGCGTTGCCCGTGGTGCTCGTGGTTGTGTCCTTCGTGCCCCGGGTCCTGGTGGGTAAGGAGGGTGACGTAGTCCGCTTCGTCCACCGGCGGCTGCATCGCCACGTCCGGCTCGACGGTGGCGACGGAATCGCTCTCGAGCACGTCGTTGAGAATGTCGTAGAGGCTGTCCGCCGACGCCGTGACGGCAACGCCCACGAACGAGTCCCGGTAGTACGTCCGCACCTTCACGCCCTGCGCGTGGAAGAGCTGGTCCGCCGCGGCCTCGGGGTCGCCCACGAGGTTGGAAAACGTCACGATGAAGCCCACCGAGTCGGCCCCCTCGCCGTCGCCTTTGCGGGCGGTCACGGTGCGGGCGCTCTCGAGAAGGTCCCAGTGGCGGAGCTTCTCCTGCGGATCGGCCGGTACGGGGGCGTCCGCGTCCGGCATGTCCGTGAAGGTGTCGCAGCCGGCGAGCGCCGGCAGCAGGAGGGCAGTCAGGAGGAGGAGCGAGCGTTTGAGCATGATAGGCGTGGGTTGGTGATGTGCAGCCAGCAGACGCAATTCGTCTGCCCGTCTGGGTACCGGGCGGCCCGTTTCTCAGTCTGGGGCAGCTTTTCGGGTTCAGCCTCGGGGGTTCTCCACGGCCCGTGACGGCTGCCCTCGGTGAAGCGGCGTGAGACTCAGCATGAGAACCTGTCTCGCTTCGGTTCAGGTCGTTCCGACGGCTGGTTGCCGAGACAGCGAGCGCGAACGAAACGAGTGTGGCTCACAGTGAGATGGAGGTTTGGCGCATCGAGGGGGGCAGAATCGGCGCTCTGGCACAGTGGAGCGGGGTTGACAAGGACACGTAGAATCTGCGCGCCCGGAGATAGAGAGGAGCGAGACGGGAGCCAGGGGCGGAGCGCTTCGGGGCGCGGCCGCACACCGACGTCGGGACAGCCCGGTAACCCGTAGTGAGAGCAGCTTCCAGCGTTCCTGCGGACCCCCTTACGGATTCAAGTGGCTGACGTCAGGATAGGCAGGAGATGATCCGTGATGCGTGAGGGTGCCCGCAGAAACGTCGGGAGTCGGGTTCACGCATCACGCCTCCCCCGAGACAAAAAGGAGCGGCGGCAGGGGGACCCCTTACCGCCGCTTCTTTTTGGGCCGCTCACTTACGCGCGGCGATGGTTATGGCTTAGCTAGAAAGCGTGAGCCGCGACGCCTTGCAGGGTGGTGCTGGGAGGAACGTGCCAGACGGCGCGCCAGCTGCGCTGCACGAGCTGCGCCCGGACCTGGGCAGGCGTGGCCGCCGGGTGCCGGTCGAGGTAGAGAGCCACAACGCCGGTCACGTGCGGGGCCGCCATCGAGGTCCCGGACATCTTCGCGTAGCGCCCGCCGTCGGCTGTCGAGACCACGGCGGCACCGGGCGCGAGGAGGTCCACGAAGCGGCCGTAGTTCGAGAACGGGGCCAGGAAGTGAAAGCCGGTGTAAGCTCCGACCGTGATGGCACCCTCGACGTGCGCCGGCGAGTACGTCGCCGCGTCCACGCCCCCGTTGCCGGCCGAGACGACGACGACGACGCCGGCCTCGAGTGCGCTCTCCACCGCTTCGTCGAGCGCGTTGTAGGCCGTCGAGCCGAGGTCCACGCCCAGGCTGATGTTCACGACGATGGGGCGGTCGGGCGCGGCCAGCTTCCGCTGCGTGACGAGCTCCACGGCGTCGACGAGCACGGAGAGCTTCGCGGCCCCGTCCGCGTCGAGGACCTCGAGCGAGTGGATACGCGCGCCTGGGGCGACGCCGACGACCCCCTGGCGGTTGTCGAGCGCCGCAATCGTGCCGGCGACGTGGGTGCCGTGCAGCGTCGAGGCGCTCGGCGTACCCGCCGGGAGGAGGTTCACCCGCTCGACGACGTTGAGGTCCGGGTGGCGGATAGGCCCGTCAATGACGTAGACGTCCACGTCCACGCGCCCCCACCCGTTGCCGGAGCGCGCTGAGCTGCGGTCGCCCCCGATCCGCTGGACGTTCCAGGGCAGGAGCTGGCGGCGGTCGTCATCGTCGTCATCGTCGCCGCCCCTGCTCATCGCGCCCGGACCGGCTTCGAAGGGCATCCTCTCCGCGTAGAAGGCGGGGACATTGCCGAAGCCCTGGCGGTCGCCGTCGTCGTCGCCGTCGTCATCGTCGTCATCGTCGCCGTGCCCTCCAATCTGGATGTAGTCGGCGTCCTCAGGCGGGGGGACGATCGTGACGTCGGGCTCGACGGACTCGACGAGATCGCTCTGGACGGCCTCGTCGAGGAAGGCGTCGAGCTCCTCGGTGGAGATCGTAGCGGCGACGCCGGTGAAGGTGTCGCGGAAGTAGGTCCGCGTCTTCACCCCTTGCGTGCTGAAGACGATCTCCGAAGCGAGGACGGGGTCGGTGACGCCGTTCGCAAAGGAAAGGATAAAGTCGACCGAGTCAGCGTCCGCGCCGTCACCCCGGTGGGCAGCCCCGGCAGCGGCGGTTTCGAGGAGGTCCCAGTGCCGGAGCTTGGACTGGGCGTCGGCCGGTGCCGCCTCCGGCGCGGTGAGGGCCGCGTCTGCGGAGTCCGTGAGGGTGTCGCAGCCCGTGAGGGCCGGCAGCAGGAGAGCGGTAAGGAGGAGAAGCGAGCGCTTGAACATGGTAGGCGTGGGTTGGTGATGTGCAGCCAGCAGACGCAAGCCGCCTGCCCATGGCGGCGCGGTGCGGCCTGGTTCTCAGTCTGAGGCAGCTTTTCGGGTTCAGCTTCCGAGGCTCTCCACCGGCCGTACCGTCTGCGCTCGGTGAAGCGACGTGGGGCTCAGCGTGAGAACCCGTCTCACTTCGGTTCAATCGCGCTCGGTGGTTCGCCGGCCAGACGGTGAGCGCCGGTAAAGCGAGCCAGGCTCACGGTGAGATAGAGGTTTGGCGCATCTGAGGCGCTATAACTGGCGTCTCGGCCTGGGCAATGGGGTCCTCGCCGGCAGGTAGAATCTGCGTGCTCAGGGGTAGAAAGGAATAAGGTGGGCCGGGCGGGAGGCACCGTTACGCCAGCACCGCGCGCCTCCACCGGCGAATGCGCCCGCCGGTGGGGGCCGGTCCCCGCGCGCGCTATACGTAAGGGTGCCCGGTACCATCCTTGTCACGGGGCCGGTCCCCCGCCTCCTCCGTAATGCGTCCTCGCCTCTATGTTGCCCTGCTCGCACTCGCGGGCACGCTCACCGCCCCGGCCCTCGCCCAGCGGAGTGCCCACTCGACGGGCACCCTCGACCCGGCCAAGGCCCCGTCGCAGTACGCCGCCGACGCGTGGGGGATGGAGGACGGGCTGCCGCAGAGCACCGTCGAGGCCATCGCGCAGACGGCCGACGGGCACCTCTGGCTCGGCACCCACGAGGGCCTGGCCCGCTTCGACGGCGTCCGCTTCGAGACCGTAGACGCGCGCGCCACCGAAGGCATGAGTGATAACCGGGTGATGGCCCTGGCCGCCGACGCCGAGGGCGGCCTCTGGGTCGGCACCCGGGACGGCGGCCTCGTCTACCTCGACCGAGACCTGGGGGCGACGGCCTACGGCGAGGCGCACGGCCTGCCGAGCACGACCGTCGCAGCCGTCGCCCTCGACGCGGCCGGCCGGGTGTGGGTCGGGACGCGCGCCGGCCTCTGCGTGCTCACGCCCGGCGAAACGCCGGCCTCCAGCGCAGGCGCTCGGTTCACCTGCTACGCCGAGGAGGCCGGCCTCGAAGACCCCTACGTGCGGCGGCTGGTCCCGGCGCGCGACGGCGCGCTCTGGCTCGGTACGCGGGCGGGGCTGGCCCGCTTCGAGCACGGCCAGGCCAGGTCGATGGCCGCGCTCGGTGGGGCGGCGGCCGAGCCGGTGACGGCGCTCCACGAGGCCGCCGACGGGACCCTCTGGATCGGCACGCTCGGCGGGCTGGGCGCGCTCCGCGGCGGGGCGCTCGCCGCGCCGCCGGGCAGCGAGCGCTTCGACGGCCTCGAGGTCTCGGCCCTCACCGAGGACGCCGCCGGGAGCCTGTGGGTCGGGACCTACGGCGCGGGGCTGACCCGCCTCCACCCCGGCGCGACCGACGCGCTCGGGACGGCGGCGGGCGCGGACCTCGGCATCGTCCGCGCGCTCCTCCAGGACCGCGAGGGCAGCCTCTGGGTCGGGACCATCGGCAGCGGCCTGGCCCGGCTCCGCGACGCCAAGTTCACCCCCTTCGGGACGCCGGAGGGGCTGGGCGCGGACATGAGCTACTCCGTCACGGCCGCCCCCGGCGGCGGCGTCTGGGCCGCCACCGACGGCGGCGGCGTCGCCCGCATCGAAGGCGGGCGCGTCACGCGCACGCTCACCACCGCCGACGGGCTGCCCAGCGACCACGCCTCGGTCGTCTACACTACGCGCGACGGCACGCTCTGGGTCGGGATCGACGGGGAGGGGCTGTGCCGGTTCAGCGAGGCGAGCCTCGGAAGCCTGGCGTGCTTCGGCGAGGCGGACGGGCTGCCGGACCCGTTCGTGCTCACGCTCTACGAGGACGCCGGCGGCACGCTGTGGATCGGGACGGACAGCGGGCTGAGCCGCTGGCGCGAGGGCCGGATCGAGCCCGTGGGCGACGGGCCCGAGGCCCCGGTCATCGCGCTCGCCGAGACCAGCGACGGGGCGCTGTGGACGGGGACGTACGGCGACGGGCTGTTCCGCTACGAGCTGGCGCAGGCGGGGGAGGGCACGTTCGAGCACTACCCGGACCTCGCCGGGGCCGTCGTGCTGACGCTCCATCCCGCCGGCGACGCGCTCTGGGTGGGGACCGACGGCGACGGGCTCGCCCGCGTCCGCCCCTCGGGCGAGGGCTTCGCGGCGGACCGGTTCACGACGCAGGAGGGGCTCCTCAGCGACGGCATCTTCCAGATCCTCGAAGACCGGCAGGGACGCCTCTGGCTCAGCTCGAACCGGGGCATCTTCTACGTCACGCCGGGGGGCCTCGAGCGCGCCGCGCGCGGTGAGGCGGAGGCTGCCGAGCCCACCGCCTTCGGCACGGCCGACGGGCTGCGGACGGCGGAGGCCAACGGCGGCGTGCAGCCCGCCGGAGCCGTCGCCGCCGACGGCTCGCTGTGGTTCGCCACTGCCGCCGGCATCGCGGCGATCGACCCAGCCGCGATCAGGCAGAACCCGCTGCCGCCGCCGGTAGTGGTGCAGCGCGTGCTCGTGGACGGCGCGGCGGTTCCGCTCGCCGAGGGCGCGCCGCTCGTGCTCGCGGCGGGGAGCAGCGAGTTCGAGTTCGACTACGCCGGCCTGTCGTTCCTCGCCCCCGGCGCGGTCCGCCACCGCTTCATCCTCGACGGGCGCGACCGCCGCTGGACCGAGGCCGGCAGCCGCCGCGAGGCGTACTACACCGACCTCGCGCCGGGGCACTACACCTTCCGCGTGCAGGCCGCCAACAACGACGGGGTCTGGAACGACACCGGCGCGAGCGTCGCCTTCCGGCTCCTGCCGCACTTCTGGCAGACGGCGTGGTTCCAGGCCGTCTGCGTCCTCCTGGCCGGCCTCGCGGCCTTCGGCGGCTACCGCCTCCGGGTGCGCCAGCTTCAGGCGCGCGCCGAGCACCTCGAACGCGTCGTGGACGAGCGCACGGCGGAGCTCGCCGAGCAGAAAGGCATCGTCGAGGCGCAGGCCGACGAGCTCGCCGCGCTCAACCGCAGCCTCGAACAGAAGGTCCGCGACCAGCTCGAAGAAATCCTCCGCGGCTCGCGCCTGCGGAAGTTCTTCCCCAAGAAGGTCGTGGACCGCATCCTGAGCGCCGACGAGGACGTCCGCGTCAGCAGCGAGCGCCGGACCGTGACCGTCTTCTTCTCCGACCTCACGGGCTTCACCCGGCTCTCCGACACCACGCCGCCCGCCGTCGTCACCCGGCTGCTGAATGAGTATCTCAACGTGATGGTCGGCCTCGTCGAGGAGCACGGCGGGACGCTCGACAAGTTCATGGGCGACGGCATCATGGTGCTCTTCGGGGCCGTGGACGAGATGCCGCCCGAGGCGCAGGCGCGGCAGGCGGTGCGCATGGGCCTCGCCATGCAGCGCGCGATGGAGGGCCTCGCCGCGCAGTGGGCCGACGGCGGGCTGGGGCACCGCGTCGCCATCCGCATGGGCGTCCACCAGGGCGAGGTGACGGTGGGCAACTTCGGCTCGGACGACCTCGTCGAGCACACGGCCATCGGGCAAGGGGTGAACCTCGCCTCGCGGCTCGAGGGGGCGTGCACGCCGGGCGAGGTCCTGGTCTCGCAGCCGGTCCGGGACCTCGTGCAAGACGCCTTCGCCTTCGGCGCACCGACGGAGCACCACCTCAAGGGCATCGCCGCCCCCGTCGCTGCCTTCCCCGTCAGCCCGGACCGGAACCCGGCACCCAGCGGCGACGGGGCCGTGGGCCGCGCCGAGGCCCACGCGCTCGGCGGCTCGCCCGCGCGCTAGCGCAGCGAGCGGAGGTAGCGCCACGACCACACGCCGTGGACGTGCCCGTCACCCCAGACGAACTGCACGGCGTAGTTGCCCGCCGGGCGGACCTCCTTCAGCTCGTAGGTCTGGAGGCTCGGCAGGCCCCACACGGCGGGGTCCACCGGCTCGGCCATCTTGCCGTGCCCGCCTCGGCACTCGACGCACGGACAGGCGCGGCGAAGGCCCTCGTAGGAATAGACCGACGTGTGCCCATCGGCCCACGCAACGCGCAGCTCCTGCGCGGCGTGCTCGACGGTGATCCGGGTGGGGGTGAGGGCGGTCATCGGGCGAGAAAAGAGACGGCTGTTCGAAAAGGGACGTCTGTTCGAAAAGGGACGTCTGTTCGAAAAGGGACGGCTTAAGGTAGCGCGACGGGTACCTTCTGTCCACCGCTCTGCCGCCCCCCCGATGCACCGCGCCCCCTGCGACGAAGGCGTCATCCGCTCCGGCCCGCCCGACGGGTGCGCCGACGCGGCGAAGCCCTGGGTGCTGGCCGCGACGATCGGCGGGTCGAGCCTCGCCTTCATCGTCGGGTCGGTCGTGAACGTCGCGCTGCCGGCGATGCAGCGCGGGTTGGGCGCGACGGTCGCCGAGATGCAGTGGGTGCTCAACGCCTATCTGCTCTTCCTCGGCGCGCTGATCCTGGTCGGCGGCTCGGCGGGCGACCGCTTCGGGCGGCGGCTGTTTGTGTGGGGGACGGGGGTGTTCACGGCGGCGTCCGTCGGCTGCGGGCTGGCCCCGACGACGGGGTGGCTGATCGCGGCGCGCGCGGTGCAGGGGCTGGGCGCGGCGCTGCTCGTCCCCAACTCGCTCGCGCTGATCTCCGCCGCGTTCGACGGGGCCGCGCGGGGGCGGGCGATTGGGACGTGGGCGGGGTTCTCGGCGCTGACGACGGCCCTCGGGCCGGTGCTCGGCGGGTGGCTCGTGGACGCCTTCTCGTGGCGGTGGGTGTTTTTCGTCGTCGTGCCGGTGGCGCTCGTCACGCTCGGGATCGCGGTGGGGAAGGTGCCCGAGAGCAGAGACGCCGACGCGGCGGGGCGGCTCGACGGGCTCGGGGCGGCGCTCGCTGCGGGCAGCTTCGGCGCGCTGACGTACGGGCTGATCGCCTCGGCGGAGCGGGGGTGGGGCGACGGGCTCGTGCTCGCCGCGCTCGGCGGCGGCGCGGTG